>CAVQYJ010000009.1:0-144413 GCA_963718145.1 uncultured Alphaproteobacteria bacterium | reverse complement strand
ATTGTCCCCGGTGGCTTGCTGGTGACGTCGTAGACGACGCGGCTGACGCCTCTCACCTCGTTGATGATGCGGGTAGCAGTGCGGCCGAGGAAGTCCATCGGGAAGGGGTAGAAGTCGGCGGTCATCCCGTCCGTGGAGGTGACGGCGCGCAGGGCCAGCACCGACTCGTAAGTGCGGGCGTCGCCCATGACGCCGACACTGCGCACGGGAAGCAGGACGGCGAAGGCCTGCCAGATCTTGTCATAGAGACCCGCCTTGCGGATTTCGTCGAGATAGATCGCGTCGGCCTTCTGGAGGATCGCGACGCGCTCCGCAGTGATTTCGCCGGGAATACGGATGGCGAGGCCCGGCCCCGGAAAGGGATGGCGCCCGACGAAGGCCGGCGGCAGACCGAGCTCGCGGCCGAGTGCGCGGACTTCGTCCTTGAAAAGTTCCCGCAGCGGCTCGACGAGCTTCATGTTCATGCGCTCGGGCAATCCGCCAACATTGTGGTGGGACTTGATGGTAACCGACGGCCCGCCATCGAAGGAGACACTCTCGATCACGTCGGGATAAAGGGTGCCCTGCGCTAGAAAGCCTGCCCCGCCGATTTTCTTCGCTTCACGCTCGAAGATCTCGACGAACGTCTTGCCGATGAATTTGCGCTTGGTTTCGGGGTCGCTGACGCCTGCCAGCCCGCCAAGAAACTCCATGCCTGCATCCACATGCACCAGCGGGATGTTGTAGTGGCCGCGGAAGAGGTTCACGACCTCGTCCGCCTCATTGGCGCGCATCAGGCCGGTGTCGACGAACACGCAGGTAAGCTGGTCGCCGATGGCTTCGTGGATCAGCACGGCGGCCACGGAACTGTCCACGCCGCCAGAGAGGCCGCAGATCACCCTGCCCTTGCCGACCTGGGCGCGGATTTTCTCGACCTGTTCGGCGCGCAGGGCCGCCATGGTCCAGTCGCCCTTCATGCCGGCGATCTTCTTGACGAAGTTCTGGAGCAGCTTGGCGCCATCCGGCGTGTGGACCACTTCAGGGTGGAACATGGTCGTGTAGTAGCGGCGCTTTTCATCGACCGCGATGGCGAAGGGCGCGTTCTCGGATGTGCCGATCGCCTTGAAGCCTTCTGGCAGGCGCGTGACGCGGTCGCCATGGCTCATCCAGACGGGATAGCGCTTGCCGACATCCCAGAAGCCGTCGAACAGCGGACTGGCGTCGAGGATCTCAACATCGGCGCGGCCGAACTCCGCTGCGTGGCCACCCTCGACAGTTCCGCCGAGTTGCACTGCTAGGGTCTGCTGGCCGTAGCAGATGGCGAGGATCGGGACGCCAGCATCGAACGCCGCCTGCGGCGCTTGCGGCGACTTCGCCGCCGTCACGCTCGCCGGCCCGCCGGAGAAGATGATTGCTTTCGGATTGAAGCCTGCAGCAAGAACCGCGTCGGCGCGGTTGTAGGGGTGCACCTCGCAATAGACCCCCATCTCGCGCAGGCGGCGGGCGATGAGTTGCGTCACCTGACTGCCGAAATCGACAATCAGGACCCGTTCGTGCTGCAGGTTTTGGGAAGGGTGAGTTGCCATGGCGTCAGATGAAGATTTTCGCCTGCGCCGTCAATCGGGCTCGGCGGCCATCCACAGGGCCTAGCCAGAAACGCCCAGCGCCCGTGCGCGAAAGCGGTTCATCAGGCCGGCGAGATCCTTTGCTTTCATGCCGTACTTGTCAGGCAGCATGCCGGTTTCGCCGACCAGGCCGCGCGCAAGGCCTGCGCCCATCTTTCCCGCGTCCGTCTCGCTGGTGAATCCCACAAACGGGCCGCCACGCATGTCGAGGACCGAGAACTCGGAGCACTCACGCCAGGATCGCCGCGTATTCCTGCCCCAATGTAGGATGGTGAAGCCCTCCGGATCCAGCTCAAGCCCGCCCACTCCGAAGAGACCCGGAAGGCTGGCGAACACGCCGATCCCGAAAAAGCCCATGACGAGCCAGCGCATCACCGGATCTTGGTCCGGCGGGATCACGAACAGGGCGGCGCCGACGAAGACGAGGCATATCAACAGCACCATCGCCCATTTCAGTCGCGACGGCTTGAGAGTCACCTTGTCCGGCAGCGCCTTCTCCAACGTCACGCTTTCCTCCGCATCACCACAACGAAAAACCCATCGCTCCCCGCGCTGCGCGGCGTGAGGCGGAGTGCGCCGCCGGGAAGCCGGCACTTGCGCGCCAGCTTCGCCCCTGCATCCGTCAACTGGCCCGAGCGCACTGCCGCATCCGCCGCATCCTCCATCGCAAAGTCGTCGCGGTCGATCAGGAAGCTGGCGACCTGGTCCTCGTTCTCCTCCATCAGGAAGGAGCACGTTACATAGACCAGCCGGCCGCCGGGTCTCACATAGGCGCAGGCCGTGCGCAGGATCGTCGCCTGGTCTTCCATGCGCTTCCGCAGCGCGCCTTCGCTGACGCGCCATTTCGCATCCGGCTTGCGGCGCCAGGTGCCGACGCCGGTGCACGGCGCATCGATCACCACCAGATCCATCTTGCCCGCGAGATCATCGAGCGAGGCATTCTCTTTCGGATGGCGCAGCTGCACGTTGCGGATGCCGGCGCGATCGATGCGGGGGATCAGCGCCGAGAGACGCCGCCCGTCAATGTCGTGGCTGAAGATCTGGCCCTTGTTCTCCATCATGGCCGCCATGGCGATGGTCTTGCCGCCACCGCCTGCGCAATAGTCCAGCACCTGTTCGCCGGCCTTCGCGCAGCTGGCCGCTGCGGCGATCTGGCTGCCCATGTCCTGCACCTCGACCCAGCCCCTGGAATAGGCAGGGATCGCCTCGACGCTTTCGCCGCGGTCGACCGCCTCGGGCGCGGGAATGCGGAAGCCGTTCTTCAGTTCGGGGATCGCCTTCGCCTTGACGCTCTCCAGCGCGCGGCCGGCCTTTTCCGCATCCGACTTCAGCGTGTTGACCCGCAGGTCGACCGGCGCGCGTGACGCCATGGCCATCGCTTCCGGCACGGCGTCCGGCCCGAAGGCGCGCTTCATGTGCGGCGCCAGCCACTCGGGATAATCACCACGGACATGCTCGGGCGCAGCTGGATCGGGGGCCAGCAGGATGCCTTCGCGTTCCTTGGCGCTGATGGCGGATGGCGCGTGCTCGTCCTTGAACGCTTCTTCCACCTTGCGGACATCCCAGCCCCAGGCGTGTTTCAGCGCGCCGATGGCGAGCGCACGCGGACCTGTCGCGCCCATCGAATGCTCGATCGAGTTCTTGTGGCGAAGGGCATCCAGAACCAGGCCGGAAATCCACGCCCGGTCGCGTGCGCCGGCAAAGCGCGAGCGCTTGCCCCAGTCGCGCACGGCTTCTTTCACGGGCTGGTGACGCTGCAACACGTCTTCCAGCACTTCAATAGCGGCTTGTATCTTCCCGCCCTCTCTCATGAGGAAACAGGTCTCACGGATGCGGCCCTACGCCGCCGTGGCGGGTGGCGATGGCCCAGCCGATCTCGCGGACGTCCTTCAGGATCGCCCATTCCTTGACGCGCAGGGCATGCAGGGGCGCGCCCTTCGCCTCCATGATCAGCATGGGCAGGCCCTGGTGCGCCTCGCCGACAAGGTCGACCACCTCCCAGCGCGGGCGCGGAAAGGCGATGCGGTGGATCTCGATCGCCTCATTCCAGTGCGGATTGGCCAGCAGTGCGCCTTCCAGCGTCGCGCAGTCATTGCAGTACCAGCTCTGCTCGCCGTCGAGGAACGGCGCCTGGAGAATGTAGAGTCTGTCTTTCATGGGCGCCTTATACGGCCGCGAGCGCCTTGCCGATAGCCGCCGGGCGCTGATCCTCGGGCAGTTCGTAGAGCTTCAGCCAGTTGACCCCGGCCAGCAGGTATTCGAACTCGTCCGGCGGCTGGGCGGCCTCGATGAAGATCGGCACCAGACGCTTCTTGTTGTTCATGGCCACGTGAAGCTCGCGCCTCACATGATCGCTGTCGAAGGCGCGGGGCGAACACATGACGATGACGCCCCTGGCCGACTTGATGGCGCCGACGATCTTGCCGGCCCAGCCATCGCCGGGGGTGATGCTCTTGTCGATCCAGACATGGCGCCCGTCCGCTTCGACGATCTTCACCACGGGCTCGACCGCTGCGTTGTCGAGATGGGCGTAGGAAACGAACAGCGCCGGATCGGCCATGGGCTCCGCCGCAACAGGCTGGGGAGCAGGCGAGGCCGCCGCAGGCGCCGGGCGCCTCTTCCTGCCGATCCGCGCAATGGCGCGAAACGGGGCGAGGATGACCTTCAGGATGAAATAGAGGACGACAAGAACGAAAGGCAGCGCGGCGAGGCCTCCCAGGCCGAGCGCAACATAGTGCAGGAGGCCTGTATGGTTGCCGGGACCGATGATCTCCCATGCCGCCCAGCCCATCGCAGCGACAAGCCCGATGAACACCAGGATGCCAAGGAAGACGCCTGGCCCACGCTTCACCGCGCTCCGGCGCGGCGTGCGTATCCCCGCATTTTCCTTCGTCGAATAGCCTGCCCGCTGCGCGGCAACTTTCTTCATCGCGCGCCTCAGCCGCGCCGCTTCGGCCTCCGCCTCGCTGCGTGAGCGGCGCGAGGACGATCCTGACCCGCCGCCTCTGGCCTGCGCCCGCGCCTTGTCTTCGGCTGCCTGCCTCGCAACAAGTCCGCGGTTGATCGCTTCGCGCGCCTCGCGCTCCACCTTCGGCCACACCGCGAGGTCGCGATTGCCGATCCCGGCGTCGATCGCCGGCAGGTCGCGCATGCCCACGGGCAGGATGGCGTGATCGAGATTGACCAGAACGAGGCGCTCGTCCGACCAGGCGTCCAGCATGCGGCTGACCATCTGCATGCTGTGGCGCGCCATGACGCCATCCCGGGACCACAGGCCGACAACCACGTCGGACGCCTGCAGGTAGGCAAAGCCGCGCTCGCCCGTTTCCGTGTGCACGACCATGCCGCGCGACTTCAGGAACCCCTGAAGGTCGTCTGCGGCGGCCTTGTCGGCCTCGGCATGGACGATGTAGACGTACATGGACCCGTCGCACCCCTCCGGCCTGCGTCACCAGGCGCTGCGCATCACGTGTCGGCGGCGGCCCGCCTCCCCGTTTTCTGAGAACCCGGCCCGCCCCAACGGCGCACCTTACCCCATCAATCGGCAGCCCGGCGAGCCTTTGCAGACCGCATTTTGGCCGACAGTCTTCCCCTCACGCGCGAAAGCCAGTCCTGCAGCGCGCTCCGGAAACGACTCCGCAATCCTTCGGCCCGGATTCCTTCGGCCCGGATTTTCCGTTTCGGAAACGCAAGCCACTGGCCGAGAACCAGTTTCTCGGGCGCCCTGATCGCGGGACATATTCAGAATGCTGACGTTCCGGTCAACCGGCGCCCTCGACCGGTTCGCCAGCGGAACACGAAGACGCGTCGATGGTCCGGCATTTGAACTTCTCCTGCCGAAAGGGCAGAAAAAGCGGGTCGCATCGAGGGCAAAGCCCGAGGCGCCACCTCGCCCCGGGGCAAAATAGAGGTGCATTGAGCAACGCGAAATGCACCGCGCGGCGGGGCAGCGACCACAATAATCGTTCGAGGCCAGAGAAGTCACCGCACCATCCCGCCACGCCACGAAGAGGTGCATTTCGCGTTACCTATGACCTATGACGGCCGCGGCAACATCACCAACTACACGACCAAGGCCTACAGCTACGACGCCATGAACCGGCTGACCGGCTCGCCGACAAACGGCGCCTCGGCGGTCTACGATGCGACCGGCCGGCTGCTCCAGATTGCCCAGGATTTCAGATCGACAACGAAGACTGCTTGAGAGGAATTGCTCGGAGCCGCCCGGCCCTTCGCATGGCTCCGGGCGTTCGCTCCTCGATTTGGTCCCCCGGACCAAATCGCGCCTTCGGCGCCGTCGCTCACCCCGTCGGCAGCGAGTAGTTCGGCGCTTCGCGGGTCATCTTCACATCATGCACATGGCTCTCGCGCAGGCCTGCGCCGGTGATCTGGATGAACTTCGCCTTCTGGTGCAGTTCCGCGACCGTCCGGGCGCCGACATAGCCCATCGCCGCGCGAAGCCCGCCGGCCATCTGGTGCAGGATGGGGCCGACAGGCCCCTTGAACGGCACCTGGCCTTCGATGCCCTCGGGCACGAGTTTCTGCGGGGCGACTTCCTTCTGGAAATACCGGTCCGCCGATCCCTGCCCCATCGCGCCGAGCGAACCCATGCCGCGATAGTCCTTGTAGGCGCGGCCCTCGTAGAGGAACACCTCGCCCGGCGCCTCTTCCGTGCCGGCCAGCATCGATCCCATCATGGCGCAGGACGCGCCGGCGGCGAGCGCCTTGGCGAAGTCGCCCGAGAACTTGATGCCGCCGTCGGCGATGACCGGAACGTTCTGCGCCGAGGCCGCGCGCGCGCAGTCGGCGATGGCCGTAAGCTGCGGCACGCCAACGCCCGCCACGATGCGCGTGGTGCAGATCGAGCCCGGGCCGATCCCGACCTTCACCGCATCCGCGCCGGCATCGATCAGCGCCTTGGCGCCATCCGATGTCGCGACATTGCCGGCAATGATCTGCACGCGGTTAGAGAACTTCTTGGCGCGCTCCACCGCCAGCAGAACCATCTTCGAATGACCGTGCGCCGTGTCGATCACCAACACGTCCACGCCCGCATCGATCAGCGCCTGCGAGCGCTCGAAGCCTGCATCGCCGACCGTGGACGCGGCGCCGACGCGCAACCTGCCCTGCTCGTCCTTGCAGGCGTTCGGGTTGGCCTGGCTCTTCTCCATGTCCTTGACAGTGAGCAGCCCGACGCAGCGGCCATCCTCGTCGATCACGATCAGCCGCTCGATCCGGTGCTTGTGCAGCAGCCGGCGCGCCTCGGCCGGATCCGTGCCCTCGCGGACGGTGACGACTTTCCGGGTCATCAGTTCGGACACCGGCCGGCTGTCATCGTCGGCAAAGCGCACGTCGCGGTTCGTGATGATCCCGAGAAGCTTGCGCGGAACGCCCTCCGGCCCCGGCTCGACCACCGGAATCCCGGAAACCTTCAGGCGTTCCTTCAGCACCTTGAGCTGGCGCAGCGTCACCTCCGGCGTCACCGTGACGGGGTTCACCACCATGCCGCTCTCGAAACGCTTCACCCGGCGGACCTGCTCGGCCTGTTCCTCGATGCTCAGATTGCGGTGGATGACGCCAATGCCGCCGAACTGCGCCATGGCGATGGCGAGGGTGGTTTCCGTCACTGTGTCCATCGCAGCGGAGACGATCGGGGCGTTGAGCGGGATGTCGCGTGTGAGGCGTGTGCGGATATCGACATCGCCGGGCACGACTTCGGACGGACCCGGCTCGAGCAGCACGTCGTCGAACGTGATGGCCTGGCGGATTTGAATTGAGGGGTGCTGTTCCATAGACCCGTCTAGCGATTCTCCATCGCCTTGGGAAGTGGTCCGGAAACAGCTGGGCCGGAACAGGTTTGAACCCTGCCCCGGCTCAGGATTTTCAGGCCGTCAGCCTATTGCATCACGTAGCACTTGCCGACGGCGTCGGCGAACTTCTGCTGGGCCTTGGTGTCGAGGCCGTTGTCGGTGAACCACTTCTTGGAACGGACCTGGCCCATGCCGACGCGCTGGACGTAGCCCTCCCACACCCAGATATAGAGACCCTTGGTTCCGATCTCCTTGACTGTGGCCTTGCTCACGCACTCGCAGATGCTCTTGTCGATGGGGGCTGCGGTGCAGGCGGCCACCCATTCGGCCTCGGTCGCGTAGGGGACTGTAAGGCCGACTACGGCTGCAGGTGGAGGCGGTGGTGGAGGTGGTGCTGCAGGTGGTGGTGGAGGCGCCGGTGCGGCCGCAGGCGCCGCCGCAGTCTCCGTAGTCGTCTCCCCACACGCCACAACGGTCAGTGCAGTGGCTGCAAGCGCAACCATAATCGCAGCTCTGGTTCTCATAGGCATGGCCCTCCCAATGACCAAGGCAAAAGCAGCCGTGAATCGTCTCTACGCTTACGCCTTCTACCGCATTCCCGGGAGGATTTCAGCGGCCTTTGAAGCCGGTTGCAATAACAAAAGTCTCCGGACTTTCCGCCCGGCTGGCGGGCGGCTTCCAGTGCCGGACTTCAGCGAAATTGGCCTTCAGCGCCTCAAGCAGCGTTCCCTGGGCGCCCCCTGGAAGACCTTGGCGACGAACGTCCCGCCCTTGGCGAGATTTTCGATCGCAAAGGCGGCAGCGATTTCCGCGAGGGCGACGGTGCGGACATGGTCGGTCTGCTTGTGGCCGGACGTGTTGGCGGCCATGTCTGACAGGATGAGGGTCGGCGACCCTCCGACCGCGTCCAGCAACTTCCTGGCCATCCCCGGCTCGGCGACATCGCCCTTGAATAGCTTTGCGCTGCCGATGCCGTCGACCGGGAGGAGATCGACGCCGGCGATGGCCTCGGCGCCCTTCTCGAACGCCACCTGCGTCCAGCCGCCCGGAGCGCAGCCAAGATCGATCACCCGCGCGCCCTTCTTCAGCACATGGAACTTGTCGTCGATCTCCAGCAGCTTGTAGGCGGCGCGGGCGCGATACCCGGCTTCCTGGGCGCGTCGCACATAGGGATCGCGAAGCTGGCGGTCGACCCAGTCGCGCGACGACTTGCTCAGCGTCTTTTTCCGCACCTTCTCCTTCTTGGCCATGGTGCGGCCATCGGATGGTCCGCGCGCGTCCTTCGGCGCCTTCCATCGGCGGCGGCCCTTGCTGTCTTCCTCGACCGTCATGTCTGTGTGCTTTCAGTCGGAGCCGTAGCCGCAGGACGACCGCCACGGCTGCCGCGGGTCCGCCGGCGCTGGCCGCCACTGCCGGCGCCGTGCATCATGGAAAGCAGGATGCCCTCTCGCAGCCCACGGTCGCCAACACGCAAGCGCCCCGCAGGCCACACCGACCACACCGCGTCGAGGATCGCGCAGCCGGCAAGCACGAGATCCGCTCGCTCGGGCCCGATGCAGGGTTCAGCAGCACGCTCTTCCGGCGTTGCATCGTGCAGTCTCTGGCGCGCTTCCTCCGCCCCCTCACGCGACAGCCAGACGCCATCGACAGCAGAGCGCAGATACCGGTCAAGCCGCAGATGAACGCCGGCAAGCGATGTCACCGTTCCAGAATTGCCGATGAGTTGTCCGCGCCCCGACCGGAACAATGGACCGAAGCGCGTCGCCGCATCATTCGCCAGGAGCAGCTGGCGCACATGTTCGACCATACGCGCATACCAGCCTTCTTCCCGATCCTCGAAACCCTCGGCCAGCGTCACCACCCCAACCGGAAAGGACGCCCAGCCGAGAATGGGCGGGCGGATGGCGCATCCCTCCACACCCCGCGCCACGGCCGACTTCGCGTCGATCCAGCACAGCTCCGTCGAGCCGCCGCCGATATCGATCACCAGCGCGAAGTCATGGCTGGGATCGACGAGATCGAGCGAGCCGAGCAGCGCGTACTTGGCTTCTTCCTTCGGAGTGATCGTCTCCATGCGCATGCCGAGTTTGCGATGAACCTCGTTCAGGAACGCCTTGCCGTTAATGGCTGCTCGGCACGCCTGCGTCGCGATGTAGCGCACCTCGACGCGGCCGTGCTTCTTCACCTTGTCGTGGCACCGTCGCAGCGCCTCGATCGCGCGATCCATCGCCTTGTCGGAGAGCTGTCCGGTGCGCGCCAGTCCCTCGCCCAGCCGCACGATCTGCGAGAACGAATCGACCACCCGCAATCCGCCGGACGCAGAGCGCTCGGCGATCAGCAACCGGCAGTTGTTCGTGCCCAGGTCCAGCGCAGCGTAGAGCCTCGACGCGCCGGACCGCGCGCGCGGGCCGCGGCGCGGGCGGGTAGGCTTCGCCATGTAAGCGATCCGTGATCTTGTTGTGATATCCCCTAGACCGAACTGGTTCGCTTGGCACGCAGGAACTGTCCGGTACTGCATCTGCTCAGTTGCCGGGCGGGATTTATTGGGCCAAATGGGCGGGCTGTGCGCATCCGAGTTTCCGGCGCGGCTATCGGCCCGGTTGAGAATCGTTTGCGTTTGGCGGGGCATAAACCAAGGCAGCTAGGCAAGGGGCGCCGTGGCCATGGACGTGAATAGAGCAGCCAAATTTGCGATCGGACAGCAGGTCCGGCATCGATTTTTCCCTTTCCGGGGAATCATTTTCGATGTCGATCCCGAGTTTGCGAACACCGAGGAATGGTGGACATCCATTCCTGCGGAGATCCGTCCGGTAAAGGAGCAGCCCTTCTATCACCTGCTCGCCGAGAACGATTCTTCCTATTACGTCGCGTATGTATCGGAACAGAACCTTCTGCCCGACGACAACGTCGAGCCTGTGAACCATCCGCAAATCCCGGAAATGTTCGAGATCGACGACCACGGCGCCTACCGGATGCGCACAACCGCCGCACACTAATTGTGACGGCGTGACGGATTGGCCGGCTCACCCTACATTCGAGCCATGAGCAGCCACGCCACCGTGCGCGATGATGACTATGTGATCGACCAGGGATGGTCGAACTACACCGCCGATGAACACGCCGTCTGGGATTTTCTCTACCGGCGCCAGCGCGATATCCTTGCTGTGCGCGCTGACCCTGCCCTGATCGAGGGACACGAGGCGCTGAACCTCAATCGCGGCGGCATTCCCAACTTCGCGGTGATCAACGAAGAACTGAAGCGGCGCACGGGATTCACCGTCGTCGCCGTGCCGGGTCTGGTTCCGGACGAAGTGTTCTTTACGCAACTTGCCAACCGGCGCTTCCCCGCTGGTCAGTTTATCCGAGGGCGCCACCAGCTGGATTACTTGCAGGAGCCGGACATTTTCCACGATGTCTTCGGTCACGTACCCCTGCTGACCAACCCGGTATTTGCCGACTACATGGAAGCCTACGGCAAGGGCGGCCTGCGCGCGATGAAGTTCGGGCGATTGAAGAACCTTGCCGCGCTCTACTGGTACACGGTCGAGTTCGGGCTGATCGAAACGCCGAAGGGCCTGAAGATATACGGCGCGGGAATTTCCTCCTCGAAGGACGAATCGATCTTCGCGCTCGACGATCCCTCGCCCAACCGCCTGCGATTCGACCTCGAGCGAGTGATGCGGACGGAATACCGGATCGACGATTTCCAGCAGACCTATTTCGTCATCCGGAGCTATGACGAGCTGTTTCGGGCCACGGTCGATACTGATTTCGCCCCGCTCTACGAGCGGCTGGCCGACAATGTGAGCTACCGGCCGGAAGCTGTGCTGCCCGTCGATGCAGTGATCCACAGGGGAACGCAAGCTTACGCGAAATCCAAGCCAAACAAGGCCTCCTGATCCATCCCGCTTCGAGACACGTAGACAGGCCCGCAATGCCTTGAAACATCGCGAGTGGCCTTGTCGGATCGCCCTATCCTCTTCTGGTTTCGAGACGACCTGCGCCTTGCGGATAACCCCGGGCTTGCGGCGGCCCACGCGACGGGCAAGCCGCTGGTTCTGGTCTATTTCCTCGACGAACAGAGCCAGGGGATGCGCGCACTGGGCGGCGCCTCAAAATGGTGGCTCGACAAGTCGCTCCGGGCGCTGGGCGAGCGCATCGAGGCGAAGGGCGGAAACCTGATCCTGCGGCGCGGGCCTGCGGAAGCGGAACTGGCCAGGCTAGTGAAGGAAACGCAGCCCATCGCCGTCTATTGGAACCGGCGCTACGGCCCGTCCCGGCGTATTGACGAGCGCATCAAGAAATCCCTGAAAGCAGACGGCATCGAGGCGCAGAGCTTCAATGCGTCCCTTCTTGTAGAACCGTTCGAAATGAAGACCGGCTCTGGCGACGGCTACAAGGTCTTCACCCCGTTCTGGAAATCGCTGCAGGCGATGATCGCGCTGCCGGAAGCTGCGCCCGAACCAAGGACGCTGACCTTATTCGGCAAGGTGAAGTCAGACGACCTCGCTGACTGGAAGCTTCATCCCTCGAAGCCCGACTGGTCGGAAGGCATCGCCAAGGCATGGACGCCCGGCGAACTCGGCGCCCGCAAGCGCCTGCGCGGCTTCCTCAAGGAAACGGTCGATGGCTACGCCGTCGGCCGCGACCGCCCGGACGAAGATCACACCTCGCGCCTCTCGCCGCATCTCCGCTTCGGCGAGATCGGGCCTGCGCAGGTCTGGCGCGCAGCCACGCACGCGCAGGAAACTGGCGAGGCGCCGGCGCGCGACATCCAGAAGTTTCTCTCTGAACTGGCGTGGCGCGATTTTTCCTATCACCTGCTCTACCACGATCCGCAGATGGGCCATCTTTCCTGGCGCCGCCAGTTCGAGGATGTGGACTGGCGCGCGGGCTCCAAAGCCGAACTGGAAGCCTGGAAGCGCGGCCATACAGGCTACCCAATTGTCGACGCCGGCATGCGCCAGCTCTGGACGACCGGCTACATGCACAATCGTGTGCGCATGATCGTCGCCTCGTTCTTCGCCAAGGACTTGCTCGTCCACTGGCGCAAGGGCGAGCAGTGGTTCTGGGATACCCTGGTCGACGCCGACGAAGCCAACAACGCCAACGGCTGGCAATGGACAGCGGGCACGGGCGCAGACGCTGCGCCTTATTTCCGCGTCTTCAATCCGGTGCTGCAGGGCGAAAAATTCGACACCCAGGGCGATTATGTTCGCAAGTGGGTGCCCGAACTGGGCGCGCTTCCGAAGAGGTGGATCCACCGCCCTTGGGAAGCTCCCGACGATGTCCTCGCCGAAGCAGGCGTGGTGCTCGGCGAAACCTATCCCGCTCCCATCATCGACCATGGCTTCGCCCGCAAACGAGCGCTCGACGTGTATGGCCAAGCCGGATCCAGCCCCCAGGAAACGCCCGCATGATCACCCGCCGCAAGCGAGTCGCCGTTGTTGGAGGAGGCGTGGCCGGGCTCGGCGCTGCTTGGGCGCTTCGGGAAACTGCGGACGTTACGGTCTACGACAATGCCCCTCGCTTCGGCGGCCATGCCTGGACGGTCGATGTCGACTATGACGGCGCGCACCTGCCCGTCGACATCGGCTTTATCTGCTTCAACCGGCCAAACTATCCGAACTTCACCAACCTGCTCCAGCACCTCGATGTGAAGACGGTCTGGACTGACATGAGCTTCTCGGTCTCCGATCCGAAGGGCTATGAATGGTCGTCCGACCCTTGGGGAGTATTCGCGTGGAAGCGCAACGCGCTGGATGCGAAATTCCGCGGCCTGCTCAACGAGATCGTCCGTTTCAACAACGTCGCTCGCGCAGAACTGGTCGCGGGCGATCTTCCCGACGAAACGCTGGGCGACTGGCTGGACCGCCATGGCTTCTCCGAGATCTTCCGCACCGCCTATCTCCTGCCGATGAGCGCCGCGATCTGGTCCACGCCCGAGAAGCTGATGCCGGATTATCCCGTCGGCAGCTTCCTCACCTTCTTCGACAACCACCGCCTGATGCACCTCGTGCGTCCCATCTGGCGCACGGTCGCCGGCGGCAGCCGTGCATACGTCGACAAGCTGCTCGACGAACTGAGACCCGGCTTGCGCGCCGGCGCACAGATCGACGCCATCCGCCCCGCCGGACCCGGTCGCGTTCAGATCGTCGAGCGCCACGCCCCGCCGCAGACCTTCGACGCTGTCATTCTGTCCTGCCACGCCGACCAGTCGCTCGGCATGCTGGACCGCAGCTATGACGAGCAGCGCCTCGCACTTGGCTCGCTGCGCTTCTCCGCCAACACCGCTTACCTCCACCGCGACGCCTCCCTCATGCCCGCACGCAAGGCCGCCTGGGCCTCCTGGAACGTGCTCAAGGGCGAGGACGACCGCGTGTGCATCACCTACTGGATGAACCGCCTGCAGAACCTTCGCCGCGACAAACCCATCTTCGTCACACTTAACCCCGCGCGCCCTCCCGCCGCCGACAAGACGTTTGGCGTCTACGAGTTCGACCATCCCATGTACGACACCCCCTCCGCCGCCGCACGCCGCTCCGTGCAGCGCGTCCAGGGCCGCGACGGCCTCTTCTTCGCTGGCGCATGGCTCGGCGACGGCTTCCACGAAGCCGGCCTCCGCACCGGTCTCGAAGCCGCCTTCGCCCTCGGCGGTCGCGTGCCGTGGGACGCCACCACCACGCATGTGCACGCACTCGCGCCCCAACCTCTCCCCCACCTGCCCGCCGCGCACGCACACCTGCACGCGGCCGCGCAATGAGCCGCGCAGACCGCCCACCTGCCCGCCTCTGGTTCGGGCGCACCACGCACACGCGCACCACGCCCTTCCGCCGCACCTTTCGGCACGCCATCGCCATGCTGGAGGTCGATATCGGCCGGCTGGACGAGGCCAGGGGCCTGTCTCGCCTGTTCTCGGTCAATGGCCCGAATGCAATCGCCTTCCGCGAGACCGACCATGGCGCGCGCAACCCCGCCATACCGCTCCGTCTCTGGGCCGAAGCGCGGCTCGCCGAAGCCGGCGTCACCCTCGATGGCGGCCAGATCCGCCTGGTCACCTTCCCACGTGTCCTGGGATATGGCTTCGCCCCGATCTCGATCTGGTTCGGATATGGGCCCGAGGGCGATTGCCGGGGCGTCATCTACGAGGTCCACAACACCTTCGGTGAAACCCACTCCTACGTCAGCGCGTTGGATTCTGCCGGCCGTCACGCGACGGCTGACAAGGAATTCCACGTCTCGCCTTTCTGGGGAGTCGATGGCCAGTACCGCTTCACGTTGCGACAGCCCGGAGAAAGCATGGCCCTGATCGTCGAGAATATCGGAGCGGAAGGGCGCTCCCACACCGCCAGCCTGCACGTCCGCCCGCGTGCGTTAACAACCGCCGCCATCTTGCGCTGGCTCGTGGCGATGCCGATGTCTGGACTGGGCGTCTTGATCGCGATCAACTGGCAGGCCCTCTGGATATGGATGAATGGCGGGCGCTATCATGCCAAGCCAGAACAGCTCGCGAGAACGACAACCATTGCAAAGCCGGTAGAAGAACCGGCCCGCGCGGCTGAAGACCTGAGGAAACGTGCATGACCCGTCTGGACAGAATGGTCCAGGAGGTCGGACCGAACGACCTTCACAAGCTCGACCGCATGCCGGCGAGCCTCCGCATCGCAGCACTGCTGATCGCTCGGCTCAAGAAGGGCCGCCTCGACATCACCCTGCCTGATGGCCGCACCCTGCGCTTCCAGGGCTCCGAACCCGGCCCGCATGGCGAGATCATCGCGCACGACCTGGCCTTCACGCGGCCCGTGCTCGACAAGGGCGACATCGGTTTCGCTGAATCCTTCATGGACCAGAAGTTCGATTCTCCCGATCTCGCGACCCTGCTGCAATACTTCACAGTGAACTGGGACGACGCCGGCAAGCTCACGATCGGCAACGCCATCGCGCGGTTCTTCGCAAACATTAGCCACATGATGCGCGCCAACACGAAGAAGGGCTCGAAGCGCAACATCCTCGCGCACTACGATCTGGGAAATGATTTCTACGCCCTGTGGCTCGATCCAACGATGACCTATTCCTCGGCGATCTTCGCCTCGCCCGAGCAAAGCCTCGAAGACGCGCAGCTCGCCAAGTATCACTCGATCGCCCGCAACCTTGCCCTCAAGCCCGGCGACCATGTGCTTGAGATCGGATCGGGCTGGGGCGGCTTTGCCGAAGTGGCTGCGAAGGAATACGGCGCCCGCGTCACCTCGGTCACCATCTCGGATGCGCAGCACGCCTACGCCACGAAGCGCATCGCCGATGCTGGCCTCGCGGACCGGGTCGAAATCGCCATGCGCGACTATCGCGACATCGAGGGCCAGTTCGACGCTGTCGCCTCGATCGAAATGTTTGAAGCGGTCGGAGAGGAATACTGGCCTAGCTATTTCGGCAAGATCGCCCAGGTGCTGAAGCCCGGTGGCCGCGCCGCCCTGCAGATCATCACCATCGACGACAAGGAATTCGAGCCCTACCGCAAGCGCGCCGATTTCATCCAGCACTACATCTTCCCCGGCGGCATGCTGCCCTCGGAACGGCGCCTTCGCGAAGAGACCGCCGCAGCCGGCCTCACCTTCGAAGTCGATCGGATGTTCGGCCTCGACTATGCGCGGACGCTGCGCGAGTGGGCGAAGCGCTTCGAGCTGGCGTGGGACCAGATCAAGGGCGGCAAGTTCGACGAGCAGTTCCGCCGCATGTGGCTCTACTACCTCGCCTATTGCGATGCCGGCTTCCGCACCGGCCGTATCGATGTCGGCCAGTTCGTCCTGACCAAGCCAGTCGATAAGTCCTGACCTCGCATGATGTGCATTGCGGCGGTGCATTGCGCTCCGCTCATGCGCCGTACAAGACTTTGCGTGAGGGGCAGGCGGAGCTTCAGTCGAACCCGAGCTGTTCCTTGATCGCTTCGAAGTCGATGGAAGCCATCACGTTGGGGTCGGACAGGTAGGCCGCGCCGCCAACGACGCCGGCCACGGCCAGAACCTGCAGCAGGAAGGATACGATCCCGCCCTTGCGCTTCTCTTCCTTATAGACGCGCGACTTGTACGGCGACTTCAGGAGTGAACTCGAATGGGCCAGTTGCGCCATGCGCTCGGCCTTCTCGGCCTGCTCTTCGCGTCTGTCGATCGGGGCTGGCGGTTGCTGCTTCTTCTGCGGCGGACGCGGCGGTTTCAGCTTGTGCGTCGGCAGCTTTACGCCCTTCACGGGTACGGAGCGGACCTGCTTGCGCAGCTCCGCGACGCCCATGGCGACCGCCTTCACCTTGCCGTCCTGGCGCTCCATGCGCTTCTCCCCCGCGACGCGAGGAACCTAGGTTAAGGGAATTGAACTAAGAATCTCTTCCAGACACTCGCCACATGTCTTAACGCGGCGGTCACCTCCGTTCAGACGTCGAAATCCAGGCCCATGGCCGCGTATCTTTCGCGGTTTTCGAGCCAGCGCTCACTCACCTTGACCCGCAGGAACAGGTGCACGGGCTTGCCGAGCATGCCCGCCAGCTCTTTTCGAGCGGCCATTCCGATCTCCTTGATCGTCGTCCCGCCCTTGCCCAGCACGATGGAGCGGTGGCCCTCGCGGGCCACGTGGATCAGCTGCTGGACCTTTACCGATCCATTGTCGTGCTGCTCCCAGGTCTCGGTTTCCACCGTGAGCTGGTAGGGGATTTCCTGGTGGAGGCGCAGCATCAGCTTCTCGCGCGTCACTTCCGAGGCCAGCAGGCGCACCGGAATGTCCGCCGCCTGGTCTTCCGGGAAGAGGTAATGTCCCACCGGCATCCTCTGCGCCAGCAGGTCGGCCAGCTGGTCCACGCCATCGCCATTGAGGCCCGAGATCATCATCACGTCGGAATAGACGCCCGTGTCGAACAGCGCCTTGGCAGCCGCAAGCAGCTTCTCGCGCTCGACCAGGTCGATCTTGTTGAGCGCCAGGATCGCCTTGGCGCCCAGCTCTTTCAGGCGCGCGATGATCGCCTCGTCCTCGTCCGGCCCTTCATATTCGCCCTGCCCTTCGGACCGCGAGCCTGCGCCGGTCCAGTGCCGCGCATCGATCAGGTGCACCACTGCATCCGCATCCGTTGCACCTTCCCATGCGGAGCGCACCATGGCCCGGTCCAGCCGGCGCTTCGGCGCGAAAATGCCGGGCGTATCGACCAGCACCACCTGCGAATTGCCTTTCATCATCACGCCGCGCACCGGAAAGCGCGTGGTCTGCACCTTGTGGGTGACGATCGAAACCTTCGATCCCACCAACCGGTTGACCAGCGTGGACTTGCCGGCGTTGGGCGCGCCGATGATGGCCGTAAAGCCTGCCCGGGTTTCGATGATCATGAATGGCCTCCGATCAGGGCCAGCATCGCCTTGGCCGCCTCGCGTTCTGCGTCCTGCTTCGAGGCGCCCGTTCCCATCGCCGGATCACGGCCCTGGACGTGGACGGTGGCGGTGAAGACAGGCGCATGGTCCGGCCCCTCGCGCCGGTCGTGACGATAGCTCGGCGTCGGCATCCCCGCACCCTGCGCCCATTCCTGCAGCGTCGACTTGGGATCGCGCGGGCGGACCTCGTTCGCCTTCAGCATGTTCACCCAGTGCTTGAGGATGAACTTGCGCGACTTCTCAAGTCCGACATCGAGGTAGATCGCGCCGATAACCGCCTCCGCCGCGTTCGCGAGCAGTGTCGGCTTGCTGGCGCCGCCGGTTGCGCGCTCCGACCTGTCGACGATCAGGAAACGGCCCAACTGCAAGTCCGCGCCGATGATGGCGCAGGTCTCGCGGCTGACCAGCGCGTTGAGCCGCGGGGCCAGCTCGCCTTCGCGCGCGGCTGGAAAGCGCTCCATCAGCGTTTCCACCATCACCAGCGCCAGCACGCGGTCGCCGAGGAATTCCAGCCGCTCATTGCTCCACGCCGCCGACTTGCCGTGCGCCGCGCTGCGGTGGGTCATGGCGCGGTCGAGCAGCGTTGCGTCCTTGAACTTGTGGCCGAGCATGTCCTCGCACGCCTTGCGAAGCTCCTTCGTCAGCTCGGGCGGCGTGTCGGATCCGCGGGCGCGGTTCTTTCGCCGCTTGCCCGTGTTGCTGGAGTTCGGCTTGGTCACGGCGCGCCTGACGGAAGCGCTTCGATGATCACCTGCGCCTGCGCGTAAGGATACTCGTCCGTGATGGTGAGGTGGATCACCGCGGTCATGCCTGCCGGCGTCAGCCTGGCCAACCGCTCAGCCGCGCCGCCACTCAGCGCGAAGGTCGGCTTGCCGCCCGGCATGTTGACCACACCCATGTGCTGCCAGTGCACGCCTCGACGCGGCACGCCCGTGCCCAGCGCCTTGGCGCAGGCCTCCTTGGCGGCGAAGCGTTTGGCATAGGTCGCGGCGCGCTGCCTGCGCCGGTCGGCAGTACGCCGCTCGACCTCGGTGAAGACGCGCTGCGTGAACCGCTCGCCGAACCGCTCCAGCGATTTCTCGATCCGCCGGATATCGCACATGTCCTGGCCGAGTCCGATGATCACGCCCGCGCCTCGTCGATCTCGGTGCGCATCCGTTTCACGGCGGCTTCCAGCCCGACGAACAGCGCCTCGCCCATGATGAAGTGGCCGATATTGAGTTCGCGCACTTCGGGGATCGCCGCCACCGCGCGCACGGTGTCATAGGTCAGCCCGTGCCCGACATGGATCTCGATGCCGCGCTCCGCGCCATGCTGGGCGGCTTCCTTCAGATGCTTCAGCTCCTCCGCAGCGCCGGCCGTGTCGCCAGCGAACACCAGCTCGACATACCTGCCCGTATGCAGCTCCACCACCGGCGCGCCGATCGCCTCGGCCACCGCCACCTGCACCTTCGACGGCTCTATGAACAGCGACACGCGCACCTTGGCGTCGCGCAGCCGGGTCACGAATGGCGCGACCTGGTTGTGCAGGCGGGCCACGTCGAGCCCGCCCTCGGTCGTGCGCTCCTCGCGCTTTTCGGGCACGAGGCATGCGGCATGCGGACGGAAGTTGAGCGCGATTGCGAGCATCTCGTCCGTCGTCGCCATTTCGAGGTTGACTGGCAGCTTCACCGCCTTGCGGACGGCTTCGAGGTCGTGGTCGCGGATATGCCGGCGGTCTTCGCGCAGGTGGATGGTGATGCCGTCCGCCCCCGCGGCTTCGGCAATCGCTGCGGCCTTCGCGGGATCCGGATGCGTCCCGCCCCGCGCATTGCGGATAGTGGCCACGTGATCGATGTTCACCCCAAGGCGCGCGCGTTGAAACTTCATTCCAGTGACGCCAATGCAACCTGAACCAGAAAATCCCGCGCCGGCTGCGTGTCGAGCCTGGTCAGGCCGCGCACGGCCCAGCTCCGGATCGCGCCATCGTCCGACTGCGCCTCGCGCTTCAGGAAATCGAACGCCGCTTCCGACCGCGCCTCGCCAATGAGCTGTAGCAGCCAGCACTTGATCCCGTGGCCGTCTTCCCTCTCGAACGCAGCGATCAGCTGGGGCAACAGCTTCTTCGCGCGCGGCGCCAGCACGCCATACCCGGCCTCCGCAACCTGCGGATTTCCCTCGCGCATCATCGCAAGGCATTCCTCGAAGGACGGTTGGCGCGTCTTAGCCATGCTCACTTCAACCCTCGCGAGCCTGGCTTGATCGCGGGAAGCTTCGCCAATTCAGGCGGCAGCGCATTGGCATCATAGTCCGGAAAATCCACCGCCGCGAGCGACACCAGCTTCAGCCCGCCCACATCCGCCTTGCCGTTCGAGCGATCAACAATGCAGGCCGCGCCGATGATGTTCGCCCCCGCGCCCTTGAGCGCTTCCAGCGTCTCACGCATCGAGATGCCGGTCGTGACGATATCCTCGACGATGATCACGCGGTCGGCGGCTCGACCGTGAAGCCGCGCCGCAGGCTCATCACCCCGCCCTCGCGCTCGGTATAGATCGAGCGGCATCCCAGCGCCCGCGCCGTCTCGTAGCCGGGGATCAGTCCGCCCACCGCCGGGCCGACCACCACATCGATCTTCCCGAACACGCCCTCCAGCTTCCGCGCTAGCGCCGCGCACAGCCGCTCCGTCGTCTTCGGATGCGAGAACACCAGGGCCTTCTGCAGGAACACCGAGCTCCGGCGCCCGGAGGAAAGAATGAAATGCCCCTCCAGCAGAGCCCCCACTTTCCGGAATTCGTCGAGGACGTCTTCAGTTTTCATGCGCCCGCTGTAGCGGTTTCGGGCGCACGGCTCAACGGATTCGGACCATCCGGCGCAGCATTCCGCAACAAATCCTGACTTTACCGGCGCCTCGAAGACCGGCACTGCCCCGGCCATGACGCCTTCCCCGGTCTCAGCCATCATCTTCGACTGCGACGGCGTCCTCGTCGACAGCGAGGTCCTGGCCCTCGAAATCGAGATCGCGGTGCTGAGCGAGGCAGGCCTGCACTATGAGCGCGAGGAGTTCGCCACCCGCTTCACCGGCATGAGCATGCCGCGCTTCTATGCGGAACTGGAGGCCGACGGCCTCGCCCGCCTCGGCCGTTCGATCCGGGATGTTGTCGAAGGCCCGATGAAGACGCGCTACCGTGAAGCCTTCGACACCCGACTCACCGAGATCGCCGGCGCGCTCGCCGCGATCGAGACCGTGACCCACCTCAAGGCCGTCGCCTCGTCTTCAGGCCGCGAGGCGCTGGAGCGAAAGCTCCGCAAGGTCGGCCACTGGCCGCACTTCCATCCGCACATCTATTCCGCGGACCACGTCGCCGAAGCCAAGCCCGCGCCGGACCTTTTCCTGCTGGCGGCGAATGAGCTTGGCGTCGCTCCCGCCGAATGCCTCGTGCTGGAAGACTCGGTCAACGGCGTCCTCGCCGCCAACGCCGCGGGAATGCGCGTGTGGGGCTTCACCGCCGGCGGTCACATGAGCGAGGCCGCCGGGCAACGATTGCTGGCGATAGGGGCGGAGCGGTTGATCGGAAGCTGGGGAGCATTTTCCGCGGCGGTCGACGAGCTCTGACAACGGCGAGCGTGGCCGCCCGCCCTTCGCTTGGCTCAGGCCTTCTGCGCTCGAATTGGTCCCCGGACCAACTCGTCCGGCTACGCAGGACCGCGCGTCACCCCTTGACCCTCTCCGCCGAGTCCACCACCGACAGCGCGCGCATCGCCGCGACGATCTGCGTCAGCCGCCGGTTGTCCTCGACCTCCACATCGAACTCGAAGTCGAAGAAGTCGGGCGAGCGTTTCAGTGTCTTGACGTTGATGATGTTGCCCTGCGCATCGCTCACCGTCTTGCACAGCAGCGCCAGCGCGCCGCGGCGGTTGGCGGTCGTCACATGGATGCGGCCCACGGCGAGCACGTCTGCATCCGGCTTCCACCGCAGGTCGATCCACTGGTCGGCCCTGTCCTCGTATTCCGCGAGCCGGGCGCAGTCGATCACGTGCACCTCGATGCCCTTCTCCGGAATCAGCACGCCGACGATGCGGTCGCCCGGCAAGGGCGAGCAGCAATCGGCAAGATGCATGGTGACGCCCGCCGTCATCTCGCTGCCCGCGATCAGGCGCGGCGCCGCTGCATCCGATGATCCGCCGGAGGCCTGCCGGCCCGGATCGTCCAGACCCGGGAACGCCTTCTCCAGCATGTCCGCCGTCGCCAGCCGCCCACGGCCGATCGCCTCCGCCAGCGCCTCGACCTTGTCGAACCCCGCACGCTCCGCCATCTCGGCCTGGTCAACCTCCGACGGCTCCAGCCCGATGCGGCGCAGCGCATGCTCGATCAGGCGCTGGCCGATTGCGATGAACTCCCCGCGCTCCGCCGTCCGCGTCAGCCTGCGGATCGCCGACCTGGCGCGCCCGGTGACGGCAAGGCTCTCCCAGTGCGGCTGGGCGGCCGGTTTCGACCCACGCAGGATCTCGATCGTGTCGCCATTCTCCAGCGCCGTGCGCAGCGGTCGTTCCTGGCCATTGATCCGGGCGCCAATCGTGGTGTCGCCGATCTCGGTGTGCACCGCATAGGCAAAATCCAACGGCGTCGATCCGGCCGGCAGCTTCACCAATTGACCCTTCGGTGTGAACACGAACACGCTGTCGCGGTACATCTGCAGTCGCGCGTGCTCCAGGAATTCCTCTGGCTCCGCGCCGTGCTTCAACATGTCGGCGAATGCCGAGAGTTCCGCCTCGGCGTCGAGGCCGGCTTCGCGCGCAGCTTCTGCGTCGAACCCGTACTGCTCGTTCTTGTATTTCCAGTGCGCCGCAACGCCGCGCTCGGCGATGGCCTCCATCTCCTTGGTTCGGATTTGCAGCTCGACCCGCCGGTTGCCGGGCCCAAGGAAGGTGGTGTGGAGCGAGCGATACCCGTTGGGCTTGGGGACGGAGATATAATCCTTGAACCGCTCCGACAGCGCCGCCCATTGCTGGTGCGCGGCGCCCAGCGCGCGATAGCATTCCTCCGGCGTCGGCACGATCAGCCGGTAGGCGAACACGTCGCCCAGATCCTTGAACGAGATCGACTTGGTTTCGAGCTTACGCCAGATCGAATACGGCCGCTTCATCCTTCCCTGCAGGTCGCCGCGCACGCCGCGCGCCAGCATCACCGTCTCAATGTCTGACCGGATGCGATCGAGCACCGACGTGTCGTATTCCACCAGCTCCTCAAGCCGCTTGATGATCGCCGTGGCGGCTTCGGGATTGACCACCTTGAACGCCAGGTCTTCCAACTCGCCAGCGAACAGCGACAGGCCGACCCGGCGCGCCAGCGGCGCATAGATCTCCAGCGTCTCGCGCGAGATGCGCTGCCGGGATTCGTCCGTCGGCATAAACTCGATCGTGCGCATGTTGTGCAGACGGTCGGCCAGCTTGACCAGCAGCACGCGGATATCCCGCGTCGTCGCCAGGATGAACTTTTGGAAGTTCTCCGCCTGCACCAGAGCGCGCGGCGTGTTGCTGCCGCTCACCTTCGGCAGCTTGGTGACGCCATCCACCAGTTCGGCGACATCCTTGCCAAACAGTTGCCGGATCTCGCTGATCGGCACGTCGCAGTCCTCGACCACGTCGTGCAGCAATCCGGCGATGATGGTGGACTGATCGAGCTTGAGGTCGGTGAGAAGGCCGGCGACCGCCACGGGATGAGCGAAATACGGGTCGCCGGAGTGGCGCATCTGCTGGCCGTGTTTCATCACGGCATAGACATAGGCCTTGTTGAGCTCATCCTCGCTCGCGTCGGGCTGGTAGCCCTTTACGAGATCGACGAGTTCGTTCTGACGAAGGAATTTCCGGGCGCGAGGCTTTGCAGCGGCGCCGGTCGGTCCGGGCTTCTTGAAGGGGGCCACATTTGATGGCTGGCCCATGGGTCTCCTAGAAGCGCTCTTCGCGCGCCGATTCCAGCTCGACCTGGTAGGCCTTCAGCACTTCCTCCTCCGAGGACGCTGGCGCCGCCACGAGAGCCTTCTTGTCGGCTTCGCGCTCGGCTTCCTCGTTGGGGCGCACTTCCTGGAGATCGGCCACCAGGCTGTCGCGGATGGTTTCGAGGTCGATGGTCTCGCTGGCGATCTCGCGCAGCGCCACCACCGGATCCTTGTCGTTGTCGCGGTCGATGGTGATGGGCGAGCCCTGGCGGATGACCCGGGCGCGATGCGCGGCCAGAAGCACGAGCTGGAACCGGTTCGGCACCTTTTCCACGCAGTCTTCAACCGTAACGCGGGCCATGCGAGTCTCCTAGGGGATCGGACTGTCTATAGGAATCCCTTCGCGGGTGCAACATCCTCAGCCACCTGTTTCGCCTGAAAAAAGCGCAAGCTGTGCGGTCGCGTGAACCAGTCGACTGAAGGAAATCCGAAACAGTCCCTGCCCATGCGCCGCGTTCACGAGCGACTGAGAGCCATTGTCAGCGCCCGCAACCGGCCAATATCGACCATCAAGGGATAAGCGCTGGCGGGGTCTCCGGCCGGTCCAAGCGGCTTTCGAGGGACAGATTAATGGCTTTCTACAAGACGGAACGTCTTGCCCTCTTCATCGACGGGGCAAATCTCTACGCCTCCGGCAAGACACTCGGGGTGGAGGTCGACTACCGGAAACTGCTGGAAGAGTTCCGCCGGCGGGGCCAGCTGGTGCGCGCCTACTATTACACCGCCCTCATCGAGAACGAGGACTATTCCCCCATCCGGCCGCTGGTCGACTGGCTGCAGTACAACGGCTTCAAGGTGGTGACCAAACCCGCCAAGGAGTTCACAGATTCCAATGGCCGCCGCCGCGTGAAGGGCGACATGGACGTCGAGATCGCGGTCGACATGCTCAATCTCTCGGCGCACGTGGATCACGTGGTGCTCTTCTCTGGCGACGGGGATTTGACCCGGCTGGTCGAGGCGGTGCAGGAAAGAGGCGTCCGCGTATCGGTGGTGTCCACGGTGAAGACCTCGCCGCCGATGATCGCGGACGAGCTGCGCCGCGCGGCGGACACCTTCATCGAGCTGGCGGATCTTGCCGAGCTGGTTGGGCGCCCGCCAAGACAGTCGCAGCCGCAGATGGCCGCCGCTCACGCGGGCGCAGGCCAGGACGAGGACGACGAAGAGGACGATTGATGGCCGTTCGGGGACATGTCGCAGCGCTGCCTGAAGCGCCGCTGGATTGCTCCCTCTGCCCCCGCCTCTCCGATTTCCGGACCGCCAATGCGAAAGCGCATCCCGACTGGTTCAACGCGCCTGTCCCCTCCTTCGGCGACACGGCGGGCCGCTTCCTCATCGTCGGCCTCGCTCCCGGCCTCCAGGGCGCCAACAAGACCGGCCGGCCCTTCACCGGCGATTACGCCGGCGACCTGCTCTATTCGACGCTGGCAAAGTTCGGCTTCTCGACCGGCACATACAACGCCCGACCCGATGACAGCGTAAGGCTGGAGGACACCATCATCTCGAACGCCGTGCGCTGCGTGCCGCCCGAAAACAAGCCGACCGGGGCCGAGATCGTGAACTGCCGCCAGTTCCTCGTCGCGCGCATCGCCCAGCTTCCGAAGCTGAAAGTGATCCTCGCCCTCGGCCGCATCGCGCACGACAGCACGGTGCGCGCCCTCAACGCCCGCCCCGCCAACGCCGTCTTCGGCCACGGTCGACGCTACAGGCTCACTGGCCCCAACGCACCGGTCATCCTCCACGACAGCTATCATTGCAGCCGCTACAACACGAACACCGGCCGCCTCACCGAAGAGATGTTCCATTCCGTCTTCGCCGCCGTCCGCAAAGACCTCGACGGCTGAAGCGCCGGCGGCCTCCCGTCCAGCGGCGAACGGCATCGTTCCAAACGAATACGAGGCGCACCTGCAGCAAGCGGCCCCCAGCGGTGGACTTGCAGCCCGTTTTCGCGTACGTCCCGCCCCCGACGCGGGTGTAGCACAATGGTAGTGCAGCAGCCTTCCAAGCTGAGTACGCGGGTTCGATTCCCGCCACCCGCTCCAGTCCCTTCAGGTACATAGCCGCCACGCCTTTGGGCCGCCTGGAGGCTGGCCACAGCCGGGTTTCGCATTCAGTCGACCGGCCGCGCGAACAGCGTCATGATCCGCGGGTCGGCCGGGGGATCGCCATGCAGTTCACCAAGCGCCTTCGCCAGCCGGTTGCGTCGGGCGAGGTCACCTGCAGCGTGCGCATCTGGCGCCGTCCGCATGTCAAGGTCGGCGGCCGCTACCGGCTCGGCGCCGGCGTGATCGAGGTGACATCGATCCGCCAGATCGACCTCAGCGACATAACACCGGCGCTTGCACGAAGATCAGGCTTCGCCGGCGTCGTCGACCTGTTGAAGGTCGCCAGGCATGGTCCCGGCGAAAACATCTACCTGGTCGAGTTCATCTACGTAGCAGACTAAGCGATCTCCGCCGCCGCAGCCCTGCATGGCAAGCGGAACGCAGCCTGTTTCCCGCAAGATCCCGCTGAATGCGCCATGCTCTTGGCATACCTTGCACATCAATGTATTGTACTGCTATGTACGAGCGGATTCGGCATTCACTGTCGCCGGGACGACGCCTCATATGATGGACATCAGCAAGGACCTGATGGCTGCGTCCTCGACGCCGATCGTCCTGGCGATTCTGGCGGAAGCGGACAGTTACGGCTACGCCATCCTCCAGCGCGTTCGGGACGTATCCGGCGGGCGCATGGAGTGGACGGACGGGATGCTCTATCCTGTCCTGCACCGCCTCGAGCGGCTCGGCCACATCAAGGCGCGGTGGGAAATTGCAGACAGCGGCCGCCGTCGCAAATACTATCGGATCACCAGTCAGGGCGCAGCCCAGCTCGCCGAGGAACGCCGGCAGTGGCAGGCGGTGGACGCCACCCTGCGGGGCATCTGGCGGACCCTCGCGCTTCCCGTTCCGGTCCCGAAGGGAGCCTGAGCGATGCCGGCCAAGGATAATTCTGTCTCACTCGAAGACCAGATCGACCAATGGCGCAGCTATCTCAATCGCCGGCAGGCGATCCACGCCGTCGACGTGGCGGAGCTGGAGGACCATTTGCGCGAGCAGATCGGCGTGCTGTCCAGCGCGGGACTCGCCGCCGACGAAGCGTTTCTCGTGGCCGTCAAGCGCATGGGCGATCTCGACGCACTGTCGCGCGAGTTCGCCCGCGAGCACTCGGACCGTCTCTGGAAGCAACTCGTGTCGGCCTCCGACAGCGGAGAGCCCCGGACCGCAGCACGAACCGATGCCATCGTTGCATTCTGCCTCGCCGTAGCAGCGGCCCTGGCGATCAAGGCGCCGGCGCTCTTCGGAATCACGCTGGGAGTCTGATGCCGGGTTCTACGCCCGCAATCTCAGCCTCTTCGTCCTGCCCCTCCTGACCGGCTATTTCGCGTGGAAGCGGCAACCTCGACGTCCGCACGCTCTCCTGGCTGGCGGCGGCGTTCGTCGCGGCGGCCGTTGTTCGCCAACGCCTATCCCTTCACGCGAGGCGGCCACACCGAGCCGCTGACGGCCCTGCACCTGCCGATCGCGCTCTGGCTGGTGGTGGGCGTCGCCTACGCCGGCCGCCGCTGGAACGAAACCGGCGGCCGCATGGACTTCATCCGATTTTCTGGCGAGCTCTTCATCTACTTTGCGCTGATCGCCCTGGGCGGAGGCGTCCTCACCGCCTTCATGGCGATGATTTTCCAGGCCATCGGCATCGACGTCGAGCCCTTCCTCGAGTCCTGGCTGCTGCCATGCGGAGCGATGGGCGCCGTCATCGTCGCGTCCTGGCTGGTGGAAGCCAAGCAAAGCGTGATCGAGAACATGGCGCCCGTGCTGACGCGCCTGTTCACGCCGCTCTTTGCCGCTGTGCTGGTCGTGTTTCTTGGGACGCTGCTGTGGACCGGACGCGGCCTCGACATCGAACGCAACGTGCTGATCGCCTTCGACCTGCTGCTGGTCATGGTGCTGGGCCTGCTGCTCTATTCCGTTTCAGCCCGCGATCCCCATTCCCCGCCCGGCGCTTTCGATGTCGTGCAGGTCGTGCTCGTGGTCGAGCGCCCTGCTGGCCGACGCGGTCGCGCTGTGGGCCATCGCCGCGCGCATCACCGAGTTCGGCTTCACTCCAAACCGTGTGGCCGCTCTGGGCGAGAACCTCATCCTCCTGGCCAACCTCGCATGGTCCGCCGTGCTCTACGTCCGCTTTCTGCGAGGCCGGGGCGCATTCACCAGCCTGGAGCGGTGGCAGACGAATTACCTGCCGGTCTACGCCGTGTGGGCGGCCATCGTGGTCATCGTCTTTCCGCCTGCGTTTGGATTCAGCTGAGCGCGTGCCCATACCGCCTTCCTGTCCTCCCCCCCGATGGCCTGCACCGCCTTTGGCAACCGCAAGCGGACGCCGCCAAGGCCAACTGACCTGTTTCCCCAGCGTTTTCTGCTGTTGCCTCACTGCGACTTGGCGCGTTCGTGAGCGCATTCGCTGAAAAAACCGCTGGCGCTTGCCCCGTGCGGCAAGGCAGTTTCCCTCGCAACCGCGCAGGCGCGGAACAAGGGAGAGATACGGCCATGAAACTGACCTCGAAACTCGCCGCGGCCACGATCGCCGCGAGCCTTCTCGGCGCCGGCGCCGCTTGGGCCGCCGATCCGGAATACGTCACCATCCGCATGGAACAGGATGTCGCCAAACCCGCCGCCGACGTGTGGGCCAAGGTCGGCAAGGATTATTGTGCGCTTGGCAAGTGGATCCGCGCTGGCGGCGAAATACCCTGCGTGGTCACCAAGGGCGATGGCGGCATCGGCTCCGTCCGCTCCATTGCCAACGGCGCGGTGATCGAAGTCCTCACCGCCAAGACCGACCTGTCCTACGGCTACACGCAGCCGGCCAAGGAAGGAAAATTCTACGACCTCTATCACGGCTTCCTCGAAGCCAAGGTTGTTGATGCGAAATCCTCGAAGCTGATCTACACGCTGATGTACGACGTCTCGAACCTCGCCGACCAGGCCGCGAAGGATGCCGACGTCAAGCGCCGCAAGGACCAGTTCACCGCCGCCCTCGCCAACATGAAGGCGCTCGCCGAGAAGTAACTCTCGTCACATGACCCACAGCGGCCCGCTCGCAAGAGCGGGCCGTTTGCGTTTGTGTCCCATGGAAAACCACCACCGCAGCAGGGTGCATTGACCCCGGCGAAGGCCGGGGGAAATGCATCCTCGCGTCACCTCCCCGAAAGGCGCGACGCTCCGCCGCTCTGACCCGGACGGTATTGCGCCCAATCCCGCGGGAGAACCTGCAATTCCGCCCGCCTCCAGATTGCGAAAACCCCCGCTTTTGCCGCCCAGGGTTCATCTTGCCGCTGTTGGGGAACTTTTATTCTCCCCGCCCCCTCTGGACCCTGGGCGATACTGCGTCCTCGAACTCCGGGGATCCGCATGCACGCCACGAAAGGACTGAGCCTTGCCTCCCTCGCCCTCTCCATCCTGGAGCGGTTCGCGAGCGCCTGGCATTGGGCCTGGTTCACGCTCGTCGTTGCGCGGCTGATGGACACCTCGCGCGCCCTCACCCGCGAGGAGGTCTGGGGCATGGTCCATCACCTCTACGAATCCGAAGCCCGCCTTGCCCGGGCGATCTACAAGACAGCCCGCCGCCTGGCCGGCCTGCCGCGCATGCATCTCCCCCTCGAGACTTTCTACCTTCCCAGGCTCAAATCCCCGCGCCACCTCAAGGGCCGCTGGGTGCGTCATCAGTATGCGCTGCAACACTCTCGCCGCCTCGCCCTGCGCATGGCGAAGCGCTGGCGCGAGGAAGCCGAACAGCTTCAGCGCGATCCGCTCTCTGATCTCAGGGATCGCGGGACTTGCCTCCCCAGCGCGCAGCGCGGGGGAAATGGCGCACGACATCTTCGTCGCGTAACGGAGGCGGCCGCACCGAACGCCGCAACACTCCGCGTCCTCGAACCGCCCTAGCTCGGACCAGTTTCGAGATTCAATCCCGCGCGCCTCGCGGCCCTCGCCGGCGAGCACGCATCCTTATGCCTCAAACAGCCCGCCGCTACGCCGTGGCCTCTTGCGCATTCCCGGCCATGATCTGGCGGATCGCCTGCTCGAAGACCTGCGGCGGCTGGCCGCCCTGGATCATCCAGCGCTGGTTGAAGATGATCGAGGGCACCGCCTGGATGCCGCGATTGCGCCACAGCATCTCGTCCCGCCGCACCTCGTCGGAGAACTGGCCCGACACCAGCACCTGCCGCGCGCCTCGCGCATCCAGCCCGGCAGCTTTCGCGGCGTTGACAAGCACCTCGTGGTCGCTGGTCGAAAGCTGGTCGGTGAAGTTGGCCTTGAACAGAGCCTCCTTCAGCTCAAGCTGTTTTCCCTCGATTCCCGCCCAGTGCAGGAGACGATGCGCGTCGAACGTGTTCCAGATCCGGCTCTGCGGCCCATAGTTGAACTTGAACCCAAGTGCTTCGCCGCTTTCGCGCAGGGCCTGTCGGGAAGCATCCGACCGTTCCTTGTTCGAGCCATACTTCTTCTGCACGTGTTCCAGCGTGTTCTCGCCTTCAAGAGGCATGTCGGGGTTCAGCTCGAAGGGCTGGAAATGGATGTCCACCTCGACATCGTCGCCCACCGTCTCGATCGCTTGCATCAGCGATCGCAAGCCGACCACGCACCAGGGACAGGCGACATCAGATACGAAATCGATGCGAAGGGGTGTGGCCAAGTGAACCTCCTGACGGGAGTCAGAAGCGGTGTAGGGCAGAAATCAGCGCTCGGCCACCCGGCGAGCCACCGCGGACATCGGCTCGGCGTATTTTTCCAGCTCGTCGGCGAAGGCGCCAGGGGATTTAGGTCCACCCTTGTCCAGCAGAACGCCCGAGAGCAGCGTCTCGAGACCTGGCGGAATCTTGTCCGACAGCTTGCCCGGCGCAAACACGGTCGGTTTCAGCAGCCCGCCATTCTTGCCGCCCTTGTAAAGCAGTCGCGACCGCGCACCCGGCCCGCCTCGGAGCCATTCGACCAGCAGTCCCGCCAGCATCTTGACGTCGTTTTCGGGCGGCTGAAGCTTGCCCTCGTAGACCGGCAGCAACTCCGTCCAGACCGGAGCATCGCCAAGATCGAGCAGAACACGGCTCACGTCCGGCCGGATATCGGTGATGTGGATGTTGTGCAGTCCCTGGATCGCGGCCGCGAGCGAGCGGATCACCCGAACCGGCCGAATGGGATCGCCAGGCTCCGCCTGCATCGCCGCGGCAAGCGGTTCGCCGGAAACATCTTCGGTCACCAGGTCAAACCCGTACTGTCCCTGTTCTTCCTTGCCTGCGACCGCAGCGAGGATTTCCGGCAGTCCCACAAGCACGCGCCTCTGCTTGCGAAGGTCTTCCAACGCCTTCAATCCTGCCTCGGCCTTCTTGATGGCGTTGCTGTCCGATCGTGGAATCCGGTAGCGATGAATGATCACGCGCCGCCCATTGTCCTGATCGAGCGCAGAGATCAGGGTCCGGAACGGCTCGACCGCCATAACTCCCATCGGAATGCATCCAGGCGCGGCAAGCGCGTGGCGTGGACCCGCCGCGACCGCTTCCGACAACTGGCGGCGGATGTCGTGCGCGATGTTGGTCTGCGCGCGGGCCATGGCGAGGCGATGTGCAAGCTCCAGCTGGCGCAAGGCCGAGCCGTTGTTGTCTGCCAGCCGGAACGCCGCCGCCGCCTGCTCGCGCACTTCGAGTTCGTGAAACACTTCGCCGCGGCGCGAAAACGCCTCGGCAAGCTTCGAAAGATTGCGCCCCGCCCCTTCCGGCTTGGCGTAACTGTCGATCATCAGTTCAAGCTGGACCAGCCGCAGCTTTTCGAATTCCTGCGGGTCCTCCTCCGTGACGCCCGCCAGGTTGGCTTGCGGCCCGCTGTCGACCTTGCGCACCCATTTTGGAAATACCGGCGTCTGGTCCGTACGGTCGAAGCCGAGCAATTTGGCGCCTTCCCGCAGCGCGTCTTCCGCCTCCTGGACCAGCGCTTGCGCAGGCGCCGGCGCGGTGCGGCCTGGTTCAGCTGGATCGACGGCGCCCTTTTGGACGCTGATCGCGCGGCGCACGGCGATCTCGCCAAGGTCACGCAGCGCCATCACTTCGCGATAGGGATTCGGCGCAGCCTGATTGGCGGCGCGGGCCGCCTGACGGGCATCGTGCTCCGTCTTGTAGACGTCTCGCGCCTTGACCAGCGCCGGCTCAAGATCTCCTGCCGCGATAAGCGCACGCGTCAGCGCGTTCAGCGTCCGCGTCGATGGGTCGGACTTCTGCACGCTTTCGAGAATTTCCACGGCTTGCGGATAGCGGCGGCTGTCGAGCATCAGGGCCCCGATCTCATGCCAGACATCAGCGGATCGAACTGCGCTGTGCCCGCGCCACGAAGAAAGGGCGGTTACGAGATGAAGCACCGACTCGTCATTCCTGCCTTGCCATGCGCGCAGCTTGCCGAGTTCGGTTTCGGTGACGGCTCGGCCCGGCAAGCTGCCAATGGCGCCGAACAGCCTTCCGGCGCGCTCCAGATGGGTTTCGGCCACCTCGCCGCGGTTGTCCTGGATGGCGCTAAGGCCGAGGGCCAGCCAGGACCGCGCAGCGACAAGCTGGTTGAAGGCGCCGCCTGCCTTCTCCATCTCCTCGGCATCGGCCGGCTTCAGATCGTCGTCTGCGCCCAGAGTCTTCTCGCGCCGCTTTCGACCTGCATAGACCCGCTCGGCCCGGCGCCAGACATCGAGCGCACGGGATTCGGGTATCGGCAGCGCACCCGCCGCCGCGAACGCCCCGCGATGGTCGCCTGCCGTCTGGTGCGCCAGAATCTGGAACAGCCGAAGCCGGATCGCATCGTTCGCCGCCCGCTCCCTGACCGGTTGCGCGTCCTTTAGGAGCGCGGTCGATCCGCCAGCCTCAGCCGCATCCCACGCGGCCTGTTCGACTTCGGAGAGCATGGAGCGCAGACCTGATGGAGTGTCGGTCACTGTGGCGTCCCCTGTGCCGGCTGGAGCTGAGTCGGCTGAGTTCCCGAAACCGAAGCCTGCGTCTTCGGACATGCTATGCGATAGACCTGCACGTCGAATTGCGTCGGCTCGGGCGAATAGACTTCGTACTCGTATGTCTGCGTAAGCTGGCCTGGATTGCGAAAGGTGTCGTCCCTGACCGTCGCCAAAGTCGCAAAGGCGTCGTTGCTGAACTTGTCCGGCCCCGGCTTGCCGTCCGAACCGATCCTGCGCAGCCGTGCGTAGAGCGGGCTAGCCCCGCCGCCGATGTTCTTGGTCACGAGAATGAAGGACTGATTGTCGCTCGCCGTTGGGCTTTGGTCGAGATCGACCGTGACCTCGCCTGCATAGCCGAAGCGCCAGTCGAAGGCGCTGGGAACGGCTGCGAGGCTGGTCTCGTTGAGCGGCGCCCCGGGCCTTGGCGGCCAGCGAAGGCGGATTTGGGCGAAACAGCGTCATCGAGCTTGCCGTTTGCGTTTAGCTTGACATTGCAGCTGTCCATCGCGCGCCGAGCCATCAGGGACTGGGTGTAGTCGCCCAGCATGGGCGCAAGACCGACCTCCCAGTTGTGATGACGTTTCGTTTCGACCGCAGTCAGCTTCTGCTCGTCTTGCAGCGTCAAGGTTTCGGCAACCAGCCTGGAACTCAGCGCACGGAACTTGTCGCCATAATCCAGCCGGTTGATGCCAACGGCAGCGCCGGCGACGAAGAAGCCTGCAAACTGCATTGCCACCACTTCGCCCTTGCCGTTGATGACCGGGCCGCCGCTGTCGCCTCCCTCCACGGCGCCGCCGGTGATCAGCAGGTAGTCCTGCTCATCGCCGGGCAGTCCGAACGGATCGGTCATCCGCCCGATCGTGCCGACGCGGTACTGCGCGACCGGAGAAGGGTTCTTGTAATTTTCGACCGGCACGCCGAGCGAACCCACGCCCTCGCCGACCTCGGCGCCCGCCGCGAGATCGAAGCCTGGGATCATGAACTCGTCCTGCAATGCTTGCGGCCAGCCGGCTATCGCCACGTCGTAGATATTGGGAACATCCGGCCGCGCATCCTCGTCGAACCGGCCATCGAACTCGCTGTAGTGAGGATGGGTCTTCGCACGCAGTTCGCCGCCGGATTCGCCGCATGCCGGGTCGAGCTTCTCGATACGCGCCTGGGACGCGATGCCCCCTGCATCAAGCGAAACATAGCGGACAGCGGCGCAGCCTTGTGCAACACCCTGACAGCCCGCAGGCGAAGCCGCGCATTCCTTGATGGCCCACCAGACATGGCGGTTGGTAACAAGGCGATGACCGGGATCGAGGCCCGGCGCATCCTGCGGACCCTGCAACTCCGGCGGCACATTCCACACCCACGCCGTGCCAAACCCGGCGAACCTGCCGTCCTTCACCAACCCGACCTGCATCACCGACCGCTTGGCCTTCGTTGTAACTTCAGGCGACGGCGCAGTGCTGAATGCAAGAGTTTCGAACCGTTTGGCGATACGCTCGCTGCGCTTGGCGCTCGCATCTCCGACCAACCAGATCGAAGCGGCAAGCAGGCCTACGATCCCCAGGAAGCCGAGCGCAAAGCGATGCAGCTGCCCACGCACCTGCCAGCCCGGCGTCAGGTTCTTGCGCTGTCGCTTGATGTATTTGACCGACGGCGGCGCATCGACATTCTCATCGGCGCGCTTCAGCTTGATCACTGGCGGCGGATAGGGCGAGGCCTGGCCCTTCTGCGGCGCACCTCCGATGGACAGGGCGCATTCTGAGCTGTTGTGCTGGACGAAAAGCTGCTGGCCGTACTCGGCTGGCCGGCCATCGATGTCGACGACATGGTTCGGCATCATTTCGAGCCGGTAGGTGCTGCCTGTGTAGACGATCGTGCAGTGCTGCTCGTGCACGCCTTCGGCGTCGGAGCGGATCACCACGTCGTTCAGGGGATGCGTGCCGATGCGGATCGCGTAGAAGGGCCCTCCCCGCGTCAGCTTCAGCTCACCGTCGAGATAGACTTCCAGCGCCAATCCGCACTCCCACCCGAACCAGATACGCCCAAGGTCAGGTAAATATCGCCAGCTTCAGCTCATCCGCCAGCGCCGGCGTGATGACGCCATCGAGCGGAACGCCGCGCCGGTCCTGCATGCGCAGGATTTCGTTCATGGCGAGCGCATCGATCGTATCGCCGGCGTCGAGCCCGATCAGCGGCCGCACCCTGGTCGCGACTGCGCCTGTGCTGCCGATGCGGACACGGGCAAGCCGCTTGATCGCGTCGGCGTTGCCCGCGTTCTGCGCATGCAGCCGAGCCTCGCGGCCGGACGTCAGCATGTAGAAATAGGGCGTCGTGTCGGCGCTGCTCTTGTACTTGTCGGGTCCGTCGGGAAGGATGGTGATCCCCAGCGTGTTCTGGAACTCGGCGAAACGGCCGGTCGCCTTCACGCCTTTCGGTTCATACATGCCTTCGATGGTCTGGCAGCCCTGCGACGAGAATTTGGGATCGGTGTTGCGCAGGCCCGCATGGATGTTGCAATTGGTGACACGCATGAACCTGTCGCCCTTGTCCCTGTAGCCAGGCGACTGGTACTGCAGCGGGTCCCACGCATCAGTTACCTTGTAGTGCAGGTCCTTCTGGGCGCGCAGCACAGGCGATTCCGACACCTGCAGGATGGATCCCGGATAGCGCAGGTCGTAGGTCTTGGCCGACCTGCGGTGAGTGCCAACCTCATAGCGATGCAAGCCGGCCGGCATCTGGCCGCACATCAGTTCTTCGATCTTGGGAACGTTCTTGAGCTGGGTCGTCCGCGTCCAGTGGAAGAACAGGTGCATCTGCATGTTTACAAGGTTCGGCACGGTGGAGCCTTCGAACGCCCAGATCTCGCCGGTCGCTGGCTGCCATGCGCCGATCAGGCAGAGCCGGCCCACATGGTCGATCGTCTGCTCCTTCACCTTGATCGCGGTTCCTGATCGCGGCGAACCGGTGTCGAACCCGCATCCCCGGATGCCGAACAGCACCGTCTTCTTGCCCTGGATCGTCGTGAAATAGCTCGCCGATGTGGCGATGCTCTTGAGCACGTCGCCCGTGAGAGTGAAGGCGGAAGGCGACAGGCTGCCGTCGGCGCCCCAGGCATTGTCGTGAACGATGCAGTGATAGTCGGGCGATTCCCCGTCCAGCACCGCGACGGCGACGGTCACCTTGTCTTTGACTTCCCGTTTGATCGTGTTCAGCGCCCTGAGGAGGCTCGGATTGTTCTCCAGCTCCACGGCGCTCGTGACGATGCTGCTGACCGTCGTCGCTGTGCTGCCCGGCGTCGCTTCATTCTCGCTCAGGCTCTCGGCGATGAACTCGCGCCGGAACTCCTCGTCCTCGGCCGCCGTCGCCGGGTCCACCGTCGCCGCCTGCTGCGGATCGGGAGCGGCGTCCGGCGCTCCTGGAGCTGGCCCGGATGCTGTCTCGTCGGGTTTTGGGGCACAGCCAAATGCGCCTGCGGCCAACGCGGCGCCGGATACAGCCAGCACACGTCTACGGTCGTACATGGTCCCCTCCACCTGCGCCGTCTTCGGCTTCGCCCGACGCTAGCCTAGCCGCAAGGGCGTTGGAAGCGGGACGCTGTGCATTTGAAGCTGCCCAGGACCCGGATCCGGTTCAGGAAAATCGCGAAAGCGCCGCCGGATTGTTCGACTCGGCGAGAAGGCGCTCAAAATCCCGGCCAACCGGATAGAAAAGACGTGCACGAGCCCGGCGAGGCTGTAGCAAGATAGACATGTGAAACACTGCGGCGGGCGGAAAAACAGCGGCGGCCAATGTCGATCAAGGCGAGTATCTATCACCTCACCCACTACCGGTATGACCGTCCGGTCGTGCTGGGGCCGCAAATCATCCGCCTGCGGCCGGCGCCGCATTCGCGCACGCGCGTGATCTCGCATTCGCTGAAGGTCGCGCCAGCCAAGCACTTCGTGAACCTGCAGCAGGATCCGTACGGCAACTATCTCGCGCGCTTTGTCTTCCCAGAACCAGTGCGCGAGCTGAAGATCGAAGTCGACCTTGTAGCCGACATGACGGTCTACAATCCGTTCGATTTCTTCGTCGAGGAATCCGCCGAGACCTGGCCGTTCACCTATCCCGAGGACATCGCCGAAGATCTCGCCATCTATCTCAGGCCGGAGCCGCTCGGCCCCCTGCTCAGGAAATTTCTCGCGAAAGTTCCCAAGGATCGCCTGCGGACGGTGGACTTCGTCGTCAACCTCAACGCGATGGTCTCGAAGGAGATCAACTACCTCATCCGGATGGAGCCCGGAGTTCAAACGCCGGAAGAAACCTTCGAGCGCGCCTCCGGCTCGTGCCGGGATTCAAGCTGGCTCCTCGTCAATGCATTGCGCCATCTGGGCCTCGCCGCGCGGTTCGTCTCCGGCTACCTGATCCAGCTCAAGCCGGATCTCGTCGCCCTCGACGGTCCGCCCGGCACGAGCATCGACTTCACCGACCTTCACGCCTGGTGCGAAGTCTACCTGCCCGGCGCCGGTTGGATTGGCCTCGACCCCACCTCCGGCCTGCTCACGGGCGAGAGCCACATTCCGCTGGCTGCCACACCCCACTACCGCAACGCCGCGCCGATCTCCGGGGGCCTGACCGGCAACCCGCAGGTCGAGTTTGCTTTCGACATGAAGGTCAGCCGCGTCGCCGAACACCCCCGCATCACCAAGCCTTTCTCGGATGACTCCTGGGTCGCACTCAACGCCCTTGGCGAGAAGGTCGACGCTGCACTGAAGGCTGGCGACGTGCGCCTCACCATGGGCGGCGAGCCGACCTTTGTATCCATCGACGACTTCGAGTCTGCCGAATGGAATACCGGCGCCGACGGGCCCACAAAGCGTGTGCTTGCCGACAAGCTGATCCGCCGCCTGCGCGACCGATTCGCGCCAGGCGGATTCCTGCACTATGGCCAGGGCAAGTGGTATCCGGGCGAAACTCTGCCGCGATGGACGTTCTCGCTCTACTGGCGCCGGGACGCCAAACCGATCTGGAAAAATCCCGACCTCGTCGCGGGCGAGGGCAAGGACAGCGGCGCGACCAAGAAGCACGCCGAGCAATTGCTGCAGGCGATGGCGACCGAACTGGGTGTCGGCGCCGAGATGGTGATCCCGGCCTACGAGGACCCCGCAAGCTGGATTCTCAAGGAGGGCAACCTTCCGGAAAACGTCACGCCAGAAAACTCCAAGTTGAAAGACCCGGAAGAGCGCAACCGCATAGCGAAAGTGTTCAGCCGCGGCCTCACCGAACCCTCCGGCTATGTGCTTCCGATCCAGCGCTGGCAGGCCAAGGCGACAGAAGGCAAGAAGCCCCCTGCGAAGACGGGCGCTAAGCAGGGCGGCAGCGATATTCCCGGCAACATCGCAGCGCCGAAGCGCTGGAAGTCCGAGCGCTGGAAGCTTCGCCGCGGACACATGTTCCTGGCGCCAGGCGACAGCGCGGTTGGCTATCGCCTGCCCCTGGAATCGCTGCGCCACATTCCGCCGGCGCAGTATCCCTACATCAACCCCGCCGACCCCGCCGAGGAGCGCGGCCCGCTCCCGGACTACACGCCTCGCCAGCAGGCCGCTCAGGCGCGGGCGTCCTTCACCGCCTCCGAGGGCGGACAACAGGAGCGGCAGGAACAGTCGTTCGACGAAGCGATCGGCACGGTTCGCACCGCGATGACGGTCGAAGCGCGAGACGGTCGGCTGTGCGTCTTCATGCCGCCAGTCGAGCGCATCGAAGACTATCTGGAACTGGTTTCCGCGGCCGAGACCGCCGCAGCCGCAATCGGCTTGCCGGTCCACATCGAGGGCTACTCACCACCGCACGACCCACGCATGAACGTCATCCGCGTTGCGCCGGACCCCGGCGTGATCGAGGTCAACATCCACCCTGCCTCAAGCTGGAAGGAATGTGTCGCAACCACGGAAACGATCTACGAGGAAGCGCGACAGTGCCGGCTCGGCTGCGACAAGTTCATGATCGACGGTCGCCACACCGGCACAGGAGGTGGCAACCATGTGGTCGTTGGCGGGGCCACGCCGATGGATTCTCCCTTCTTGCGCAGGCCCGACCTTCTCAAGAGTCTGCTCCTGCTCTGGCAGCGCCGCCCGTCGCTCTCCTACCTGTTCAGCGGCATGTTCATCGGGCCGACCAGTCAGGCCCCGCGCATCGACGAAGCCCGCCACGACAGCCTCTACGAACTCGAAATCGCCCTCTCGCAGATCCACGCTCCTGGCGCTGGACCTGACGCGCCGCCCTGGCTGATAGACCGGCTGCTGCGCAACCTGTTGATCGATGTATCCGGCAACACGCACCGCACCGAGATCTGCATCGACAAGCTGTTCTCGCCCGATGGCCCGACCGGCCGCCTCGGCCTCGTCGAGTTTCGTGGTTTCGAGATGCCGCCCGATCCACGCATGAGCCTGGCCCAGCAGGTGCTAATCCGCTCGCTTATCGCCTGCCTCTGGAAATCGCCTTTGAACGGCAGTCCCGTCCGCTGGGGCACGACCCTGCATGACCGTTTCATGCTGCCGCATTATGTGTGGCAGGATTTCCTCGACGTGCTGCGCGATCTCGCCGCCCACGGCTTCGAGCTGAGGCCGGAATGGTACGAGGCGCAGTGCGAGTTCCGCTTCCCGTTCTGCGGCGAGGTCGAGGCCGAAGGCGTCCATCTCGAAGTCCGGCAGGCGCTGGAACCGTGGCACGTGCTGGGCGAGACAGGCGCCATCGGAGGCACCGTGCGCTTTGCCGACAGCTCGGCGGAACGGGTGCAGGTGAAGCTGACCGCCACGGACGCCGACCGCTACATTGTTGCCTGCAACCGCCGCCGCGTGCCGCTCCAGCAGGCGAGCAATGGCCAGGCGGTGGGCGGTGTCCGCTACAAGGCGTGGAAGCCGGCGGAGTCGCTGCATCCTGTTCTTCCTGTCAACGCACCGCTGACATTCGATATATTTGACACCTGGACGGATCGCGCGCTCGGCGGGTGCGTTTACCACGTCGCGCACCCTGGTGGGCGGGCCTACGAAACCTTCCCGGTGAACGGAAACGAGGCAGAGGCCAGGCGGCTGGCGCGCTTCGAGCCGCATGGACATACTCCAGGGACATATCAACTTGCGCCTGAGTCGCCCCATCCTGAATTTCCTTTCACGCTGGACCTGAGACGGCCGGCGGGAATCTGAAGCCCTGCTGTTCGATCACAAGGTCCCCGACGTGTCTGCGATGAACCAGCCGCAGTTCGACCCCGCCGCAACCCTGCTGGCCGGCTATCGGCCGCTGCATGGCGTTGCGGACGAACTGGTCGATGCGAACGGCAACCTGCGGCCCGTATGGCGTCCGTTCATTGACGGCCTCGCCCGCCTTCCCTCCGAAGAACTGACGCGCCGCTTCGAGCAGGGTGACCAGTATCTGCGCGACGCCGGCGTCTTCTTTCGTCAGTACGGCGAGAAAGATACGACCGACCGCGCGTGGCCTCTCGCCCACATCCCGGTGCTGATCCACGAAACCGAATGGACAACCATTTCCGATGGCCTGGTCCAGCGTGCCGAACTCCTGGAAAGCGTCTGCTCCGATCTGTACGGCGATGCGCGCCTCGTGCAGGAAGGTCACCTGCCCGCCAACCTCATCGCCATGAGCCCCGAATGGCTGCGCCCCATGGTGGGCGTGCGCCCTCGTTCCGGCCATTTCCTGAACTTCATCGCCTTCGAGATCGGTCGCGGACCGGATGGTCAGTGGTGGGTGCTTGGCGACCGCGTCCAGGCGCCTTCCGGCGCCGGCTTCGCACTGGAAAACCGTGTCGCAACCGCGCGCGTTTTCCCGGACCTCTACGCCAACTCCAACGTCCATCGTCTCGCGGGCTTCTTCCGCGCCTTCCGCGATGCGCTTCACGATCTGCGCGGCGACAGCGAAAGCCGCGTCGGCATCCTCACGCCCGGCCGCCTCAACGACACCTATTTCGAACACGCCTACATCGCCCGCTATCTCGGCTTCATGCTGCTGGAGGGAGAAGATCTCACCGTCGAGAACGGCCAGGTGATGGTCCGCACGATCGCCGGCCTCTCGCCCGTCAGCGTCCTCTGGCGCCGGATCGACGCCAGCTTCGCAGACCCACTTGAGCTGAACGAGAATTCCCGTCTCGGCACGCCGGGCCTTGTCGAGGCGATCCGGCGCGGCAAGCTCGCCATGGTCAACGCTCTGGGCTCGGGCATCCTTGAGACGCGCGCTCTGCTCGCCTTCCTGCCCCGCATCTGTCAGGCGCTGCGGCAGGAATCCCTGAAGATGCCGAACATCGCCACCTGGTGGTGCGGCCAGCCGGCGGAGCTCGCGCATGTCCGCGCCAACGCCCACCGCATGATGATCGGCTCCGCCCTCTCGACGCGCATGCCGTTCGACCCCGAAGGCGGCAGCATGCTGGGCTCGAACCTCCAGTCCGGCCCCGGAGGCCTGGTCGACACCCTTCTCGATGCTGAGGCGCAGCTTCTGGTCGGGCAGGAAACCGTGACGCTGTCGACAACCCCAGCCTATTCCAACGGCAAGCTCAGCCCCCATCCGATGAGCCTGCGCGTGTTCCTCGCCCGCACCTCGCGCGGCTGGCGGGTGATGCCGGGGGGCTATGGCCGCATCGGCCGGACCCAGGATGCCGCCGCCATCGCGCTACAGCGCGGCGGGTCCGTGTCGGATGTTTGGGTCGTTTCGGACGGGCCGGTCAGCACTGAAACCATGCTGCCTTCGCCAGCATCCCCTTACGTCCGTTCGCAGATCGGCGTGCTTCCCAGCCGGGCGGCGGATAACCTGTACTGGATGGGCCGTTATGTAGAACGCGCCGAAGGATTCATCCGTATCCTCCGTTCACTCAACATCCGCCTTGCCGAATCTGGCCGTGCCGATACGCCGTTGCTGGAGCATGCGCGGCAGTATCCCGGCTTCCTTGGTGTGGACCCGGCGGCTGGCATCCCCCCTGACCTGCTGACCGCCATCGGCTCTGCAACCGCCAGCGCCTCCGTCGTGCGCGACCGTTTTTCCGTTGACGGCTGGGCAGCGCTGAACGAACTCCTGGCTACCGCGGCCCAGACACTCGCCGCTGCACCGCCCGGCGACCCCTCGGCCCGTACGCTCGGAAAGCTGCTGCGGCAGATCACCGGCTTTTCCGGCCTCGTGCACGATAACATGTACCGCTTCGCCGGCTGGCGCTTTCTCTCCATCGGCCGCTCGCTCGAACGCGCCAGCACGATGGCGCAGCTCCTGTCGTGGTTCGCCGCTGCTGAAGCGCCTGAAGGCGCGCTCGACCTCGTGGTCGAAGTCGGCGACAGTGTCCTCTCCCACCGCCGCCTTTACGCCGTGGCGACGACCCGCCCCACCGTGATCGACCTGCTCGCTTGCGACGCCAACAACCCGCGCTCGATCCACTATCACCTGGCCGAGATCGAGGATCAGGTCGGCTACCTGCCGGGCGCCAAGGACGGCGCGCAGCTATCCCCGCTCGCCCGCACCACGCTCAAGATGCGCGCGGACCTCGCGGTGAAGACACCAGAGTCTCTCGATGCCAATGCGCTGATGCAGATCCGCTCCGACCTCGGGACGCTGTCCGATCTGCTAACCTCGACCTACCTGCGCTGACGCATGCTCTACGACATCGGCCTCCGCATCACTTGCAGCTATCAGGCGCCCGCTGCGGGCGGCCGGCACATTCTCTACATGACGCCCGCTGACCTGCCGGGCCGGCAGCGCGCCATCACGTCATTCCTCGAAATCACGCCCTCGCCTGACGAGCGCATCGCGCGCTCCGATTTCTTCAACAACACGCTGGTCGAAGCGGTCTTCCGCGCACCGCATGCGGAAATCATGTTCCGTCTGCGCGCGCGAGTCGAACGCCTTGCCGACATGCGTCTCGATGATTTTTCTCCGCCGCTGCCCGATCTTGCCGCCGAGATCACGGCAAGCCGCTCGTTGATGGCCGACTCTCCACACCATTTTCTCGGCGACTCCCCGCGCGTGCGGACGCCGCCCGAATTCGGCGCCTACGCCCGCAGCCACCTCCAACCCGGCATGACGGCGCTGGAGGCTGTCCAAGCCATCGGCAGGGCGATCGACCGCGACATGAAGTTCGACCCCGACGCGACGGACGTCTACACGCCGCCAGAGGAAGCCTTCGCCGCCCGTCACGGCGTCTGCCAGGACTTCAGTCACATCATGATCGGCTGCCTGCGTTCCATCGGCGTGCCTGCCGGCTATGTCAGCGGATTCCTGCGGACCAGTCCCCCACCTGGCCAACCACGGCTGGAGGGCGCGGATGCGATGCACGCCTGGGTTCGCGCCTGGTGCGGCGCACGGGCGGGCTGGATCGAGTATGATCCCACCAACGGGATGTATTCCGGACCCGACCACATCGTCGTCGCTCACGGCCGCGACTATGGCGACGTCGCCCCTGTGCGCGGCGTCGTCCGGACGGCGGGCGGTCAGACCTCTACGCAGGCCGTGGACGTCGTCCCTCTGGGCTGAGCATTCACCTCTCGCGACCTCAGGAAAATTTTGCGTGGTGGAGCCGATCCGGGGCAAGGCCATGGTAAGCGCTGCGAGACGGAAAAACCTGCGTCCAATACCATGGAAGAATGAGCATGCCGCCACCTGCCGGGTGAGCGCTTCACACACAGGCTAAACAGCGCAACCAAGGGCACAATCGACGCCGATGCCTTGAAAGCCCGCCATGATCTGCTACGCGCTTTTTTTGAGCAGCGGCAATGTCGGCCAGCAGGGACACGTTAAGCGGAATGGGAATGGGCCAACCCCTCGCGCAAGGTCTCTACGACCCCCGGAATGAGCACGATGCTTGCGGCGTCGGCTTCATCGCCAATGTAAAGGGCAAGAAGTCCAACCGCATAGTCGCCCAGGGCCTCGAAATCCTGCTGAACCTCGACCACCGGGGCGCCGTGGGCGCCGATCCATTGCTTGGCGATGGCGCCGGCATCCTCATTCAGATTCCGGACGCCTTGATCCGCAACTGGGCGGGTAGGCAGGGCGTCGAGCTCCCGCAACCCGGCAGCTACGCGGTCGCCATGTGCTTCCTGCCGCAGGATGGAGCGGCGCGCGATGTCGCGATGAGGCAGTTCGAGAACTATCTCGGCAAGTCGAAACAGAACCTGCTCGGCTGGCGCGACGTGCCAACCGACCCCAAGGGCCTCGGCAAGGCCGTGCTCGCCGGCATGCCTGTCATAAGGCAGGCGATCATCGCCAAGGGCTCGCCGGGGATGAGCCAGGATGCGTTCGAGCGGAAACTGCTCGCCATTCGCAAGGAAACACAAAACCCGCTCGCGGAGGTCGCGAAGAAGAAGAACCTTCCCGGCCTTGCCGAATTCTACATGCCATCCCTGTCGACGCGCACGGTCGTCTACAAGGGGCTGCTGCTCGCCCATCAGGTCGGCACATTCTACAAGGATCTCACCGACCCGCTGTGCGAGAGCGCTCTGTCGCTCGTGCACCAGCGCTTTTCCACCAACACCTTTCCGTCCTGGAAGCTGGCGCATCCCTACCGCTTCATCGCGCACAACGGCGAAATCAACACCGTGCGCGGCAACGTCAACTGGATGTATGCGCGCCGCCGCTCGATGGAGAGCGCGCTGATCGGCGCCGACCTCGACAAGATGTGGCCGCTGATCCCGCACGGACAGTCCGACACGGCCTGCCTCGACAATGCGCTCGAACTTCTGGTCGCCGGCGGCTATCCGCTCGCCCACGCGATGATGATGCTGATCCCCGAAGCCTGGGCCGGCAATCCGCTGATGGATCCCAGGCGCCGCGCCTTCTACGAATATCACGCCGCGCTCATGGAGCCTTGGGACGGCCCCGCCGCCATCGCCTTCACCGACGGCCGCCAGATCGGCGCGACGCTTGACCGCAACGGCCTACGCCCCGCACGCTTCATCGTCACTGACGACGACCATGTCATCCTCGCGTCCGAATCCGGCGTGCTGCCGATCCCGGATCAGAAGATTGTCCGTAAATGGCGTCTGCAACCCGGCAAGATGCTGCTGATCGATCTCGATGAAGGCCGCATCATCGAAGACGAGGAAATCAAGAACTCCATCGCTGGCAAGCACCCCTATGAGGACTGGCTGCGCGAGATGCAGTTCAAGCTCAACGAGTTGCCTGAACCCGAAGAACACCCGGCCACGCTGGGCGACAACTCGACCACGACATTGCTCGATCGCCAGCAGGCGTTTGGATATACTCAGGAAGACATCCAGTTCTTCCTCGAGCCGATGGCCACAGTGGGCGATGATCCTGTCGGCTCGATGGGCGCGGACACACCCATCGCCGTGCTCTCCTCCAAGCCCAAGCTGCTCTACAACTATTTCAAGCAGAACTTTGCGCAGGTCACCAACCCTCCGATCGACCCGATCCGCGAAGAACTGGTAATGTCACTGGTATCGATGATAGGCCCACGGCCCAACTTGCTGGGTCTCGCAGCCGGTACGCACAAGCGGCTGGAAATCGCCCAGCCCGTTCTCACCAACGCCGACCTCGACAAGATTCGTTCGATCCACGAGCTCGTGGACGGCACCTTCCGCACGGCTACGATCGACATCACCTGGGACGCCAAGGAAGGCGCCACCGGCATCAAGGCCGCTCTCGACCGCATCCGCATGGAGGCGACCGAGCACGTGCTGCAGGATTCCAACATTCTGATCCTCTCCGACCGCGGCATCAGCGAGGACCGCGTGGCGATGCCGGCGCTGCTCGCGCTTTCGGCAGTCCACCACAAGCTGATCAAGCAGGGCCTTCGCATGCAGACAGGGCTGGTCGTCGAAACGGGCGAAGCGCGCGAGGTTCACCATTTCTGCACGCTCGCCGGCTACGGTGCCGAAGCGGTGAACCCTTATCTCGCCTTCGAAACACTGGAGCAGATCCGAACGACGGAGAAGATGAAGCTCTCTGCCAAGGATGTGCAGAAGAACTACATCAAGGCCATCGGCAAGGGCGTGCTGAAGGTGATGTCCAAGATGGGCATCTCCACCTACCAGTCCTATTGCGGCGCGCAGATCTTCGACGCCGTCGGCCTCTCCTCCAACCTGATCGATGAATACTTCACCGGCACTGCGACCACAATCGAGGGCGCGGGCCTGCTGGAAATCGCCGAAGAAGCTGTGCGGCGCCATCGCCAGGCCTTTGGCGACAGCCCGGTCTACCGCGACATGCTCGATGTCGGCGGCGACTATGCCTACCGCATCCGCGGCGAGGATCATGCGTGGACGCCTGACAGCGTCGCAAAACTTCAGCACGCGGTGCGCGGCAACCTGCCCGAAGAGTATGCGGCATTCGCCAGGACCATCAACGACCAGAGCGAACGCCTGCTGACTATTCGCGGCTTGATGCAGTTCAAGTTTGCTGACCAGCCTATCCCGCTCGAACAGGTCGAGCCAGCCGCCGAGATCGTCAAGCGCTTCGCCACGGGCGCCATGAGCTTTGGCTCGATCAGCCGCGAGGCTCACACAACACTCGCTATCGCCATGAACCGCATCGGCGGCCGCTCCAACACCGGCGAAGGCGGCGAGGAACCGGACCGCTTCAAGCCGATGAAGAACGGCGACTCGATGCGCTCGAAGATAAAGCAGGTCGCATCGGGACGCTTTGGCGTCACAGCCGAATACCTCGTCAACTCCGACGACATCCAGATCAAGATGGCGCAGGGCGCCAAGCCCGGCGAAGGCGGCCAGCTTCCGGGCCACAAGGTCGACAAGAACATCGCCAAGGTGCGGCACTCGACACCGGGCGTCGGTCTCATCTCGCCGCCGCCGCATCATGACATCTATTCGATCGAAGACCTCGCCCAGCTGATCCACGACCTCAAGAACGTCAATCCCCAAGCGCGTATCTCGGTCAAACTCGTCTCCGAAGTCGGCGTCGGCACGGTTGCAGCCGGCGTCTCGAAGGCCCGCGCGGACCACGTCACCATTTCCGGCTTCGAAGGCGGCACGGGCGCATCGCCCCTGACCTCGCTCACGCACGCCGGCTCGCCGTGGGAGATCGGCCTCGCCGAAACCCAGCAGACCCTCGTGCTCAATGAACTTCGCGGCCGCATCGCCGTGCAGGTCGACGGCGGGCTGCGCACGGGCCGCGATGTCGCCATCGGCGCGCTGCTCGGCGCAGACGAGTTCGGCTTCTCTACCGCGCCGCTGATTTCGCTCGGCTGCATCATGATGCGGAAATGCCATCTCAACACCTGCCCGGTCGGCGTGGCAACGCAGGACCCTGTGCTTCGCGCGCGCTTCACTGGGACGCCGGAAGCCGCGATCAACTACTTCTTCTTCGTCGCCGAGGAACTGCGCGTCATCATGGCCCAGCTCGGCTTCCGCTCGGTCGCCGAAATGGTAGGCCGCGTCGACAAGCTCGACATGCGCCGCGCCCTCGACCACTGGAAAGCCAGGGGTGTCGACCTGACCAAGCTGCTCTACCAGACTCCTGCCAAATCCGGCGTCGCCATTCGCGTCACCGAGACCCAGAACCACGGACTCGAAGGCGCGCTCGATCACAAGCTGATCAAGGCCTCCAAGCCGGCGCTACAATCGCGGAAGGCCGTCCGCATCACCGAAACGGTCCGCAACGTTAACCGCACGGTGGGCGCAATGCTGTCCGGCGAGGTCGCCAGGAAGTACGGCCACGCCGGCCTGCCCGACGAAACCGTCCAGATCGCTCTCACCGGCACGGCCGGCCAGAGCTTCGGCGCCTTCCTCGCGCGCGGCATCACGCTCGATCTCACCGGCGACGCCAATGACTATGTCGGCAAGGGCCTGTCTGGCGGCCGCGTCATCGTTCGCCCTCCGAAGGACTCGAAGCGCGAGCCAACGGAGAACATCATCGTCGGCAATACCGTCCTTTATGGCGCCATCGCGGGCGAAGCCTATTTCGCCGGCGTCGCGGGCGAGCGGTTCGCAGTGCGCAACTCCGGCGCCGTTGCTGTCGTCGAAGGCGTCGGTGACCATGGCTGTGAATACATGACGGGCGGCGTGGTCGTCGTGCTTGGCCGCACCGGACGCAATTTCGCCGCGGGCATGTCTGGCGGCATCGCGTATGTCTACGACCCGGAGGACGCCTTCAGAATCCTGTGCAACCCGGCGATGGTGACGCTTGATCGCGTGAAGCCCGCCGAAGGCGGCGAGGAAGCCGAAGCGCCCAGCCAGCGCGCCATCTCCGCCGAGAACTCCGGCATGGGCGACATGCTGCGCTTCGACGCCGAACGGCTCCGCATCCTCGTCGAGCGCCACCTGCTGCACACCGGCAGCGCCCGCGCCCGCCGCCTCCTCGACACCTGGGCCGACGCGCTCGGCCACTTCGTAAAGGTCACGCCCACCGACTACGCCCGCGCGCTCAACGATATTCGGAAAGAGCGCGCCAAAGTCGTGGCCGCCGAGTAGATCGAGGGAAACACAGTATGGGCAAGCCGACCGGCTTCCTCGAATTCGAGAAGAAAGAACGCCGTTACGAAAAGCCGGACGCTCGCAAGAAGGCGTACACGGAATTCGTCAAGCGCATGCCCGACGACGAAGTTCGCGAGCAGGCGGCGCGTTGCATGGATTGTGGCATCCCGTTCTGCCACAATGGCTGCCCGGTCAACAACCAGATCCCCGACTGGAACAACCTGGTCCACCGCGACCAGTGGCGCCAGGCGCTCGACAACCTGCACTCGACCAACAACTTCCCCGAATTCACCGGCCGCGTCTGCCCTGCCCCTTGCGAAGCGTCCTGCGTTCTCAACATAGACGACAACCCGGTGTCGATCAAAACCATCGAGTGCGAGATCGTCGATCGCGGCTGGGACGAAGGCTGGATTAAGCCGCAACAGGCGCCGCGCGGCACCGGCAAGCGCATAGCTGTCGTTGGCTCCGGCCCCGCAGGCCTCGCCTGCGCGCAGCAACTCGCTCGGGCAGGCCATGCGCCCACGGTATTTGAGAAGTCCGACCGCATAGGCGGCCTGCTTCGCTACGGCATTCCTGACTTCAAGATGGAGAAGCGCCACATCGACAGGCGTATCCGTCAGATGGAAACGGAAGGCGTCATTTTCCGCCCTCGGATGTATGTCGGCATCGACGTGACGGTGCAGCGCCTGCTCGACGACTATCTGGTCATCGTGCTGGCCGGCGGCGCCGAACAACCCCGTGATCTCGCGGTGCCCGGCCGCGAGCTCGAGGGCATCCACTTTGCCATGGATTTCCTCACCCAGCAGAACAAGCGAGTCGCGGGCGACGACGAGAAGACGTCCGCCCCAGGCGGCACGATCACGGCCGAAGGCAAGCACGTCGTCGTCATCGGCGGCGGCGACACGGGATCCGACTGTATCGGCACGTCCAACCGCCACGGCGCAGCTTCGATCACCCAGCTCGAAATCATGCCCAAGCCGCCTGTGATGGAGAACAAGGCCATGACCTGGCCCGACTGGCCGCTCAGGCTCCGCACGTCCTCATCCCACGAGGAAGGCTGCGAACGGGACTGGGCGGTTATCACCAAGCGCACGACGGGCGACGGCGGCAAGGTGAAGGCGCTGGTTTGTGCGCGGGTCGAATGGGTCAAGGGCCCGGCCGGCCGGATGGAAATGAAGGAAATGCCGAACAGCGAGTTCGAGCTCAAGGCCGACCTCGTCCTGCTCGCCATGGGCTTCACGGGGCCGATCGTGCCGGGTCTCGTCGACCAGACGCGCGCCAACCTCGATCCTCGAGGCAACGTTGCGGCAAATATGAACGACTACAAGACCTCGTCCGAACGCATCTTTGCCTGTGGCGACATGCGTCGCGGCCAGTCGCTTGTCGTTTGGGCAATCCGCGAGGGCCGCCAGTGCGCCCGTTCGGTCGACGAATTCCTGATGGGATCGACAGTCCTGCCGCGCTGAGGCGCGTCACCCTGGTCAAATCAGCCTGGAAGCCGCTGACCGCGCCGGTCACCTTCGACTGACGCTCGCGACAACGATGCTGCAATGCCTGCAAATCCCATTAGGGCGAGGCTTGTTGTGACGCGACCGGAAATCGCTTGGCCCGTCCCCGGTTTGCACGCGCCGCTCAGGGGTCAGAGCAGCGAGCGCAAACCCGTGACCTGAAACCCGCCGTCAGGATAAGCGCCTAACGTCGAGCCGGTCACGACCCATGGTTATTGAATGGGCAAATCTTGCGGTTCCGTCCCGAAAGTTGAGTGGAATTGTTGCGAAGCAGTCCTGATGTTTTTCTGAGGTCGTGTCAGAAAGTTCTGTTTTATTTGGAGATTCCATTGCGCACCCGCAGAAGACCTTGATCACGTCCACGCGATTGCGCCCTTTCCTTCTCCAAATTCGCTCCTTCATTCTCCAAAAAAAGCGTTCGAGACCTCATTGTCTTGGGACCGCTGCCACTCCGTGCTACGACCACTTTCGTAGCGTCGGACGTGCAATGACGGCTTTGGGACCTGCCTTGGAAGTTCCTTTCGATATCGGATCGACGCGCGTCGATCCGCTTCGCAACCGCCTTGCCGTGGCCGGCATTGAAATCCCCTTCGAGCCCAAGGTCATGCAGGTGCTCTGCCTGCTTGCTTCCCGCCCTGGCGAGGTGATCACCCGCGAGGAACTGTTGAGCGGCGTGTGGGCCCGTGAATTCGGCGGAGACGAGAGCCTGACCCGGGCCATCTCGCTGATCCGCAAGACACTCGGCCCCAAATCGATCGAAACGATTTCCAAGCGGGGCTATCGCTTGGCGGCGCCTATGAGCAGCGTTGCACCCGACCCCGCGATCACCGTTCCCGCCACACAACCGTCCCTCGAGCCCGAAGCAACAACCTCCCCCTTCATTCGCCAAAGCAGCCTGTTCGGAACCGTGATGTCGGCCGTCCGTGCCCGTTGGCGGCTGGCGGCAGTGGCGGCGCTGGCCGTCGTCGCACTGGCCGCCCTGGCCGTACGCGGCCCTGGCGTGGCCGCAGCGGCGGCCGCCGGCCCGATCCAGTCCATCGCCGTCCTGCCTTTCCGCGATCTCTCGGAAACGCAGGACCAGCACTTCTTTGCCGACGGCGTTTCCGAACAGATCCTCAACCTGCTCGCCCGCAACCCGGACCTGCACGTCGCCGCACGAGCCTCCTCGTTCGCTTTCAAGGAGTCCAGCCGCCGCCCGGCGGAGATCGCCGAAGCGCTCGGCGTCGATGCTCTGCTCGATGGGTCCGTCTCCCGCGCCGGAGACAAGGTCCGCGTCACCGCCCAACTCGTCGAAGCAAAAACCGGTCGCATGGTCTGGTCGGACAGCTTCGAGGGCGCAGCCGTCAACATCATCGACCTGCAGGCCGAGTTCGCGCAGGCGCTTTCTGCGCGGCTAGCCGCCACTGATCGCATGCCCGCCACGTCCATGCCCGCGCGTCCCCAAAATGCCGAGGCCTATCAGGCCTATCTCGAAGGCGACGCCTACTACGCTCGCCGCGATTTGGACTCCTTGATGAAAGCAAGGACCGCGTATGAGCACGCCATCAAGCTCGACCCTAAATTTGCTCCCGCCTACGCCAAGCTCGCCGTTGTCACGCTGACGCTGCCCCACGAGACCGATGGCTATGCCAGCCCGTACGTGCAGCAGGCGTTGACCAACGGGCCCAACGATCCAGCCTCGCACTGGGCCGAGGCGTTCTATTTTGGCCATATCGGCGACTTCCCCGCCCACGACGCGGCGCTAGAAAAGGCATTCGCGCTCGATCCGGGCTACCTGCCGGCCAAGCTCCAGAAACTTTGGTCGCTGATCGACCGGAAGCGCTTTCTCGAAGCCGAACAGCTTGTCGAACAGGTAATTCAGGTCGATCCGATCGGACCGGACGCCAACGCGCTCTATGCCCGGATCCTCAGCCGCCGCGGGCGGGCCGACGAAGCCGTCAAGCGCGCCAGATGGGCGCTGCAGTTCAACCCCAATTCAACCGAGCTGAGATTCTGGTGCGCAGTGGCCACGGCCGAACAAGGCAGCGTAATCGATGCGGTCTCCGAGTTGGTCGGCATCATCGAGAACTCGCCTCGTGACGATCGCACGCGGCTCTATCTCGGCCTCTTCCTGGCGCGCACCGGCTTCCTCGACCTCGCCCTGCGCATCGACGAAAACCCGATCCTGCAGCAACAACAGAAGCACGACGCTGGCGCGCCGCAGATCCCGCTGAGCTCCGTGCCGAGGGAGACGATGGACCAGGTATCCGCGCTCTGGCGCGCCTATCTCCACATCCTCGCTCACGACGTGAAGAGCGCTCTGCCCTGGCTGGAGGATGCTCGCAATCACAAGGTGCGCTCGAACTACGCGGACCATCGCAGCGACTACAAACCCTATCTTGTGCTGGCGCGACAGTTCGCCGGCGACGAAAAGGGCGCGGCCCAGATGAACGCAGAGATCGCCGCCGAGATAGCGGACGAGGAACGCATGGGCGACCTCTCGACCCTGCTTTTCCTGCCATACAAGATCTACGCGGCTGCTGCGCGAGGCGACGAAGAGGCGATGTACGAAGGACTGGACGTGACCCTCTCGCGCGGCGCGTTCCAGATCACCTCCCGCGAGGCGATCTTCGACGCCTATCGCGACACGCCCCGCTTCCAGGCCACAGCGCAAAGGTTCGGAGCGCTTCGCAAGGCGCAACACGACGAAATCCTGAAGCGCGGCCTGGTCTCCCGGATCGAAGCCGTCCTGAAGAAAGCCCCTCCGTCCTAGGCGCTTCTATGGCAAGGCGATCCTGGGCGGCTGGCCAACCTGTTCCGGCATTCGTTCGCACCTGCACAATGCCTGTTTCGCGTTGTGCAGCGGCTCGATGACGGGCACAACATGATGGCAGGCTGGCGGGGCAGCCGCGCTCTCAGAGGGGAGACGCCGTTGAAGGCCACGGACATCAGCCGTCCGGACTATTTCCACAAGGTGGTCGATTGCCAATGGGCATGTCCGGCCCACACGCCTGTGCCTGAATACATCCGGCTGATTGCCGACCGGCGATACACCGACGCCTACATGATCAACTGGCAGTCCAATGTGTTCCCGGGAATCCTGGGCCGCACTTGCGACCGCCCGTGCGAGCCCGCCTGCCGCCGCGGCCGAGTCGAAGAGGAGCCGGTGGCGATCTGCCGCCTGAAGAGGGTGGCTGCCGACAACAAGGAGAACATCTCGGCCTTGCTGCCCAAGGTCGCCCCGCGCAACGGCAAGAAGGTTGCGTGCGTCGGCGCCGGGCCTGCCTCCCTCACCGTCGCACGAGACCTCGCCCCGCTGGGCTACGAGGTTCATGTCTATGACGGCGACAAGAAGGCCGGCGGCATGATCCGCAGCCAAATTCCGCGCTTCCGCCTGCCCGAGGAGGTCATCGACGAAGAGGTCGGCTACATCACCAGCCTCGGCCCGGTAATGCACCTCTCCGAGCGCGTCGATAGCCTGAAGGATCTGCTCACCAGGGGCTATGACGCGATCTTCGTCGGCACCGGCGCTCCGCGCGGCCGCGACCTCGATATCCCTGGCCGCAAGGAAGCCGCCGCCAACATCCATATCGGCATCGACTGGCTCTCCAACGTCTCGTTCGAGCACGTCAGCAAGATCGGCAAGCGCGTCATCGTGCTTGGCGGCGGCAACACCGCCATGGACTGCTGCCGAACTGCCCGCCGCCTCGGCGGAGACGATGTGAAGGTGATCGTCCGCTCGGGCTTCGAGGAAATGAAGGCGTCGCCCTGGGAGAAGGAAGACGCGATCGGCGAGGATATTCCGATCCTCAACTATCTCGTGCCCAAATCCTTCGTCCACGCCAACGGCAAGCTTACGGCCATGACCTTCGAGAAGGTCCGCGCCGAGAAGGACGCCAAGGGCCGTCGCAACCTCGTGCCCACCGGCGAACCGGACCAGACCTTCGAGTGTGACGACGTCCTCGTCGCCGTCGGCCAGGAGAACTCCTTCCCCTGGATCGAGCGCGGCATCGGCATGGACTTCGACAAGTGGGACATGCCGGTCGTCAACACTGAGACGATGCAGGCGACCATTCCCAACGTCTTCTTCGGCGGCGACGCCGCCTTCGGACCCAAGAACATCATCTGGGCGGTGGCGCACGGACATTCGGCCGCCGTATCCATCGACATGTTCCTGCACGGCCAGGACATTTCGATACGCCCGGCGCCGGGCGTCACCGTGATCAGCCAGAAGATGGGCATCCATGAGTGGAGCTACGACAACGACATCGCCAACGACAAGCGCTACAAGGTCCCGCACAAGGAAAAGGCGATTGCGCTGAAGGATGTCAAAGCCGAGGTCGAACTCGGCTTTGACCAGGGCGTCGGCTACAAGGAAGCGCAGCGCTGCCTCAACTGCGACGTGCAGACCGTCTTCTCGGCCAAGGCCTGTATCGAGTGCGACGCCTGCGTCGACATCTGCCCGATGGACTGCATCACCTTCACTGAAGACGGCGAGGAGGCCGACCTGCGCATGCGCCTCAAGGCGCCCGCCATGAACCTCGGCCAGGACATCTACGTCCAGGGCGGTCTGCCCACGGGCCGTATCATGGCGAAGGACGAAGACGTCTGCCTCCACTGCGGCCTCTGCGCGGAGCGCTGCCCGACCGGCGCGTGGGACATGCAGAAATACCTGATCGACATCACTCAGGCAGGACCCAAATGCCGGACACGCTAACCGGAACGGACGCGGCGAAGCCAGCTGGACTGACGGCAGTCAACGACTTTGTCGTCAAGTTCGCCAACGTGAACGGCTCGGGCTCGGCCAGCGCCAACGGGCTTTTCGCGAAAGCGATCATCCGCATGGGCGTGCCGGTGTCGGCCCGCAATATCTTCCCCTCCAACATCCAGGGCTTGCCGACCTGGTACGAGGTTCGCGTCACGGAAGCAGGCCACCTTGGCCGCCGCGGCGGCGTCGACCTCGCCGTACCCCTGAACCCGCAGACCTGGGATGACGACGTCAAGGAGATCGTCCCCGGCGGCTATCTCTTCTACGATTCCACCAAGCCGATGCCCGCCTCGAAATTTCGCGACGATATCCATGTCATCGGCGTGCCGCTGACCGCGATCTGCAACGAGGCCTACACCATCCCGCGCGAGCGCCAGCTGTTCAAGAACATCTGCTATGTCGGGGCTCTTTCCCACCTCATCAACATCGAGCCCGCTGTTGTGGAACAGCTGCTGAAGGAGGAGTTCGCAAGCAAGCCCAAGCTGATCGGCGCCAACCTGAATGCGTTCAACCTCGGCCGCGACTGGGCCGCCAGGCATCTCAAGCCCATCGGCCTTCAGCTCAAACGCGCCGACACCGTCGGCAACCGCATCTTCGTCGAAGGCAATAACGCTGCGGCCCTTGGCGCAGTCTATGGCGGGGCGACGGTCTGCGCCTGGTATCCCATCACGCCTTCCACATCCCTGGCCGAAGCGTTCACCGGCTATTGCGAGGACCTGCGCACGAACGCCGACGGAACCAGCCGCTACGCCATCGTGCAGGCGGAAGACGAGATCGCCTCCATCGGCATCGTGGTCGGCGCCGGCTGGAACGGCGCCCGCGCCTTCACCTGCACCTCCGGCCCCGGCATCTCGCTGATGAATGAGTTCATCGGGCTTTCCTATTTTGCCGAAATTCCCGCCGTGATCTTCGATGTGCAGCGCGGCGGCCCGTCCACCGGCATGCCCACGCGCACGCAGCAGTCCGATCTGTTGCTCGCCGCCTACGCCAGCCACGGCGACACCAAGCACGTTTTACTGCTGCCCAGCGACCCCGGCGAATGCTTTGAGATGGGCGCACAGGCATTCGACCTCGCCGATCGCCTGCAGACCACCGTCTTCGTCATGCTCGATCTCGACATCGGCATGCAGGAATGGCTGGTCGAGCCGTTCAGGTGGGACGACAAGCGCCAGATCGACCGCGGCAAGGTGATGACCGCCGAGATGCTGGACGCCGCCAAGATGTTCGGCCGCTACACCGACGTGGACGGCGACGCGATCCCCTACCGCACCTATCCCGGCACGCACCCGACCAAGGGCGCATTCTTCACGCGCGGCACCTCGCGCAACCGCATGGCGGGCTATTCCGAAAAAGGCGTCGACTACCAGGACAACATGGAACGCCTGCTCGCCAAGTTCCACACCGCTGCGAAGCTGGTGCCGACCGCCATCGCCAAGCCGGCCGCCAGACCCACTCGCGTCGGCGCCATCTATTTCGGCTCCACCACGCCCGCCATGCACGAAGCGCTCGAAGCGCTGGAAAAGCACGGCCACCACATAGACGCCCTGCGTGTGCGCGGCTTCCCGTTCGGGCAGGACGTCTACGACTTCATCGCCGGCCACGACGAGATCTGCGTTGTCGAACAGAACCGCGACGCCCAGCTCCGGTCCATGATCATGATCGAAGGCGGCACCAACCCGGCCCGCCTCACCTCCATCCTCCACTATGACGGCACGCCGATCACGGCGCGCTTCCTCATCGACGCCATCGGCAAGCGGCTCGACGCCCGCAAGGCCCGGCGCCAGATCGCGGATTGAGGGGACCAGATGCTCAAACTCGCTGGCATGATGAAAGCGATGGCGACCGCCGGCACGCTTGGACTGGCGCTGGCTTCACAAGCCTGCGCTCCCGCCGCCAAACCGCAAGACGCTGCCCAGATCGAGGCCGAGATGGCGGCCCTTCACGACCAGTGGGGTAAGGCCCGCATCAAGGGCGATACCGCCTTTCTCGAAAACTTCTACGGTCAGGAGCTGCGCCTCCAGGTCATGGACGGCAGCGTGAATGACCGGAAAGCCGACATCGACATGTTCGAGCATGTGGCGCGGGAAGACCCCGACACGATCAACCCGGAATACATCAAGGACATCGACATGAGGGTGCTGCCCTATGGCGACACCGTCATCGTAACCGGCGTCGAGAACCTCAAGGGATCATACAAGGGCGTCCATAGCGAGATGGCGCTGCGGTTCACCAACGTGCTGGTCCGGCGCGATGGGCGCTGGCAGCTCGTCTCGCACCAGAGCACGCCGGTGCAGGCAAAATAGAGCGGAAGACAGATGACCTACATCCTCAAGCCCAAGCTCCACCACCCCAGCCTGCCGAAGAACGAGCTGGGCCTCACGCGCCGTGACTATGAAGGCCGCGTCTCCACGCTCTGCGCTGGCTGCGGCCACGACTCGATCAGCGCCGCAATCATCCAGGCCTGTTTCGAACTCGCCATCGAACCCCACCGCCTCGCCAAGATGTCGGGCATCGGCTGCTCGTCGAAGACGCCGGACTATTTTCTCGGCCAGAGCCACGGCTTCAATTCTGTGCACGGGCGCATGCCCAGTGTGCTCACCGGCGCCAACCTCGCCAACCGTGATCTCGTCTATCTCGGCGTCTCGGGCGACGGCGACAGCGCCTCCATCGGCCTCGGCCAATTCGCCCACTCGATCCGGCGCGGCGTCAACATGGCCTACATCGTCGAGAACAACGGCGTTTACGGCCTGACAAAAGGCCAGTTCTCCGCCACGTCGGACAAGGGCTCCAAATCCAAGAAGGGCGTCGAGAACACGGAGAGCGGCATCGACCTCGTCGCCCTCGCCCTGCAGCTCGGCGCCACCTATGTCGGCCGCTCGTTCTCGGGCGACAAGGACCAGCTCGTGCCCCTGATAAAGGGGGCCATCGCCCACCACGGGCCGGCCTTCATCGATGTGATCAGCCCTTGCGTCGCCTTCAACAACCACGCGGGCTCGACCAAGAGTTTCGACTATGTGCGCGAACACAACGAAGCGGTGAACCGCCTCGACGTCATCCTCGGCCGCGCGCCCATCACTGCCGCTTACGCCCCTGGCGAGGTGCGCGAGGTCGAGCAGCACGATGGCTCGATCCTGCGCCTGCGCAAGCTGCACGACAGCTACGACCCCACCAACAAGATCGCCGCGGCCAACCACCTGGCCGAACACCATGCCAAGGGCGAGATCGTCACCGGTCTCCTCTTCGTCGACCCCAACGCAACCGACCTGCACGACCGGCTGGGCACGACGCAGACCGCCCTCAACGCGCTCGGCACAGCTGACCTAACACCCGGCAGCGCCGCGCTCGACAAGATCAACGCTGCTCTGCGTTAGGGCGTACGCCTGCTCTGGGCTTCCGCGGCGCGCTCCGCATACCAGTCCAGCACTTCGGGATTGGCCATCGCTTCGCGGTTGATGACCTTGGCCAGCGGCCGGCCCTGGTAAAGTCGCTTGATCGGCAGCTCCTGTTTCTTGCCTGACAACGTGCGCGGAATGCCCGGTGCTGCGATGATCTCGTCCGGGATGAACCGCGGCGAAAGGGACGAGCGGATCGCAGAACCGATGGCGGAGCGCATCGCATCATCCAGCACCGCCCGCTCGCGCAGCACGATGAACATCACCAGCCGGCTCTCGCCTCCACCTTGCTCGAGCTCGATCACCATCGAGTCGAGGATTTCTGGCAAACGCTCCACGGCCGCATAGATTTCGCTCGTCCCCATGCGCACGCCGTTGCGATTGATGGTGGCGTCGCTTCGCCCGGAAATGACGCAGCTCCCGTCCCTTCCAACCGTCAGCCAGTCGCCATGCCGCCACACGCCGGGATACATGTCGAAGTAGGAAGAGAGGTAGCGCTCGTTGTTGCGGTCGCCCCAGAAGCAGATCGGCATGCTCGGCAGCGGCCGCACGCACACCAGTTCCCCCTCCTCTCCAATGACGGGCTTGCCCTCCTCGCTCCATGCTTCCACGGCGGTTCCAAGATGGCGGCACTGCATGCGTCCCGGCACAAGCGGCAGCTCGCGATTGCCGCCGACGAATGACGCGCAGATATCCGTTCCGCCCGAGAAGTTCGACCACCAGATGTCTGGCGTGCCGATCCCGGCGAATTCCGCCGTGCCCCAAGCCTGCACATCCGGCGGAAGCGGAGATCCTGTCGACCCAACAGCGCGGATGCTCGAAAGGTCGCCACAGTCGCGAAGGCGCAGACCCGCCTTCATGCAGTTTCCGTAGAAAGCCGCACCTGCGCCGAAGAAGGTCACGCCATGCCTTGCCGCGAACCGCCAGAGCACGCCCCAGTCCGGCCTGTCCTTCGCGCCGGAAGGACTTCCGTCGAACAGGCAAATCGTCGTGCCGCCGAGCAGCCCCGCCAGCTGCGAGTTCCACATCACCCAGCCGGTCGATGAATACCAGTGATAGCGCTCGCCGAATGTGTTGCGTTCGTAGCTCGCGCCCACATCGCCATGCTTGGCGTTGGACAGCGCCGTCATGATGACGCCGCCATGGCTGTGAACCAGAGGTTTGGGCAATCCCGTCGTCCCGCTGGAATAGAGAATCCAGAGAGGATGATCGAAGGGCAGCCACTCCGGCTCGAATGTGTCGATGTCGATGCCCGATCTCGCAATCGCCTCCGCAAACGTTCGCTCGCATGACAGGCGACTGGCAGCAAAGGGCGTCTGCAGCAGGATCAGGCTTTCCACGGTCGGCAGTGCAGCCTTGAGGGCGGCCACGGTCGTACTGCGGTCCATCTCCCGGCCCGCATAGACGACGCCGTCTGCCGCGATAAGGACTTTGGGGGCCACCTGCAGGAAGCGGTCGATGATCGCAGGCAAGCCCATGTCCGGCGCGCAGACGCTCCAGATCGCGCCCACGCTCGCACAGGCCAGCATGGCCACCACGGTCTCCGGCACGTTGGGCAGGTAGGCCACCACCCGATCGCCACGCTGCACGCCCAGATTGCGCAAGGTCAGCGCCATGGACGCGACCTGCCGCTTCAGTTCGGGCCAGGACATTTCGCGAGTCTCGCCGAGCTCGTTGTTCGAAAGGATCGCGGGCTGCCCAGCGGCATGCGCCGGCGCCGCATGCCGCAACACCTGCTGCGCATAGTTCGCCTGCGCGCCCTCGAACCACACCGCTCCTGGCATCTGGTCGTTTGACAATACGCGCACATACGGCGTCGGCGAAGTGAGTCCGTGATAGTCCCAGATGCTTTGCCAGAACGCTTCGAGATCAGTCACCGACCAGCGCCATAACTCTTCATAGGACGCGAACGAAAGTCCTCGCTTGTCGCGCAGCCAGTCCTGATAGAGCCGAATCTGCGGAACGGGTGAATGCATTGGACTCACAAAGACCGGAGTGGTCCGAAAATCAATCGGCTACGCTGGATAAGCTTCGCGTCGGTAGCGCAGCATCTGTCCTGAACCTGATCCCGCGTGAGCGCCATCGCGCCAGGCCACCTTCCCGTTTACCACCACGAGCGGCACGCCGACCGGCGTCTGCTTCGGCTCGTCATACGTCGCCGTGTCGATGATCGTTTCCGGGTCGAACACGACAAGGTCCGCATGCAGCCCCGGCGCAACCCGTCCCCGATCCTTCAGCCCGAAAGTGTCCGCCGAAATCGAAGTCATCCGCGCCACTGCATCTTCCAGCGTAAGCACGCCCCGCTTGCGCACATAGTCGCCGAGCACGCGCGGGAAGGTGCCGAACAACCGTGGGTGCGGCTTGCCCTTCAACGTAGGAATCCCGTCGGATCCGATCATCATCCCAGGATGGCGCAGGTTTGTCTCGATGTCCGCCTCGTCGATGATGAAGTGGATGCAGATCGTCCGGTCGCCCTTGGGCGCCGTCAGGATCAGGCGCACCGTGTCGGCGATGTCCTCGCCCCGCTCGGCCGCAATATCCTTCACCATCCGGCCCTCGAATTCCGGAAAGGCTGGGCAGTTGGCGATGCGGATCACCTCGGCATAGTCGCGGTCGATCCTGTCCAGCCGGAAATACTCGATCATCCGCCCCGAGCCGGCGGTGTAAGGATAGATGTCCAGCGTCACTTTCTGTCCTGCCGCCCGCGCCCTCTCCACCAGCTCCAGCGACTGTCCCACCTTGCCCCAGTTGCGCTTGCCCGCCGACTTGTGATGCGAGATGTGCGCATGCACGCCGGCCTCGCGCGCGATCGTCAGTGTCTCCTCGACCGCCTCCAGCAGCCGGTCGCCCTCATTGCGCATGTGCGTCGTGTAAAGCGCGCCCGCCGTCGCCGCCCCACGCGCCAGTTCGATCACTTCGTCCGTCTTGCTCCACCGACCGGGCCGATAGATCAAGCCCGTCGAGAACCCGCACGCCCCCTGCTCCATCGCGAGGTCCACCTTGGCGCGCATCTCGGCCAGCTCTCCCGCCGTCGGCGCACGCTCGTCCATGCCCATCACCTGCGCACGGATCGTGTTGTGGCCCACCAGCATGATCGCGTTGATCGCTGGCCGCCGCGCCAGCACCGCCTTGAAGTAACCTTCGAGGTCCGCAAACTCAGCAGCCTCCCCGCCGATTATCCCACCGCTGCTCGGCCCCGGATCGACGCCCGGGATCGCCGGAATCGCGCTGAACCCGCAATTCCCGCACACACAGGTAGTCACCCCCTGCGCCAGCTTGAAGTGCATGTCCGGATGGCGAAGGAACGCGCCGTCATCGTGGGAATGCACGTCGATGAATCCCGGCGAGAGATGCAGCCCTTTCGCGTCGATCTCTTCCGCGGCCGCCCCCGGGGCCGAGCCAACATCGCGGATGCGTCCGCCCTCGATCGACACATCCCCCTCGAACGCCGGCGCGCCGGTTCCATCGAGGATGCGCGCGTTCCGGATGACAAGGTCGATCATGCTCAGAGCCCGTAGATTGAAGGCTGCGTCCGCAGCCACTCGCCCGCCTTCTCGCCGATCATGATGCAGGTGAGATTGGTGTTGGCCCGCGGCACGAACGGCATGATGGAGGCGTCAGCAACGGCAAGTCCATCGAGATAATGGCAGCGGCCGTGGCTATCGACCACCGCCATCGGATCAGACGCCGGTCCCATCTTTGCCGTACCGCACGGATGATAGCCCGAACCCGCAAAGCGCCGCACGAGCCCTGCAATTTCCTCATCCGTCGGATTGCCCCCCCGCGGGAAATCGACGCTCTCGACCAGGTCAGCGATCGGCTTCGTCCTGGCGAACCGCAGCACGTCCCTGTAGCAGCCCGCCAGCCGCGACAGGTCCCGCTCGTCTTCGCAGAACCGCTGGTGGATCACCGGCGCCGCATCCGGATCGGCGGAAGCCAGCGTCAACTCGCCGCGCCCATACTGGTATTCGATCACTCCCGCGATGGCGAATTGCGGCTGCTCTCTCTTGCCGCTGAACGCGATCATCTCGATCTGCAGATCGTTGCGCTTGTCCGACCCCTCCGCCGTGTAGCGCAGGATGGTCTGAATGATCGGCTTGTCGTGATCGACCATCGACGCATCCTTCGGCTTCATCGTCACCGACAGCGCAGGGTGGTCGCCGAGATTCTGCCCCACGCCGGGCACATCGCGCACAACCGCAATGCCATGGCTCTCCAACTGCCCCCGCGGACCTAGCCCCGACCGCATCAGGATCGCCGGCGTCATGATCGCACCTGCGCACAGCACCACCAGCTTCGCACGCAGCACCTCCACCGCACCACTCGCGCCACGCACCTCAACGCCCGTGCAGCGCCCCTTCTCCGCCAGGACACGGATCACCGTCGTCTCTGGTCGGATCTCGAGATTCCGCCGCACCCGCGCCGGGGCGAGATAACCGATGGCGCAGGAGACGCGCAGCTGGCCCAGCTTGTTCATCGGCTGCGGGCCAGAGCCCCAACTCTCGGGGTCATTGGCGTCCGGACAGTCCGGATAGCCCAGCGCCCGCGCCGCCTCGATGAAGGCGAGCTGCTGCTCGACCATCTCGGAAGGCGGATAGCGGCGGATGCTGATCGGCCCGGCGTCGCCGTGATAATCGCGGTCGCCAAAGTCGAGGTCCCGCTCCAGCCGCCGGTACGCCGGCAGAACGCCCCGCCAGTCCCACTCCGGCAGCCCCGTCGCCGCCCATTCCTCGAAATCCTCCGGCATGCCGCGAAGGGCAATCGCGGTATTCACCGCACTCGACCCACCCACCACGCGCCCGCGCGGAAAGCGCACCTCGCGGCTGCGAGTGGGATTGTGCGCCAGTTTCCAGTCATGCGCGGTGTAGGAATTGACGTGTCCGTTGAACAGGTCGAACGGCGTCTGCGAAATGTCGCTGTAGTCTGGCCCCGCCTCGACCAGCAGCACGGTGCGGTTGGGATCCTCCGATGCCCGCGCCGCAACGGCGCACCCGCTGCTTCCGGCCCCGACGACGACCACGTCATGCATCGGCCGCATCAACCTCCCGATATCTTGGGGATCAGCACCACTTCGCTCGCCTCTCCAAGATGGGCGCCCAGCGCGTCCTGGAAGATCTCGCCGTCGATGGCGATCGCCATGCTGTCCTCGACCAGCTCGCCCAGGCCCGGATAGCGCGCGTCCAGTTCGCGGATCAGCGCCCTCACTGTCCGCGCCTCCACGTCGAACGCACCGACGCCCCCAGTGAAGTCGCACACCCTGGAGGAGATCGAGGTGACGTGCGGCACTAGCTTTTCTCGATGGCGGCCAGGATGCGCGGCGGCGACAGCGGCAGCGATGTCATCCGCTTGCCGACCAACTGGCTCACCGCGTTGGAGACGGCGGCGAGCGGCGGCACGATCGGAACCTCGCCCACACCTTTCGCTCCGAAGGGATGGCGCGGGTTGGGCTTGGCCTCCACCAGGATCGTGTCGATCATCGGCAGGTCGGATGCGACCGGCATGCGATAATCGAGAAAGCTGGCGTTATCGAGCACGCCCTTTGAATTGTAGATATACTCTTCGTTCAGCGCCCAGCCGACACCTTGGGCCACGCCGCCCTGCAACTGGCCTTCGACGTAGGAGGGATGGATCGCCCGCCCCACATCCTGCGCCGCCGTATAGCGAACGATCGTCGTGCGTCCCGTCTCGCGGTCGATCTCGAGATCGCACACGTGCACGCCATATCCGGCCGCTGCGCCCTGCGCATTGATAGACACTTCCGCCGCAATCGGCCCGCCCGTCTTTGCGGATTTCGACGCCAGCGCCCTGAGGCTCAGCGGCTTCACATCCTTTGCCGGATCGAGGCAGTGTGCGACGCCCTCCCGCCACTCTACCTTGTCGGCAGCGACTTCCCAGGTCTGCCCGGCGCGTCGCTTCAGGTCCTCGACGACCTTCTCCGCCGCCTGCGTCACCGCCATGCCGGTGGCGAACGTCACGCGGCTGCCGCCTGTCGAGCCCGAGAAACCGATCGATGTCGTATCCGCTACAGTGCAGCGCACGCGCTCGATCGGCAGGCCTAGCGTCTCCGCAGCCATCATTGCCATCGAGGCGCGCGAACCGCCAATGTCCGGATTGGAGGATACGACGGTCGCCCCGCCATCCTCGTCGATATGCACCGCAGCGGAGGATTCCCCGCCGATGTTGAACCAGAAGCCGCACGCAACGCCCCGCGCCTGCCCGGGCTTGAGCGCCGACGAATAGTGCGGATGATCTTTCACGGCCTGCAGCGTCTCGATGAACGCCGACGAGCGCACCGTCGCGCCATAGACCGTCTTCATGCCGTCGCGCACGCCATTGAGGATGCGAATTTCGATCGGGTCGATGTTCAGCTTTTTCGCAAGATCGTCGATCGCGCTTTCCACCGCAAACGCCGCCATCGGTGCGCCCGGCGCGCGATAGGCCGCGACTTTCGGCCGGTTGCTGACCACATCATAGGCGGTCAGCGCCAGGTTCTCGACGTCATAGCAGGCAAACGCCGTCATCGCGCCGAGGTGAGCGGGGGAACCCGAGAAAGCCCCGGCCTGATAGCGCAGTGTCATGTCCGCGCCCGTAATCCTGCCATCCTTCTTCGCGGCGATCCTGATATCGATCGACGTGCCCGATGTGGGGCCGGAGGCGTGAAACACTTCCTCGCGCGACATCACCATGCGCACCGGCCGTCCGCATTTGCGCGACAGCGCCAGCGCCACAGGCTCGAGGTAAACCGTCGTCTTGCCGCCAAAGCCGCCGCCGATCTCCGCGGGGATGACCTTCAAATCCGATAGCGGCATGCCGAGAATTTTCGCGGTCAACGCGCGCACCAGGAACTGGCCCTGGCTCGACGACCAGATCATGCTCTGCCCATCGCCGCCCCACGACGCGACACACGCATGCGGCTCGATATAGCCCTGGTGCACCGCCGCCGTGTCATAACGGCCTTCGATGATCACATCGGCGGCGGCAAACGCCCCCGGCACGTCACCGCGGCCCATCACCTGCTTCGACGCAATGTTGGAGGGCTTGGCCGGCGAAGGCTGGACGCCCTTGGTAAACATCGTCTCGTGCAGTACCGGCGCGTCCGCTTTCATCGCCGCATCCACATCGATCACATGCGGCAGGACTTCGTAGGTGACTTCGATCAGGTCGAGCGCTTCGGCGGCGATCTCGGGCGCCGTCGCGGCGACAGCTGCAACCGCGTGGCCCGCATAAAGCGCCTTTCCCTGCGCGAGACAGTTGAAGGCCACATCGCGAACGGAAGATGCGCCCTCGCCGCCTTCAACTTCGCCGCCGGCGCTGAGATCAAAATCGGCGCCCGTCACCACAGCTTTCACGCCCGGAAGAGCCTCGGCGGCGCGGGTGTCGATGCGGATGATCTTTGCGTGTGCGTGCGGGCTGCGCTTCACCCTGCCCGTCAGCATTCCGGGCAGGTGCATGTCGGCGCCAAACTGCGCGCGGCCGGTGACCTTGTCGGCGCCATCGGGGCGCACAGGGCGCTGACCGACGACCTTGAACGTCTGCGGCGGTTTCTGGTTGCCATCGCTCATCGTGTCGTCTCCGCCTGGCGAAGCTGCTTGGCCGCATCCATCACAGCGCGCACCACTTTGTCATAACCTGTGCAGCGGCACATATTTCCGGCGAGCCAGTATCGCACTTCGGTTTCGGTTGGATCGGGATTGCGCTCGAGCAGCGCCTTGGACGCGACCAGCAGTCCCGGCGTGCAGAACCCGCATTGCAAGGCAGCGTGTTCGAGGAACTGGATCTGCAGCGGATGCAGGTGACCCTTGTCGGCCATGCCCTCGATGGTCTCGATGCGCTTGCCCTCGGCCTCCGGCGCCAGCATCAGGCAGGAACACACTAACCGGCCATCGACGATGACCGAACACGCGCCGCAATCGCCCGTGCCGCAGCCTTCCTTCGAGCCGGTGAGCCGCAACTCATCGCGCAGCGCATCGAGCAGCGACTGGCCGCCGCCGCCTAGGAATTCCACCGGCTCGCCATTCACGGTCGTGGAAATACGCACCCGGCTCATGCTTTGGCTCTTTCCTGGGCGATGCCGACAGCGCGGCGCGCCAGCACGCAGGCGATCCTGGTGCGATACTCTGCCGTTCCGCGCTTGTCGCTGATCGGCCTGCACGCCGCGGCGACCGCGGCCTCCATTTTTGACAGGGCCGCAGCGTCCAACCTGCTTCCCGCCAGCGCCGCCCCTGCCGCCTCGACCAGCAGCGCCGTCGGCGCCACCGCGCCCACGCTCACCCGCGCGGCCGAGCACGCGCCCGAAGCATCCAGCGTCAGGTTGACGCCGGCGCCTACCACCGCAATGTCCATCTCGGTGCGCGGGATCAGCCTAAGGTAGGCGTCGCTCGACCGCGCTAGTCGCGCCGGCAGCCGGAAAGCGACAAGGATCTCGTCAGGCGCCAGCGACGTCTTTCCCGGCCCGGTCTGAACCTGCTCCACCGGAATCTCGCGCCGGCCTCTCGAGCCCTCGACAATGCAAACCGCGCCCGCCGCGATCAGCGCTGGCACGCTGTCCGCCGCCGGCGATGCGTTGCACAGATTGCCGCCCAGGCTCGCCCGGCCCTGCACCTGCGTCGAGCCGATCAGGTTCGCCGCTTCGATCACGCCTGGCCACGCCTTGCGCAACGCCTCGTGCTCGCCCAGCACCGCGCCCGAAACAGCGGCGCCGATCACGAAGCCATTCGCGCCGCTCCTTATCTCCAGCAATTCGGGAATCCGCTTGATGTCGATGACGACGCCCGGCTTCACGCGCCCGGTCCGCATCTGCACCAGCAGGTCGGTCCCCCCCGCCAGGAGCCTCGCGGCCCCCTTCGACCTGCCGAGGGCGGCGACTGCATCGGCCACCGTTGCGGGGGCGAGGTATTCGACAGCGCTCAAGTGAGACTCCGTTGCTCACTCAACTAGCACCCACAGACGTAGAATCCCAAACTGCTGAATGGTTCGCTGGCGACAGCGAACGAAAACTGCGCAAACCCGTCCACGCAAGGTCTGCGCGCATCTCTGGTTGGCGGTCATTTGGGCAAAACCGCCCAAACGCTTCTCAGGCTCGGCGGAATTTTCCACGGATCGCGCGAAAGCTCCTCTTGCGTCATGGTGCATCGCAGCAAACCTGTCATGATCCTGTCCGACGACAATAAAAACTCGCATCGGGCGGCTGCGTCTGCAGCTCCGCCTTGGCTGCATTTGTATTGGTCAAATACAGCCGCCAAGTCTTTCATCACATTGCGATTTTTGGACTTTCGTTGGTCGATTGACCTGTACGCGTAACAACCTGACCGACCCTACTCCGCTTACAGAAGACTGGTTTGGCCAGTCGAAAACCTTGGCGGGACACGGCAATGAAATCGCACCTTCTCTATTCGAAACTGGTCTCGGCGGCGCTCCTTGCGGGGGCGGCGTTCGCAGGATCCGGAGCGGCGTTTGGACAGTCCGCGCCTGAACTTACCCCCGCGCCCGCCGACGATCCCCAGGCCGCGCCGCTCCCCGAAGACGCGCCTGGTGATGAACAGGGCAAGGGCGAAATCGTCATTGTGACCGGCACGCGCGTCACCGGCCTCGTCGCCGCCGACAGCCCCGCGCCGATCCAGGTCCTCGACATCGGTACGCTGGAGGACACCGGCCAGCCCGACCTGATCCAGGCGCTCGCCCAGAACGTGCCCTCTTTCACTGCGCAGGCCTTCGGCGGGGACACCGCGGCGCTGACCCTCTCCGCCAAGCTGCGCGGCGTCAGTCCCAACCACGCGCTCGTGCTGGTCAACGGCAAGCGGCGGCACGGCACGGCCAACCTCGCCGTCCTCGGCGGACCCTACCAGGGCGGCGCCGGCGCCGACCTCAACTTCATCCCCGTCTCCTCGATCGACCATGTCGAGGTCCTGCTCGACGGCGCGGCGGCGCAGTACGGTTCGGACGCGATCGCCGGCGTCATCAACATCATCCAGAAGTCCGCCGACTCCGGCGGCTCGGTCACGGCATCCGGCGGCATGTATTTCGACGGCGGTGGCGAGACCGGCGACATCATGGGCAGCGCCGGCTGGAAGCCGTTCGAGGGCGCGTTCGTCAACTTCGCGTTCGAATCCAAATTCCACGATTTCTCGTTCCGCGGCGATTTCGATCCGCGTGTAGTCGATGGCGTGTGGAACACCGGCCTCACCAACAGCCCGGCGCGCAGCTATCCGCAGGTCTCGTCCGCTGCCGACTGGCCTTATGTCAACCGCATCGCGGGCGATCCGCAATACCGGCTGAACGTCGTCACCTACAACGCCGGCGTCGATCTCGCCAACGGCCTCGAGTTCTACAGCTTCGGCTCCTACGGTTACAAGAAAGCACAGGCGCACGAGAACTACCGTCTGCCCAATGTGGTGACCGGCAAGGCCGTCGATGGCGCCGGCAACCGCACCGACATCCCCTTCCCGCTCGGCTTCGACCCGCGCGAAGGCTCAGTCGAACAGGACTACCAGGTCGCCGCCGGACTCAAGGGCGACAGCGGCCCGTTCCGCTGGGATCTCGCCACCACCTATGGCGAAGACAAGGTGAAGATCTCCGTCCTCAACACCGCGAACGCCGACTACTACCGCGACACCTCCGTGCTAGCGACAGCGACGACGGCCTACAAGCCCGGCTTCACGCCACGCGACGTCCTTGCCGGCTCGTTCCGCTCCGGCCAGTGGACCACCACGCTGGACGCCGCCTACGAGGTCGACATGGGCTGGTCCGAGCCGATGACCATCGCCGGCGGCGTCGAATACCGCGAAGACACCTACAAGCTCGGCGCCGGCAATCAGGTCTCCTACTACAAGGGCGGTACGCAATCCTTCTACGGCTTTGCGCCAGTCAACGAGAGCAATGTCGACCGCACATCCTACGCCGTCTACGCCGACATCGCCGCCATGCCGGTCACCGGCCTCACGCTGGATGCCGCGGTCCGCTACGGCCATTTCAGCGACTTCGGCGAAACCACCGTCGGCAAGCTCACCGCGCGCTACGACTTCAACGACGCCTTCGCTGTCCGCGGCACGGCCTCGACCGGCTTCCGCGCGCCGACGCTGGCGGAGGGCTACTATGCCGGCATCAACGTCTCGCCGACCACGATCTCCGGCCAGCTTCCGCCCAACTCGCCGGGCGCATCCCTGATCGGCATAAACGGCCTCGATCCCGAAGAATCGACCAACCTCAGCGTCGGCTTCGTCGTGCACCCGGCCCAGCGTCTCACCGCAACACTCGATATCTACCAGATCAAGATCAAGGACCGCATCGTCGGCTCCGGCACCCTGCTCGGCGCCTCGTCGAACGCGGCCAGCACCGTCTCGCCCTCCGTCGTCGCCGCCATCCAGGCGAACGGCGTGATCATCGACAGCTCGATCTTTACCAACCCCTCGTGGAGCATCGGCGCGAGCGTCTTCACCAATGGCCTCGACACCGAGACCAACGGCGCCGACTTCGTGCTCACCTATTCCTCGGACTTCGGCGACCTGGGCGACGTCGACTGGACCGCGTCCGCCAACTACACGCAGACGGAGGTCACCCGCATCGCGCCACCGCCCTCGCAGCTTACGGGCGGCGTGGTGCTGTTCGACACCGAAGCATTGTCCAATCTTGAGACGACTTCGCCCGAATACCGGCTGGTTGCCGGCGCCGTATGGGATCTCGGCGCCTACTCTGCAAACATCAAGGGCACCTACTATGGTCCGTCGTCCGTGATGCTGCTCGACTCGTTCGGAACGCCGACCTACCGAGAGACGCACATCGATCCGCAACTCGTCGTCGACCTCTCTTTCTCCTACGAGATCGGCGAGTCGTGGGAGGTCAGCGTCGGCGCCAACAACCTGTTCAACGAGTATCCGGACATGATCAACGCGCTCCAGCGCCAGCACCGCCTGGCGCAGAACTCCAACGCCTACGTGACCAAATACCCCTCCTTCTCGCCGTTCGGAATCAACGGCGGCTACTACTACACCAAGCTCACCTACAGCTTCTGAGGCGCGATGAGCGGCGACGCGCCGACGCCAGCGCCCTGCATTGGTCGCTGGGACCGGCGTGGCGCCGCAATTCGGGGCGCCGAAGCCCGATGCAACGGCGTCCGGCCCTGCACAGCTTGCCGCCGCCTCCGGGCGGGCATGACCTGACGGGGGCAGCCGGAGTGAGTCCAGGCAATCCGATGGCGGGAAATCCGGCGTGTCACTAAGCGAAGTCGCGACGGCATTTGTCCACCCGGATCAGTGGGGCAGCCCGCCTATGTCGGACCTGTGGCTTCTGGTGCTTTCGATGCTGGCGGCCGGCCTGTTCGCCGGATTTGTCGCCGGCATGTTCGGCATTGGAGGCGGTTTCGTCGTCGTGCCCGCGCTGGCGGCCGTCCTGGCCGTACTCGGCGAAGGCAGTTCCAGCTCCAGCATCATGCATGTCGCCATCGGCACGTCGCTGGCGACGATCTTCTTTACGTCGCTTCGCTCGGTCCAGGCCCACGCCAAGCGAGGCGCGGTCGACTGGAAGATCCTGCGCGGCTGGCTGCCCTGGGTATCGGCCGGCGTTGTTGTCGGCGTCATCCTTACCGGCATGATGGATGGCGGGATGCTCAAGATCGTCTTTGGCATCGGCGTGCTGCTGATGGGCTTGCACTTCATCTTTCCCTTCCTCGCACAGAAGAAGGCGGCCGAGGAGAACATGCCCCGAGGGCCTGCCCGCGCGGCGCTCGGCTCCGTCCTCGGCGCGTTCTGTTCGCTGCTCGGCATCGGCGGCGGAACGCCCGCCGTGCTGATCATGACCTGGAACGGGGTCAACATTCACCGAGCCGTGGCCACCGCCGCCGGCTTCGGCACCATCATCGCCATCCCCGGCGCGTTCGGAAACATGCTCATCGGCCTCAACCAGCCCGACCTGCCCTTCGGTTCCGTCGGCTACGTCAACCTCATCGCCCTCGCCGCCATCACCGCCATGAGCATCTTCACCGCCCCCCTCGGCGCCGCCGCCGCCCACAGCCTCGACCCGGTCAAGCTCAAACGTATCTTCGGCGTCTACCTCATCGTCACCGCCGCCTTCATGCTGAAAGACACCGCCCCCGTGACGGCAGTCACTCAATACTTCGGCGTGTGAGGCCCTGCGGACCGCGCGAAGCGCGGTGACTCACGATGCGCAAGAGTCGCACAAGAAAACCGACCCACCCCGCCGTCATTCTCGGGCAAACCGAAGGCGCATCCCGAGAATCCTCGTTCGCGCCGCGTGGGAATTCGCCAGGCGCCCCGCCGACCAACCAGCCGGGATGCTCAGGACAAACCGATACGGAGCTCCAGAAAGGTCCTTACACGCCATCGAACATCGAAAATCGTAGAGGACGACATCCGACTTGCCCAACACTTGGCGATGAACAGCCCTCAACAGATTCAGCGCGGTAGAAGAAATACCGACCTGTTTCCGACTGGTTTTCTGTAGGGCGCCAGAACCGCGTTACACTGCTGCCCATGACACACGCACAACCGCGCGCAACATGGACTGGCAAACCTCCACCGCACCAGCCTTCAATGGAAACGCTGCTCCGCGCGGCGCTGCGCGCTATCCCCCGCCCGCCGTTAGTGGTGTTGTTAACGTCGACGATTTTTATTCGGTCCCTGACCCGCGCCCGGCCATCCCCGCAGAGAGACCTTGCTCACGGACGGTTGGTTCACGGGCACGGCCAGCCGGCTGCGCGGAGCGGAATCGAAACGGCCGGAAGCTCGCGCTCCCGGCCGTCATTCGGCATTCCAGAAGTCTTAAGCCAGAACCTTCTTGATCGCCGTCGCGCAGCGGTCGATCTCCCAGTCCTCGCCCACGCACATCCGGGTCCAGTTCTCGTAGCCCTTCCAGGTCCGGCCGACGACCATGACGCCTTCGGCCGCCATCTTGTTGGCGAACATGGTGTTCGGCATTCCGACATCCATATAAACAAAGCTCGCCTGCGGGTTCGGCGCATAGGGCCGCCCCGTCGCCTTGACGATCTCGAGCAGCTTGGCCCGTCCCGCCGCGAATTTCGGCTTCATTGCCGGGATGAACTCCTTGTCGTCCAGCGAGGCCATCGCCGCCACAAGACCAAGGTGGTTGACCCCGCCCAGCCGAACCGCACCGCCGAGCTCCCGCGCCACTTCCTTCGAGGCGATGCCATAGCCGATCCGCTGCCCGGCCATCCCGTAGATCTTCGAGAATGTTCGGCAGATGATGACGTTCTTGCCCGCCTTCACCAGCCCGGTCATGACGTTGCCGCCATAGTCGTCGGCCAGGTCAAGATAGGCCTCGTCAATGAACACTGGCGAAGTCGGCGTGGCATGGGTTTCTGCAAACGATTTCAGCTTCGCCGCATCCACCATGTTGCCGGTCGGGTTGTTCGGGTTGTTCACGTAGAAGCCCGTCGTCTTCTTCGTCGCCGCCTTCGACATCGCGTCGAGATCGATCGTCATGTCCTTGGTGAGCGGCATCAGCACCATCTTCGCGCCGTAGTGCTCCGCCGCCCGCGGCACGCCTTCGTACGTCGCGACGGAGGAAACAAACTCGCCCTTGCCCTTCTGTGCGATCATCTCGCCATAGGCCTGCAGGATCGGGGAGGAGCCGTTGGCGATGAACACCTGGTCGAAATCCACGCCCTCGATCGCTGCGATCTTCTTCTGCAGGTCGATCGTTTCGGCGTTGGCGTAGCGCGCTGTCTTGGACAGCATCGTGCTCATCGCCTCGACCGCTTTGGCGGACGGCCCGAACGGACTCTCGTTGGACGCGAGGATGGCCGGCCCGACCGGAACGGCGGTCGTGGCGGGCGCTGGCGTCGGCGCGGCCACGGCAGTGGGCGAACAGGCCTGCGTCAGCGCGGCGATGCTGACAGATGCAGCGCCGACGCCGGCCGCCTTCAGCCAGGCCCGCCTTGCATGGTCCACCGCCTCAGGACCTCCGTCTGCGACGGCTCGCATGATGCGTTCGGGAATTTCGACTTCGGCCAGGTTCTTCATAGCCAACCTCCAGATGCGCGGGGGAAGCGCGCGGCTTTTCCGGAAGGCGATCCGCCGAGAATCCCGTCGTCGGCTGCGCCCGAATCCAGACTTCAGGGCCATTGCTCGCGAGCCGGCCCATCCGGTCAACGACGAGCATTGCGAACGGGGGAATTACGCCTCTCAGGCCTGCGCGGCGCCAAAGCAAGCGGCGCCTTCGCCCCAAATGCATCCACGATGCAGCGGCTGCCTGGTTTCGCGCCAGCCCTAGCTGATGGTCAGATTCTGCAGCTTCTCGCTCGCGACGACGATCACGCCGTGCATCCAGCTGAGCGCCGGTTCCGCCAGCCGCTCGCGCAGGCAAAGCAGGTTGAGTTCCACGGTCGGCGACTTGTAGGGCGGCCGCACCATCGCGAGAAAGCCGCTCTGCGTGGACAGCTCCGCGAGCCGCCGCGGGATCAGCGCCGCCATGTCCGACCGCCGCACCACCGCCAGCGCCGAATATACATCCGGCACCGTCACCCCAATCTTGCGCTTGACTCCCTTGGTGCGCAGCTCGTTCTCGAACGCGCCGAGATCCTCCCAGCTCGCCCGCATCAACAGCGACGGCGTGGGCCGCGCTTCCGCTTCCGGCCGCCGCCGGCGAATGGCGACATGCGGTGTCTTCACCAGCCGCTCGAGCGTCACGGCGCCCTTGGTCAGCGGGTGCCCGGCGCGCACGACCCACACCAGGGTTTCCTGAAGGATGACGTCCGAGCGGACTCGTTCCGGCGCCGTCTCGACAGACCCGACAACGAAATCGACCCGCCGCGTGTCGAGCTGTTCGAGAATGTCCGAATTGCCTTCCGCGATCACCAGCTCTGCGTTGGGCGCCCGCTCGGCCATCTCGGCCACCAGCAGCGGGATCAGCACGGCGCTGGAGAACGACCCGGCCATGATCGTGAACCGCCGCTCTGTCACGGCGGGATCAAACGCCTTCACCGACAACGCCGCTTCGAGCTGGCGCAGGGCGGCGTGGATTTCGGGCCCGATCTCGCTCGCCCGGGGAGTCGGCCGTACCCCGGAAGACGTCCGTATGAAGAGATCATCCTCCAGCAGGGTTCGCAGCCGACTCAGCGAGTGGCTTACCGCGGACTGGGTGAGGCCAAGACGAGTTCCCGCCCGCGTGACGCTACCCTCCTCGAGCAGGGCGTCGAAAACCCGCAGCAAGTTGAGGTCCACGGCGTTTATATTGATCGCGCTCATAGTTGATGTGACAAGATATCATTATGATTCATGCTGCAACCGCCTTATGTGACGCACTGGGGGTAAGCGACTCTTCAGCGTCTCCCCGCTACCTTTTTTGGCGCTAGGAAAAGGCGGAGGATCTCGTGAGCGACGGGAGCCAGACACTGTCGGCCGATACGACGACCTCCATGAAGGCCGCCAAGGCGCCGAGCGCGATGCGCAGCCTTCGCTTTCCGATTATCGTCGGCGGTCCGCTGCTGATCGCCGGCGTCGTCGGCTATATCCTCGTGTCGGGAAGCCGCTACCAGTCAACCGACAACGCTTACATCCAGATGGCCAAGGCGCCGGTCAGCTCCAGCGTCGGCGGGCGGGTTCTGGAAGTGAGGGTGAAGGAGAACCAGCGCGTCGAAGCCGGCCAGCCGCTGTTCCGCATCGACGCCCAGGATTTCGCAGTCGAGGCCGATCAGGCCCGCGCCCAGCTCGCCCAGGCTGAGCTTCAGGTGCACTCTCTCCGCGCCGCCTACCAGCGGTCCCAAGCAAACCTCGTGTCGGCCAAGCAGACGCTCGCCTATGCTATTCGAGAAGCTGACCGCCAGTCGGACCTTGTCATAGCGGGCGTCGTGGCCCAGCAGGCGCTGGATGATGCAAGGCACCAGCGCGATATCGCTCGCTCGTCCGTCGCGACCGCGGAAGCGGAGGTCGGCGCGGCGCTTGCCAATCTCGACGGCGACCCCAGTGCTCCGATCGAACAGCAGCCGTCGGTGATGGCCGCTCAGGCGCGCCTGAAGAAGGCCGAAATCAATCAGGGCTATACGGAAGTCACCGCCCTCGCCTCAGGCACCGTCACGCGTGTCGACCAGCTCCAGGTGGGCGGCTATGTGAACCCGGCCCAGACCGTGTTCTGGCTGATGTCCGGCGAACCATGGGTCGAAGCCAACTTCAAGGAAGACCAGCTTGCGAAGATGAAAGTCGGCCAGCACGCCGACATCATGGTCGACGCATTTCCCGGGCAGACGTTCAGCGGCCATGTCGGCAGTTTCAGCCCCGGCACCGGTTCCACGTTCTCGGCCCTGCCTGCGCAGAACGCGACGGGCAACTGGGTGAAAGTTACCCAGCGGCTGCCCGTCCAGATCGTCTTTGACGAACCTCCGCCCGAAATGGCCGGACGCGCCGGTCTCAGCGCCCGAGTAAAGGTCGATCTCCAGTCGCCGGCTGCGACGGCGGCCCAATAGGATAATCCAGGCTCGCGCCATGAGCACCGCCAAGGACACCGCCAACCGCGGACCGATCACGATTTCGATCATGCTCGCGACCGTGATGAACTCACTGGACACGACGATCGCCAACGTCGCGTTGCCTCATATCCAGGGCAGTGTTTCCGCATCGCAGGAACAGATCACCTGGGTCCTGACGTCCTACATCATCTCAGCCGCGATCATGACGCCGCTCTCAGGCTGGCTGTCGGATCGCATCGGCCGGAAGCGCCTGTTCCTCATTTCCATCGCGGGGTTCACTGTGGCGTCGATGCTGTGCGGCATCGCCAACAGCTTGATCGAGATCGTCGGCTACCGCCTGTTGCAGGGCCTGTTCGGGGCGGCGCTGATTCCACTCAGCCAAGCCCTCCTGCTCGACATCAATCCTCCCGAAAAACATGGTCAGGCGATGGCGGTATGGGGCATGGGCGCTCTGCTTGGACCAATCCTGGGCCCGGCGCTCGGCGGCTGGCTGACCGAACATCTCGACTGGCGCTGGGTGTTCTTCATCAACCTGCCGGTTGGAATTCTTGCCTTCGCCGGCGTGTGGTTCTTTGTCAGCCACGACAGCACGACACGCGCAAAGCCGTTCGACTTCCTCGGCTTCGGCGCACTGATCACCTTCATCGGCGCCTTCCAGATGATGCTCGACCGCGGCCCGAGCCTCGACTGGTTCGACTCTGGCGAAATCATTGCCTATGCGGTGGTCGCGGCCATGGCGTTCTGGGTGTTCTGTACACACACAATGACGGCCACTCATCCGTTCTTCGACCGCCATCTGCTGCGTGACCGAAATTTCCTGACGGCCAGTATCTTCGGCTTCTTCGTCGGCATTCTGCTCTTCTCAACCATGGCTCTGGTTCCGCCGATGATGCAGCAGCTGATGGGCTACCCCGTGCTGACGGCTGGGCTTGTCTCGATGCCGCGCGGCGTCGGTACATTCCTGGCGATGTTCGTAGTTGGCCGGCTGATCGGAAAGGTCGACACGCGTCTCATACTGCTCACGGGCCTCTGCCTCAACGCCATTGCCTTGTGGCAGATGACGCAGTTCGACCTGATGATGGATTCAACGCCGTTCATCGTGTCGGGGATCATCCAGGGCTTCGGCATCGGCCTCATCTTCGTACCTCTGTCCACGCTGGCCTTCGCCACCATAGAACCCCGCTTGCGCGCGGAAGGGTCGTCGGTAAACTCCCTGATCCGCAACCTGGGCGCCGCAGTTGGCATCTCGATCATGCAGGCGCTGATGGTCTCCAATGCGCAAGCCATGCATGAATCCATGGCCGGGAAGATAAACCCCAGCGATCCTGCGATTGCTGCCGATCTCGCCGGACGGATAGATTTGTCGACCCAGGCAGGCCTTGCTGCGATAAACGGCGAGATCACGCGCCAGTCCACAATGGTCGCCTTCATCAACGACTTCCAGTTGATGTTCATCGTCACCCTTCTCTGCATTCCCATGCTGTTGCTGATGCGACAACCGAAACGAAAGGCCCCGGGGCCCGCCCATGTTGAAGTCGAGTAGTTCGATCGCCGTCGCCGGGCTGCTTGCGGCTGCATGCGCAACGGCCGGACCGGATTTCGAGCGGCCGGAAGCGCCGGTCGTCGCAGGCTACGCAATGACGGGGGATGCCGCCCCGACCAACGCGATGCTCTCGCCTGAAGCGCGCGCGGCCGGCCCTTGGTGGACCGCGTTGGGATCTATCGATCTTGACCGGTTGATCCGCACGGCGCTGGTGGACAGCCCGGACATCGCTTACGCCGAAGCCAACCTGCGCAGCGCTCTGGCCAATGCCGGCGCTGTCAGCGGCGCGCAGACTCCGCAGGTCGACTACCAGGGCGGCGCGGGCCGCACGCGCGTCAACACACAGACGTTCGGATTCACCAGCTTCCCGAGCCCAACAATCAATCTTTACCAGCTTGGCGTGTCCGGCCGCTACGACCTCGACATCTTCGGCAAGAAACGCCGCGCGTCCGAGGCTGCTGGCGCGCGCGCCGAAGCGGAAGCCCGGCGAGCAGACGCCACATACCTGACGCTTTCAGCCAACGTAGCGCTCCAGGCAGTTAAGATCGCGACACTGAAGGCGCAGATCGCATCGATCACCACCACTGTGGAGGGCGACCAGCGCGTGATCGGCATGATCCAGCGCGCACAGGCCGCGGGCGGCGCGCCGCGCTCGGCAAGCTCCATCGGGGAAACCCAGTTGGCGCAAGACCAGGCGCTGCTCCCTCCTCTCGAGCGGCAACTCGCGGAGGCGCGCCACCAGATGGCGTTGCTGCTCGGCAAATCTCCGGCCGAGTGGTCGGCCCCCGATTTTGCACTGACGGATTTCACTGCGCCTGCCTCTATCCCCGTGACGATACCGTCGCAGCTCGTGCGCAGGCGGCCGGATATCTTGACCGCAGAGGCCGAATTCCACGCAGCCACCGCCGACATTGGCGTCGCTGCGGCTAGCCTCTATCCGGATATCTCGCTGACGGCGAACATCCTGCAAGGCGCGACCGAACCCGGACTCGCTGTTCGAATATGGCTCCAGCGGCTGGACCCTTGCAGCCGGCATCACGGGCCCGCTCCTCAACGGCGGCGTACTGAAGCAGCGCGAACAGGCCGCGATCGCCAACGCGGATGCCAAGTTCGCTGACTATCGCCGCACCGTTATCCGCGCCTTTGTGCAGGTATCCGACGCGATGGCGGGTCTTGCCGCCGATGATCGTTCGATCACAGCGCTGGACAGGGCCGTCGCTGCGGCGCAATCCAATTTCGATGACAGCCAACGCGCCTATGAGCTCGGCGCGGGCGCTCTCCTCAATGTGTTCGATGCCGGCCGGCAGCTCAATCTCGCCAAACGCCAGAGGATCACGTTCGAAGGCCAGCGGCTGATGGACATCATCGAGCTGTTTGCGGCGACAGCGGCGGACTGGCGCTGAACCCCGCCGCTGGTCAACGCAGCGGAAACTCACCTGCAATCACGCGATCGCGTAGGACGAAGCGCTGGATCTTGCCCGAGCCGGTAAGCGGCCATGCCTGGACCTCCCACCAGTGGACCGGCGTCTTGGGCGCCGAGAGATGTTCGCGGCAATGCGCGACCAGGGCTGCCTTGTCGAGCGTGGCGCCCGCATTGAGCCGCACAAAGCAGGTGACGATCTCGCCCCACCGCTCATCTGGCACGCCGACGACCGCGCACTCCGCTACGGTTGGATGCTCGAGGAGCACATTCTCGATCTCCGCGGGGAAGAGATTCTCACCACCCCGGATGATCATCTCCTTCACGCGGCCGGTTACTTTCACATAGCCGCGGCTGTCCATGGTTCCGAGGTCGCCGGTATGCAGCCAACCCTCCACATCAATCGTGTCGGCCGTCGCCTTTGGATTGTCGTTGTACTCGAGCATGTTGCAGTAGCCGCGAGAACAAATCTCGCCCTGTGCCCCGATCGGAGTCGCCTTGTTGGTCTGCGGATCCCGGATCGACACCTCTATCAGCGGCAGCGGCTGGCCAACGGTCTCACAGATATCCTCGAAGGAATCCGTCGCGCGCGTCTGGGTGAGAACCGGCGAAGTTTCCGTCTGTCCATAAACGGTGATGAAATCGCAACCAAGAACGGACGTCACGCGCCGGATTAGCTCAGGCGGCACCATTGAGCCGCCTGATGTCGCCCTGCGTATCGCCGACAGGTTTCGTGGCCGGGCGGCCTGCGCCTCCAGCATGGCCACGAGCATTGTCGGAACGCCGGACAGGCTCTCCACCTTCTCCGCCTCGATGATGTCGAGCATGCGATTGGGCTCGAACATCTTGGCGATGATCATGCGGCAGCCGTTTTGAACACAGCCCAGTGTGGCAATGGCGCAACCCGACGTGTGAAACATCGGCATGAAGTTAAGCGCGGTCTCGCCCTCCATTGCGCCGGACCGCTTGTAGATCATGCGCGCATTGTTGGTGAGCCCGCGATGGTGGAGCACAGCACCTTTTGGAAAACCTGTGGTGCCAGAGGTGTATTGCACTTGCGCAGGATCATCAGGCTTCACGTCGGGAAAATTCGCAGGCCGCTCATATCCGGCAAAAAGCGCGTTGCGGTTGTCGAGGTCGATCACTTCCCGGATTGCCGGGACCTGCAAAGCGACCTCCGCGGCGATCTCGGCCATCGGGTTGCCGCGATATTCGCGCACGATGAACAGGCCAACGGAGCGCGATTGCTCCAGTACGTATTTCAGCTCGCGGGCCTTGTTTGCCGGATTGGCCGTGACAAGCGTCAGCCCCGCGAAAGCGGCGGCGAATTCGATGATCACCCATTCCGGAATGTTCGGCGCCCAGACCGCGATGCGCTCGCCGGGCTTGTAGCGACTGAGCAGGGCGCGGCCGAGCGCTTCGGATTCGGCGAGCAATTCAGCGTAGGTCCATCGCCTGCGCAATATCCCTTCCATGTCGGCTTCAACCAGAGCGCCAGCGTTCGGCGAACGAGCAGCGCGTTCGCGCAGGACCCCGCCGACCGTCGTGTCGAGGACCACATCTTCGACCTGTGCGGGAAAATAGGACTCAGTAAGGTGGACCTTGTACATCAGCCGCTCCTTGCCTGCTTTTCAAGACGCCCAACTGCCGCCTCCAGCCGATCCACTAGCGTGGCAGATGGAGCAACGGCATTCTTCGCCCGGCCATAGCGGGCGCGGAAGACTTCGATGAGATTGTCGATCGCTCCGGTGGGCCGCCTTGCATTTCGCAGGACGATTGTGCGTGAGGAGTAGTCCAGCGCGCCATAGAAGAGGTCACGCGCGATCCAGACCTGCGTATCCTTTACGAGATCGCCCCTGTCCTGCCCGCGCCGGAAGACGCCATCGAAAATGGCGACGTAGCGCTTGAGCGTCGTACGCTCGCTTGCAATCGGCTCTGTGCCCGAATTGCGCAGGATGACTTCGAGTTCAATGAATTCCCGATCGCGGATCATCAGAGTAAGGTGATGGTCGGCGAGCGCCCGAAGCTGCTCGAACGTCCCTGCCTTGGGGTCGACCGCCTTGGCGGCGCTGGCCGTGATGCCATCCCAGAACTGCAGGACGACGCCCTGAAGCAAATCGTTCTTGGTCTTGTAGTAGATGTAGATCGTGCCTTCGGCGACCCCCGCGCGCTTGGCGATCTCGGCCATCCTCGCCCGCTCGAAGCCGTGCTTGACGAACACGGCGCGAGCTGCCGCCAGAATTGCCCGCTCCTTCTCTGCGACTCGTTCGCCGCGGGTGGAGAGTTCGATCCTGGCGGCTGGCATGCTAGAGCCCCATCTGCCGTGCGGCGAGGTCGCGCATGATTTCTTCCGATCCGCCGCCGATCGCGTTGACCTTCACTTCGCGATAGATGCGCTCCACCGGATTGCCACGCAGGTATGCCGCGCCACCGATGATCTGCATCGCCTCAGACGCACAGAACTCCAGCGCCTTCGACGCTGAGAACTTCGCCTTCGAGACTTCCGCCACGGGCATCTCGCCTTCGTTCGCTTGCCAGCAGATCATGTTTAGATAGGCCTCGATCTGGTCGATTCGCGCCGACATATCAGCCATCTTGTGCCGGATCACCTGATGTTCGATGAGCTTCCTGCCAAACGTTTCGCGCTGGCGGGCCCAGGCAATCGATTCATCCAGGCACACTTTCATCATGCCGAGCATCGACGCGACCATGCCCATGCGTTCGTAATTGAAATTGTTCATGATGGAGAGGAAGCCGCGATTCTCTTCGCCCAGCAGATTCTCTGCCGGCACACGCACATCATCGAAATGCAGCGTGGCGGTATCTGACGCCCACCATCCCATCTTCCGGTGCAGCGCCGATCGCGAGAACCCGGCCGCATCCGCCTCGACGAAGAACAAGGAAATGCCCTTGAGGCCCTTGTCGCCAGTCCGCGCACCAACCACGTAGTAGCTCGCCTTCATCCCGCCGGTGATGAAGGTCTTCGACCCGTTGATCACCCAATGATTACCATCACGCTTGGCGGTGGTGACTAGGTTGGCAACATCCGAACCGCCAGAAGGCTCCGTAATTGCAAGACTGGATCCCTTGCGACCCGCCACGATGTCCGGCAGCACGCGGTCCTTTATCTCGTCGCTCGCGAAGCGCTCGATCGGGCCAATCGAAATTGACCGACCGCCGACCGCAGCGCCGACGCCCCCTGCGCCGCACTTGGCGAACTCTTCTGAGAACGCCGCGCGCATGAAGCAGTCGTTGAAACCAAGCCCGCCATATTTTTCCGCTACGCTGAAGCCCCATGCGCCGAGCGCGCCGACTTTTTGGTGCAGCTCCCAAGGGACTTCTCCGGCTTCGTCCCATTCCGTCGCGTAAGGCGTCACTTCTGCTGCGACGAAACGACGAACCGTCTCTCGGAACGCCCGGCGCTCTTCGGTCTCGAACGGGTTTTTCATCATCACTCCCGCCCGCGTCTGTTGCGCGGTGAAATTGACTCATAAAATATGAGCGGTATTCATTCAAGCCAGACGCGGGCGCAACAGACACAAAAGAGAGCTTGAGGGAGACGGACGTGAGCAGGCCAGTCCGTATCGGCGGCGCTTCGGGCTATTGGGGCGACAGCGACATGGCGCTGCCGCAATTCCTGAAGGCTGGCGGCCTCGATTACATCGTGTTCGACTACCTGGCCGAAATCACCATGTCGATCCTCGCACGCCAGCGCGCGAAGGACCCGGCGCAGGGATATGCCTCTGACTTCGTCAGCAACCTCAAGCCGCATCTGAAGGAGATCGCACGCCAGAAGGTGAAGATCCTCTCGAATGCCGGCGGCGTGAACCCGCGTGCTTGCGGCGACGCTGTAAGAGCCTTGGTGAAGGCAGCCGGGCTAAATCTGAAGGTCGCGATCATCGAAGGCGACGATCTGCTTCCCCGCGGCTCGGAGTTCGGCGTGGTGAAGGAGATGTATTCCAGTGACGCATTTCCGCCACCGGAAAAACTCGCCAGCATCAATGCCTATTTCGGAGCTTTCCCGATCGCCGAGGCCTTGAACAGGGGCGCCGACATCGTGATTACCGGACGCAGCGTCGACAGTGCGGTGACGCTTGGCGCCTGCATCCACGAATTCGGCTGGACGCGCGAGGACTCCGACCGGCTGGCGGCTGGAAGCCTGTGCGGCCACATCCTGGAATGCGGCGCCCAGGCGACCGGCGGTAACTTCACCGACTGGGAAACGGTCGCCGATACCCTGTGGGACATAGGCTACCCCATTGCCGAAGTCAGCGCCGACGGCGCCTTCGCCGTTACGAAGCCGGAAGGAACCGGCGGCGCGGTCACGGTTGGCACGGTTGGCGAGCAGATGCTCTACGAGATCGGCGACCCGCAGGCTTACACGCTGCCCGACGTCGTCTGCGATTTCTCCCGCGTCAGGATCGACCAGGCGGGCAAGGATCGCGTCACGGTTTCAGGCGCAAAGGGCCTGCCCGCGCCGGACACTTACAAGGTCAGCGCAACCTACGAAGACGGCTTCCGCGCCGGCGCGGTATGGTTCTTCTACGGCGAGGACGCCGCCGCCAAGGCCCGCCTTTTTGCCGACAGCGCCACGAAACGCGCCCGCCACAAGCTGCGCGCACTCAATGCGCCCGACTATGACGAAGTGCTCGTCGAAGTGATGGGCGATGAAAGTCTCTACGGCGCCGGGGCGCGCAAGACGAACGCCCGCGATGTCGCCCTCAAGGTTGCGGTGAAGCATCGCGACCAGCGCGCCGCCGGGCTGATCCTGAAGGAACTCACCGGCCACGGCCTCGCCGGCCCGCCGGGACTCTCCGGTTTCGCCGGCAGCCGACCCTCGCCCTCGCCTGTCGTGCGCCTGTTTTCCTTCCTGATCCCCAAGGCCATCGTCCCGATCCGGCTGGCGATCGAGGGCGAGGATATCGAACTCGGCGCCGAAGCGGGGCACGCGTTCGATCCTGCCTCCATCATACGCCCGGCGCCGCCCGCGCCGTCGCCGGCGGCCGACCTCGTCGATGTCCCGCTCATCCGCCTCGCCTATGCGCGCTCGGGTGACAAGGGCGACAACGCCAATGTCGGCGTGCTGCCGCGCCGCATGGACTACGCCCCCTTCATCTGGGCCAGGCTGACCGAGGCGGAAGTCGCACGCCGCTTCGCGCACTATCTCAAGGGCCCAAAGGGAGACGGCAGGGTCGAGCGCTTCTGGATGCCCGGCACAGGCGCGATCAACTTCCTGCTCCACAACGTGCTGGGCGGAGGCGGGGTCGCCTCGCTGCGCAACGATCCGCAGGCCAAGGGCTATTCCCAGATCCTGCTGCAGACGCCGATCCCGATTTCCCGCGCCATCGCGGAGACGCTCTGATGCCCCTCTTCGAATCCCGCATCAGCCCGTCTTCCGCCAGCTTCCAGAAGAACCGCGCCGACATGCTGCGCCTTGTCGACAAGTTGCGGGAACTCAACGCCCGCGCCCCCGCCCTCTCCGCCAGGCGCAAGGCGCGGTTCGAGGAGCGCGGCCAGCTTCTGCCGCGCGAACGCCTGGCGCGCCTCCTCGACCCCGGCATGCCGTGGCTTCAGATCAGCAACATCGCCGGCTACCTGCTCGACACGCCCGACGAAGCCAAATCCATCGCCGGCTCCACCATCTTCTCCGGCATCGGCTTCATCCGCGGCACGCGCTGCGTCGTGGTCGTGGACGATAGCGGCATCCAGGCAGGCGCCATGACGCATGCCGGCGGCTACCGCCTGCGCCGCGCCCAGGAGATCGCGCTCCAGCAGAAACTCCCCTTCGTCCACCTCGTCGAAAGCGCCGGCGGCGACCTGCTGAACTATCGCGTCGAAGGCTTCGTCTCTGGCGGCGGCCTGTTCGCCAACCTCGCGCGTCTCTCGGCCAAGGGCATGCCGGTCATCGCCCTGCTGCACGGCTCCTCCACCGCAGGCGGCGCCTACATGCCCGGCCTCTCCGACTATGTCGTCGCAGTCAAAGGCCGCGGTCGCGCCTTTCTTGCCGGCCCGCCGCTGCTGAAGGCCGCCACGGGAGAGATCGCCAACGAAGAAGAACTCGGCGGCGCCGACATGCACGCCACCGTCTCCGGCCTCGCCGAGTATCTTGCTGAAGACGATGCGGAAGCCTGCCTCATCGGCCGCGAGATCGTCGGGCGCCTCGGCTGGAACCGCCACTGCCCTGCACCGCCGCCGCGCACTTTCCTCGAGCCGGCGCTCGACCCCGACGAAATCGCTGGCATCGTTCCCATCGACTACCGCATCCCCTACGATGCACGCGAGGTCATCGCCCGCATCGTCGATGGCTCCGATTTCTCCGATTTCAAGCCCGGCTACGGCGTCTCCACCGTTTGCATCCAGGCCGAGGTGATGGGCCACCCCATCGGCATCATCGCCAACAACGGCCCGATTGACCCGGCAGGCGCGACAAAGGTCGCGCAATTCCTCCAGCTCATGGACCAGGCCGGAACGCCTGCCGTCTTCCTGCAGAACACCACCGGCTATCTCGTCGGCAAGGCCTACGAGCAAGGCGGCATGATCAAGCACGGATCGAAGATGATCCAGGCCGTCACCAACATCTCCGTGCCGCGCATCACTTTCATGATCGGCGCGAGCTATGGCGCAGGCAATTACGGCATGTGCGGCCGCGGCTATGACCCTGATTTCGTCTACACTTGGCCCAATGCCTCCACAGGCGTCATGGGCGGCGAACAGGCCGCTATGGTGATGTCCATCGTCGCCGAAGGCCAGGCGAAAGCCTCCGGCGTCGAGCCCGACCGCGCCGCCTTGAAGAAGCAGGAAGAACGTCTCACCCAGATCTTCAACAGCCAGGCCGGCGCCTTCTACTGCTCTGGCCACCTGATGGATGACGGCATGATCGACCCGCGCGAGACCCGGCGTACGCTTGGCTTCCTGCTCGCCACCGTCTGGGAAGGCCGCGCCCGCACCGTACGACCCAGCAATTTCGGCGTGGGGAGAATGTGATGGCGCTTCCTGCGACCTCCGCAATCGAACTCGACCTCAAGTCCGGCTGGCTCACGCTCTGGTTCAATCAGCCCGGCAACCGCAATGCGCTCAGTGTTGAACTCACGACGGACCTGATGAATGTGCTCGACGGCGTGCGCGACGACCGCTCCATTCGAGGCATCACGCTGCGAGGCCGCGGCGGTATGTTCTGCGCCGGCGCCGATCTCAAGGCGTTCAATTCCGGCCACAAGTCCGCCGGTGGTCCCTCTCGTGACGCCGTGATTGAACAGTCGAAGCGCGGCGCGGTGATGTTCGACAAGGTCAACACCATGCCGCAGGTCGTGGTCGCAATCATCGAAGGCGCTGCAATGGCTGGCGGCTTCGGCCTCGCCTGTTGCGCCGATGTCGTCATCTGCGAAGCCGGCGCCAAATTCGCCATGACCGAGACCGCCATCGGGCTCAGCCCCGCACAGATATCTCCCTTCGTGATCCAGAAACTGGGCTACGCCACCGCCCGCCGCCTGATGCTCACTGCCGTACGGTTCGACGCCCGCGAGGCGCACGCGCTCGGCTTTGCCGATTTCGTGGCCGAGGGCGTCGAGGCGGCCGAAGCCGTCGAAATGCAGATCCGAAAGGCCGTGCTGAAATGCGCGCCAGGCGCCGTCGCCGATACCAAGGCGCTGATCCTCGCCCTGCCTCGGCTTGACCGGGCCCAGACCGTGCAGACGGCAGCTGAGAACTTCGCCGGTCGCATGCTTAGTGACGAGGCGCGCGAGGGCGTCGCGTCCTTTGTCGAGAAACGAAAGCCGAAATGGGCGGTGGAGCCATGAAGGGCGACGTCTCCACGCTCCTGGTCGCCAACCGCGGCGAGATCGCGCTCCGCATCATGCGCACCGCGCGCGCCATGGGGTTGCAGACCGTAGCCGTCTATTCCGATGCAGACGCTCGCGCGCCGCACGTGCGCTTCGCCGACAAGGCTCAGAGGATCGGCCCGGCGCCCGTCGGCGAGTCCTATCTCTCGATCGAGAACATCCTCGCAGCCGCCAAGGCTTCCGGCGCCACGGCGATCCATCCCGGCTATGGCTTCCTGTCCGAGAACGCGAAGTTCGCCAAGGCCGTGGCAGATGCCGGGCTCACCTTCGTCGGTCCCCCGACAGCAGCGATCGATGTGATGGGAGACAAGGCGCGCGCCAAGCGGCGAATGATCGAGGCCGGTGTGCCCTGTGTTCCGGGATATGAAGGCGAGGATCAGTCCGAGAAGTCGTTCGCCAATGCTGCGGCGAAAGCGGGTTTCCCGGTGATGGTGAAGGCGGCGGCCGGCGGCGGCGGGCGGGGCATGCGGCTCGTCGACAAGCCAGGCGATCTTGCTGCTGCGCTGAAACTCGCCCGTTCTGAGGCGCAGAACGCATTCGGCAACGGCGACCTCATCCTGGAAAAAGCGATCATCCGGCCGCGCCACGTCGAAATCCAGGTCTTCGCCGACAGCCTAGGCGCGGTGATTCACCTCGGCGAGCGCGACTGTTCGGTTCAGCGCCGCCACCAGAAAGTCATCGAGGAATCGCCCTGCCCGGTAATGACGCCGGACCTGCGCGAACGCATGGGCGCCGCTGCCGTCGAGGCGGCGCGCGCCGTTGGCTATGTTGGCGCTGGCACGGTCGAGTTCCTTCTCGATGAGGCGGGCAGGTTCTACTTCCTCGAAATGAACACACGGCTGCAGGTCGAACATCCCGTCACGGAGATGGTCACCGGCCTGGATCTCGTGGCGCTGCAGCTCCGCGTCGCGCGAGGCGAAGGGCTGAACCTGGCCCAGGAAGATGTCCGTCTTGTTGGCCACGCCATCGAGGTCCGCCTCTATGCCGAAGACCCCGAAGCCGGCTTCTTGCCAAGCACAGGGGCTCTACACCTGTTCCGGGTCGGGCAAGGCAAAGGGGTGAGGGTAGATGCAGGCGTCGAAACTGGCGGCGAGGTATCGCCCTTCTACGACGCCATGATCGCCAAGGTCGTCGCCCATGGAGACATCCGCGAGGAAGCGCGGCGGCGGCTGATCAGCGCGCTTGGTGGGACAGCGGTGTTCGGGCCGCGCACGAACCGGGACTTCCTGATCGACGCACTGGGACGAGAAGTGTTTGCGGCAGGCAGCGCGACGACCGCGTTCATCGGCGAAACCTATGGCGAAGCCGGGTTCAAGCCGGGCGCCGCAGACGCCGCACTTCACGCGGCGGCAGCAGTTCTGCAGCACACTTCAGCGCTTGCGCGCTCTTCCGCGACAGCGCTGGATGTGAGTTCATCACTGCACAACTGGGCCAGCGCCGGATCACTGGAAACGGTCGTAGAATATCAGGGCGATGGCGCGGTGCAAAAGCTTCTCGTGCAGCCCAGACCGGAGGGCGGCTTTTCGGTCGGCGTGGGCGCGCGGACGGTCGAGGTGATAGTTCAGGCCGCGCACAGCGAGACGGCGCGGCTTGTCGTGGACGGCCAAACGCTGGACGTGATCTATCGCGACGACGGCAAGACAATCTGGATAGCGACAAACGGGCGATCGCTGGAGCTTGCCAATCTGGCTGCGTTTGTTCGCCGCAAGGACGCCGCGGCCGGCCAAGGCCTGCTGCTGGCGCCGATGCACGGGCGGCTCCTGGACATCAGCGTCCAGGAAGGCGCGCGCGTGCGCAAGGGCGATCGGCTGGCCGTGCTCGAAGCCATGAAGATGCAGCATGAACTGACGGCGGAGATCGACGGGCGTGTCGTTAGGATCGCCGCAACGGCCGGGACACAAATAGCTGCCCGGGATCTCATCCTTGAGATAGAACCCATGACACCGGACGAAAAGGCGGCCGCACCGGCCGCGGGAGTAGCCGCATGATGAACTCTCCGATCTGCAGGATGCTGGGCATCGAGTTTCCGCTGCTGGCGTTCAGCCATTGCCGGGACGTTGTCGCCGCCGTCTCGAAAGCGGGTGGCATGGGCGTGTTTGGGGCGGTGAACCTGCCGCCGGATCGCCTCAGGGAAGAGCTCGACTGGATCGACAAGCATTGCGGCGGCATGCCCTACGGCGTCGACCTGATCGTACCCAACAAGATGGAGGGAAAGTCAGATCCGTTCAACGCCGGCGCCCTGCTTGGGGCTATCCCCCAGGAGCACAAGGACTTCGCGGCGGGCATCCTGAAGCAGCACGGCGTCGAGCCGGGCGACCTGGAGGCTGACCGCAGCAACAGCGTCAACTTCGCCCGCAACATGCGGGCGGATGGGGCTGCGGGTAGCCTTGAGGTGGCGTTCCAGTACCCGATCAAGCTGATCGCGAATGCGCTCGGCGTGCCGCCTCCCCTGATGCTCGAAATGGGCAAGGCGCGTGGTGTTCCGGTGGCGGCTCTGGTGGGCGCGAAGGAGCATGCGGTGGCGCAGGTGCAGGCGGGCGTGGACATCCTAGTGGTGGCGGGTGGCGAGGCGGGAGGGCATTGCGGGGAGGTGTCGTCGATGGTGCTGATCCCGGAGGTGTATCGTGCGGTGCAGGCGATGGGCGCGCAGACGCCGATCCTTGCGGCGGGGGGGATTACGACGGGTGCGCAGATGGCGGCGGCGATGGCGATGGGTGCGGCGGGGGCGTGGTGCGGGTCGGTGTGGCTGACGACGGCGGAGGCGGAGACGAGTCCGGTGGTGAAGCAGAAGATGCTGGCTGCGACGTCGCGCGATACGGTGCGCTCGAGGTCGCGGACGGGTAAGCCGTCGCGGCAGTTGCGGTCGCCGTGGACGGATGCGTGGGAGCGTGAGGGCGCGCCCGATCCGCTGCCGATGCCGCTGCAGACGCTGGTGTCGGAGCCGGCGCTGCGGCGGGTCGACAAGCTGGCGGAGGGGGGACATGCAGGCGCGCAGCAGCTTGCGACCTACTGGGTGGGACAGGGCGTGGGGCTGATGGAGCAGTCGATGTCCGCGGGCCAGGTGGTGCAGGCGTTCAAGGAAGATTTCGCGGTGGCGTATGAGCGGCTGGCCGGCGCGCTGGGGGACTAGGTGATGCAGACGCTGGCGCAGGATTTTCAGGAGGAGAGCGAGGCGCTGCACGCGCTGGTCGCGCCGCTGGACGAGGCTGCCCTTGACCAGCCCACAGCGTTCAAGAACTGGACGATCAACACGGTGATCCGCCACCTGCACGTCTGGAATCTTGCGGCGGAGATGTCCCTCAAGAACGACGGGTCGTTCGAACGTTACTACGCAAAACTGGCCGAGCAGCTCGGCAAGGGCGGCAAGATGACGGCGTTTGAGGTCGAATGGTTGGATGGTCTTGCCGGCAGGAAGCTCGTGGCGGCCTGGAAGGATGGCGTTGCAGGAACGGCAACAAGGTTCGCTTCGGCCGATCCCGTAGCACGCGTGAAGTGGGCAGGACCCGACATGAGTGCGCGATCTTCCCTCACGGCGCGACTGATGGAGACGTGGGCGCACGGGCAGGAAGTTTATGATGTGCTCGGCGTTGTCCGAAGCAACGCGGATCGCATCCGCAACATCGTCGTGCTTGGCAACAATACGTATGGCTGGACCTTCAAGGTTCGTGGCGAAGAGCCGCCCTCGCCTCGCCCGCATCTCAAGCTGATAGCGCCGTCCGGCGAAGTGTGGACATACAATGATCCAAGCGCGACCGAACTGATCGAAGGATTGGCGGAAGAATTCTGCCAGGTCGTAACGCAGACACGGAATGTCGTGGATACCGCACTACGAGTTGTCGGGCCAAACGCAACAAGCTGGATGTCGAAAGCGCAGTGCTTTGCAGGGGCGGCAGAACCGCCTCCGCCGCCGGGCGCCAGGCGGACGAAGAGAGCATGACGCATCGCAGGCTTTTGGCGGTTGCCAGCCTTGCCCTGGCAGTGGCGCAATCGGCGTTCGCGCAGACGCCGCCAGCGCATCCGGGCGAGGCGGTCTACAAGCGCGCTTGTGCAACCTGCCATGACAACCCGACGGGCCGTACGCCGCCCCTGTCTTCGCTCAAGCAGATTTCGGGTTCGCGGCTGGGGGAAATCCTGTTCACCGGCGTGATGGGCTCGATCGGATCGCAGATGCCGCAGATGGATATCGGCATGCTGATCGCGTGGCTGACGGAGGGACAACCGCCGGAACCAACCGACTGGGCCAACGCCATCGCTTGCGCGGCCGACAAGCGAACAATCGACACGAAGAAGCCGGTGCTGAGCGCCGGATTCGGCGTGGATCGCAACTCGACGCGCAGCCTGACGGCGGTGCAATCCGGACTGAAGAAGTCCCAGATGAAGGACCTCGAAGTCGCGTGGGCCATCGCCTATCCGAGCGGGATGGGCGGCAATGGTACAGGCGCCTCCGTGCTTGGCGACACGTTCTTCATCAGCCTCGGGGGGCGCACGCTCGCGATCGATGCCGTGAGCGGCTGCGCGAAATGGACCTATGCCGGTGACACGCGGAACACGCCGGCGATCGGCGAGATCAGCGGACAGAAGGTTGTCGCAATGGCGATTGGTCCGGACATCCATGTGCTGGATGCGGCGACTGGCGCTCTCGTCTGGAAGGCTAGCGGCCAACCGGCGACTGGATCGGGCGGATCGATCCGCGGCGGGGTCGTGTTCGTCAGGGACAAGATCATCGTTCCGATCTCCAACTCGGGCGTGGCGGCCGGCGGTAATGCGAAGTTCGAATGCTGCACTGGACACGGCTCGGTCGTCGCGCTCAACGCGGCTGACGGCAAGCGCCTGTGGGAATGGCACACCATGCCGGAGGCCACCTACAACGGCCAAGTAAACTCGGTCGGCACGAAACAGCGCGGGCCTTCGGGCGCGCCGATCTGGTCGGTTCCCCTGATCGATGAAAAACGCAACCGCGTGATCGTGACAACGGGCGAGGATACGTCGCATCCGACAACGCTTTCCTCTGACGCAATCATCGCGCTTGATCTGGACACAGGGGCAGTCGCGTGGCGCTACCAGGCCATGGCGGGCGATGTCTGGAACATGGCGTGCGATATTCCTACTGGCGTCAACGGCCCAAATTGCCCGCTGAACTTCGGCGGCGAGGGACGCGATCTCGACTTCGGTGCAGGCGCCGTGATGGCAAAGGGCGCCGGCGGGAAGGATGTCGTTCTCGCCGGCCAGAAGTCGGGCCACGTGTACGCGCTTGATGCGGCGACCGGAAAGCTCCTGTGGAAGCAGCAGCCGGGAACCGGAACGGCGCTCGGCGGCGTCCACTGGTCGCTCGCAACCTGGAGCGGCGCAGTGATCGTGCCGATCAACGATCCGGTCATTTCGGCCGACAAGTCGTTCGTCTCCAAGGCGGGCGTCTATGCCTTCGACATCGTGTCCGGCAAGCCCAAATGGGGCTTCCCGGTCAAGGCGGATTGCACCGCCGCCCGAGCCGAGCAAGTGGAGGGGTGCGAGACACGTTATGGTTTCTCCGCGGCGCCGCTGATAATCGATGGCGCCGTCGTGGCGGGAACGCTCGGCGGGATCCTCTACGTGATCGATGCGGGCAATGGAAAACTGCTCAGGCAGATCGATCTCGTCGGTTCGAGGGCGGCCATCAACCCGGAGATCGCGGGCTACGGCGGATCGATCGACAGCCACGGTATTTTCACGGCCGGCGGTATGGTCTTCGTCAATTCTGGCTACGGATCCTTCGGCCAGACTCCCGGCAACCTGCTCATCGCGCTCAAGCCAAAAGAAAAATAGCGGCAGACCAGGCCGGAGCGCCTCTCGTTTGCTTCGCATCGCGCGGCAGTCCATAGTTTTGGACTCGCGGCAAAGAGGCGTGCTTCGGTGACTGGCCCAACCTTCATGGAAACCGAAGCCCGCGAGGCGCCGGCCGTTGCAGCGCGTCTGGTTGGCGAGGCTTCCGGGACGCTGAAGCAGCTTGGCGAACGGCTACGCGGACTGGCGCCCCGATATGCCCTGGCCGCTGGGCGCGGGAGTTCGGACGCGGCAGCGCTGCTGGCGAAGTACATGTTCGAAGTGCGGCTTGGCCTGCCAACGGTGTCGGCCGCGCCGTCGATCCGGTCGATATATGGAAGCAGTCTTCGACTTGAAAGAGCGCTGGTTCTCGCGATCTCGCAGTCGGGACGGAGCCCTGATCTTGTCGATTTCTGCAAGTCGGCTGTGGGGCCGGATGTCCTGCGGGTGGGGCTGATCAATGACGAGACATCGCCGCTGGCCGGGGCGGTTGATCTCTGCATACCGCTTCGGGCCGGGGCCTGAAAAAAGCGTGGCGGCGACCAAGTCGTGCATCGCTGCGGCAACGCTGGTGTTCGGGCTCACGGCTTACTGGCGCAACGACCGGGAGATGATCGCGGCGTTCGAGCGATCTCCGCAGGTATTGGCTGACGCGCTCGGAGAGGACTGGACGGCGGCCGAGGCGTTTCTGGAGGGCGATGGACCGATCTATGTGATCGGGCGCGGGCCGGGGTTGGCTGTCGCAGCGGAGGCGGCGCTGAAGTTGAAGGAGACGAACGGCCTTCATGCGGAAGCTGTCAGCGCGGCAGAGGTTCGGCATGGGCCGTTTGCGCTCGCGGGGCCAGGGTTGCGTGTCATCGTGTTCGCCCCGCGTGATGCCGCGTTCGAGGGATTGCAGAAGGTAGCGGCTGACCTTGAGCAGCGGGGGTGTCCCGTGTTGTTCCTGTCGCCTGACCGGGCGCGCTCGCGGGTGAGCGTGAAGCCGGATCAGGAGCCTGTGCTCGAATTGCTGGCCATGCTGCAGCGGTTCTATCTGCTGGTGAATGCCTCGGCGCTGCGCCGGGGGCGGTCGCCGGATGCACCACCCATGCTGACCAAGATCACAGAGACACGCTGATGCAGGTTCTTGCGCCGACGCAGCTCTTCAACGGGGAGGAGATCATCGAAGGCGTCACCGTGAGCGTGGATGGTGGGCGGATCGTGGATGTGAGCACGGCGCCCTCGGCATCCTCGGTGCGGCTCGACGGCCTGCTCGCGCCGGGCTTCATCGACATCCAGGTTAATGGGGGCGGGGGCGTCCTGTTCAATGATGCGCCGAATGTCGAGACCCTGGCCACGATTGCAGCGGCGCACAGGACGTTCGGCGTGACGGGGTTTCTCGCGACGCTGATATCGGATGACCGGGCCAAGGTTGCGGCGGCGATCGACGCCGTCGCGCGCGCTATTGACGTGGGGGCTGCGGGATTGCTTGGCCTGCATCTCGAAGGACCGTGGCTGTCCGATCCGCGACGGGGCGTGCATCCGGCGAAATTCCTGCGGAGGTTCGATGATGCGGACCTGACGCTCATCGCCCAGAAGCGGCCGTTTCCGGTATTGGTCACTGTGGCGCCCGAGCAGATCGATGCGGACAACCTGAAGAAGTTGGTCGCGGCTGGTGTCACAGTCAGTCTCGGCCACACTGGGGCGAATGCCGAAGATGTCGAGGCGGCGCTGGCGGCGGGGGCGACGGGGTTCACGCACCTGTTCAATGCGATGCCGCCATTGGAAGGGCGAAGGCCGGGAGCGCTCGGGGCGGCGCTGGGCAATCGGCGGGAGTTGGGCGGGGATCATACTGGACGGAATTCACGTTCATCCGGTTTCGGCACGGGCTGCTTTTGCTGCGAAGACGGCCCGGAAGTTGATGCTTGTTTCGGACGCGATGGCGACGATCGGGTCGGACAAGCCTTCCATGTCGCTGTTCGGGGAAGACATCTCGGTCACCGACGGAGCGCTTCGGACCGCTTCCGGCACGCTGGCTGGCGCGCATCTCGATATGGCTTCGGCGACGCGGAATGCGGTTGGCCTGCTGGGCGCTTCGATTGCGCGAGGCGTTGCGGATGGCGAGCCTGACGCCGGCGGAGTTCCTGGGCGTTGATCGCGAACGAGGCCGGATTGAGACAGGGGCGCGGGCAGACTTTGTGTTGCTGGGGTCCAGCCTGGAGGTACTTGGGACGTGGATTGGGGGAAACAGGGTTCACTAGGGTTTCGAGATCTCCGCCATCGCCAAGCGCAGGTTGCCGTCGTGTTTCTTCAACAGGTCCCGCGCCGCGCTGATCTCTTTGCCACTGGCCAGAAGGATGGCGAGCTTTGTGTCGCCGTCCGACCAAGCGACGGCGTTGGCGGCGGTATCGTCGGCGCAGCCGGTGATGGTGATGACCATCTGAACGCTGCGGCGGCGCAGCTTTTCGTTGGTGGGGCGCATGTGCACCATCAGGCCGCGATAGACCTTGCCGAGGCGGACCATCACCATTGTCGAGAACAGGTTCAGGACGACCTTCTGGGCTGTCCCGGCCTTGAGGCGCGTCGAGCCTGCGACCGGTTCTTCGCCGGTTTCGACCAGTATCGGGTGATCGCTTGCGGCGAGGAGCTGCGAGCCGGGATTGTTGGCGATGCCGATGGTCAGGGCGCCACGCTGTTTCGCGGCGTTCACAGCCGCAACGGTGAACGGTGTTTCGCCGCTGGCGGCGATGCCGATGACGACGTCGTTCGGGCCTGCGGCGATTTCCTCGATGCGCTTCGCGCCATCGGCGGCGGAGTCTTCGGCGTTTTCGACCGCCCGCAACAGGGCAGCCTCGCCGCCAGCGATGACGAATGCCACCTGGTCGCTGGGCCAGTTGAAGGTGGGCAGGAGCTCGGCGCCGTCCTGAACGCCGATGCGCGCTGATGTGCCGGCGCCGGCATAGATGAGGCGTCCGCCCTTGCGCAGGCGGGACGCAGCTGCATCCACGGCTGCGGCAAGCGCCGGCAGGGCCGGGCCGATGGCGGTGACAGCGGCGATCTGGCCCTCGTGCATGGCCTTCAGGCCGTCGATGGTCGGCCACAGGTCGAGGTCGAGATAGCGCGGGCTGATGCCTTCAGTGGTCATGGCTCTATCTCTTGAAGTCCGGCATTGCATGGCGTGCAACCGATTGAATGGCAGGCAAATCGGGATAGACAAGGGCCGATGGCTGGACCTTTTTTCCTCGGCGTCGATGGCGGCGGAACCCGCTGCCGCGCCCGGCTGGAAACGGCCGAGGGCAAGGTGCTCGGGCGCGGGTTGTCGGGGCCGGCGAGCATGCGCTTCGGCTTCGAGGCGGCGCGTGATTCGATCCTGGCCGCGACCCGGCAAGCGTTGGCCGAAGCGGGGCTTGGCGAGGATGTGCTGAAGACCACGTATGCCGGCATCGGGCTTGCGGGCACGGGCCAGCTTGGCGCGCGTGAAGCTCTGGAATCCTGGGCACATCCGTTTGCCGGGGCGTGGTTCGAGGGCGATGGATATCTGGGATTCCTCGGCGCGTTTGGCGGAGGCGATGGCGGGATTGTCATCGCGGGCACGGGCAGCATCGGCATCACCTATCAGGGGCACACCGTTCGCGTGGGCGGTTATGGCTTTCCGGTTTCGGATGAAGGCAGCGGGGCGGATCTTGGATTGAACGCACTGCGCCATGTTCTTCGCACGCTGGATGGCCGCGCCGAGGAGAGTGCGTTTTCGCGCGATGTGTTGGCGCGGTTTTCCGGCAATCCGGCGGAAGTGATCCGGTGGGCGGAGGACGCGAGCGCGACGGATTATGCGGCGCTGGCGCCGCTGGTGACGCATCATGCGCTGGCAGGCGATGTGGCGGCGCGTAGGCTGATGCTGCAGGCCGGAGCGCAGATCGGGGAGCTGGTCGAAGCGCTGCTGAAAAAGGGCGCGCCGCAGGTGGCGCTGATCGGCGGACTGGCGGATGAGCTGAAGGATTATATTCCCGCTGAGACTGCGAACCGGCTGGTGGCGCCCCAGGCTGATGCGATTGCGGGGGGGATATTGCTGGCGAAGAGAAAGCTGGCGGGCGGCTGAGCAGGCGCACGTGCGCAGTCCCGGCGGCGTGCGCCGAAGGCAGGATCGAGGCGAGTTGTGGGGTGATCGAGACGCCTGGCGGCGCGCGGATGCAGGCCCTCGTCCGGCGAACGGGGTTTTGCGGAAAAAACGGCGATGCCAACAACACGGCTAACCGTGCAGCGGGCGACCCGCGCAGGCGGGCCAGCGGATCGCGCGCCAGTCGCCCGGCCTCGCGCGCCCAGGCGCGGGCGAGGCGGATGGCGTAGCGGCGGACGTGCTCCAGCCTGTGGGTGTGCTGGATCCAGCGGGCGTTGAGGTGGGCGGGCGTCTTGAGCTTCGGCAGGTAGAACAGGTCCAGCGGCAGCGACACACGCGGCAGGCCGGCAAGACGCCGGGCCGTGCGGTAGATCGCCCGCGCGATCGCGGCCTCGGAGCGGTAGAGGTGATGGATCATCGCCCAGCATGCATCCCGCGAGATTGGCCGCGAGCGGTCGTTGAGCGGGACAACCAGCAGGACGAAGAACGCACGGCGCCACGCCCCGGCGACGATCTCCAGGACGGAAAGCACGGCGGCGGCGAGGGCCTGCGGGATGGTGCGTGCTGTCTTCAAGGCCTCCTCGGGGTCATGTTCCACGAGGATTATGCGCCCGGTTGAGCGGGTGTCGGGCAAAAAGGGCTGAAAATTCTTGTCCGGCCTTGAAAGCGCAGAGGTTTTGCAGCGCCAGCTGTTGGGTAACTTGCGATGCATGCGGCATGGCGCGGGCGCCAAAGGGCGGGCGCCACCGTGCCGGCGCGCTGCTTTATTGGGCGATCGGCGGCGCCGCACGGGAAATGTCTGAGGCTTAACGCTGTCCGGCGCAGCGGCGCGGCAGAGGTTGCTGACATGCGACTCCTGCTTGTCGATCCAGATCCGGCGCGCGCCGCCCTCGTCGCCGAGGGCCTGGCCGGCATTGACCCGCTGGACGTGCTGCGTGTTTCCAGCCTGACCGAAGCAGACCTCGCGAAATTCCAGCCGGACCTGGTGGTGATCGCCTGTGACAGCCCCGACCGCGACACGCTGGAGGGACTGCGCGAAGCGACACAGAACAATCCGCGGCCGGTGGTGATGTTCGTCGACCGGTCGGAGCCGGGCCGCGCCGAAGAAGCCGTGCGGGCGGGCGTGGCGGCGTATATCGTCGATGGGCTGCAACCGGCGCGCGTGCGGTCCATCCTGGAAGTGGCCATGAGCCGGTTCCAGCTGATGCAGCAGCTTCGCAGCGACCTGGCCAAGGCGCAGTCGGATCTCGCCTCACGCAAGACGATCGAGAAGGCCAAGGGCCTGCTGATGAAGGAACGCCAGATCGGCGAGGAAGAAGCGCACGCCATGCTGCGCAAGCTGGCGATGAATTCGGGGCGATCGATGGGGGCGGTGGCGGCGGACCTTCTCTCCTTCCATGGCGTGCTTAAAGGGGGCGTGTCGTGACGGTGTCGCTCGATCTGGGATTTGTCGCGCTCACAGACGCTGCGCCGCTGGTGGTCGCCAAGCATCGCGGGCTGTTCGCCGAAGAAGGCGTAGATGTTTCTCTGCATCGCGAAGTCTCGTGGGCGACGATCCGCGACAAGGTGGCGACAGGCGTTTTCCAGGGCGCGCATATGCTGGCGCCGCTGGCCATCGCGGGACGGCTGGGCGTGGGATCGGAAGCCTTCGGCCTGATTGCGCCCATGTCGTTGAACGCGCATGGCGCGGCGGTCGGGGTCTCGGCGGCGCTGGCCGCGGAGATGGGGGATGCGAGCGCAGCAGGGCTGGCGCGGGCGGCAGCGAAGCGGCTGGGGCGCGGCGAGCCGACGATCACCTTCGCGACCGTTTTTCCTTTCTCGATGCATGGCTACATGCTGCGCTACTGGGCGGCGTCGGCAGGGCTGGATCCGGATCGCGACATCCGGATCGTCACCGCGCCGCCGACATCGATGCTCGGCCGGCTGAAGTCCGGCGGCGTCGATGGCTTCTGCGTCGGCGCGCCGTGGGGCGCGATGTGCGTGGCAGGGTGCAACGCCCGAATCGTGCTGGAGGCCGGCGCATTCTGGCCTGGCGGACCGGACAAGGTGCTGGGCCTGTCGGAGAGCTGGGCAGAGCGGGAGCCGGAAGCGGCGCAGGCGGTCCTGCGGGCGTTGCTGCGTGCGGCGGCGTGGGCGGATGCGCCGGAGAACCAGCCGGCGCTGGCCGATCTTCTCTCGGGACCTGGGTATCTCGATGCGCCGCGCGACCTGATCGCCGCAGGACTTGCCAGAGGCGAGACAGGAATTCGATTCTCACGACAGGCTGCGGGGTTCCCATGGCGCAGCCATGCGGCCTGGATCTTCAGCCAGATGCAGCGCTGGGGACAGGTTGATCGCGGCGCGGACATCGCGCGGGCCCTGGAATGCTACCGGCCGGACCTGTTCCGGATGGCGGCGGCGGCTGTAGGCCTTTCTGCGCCCATGACGGACGCCAAAGCAGAAGGCGCCCATGGCGAAGCATGGGCCCTGCCCGGCACGCTTGGCCCGATTCCGATGTCGAGCGACGTCTTTCCGGACCGAAAAGTGTTCGAGCCTGAGTCGGCGCGTGACTATGCGGCAGGATTCGCCGTCACGCGGCTCGCGGACTGAACCTTGGCGCCCAAATCGCGATCATGAAGCATGCACAGGCGCCGCAGCGCGAGGCGTTTGCTGCAGCGCACGTGATTCCCTTGCTGCGGCTGCGTGACTTCGGACGGCGCATCACGCTCGATGACACATGGCCAGCGGGCAATGACGTCCGCAGCCATCTTGGTTGACCGCCCGGATGCGGTCCCTCCCCGGCGACGACGCCGATCACGGATTACAGGGACTCATCCGCCATGCCGTCTCGCGCTTTCCTGAAAGCGGGCCACGCGCCCACTCTGTTCGCATCCTTCCTCTATTTCGATCTCAGCTTCATGGTCTGGGTCATACTCGGGCCGCTGGGCGTGGCGATCGCCAAGGACCTCGGGCTCGATCCGGCGCAGAAGGGCCTGATGGTGGCCGTGCCGGTGCTGTCGGGCGCCTTCCTGCGCGTGCTGGCCGGGCTGCTGGTTGATCGCATCGGGCCCAAGCGGACGGGGCTGATGTTCCAGAGCGTCGTGCTGATCGGGCTCGCCGCCGCGTGGCTGATCGGACTCGGCAATTATGGCAGCGTGCTGGTGTTTGGACTGCTGCTTGGCGTGGCAGGCGCATCGTTCGCCGTGGCGCTGCCGCTGGCGTCGCGCTGGTATCCGCCCGAGCATCAGGGACTGGCGCTTGGCATTGCCGGAGCCGGAAATTCGGGCACGGCGCTGGCCGCACTGTTTGCACCAGGGCTGGCGGAGAGGTTCGGCTGGAGCAATGTGATCGGCATGGCGATACTGCCGCTGGCGATCGCGTTTGTCGTCTTCCTCGTCTTCGCCAAGGATGCGCCGAACCGGCCGGCGGCCAAGCCGCTTCGCGCCTATTTCGACGTGCTGAAGACGCGCGATGCATGGATGCTGATGCTGCTATATTCCGTCACCTTTGGCGGATTTGTCGGGCTGTCGTCGTCGCTGACGATCTTCTTCAACTCGGAATACGGGCTGACGCCGGTGATCGCGGGTTATTTCACCGCGGCGTGCGTGTTCGCGGGATCGTTCGCGCGGCCGATCGGCGGGGCGCTGGCGGACCGGATCGGCGGGGTGCGGACACTCACCATCGTCTATGCGCTGGCGATCGGCGGGCTGGCGCTGTCGAGCGTGGCGTGGCCGTCGGCATGGACGGCGCTGGCGATCGTGCTGTTCTCCATGTGCGCGCTCGGCGCGGGCAATGGCGCGGTGTTCCAGTTGGCGCCGCAACGCTTCCGCAACGAGATCGGCGTGGTGACCGGGCTGGTCGGCATGACGGGCGGGATCGGCGGGTTCTATCTCGCCTCGACGCTGGGGCTCGCGAAGCAGACGACAGGCTCCTACCAGCTCGGCTTCCTCGGCTTTGCAGCGCTGGCGCTGGTCGCGCTGGTCGCGCTGGTTGGCGTTGGCAGGCAGTGGCGGTCGACCTGGCTGTCCGCGGCGCAGGCATGACCCGGATGAGTAAGGAAAAGCTAGTCGTCATCGGCAATGGCATGGCGGGATGCCGTGCGGTCGAGGAAGTGCTCAAGCGCGATCCGGGCCGCTATGCGATCACCATGTTCGGCGCGGAACCGCGGGTGAACTACAACCGCATCATGCTGTCGCCGGTGCTCGCCGGAGAGAAGAGCTTCGACGACATCATCATCAATGGCGAGGAGTGGTACCGCGAGAACGGCATCACGCTTCGCTCAGGCTGCAAGGTCACCAATGTCGATCTCGCGACACGCACGGTGCTTGCCGAGGGCGGCGTGGCGGAGCCTTACGACAAGCTGGTGCTGGCGACGGGATCCGATCCGGTTCTGCTGCCCCTGCCCGGTGCAAAGCTGCAGGGCGTGGTGGCGTTCCGCGACATCGACGATGTCGACCGGATGGTGGCGATATCGGGCCGGGGCGGCAACGCCGTGGTGATCGGGGGCGGATTGCTGGGGCTGGAGGCGGCCTACGGCCTGGCGCGGCGGGGCATGGATGCCACCGTCGTGCACCTGATGGACGTGCTGATGGAGCGGCAGCTTGATCCGTCGGCCGGTCATCTGCTGGCGGAGGCGCTGAAGGCGAAGGGCGTGACCACGATCCTGGGCGCGCAGTCGGAAGAAATCCTCGGCGTGAACGGCAAGGTCACCGGGCTGCGCCTGAAGGATGGGCGCGTGCTGTCTTGCGACCTGCTCGTGATGGCTGTCGGCATCCGGCCGAATGCCGCCCTGGGACGGGAGATGGGGCTGGCGGTCAATCGCGGCGTCGTCGTGGACGATGGCATGCGCGCATCCGACCCGCGCGTGTTCGCCGTGGGCGAGTGCGCCGAGCATCGCGGGCAATGCTATGGGCTGGTCGCGCCGATCTGGGACATGTGCCGCTCGCTGGCGGAGACGCTGGCCGGCGCCGGCGGGGCCTATGAAGGCTCGATGCTGTCGACGCGGCTGAAGGTTTCGGGCGTGGACGTGTTTTCGGCCGGCAAGTTTGCCGGGGGCGAGGGCTGCGAGGACATCGTGTTCCGCGATGCGGGGCGCGGCGTCTACAAGCGCATCGTGCTGGAGAACGGGCGCATCGCCGGGGCCGTGCTGTTCGGCGATGCGGTGGACGGCGGCTGGTATTTCGACTTGATGAAATCAGGCGTGGACGTCTCCGACCTGCGCGAGACGCTGATGTTCGGACAGGCGGCGACGGAGGGCCTTCGGGGCCTGGACCCTAGCGCCGCCGTTGCAGCCATGGCTGACGCCGCAGAAATCTGCGGCTGCAACGGCGTATGCAAGGGAACGATCACGGCCGCAATCGTGGAGAAGAAGCTTACCAGTCTCGACAGTGTGCGGGCGGTGACCAAGGCGTCCGCCTCGTGCGGGACGTGCACGCCGCTGGTGGAGAAGCTGCTGAAGCTGACGGCGGGTGATGCCGTTGTCGAGCACAAGGGGCCGAAGCCGGTGTGCCCGTGCACGCACTATGGCCACGGCATCGTGCGCAAGCGGATCGTTGAGGAAGGCCTGCAATCCATTCCCGCCGTGATGCAGGCGCTGGAATGGACGACGCCGGATGGATGCGCATCGTGCCGGCCGGCGCTGAACTACTACCTGCTCTGCGCGTGGCCCGGCGTCTATCGCGACGATGCGCAGTCGCGGTTCGTCAACGAGCGGGTGCACGCCAATATCCAGAAGGACGGCACGTATTCCGTCATTCCGCGCATGTGGGGCGGCATGACGTCCGCCAAGGAGCTGCGGGCGATCGCGGATGTGGTCGACAAGTTCAGCATCCCGGCCGTGAAGGTGACCGGCGGACAGCGCATCGACCTTCTGGGCGTGGAGAAGCACCAGCTTCCCGACGTGTGGGCCGACCTCAATGCGGCGGGCATGGTGTCGGGCCACGCCTATGGCAAGGCGCTGCGGACGGTGAAGACATGCGTGGGATCGGAATGGTGCCGGTTCGGGACGCAGGATTCGACCGGGCTGGGCGTCAAGCTTGAGAAGCTGCTCTGGGGATCGTGGACGCCGGCGAAGGTGAAGCTGGCGGTCTCCGGCTGTCCGCGCAACTGCGCCGAGGCGACGTGCAAGGACATCGGCGTGGTGTGCGTCGACAGCGGTTACGAGATCCATCTCGGCGGCGCGGCGGGGCTGCACATCAAGGGTACGGAGGTGATGGGCAAGGTGCGGACGGAAGCCGAGGCGATGGAGATGATCGCGGCCGTCATGCAGCTCTATCGCGAGGAGGGCTTCTATCTCGAGCGAGTCTACAAATGGATGGATCGCGTAGGGCTGACCTCGATCATCGAACGGGTGGTTGACGACGCCGACGAGCGCGAGGCGCTTTACGCGCGCTTCACGCACTCGCAGGCGTTCAGCCAGGAGGATCCGTGGGCGGAGCGCGCCGCCGGCGCCCATGCTTCGGAGTTCCAGGGCCTGGGCGCGCCGATCCTGCAGGCCGCCGAATGAGCAACGCAGTCCTGGATCGCGCGTGGCTTGATGTCTGCGCCGTGGAGGACATCCCCCTGCGCGGCGCGCGGCGGATCAGTTCGGCGCTTCGTCCCATCGCCATCTTCCGCACCGGAGCGGATGAAGTGTACGCGCTGGTCGATCGCTGCCCGCACAAGCAGGGTCCGCTAAGCATGGGCATTGTGCACGGGTCCAGCGTCACCTGCCCGTTGCACGGCATGAAGATCGATCTCAAGACCGGCGAGGCTCTTGGGGCAGACGCCGGCAAGGGGTGCGCCCCAAGCATCGACGTGCGCGTCGACCGGGGCCGCGTGCTGATCGACGCCAGCGCGCTGGCGGCATGAGCGCCGGAGTTCGCACAACCTGCCCCTATTGCGGCGTGGGATGCGGCCTTGTCGGCAACACAGGCGCGGACCGCGAGCTCAAGATCGCGGCGGACAAGGAGCATCCGGCCAACGCGGGCCGTATCTGCTCCAAGGGCGCGGCGCTCGGCGAGACAGTGGGACTCGAGGGCCGCCTGCTCCATCCCATGATCGGCGACAAGCGCGTGGGCTGGGACCGGGCGCTCGGCCATGTGGCGCGTGGGCTGCAGCGCGTGATCGACCGACACGGGCCGGATGCGGTCGCCTTCTATGTCTCCGGCCAGTTGCTGACCGAGGACTACTACGCCGCCAACAAGCTGATGAAGGGGTTCATCGGCTCGGGGAACATCGACACCAATTCGCGGCTCTGCATGGCCTCGGCGGTGGCGGCGCACACGCAGGCGTTCGGCGGCGACTATGTGCCCGGCTGCTATGACGATATCGATCTGGCGGACCTGGTTGTGATGTCAGGCCACAACGCGGCGTGGACACACCCGGTGCTCTACCGGCGCATGGAAGCGGCGCGCAAGCGCGGGCAGCGTCACGTCGTGATCGATCCACGGCGCACCGAGACGGCGGATGCTGCCGATCTTCATCTTCCGCTCGCCCCGCAGAGCGACGTGCGGCTGTGGAACGGGCTGCTGGCGGACCTGATCCGGCGCGGCGCGATCGATCGCGCATGGATCGCGGCGCACGTGTCGGGGTTCGAGGAGATCGAACGCACGCTTTCGGAGTGCGACCAGTCGCCGGGCGCCGTGGCGGCCGACTGTGGCGTGGAATGCGGCGACCTGGAGCGCTTCTTCCGCATGTTCGCGGAGACGCCGCGGACGGTGAGCCTGTTTTCGATGGGCGCGAACCAGTCGGCGCAGGGCGTCGCCAAGGGGCTTGCAATCATCAACACGCATCTCGCCACCGGCCGCATCGGCAAGCCGGGCGCCTGCCCTTTCTCGATCACCGGCCAACCCAACGCGATGGGCGGGCGCGAGACAGGCGGCATGGCCACGACACTGGCGGCGCATATGGGATTCGACGATGTCTCGCGCGGCCGGCTGGCGCGGTTCTGGTCGTCGCCAGGCGTGGCGCCGAAGCCGGGGCTCAAGGCGATTGACATGTTCGAGGCGATCCATGACGGCCGGATCAAGGCGGTGTGGATCATGGCGACCAATCCAGCCGTGAGCCTGCCCAACTCCACGCGCGTACGTGAAGCGCTGGTGAAATGCCCGCTGGTGATCGTCTCCGACTGCATGACGGAGACGGACACGATGGCGTTGGCGCATGTGAAGCTGCCGGCGCTGGCCTGGGGCGAGAAGGACGGCACGGTCACCAACTCGGAGCGCCGGATTTCGCGGCAACGGGCGATGCTGGCGCCGCCCGGCGAGGCGCGCGCCGACTGGCGCATCATCGCCAGCGTTGGCGCACGCATGGGCCACACCGATGCGTTTGCATGGCGCAGCGCCGCCGACGTGTTTCGCGAATATGCGCGGCTGACAGCCTATGAGAACAACGGCCGGCTTCTGGACCTGTCGTCGCTCATTGGTCTGTCGAATGCCGAGTACGATGCATTCGCGCCGGCGCAGTGGCCGCTGCGCACGCGTTCCGGCACGGCGCGGCTTTTCACGGACGGCGTCTTTCCGACGGGTGATGGCCGGGCCCGCATGGTTGCTGTTCGCGCCCAGGGACCAGCGGAGCAGCTGAACCTGCGCTATCCGCTCTCGCTCAACACCGGGCGCATCCGCGACCAGTGGCACACGATGACGCGGACGGCGCTGTCGCCCGCGCTGTCGCGGCACATTGCCGAGCCGTTCGTGGAGGTCCATCCGGTGGACGCTGCGGCGGCGGGCGTGGTGGATGGGCGGCTGACCTGCGTGGAGACGGCGCGCGGCGAGGCAATCGTGCTTGCGCGCGTGAGCGAGCGGCAGCGGCGCGGATCGATCTTCATGCCGATGCACTGGACGGACGCATTCGCGCCGCACGGGCGCGCCAACGCCACGGTGAGCGGACCCGTCGATCCGGTGTCAGGCCAGCCGGAATTCAAGCACACGCCGGCGCGCATCTATGGCTATCGCGAGACATGGGCCGGCTTCTTCATCGCACGGGAAGCGGCGCAGCGGCCCAGGGGCGCGGACATCATCTGGCGGCGCATTCCGCAGGCTGGCGCGCACCTGCACGAATTTGCGGGACGCGGCGATGAGGCCGAGCGCCAGCTTGTGATCCGGGCGCTGACGCGAACGGCCGGCGGCGAGTGCATCCGCTATGACGACGCAGCGGCGCGGTCCTCGCGCCAGGCGTGGATCGAGGATGGACGGCTCGATCGCGTGCTGTTCGTCGGCCAGCGCCTGCCGCCGCGCGACTGGCTGGTGGCGGCGTTTGCGGAACCCGTGGTCTCCGACGAGACCCGCCGCTTCCTGCTGCATGGCCGTGCGCCGGGGGCTGCGCTCGACGCGAGCCCGATCGTGTGTGCGTGCGCAGGCGTGACTGCGGGCGCCATCAAGCGCGCGATCGGCGCTGGGGCCTGCATCGCTCGACGCCGTGGGCGCAGCAACGCACGCCGGAATGACTTGCGGCTCCTGCCGCACCGAGATCACACGCTTGATCGCAGATGCTCCCGCATTGGAGAACCGTGATGCCGCATGATCCGACTGGCCGCGTGCTTCTGGTCGGCGCCGGGCCGGGCGCTGCAGACCTGCTGACGTTGCGAGCCCTGAAGGCGATCGAGGCGGCGGATGTCATCCTGTTCGACGCGCTGGTCGGCGAGGAGATCCGAGCGCTGTTTCCGGCACGGGCGCGGGGGATCGAAGTCGGCAAGCGCGGCCACAGGCCGTCGACGTCGCAGGATTTCATCAACCGGCTGATGGTGCGTCTTGCCCGAACGGGCGCGACGGTGGTGCGGCTCAAAGGCGGTGATCCATCGATCTTCGGACGAGGGGCCGAGGAACGCGCCTTCCTGGAAGCGGCCGGCGTCGCGGTTGAAGTGATCGCGGGCGTGACGACGGCATCGGCGGCGGCGGCGCAGTTCGGGTTCTCGCTGACGGAGCGGGAGACGGCGCGCCGCGTGCTGTTCGCCACCGGCCGAACGCTCGCCGGCGCTGCAGGAGGGTGGCGCGCGGCGGCCGACCCGAGCACGACGCTGTGCCTCTACATGGGATGCGCGGACATTGCCTTTATCGCAGGGCAGCTTGTCGCGGCCGGGCGGGCGCAGGATACGCCCGCGATCGCCGCCATCGACGTGGAGCGCCCGAATGCCCGGCTGGTGACGTCGACGCTTGCCGGCATCGCCGGCGCGCTGGCGGCAGAGGCCATCGAGGGTCCGGTGCTGATCACGATTGGTGCGGCGTGCGGCTCCGCCGTGGACATCCCGCGTGACCTTCGCGACGCACCCGCGGGCGCAGGAGACCTGCGTTCCGGATCGCCGGAAAGGCCTTTCGCGGAGGCGAGCGAAACCCTAGTAGCGGTTCTTGATCAGCAGGATTTCCATCACGCGCTTGGCTTCTTCGGCTTCGAGGCCGAGGAGCGCGGTGATCTGGTTGAGGAAGTCCGCTTCGACGCCGGCAAGCGTGCCGTCCGACAGGACGATGTCGACGCAGTGGGCGAAGACGGTGAGGCGCATGTCCGCGGGCAGCGACTTGCATGCTTCGTCGAGGCCGTTTGGACGCTCGGCCAGGCGCTGCTGGATCACTTTGTTGGCGGCAGCGAGCTGGTTCTGGTTCATCGCCTTGAGGGCGCGTGAGCGCAGGAGCAACGCCTTGACCTCTTCCATCTCTTCCCGCGCAAACACGCCATCGACAGAGACGGCGGTGAGAAGCAGGCAGAGGAAGGATTCCGCAGCGGTCCAGTCGGTGTTGCGCTGCGTCTTGAAATCCGCGGTCAGCCGGTCGAGATCGAAGTTCGATCCCTTCTTCGGCTCTGGCTGCGCCTGGAAGATGTTGATGACCTGCCCGCTCTCGTTAGACATGTCGTACCCCGTTCAAACGCCTGAACCAAATCCGGCTGATGACGATCGAGAGCCCAGCCGCAGACCCGACTTTCCATCCGCGCCGGCAAGCCAGGCGCATCACGACCTAGAACCGGTTCTTCACCAGCATGACTTCCATGACGCGCTTGGCGTCGGCGCTGTCGATTCCAAGGAACCCGGTAATCCTGTTGAGGTATTCTGCTTCGGCCTGCACCAGCTCGCCATCGGCGAGGATGATATCGACACAGTGCGCGAAGACCGGCAGGCGCATGTCCGTGGGCAGGGATTCACACGCTTCCTGCACGCCGTTCGGACGCTCCTTGAGCTTCTTGTTGACCGCGGCGTTGGCGGCGGCGAGGTCGTTCTGGGCGACCGTCTTCAGCGCCCGCGACCTGCGCGCGAGAGCGTGGATCTCGGCCTGCTCTTCCAGCGTAACGACGCCGTCGGCGACGGCGGACGACAGCAGGAGGCAGAGGAACGCCTCCGGGATCGACCAGTCGGTGTTCCGCGTCTTCTGGAACTGCTCGGTCAGCTGCTTGAGATCGAAAGTCGACGCGGCCGGTTCGGGCGTCGCCTGGAAAATGTTCAGAACACCAGCCATGTCAGGTGACTCCGCTACTCATGTCCGTTTCCCATCGAAACGCTATTCTCGCAGGGAGGCAATAGCCTCAACGGTTCCTAGCAAGCCAGCACCTTGACCAGCAAGCGACAAGGCCCTGCGACCGGCCATGCGCCCGAAAACCCGGCGGCGCCTTGCGAGCGCCGCCCCTGTCGATTCTCCCTGGCCAAGGCCGATCCAGCTTAGTTCGGCCGGATGTTGGGCTGGCTTGGCGTGACCTCGGCAGGCCTCGGCGCGCCCGACTTGTCGATCCGGTCGAACTGCGCCTGGAGGGCCGTGATATGCCTCGTCAGGGTCTGTTCGGCCGTTTCCTTCCAGAACGGCGGCTGCTGCAGGGCTGCCGGCAGGCCTGCCACGCCAGGGCGGCGGGCAAGCAGGTCGGCAATGTTCTTCTGCAGGATCGCGGCGTCGTTCTTGAGCTTTTCGATCTGGCCATACTGAGTGGTCATGGCTGTCAAAGACGTGGTGGCGACGGCGAGCTTGCCCCTTTCCGCTTCCAGCGCCTTGGTCGCGGCGGCGAGATCACGCTCCATCTTGCCGCTGGACGCGGTCAAGGCTGAAACCTTCGAGACCTCCTGGTTGTAGAAGTAGAACAGTCCGCCGAGGCCCGCGAGAAGCATTCCGATCAGCAGGATGCCGACGGCGACGATCGCGCCGGTATTGGATCCGGACCGCTCCCGCGCCGATGCCGGCGCCTGGTCAACCCGTGGCGCCTCTTCGACGAAGACGGTCGGTACGCGGGCGTGCGCGTAGTCTCCTGATGAAATTCCCGACATCTCTACACCCCTCTGCCGTTTCGGCTTCTATTCCTACTACTATACTATCTGCAGTCGAATACTTGGTAGAATTTGTAGAACGCCATGGCGGCGGCCTGTTCCTGTTCCGACAGGGCAAGCGGCACGCCGACCGTGGACGAGCAGCCTGCCGCAACCGCCTTGCCGAATTCCAGCAGGTTCTTCAGCGGCGGGACAGCCGATGCCGGCATCCCGGGCCAGTCGAACTTGACGCTGGCCAGTTCCGGGGGCGAGCCCGGGCGGGCCAGCTCCTTCACGCCCTGGTTGAACGTGAAGATCGCCATTTCGCGCGTGCTTGCCTTTGTCTGCGCCGAGAAGGTCGCCGACTGGGCCTTCCGCAGGTTGAACATGCCCAGCAGCAACAGGCCTTGCGGCTGGTCGTTGTCGGAGCAGACCGAGGCGCTGTCCGCACTTATCACGCTGACCCCGCCGCGGACGACGTGCGCCAGGCAGGCATGATCGCGATAGGGCGGCTTGCTGGTACCCCATTTCAGGGCGGCGTCCGCGTTGTTCACGGCATCGATCATCGCGCCCTTCTGGGCGTTGATCCGGCTGAGGTTGTAGTAGGCATTGGCCTTCACTTCGGCCTCGCCCGCTGCAGGCGGCTTGTCCTTGCCGCCGGCCACTTCGATCGCGGAACGGAAGCTGTCGGCCGCCCTTTCGAGGTTGCCCTCTTCCATGAAGCTCATGCCGATCTCGAAGTCCGGCCGCGCAGAATTGCGACTGCCCGCCTTGGCCCGTTCATATGTGGCGCGGATCTCCGCCGGGTTTGCCTTGCGGGCCTTCTTGACCTTGGTGGCCAGCTCCAAAAGGACGGCGGACCTGTCGGCGCTGTCGGGCGACATCAGGTTGATCGCGTCCTCGAAGGCCTTGTCGGCCTGGTCGAGTTGGCTGGCGTCGAGATAGGCGCGCGCAAGGGCCAGCCTCGGCGCGGCGGCGCCCGGTTGCAGCTTGATGGACTCGTTATAGGCGGCGATGGCGCTGGTCCGGTAGCTTGCCGCATCGGGAATTCCAGGAATGAGGCTGAGGGCGAGCAACGACTTGCCCTGGCCTTCGTAGGCATGCGCCTTGTCCTCGCCGGTCGCACTGGCGATGGCGCCCGGAGCAACGGCAGCGGCATAGGCGCTGGCCGCGGCGCTGAAGCTTTCGCGCTTGGCCGCGGTGTTTTCGCCGAGCCAGAGATTCGAGTCGCCGAGGCCGAGCTGGGCCTTAACGAGTGCGGGGTTTGCAGCGACCGCCTTCTGGAAGAAGCCGCGCGCCGTGGTCTGGCCTGAATTGGTCTTGTCGGCGATGGCAGCTTCGCCGGCCTTGCGCGACACATCGGCAAGGATGGCGTTAGCCTTGCCTGCCTGGGCGGCCTGTCCGCTCCGCATCCAGTCGGCGACAACGCGTTCGAGCGCACTGATCGCGCCACCGCTGTCTGTGCCCGAATAGGCGAGCGCCTTCCCGCGCAGGAAAATGAAATCGTCAAAGCGCGGATCCGGAGGCGGATTGGCGAAGGGCGCCGCCAGGGCGTCGGACTCGTTCAGCACAACAATCGCTTCGGAGAAGCAGTTCTCGCGGCTCGACGCAGCGCACGGGCGCGTGCTCGGCTGCTGTCCCGGCTGCACCTGTTGCGGAACCGGCGGGTTGGGGCCAAGGCCAACGAGCGCACGCGCGCGTTCGTACGCCCGGCCGAGGCGGAACCTGTCGTTGGCGAGCTTCTTCTGCTTGTTCGGTTCTGACGACAGCGCCGAATCATTGTTCGGGATCAGCAGGACCGATTTGCCGACACGGTCGAGCGCCGCGGAATGGGCCACAAGGGCGGCGTCGCCAGACGAAAGCTCGCCGACGCCGTTGTAGGCGCGTGCGGCGTTGTAGGCGGCGTTGGAAAGCTTATCGAGGTCCGCCCTGCGGTCGGTTCCGGCGTCGTCGCATTCCTTTGCGATGCTGGCGAGCGAGTTCAGGTCGCCCGGAAGCGACACGTCGCGAATCACGCAGTTGCCTTTTTTCCATCCAGCCTGAGCTGCAGCCGTTCCGCCCGCCGCGGTCGTCGCGACGACTGCCGTCACGAGCAGGAAGGCCCGGAACGCATCCTGACCAACCATTACTCCACGCATCACATCCACCCCGCCTGTTGTTCTGGCTTTACTCTTTATGGACGAATTCCAGCCGGGGCAAAAGTGGTAAACGAAGTTAGTGGCGCCGACGGGAGGCCTTGATCACCAAAAGGAAATGCCCTGTAGGCTGTTGAAAGAAGGCGCCTCGGCTCCCGCTACGTCCTGGGCTCGCAGACGCTGGATAGTAGGCGAAATTCGCCTGTTGGAATTGTCGGCGCACGGCGTGCCTGGCCCCAGTCCATTTCGACAGGATGCCAGCAGCCTAACCCATGTGTGGCGGCGCCAAAGAGACACCAGTTGCGCTTAGCGATTGGGCGCAGGCGACCCCGCAGCCATCCTTCGGGAGGACGGTCCAGGGTAGATCGACAGCGTTCCCCTCCAAAAACGGGCGCCAAGGCATGATCAGCTGCGGAGAGTCCTGCCTGTCTGGTCATCCCTGCCCTTCTCCTTGGGGAAAAAAGGGTGCTTACTTGCGCAAAGTGCGCTCCGGGATCGGCCGGAGAAGCATGGGATCTGGCGGGTGATGCGGGCAGATGGCGAATGCGCTGCTCCTCAAGGTGATTGCGGCCAAGAAGGACGGCGCCGACCTGCACGCCGTGCTGAAGGAAATCCTGCACCAGAAATGCCAGTCGGACGGCCGGGTGTGCAGCCTGGCCTTTGTGTTCTGGCTGTTGTCGACGCTGGTTTTTTTCGCGGCCGTGCTTGGGCTGATCCTGGGCGACAAGATCGAGGGCATTCCGCTGGTCGGATCGATGGAGGTCGGTCACCTGCAGGCCGCCGCCACCGGATGCGGGATCGTGTCGAGCGCCCTGTTCATGACATTCCTCAGGCTGCGGCAGGAGCAGACCAAGCACACCTTCCTGCTGATCCTGGTTATGGAAGGCAGCGTGAAGGACGCGGCTTCCCTGCTGTTCGGCGGAGAGCAGCGCCGGGCGTCGAACATGGCGCTGGACGTGGTTGATACGGCGTTCGGCGCGCTCAATTAGCCGGGCGACTGGCGGAGGCAAGACGCGGCCGGGATCGCACGGCCGCGGGACGGATGAGGGGAGGAGCACAAGATGACGACGCAACCAGCCAGCGATGTGGGCGGCGCCGCCCGCCTGCTCGTCGACCAGATGCAGCGGGAGCGCCAGTCGTTCTGGAGCATTCTTGGCGTGTTCTTCCTGCTGCTTGCCGGCATTGGCGGCATGATCATCTACCAGATGCTCGAACTGAAATCGCTCGCCGAGGACGCACGGACGAAGCGCTTCGAGACGATCGGCGAGCAGTCGTTCGCGCTGAGCAGCCTGCGCACACAGCAGAATGACGGGGCGGTCGCGCAGCGGGACGCACTTGAAGAGAGAATGGCGGCGCAGGAGATGACAGCCATCGCGCTGCAGGCGGCACGCGCCACGCCGCAGGCGCTGGCGAAGGACGCGGAGAGGTTTGCCAGGGACCATTTCCTTGGACGCTCGTTGAACCAGTCGACGGCCGTGGTGGTGACCGGAGCGCTGGACGGACGCCAGATTCCCGCGTCGCAGCGTGCGCTGCTGAGCGCGGCGTTCGCGGACTGGAACATGCCTGACAGGATGACGGCCAGCGACCTGACGGAAGCCCTGCCAAAGGTGGAAGCCAATGCGCGGACGCTGCTGGCCGACCCGATGCTCGCCTATTTCGGCCATGCCGCATTGGCGGCCTACCATTTCCGGCGGGCGAACAGCGCCGCCGTCTACATGGACTGGGACAAGGGCTGCAAGGAACTGGTCGAGGAAGCATCTGCGGCGCTGGCGCTGGGCGACCCGGCGCTGGCCGAAGGCGCGGACCCGGAAGCGGCAGGGCTAAACCTGCACTACTGGCGCGGCCAGTGCTTCCGCCGCCATGGCGAGCCTGAAAAGGCGCGCGCCGACTTCGAGATGATGATGAGGCTAGCGAAAAGCGACAAGCTGTCCGGCACGAACCCCCTGAAGTTCCAGTCCTACCATGGCATCGGCACTGTGCTCGCGACCTTGCTGGACGAGGCCGAGAAGACGCCTGAGGAACGCGCCAAGGACATCGCCGAAGCGATCGTCGACCTCAAGGCCGCCGGCGACTATCGCGTGCAGGCCGGGATGACCGAGGTCGGCAAGGTCAGTTCGACCGGGAATATCGGATTTCTCTACCTCAAGGAGAACACGCCCGAAGGCCTGGTGAAGACGCTGGAGTACACGGGCCAGATCGACGAAATCCAGGCGAGCACTTGGAATCTCGTGGCCCGGCTGGTTGCGGCAAGAGCGCTGCAGCAGGACAAGGCCGACCTGCCCGCCGCCTTCATGGACGAGGGGCTGAAGGCCAATGACGCGGCGCTGCGCGAGAAATACTCGAAGGACGGACTGGACGAGGTCGTCTTCCAGACGCTGGCCAAGCTGGCCTACCAGAGGAAGTCGTCGCTGCCGAAGGTGGAGCTGAGCAAGCTGCTTGATCCCGCGCATCACCCGGCGCTGGACGAAGCCGACCGCTGCATCGAACAGAGGGCGAAGTGCTACCAGGATATCTTCCTGGCGAAGAAAAGCTGACCGGCGAGGAAATCGCGCTCGACGCTACGTGAACCTGTTCAGCGCTGCGTTTGACCCGCTGGCATTGGCGGAGGTTCGGCGCCAATCTTCGCCACGCGCCGACAGAAGCGTTGTGAGGATCGAGGAACCCAATGGCCAAGCTCAGCGAACAGTCGCGCGAGAACCGCACCTTTGATGCGATCGTCATCGGCAGCGGGATAAGCGGCGGTTGGGCCGCCAAGGAGCTGTGCGAAAAGGGTCTGAAGACGCTGGTGCTCGAACGCGGGCGTAAAGTGGAGCACGGCAAGGACTACAAGACCTTCGCCATGAACCCGTGGGACTTCCGCTATGCCGGCGGGAGAACGCCGCAGGACGAGATCGACAAGCATTACTTCAAGCAGGTGCGCACCGGCTATACCGTCAACGACCAGTGGAACCACTGGTTCGTGAAAGATGACGAGCATCCCTACACCGAGGTGAGCCGATTCGACTGGATCCGCGGCTATCAGGTGGGCGGGCGGTCGATCACCTGGGGACGGCAGAGCTATCGGCACAGCGACCTGGATTTCGAGGCCAACGCCAAGCAGGGCATCGGCATCGATTGGCCGATCCGCTATGCGGACCTCGCGCCGTGGTACGATCATGTCGAGCGCTGGATGGGAGTAAGCGGGCAGAAGGAAGGCCTGCCCCAGCTTCCGGATGGCGAGTTCCAGCCGCCGATGCAGATGAACGTCGTCGAGAAATCGTTCAAGGGAAAGGTCGAGGGGCGGTTCCCGGAGCGGCGCATCACCATGGGGCGCACGGCGCACCTCACGGAGCCGACGGACGAGCAGAAGAAAATCGGACGCGGCACATGCCAGAACCGCAACCTGTGCATGCGCGGGTGTGCGTTCGGAGCGTACTTCTCGTCGAACGCGGCAACGCTGATCGCGGCGGACCACACCGGAAACATGACGCTGCAGCCGGACTCGATCGTCACCGAGATCATCTTCGACCCCAAGGCGAACAAGGCGACCGGCGTGCGCGTGCGCGATGCGGAGACCAAGGAGGAGACAGAGTATTTCGCCAAGGTGATCTTCGTCTGCGCCTCGACCCTGAATTCGACGTGGGTGATGCTGAACTCTGTCAGCGACCGCTTCCCGAAGGGATTCGGCAATGACAGCGACCAGCTCGGCCGCAATGTGATGGACCACCACTTCCTTGTCGGCGCCCAGGCAGAGGTCGACGGATATGAAGACCGCTACTATGCCGGGCGGCGGCCGAACGGGATCTACATTCCCCGCTTCCGCAATCTTGGCGACGACGCGACCAAGCAGAAGGATTTCGTGCGCGGCTATGGCTACCAGGGCGGCGCGAGCCGGTCGGGGTGGCAGAGGCTGGTGGCTGAGATGGGCTTCGGCAAGGAAATGAAGGAAGAGCTGCAGGAAGCGGGCGCCTGGACGATGGGCATCACCGCGTTCGGCGAGATGCTGCCCTATGCCGACAACCGCGTGACGCTCAACCACGGCCTCAAGGATGTCCACGGCCTGCCGACGCTGACCATGGATGTGAAAATCCGCCAGAACGAACTCAACATGCGCAAGGACATGCAGTCCGCGGCAGTCGAGATGATGGAGACGGCTGGCTTCAAGAACGTACGTGGGTTTGACCGCACCTACGCCCCCGGGCTCGGCATCCACGAGATGGGCACGGCGCGGATGGGACGCGACCCGAAGACTTCGGTTCTCAACGCCTACAACCAGGTGCACGCCTGCACCAACGTCTACATCACCGATGGATCGGCAATGACGTCGGCGGCGTGCGTGAACCCGTCGCTGACCTACATGGCCCTGACGGCCCGTGCGGCGGACCACGCCGTGAACGCCCTCAAGCGCCGCGAAATCTAGGAGGGATGGCCATGATGGACCGCCGTGAGCTTCTCCACCGCGCCGCCCTGCTCCTTGGCGGGACGATCAGCGCCAGCGCCATGTCCGGCGTCCTGGCCGGCTGCGTCTCGTCGCCCTCGGCGTCCGGCGCGATGAAGACCTTCCTTGCCGCCGACGAGATGACGACGGTCACCGCCATGGCCGACCAGATCATCCCGCGCACCGACACGCCGGGCGCCCTCGATGCCGGGGTGCCCGCCTTTGTCGACCGGATGCTGGCCGGCTACTATCAGGACAAGGAACGCAAGATCTTCCGCGCCGGCCTCATGGCCGCCCGGACCGACGCCGCCGAGCGCGCCGGCAAGACGTTCGCCGAACTCGCTCCCGAACAGCAGGTGGCGCTGATGAAGGAGTATGACCGTCTGGCCTGGGACCAGGCCCGCCGCAACGCGAGCGCCGCCAACTCCGATCCGCACTTCTTCCGCATCATGAAGGAGCTGACCATTGTCGGCTTCTGCACGTCGGAAGCGGGCGCGACGAAGTTCCTCGCCTATGCGCCGATCCCGGGACCCTACCGGGCGGATATTCCCTATTCCGAGATCGGCAAGGCCTGGCAGAGCTGACGCGCAGATGGCGCCAAATCGGCGGACGCCGCCCTCAGCAATACTGCCGGCAAAAGCGCTTTGGCGCATGGGAACCGCTGAACCGCCATGAACACTACACCCGGGAACGACAAGCTGGTGCTCGTGACGGGCGGAACTGGGTTCATCGCCCAGTACTGCATCCTTGCCCTGCTTGCCGCCGGCTATCGCGTGCGCACCACGGTGCGCTCGCTCAAGCGCGAAGACGAAGTGCGCAAGAACCTGAAGGTTGGCGGCGCAGAGCCTGGCGAACGCCTGACCTTCGTCACCGCCGACCTCGCATCGGATGCCGGCTGGGTCGAGGCCGCGGCCGGCTGCGCCTATGTCCACCACGGCGCCTCGCCTACACCTTCCGGCGATCAGGTCCGCGAGGAGGACTGGATCAAGCCAGCGGTCGATGGAAATCTCCGCATCCTTCGCGCCGCGCGTGATGCCGGCGTGAAGCGCGTCGTCCTCACGTCTGCCTTCGGGGCCGTCGGCATGGGTCACAAGCCCATGAATCGACCGTTCAACGAAACGGACTGGAGCGACCTGAACGGCAAGATCGCTCCCTATCAGAAGTCCAAGACACTCTCCGAACGCGCTGCGTGGGATTTCATCGCCAAGGAAGGGCGCGGCCTCGAACTCTCCGCCATCAACCCGGTCGCCGTCATGGGTCCGGCGCTCGGTCCGGACTACTCGCACTCCATCCGCCTGGTCAAAACCCTGATGGATGGCCAGCCCGGCTGCCCGCGCATCAACTCCGGCTATGTCGATGTGCGCGACGTCGCCGACCTTCACCTGCGCGCCATGACCCATCCCGCCGCCAAGGGCGAACGCTTCCTGGCCATAGCGGGGACAAGCATGTGGATGGTCGACGTTGCAAGCATCCTCCGCCGCCGCATGGGCGCCGCTGCCGGCAAAGTCCCCACACGCGAGGTTCCCAACTGGCTGGTCCGCCTTCTCGCGCTCACCAACCCGGCGCTGAAGCCCATCGCTCCGCTGCTGGACATCAACATGAACGCCACGAGCGAAAAGGCGCAGCGCCTGCTCGGCTGGTCCCCGCGTTCGGCAGAAGAGTCTATCGTCGCGGCCGCTGAAAGCCTGATCCGGCTCGGCCTGCTGGGCGCTTCCAGCCGGGCGGCATAGGGTCTGGTTCTAGCGCAGTTCCATGATCTCGATCTTCCTGAACTCGATCGGATTGCCCTCGCTCTGCAGGGAGATGTAGCCGCCATCGAGCATCAGCTTGCCGCCGGCCGCCTCGACCAGCGGTTTCGAGTTCGCCATATTGCCGGTGGGATCGAGCTGGACCTGCGAATAGCGGATCGTCTCCACGCCATTGATCCTCTGGATCACCTCGCCGCCCGGATGCGCCTCGATCTCGAATGTCGTCCACACGCCATTAGGCACGGAAGGCGTCTTCGAGTTGATGCAGTGCGTGGTGACCAGCTTGCCCTCCATCACCACATTCGTCCCCGGTGAGCACATATTGCCATTGAAGCGCGCCTGCCCCGCCGCGGGGCCGAGCAGCTGCGCCTCCACCGATACGGGGAAGCTGTCGGCTACGGCCATCGTCCTGGGATCCTGCGAGAAAATCATCACGCCGCTGTTGGCGATGGCCCAGGCGGGCGTATCCGCGGGATGCTCCTCCAGAAACCGGTATTCCATGCGGAAGCGGTAGGCCTTGAACGGCGCCGTGTAGAACAGGTGGCCGAAGCGTTCTCCGAAAGCATCGTACTTGTCGTAACTGACGGCGATCGCGCCATCCCTCACCCGGAATGTGTCGCGGTAATTCTCGCCAAGCGGGAACCCTCGAATCTTGGGAGTCCAGCCGGTGAGCGTCTTGCCGTCGAACAGCGGCCGCCATCCACTTTCGCCGCCTTGCGGCAAACCTGCACACGACGCGCAAAGCGCGATGGCCGTAACGGCAAGAAGATACGCCCTCATCAAGCCCTCCTGCCCGTGGACAGGCCGGGACAGCCGGTCCAGACTTGAACCCTAGACCAAGCGTGCATCGCTGGCGAGCAGACCGGATCGGGAGAACGACAAGTGATTCAGGCTCGTCTCTTCTTGATGATGATGCTGCAGCTCGCAATCTGGGGAGCGTGGGCGCCGAAGCTATTTCCCTACATGGGCCAGCTGGGCTTCGAGGCGTGGCAGCAATCGCTTGTCGGCAGCGCCTGGGGCATCGCTGCGATCCTGGGCATTTTCTTTTCCAACCAGTTTGCCGACCGCAACTTCTCCGCCGAGCGCTTCCTGGCCGTGAGCAATGTCATCGGCGGCGTAGCCCTGCTGGCCTGCGCGTTTCTCACCGAATTCTGGCCCTTCTTCGCGGCCTACCTGGTCTTCAGCCTGGTTTACGTGCCGTCGATGTCCGTCTCCAACGCCATTGCGTTCGCCAGCCTGCGCGATCCCGCCAAGCAGTTCGGCACGATCCGCATGGGCGGCACGGTTGGATGGATCCTTGTGAGCTGGCCGTTCATTTTCCTTCTCAGCGCCAATGCCGGGCCGGAGCAGGTGCGCCTGATCTTCGTGGTTGCCGCCATCGTCTCGTTTGCGTTCGCGGCCTACAGCCTGACGCTGCCCCACACGCCGCCGAAGCGGGATGCTGTTGGGGCCGATCCGTTGGCCTGGCGCGAGGCGATCAAGTTGCTCGGCATTCCTTCCCTAGCCGTGCTCTTCCTGGTTACGTTCATCGATAGCGTCATCCACAACGGCTATTTCGTGATGGCCGATGGCTTCCTCACCAACCGGGTGGGCATCGCCGGCAATCTCTCCATGATCGTGCTCTCGATCGGTCAGGTCGCCGAGATCGTGACGATGTTCATCCTGGGCAGCGTGCTGGTAAAGCTCGGCTGGAAGGTCACGATGATCATCGGCATTCTCGGCCACGGCGCGCGGTTCCTGGTGTTCGCCTTCTTCCCGGACAGCGTGCCGACGATCATCACCGTGCAGCTGCTACACGGCATCTGCTACGCGTTCTTCTTCGCGACCGTCTACATCTTCGTCGACGCCGCCTTCCCGAAGGACGTGCGCTCCAGCGCGCAAGGCCTGTTCAACCTGCTGATCCTCGGCATCGGCAATGTGGTGGCCAGCTTTCTCTTCCCGGCGCTGATGGCGCGGTTCACGATTCCGGGGACCGATCCGGGCACGACGGCTGTCGATTATCGCACGCTGTTCATGGTTCCCGCCGGCATGGCGGTCGTCGCCATCCTGCTGCTGGCCGTGTTCTTCCGGCCCGAGACACGGGCGCCCGCAAGCGTTGTAGCGGCATGACATCAAGACACAGTGATGGAGCGCAACATGACCAGCCTCTCCCGCCGCAGCCTTGTGCAGGCGCTATTCGCTGCCGGCGCGGCAGCGCCGCTCGCCGCCGCGTGCCAAAACATACAAGGAGGGGCCATGTCTGACGGCCCCTTCTTCGCACGCCAAAGCCTGCCGATCGGCATCCAGCTCTACACCCTGGCCGACATGCTGCGGACCGACCTTGAAGGCACGATCGCGAACGTCGCGCGCATCGGCTACAAGACGGTCGAGACGCCGAGCTACATGGGCAAGACGCCCGCGCAGCTCCGCGCATCGTTCGACAAGAACGGCCTCAAGTGCGCGAGCTGTCATATCGCGATGCGGCCCGGCACGACTGAGGAGCCCGGCCTTACGGGCGACCTCTCCAAGCTCGCGGCCGACCTGAATACGCTGGGCGCGACGCACGCGATCTGCCCAGCCATGGCTGCGCCGGAGGACATCAAGCTGCAGCCGATCGCCGGCGAAGGCTTCCGCACGATCGTGCGCGTGGCCAACGCAATGACGGCGGATCACTGGAAGCGCATGGCCGCGCAGTTCAATGAGATCGGCCGCAAGCTGAAGGCGAACGGGATTGCCTTCGGCTACCACAACCACAATTTCGAGTTCGTGAAGGTCGGCTCGACGACAGGCCTCGAACTGCTGATCAAGGAAACCGATCCGGCGCTTGTGACGTTCGAGCTCGATGTCGGCTGGGCGGCCGCCGCCGGGCGCGACCCCGTGGAGCTGTTCAACGCGCACAAGGGCCGATTCAGCCTCATGCATGTCAAGGACATCAAGGCCTCCACTGCGCCGAACCTCGACCTCAAGATGGATCCGACCGAAGTGGGCTCCGGCCGGCTCGACTGGGCCAGGATCATGCCCGCCGCCTACGCCGCAGGCGTCCGCAAGTTCTTCCTTGAACAGGAACCGCCGTTCGAAAAAGGCCGGATGGAAGCAGCCGAAATCGGCTATAGGTACCTCAGCGCTTTGAAGGCCTGAGGACGCGAACACATGAAGACGATGAAGGGCCCCGGCATCTTTCTCGCGCAATTCGTGGGGCCGGACGCGCCGTTCAATTCCCTGCCCGCCATCGCCAAATGGGCGAAGGACAAGGGTTTTGTGGGCGTGCAGATTCCGACCGGCGAGGCGTCGTTGTTCGACCTGCGCAAGGCGGCCGAGAGCGACGCCTATTGCGACGAGATCAAGGGCATCCTGAAAGACGCCGGCATCGTCATCACCGAACTTTCAACCCACCTGCAGGGCCAGTTGGTGGCCGTACATCCGGCCTATGACACGCTGTTCGACGCCTTCGCCCCGCCACAGGTGCGCGGCAATCCGAAGGCGCGGCAGGCATGGGCGGTCGAGCAGCTCCACCTCGCCGCCAAAGCGTCGCGCCGCCTGGGGCTCGACGCCAGCGTGACGTTCTCCGGCTCGCTTGCCTGGCCGTACTTCTTTCCCTGGCCGCAACGGCCGCCTGGTCTCTTTGAAACAGCGTTTGAAGAACTCGCCAAACGCTGGAAGCCGATCCTCGACGCCTATGAGGATGCCGGCGTCGATCTCTGCTACGAAATCCATCCGAGCGAAGACCTGTTCGACGGAACCACTTTCGAAATGTTCCTCGACCGCGTGAAGGGCCACAGGCGCGCGAACATCCTGTTCGACCCGAGCCACTTCGTGCTGCAGCAGCTCAACTACCTCGAATACATCGACCTCTATCACGAGCGGATCAAGATGTTCCACGTCAAGGACGCGGAGTTCAATCCGACAGGGCGGCAGGGCGTCTATTCGGGCTATGCGCCATGGCTTGAGCGCGCCGGGCGCTTCCGCTCAGTCGGCGATGGGCAAGTGGATTTCAAGGGCATTTTCTCTAAACTCGCCGGCTATGACTATGAAGGCTGGGCGGTGCTGGAATGGGAATGCTGCATCAAGCATCCCGAGGATGGGGCCCGCGAGGGCGCCGCGTTCATTCGCGACCACATCATCCGCGTGACGCCCCGGGCGTTCGATGATTTTGCGGCGAGCGGCACGGACGAGAAAGCCAACCGGCGTTTGCTTGGACTCGACCGGTGAGGCGACTGCGCCTCGGCATGGTCGGCGGCGGCGAAGGCGCATTCATCGGCGGCGTCCACCGCATGGCGGCGCGACTGGATGGGCATTGGGACCTGGTGGCCGGGACTTTTCAGTCCGATCCGATAAAGTCCGTAGCATTCGGGCGTAGTTTGGGACTGGCGGAAGAGCGCTGCTATGGCGACTTCTGCGTCATGGCGGCGCACGAGACCAAGCGGCCGGATCGGATCGATGCCGTGTCCATCGTGACTCCCAATTCGACACACCATTCGATTGCGCGGGAGTTCCTGCTCGCAGGCATTCCGGTGATCTGCGACAAACCCCTGACCATTTCCACTACGCATGCGCTGGACCTCACCGAGATCGTGAAGCGCACCAGCTTGCCCTTCATCCTGACTCACAACTATTCCGGTTATCCGATGGTGCGGCAGTCGCGCGCGATGATCGAGGCAGGCGAACTCGGGCGCATTCGCATAGTGCAGGCGGAATACGCGCAGGACTGGCTCGCAACGGATCAGTCCGGCAACAAGCAGGCGGACTGGCGAGGCAATCCGGCGAAAGCAGGCCCCGGAGGGGCGCTCGGCGATATCGCGACGCATGCGTTTCAGCTGGCGGAATTCGTCACGGGACTGAAGACGGAAACGATTTCGGTGGATCTGTCTACCTTTGTTGCGGGGCGCAAGGTGGACGACAATGTGAACGTGATGTTGCGCCTTGGCGGCGCGGCCAAGGGCATGTTGTGGGCGAGCCAGGTGGCGACGGGATCAGCCAACGGCCTAAAGCTACGCGTGTTCGGCGACAAGGGCGGGATCGAGTGGGCTCAGGAGACGCCAGAGACGCTGTTGTTCACGCCGCTGGGCGAACAGCAACGCATCATCCGCCGCGGCGGCGCGGGCGTCTCGAAGGTGGCGACACTCGCTACGCGCATTCCGGGCGGACATCCGGAAGGTTATCTGGAAGGCTTCGCGCAGATATACAGTGATGCGGCGGAGCTGATCCGGGCGCATCAGGAGAAGCGCGAGCCGAACGCATTCGCGAGACTGGCGCCCGGGATTGCCGATGGCGTGCGTGGCGTGCAGTTCATCGAGGCGGCGATCGCCTCCAGCGGAAACAACGGCGCCTGGACGCCGGTTTGAGGGAGACAGCGATGCGGCTTGCAACTGGACTGATGACTGCCACGCTGATGCTTGCGGCGTGCGATGGCAAACCGCTGGCGGAGCCGGCGGCGCCTGTCGCCGAAGCACCTCCCGCGGCGCCCACAGCAACTGGCGCCAGCACGTTGACCGCAGACCAGCAAGCCGCCGGCTGGAAGATGCTGTTTAACGGAACGGATCTCACGGGCTGGAAAGGATACAAGAAGGACGCGCCAGGACCTGGCTGGGCTGTTGAAGACGGCACGCTTGCCCTGACGGCGGGCGGTTCGGGCGACATCATGACGGTGGACGAGTATGGCCCATTCGAGCTGTCGCTCGATTGGAAGATCTCGCCCAACGGCAACAGCGGCATCATCTATCTGGTTAACGAAGACCCGGCCGCGGAGAACACTTACAATACCGGGCCCGAAATGCAGGTGCTCGACAATGATGGTCACGCGGATGGAAAATTTCCGTCGCACCGCGCGGGCGCGCTCTACGATTTCGTCGTTCCGCCGGATGGCGCGGTGAGGCCGGTGGGCGAATGGAACGAGGCCGTGGTGCGGTTCACGGGCTCTGAGATCGAGCACTGGCTGAACGGGAAACTCGTGTCCGAAACCAGCTATGGCGACGACGCCTGGAAGGCCAAAGTCGCGGCGTCCAAGTTCAAGCAGTGGCCGCTGTTCGGCACCTTCGCCAAGGGCCACATCGCCCTGCAGGACCACGGCGACAAGGTCTGGTACCGAAACATCAGGATCAGGCCTCTCTAGAATTTCGGGTCGAACTTGAGACCGGATTTCTCGATGACACCCTTGATGTGTGCAAGCGCTTCCGGCGTCGGGCCGGGATAGGGACCGGTCGTCGGCTTGTTGCCGGGATAGCCGATGTCCTTCCAGCCTTCCGGCGTCGTGTAGTAGGCGCCGAGAACAAGCGCACGCATGCGGCTGAAGAATTCGGCCGGCCTTTCCAGACCAGGCTTCACCTTGCCTGCGAAGGCGATGTCGTCTGCGATTGCCTTCTGCGTTTCAAGGGCCGTCTCCGCGAAACTCTTGCCGCCGCGCGTCGCCGCCTCGCGATCCAGCCAGGCAAGGCCGGGCTTGATGAGACCGCGATGCTCCTGCTGCGTCGGATAGGGCGCGCTGACCCATTCGTCGATGAAGGCCGGAACGCCAACTTGCGAGGCTGACGGCGTATCACTCTCTGCCGGCAGGATGAGATCCGCCAACGCAGCAGTTGCGGCAAGCTCGGCGCGCGTGAGTGTCAACGGCCATGGGACCACGGGCTCCCACAGATCGGGATCCTTCCCGTATCCCTTGCCGGTGAGCGGCGGCGGGGCGAGCCAGTCCTCATTGCCGAACTTCTCGCCGCAGGCAGCGAGCTGGCCGCTGGCGACCGCGGCCGCAATCCAGCGGAGGGTCGTGCGGCGATCTACCGCCACGAGCACGGGAGACCTGGTGTCTGACATCTTGTCCTCCCTCACAGTTCGCCGCTGCGCAGGCGGCCGGCGATGTGCTCGGACGCGCGCATGGACAGGGCCATGATGGTGATCGTCGGGTTCTTGTGCGCCTTGGAGGCGAAGACCGATCCGTCGGCGAGATAGAGGTTGTCGACGTCCCAGGCCTTGTTGAGGCTGTTGGTCACCGAGTCGGAAGCCTTCGCGCCCATGCGAGCCGTGCCGACTTCGTGAATGATCTCGCCGCCCTTGGAGATCGCATCCTTCGGCGCCTGGATGGTGCTGGTGATCGTGCCGCCGAGCTTGTCGACCAGCTCCTTCACGGCGTTCTGGAAGTGCGTGACCTGGCCGTGCTCGTGGTCCGACCATCCCCAGTGGAAGCGCGCGACGGGGATGCCGTACTTGTCTTTCTTCTCCGGATCGATGTCCATGAAGCAGCTTGCGTTGGGAATCATCTCGCCGCGCTGCGTGAAGCCGAAGCGCGCGCCATACTTTTTCTTCACCTCGGATCTGAGGCCGGGGCCGTAGCCATCGTAGCCGCCAAAGCCGCCGACGCCGGGTTCGCCAAAGCCGCCGCCGATCTCCATGTGATAGCCGCGCGTGCAGTTGACCTTGCCGGCCGCAACTTCCTTGTACTGCCAGAACGGGATGTAGGCGTGTAGGCCCATCGCGCCATCTTCATTATAGACCGGACGGCCTTCGAGTTGCGGGAAGTAGGCGGAGAGGCTGGAGCCCACCGTGTCCATCAGGTTGCGACCGACCTGCCCGCTGGAGTTGGCGACGCCTTCGGAGCGGCCATTGGGCTTCGAGTTAAGGAGGATGCGCGCAGTCTCGCCCGTGCTCGCGGCCAGGACGACGACGCGGCCCGTGGCCTCGCGGTGTGCGTCGGACGCCTTGTCGATGTAGCGCACGCCTGACGCCTTGCCTGACGCATCGAGCATGACTTCATAGACCATCGCGCCTGTCTGGATGGTGAGCTTGCCGGTGGCGGTGGCCCACGGGATCAGTGAGGTGGTCGTCTGGAACGCCGCGCCGATGCCGCAGCCTCGCCCGCAGGGAGAGGCCCAGTAGCACGCCTTTCGATTGTCCATGTCGCGCGTCAGGATTGCTCGGCGAGCGGGCACGACAGGGATGCCGAGCGCATCGCCACCCGCCTTCACGAACAGCTCGGGCACGCGGAATTTCGGCGGGGTGTGCAGCACGCCCGCGCCGGAATTGGGATGGTTCTCCAGGCCGAGATTGGCGCCGTAGACGCCGACCAGCTTTTCCGTCCTGTCGTACCAGGGCGCTATCTCGTCGTAGGAGACGGGCCAGTCGACGCCGAGGCCATCGCGGGTGAACGGCTTGAAGTCGTAAGGACCCATGCGGAACGAGTTTCGCGCCCAGTGATTGGTGCGCCCGCCGAGCATGCGGGATCGCCACCACATGAACTCGGACCCTTCGGCGGTGGTGTAGGGTTCGTCCGGTATCTCCCAGCCGCCGTCGACGGTGGCGTCGTAGTAGCCGAAGGGCTTGTCAGGCGTGCCGCTTCCCCTAAGGGGTGCGTCCTTGCTGAGGTTCAGCATCGGCGCTTCCCCTGGATCATAGGCGCGCCCGGCTTCCAGCATGAGCACGGTGGCGCCTGCCCTGGTCAGCACATAGGCAGCCATTGCGCCACCAGCGCCTGAGCCCACGACCACGGCGTCATACGTGTCCGGCATTGGCCGTCTCCCTGATCAGCCCGATTCCGAGTGAAACAGGCCACAGGCCAGCCGTCGAGGGCGCCGTTGCGGCGCCCGTATGCGCGGCGGTCAGCGCGAGCGCCCGCGCGCCTGAATGCGCCAGATTGCGACCAGCGTATCGCCGCGCACGACATGGTAGAAGTCATAGAGATTGACGGTCGGGTCGCAGTGCGGCGAAGCGAGAGTGACGGCATCGCCAATCGAGAATCTGGCGCCTGCAGAGACGATCAGGCCGTGCTCGTCGCCCATGAAGTGGAATGCCGAGCTAGCGGGTGCGCCCGACATCACGGTAGGCGGACCGCCGTCAGTCGCCATGGCCTTGAACCCGGCGTCGACCGTCGCCATTCCCGGCGTGTTGGCGCTGACGACGCGCACATCGATGAGCAGCGATGTTTCATAGGGAGCGTCGCTTTCGCCCGTCAGGTCGCACTCATTGTACTGGCGGTCCATGAAGACGTAGGACCCGACCTGCAGCTCGTTGAAGACGCCGAGATCGGCGTCGATGTAGTGCGTGCCGGTGCCGCCGCCTGTGATGACCCCGGGCGCGAGACCAGCGCCCGTCAGCGCGTCGACCACTGATTTCAGATAGTTGGTGCGATCAACCATCGCCGTGCGGCGCTCGGCGTAGCCGGCGATGTGCTGTTGCCGCCCGCAATAGAACTGGATGCCGAGATAGCGCAGCGACGGCGCCTGCGCGATCCTGCGCGCCAGGGCGACAGCTGCCTCCGGCGAGGCGACGCCGGTGCGGCGGATGCCGGGATCGATATCGACCAGGAGCTGCAGCCGCTTGCCAGCAGCATTCGATGCGGCCGCGAGCGCGCCGGCATTGTCTGGGTTGTCCACGGTGACTCTCAGGTCCCTGATCCGGTGATTCAGCGCGGCCAGGCGGGCGATAGCGGGAGCGGACACAACCGGCGAGGTGATCAGGATGCTGTCCACGCCGCCCTCCGCCAGCGCTTCAGCCTCGCCCAGCTTGGCGCAGCAAGAGCCGACGGCGCCCGCAGCAATCTGTTTCAGGGCGATATCTGCACTCTTGTGTGTCTTGGCATGGGGGCGCAGGGCGATACTGCGCTGCGCCGCGAACGCCGCCATCGCCTGAATGTTCCGGTCCAGCGCATCGAGATCGATCACCAGCACAGGCGTATTGAGCGACCGCCGCCCACCCTGCTGGCCGATCAAGTGGGCGTGCAGTTCGTGGTCGTCCATGAAGTCAGCTCCGGCTCCGCCATGTTGGGCCAGCAAGGCTAGTCGGCGCCAACTCGGTCCGGCAAGGGGCGCACCAGCACTCGCTGTCCCGTTTTGGCTTCAAGGAGCGGTCAGGCGCGCTTCCTGGCCTTTGACAGCAGGCCGAGCACTTTCTCAGCACGGGCAAGGCGATCCAGCGGAGACGCAAGGGATGTCTCGAGAAACAGCCGGCCATTCCTGGCACGCAGACCCGCGGCTACGGCGCGCCTTGTCATCTCGCTCCTCGGCGTGAAGGCGATCGCCTGGGAGCCAGCTTCAACCTTTGCCACATCCGCTTTTCTGGCGAGCACACGCGCATTCGCAATTCGCAGCAGCATTGACGCCTCAGGAGGCTCTGCACCGAAGCGATCGACAAGCTCATCCTCGAAGGCGTCAAGCTCGGTTCGCGACATCAGGCGGGCCAGCCGGAGATAGAGCGACAGCCGCGTATCCGTCTCTGGAATCCAGTCGGGCGGCAGGCGTCCGCCCAACCCGACATTGATAACCGGCGTCCAGCGCTCAAGCGTTTCTCCGCGCGCTTCGCGAACGGCCCTTTCCAGAAGATGCTGGTAGAGATCAATCCCGATCAGCTTCATGTGGCCGCTCTGCGCATCTCCCACGAGATCTCCCGCGCCGCGAATATCGAGATCTCGCGCACTGATGGCGAAGCCCGCGCCCAGGCGATCGAGCGACTCCAGTGTACGGAGCCGCTTTCTCGTAGACTCCGACAGCGCCGTGCCCGGTTCTGTAGTCAGCAGGATGTGACCGCGCCGGTTGCCGCGGCCGACTCTTCCCCGCAGTTGATGGAGTTGCGCGAGACCGAACCTGTCCGCCCGCCAGACGATCATGGTGTTCGCGCGTGGCACGTCGAGGCCGGCCTCGATGATGTTGGTGGCGAGAAGCACATCGCCTCGACCGGACGCGAAGCGGATCATCGCATCGTCGATCTGGGCCGGCGGCATCTCGCCATGCGCCTGCAACAGCGACAGTTCCGGCGTGAGCCGCCCGAGCCTGCCTGCCAGGCCCGCAAGGTCCTGGATTCGAGGCACAACCACAAAGCTCTGGCCGCCGCGGTCCTTCTCCCGCAACAGCGCCGTACGCACCTGCCCTTCGTCGAACACGCCGGACAGCGTGCGGATCGGTTGGCGGCGGGCCGGCGGCGTTGCGATCACCGACATCTTCTTCAGCCCAATAAGTGCGTTCTGGAGCGTGCGCGGGATCGGCGTGGCGGTGAGGCTCAGGACATGGCCCTTGACCGCGAGATTGCGAAGTGTCGCCTTGTCGGCCGTGCCAAACCGCTGCTCCTCGTCGATGACCACGAGGGCAAGTTTCGAGTACTTCACGTCCTTTGCCGCGACAGCTCCGGTGCCAACCACGACCGAGATAGTTCCATCGGCGAGGCCTGCCTTGACGTATTTGCGATCTGCGGTGTTCGAGAGCCGCGAGAGAGACGCAACCTTGATGCCGATCCGGTCAAATCTCTGGCGGAAGGTCTCGACGTGCTGACGCACCAGGACAGTCGTTGGCGCAGCGATCACGACCTGTCGGCCAGCCAGCGCCACAAGAGCAGCCGCACGCATCGCGACCTCGGTCTTGCCGTACCCCACATCGCCGATCACGAGCCGGTCCATCGGGCGGCCGGCAGCGAGATCATGCCGCACGGCCTTGATCGCGCGCGCCTGGTCAGGCGTTTCGGAAAACGGGAAGCCGGTTACGAACTCGTTGTAGGCCGCCGGATCGGGGTCGATCTTTACAGCCCGCCGCCTGGCGTTTTCCCTGGCGAGGCGTGTCAGGTCCGCGGCGGCGTCGGTCATCGCCCTGTCGATGATCAGGCGGCGTTTTCGCCAGCTTGCGCCGTCCAGGCTGTCCAGAGTCACTGCGGACCTGTCGGCGCCATACTTCCAGATCCGATCCGCCTCTTCGACGGGGATCAGACGCCGAGCGCCATTGGCATATTCCAGTTCGATAGTGTCGCCCGTCGATTTGTCGTTGGGGACCGACGTTTTGTGGCCTAGCCCGGCGACAACTGCGATTCCGTGGTCTTCGTGGATCACGACATCCCCGGCGCATACATCGCCAACTTCCAGCAGATGCCCGCCCGCGTCGGGAGCGGCGGCAGCCAGACCGGCATTGGCTCCGAGGACGTCCGATGCTGCAATGACAAGCCTGTCCGGTTCCCGCCAGCTATGGTCGAGCTGCATCTCGATCAGCATCACCCGGGAACGTGGTCCGCGCTCCACATCGCTCCAGCGCGCAATGGCCTTGGCTTCGGCGGCGACCGGCTTGGCGAGGCGCTTCTTGATGAAGCGGAGGTCGTGGGCCGAGCCGGCAATGACGACACGCGCCTTCTCTGCGAGAGCCGCCACAATTTCAGACGCCATCGCACGGACAGGATTTGGCGCCGACGCAAAGCGGATGCCGCGCTCCTGCGGTCCGGCTGACATTCCAACCATGCTCCGGCTCTTGAGGGCCGCATCCCACATGGATTTTGTCACGAGCTTGCGGCGTGGGCCGACTGGCGCGCCCCGGGATGCATCGGCGGCATCGGCCGCAAGAGACAGGAATCGCGACCGCTCATCTGCAGCCCCCGGATCCAGCGCGACGACGGCGCCTGGGAAATGCTCGAACAGGGTCTTGCCCCTGGCGAGGAGTTCCGGCTCGACGGCCGGTCCGGTCTCTACAAAGGCAAGGTCCTGCAGCCCGCGCTGGGTTACGGAATCGAACAGCCGGATGCGGGCAATGGCGCCGCTGGACAGTTCGATCCGCACCGGGCTGTTCGCATCCGCCGGAAAGATGTCGATGACCTTGCCCCGGATCGCGAACTCGGCCGGTTCATCGACCCGGTCGTCCTCGAAATAGCCGAGGGCTCTCACCGCCGCCGAGAAGCTGTCCGGGTCGAGCCAGTCGCCAACGCGCAGCCTCGGCAACTTGTCGTCGAAAGCCTTCGGTTCCGGGAGGATTTCGGACGCGGCCTCTGCCGTGGTGATGCAGGCCAGGCGCGGACGGGACGTTGACTGGAGCGCCTGCCTCGCCTTCCTTAGCGCGGACAGCCGAAGTCCGACATTGGCCGCCGTCGGGGGTTGGGTATCTCCCGGCAGGGCATCGCTTGGCGGAAAGAAGATGACCTGGGCGTCAGGCGCAGCGCCCTGCAAGGCCGCGAAGATATCGCGCGCACGATAGTCGCTGGAGATGATCGCCAGCACATTGCCGGTCGCGAGCGCTTCGGCAATACGCGCCGCGGCAATGCCGGACGCGCACTCCCTGCGGATTGCGGGGTCTGGCGGCACCAGGGCGCCTCTGTCAGCCATTCAGCGAACCGTCCCTGGCCGAGAGCAAACGGAAGCTGGCCGCGATGGCTTTGCCCGCAGCTGAACAAGGTAGGAGTCGCATGTCATCAAGCAAAGCCTGTCCTCGCCGCGTCGGACCGCGGCGCGTGCACTCGGTCATTGGCTATTTTAGATTCGTCTCGAATGAAACGCGAAACATGCGTGACAAGAGTCTAGCTGGGGAGCCTTTGACGGCTTGGCCGCAAACTGGCGGAATGTGAACAGGTCCGGCGCGCCGAGTGCTGCGTCAAAGTTGCAGGAGTCCTGTTCCGAGGCCGAGAGCCAGGATTGTTGCGCCTGCCGCGCGGAGGGCGGGGGTTGCTTCGCGCTCATCGCGCCCACCGCCACGCCGATCGCATGCAGCAGCAGCGTACCCGCCAGCGCTCCCATCGCGCTCACCGCCTCCGCCGCATGCGCCGCACCGTGCACGATACCAACGCTCAGGGCGAGCACCATGGCCGCCCACAGAGGCGCGCGCACGGCGAACACCAGGAGCAGGCCGAAGGCGACGACCGAGAGAGAGATTACGAGTTCGACACTTGCCGAGGGCGGGAATGGCAAGCCGGTCCACATGCCCCCGGCCATGCCCGCGAGGAAGCAGGCAGGCGCAATCCACGCCAGGCGAAGGCCGGAATGGGCAGCCCATACGCCCACCGCCACCATGACGAGCAGGTGATCCAAGCCGGTGAACGGATGAAGGAAGCCCTGCTGGATCCCGTGCTCGTGTGCGCCGCCCTCCGGGTGCGCCCATGCAGGCGCCGCCAGCAGGGCGGCAGCCAGCGCGGCCAGGACGAGGGTTTTTCTAGACATGCTGAAGCTCCTGCAAGGCGCGCGGCGGCAAGCCGCCCGCTTCGACGATGAAGCGGGCAATGGCCATGACGCCCTGGTTGATCTTGAGATTGGTGAACAGGAATGGCCGCTGGCCGCGCATCCTGCGCGAATCCCGATCCATGACGTCGAGCGAAGCGCCGACGCAGCGGCGCAAGGTCGATCTTGTTGATCACCAGAAGGTCCGAGCGCGTGATGCCCGGCCCGCCCTTGCGCGGGATCTTGTCGCCTGCCGACACGTCGATGACGTAGATGGTCAGGTCGGCGAGTTCAGGGCTGAACGTCGCCGCGAGATTGTCGCCGCCGCTTTCGATGAACATCAGCTCAAGGTTGGTGAAACGGGCATTCATCTCGTCGATGGCGGCGAGATTGATCGAGGCGTCCTCGCGGATGGCCGTGTGCGGGCAACCGCCTGTCTCCACGCCCATGATCCGCTCCGGCGCCAGTGCGCCGGAGCGGGTGAGGAACTCGGCATCCTCGCGCGTGTAGATGTCGTTGGTGATTGCCGCGACCTCGTAGGCGTCGCGCATCAGCTTGCAGAGACGGTCGGTCAGAGCGGTCTTGCCGGAGCCGACCGGGCCGCCAATTCCGACGCGCAGAGGTCCGTTGGCGATCATGAGCGGAACAGCCTCGTGTACTGGGTCTCGTGACGCATGGAAAAGACATCCAGCATGAACGCGCTGGCGCCGAGATCGGCGAGGTCGGCTTCGAGCGCGAGCGGTGTCACGCGGGAGACGACCGGGGCAAGTCGCGCAAGCGCGATCTGGCCGTCGGTCTGTCCGAGCGGAACCAGGCGGACGCCAGCGGAGACGATGCTGGCGGCGAAGCCGTGAAGGAACGCTTCGAGCGCTGGCGCGAGCGGGACGCCGTGCAGGGCGCAGGCGAGCGCAACAGCGACAGCGTAAGGAACGGGCCTGCCTTTCTGGGTTGCGGCGAAGGCTTCGAGGTCGGGATGCGGCCAAGCCTTGCGAGTGACAAGCATGAAAGCCGCACCTTGCTGGCGGCTTTCGAGGGCCAGTTCAGATGATGCGCGCCAGCGCGGAAGCTTCCTTCGGCGATATCGTCGAGCAATTCCGGATGCATGCGCAGCGCGCCAGGTGTGGGCGAACAGCACGGCGTCGATGTGGGCGCAACCCCGCTCCAGTGATGCGGAGGCGTAGGCGACGAGGTGCTCGACATTGACGACCGCGCCGTCCTCGACGGCCTGCTCGAGTCCGTGGCTGTAGCTGAACGCACCGACCGGATAGGACGGCGAGGTCCAGGCGAGCAGCTTGTGCAAGGGCGGCGGCGTCAATGCTCATGATCGTGCCCGTGGCGTCGTGTCCGTGTGCCGCCTTCACAGCGTGGCCGGTGGCGTATGCTCCGCCCTCGGGATCGAACGGCGCGACCACTTCGCGGACCTCGGCGCCCAGACGCTGCGAGCATGTCGGCCAGCACGTGGTCGCGGCGTACAAGGATGCGGTCCGGCTCGATGGCGGTCGGCGTGTGGCGGTTACCGAGGTGCCAGGCAAGGCGCGGCAGGGCGATCTGGGCCGTGCCGCGGACTTCGAGCAGGTCCTCGCGCTTCTGCAATGACAGCGATGAGACGGCCATCGTCCAGCACGAGCGCATCACCGTCGCGCAGGACCTGGGCTTGCGGCAGGTCGAGCAGGAAATCCTCGCCGCTGCGGGTCGTGAGCTTCGAGCCGCCGCCGCCAGCGCTGGTCGAACACCAGAGCGATTTCGGCCGGCTGCATCGGCGGCGCGGCCAGTCTCCACGAAGGCGGATGCGAGTATGCGCTCTGCATGTTCAGAACAGGAAATAGCGTTGGGCCATGGGGAGAACGTCCGCTGGCGCGCAGGTGAGCAGATCACCGTCGGCGCGCACTTCGTAGGTTTCGGGATCGACCTCGATATGTGGGAGAGCATCGTTGAGCTTCATGTCGCGCTTCGAGATTGCGCGCGTATTCCTGACCGGGACAAGCGCACGGCTGAGGCCGAGCTCCTCGCCGACGTCCGAGTCTGCCGCCGCCTTGCTGACGAACAACACCGAGCTTTCGGTATTCGCGCGGCCATAGGCGCCGAACATCGGACGGTAGTGGACCGGCTGCGGCGTCGGGATCGAGGCGTTCGGATCGCCCATCGGCGCCGCCGCGATCATGCCGCCGACTTGAGAACGAGGTCCGGCTTCACGCCGAAGAAGGCGGGCGACCACAGCACCAGGTCGGCTAGCTTGCCGACTTCGATGGATCCCACATCGATCTGCGAGGCCATGGGCGATGGCTGGGTTGATCGTGTACTTGGCGATGTAGCGTTTGGCGCGGGCGTTGTCGGCGCTGGCGTCATCGCCGGGCAGCGCGCCACGCTGGCGCTTCATCTTGTCGCGCCGTCTGCCAGCAGCGGATGATCGTCTCGCCGACGCGGCCCATGGCCTGGCTGTCGGAGGAGATCATCGAGAACGCGCCGAGATCGTGCAGGATATCTTCCGCCGCGATCGTTTCCTTGCGGATGCGGCTTTCGGCGAAGGCGACGTCCTCGGCGATGCGAGGATCGAGATGGTGGCAGACCATCAGCATGTCGAGGTGTTCATCGAGCGTGTTGACGGTGTAAGGCCGCGTCGGGTTGGTGGAAGATGGGAGGACGTTGGCTTCGCCTGCAAGGCGGATCACGTCCGGCGCGTGGCCGCCGCCTGCGCCTTCAGTGTGGAAGGCGTGGATGGTGCGGCCCTTGAAGGCGGCGACGGTGCTTTCGAGGAAGCCGCTTTCGTTGAGCGTGTCCGTGTGCAGTGTCGCCTGCACGTCGAACGCGTCGCACACTGAGAGGCAGCAGTCGATGGCTGCGGGCGTCGTGCCCCAGTCTTCGTGCAGCTTCAGCGCGCAGGCGCCGGCGCGGATCATCTCTTCGAGCGCGGCCGGTTCGCTGGCATTGCCCTTGCCGAAAATCCCGAGATTCATCGGGAAGGTTTCCAGCGCCTGCAGCATCCGGCCGACATGCCAGGCGCCGAGTGCAGGTCGTCGCCAGCGTTCCATGGGCAGGACCCGTGCCGCCGCCGAGCATGGTGGTGACGCCGGCGTAGAGCGCCTCCTCGATCTGCTGTGGGCAGATGAAATGGATGTGGCTGTCGATGGCGCCGGCCGTGAGGATTCGGCCCTCGCCGGCGATGATCTCGGTGTTGGGGCCGATGATGATGGTGACGCCGGGCTGGGTGTCCGGATTGCCGGCCTTGCCGATGGCGGCGATGCGCCCGTCGCGCAGGCCGATGTCGGCCTTGTAGATACCGGTCCAGTTCCAGCACCAGCGCGTTGGTGATGACGGTGTCGACGGACCCGCCCGCGCGCGTGACCTGGCTCTGGCCCATGCCGTCGCGGATGACCTTACCGCCGCCGAACTTCACCTCCTCGCCATAGACGGTGTGATCCTTCTCGACGCGGATGAAGAGTTCGGTGTCGGCAAGGCGCACACGATCTCCGGTGGTAGGGCCGTACATGCCGGCATAGGCGCGCCTGGAAATGCGGATCGCCATCTCAGCGCTTCGCTTTCTTCGGCGGAGCATCGAGAGCGCCCATGACTTCGCCGCGGAAGCCAACCACGCGGCGCCCGCCGCCATAGGGGATCAGGCGGACCTCGCGCGCCTGGCCCGGCTCGAAGCGGATTGCGGTTCCCGCCGGGATATCGAGCCGGCGGCCTCGCGCGGCTGCGCGGTCGAAATCGAGCGCGGGATTTGTCTCGGCGAAATGATAGTGGCTGCCGACCTGGATCGGCCGGTCTCCAGTGTTGGCGACGCGCAGGGCGATGGCCACGGCGCCCGGATTGAGTTCGATGTCGCCTGCCTCGCTGAGAATCTCGCCCGGGATCATCGCTCGCGCCTCATCGGATCGGCTCATGCACGGTGACCAGCTTGGTCCCGTCCGGGAAAGTTGCCTCGACCTGGATGTCATGGACCATCTCGGCGACGCCTTCCATGACTTGCGAGCGCCGGATCACATGCGCGCCGGCCTGCATCAGGTCGGCCACCGACCGCCCGTCACGCGCACCCTCGACGACGAAGTCGGTGATCAGGGCTATGGCTTCGGGATGGTTGAGCTTGACGCCGCGCTCCAGCCGGCGGCGCGCAACGACGGCAGCCATGGCGACCAGGAGCTTGTCTTTCTCGCGCTGCGTGAGGTTCATCAGACACTCCAGACGCGAGGGAGACGGTCCAGCAGGCCGGCGATGGCGGCGCGCAACCGGCCGATGCAGTGCGCGACGGCGGCGCGCAGGTGCGCCGCGTCGCCGGCGAGCAGGCGCACGATCAGCAGGCCGTCGAAACTGGTGGCCCCGCCCGTGGCTTCGGTCTGCGCGAGGGCTTCGCGCGCCGCGGCAAGGCGCCGTGTGGCGTCCGCACCGACATAGACTAGTGTGGCGCAACCGGCAGCGGCGCCGAACCCGAAGGGCTTGCCCCGCTCAGCCGCGATGTCTCCTTCCAGTTTCACGGCATCGGCCCAGACGAGCTTGCCCTCGCGGCGGATGCGCCAGACATCGTGTACGCGTCCATGGTCGAAACTCTCACCCATGGCGCCACGGCCGAAGACCAGGCTTTCGACGGCCAGCAGGCGGCCGGTCGCCGCCACGTCGGCCTCGGTGCGTCGCGACAGGCGTGCGCCGTCGAACAGGATGGTCTCCTGCATCAGCCATTCGGCCCAGGCGTCGGGAGCGACTGCCAGGCGGACGCGGACCGTGCAGTCATCTCCCGGCGACCGGTAGATCTTCTCCGCCGCCTGCGTGCTGATGGTCGCGGATGCAGAGGGGCCGACGCCGATCTCGATGTCGAGCCTGTCGCCGCCGGTGAGGCCGCCGGAAGTGGTGAGCAGCACGGCGGTGAACGGGTCGTCGGGTTCGACGTCAGGAAACAGCAGGCGGCAGGGGGCTTTCTGGTAGAGGTCCGCGATGGCGGTGGTCTCGTCGCGCCGCGCGCAGGTCAGTCGCGCCGCGCCGGAGACACGCTCCAGCGCCGGCCACGCCCTGCGATCGTGTGCGTTCATGGCGCAAAGCGTACATCGCGCAGGCCAGCGGGCAAGCGACAGCGAATGCCGTGAGCCCTGAAGCCGGGTTTGATGCAAAATCGGGCGCCGGCAAGGCTTCCCGCCCGTTGCCCAAAGGTTAATCGCGACACCCAAATCCGGGGCGCGCACCCAAGCCGTCCTTAGCCAAGATTTGTCATAAGTCGGGACAGGCCGGCGCGACGTTCGCGCACCAGCGGAAGCGTAGACACATGACCGTCGAAACAAGTTCGCGAGAGGCGCTTCCCGCCTCGATCGCCTGGGGGAGGGATTAGCGCCATGCCGATCGATCTCCAGATTGCGCTTGAGCCACCGGCGGCGCAACAGTGCTCCGCCTTCCAGTCGGTGAGTGTCGCCGCCGCGGCAGAGTTGCGCCGGTCCGGCCGGTTCGCCGAAGCAGCCCTGCTGGCGCAATGCGTCCTGCAGCTCTATCCGCAGGACGCCGACGCCTGGTTCGAACTCGGCGCCGCGAAGAGCGCGCTCGATGCCCGCGTCGAGGCGCGGAATGCCTTGCTTCGCGCGCTCGACCTTGCGCCAGCGAACGACGATGCGCGGCTTGGCCTGGCCGGCCTTGCCTGGCGCGATGGCGATCTTGCGGCCGCAAGTCGCTGGCTCAGTTCCGTTTCACCCCAGCGGCAGCAAGATGGCGAGGCGCTGCGTCTCAAGGCGGAGCTGGCCGGAGCGGACCAGTCCGCAGATTCGTGGCGTTTCGACGCCGGCGCCGCCCGCAGCTCCCTCTCGGGGGGACTTCCTGACTGGACCGAAGCTCGGGTTTCCCTCTCCCGGCGCCAAGGCGCCAGCGGACTTGGCGTTGCGATCGAGCATGCCCGACGTTTCGACCGCGAGGACACCTTTGTCGAACTCCAGGCGACTCGTGAAATCAACTCGGTGATCTGGTCGCTGGCCTTGGGCGGCGCACCCGAAGCGGACTTCCGCCCGGAGCTCTCCATCCGCGCCGGCGCCGAACACTACGGCAAGGGGTGGTATGTCGCCGGCGAGTTCGCTCACGCCGAGTATACCGCGGGGCCTGTCGAGAAGCTCGGCTTCCGTGGCGCAAAAGACGTCGGCGCCGGACTTCGCCTCCAGGCATCCGCCGTCGCTGTTCGTGACGAAAACGGCGAGAACAGATTCGGTTATGGACTCGGCGCCGTCTGGCAGATAGCGCCGCAACTTGCCGTCGATGCCGGTTGGTCGGATGCCCCCGAAAGCTCGGACGGCATGACGGTGGACGTCCGCTCGACAACGCTGGGCGGAACCCTTGAGGTTTCGTCCGGCCTCCACATTCGCGCCGGCGTCACGCACGAAATGCGCTCGGCCTACGATCGCACGGAAGTCTCAATAGGTCTGGCAAGGACCTTTTGAAATGCCTGGGTTGCTGCAGGCTGTCTGGACGCTTTCGATCGTCCTGGCCGCTCTTTCATGTGGAGTGATGACCGCGCTGGTTGTTGCACGGCTGGTCCGCCAGCAGCGCGACCGCGACCTGCCGGCGCGCAGCATTCAACTCACTCTGGGTCTGCTTGGCTATTGCAAGGGAGAGGCCGGTCCGCCGCGTCTCCACACACGCAGCCGACACGACTGCGATCTTGTCATGAAAACTGCCCTGGACGTGGCGCGCGCCCTAGAAGGCCCGGCGCTCGACCGCCTCGTCGAGCTCATGCGCAAGGCGTCGCTGGATGCGTATTATAGACGCGCTGCAGTGCGCGGACATGTGCCCGACCGGGTTGCTGCCGTTGAACTTCTTCGGATGTTCCGGGACCCCGAAACCTCACGCATCCTAAGACAGCTCGAGGCCTCGCCGTCCTTCCGCGTCTGCGCCGCGGCCCTGCGCACCCGCATAGAGATTGGCGATCTGCCCGACCTTGCGTCGGTGCTGAAACTCGTCGAGCTCCCGCAAGGCGGGCGCTCGCTGTCGCTGTTCAAGATTGTCGAGGCTTGCGTCCACGCTAACCTGCCCGTCGCCCTCGCACTTCTTGCCGCCGGTCTGCCGCGCGAAGCGCAGGTTATGGTGTTGAAGGCCGTTGGCACGTCGCGTTCGCCCATGGCGTTCACGGCGATCACCCGGTCAGCCAATGACATGGACCCCGAGGTTCGCGCCGCCTCGATCACCGCTCTGCGCGCGCTCGGCGCGCCAGGGATCGCTCCCTGGCTCGTCGCCGCGTTGCGTGATGCCGACTGGCGCGTGCGCCTCAAGGCGGTCGAAGGCCTTGGGCAATATGGCGACGCGCAGGATCGCGCAGGCATCGAGCCCTTGCTGAACGATAGCGTGTGGTGGATACGCTTCCGCGCCGCAGAGGCGCTACAGCGGCTCGAAAAGGCCGGCGCCGTCGTCGAGGCGCCGGGCAAGCGGAAGCGCCCAGCGAAGTCAGGGCTGAAGGTCGTCGCGGCGAAGACCGCCTCCCCCAAAGGCCGCGTCAAGGCGCCTGCAAAGGCCCCCGCGGTCAAGCCGGCGAGCGTGGCGAAGGCCAAACCCGGGGCCGGCAAGCCGCGATCCAAAGCAAGGCTGCGCAAAGCGTCATGACCGAATTCTCGCTCATGGACTTTGCGATGACGGTCGCAAGGTCGATTGCCTGGCTGGTGATCGGCGGCGCGCTGCTGCAGAATTTCGCCTATCTCCTGCAGCTCGCCGTCGCGCAACGCGCGCTCGCAGTCGAGCCGCCGGAGCCGAGTTCGGACGTGCTGTGGCGCCGTTCCGCCGCCATCGTCCCGCCGATCACCCTGATGGCGCCGGCGTACAACGAAGCGACCACCGTCGAGAACAGCGTTCTATCCCTGCTCGCGCTCGACTATCCCCGCTTCGAGGTCATCGTCATCAACGACGGATCGAAGGATGAGACGCTCAACGTTCTGAAGGATCGCTTCGAACTCGAGCTGACGGAACGCGACCATGAACACGCCGCATCGCATGCGCGTATCCGCGCGATCTATCGTTCACGGCTGAACGAAAAACTCCTGGTGATCGACAAGGAGAATGGCGGCAAGGCCGATGCGCTCAATGCGGGCCTCAACCTCGCGCGGACGCCGATCGTATGCTCGATGGATGCCGATTCCATTCTGGAGCCGGATTCACTCCTGCGCGCCGTCCAGCCTTTCATCGAAGATCCCGAACGCGTCGTGGCCGTGGGAGGCACCATCCGGATTGCGAACGGCTGCAAGATCAAGGATGGCCGCCTGCAGGCAGTCGGCGTTTCGCGCAATCCGCTCGCCCTGTTCCAGACCGTCGAATACCTTCGCGCATTCCTTCTGGCGCGGCTGGCCTGGAGCCGCCTCGGCGTCCTCACCATCATCTCCGGCGCATTCGGCCTCTTCCGGCGCAGCGCACTGGTCGATATCGGCGGCTACGCCCACGGCACGGTCGGCGAGGACATGGAACTCGTCATCCGGCTGCACCGCCACGCCAAGGAGACCGGCCAGGCGCATCGCATTGTCTTCCTTCCAGAACCCGTGTGCTGGACCGAGGCGCCCGAAACGCTGAAAGTCCTGGGCCGCCAGAGGGCCCGCTGGCACCGCGGCGCCATCGAGACATTCGTTCGCCATGGCGCCATCATGACGAATCCCAAATACGGCCGCGTCGGCATGATCGGCATGGGCCAGGTGCTGGTCTTCGATCTCATCGGGCCGGTGCTGGAACTTATGGGCTGCACGCTCTTGCCCGTGATGTGGGCGCTCGGCATCCTCCACGTCGACTACCTGATTGCCTTCCTTTCCCTGTCCATCTTTTTCGGCATCGCCGTCAGCGTCGGCGCCCTCGCACTGGAAGAGGCGGAACTGCGCCGTGTCAGCCATGTCGGCGACCTGCTTCGCCTGGCGGCGGCGGCGGTGCTGGAGAATTTTGGCTATCGCCAGCTCAATTCCTGGTGGCGCTTTCGCGGTCTCTGGGAATGGATGCGTGGCGTCAAATCCTGGGGCGAGATGACCCGCAAAGGCTTCACCGCGACTGCGGCCGGGGCCAACGAGGATGCCGCGGAGCTTGGCCTTTCAGCGCTCCCGATTGCAACAGCGAGGGTGTGAACTCTCGGGGGCAACGAACGGCGTCGCGACTATCCCGCCATTGGCGTTCGCGCCGTTCGCCCAAGTCCGCAGGCCTCCTCGATCCCACCGATGGCGGAGACATGCCCGATCGCGGGAATTGGAAGTCACGGGTTCGCCCTGCCGGAAATCCTCGCGAGCGCAAGGCCTTGCCAGAGCCGGTCCGGCGCGTGATGGTTACCGCCAACGGGACAGTCGGCCGCGAGGCCGGACCAAGCCGAACCTGCCGGGAGGACTTGCCTATGCTTCGCCGCACCTGCTCCGCCGCCGCCGTCGCGGCCGCGTTCCTTTCAGCCTGTGCCAATGCGCCAGACGTGATGCAGACGCCCGCTCCCATGCAGATGTCGCAGGCGGAGATGAAGGCGCACATGGACGCCATGATGGCGACCCATGCCGAGGCGAAACCTGCCGCCGCCCCGCGCAACCTGTCCGCTACCGTCGGGCCCGAGGCTGTCGGCTTCGACAGCGCCCGCCTGAAGATGTTCGACGACTACATGGCCGCCGCCGTCGCCAGCGGCCGCGTCGCCGGCATGACGACGCTGCTCGCGCGGCACGGCCAGATCGTCGGCTTCAAGACCTACGGCAAGGCCAACCTCGAGAGCGGCGCTCCGATCAAGGAAGACACGATCTTCCGCATCTACTCGATGACCAAGCCGGTCACCGGCGTCGCCATGATGGTCCTGTTCGAGGAGGGCAAGTGGCGTCTCGACGATCCTGTCACGCGCTACGTGCCGGAGTTCAAGAACCTGCGCGTCGTGAAGTCGATAAGGAAGGACGGCACGATGGAGCTGGAGAACATGGTCCGCCCGCCGACCATGCGCGAGATCATGAGCCACACCGCTGGCTTCGGCTACGGCCTCGCCGAAGAGCACCCTGTCGACAAGATGTACCGGCAGAAGGAAGTCCTATCCGCCAGCAACCTCAAGGAGATGATCGACCGCACGGCGACGATCCCGCTGATGTTTCAGCCGGGCACGAACTGGTCCTACTCCTCGACCGTCGACATCCAAGGCTACATCATCGAGAAGCTCAGCGGCCAGACGCTCGGCCAGTTCATGCAGCAGCGCATCTTCGCGCCGCTGAAGATGGGCGATACGGCATTCTACACTGGCGCCGAAAAGGCCAGCCGCCTTTCCGCCGTCTATGTCTTCGACCGCGACCAGAACAAGATTGTCGAGGCGAAGGAACTCTTTGGCGTCGCCATGCCTGATTACACCAAGCCACCGCGCAATGAGAGCGGCGGCGGCGGCCTCGTCTCCACGACGATGGACTACGCCCGCTTCAGCCAGATGGTGCTCAATGGCGGCGAACTCGACGGCGTGCGCATCCTCTCGCCTGCCTCAGTCCAACTGATGGGCACCAACGTCATTCCCAAGAGCGTGCTGGTTTCGAGCAATGGAACCAGCGTCGCACGCTTCAACGAGGCAGTCGGCTTCGGGCTCGACTTCCAGGTCGTCAACGACGCACGCGCAGCCGGCACGCTGCAGGGCGACGGCACGATCAGCTGGGGCGGCGCGGCGGGCACCTGGTTCTGGATCGATCCAGCCAATGACATTATCGCCATTGGCATGATCCAGCGGATGGGGGGCACAGGCGGAGACGATCTCGGCGCGATGGCCCGAACCCTGACCTATCAGGCGCTGACACATCCGGAGAAATAGCCGTCACGCTCCAGACGCTCGGCGGCATCGGATCCTGCAAACAGACATCTCGGCATAGTCACGGCCAGTAAGGCGGGAATACGCCATACCCGGCCCGTTGAAGGTCTACTCCCGGACGGCAGGCGTCAGCTTGAGGTTCAACCGTTTGCCGCCGCGTTCGACGATAATCTCGGTTGCTACTCCGAGTTTGAGCCCGTTCATCGCCTGCATGTAGTCGTAGATGTTCTCGAGCTGGGCCCCGCCCAGTCCAACGATCACGTCTCCGCCCTGCAAGCCTGCCTTGGCCGCCGGCCCGCCCTGGACGACGCCAGAAATCTTCACGCCCTTGATGTTCTCCGACGCGTAGTCGGGAATCGTGCCGATGAAGACATTGCCGACGCGGCCCTGTGTCTGCGTCTGCTCGACCTTGATGTAGTCGGGCGGGGTTGCAACCTGCGCCTGCGAGCGGGCGATCAGAGACATCAGGCGAGTGACATCGTAGAGACCTTTGTAGTTGATGAGGTCGGCGGTATCGCGTGGCGAGTGATATTCCTCGTGCGAGCCCGTGAACGCCGCAAGAATCGGGACGCCGGCGATGTAGAATGAGGTCGCGTCGGTGGGCAGGTAAGTGTCCGAGACAGTCGTAACCGGCAGGCCGATCACGGCATTCCTTTGCTCTATCTCGCGCGTCCACACGCTCGAGGAACCCACGCCCTGCACGATCAGCGTGTCTTTGAGCCGTCCGATCATGTCCATGTTGAGATAGGCGGAATAGGCGCCGCCAAGTGTCTCCTTGCCGGTCTGCTTCTTTGCGGATTCCACGAAGTAAGCTGAGCCCAGGAGCCCGAGCTCCTCGCCTTCCCACGCTGCGAAGACGACGTCGCGGACACCCTGCAGACGGCCCGCCGCACGCTCGGCGGCGAAATACTCGGCAATCTCCAGCAGGCCGGCGACGCCCGAGGCGTTGTCGTCGGCGCCGTGGTGAATTTCGCCGCGCTCATCGCCCCGCGCCAGCGAGCCGGAGGCTTCGCCACGCCCGAGGTGGTCGAGGTGCGCGCCGATAACCAGGGCCGGCGCCCCAGCCGGGCCATTCAGGTCCAGCCGGCCCAGCACGTTGAAGCCGTTGCGGCGCTCATAGGTGAGCGAGATGTTCGCCGAGACCTTTACGCCGTTGAGGGGCAAGCCGGCGACCATCTCGCCGGCATCCAGCTGCTTGGCCAACGTGGAGAGGTTCGTGTTCGCGCGCGCGAGCATCGCCTCGGCGGCTTTGCGGCCGACAGCCACGACCGGAAGGGCGGACGCGCCCGATCCGGACTCGTAGGACAGCTTTGGCAGCTCGTCGGCGTCAATTCCTGGAGCGGGGGCGAAAATGATTCCTGCCGCCTTGTTGGCGCGCGCGGTCGCCGCCTTGTAGCGCATGTCCGAAAAGCGCGAGAGATGGATCCGCGTCCTGGAATCAACATTGTTGGGCAGGCCGCGGTAGACGAGAACCCATTTCCCTTCGACGTCGAGGTGTGCATAGGAATCGTACTCGCCGCTGTCGCCGTCCTTCGGCGCGGTGAGGCCATATCCGGCGAAAACTACATCGGCCTGCGCGGCCGGACCGGTCCGTGAGAACGACAGCGGCCGCCAATCGGCGTCGGCCTTCAGATCAAGCGCTCGGCCGCCAATCGTTGCGGCTAAGACATTGTCCTTCCCGACGGAAACGCCGGCAGTGAACTCGAAGCTCTGCATGTAAGTGCCTGCGTCTCCGGCAGGCTGGAGACCCGACGCCTTGAATGCGGCAGCGACATATTCTGCCGCCCGCTTTCCGCCCGGCGCGCCGGTCAGCCGTCCTTCCATCTCATCCGAGGCGAGCGCCTCGACATGCCGGCGCAGGTCGGCCTCGGAGATCTCGGTCTTGGTCGCCGCTGCCTGCGGCTTGAAATTGGCGAGGAGGGCGCCCTGGCTATCAAGTCCGAGAAGCCGGCGTGCTTCGGCGTCGTTCCAGTCGCCGATGAAGATCTGAGAGGTCTTGTTGCTGGTGGCGTTCGAGGTCCATGCAATGCGCTTGCCGCCTGGGTGAAACATGGGCAGGCCGTCAAAGCCCTCGCGCTCGCTGACACGAACCGGCTCGCGTTTGCCCGCAGCGTCGACGAGGTACAGCTCGAAATTCGCAAAGCCGAGGACGTTGGTCGAGAAGATGATGTAGTCGCCGGAAGGATGGAAGATCGGCGCCCACGACATCGCGCCGATATTGGTGATCTTGCGCTGGTCCGTCCCGTCGGCGTTCATCGTGTAGACTTCCGCGCGCGCCCCGTCTTCGGAGAACCGCCGCCAGATGATCTTCGAGCCATCAGGACTCCAGAACGTGCCGCCGTCATAGCCCGGAACATTCGTGAGCCGCTTCACGTTCGATCCGTCTGCATTCATAACGTAGACATCGAGGAAGTAGGATGGGTCGAGGTCCAGCTGGGCTTTCTCTTTCTCGTTCAGCGTGCGCCCGTAGACGGCGCGGTTCGACGAAAACACGATGCGCCTGCCGTCCGGCGAATAGGCGCCTTCGGCGTCATATCCCAGCGTGCGGGTGAGGTTCACGTACCTGCCGGTCGTGAGATCGTATTCCTGGATGTCGTAGGTGGGGTCATAGTCCCACGCATAGCGCCGGGTCTGCCCGCTCTTCCGGAAGGCGATTTCGTCCGCCATTTTCTTGCGGGCTTCGGGATCGTCCTGCGTCGAGGCGAAGATCGCGCGCTTCCTGTCCGGGCGCATCCAGCCACAGGTTGTCTTGCCGTAGCCCGGGGACACGCGCCGCACGTCGCCGGACTCCAGGTCCATCAAGTACATTTGATAGAATGGATTGTCCGCCTCGCGTTCGCTCTGAAAGATCATCTGGGACCCGTCGGCGGAGAAATAGCCCTCGCCTGCGCGCAGCCCCTCGAACGTCAGCTGACGGGCATTGGCGATCAGAGGTCCTTGAACCCGCGCGGACCCCGCGGTTTGGGGCGCCGCCGTCTCGGAACCTGACGGAGCCGCGGCGTTGGCGGCAGCCGTAGCTTCCTGATTGGCGTCTGTGACAGCGGCACAGGCCGAAAGGCCGAACGCCACTGCGCTCGCAGTCAGCACCCTGCGGACGTTTTGGGGTATCATTGGGTCTCCCGATCGGACATCGCCTTACGTCGTTGATGCCACCCATAGATTGACGGGTAAAGCAGGCAAGAACCGGATCGGACCAGTGACAGGCATTCCGCGCCGCGAACAATGACCGCTCTGCGTTGCGTTGATGCGGTTGGTAGCGACCTCCGAAAGCGGGCCGCTGAACCTGGAGATTCTCAAACAAACCAACACGCAGTCGTGCGCCCAAATGTGCGCGTCCAAAGTCGACAGCCTCTAATCGCCGGGAAGGCTGGTGGAAGGGACTGG
>CAVQYJ010000008.1:0-189684 GCA_963718145.1 uncultured Alphaproteobacteria bacterium | reverse complement strand
GTCAGAACGGCAGCTTGAAGCCCGGGAGCATTCCGCCGAGGCCGCCGGTGGCCTGCTTCATTGCCTCGGCCATGGCTTCATCGAGCTTGCGGCGTGCGTCGGCGTGAGCCGCCTTGATCAGATCCTCGATGATCTCCTTGTCGCCGGGGTTGAGGATCGAGGGATCGATGGTGAGCGCGGAGAGTTCGCCCTTGCCCTTCAGCGTCACCGTCACCATGCCGCCGCCGGACGCGCCCTCGGCGGTGATCAGTTCCATGCGCTCCTGCGCTTCCTGCAGCCGGACCTGCATCTGCTGGGCCTGGCGCATGATATCGGAGAGGTCTTTCAATCGTCGTCCTCCCTTTCCTCGGGGTCGGGAATGGCTTCTTCGTCGCGGTCGCGCGCAAAGTCGACGTGGATCACATTGGCGCCCGCGGGCTGATCATCAAGCTCTTCCTGTGCGTCGGGTTCTTCCACCCTCAGCACGCGCGCGCCGGGAAACACCTTCAGCGCCTCGGCGATGCGGGGATGCTCGGCCGCCGCGCGCAACTTCTCGTGACCGCGCCGCTTGCGCGTCTCGGCTGTGGTTTCGGCAGCGCCATCGCCCGACTGCTTGACGTCCCATTCGACGCCGGTTGTCTCTTCCAGCCAGTTCTTGATGCGCAGCGACAGGTCGCCGGGCGTCCTGGGAGCGGCGGTGTAGCGGAAATGGCCGAAATCGATTTCGGCCGGGCGCACAAAGCGCTCGATATCGTATTTCAGGTCGATCTGCCGCTGGGCGTCGAGTTCGGCGATGATCTCGCGCAGCGAGGACATGCGAGGGCCGTGATGAGGCTCGTCGTCGTGGACTTGCGCGGCAGGCACAGGCACATCGCCAACGGACGCGACCGGCGCATCGGCCGGCGGTCGCGTCGGCTCAGGCCGGGACTTTGGGGAGGGCACAGCGGCCCCACCCGCCAGAAGTCTCATCGCGTCTTCCGGCGGCGGCAGTGCGGCGGCGGCGGCAAGGCGCAACACCACCATCTGCGCCGCGGCCGGCGGATCGGGGGCCCGCGCGCAATCCTCGAAGCCCTGCAGCAACAACCGCCACATCCGTGCTGACTGTGCCGGGGACAGCTTGTCCGCCATCCCTCGCGTCCGCTTGACCCAGTCGGCCGGGCCGGCCTGGGCGTAAGCATCCTTGAGGGCCTGGGCGCGGGAGATTTCCACCACCGCATCCATCATGTCCTTGATCAGCACCGGCGCATCCGCGCCCTGGTCCAGCAACGCGGCTGCTTCGTTGAGCGCCGCCTTGTGGTCGCCGGCGACGACGGCATCGAGCAGGTCGAGAATGCGCGAGCGGTCGGCAAGGCCGAGCATGTCGCGGACCTGTTCGACGGTCACCTCTCCGCCATCGCCCTGCACGATCGCCTGGTCGAGGATGGAGAGTGCATCGCGCGCCGAGCCTTCCGCGGCGCGAGCAATGAGAGCGAGGGCTTCAGTCGCGACCTTCGCGTTCTCGGCCCTGCAGATGTTGGCGAGGTGCTCGGTCAGCGCCTCCGTCGAGAAACGCTGCAGGTTGAAGCGCTGGCAGCGCGAGAGCACGGTCACCGGCACTTTCCGGATTTCGGTGGTCGCGAAGATGAACTTCACGTGCGGCGGCGGCTCTTCGAGGGTCTTCAGCAGCGCGTTGAACGCCGCCGTCGAGAGCATGTGGACTTCGTCGATGATGTAGACCTTGTAGCGCGCGCTCACCGGCGCGTAGCGCGCGCCGTCGAGGAGATCGCGCATGTCGGAGACGCCGGTGTTGGAGGCGGCGTCAAGCTCCAGCACGTCGGGGTGCCGCGACTCCATGATCGCGCCGCAATGGATGCCCGGCGGATCGAGCTTGATCGACGGCTCGTGGACCGTGGCGGTTTCGTAGTTGAGCGCTCGGGCGAGCAACCGGGCGGTCGTGGTCTTTCCAACGCCGCGCACGCCGGTCAGCATGAAGGCGTGGGCGATGCGGCCGGTCTTGAAGGCGTTGGTGAGTGTGCGGACCATTGCGTCCTGGCCCACCAGGTCGTCGAAGGTCAGCGGCCGGTATTTGCGCGCCAACACCTGATAGGCCCTGGGTCCTCCGCCATCAGACGGATTGTCGCCAAACATCGAAACCGTGCGGTCATCCCGCACGTTTTCAACGTCTTCCGAGCCCTCGGAGGGCGGTTTTGGGGGCTTCTTCGAGGCCATGCCTCCAATATGGCCCATGGGACCGGGCAACGCCAACCCGATCTGTCCACAGGCCGCAAGGCGCTTAGCGCGCCCCGACCTCCGCGAATGCGCCCCTGAGCGCTGCCGCCAGCCGCTTGAGACCGCCGCCGCGCGTGTATTCGATCCGGCGCAGGTGCTGCACATCGAATGGCACGCGCGTGCCACGCTCGGCGATCAGAAGAACGGGACGACCGATCGCGTGGGCGATGCCGGTTTCATACATGACATTGGCGTTGAGGCCGCTGATGTCCGACACCACAAGCTTCGCGTTCTTGATCAGGGAGAATATCTCGCTGACGATGTGCTTGGAGCCGTAGAACTCGTCGGCTCGCATACAGCTCAGGCCCGCCTGTTCGCTGGCGGGTCGCAGGGCCTTTTCGAATACCGCTCGGCGTTGTTTCATGAAGGGCATCAACACAGCTATGTCTGCTGAACTGGCGTTCACGGCCTGCGGCAAAGCCGAAAGGTAGACCTCCGCGCCGGGCACGTTGGCGTCTCGCGTACCTGTCAGGCTGAAGCCGACAACGTCCTTGAGGGATTGAGCAAGACCCGTATCGGCGACGGTCATGCCGCTCGATCCGCCCTGAATCCACGCCACCATCGCGTCATCGAGGGCCTGTTGCGGCGAGCCATCCGGGCCAGCAGGCGCCGGCGAGAAGCGCACGAGACCGCTTTGCTGGAGCGCATCGAGGAAGCGTGACGCCGACACGCTGGGGATCGTTTCGAGGACCGGCCAGAACCGCCCGAACACCTTGTCGAGCGGGACGGCCTCCCGTCCGGCGCCCGCCCAGCTTCGGATTGAGATCAGGACTTCGCAGGCAAGCCATTCAAGGCTTCGGATCTCGCGGAACTGGGCAAGAATCCGGGCAGATTCCGAATCGGGCGCTTCGCCCTGGCCAGCAGCCATTTCGAACCCCTCCGGCCTGCCTCTCTAGGCTCTTTCGGAACGGGAAGCCACCGAGAGCGACCTGGAGCGTGCTGGCAGGCTTGTGAGGTGCAGACTGGCGATGACCCGAGAAAAACTCGTTACGGCTGCTTCCTTCCGGACCTGACCGGGTTGGCGAGGCGCTCGTCCGCCGCCAGCCTGCACTTTGGGATATAGAGGTCCGCCCCCGCGCATGGCAACCTCGGCGACTCAGCAAGGCTTCGCGACTCTCGCTGGGGCTGGACTATTCGGCCATTTCTCTGGATTTCCCAGTAAGCCGCGCGTCAGAGTCGCGCTCGCAATCCCGGGACGATCTGGTAGGTTAACCCATACGGTATGCACCGCGGGCGGGGAGTGGATGAAGTACGACATCTTCGTTAGCTATCGCCGGGCCGACCGGGAGCTGGTGGCCTCCGTGGTCCGGCGCCTGGCGGAGCGCGGCGTCGGCGTCTGGTACGACGCCAACATCGACGGCGGGGCGGACTGGCGCGAGGTGATCGTCCAGGCGCTGACCGACAGCGACATGCTGGCGATCTTCTTTTCGGACGACTGCAACAATTCGCGCCAATTGAAGAAGGAGCTGGCGGTTGCGGATTCGCTGGGCAAGCCGGTGGTGCCGATCCTGATCGAGAACACCCAGCCGCGCGGCGCCTACCTCTACGAACTCGCCGATCGCAACTGGATCCAGATCTATCCCGAACCGATGGAGCGGATCGAGGAGCTGGTCGAACACCTCGCCACGCTTGCGGGCAAATCGGATGGCGGCCTTGCCGGAAACCGGCCAGGCGAAGCGCTCAAGACGGACGCGAAAGCCGCCGCCAAACCTTCCCGCAAAAAAGCCGCGCCTGCACCCGCCAACGACGTCCTGCTGGGCGGCGCGGCTCCTGCGCCTTCGGCGACTGCGCCGGCTGCGATGGCCGAGGAGGCAGAAATCCCGCTCGATGCCGCCGTAGGCGATTTCATCTCTGGAACCGAACAGCCCTCGCGCGCCGCGCCCAAGATCGCCAAAGCCTACGTGGGGCGTGTGAGCGCTCCCGGCAAGCCGATCCGCAAGCTCAATGACGTGCCGCCCTTCCGCTGGATCGACCTCGCCTTCCTGATCCCGCTGTGGGCTGTGGCCGTGTGGTGGATGATCGACCAGAACATCAGGTCCGGCGGGATCAACGACACGGACCGCCTTACCCCCGCGATTTTCCTCGTGCTGACGGTGGTGACCGGGCTCTATGGCGCCATCGTGTTTCCGGTGCGCTACTACCTGCGGCGCCGCGGCGTGATCGACGCCCTGCTCAAATATCTGGGCTCGACCTTCGTGATCTTCCTCGCCGGCGTGGGCTTCTTCCTCAAGGGCATCCAGGACAAGGCCTGGCCGGCCGAGGACCTCGACGATTTCCTTCTGCTTTTCGGCGCCGCCTGGCTGGGCTTTGCCGTGATCGCCTTCGCAGTCTATGGCGTTCTCGCAGGGCAGCGCGCGATGCACAGCTTCCGGTCGAATATCAGGAAGATCTGAGGTGCTACTCTCGAACGCAGCCGCTGACATCCCGCTGGTTCCCGCGGGGATTGAGCGCGCGGCGCATCATCGCCGCGACGCCGCCTGGCTGGATGCCGCCTTCCAGTCGGCCAAGGTGCAGGTCCTGCTGATGCGCGAGGGGTTGGTGCTAGTCGAAGGCGCCGCGCCGCCCTCGGGTCCGCAGGCGATCGGCGCGCAGCTTGCGCCCGCGCGCCCGATGCTGTGGTTCGGTCCGCAGGCGGGCATGCTGAGCCCGAAATCCACGCGGGTCTTTCTCGGCGAGACGGCCAAGGGCTCGCCGGTCTTCGCGCTGGAGCTTCCCGCATCCTTCAGCCTCGACAATTCGCCGATCGCGGGGCTTGGCGTGTTCGAGGATTTCCGCGTCGCGGCGTCGGGCATGGATGCGTTCGACGGCGGAGCGGCCTCGACGGCGCGCTGCCTGTTCGAATGGCATCGCCGGCATGGCTTCTGCTCCAATTGCGGGACCCGCACGGAGATCATGGAAGCGGGCTGGAAACGGAAATGCGGGGATTGCGATGCGGAACATTTCCCGCGCGTCGATCCAGTGGCGATCATGCTGGCGGTGCGCGGCGACAAATGCCTGATGGGCCGGGGCAAGACATGGCGGCCGGGTTTCTGGTCATGCCTCGCTGGTTTTGTCGAGCCGGGCGAGACGATCGAACAGGCGGCCGCCCGCGAAGTCTTCGAGGAGGCCGGCGTGCGCTGCACGGGTCCGGCCGAGTACCTCTTCTGCCAGCCCTGGCCTTTCCCCTCCTCGCTTGATGATCGGCCTGATCCTCGAGGCCGATGGCGAGGAGCTGACCATCGACCCGAACGAACTCGACACGGCGCGATGGTTCACGCGCGAGGAAGCCAAGGCGATGATGGCGGGCACGCATCCAGAAGCGCATGCGCCGATGCGCTTCGCCATCGCGCATCACGTTCTCAAGGCGTGGCTCGATCGGGGCTGATCGGCGCCAGCGCGATCTCCGATGGAAGTCCATGCAGCATCAGCCCGATGCGTGGATCGTCGGGCGGCTTGCCATAGACGCTGGTGTAGAGCTGCGTCAGCCAGCGCTTCACGATTTCCCTTGGCACGGCCGCCACGCCAGGCGGCGCGAGCGCAAGCAGCAGCATGGGCGGCGGGGTTCCGTTGACGTTTAACGGCAGGATGTAGTCGACGCCGTGCACGATGCGGCAGCCCAGCCGACCGTAGAAGCGCAGGCGCTTCTCCTGCACCTCGCCGCCAGCTTGCGGAATCGCGTCGACTTCGACCAGCGCGGTGCGCTCGACGCCCCCAGAGATGCCGGCCTGACGAAAGAGCTTCGTCCCCGTGCCCCGTCCGCGTTCGGCGGCAACGGTCGCAGCGTATTCGAACAGCCAAAAGTCTTCGCCTGCCGGCGCGTGGCTGATCGAGAAGCCGACGATCTCGCCATGGCGCTCGGCGATCATCAGGCGGTAGTCGGCGCGGGACAGAGACGCACGCAGCTCGGCTTCGGGCTTTTGCTCGGACCGCTCGATGGCTTCACGATAGATGGCGAGGACACGCTCCATCGCAAGGGAGTCAGCGGGTACGGCCTGGCGAATGTGGAGCGTCATGCCGACGACATAATACGAAAACGCCTCCGCAGCATCGCGGAGGCGTTCCGACTGTCCTTGCCGAGCAGACTACAGCTTGCGCACGTAGGAGATGCCGATCGCATCGACTTCGCCGGCGTCGAAATCGTGCCGCGTCAGGTCGATCCGTACGCCATCGTTCGGCGTGAGGAAGAATTCGCCGCCGACGCCATAGGCCGGGCCGTCGTCTTCGTAAGTGGGCGAGAGTTCGATGCGCGAGACGCCCGCGCGCACAAACAGGTTGACGTTGACGAGCGTGATCGCCTTCCACACGCCGAACGCCGCAATGTTGCTGTCGAGTTCAGTCGAGCCTGCATCCTTGACGCCGACCGAACCTTCCACTTCGGCGCCGATGCCGAGGACAAAGATGCCGACGCGGCCGGTGGCCCCGCCAAGGGAATCATCGCCCGGCGTGTTGTTGTCGAACGAGGTGTAGCCGCCGCTGATGAAGACGCCCTGGGCGCTCGCGCTCATCAGGCCTGGTGCGCAGAACATTGCGCCGGCCGCAAGAATGCCGGCCGTGAGGAAACTGGTCTTCATGGGTAACTCCCCTTGTTTGAATTCCGCAGGTTGATTGCCTTGCGGCCGTCCTGTTTTCGTTCAGACCCAGCACGGGCAGTGTGCCCGGCGTCGCGGGAAGGCAAAAGCCCCCCGTTCAAGCCATTCCGGCCCGGCCCACCTTAAGCCGTCATGAACGGCCGCTTCAGGTTTGCCCGCCTGGCGCGAAAACGCCCCCGCATTTCTGCGAGGGCGTCCCGTATCAGGGCTTGCGCCCGAAGCTTCGACTAGAAGCTGCGGATGTAGGACAGGCCGAACGCATCGAACTCGCCCGAGTCGTAGTCGTGACGGGTGATGTCGAGGCGGATGCCGTCCTGGCTGGTCAGGTTCCACTGACCGCCGACGCCATAGGCGAGGCCGTCATCGTCGCCGCCCGGGGACGTTTCCGTGCGCGAGACGCCGATGCGTGCGAACAGGTCGAGCTGCGGGGCGACGGCGATCTTGCCGAGGCCGAAGATGCCGATCTCGTTGTCGAGTTCGACGCCGCTGTCGTCGGAGACGCCGACCGAGCCTTCGCCTTCAATGGCGAAGTTCGGGCCCAAGCCGACGCCGACACGGCCGGTGATGGCGCCCGGCGATGCGCCGTCGCCGTCGAAATGTGTGTAGCCGCCGCCGACATAGACGTTGGATTGCTGCGCTTGGGCGGTCATGAAGGCCGGTGCGATCAGCACGGCCGAAGCCGCCAGGACGTATTTCAGTTTCATGGGGAAACTCCAGGTTTGATGGAGCAGGTTCCGAAAGGGTTGCATGACCCCGCCGGTGATACCCGCTCTGGTTTCAACTCTGAATCGTTTTGGCTGATCCGTTGGGGAGGCCGCGCCGACTCATATCCACCCAGCTCGAGTGCGATATGCAGCCTAAATAGGCGCCGTTCAAATCAGTTCCACGGAAGAACAGGATTAACGATCATTAGGTTGCATGGAGAACACACTCAGTATCTCCGGTATGTCTACTGGCGTTCGTCAAATGTGTTGATACGGGAATTGTTGCGACAACTTCAGGGATCACAAGTCCCGGGTCGCTCGACTTCAAAGCGCATGCAGGTTGGGCCGCGAATTCATTGGGACAGAAAAATGTCCGCGAATCCGGGCCTTCGGAACGACGCCTGCTGAAGCGCATCCGGCGATCCGGGTTCGACCCGAAGCACGGCCGCATTCCTGTCTCTGATTGTGACCGCCGCGTGGCTGGATTTTGTCCGTGGGCGGAAGATCGCAGGCTGTGGTCGAAGGGTCACCCGCCTTCGCCCTGATGGGCTCGGCGTGAGAGGGACACACCCTCTCTATCAGGCCGGTGTGACCGCCTGGGATGCATGTGCGCCTCCCTGGTGGGAGGGCCTGGGGACGCGGGGATGCCCCGCGTGGATTGGCCTCTCCGGTTGCCCGGATCTGCCGGCAGTGGACGAGAAGCGCGGTTTCCCCGCGTCCCCGCACATCGTCTGGCCGTCGGCCTCGGACAAGGCGATCGTTTCACGCCTCTGCCGTAGGTATCGCCGCCGGCGTGCAGGTCATGGATGTTCGGCCATGATCCCTGGACATCCTCCCCTACTTGGCCAGCCCTCGTGGCTGGCATACGCGGGGCTGAGCTCGGCCCGTGAGCCTTGAGGAGATGATCCCCGCGGCAAGAGGCGCTGTGCTCCACGCTCGATGCGCATCGCCGCCGCGCTGTTGAACAGTGTACAGCCGCCCTCCCGGCGGAGGCGATGGGTGGATTATACGCCCGCTTTTTCATCCTACAGAAAACTCGCAGGCCAACCGGCCAAGATTTCTCGCAAGCGACTGGATTCACTGAGGAAGCCCGAAACGCAGAGTCGCCAAACTGTTGGACAAGTCCGGCCGATCCCCGACAGCTGGAGCTCATTCCATCGGCCGGGGACGGTGGATTTCGCAGCCAGCGGGGCTGCGGCTCGCCCGAACTCAGCCCAGGCCGGCACGGCTGCGGAAGGGATGGGCGGGGAAGACGCCGAGGTGGCGCACCTGGGTGGAGAAGAAGCCGAGTTCCTCCAGGGCGCGCTGCACGGCCGGATCATCCGGATGCCCCTCGATCTCGGCATAGAACTGCGTCGCACTGAACGATCCGCCGAGCTGGTAGCTTTCCAGCTTGGTGATGTTGACGCTGTTGGTGGCGAAGCCGCCCATCGTCTTGTAGAGCGCCGCCGGCACGTTGCGCACGCGGAAGACGAACGCCGTGACCCACGCCACGCCGGGTGTTTTTTCCGGCGCATGCGCATCGCGGCTCATGATGACGAAGCGCGTGGTGTTGTGGGCCGCGTCCTCGATGTTCTCGGCAAGGATGTCGAGGCCATAGACCTCGGCCGCAAGCCGGGGCGCGATCGCCGCCTGTGTCGGATCCTTCGCCTCGGAAACCTCGCGCGCAGCGCCGGCAGTGTCCGCGGTGGTCTTCGCGGTGATGCCCCTGGCGCGGAGGAAGTTGCGGCACTGGCCCAGCGCCATGATGTGGCTGTGTGCGCCCTTGATGTCGGCGAGCTTCGCGCCCTTGAGGGCTCATGAGCTGGAAGCGGATCGGCATGAAGTGTTCGGCGATGATGGAGAGCGGAGAAGTCGGCAGCAGGTGGTGGATGTCGGCCACCCTGCCTGCGATCGAATTCTCGACCGGGATCATGGCGAGTTCCGCCTCGCCCGTCGCCGCCGCCTGGAACACGTCCTCGAAGGTGGCGCACGGCAGCGGCTGCATGGCCGGATAGACCTCACGGCATGCGATATGGGAGTTGGCCCCCAGCTCACCCTGGAACGCGATCTTGCTCATGGCGCCTCTATGCATGCGGACGGGTCTGGATGGAAGAAGCGCCGGGCCTGGGACGCCGCCCTCATGGTTCAACGGGCGAGCGTCGCGCGTCCTGCCCGCCAAGAGGCGCGCGCGCCGGCCGTCACAATCCACAGCCCAGCCCGTCTGGAAACTCTCAATTCCCCAGTGATTTAGATGCTGTTTCGATGCGACGTTCCGCCCGTCTCGCGAAGATTGCGGGGGTGAGGCTAAAATGCCAAAAAGCCCCCGCGCGCGCGGGCGCGAATCGAGCTTTCGCAAGCTCGCCTACCATCAGGGACGGGAGCAGGTTCGGATGAGTGATCTGGGCTTCAACAAGATCGCCGGATGCGTTCTCGCGACGGGTCTCGCCCTGATCGGCCTCAACGAGGCCAGCCATGCCTTCTTCCCGCACACCGAACACGCCAAGGACGGCTACCACATCGACGTTCCGGAGGTCTCCACCGCGCCGGGCGAGGTCAAGGTCGCCGAAGGTCCGCGTGATTACTTCAAGCTGGTTTCGGCGGGCAATGTCGAGGCCGGCAAGGCTGTCGCCGTGAAATGCCTACAGTGCCACAAGCTGGAGCAGGGCGGCGGCACGCTGACCGGCCCCGAACTCTATGGCATTGTCGGCCGCAAGATGGCCGTCGAAGCCGGCTTCAAATATTCGACCGGCCCCGGCTCGCTCACCGAAAAAGCCGCCGAGGCCCCAGGCGTCTGGGACTATGATCACCTCGACCGTTTCCTTGAAGCGCCCAAGAAATACGCGCCCGGTACGGCGATGGGCTTCATCGGCCTCAAGAAGCAGCAGGACCGCAGCGACATCCTCGCCTACCTGCGCACGCTGACCAGCGGCGAACCGCTGGCGCTTCCCGCTCCGCTGCCGGAACAGCCGGCGGCGCCGGCCGAAGGCGCCGTTCCTGCTGAAGGCGCCGCCCCGACTGAGGGCGCAGCTCCTGCACCAGTGGGCGCCGCGCCCGCACCTGCCGGTGCAACGCCTGCTCCCGCTGGCGCTGCTGCGCCGGCCAAACCCGCAACTCCGGCGCCTGCGCAACCCGCGCAGCACTGATCGTCTCCAGACGGGACCTTCAGTTCAGCCGGGTGCGTGGCACACGGCTTCGATGTTGTGCCCGTCGGGATCGAGGACGAACGCGCCATAGTAGGTCGGGTGATAGAAGCCACGCACGCCTGGCGGACCATTGTCCCTGCCGCCTGCAGCGATCGCCGCCTTGTAGAACGCATCGACCTTGGCGCGGCTGTTGGCAGCGAACGCCACATGCAGCAACTCGGTCGCGCGCGCCTGCTGGTTGATCCAGAAGTAGGGCTTGTAGCCCTCGCCATAACCGAGATAGGGCGTGCTGCCCGTCTCTTCGCCCGGCACGTCCATCAGCACGCTGATCCCCAGCGGCGCCAGCGCCTGGTCGTAGAACGCCCGGGAGCGTTTGATGTCCGTTACTTTCAAGCCGATATGATCGAGCATGCCTACCTCCTCTTCCGGTTCGGCGCGACCGCAGTCATGACGGCTGTGCGAGCGCCACGGTCAGCGATGCTGCGAACATCACGATGGCGACCGGCGCCCACAACCGCCGCTCCCATTTGCTCGGCGTGATGATGTTGAGCACGACGGCCACGGCCGAGACCGCGACCACCACCCACACCGCGATCCGGGAGGCTTGGAGCCAGTCAGGCCAGATCAAACCGGCGCGCGTGAACACCGCCGCCGCCATCAGGGCGTAGATCACGACCTGCACCAGCGCCGCCACGCGCATGGCTGGGGGAAAGCGTCCTGGATACCGGCCGCCCATCGCCAGCGACCCCCATGGCGCGCCTGCGGCCAGCGCAAGCTGGAACAGCACGAGGACCGCCAGCAATGCGCCGAATATCCATGCCGCGATGTTCGAGCCGGTCATTGTGGCGGGCCTAGCCAATCCCTTCGAACAGCACGGTCGAGAGATAGCGTTCGGCAAACGAAGGAATGATCACGACGATCTTCTTGCCTTTCATTTCCGCGCGCTTGCCGACCTCCACCGCGGCGCCGAGGGCGGCGCCCGATGAAATGCCGACGGCGACGCCTTCCGTCTTGGCGATGCGGCGCGCCAGTTCCAGCGCGCGCTCGTTCGAGACGCGCTGGATCTCGTCGATGTAGCTGACATCCATGTTGGCCGGGATGAAGCCGGCGCCGATGCCCTGGATGATATGCGGGGCGGGCTGGCCGCCGGAGAGCACCGGGCTCTTCTCGGGCTCCACCGCCACCATCATCAGGGACGGCTTGCGCGGCTTCAGCGTGCGGGCGCAGCCGGTGAACGTGCCGCCCGTGCCGACGCCCGAGACGATGACGTCGACCTCGCCGGCCGTGTCCTTCCAGATCTCTTCCGCCGTCGTGCGGTCGTGGATGGCGGGGTTGGAAGGATTGTCGAACTGGCTGGGCATCACCGAGCCGGGAATGGTGGCGAGGAATTCGTTCGCGCGCTCGATGGCGCCGCGCATGCCCTTCTCGCGGGGCGTCAGTTCGACCTGCGCGCCGAGCAGGGCCAGCATCTTGCGCCGCTCGATCGACATAGATTCCGGCATGGTGAGGATCAGCTTGTAGCCGCGCGATGCGGCGACGAAAGCGAGGCCGATGCCGGTGTTGCCCGAGGTGGGTTCGACAAGCGTCGTCTTGCCCGGCTCGATCCGGCCGTCGGTCTCCATGTCGAGGATCATGCCGAGCGCGATGCGGTCCTTGACGCTCGCCAGCGGGTTGAAGAACTCCAGTTTCAGGAGGAGGTCGGCGACCACGCCCTCCTCGTCCGCGAACCGGCGCACGCGGATCAGCGGCGTGTTGCCGATGGTGTCGAGAATGCTCTCATAGATGCGGCCCCGTCCGGGCGGGTCCAGCTTCACAGGCGGCGGCTTCATCGGCATGGCGCGATTTCCCTGGGACCAACGCGCCTATTATAGCGGTCCGGGGCGGGTTGTGGAGACAGCGCGCGGAATAGAATCGCTATGCCGGCTTGCCGAGGACATCGCGGACCTTGCGGGCCAGTTCTTCCAGCGTGAAGGGCTTTGGCAGGAAGTTCACGCCGGGGTCGAGCACGCCATTGTGGACGACGGCGTTGCGCGTGTAGCCGGTGGTGAACAGCACTCTGAGGTCAGGCCGGCGGCGGCGGGCTTCGTCGGCCAGAACCCGGCCGGTCATGTCGGGCATGACGATGTCGGTGAAGAGGCAGTTGATGCCGGGGTTGGCGTCCAGCAGTTTCAGGGCCTCGGTCCCGTTGGGCGCTTCGAGGATGGTGTAGCCAAGGTCGCGCAGGCCTGCCGTGCTTACCTCGCGCAGGCGGTGCTCGTCTTCCACCACGAGGATCGTCTCGCAGACGTCCTTCGTGCGGAGTTCCTCTATCGGCGCCGTGCGAACCGCATCAGGCTTGTCGCCGAAATAGCGCGGCAGGTAGATCTTGACCGTCGTGCCGCGGCTGACTTCCGAGTAGATTTTCACATGGCCGCCGGACTGCTTGACGAAGCCGAACACCTGGCTGAGCCCCAGCCCCGTGCCGGAACCCACCGGCTTGGTGGTGTAGAACGGATCGAAGGCGCGCTCGGCGATTTCTGGCGTCATGCCCCCGCCGGAATCGCTCACCGCGATCATCACATACTGCCCCGGCGCGACATCGGCATTGCTGCGCGTATAGGCGTCGTCGAGCGAGACGTTGCCGGTCTCCAGCGTCAGCTTGCCGCCGTCCGCCATGGCGTCGCGCGCATTCACGGCGAGGTTGAGGATCGCATTCTCGAGCTGGGAGACATCGACATGGACGCGCCACAGCCCGCCGCCGAGCACCGTCTCGACCTGGATATGCTCCCCGAGCGTTCGTTGCAGCAGGTCGGTCATGCCCGAGACGAACCTGCCGGCGTCCAGCGGTTCCGGCGCCAGCGGGGTCTGGCGCGAGAATGCCAGCAGGCGGGCGGTCAGCTTGGCGGCGCGGTTGGCGGCGTCCATCGCCGCGTCCATCATCTTGCCGACATCGGGATTGCCCGCGGCAATGCGCTTCCGGCTCAGCGTGATCGCCGACATGATCACGGCCAGCATGTTGTTGAAGTCGTGCGCCACGCCGCCGGTCAGCTGGCCCACCGCCTCCATCTTCTGCATCTGGCGCAGGTGGGATTCCGCCTGGTTGCGCGCGGCGATCTCCCGCTGGGTCTCTTCCTGCGCGGCGAGCAGATTGGCCAAAGCGACCTGCTGTTCGGCCAGCGAAGCCTGCAGCGCAGCGTGCGACCGGCGCCGGTCGCGCAGCCAGAGCAGGGTCGTGACGATCGACAGCGCCACGGTCAGGACGCCGGCCGCGACCAGGATCGCGCCGCTGCTTTGCGCCCCGGCGCCACGCTGGGCCAGCAGCGAGGTTTCCTCGCCTTCCATGGCCGTGATCTGCGCCGCAATCGATTGCGCCAACTCGCTGCCGCGCCCCGTCAGAAAGGTTTCGAGCGCCGCACGTTCATTGCCGACGCCGCGAATACCGACTGACTGGTTGGTGTCGTCAAGCTTGGCTGACACCGCCTCGCGCAGGCCGCCGATCGCCTGTCGCTGGCGGGGATTGTCACTGGTCAGACGGGCAATGTTCTCGACCTGCCGCGGCGCCTCGGTGGTCGCGGCGTGCAACGCCGGCAGGTAACGCTGGTCAACCGTCAGCACATAGCCCCGCGCCGCCAGTTCTGCCTCCTGCACGGTGGAACGCAGGCGGCTCAACTCCCGCTGCACTTCCAAGGAGTGGGCGATCAGGCTGGCCTGGGCCTGGTAGATCAATCCGAAGACGATCGCGCCCAGCACGGTCGCGCCGACGGATACCGCGGCAATGAAAGGCAACAGGGCGGGATGTCTGAAGAAGGACGGCAGAGATCAGTCCCCGGGGCTAGGACGGTGGGCGTTGATATCACCGCGCCCGCGGCCGGGACAAGCACATACGCCAGGATGCGCGAGTTCCATTTCGGGTTCCATGAGTTCCCGTCGTGCTCAGCGGCTCTTGACCGCGAGCGCCACTGCCTTGCGGCCCACTGTGGGCAGGGACGCGAGCGCGCTCTCATAGTCCAGCCACTCGCCCGGCGGCTTCGCTTTCGTTGGCGCGGCCGCTGACCACACGTCCAGCTTCAGCGCGAAGTGCGTGAACACGTGCCGGACCTCGCCGATGCGCCGCCAAGCGAAATCACCGGGCGCGCCATCGAGTGGATCTTTCATTCGGCCTTCCCGCCATTCGCTCGACGGCGGCATCATCATCCCGCCGAGCAGCCCGCTCGGCCCGCGCCGCACCAGCAGCACCTTGCCCCGGCGCACGAGCACGAAGGCCGAGCCGTGGCGCACCGGCTTCTCCTTCTTGGCGGCCTTCATCGGATAGCGGCCGGGCTCGCCCTCCCTCAGCGCCACGCACGATCCCGCGACCGGACAGGCAAGGCAGGCAGGCCGCTTTGGCGTGCACACAGTCGCGCCCAAATCCATCAGCGCCTGCGCGAGATCGCCCGGGCGCTGCGCCGCCGGCAGTTCGTCGAACAGCGCCTGCGCGTGGCTGACGATCTGCGCCTTGGCGGCGCGCCATCCAGCCTCCGTTCCGTCCGAGCCGATCGCAGACAGCCGCGAGACCACGCGCTCGATATTGCCATCGACCGGCGCGACCTTTTCGTCATAGGCGATCGCCGCGATGGCGTTGGCGGTGTAGGGCCCGATGCCAGGTAAGTCGCCGAGGCCAGCCGCGTCCTGTGGATATCCGCCCTGCTTCGCCACCACTTGTGCACAGGCGTGGAGGTTGCGTGCGCGACTGTAATAGCCGAGCCCCGCCCACGCCGCAGACACATCCTCCCAGCTCGCCGCCGCCAGCTTCTGGACGTTCGGCCAGCGCTTGCGGAAGCGCTCGAAGAACGGCGCGGCGTGGGGAATTGTCGTCTGCTGAAGCATCACTTCGGAGAGCCAGACGAGGTAAGGGTCCGGCTTCACACCCTTGTCCCGCGCCTCCGGTCCGATCCGCCACGGCAAGCGCCGTGCATGACGCCGGTACCAGCGATCCAGAGCGGTGAGTATCGCCTCATCCCTGTGAGCGGCACGGCGCGGGGGCCTGCGACTTGCCTTGTGAGTTGAGGGTTTTTCCGCGGCCATGCAGTTCGGCATTCCGCCATAAGCGGAAACTTGGCAAGACTGTCTGCATGACCTTCGACTGGCGGAAGCAGGAAGAGGAAGCAAGAGCGCTCGCCCGCCTTGCCGAAGTGCGCGCCGCGCCGGCCCGCCGCCCGCCTCGCCCCTTCGGCCACGCCCTTGCAAAAGCCCTTGCCCCAATCCTCAAGCAGGCCGGCCCTTCGCCCGAGACGCTGGCCTCGCGCTGGGCGGAAATCGTCGGCCAGCGCCTCGCATCCGTCACATCTCCGCTGCGGGTCGCCAAGGGCAAGGGCGGCGGCGTCCTTCACCTTCGCGTCGCCTCCGCCGCCGCGCCCATGGTGCAGCACGCCGCCGAACACATCATGGAGCGCGTCAATCTCGCCTCCGGATCGAAGATCAAGGCGCTGAAGATCGTCCAGACGTCGGCGCCCCTGAAGATCGCCGCACACCGGCCACGCTCCCTCGCCCCGCAGGAAAGGGAGGCGCTGGTGCGCTCCATCGCGCCCGTCCGCAGCGCCGACCTGCGCGCCGCCCTCGCGGACCTTGGGGAATCCGTGATCGCCAATCCCGACCGCCGCCGCTGACCCGGCACGACCATGACACAAGCTTGCGTTGACCGGGCGGCCAAGGTTCGCCAGAACCTCGCCACAATGAGCCGCAAGCATGCACAGGACAGACGGCGCCTGATTTGGAGAGTGATCGGATGACTGCCTTGGCCCTTCGCCCGCTCGCAGCCGTCTTCGCCGGCGCAGCGCTTCTGCTGGCCGCCTGCAATCCGACACAGGCAGCCGACACCGGCGCCGCCGTTCCGATCACGCCCGTGCTTGGCGACGTACCGCTCGGCTCGGAAACCGCCAAGGTCACCATCCTCGAATACGCCTCGTTCACCTGCTCGCACTGCCGCGATTTCTGGAAGCAGGACTTTCCGCGCCTCAAGGCCAACTACATCGACACCGGCAAGATCAAATACATCTACCGCGACTTCCCGACCGACCGCGATCTCGCCGTGCTGCTGGTTGGCTTGTCGCGCTGCAAGGGTCCGGCGAAATACTACGAGCTTGTCGATGACATCTTCTCCAGCCAGGTCGACCTGTTCGAGGCGGCGCAGAAAGGCCAGGCCGGTCCCCTGATCGCCACGATCGCCGAACGCCATGGCATCACGCGCGACGAGGCGCGCACCTGCCTTGCCGACAAGTCGATCGGCGCAGCGCTCGAAGCCTCGATCGCGGAGGGAGACAAGAGAGGCGTGAGAAGCACGCCGAGCGTCTTCCTCAACGATGTCATCCAGGCCGACCACACCTATGAAGCGCTGTCGAAGGCGATCGACGCGGTGCTCGGCGGCGCGCCGGCCGCTCCGGCAACCGAAACGCCGGCATCTCCGACGACGCCTGTTCCCACCGCACCCGCCGCTCCGGCCCCGGCCCAGTAGACACGTGATCCGCACCCTCGCCTTCGCCGCCGCAGGCCTTGCCGCTGGCGCCCTTGCCGCCTGCTCGGGCGAAGATACAAAGCTACTGCCGTTCAAGACGGTCGAGATCGCGCCTTTCCTCGGCGACACGATCCTGGGCGACAAGGCGGCGCCGGTGGAGATCGTGGAATACGCTTCCACCACCTGCGGCCACTGCTACGTCTTCCATACGCAGATGCTGCCGGCGCTGAAGGAAAAGTACATCGACACCGGCAAGGCGAAGCTGAAATACGTCGTCCTTCCCGACCGTCCCGCCTGAACTGGCCGTCGCCGGCGGCGCCATCGCGCGCTGCGCAGGGGAGGACAGGTTCTTCGCGGTGATCGCCGACCTGTTCGAGCACCAGGACGCCCTGATCAAGGCCGCAACCAGCCCGCGCAAGCTGCAGCAGGGCCTCAACGAGGTCGGCGGCCGCCACGGCCTCAACCCGGACGAGGTCGGCACCTGCATCGCCGATCCGAAGGTCAACGCCGCCATCATCTCCCGCGCCCGGGCCACCCCCGATTTCATCACCGGCACGCCCGGTTTCGTCGTCGGCGGCGAGCATGTCGAGGAGGCGTCGATCGACAGCCTGTCGGCCGCGATCGAAGCGAAACTGCGGCCTCGGGCGCCGCAATAGGCTGCGATTTCGCCCCTCGGTCTAAACCGGTTGACCCACCCATTTCCGGCCCCTAGACGGGCCAAAACCCGCGTTTTGGCCGGGTGGAGCTGAGGACTTCCTTGCACCTGGTCGGCCTGAAGATCGCGGGCTTCAAGTCCTTCGTCGATCCGGTGGATGTGCCGATCGAGGAAGGGCTGACCGGCATTGTCGGCCCCAATGGCTGCGGCAAGTCCAACCTGCTCGAAGCGCTGCGCTGGGCCATGGGCGCGACCTCGGCGCGCGCCATGCGCGGCGGCGAGATGGACGACCTGATCTTCGCCGGCACGGAAGGCCGCCCCGCCCGCGAGATCGCCGAGGTGATCCTGCTCCTCGACAATTCCAGCCGCACCGCGCCGGCCGAGTTCAACGAGGACGACACGATCGAGGTGCGCCGCCTGCTGCGCCGCGCGGCAGGCTCGTCCTACCGCATCAACGGGCGCACGGTGCGGGCGAAGGACGTGCAGCTGCTCTTCGCCGACGCCTCGACCGGCGCCAACTCCCCAGCCCTCGTGCGTCAGGGCCAGATTTCAGAACTCATCGGCGCCAAGCCTCAGAACCGGCGGCGTATCCTGGAAGAAGCCGCAGGCATTGGCGGCCTCGCCGCGCGCCGCCATGAAGCCGAACTCAAGCTGAAGGCGGCCGAGGAAAACCTCGCCCGCCTCGCCGAAATCATGGCCGAGGTGGAGCGTCAGGCGAACGCGCTGAAGCGCCAGGCAGGCAAGGCGCGCAAGTACAAGGCGCTGTCCGACGAGATCGCCACCCTCGAAGCCCGCCTCGGCGCCGCAAGATGGCGCGGCGCCGTCGTCGAGACCAAGGACGCCCGCAAGGCGCTCGAAGAAGCCAGGGCCGCCGAGCAGAAATCCGCCTCCATCACGGCGCGCGCCTCGACCGCCGAACTCGACGCCCGCGCCGCCATCGAACCGCTGCGCACCACCGAGTCCGAAGCCGCTGGCAGGCTAGGCGCGATGAAACTGCAACTCGCCCGCCTCGAAGCCGAACGCGATGCGGCGCGCGAGACGCTTGCGCAGCTTGAGCGCGACATCCAGCGCTGGGTCGAAGACCAGGCGCGCGAAAGCGTGCAGCACGACGACGCCCATGTGCGCGCAGACCGCGCCAACGGGCAGCTCGACGACCTGCCGCCCGACGATCCCAAGGCACAGGCCGCACGCGAAGCCGAACTCTCGGCCTCGGTCGACGCTGCGATGAGCGAATTGCAGACTTTCGAAGTCGAAGCCGATCAGCGCCGCACCGCGCTGGCCCAGGCCGAGGCGCAGGCCTCCGCTGCCCAGGCCGCGCTGCAGCGCGAACAGGATCGCCGCGACCGGCTCGACTCAGACCTCGCCCGGGCGCAGGCCGAGCTGGCGAAGCTTGGCGACAGCACCTCGCTCGACGCGGCGCTGAAAGACGCGCGCAGGCGGCACGCCGACGCACAGGCGAAGGCCGAAGCGGCACAGGGCGCGCTGACCTCCGCCAGCAAGGCTGCGGACGACGCGCGCGCTGCCGAAGCCCGCCTCACGCCCACTCTTCTCGCGGCCGAGCGCCGCGTCGGCGAACTCGAAGCCGAGTTGAAAGGCCTCGATCGCCTGCTCAGGAAAGCCGATGCGGGTGCGGCGCCGCCTGTGCTCGACGGTATTCGGGCGCCCGGTCTTGAACGCGCACTTGCGGCGGCGCTGTCCGAAGATCTCGAAGCGCCGACGGACTGGGACGCCCCTGCCCACTGGTCGGGCCGCTCGGGCCGTTTCGCCAGCCCCCTGCCCGAAGGCGTCGTCCCGCTCTCGGACGTCGTCCACGCGCCTACGGAATTGCGCGCGCGACTCTCTCAGTGCGGCCTTGTCGATCAGGCGCAGGGCTTCGCGCTTCTGCCGCGCCTCACGCCCGGCCAGCGCCTGGTTTCGCGCGAAGGCGATCTCTGGCGCTGGGACGGTTTCGTCCGTCGAGCCGATGCGCCCAACACAGCCGCAGAAAAGCTGGCACAGCGCGCGCGCCGTGTCACCATCGAAGCAGAACTCGGCGTCGCCCGCGTCGCTCGCGACGCCGCCCACGACGCCCGCGCCAAGGCGTCGGCTACGCTTACGGAAGCCGAAGTCGCGCTGATGGCCGCACGGCGGAATGCGCCGGACCTCGCCAGGACTGTCGCGGCGGCGCACGAAGCCGCCATTCGCGTGGAGCAGGAGGTGGAGCGGCTGTCGCTTCGCGGGTCGTCTCTCAAGGAGACAGCCCAGCGCCTGACCGTCGAGCGCGACCACGCGGCGCAATCGCTGGCGCAGGCGAAGTCGGCCCTCGCAGCCGCGCCGTCCGACCGCGACCGCGCCATCATCGCCCGGCTTGCGGAGCAGGTGCGCCAAGGTCGCGACCGCGAACGCCAGGCGGCGGCCGCGCTCGACGCCTTCCTGCGCGAGACCGAACGCGCCGTGGCGCAACGCGAGGCGCTTATGCGCGACCGGGATGAATGGCTGGCCCGCGCCTCGGAGGCCGCCGGCCGCCTCTCCGCCATCGGTCACGACCTGGCCAAGTCGCGTAAAGCCCACGGCGAAGCGAAGGACCAGCCCGCCCTCCTGCAGAAGAAGCTCGATGCACTTGCCAGCGCGGCGGAAGAGGCCGAAGCGGCGCGCAGCACAGCAGCCGATGCCGTCGCCGAGGCCGAGGCCTTGCTGCGCCAGGCCGAGGCCGCCATGCGCGCGGCGCGCGAGGAGGCTGGCGACGTCCGCGAGGCGCTGGTGCGCGCAGAGGGCCGCCTCGAAGCCGCCATCCGCCGCGAGGGCGAGATCGCCGAACAGGTGCGCGCCGCCTTCGATCAGGACCTGGATGAACTGGAAGGGCGCGTGGCGCAGGTCATCGCCGCCGCCCGGGCAGCTCGCGCCGAACACGGCGACATGGCCAAGAGAGATGTGTCCGAAGAAGAGGCCGTCGCCGACGCCCACGCCCTCGACACCCGCCTCGCCCAGCTTCGCCGCGAGCGCGACCAGCTCGGCGCCGTCAACATGGAAGCCGACGAGCAGCTCAGCGAAATCAGCGGCCGAATGGGCCTCCAGATCGACGAGCGACGCGATCTCACCGCAGCGATCGGCCGCCTGCGCGAAGGCATCGACGCGCTGAACCAGGACGGCCGCGCGCGTCTCCTCCAGGCGTTCGAGCTGGTGAACGGGCATTTCTCGTCACTGTTTGTCGCCCTCTTCGGAGGCGGCCACGCCGAGCTGCGCCTCACCGAGAGCGACGACCCGCTCGATGCCGGGCTCGAAATCTACGCCTCGCCCCCCGGCAAACGGCTAGGCCAGCTCTCATTGATGTCGGGGGGCGAACAGGCGCTGACGGCGACGGCGCTGATCTTTGCGGTCTTCCTCACCCGCCCTGCACCGATCTGTGTGCTCGACGAGGTCGATGCACCGCTGGACGACGCCAATGTCGATCGCTTCTGCCGCCTGCTGGACGAGATGCGCACGCGCACGCAGACGCGCTTCATCATCATCACCCACAATGCCGTCACCATGTCCCGCATGGACCGCCTCTTCGGCGTCACCATGCAGGAGCGCGGCGTGTCGAGGCTGGTCTCGGTCGACCTGCAGGCGGCAGAGCGGCTGGCGGCCGCCTAGCCGCGAGAGCAACCGAGGAGGCCAGATGACAGTCCAGATCCACGGCGTCTGTGATCCGCGGTTCGAAGCGGTGAAGGCCGCCTTCGAGAGTAACTTCGCGAAATATGCCGACGTCGGCGCATCCGTTGCGGTGACGCTTGAGGGCGAATTCGTCGTCGACCTCTGGGGCGGGCATCTTGATGCCGCACGGCAAGTCCCCTGGCGCGAGGATACGATCGTCAATGTCTGGTCGAGCACCAAGACAATGGCGGCGATGTCGCTCCTGCTGCTCGCCGACCGCGGCGAGGTTGATCTCCATGCCCCGGCGTCGAAATACTGGCCCGAATTTGCGCAGAACGGAAAGGCAGGCGTCGAAGTCCGCCACTTCCTCAGCCACATGGCCGGCCTCTCGGGAATGGACGAGCCCGTGGAGGGGGATGCGCTCTACGACTGGGACTGGATGACGAAAGCGCTTGCCCGCCAAGCGCCGTGGTGGCCGCCTGGCGCGCAGTCGGGCTATCACGCCGTCACGCAGGGCCACCTGATCGGAGAGATCGTCCGGCGCGTGACCGGCCAGTCCATCGGCAATTTCTTCCGTCAGGAAATCGCCGAGCCCCTCGGCGCCGACTTCCACATCGGGACGTCTGTCGACACAGACAGGCGGGTCGCCGATCTCTTCCCGCCGGCAAAGCCCATCCCCATCGCCACCGACGGATCGATCGGGTCGCGCACCTTCGCCAACCCCAAGGCAGATGTCGCCGCGACCCGCACGCGGGCGTGGCGCGCCGCGGAGATTCCGGCCGCCAACGGCCATGGCAATGCGCGCAGCATCGTTCGCGCCCAGACCCCGATGGCGAATGGCGGGGCGGCATTCGGCAAGACGATCCTGTCCGAGGCCGGCGCCCGCCGGATCTTCGAGCAGCAATCCGACAACCGGGATCTCGTGCTCGGCGTGCCCATCGTGTTCGGCATGGGCTATGGCCTGTCGAGCAGCGTGATGCCGCTCGGCCCCAACAAGAATATCGCCTACTGGGGCGGCTATGGCGGCTCCAGCGTCGTGGTCGACCAGGATGCACGCATGTGCCTGTCCTACGTGATGAACCGGATGGAGGGCGGACTTCTCGGCGACCGCCGCAGCTTCCGCCTGCTGCAGGCGGCGTATGCCTCGATGAGCAAGTGAACCCTGCCGGCCTTCTTCTCTTCGGCGCGTGGCGCGCCCATGCGGCGTAATCGCGCAGCATTCTGCCCCTGTTTTCAAGGCGGTACAGCGCCCGATTCGCCCATTCCTTGCTTGACTGGAATCGGCGCGCTTGTATGACTGCGCGCGCGTTTCCGGGCGTTTTCCCGGCGGCGCGCACAGGCCGGACTTGTTTCCCTCTTTTACGGCGTGGGCGGACCTCCGATGGGCGACGATCTGAACGACCGGATCGCCAAGGCCCAGGCGGAGCTTGATGCGCAAGCACGTCCCTCCAAATCCTCCGTAGACGGGCCGGGAATGAGCCTGGGTTTCCGCATGGCGGCCGATTTCGTGGCTGCAATCCTTGTGGGAGCCCTGCTGGGCTGGGGCTTCGATGCGCTGCTCCGCACCTCTCCGTGGGGGCTCATCGTCTGCCTGATGCTCGGGTTCGTCACCGGCGTGTGGAATGTGGTGCGGACGGCGCAAGCCTCGAACAAGGCGAATGCGCCTCCAGACGGCAAAGCCTAGGAACATTGTTCCGGGATTTTTGGGGCGAGCATGCTTCAGGTGGCCACCGATCCGATGCACCAGTTCAAGGTGGTGCGGCTGTTCGAGCTGAACATCGGCGGCGTCGACCTGTCCTTCACCAACTCCGCGCTCTGGATGGTGATCTCTGTCCTCCTCATCATCGGTTTCTTCGCCTGGGCCCTGTCGCGCCCGAAAACGGTTCCCGACCGCAAGCAGTCGCTGGCCGAGATCTGGTACGGCTTCGTCGCCGGCATCGTGAAGGACGTGAACCACGAGGACGGCAAGCCCTTCGTGCCGCTGATCTTCACCATCTTCAGCTTCATCTTCGTCGCCAACATGCTGGGGATGATTCCCTAACTCGTTCACCGCGATGAGCCACATCGCCGTCACGGGCACGATGGCGATCTTCACCTTCCTGCTCGTGATCGCGATCGGCGTCTGGAAGAACGGCTTCAAGTTCCTGAAAGTGTTCGTGCCCTCGGGCGTGCCCGGCTACATCCTCTGGTTCGTCGTGATCATCGAGGTGTTCTCGTTCCTGTCGCGGCCGCTGAGCCTCGGCATGCGCCTGTTCGCCAACATGCTGGGCGGACACGTCGCACTGAAGGTGTTCGCCGGCTTCATCCCGCAGCTCGTGCTCGGCCTCGGCGCGCTCGGCGCGGGCATGGCGGCGGTGCTGGTGATGCCGCTGCTGGTGTCGATCACCGCCCTCGAAATCCTCGTGGCGTTCCTGCAGGCCTACGTCTTCGCCATCCTGGCCTGCGTCTACCTCAACGACGCCCTGCACCCCGGACACTAGTCATCGCCTTTAACTTCAACGCACTTGCAGACCTACCAAGGAGACTATGATGGAAAATGGTATGAACCTGATCGCCGCTGGCCTCGCCTGCGTCGCCATGGCGGGCGCCGGCATCGGCGTCGGCACGATCTTCGGCAACTATCTCAGCGCCGCGATCCGCAACCCCTCGGCCGCCCAGGCCCAGTTCGGCAACCTGATCTTCGGGTTCGCCGTGACGGAAGCCCTCGGCATCTTCGGCCTCGTCATCGCGCTCATCCTGATCTTCGCTCCTCCGGGCTGAGTCGGGCGGGCTGATCCCTCAGGGTCGGACCAGCAACGCAGTTAAACCGGAGTCCGCGACGTGGAACACGAAGCAGCAGCGCACGAGTCCAGCGGCTTTCCGCCGTTCGACCAGATCGACACGTTCGCGAGCCAGATCTTCTGGCTCGTGGCGACGTTCGCGCTGCTCTATTTCTGCGCCAGCCTCTGGCTCCTGCCGAAGGTCAAGAAAGCCATCGCCGACCGCGACGCCGCGATCGCCAAGGACATCGCCGACGCGGCGGCCCTCAGCACCAAGGCCGACCAGTCGGTCAAGGCGTTCGAGTCCCGCATCGCCGAAGCGAAAGCCCGTTCGCGCGACACCGCGGCGAAGGCCAAGACCGAAGCCGATGTGAAGATCGCCGCCGAGACTGCCAAGGTCGAAGCCGACCTTGCGGCCAAGCTCTCGGCGGCCGAGACGCGCATCGCCGACGTTCGGAAGAAGGCGATGACCAACGTGTCGTCGGTGGCCGAGGACGCCGCCGGCGCGATCGCGGAGAAGCTTGCCGGCGTGAAGCCGTCGGCCGATGCGATCCGCCAAGCCGTCGCCAGCGCGATGAGGGGCTGAGATGGAACACGAAGCAGCTCCCGCCGACTTCTGGACGACAACGTTCAACGACCCCGTGACCTGGACGGGCACGGGGCTGGTGATCTTCCTCGTCGTGGTCTTCCTGTTCATGAAGCCGCACAAGACGATCGCCAAGTCGCTCGACGACCGTGCGGCGAAGATCCGCTCCGAGCTCGACAACGCGGCAGCGCTCCGCAAGGAAGCCGAGGCCAAGCTCGCCGACGCGGAGCGGCGCCAGAAGGAAGCCGAGGCGTCGGCCGTCGAGATCGTCGAACAGGCCCGCCGCGAGGCTGCGCAGTTTGCCGTCGACCAGAGCGCCGCCCTCTCCGAGCGCATCAAGCTGCGCGAGAAGCTGGCCGAGGAGCGCATCGCCCGCGCCGAGACGGAAGCCGTGCGCGAAGTCCGCATCGCCGCGGTCGACACCGCCTCGAAAGCCGCCGCCGCGATCCTCACGGAGACGCTGGTCGGCAAGGCCGCCGACGATCATTTCGCGGCAAGCCTGGAAAAAGTGACGAAGGCGCTGTCGTAAGCGGGCGTCTCGCGCGACGCGCTACAACGGGCTGGTCAGCGCATCTCCGGTGTTCGCCACGAACGTCACCAGCACCCTCGCCGGCACGGGCCAAGGGTTGGTGAAACCAAGATGCTGGCTGCCGGGCGCCTCGAAGAAGGTCTCGCCCGCGCGATAGGGCTTCAGCCCCGCATCGCCTGTGACCTGCGAGCAGACTTGGCCCTCGAGCACGTAGACATAGACAAGCCCAGCATGCCTATGCGGATTGGCGCTGGCGCCAGGCGGCACGTCGAGCCGTATGGATGTGAGCATCTTGCCCGGTGCATCGGGGATTGCCTGCGAAGCCACCGGCGTCGACGTGATCGTTCCGCCAGAAGCGGGGCTGGCGCAGGTGATCGCGGCGTTTTCCTCGTCGCTTCCGCCATGATCGCGCACCGTCACGTGGATGCATCCGCTCAGCGATGTCGCACCAAGCGCCAACAACGCCGCGCGCGTCAGAGTCGCCTTCATGACCTTTCCCCTCGCATAGAGCCTTCCCGCGGGCGGCCCCGGTTTTGAACCTCGGCAGGCCGGACTATTTCGCCGGCCTGTGCATGTCGAGCCATGCGCGGATCATCGGGTTCACCCTGTCGGCCGCATCGTGCTGCACGAAATGCCCGGCGTCGGGAACCATCATCAGCGTCGAATCCTTGGAGGCCTTCTCCCATGTTCCGGCATGGCCAGCGGAGAGCAGGGCCGTGTCCTTCATGCCGTGGATCACCAAAAGCGGCACGTTGATCTGCGGCACGGGGTCGGGAACGAAGGGCCGCACCGCATCCGGCCCGACCGTCTTCGGATAGTTGGCGCGATAATAGTTCATCATCGCCGCGAAGCTGGAGCGCCTGAACGCCTCGACATACTTCGCCCGCGTCGCCGGATCCTGCACCCGGCGCGCCAGGCCCTCGGCCGTCATGGTCGCCTCCGAGCCCGGCTGCTGGAAGTTGCGGGCATATTGGGAGCTCGCCTGCTGCGCCGGATTGGTCCGCATCTCGCGCATGAACAGCGAGGGGTGCGGGGTCGAGAGGACGATGAGATTGTCGAGGCGCTGCGGATAGTAGAAGGCGAACATCCACGCGATCGATCCGCCCCAGTCATGGCCGATCACCGTGGCTTTCTCATAGCCTTCCGCCCGGATCACCGCATCGACGTCGGCGATCAGCCTGGGCATCTCGTAGTTCTCGACGCCTTCTGGCTTGTCCGAAAGATTGTAGCCGCGCGTGTCGAGCGCCACGACCCGGTATGAATCATCGAGCACCGGTCTCAGCAGGTCCCAGGAGCCGGAATAGTCGGGATAGCCGTGGATCATCACGAACAGCGGCCCCTTGCCCGATGCGGCGTAGTGGATCTTTACGCCGTCCGGGCTGGTTGCGTACTTGTCCGCGACCGGCATGATTTTCCTGGCGACCGCCGACGCCGCGGCGTCATCGGATGCCGCGGTCGTGCACCCTCCGAGCAAAAGGGCGCCGAACAATGCTCCAACCAAGATGCGCATGCACCCTCCTCCCGAATGTACGCCGCATGGCTCGACAGGCGCATGCTTTCGCGCGTTGCCTACCATGAGGCCAGTCACGCACGGGCGAACCAGCCCTCATGGCGAGCAGGCCCGAAGGGCCGCACGTCGAACCACGAGGGCGCGCTTGCCGACCCTGCGCCCTCGTCACTTGACCGGATGCAGATCCAGCCACGCGCGGATCGTGCCGTTCACCAGGTCCGCCGCATCGTGCTGCACGAAATGGTTGGCGTCGGGCGCCATCAGCATTGTGGTGTCCTTGCTGACCTGGTCCCACGTGTCGTTGTGGCCCATCGACAGCAGGGCCGTGTCCTTCATGCCGTGGATCACCAGCACCGGCACGTTGATTTTCGGGAAGGTCGGCGCCGGAGCGTTTGGATCTGGCGCGCTGGGATAGTTGGCGCGGTAGTAGTTCATCATGCCGGCGAAGCTCGAACGGCTGAACGCCTCGACATATTTCTTCTTCTCTGCAGGATCCCGCACCCAGCCTGCGAGACCTTCCGCCGTCAGGTTCTTTTCAGAGCCTTCCTTCTGGAAGTTGCGAGCATAGTTGCTGTTCTCCGGCGCCGCCTTGAGCTGGCGTCCCATGTTCGCCGGATGCGGCACGGAGAGGATGACGAGACGCTCCAGCGTCTCGGGATGCGCGAAAGCGTAGTTCCACGAGATCGCCGCGCCCCAATCGTGTCCGATCACAGTTGCCTTGCTCGCGCCCTCGGCCTTGATCACCGCCTGCACGTCGGCGACCAGCTTCGGCATCGCGTAGTTCGCGACGCCGTCGGGCTTGTCCGAGAGGTTGTAGCCGCGCGTGTCGATCGCCACGAAGCGGTAGGCGTCATTCAGCTTCGGCGCCAGCTTGCTCCACGAGCCCGAATAGTCCGGGAAGCCGTGGATCGCCAGGACCAGCGGACCCTTGCCGCTGGCGACATAGTGGATCTTCGTGCCGTCTTCGCTGGTCGCGTATTTGTCTTCCAACTTCACGGCAGGCTTCGCCGCGACCGCTTTCTGGGCGAAGACTGGCGCCACGGCGATGGCCGCAGGAAGGGCGATCAGGGCAGTTCCAAGGAGCAAGGCGCGCAGCATGGGGAGTCCTCCGCTTATCATCTTTACACTGTCAAGCTAACCCCGCCCGCGCGGCCCTGCAATCGTCTCGTAACGTCAGCCGGATCACGCGCCGGTGTTACGCTGCGTGCCGAACGACTTCCGTAAACGGAAAAGGCGCGCCGCGACAGCATGCGCTCCTTGAATTGTCTCGGTTAGCTGAGGGGATCGCCCATCAGCCGTCGAGGTCTTCCTGCAGGATCGTCATCTCGAGCTGGTAGCTGGTCTCGCCCTCGTCCTCGATCAGGTAGACGAGGCCGATATGCTCGCCGGCGAGCGTCACTTCCACGCTGTCCGTCACGCGCGGCCGCGCTGCGAGCGTGATGCCGGGATTGAGCTGGCGCTTGAGGTAGGCCTCGATGCGCTTCACGGTTTCGGGATTCATGGGCGCGGCTCCAGCTGTTGGCCGGTGAGCCTTAGCGGCATGGGGGGCCGGCGCCAACCCCGCAGCAATTCCGCTACAGTTCTAGGGCTTCGCCGCCGCAAGTTCGGGCCGCTTCGCGTCGTGACGGCGCTGGCTGACCTCACCGAGGAAGCGCTTGCACGCGTCCGCATTCAACGCCCCGCCGACGATCGTCTCGACCGGAATCGGCCTGCCGAGCTTTTTGTAGGCATCCTTTCGCCGGCCTTCCTCGTAGACCTTGCCGACCTCGACCAGAACGGCGCGGTTGCGATTCTTGAAGTCGGCGATCGTCTGGCCTAGCCGCCGTATGTCCTGCACGGCGGCCACCTGCTTGCACGAGCGCAGGGCTGCCTCCACGCCATGCACCCGGTCAGCCTCGGCCTTGGCGGCGAGGTAGATCGCATTCTTCGGATCGGACGCAGGCGCGCACCCGGCAACCAGACTCGCGAAGAGAGCAAGGATGCAGACAATGCCGGATCGTTTCGGGTGCACGATGCTCGCCTCGGTTTACGAGATGCGAGCGTGGCCCGCAATGCTTGCGGCTTTCCTAAAGCCCCACATCGAACTTCTGGTCCATGGTCTTGGAGGGGCTCACACAGGCCCCGCCCACGGGCTTGGCCGGCACGCCTGCTACGGAGCAGCGCGGCGGCACGTCGCTCAGCACCACGGAGCCCGAGCCGACCCGCGCCTCATCGCCGACCGTGATGTTGCCCAGGACTTTTGCGCCGGCCCCAAGAAGCACGCCCCGCCCGATCTTCGGATGGCGGTCGGTGAAGACCTTGCCCGTGCCGCCCAGCGTCACGCCCTGCAGCATGGAGACATCGTCCCCCACCCGCGCCGTCTCGCCGATGACGATGCCTGTCGCGTGGTCGATGAACACGCCCGATCCGAACGGCGCCGCCGGGTTGATGTCGACGCCATAAAGCTCCGACATGCGCGACTGAAGGAAGAACGCCAGCGTCTCGCGTCCCTGCCCGAACAGCCAGTGCCCGACGCGGTGCGTCTGCAGCGCCAGGAAGCCCTTGAAGAACAGGAATGGTTGAAGCGTCGAACGCGTTGCTGGATCGCGCTCCAGCACGGCTTGAAGATCGCGCTCCGCCGCCGCCACGATCGAGGGGTCGCGCTTGTACGCCTCCTCGCAGATCTCGCGGATCGCCAGCGCGCTCATGTCGGGCCCGCCAGCCTTTTGCGCGAGCTGGTAGCAGAGGGCTTCGGCAAAGGTCTCGTGATTCAGCACCGTGGCGTTGAGATAGCTCGACAGCGCCGGCTCCTGCTCGGCCGCCGCCTTGGCGTCAAAGCGCAGCTTCTGCCAGATCGGCGCAGGCGTGCGCACACCGGTGTCCGCCATTGGATGTCCTCCGTCCAGGGACCGGTCTCGTCCCAGCCTTCAGGGCCGCCCTAGCATTAGCTTCGCCAGGTCGGGGGGCAAAGCCCCGGTGCGGAGGAGATGGTCGGCCTTCAGCAGCATCACAAGGGTGAAGGCGTCGCTGATCTCGCCTGAAACCGCCATTCTCACCGCTTCTGCGAACGGAACTCTTCGAACGGATAGTTCTTCTGAACTATCCTTCGCAAAGCTTTGATCGGCAGAGAGACCCCAGGCGAGGAATGCCCAGGCCCGCTCGTCCGTTACCGAGTTCGAGAACGCCACCTCGCCGAACAGCTCCAGCCAGTTCGCGGCCTTGAGGCCCGCTTCTTCTGATAACTCGCGCCTGGCGCCGTCGAGCGGCGGCACATCCGGGCTGCCTCCGCCTTCCGGCAGCTCCCACGAATAGCTCCCGAACACGAAGCGCTCCTGGCCGATCAGGATGGTGCATCCCTCGTCATCGATCGGCACGATGCCCAGCGCGTGGTTGTGCATGTGCACGAGGCCGTATGGTGCATCGGCCCCGGTCGGCGCCACAGTCTCGTACTCGCGCACCATGATCCACTTGTTGTTGTAGACCGTCCGCGCCGACCTGATCCGCCATTTGCGAGAAGTGCCCATGCGCCGCGAATAGCGGTTTTTTGGGCGCTGAAACAGGGGCAGACTTCCCCGATTCAACCCGCTAGTTTCCCGCCGTCCCTGATCCGGAGCCGACATGGTCCTCAAGTCTCTCGCCGCCGTCCTCCTCAGCGCCGCCGCCCTTGCCGCCTGCGGCCCCGGCGCGCGCTCCACCATCACCCTGGTCGAAGGCGACAGCTTCGTCGGGCCGGCGGATGCAAAAGTCGTCGTCACCGAATACGGCTCGCCCACCTGCCCTGTGTGCAAACGCTGGCACGACGAGAACTGGGCGCAGCTCAAATCCGCCTACCTCGATCCGGGCAAGGTGAAGTTCGTGTTCCGCGAATATGCCGTCCACGGCGCAATCGATGCGGCGATCATCGGCATCGCCCGCTGCGCCGGAACCGCGGACTATTTCCCATTGCTCGATGAAGCCTTTGCGCGCCAGGACAAGATCGTGCAGGCGGCCGGCGGCGCAGGCGGCCCGATGGCCGAACTCAAGTCGCTTGGCCAGAAATTCCGTCTCAGCGGCGAGCAGGTCGAGAGCTGCATCAAGGATCCAAAGAACATCGCGCGCGTCACGGGCGTGATGGACGAGGCCGCGGCCCGCGGCATCAATGCGACGCCGACCTTCCTGGTCAATGACCGGTTGCTGGGGGACTACAGCTACGCCACCATGACGGCCGCGATCGACGCTGCGCTCGCCCCCGCCGCAGCGCCCACGCCGGCGGATGCGCCGACCGCGACGCCGCCCGCTCAACCTGCGCCGAACTAGCATGCCGATCCGGCCTGTCCTGCCGCCGGCGCCAGACTTCGGCGCCCCCCTGCCGGCGATCCACGAGAGCCCGGAGACATTGTCCCTCTTGGCCCTGCGCCGCTCAACGCCTGTCTCCATGCTGCGCGAGCCGGGCCCGTCCGCAGCCGACCTCGACCAGATGCTCCGCCTCGCCATGCGCGTGCCGGACCATCGCAAGCTCGAACCCTGGCGCATCCTCATCATCGAGGGCGATGGGCGCCAGAAGCTCGGCGAGTATTTCGCCGCCGCCTTACACCTGCGCGATCCCGGCGCCACGCCGAAGGCGCTGGAAGAGGAGCGCGCCCTGCCGATGCGCGCGCCGGTGGTGCTCGCCGTGATCTCGGCGCCCGTGCACGACGCGAAGAAGACGCCCGTGTGGGAACAGCAGCTCTCGGCCGGCGCGCTGTGCCAGACGCTGATGGTCGCCGCCAACGCGATGGGCTGGGCCGCCTGCTGGATCACCGAGACCGCGGCCTATGACAGCCATGTCCACGCCGCCCTCGGCATGAAACCTGGCGAGCAGGTCGCTGGCTTCATCTATCTCGGTACGGCGAAGGAACAGCCGGTGGAACGGCAACGGCCAGAGGTCGCCAGGAAGGCGACCCGGTGGACGGGAGCGTAGCGCTTAGTATCCCTGACCGACGCCGCCATCGAGTTGCAGGTCGCCGGCAGCGATGGCGCGGGGGACCTTGATCTCCCTGGCGACCTTCGTGACTTTCGTCCGCGTCGCGGGTTCGCAATACGCCTTCTTGCCGGCAACCTCGATCAGCTTCACGCCGGGTCCGAACTTGCGCAGCAGCGAGCGCTCGTTGCAGTTGCGCTCCGGGATCTGCGGACGGCACGAGAGGACGCCGCCTCGGGCGTGCCACAGCGATTCGCCCTTGGCGCAGGAGAATGTCTCGCCCGAGGCGAAGCTCGCCGCGCCGTTTTCCATCTTGCCGAGCGTCACCTGCATGTGCGAGCCGGCGAGGCAGCGGTAGACTTCACCATTGTACTGGCCGTCGACCTGGATCTCGTCATCGACTCGCGAGGCCGGATGCGGCGTGTTCTTGTCGTCGACGCACATCGCCTGGACCGGCCGCACCTGCAGCTCCTCGATGATCCTGTCGATGCAATAGCTCTCTGTGCTCTCGACCGCTTCCTCGACTGTGCGGGTGTCATAGCCGCCATCGAGCTGCAGCCCGCTGATCGAGCTCGAGCCGACGCCGGGGTTCACATAGACCCCACCGCCGCCGCCGCCGATCACGTAGGATCCGCCCGAAGCGCCGCCAGAAACCACGACGCCCGACGACAGCGTTGTCGAGACGCCGGCCGCCGCGATCACGCTTGTTGATGCTCCGACGCGCACGTTCGCCGCGGCGACGGAAACGCCAGGCACATTGACGACAAGATTGCGCGGGGTCTGGCAGCAGGAAGTATGTGGCGGAGGCGGCGGAGGACTCGGCGGGGGCGCGCACGTCCTGCACTGGGGCTCGCCCATCGCCGACAGTCCGCCAGCCGCAAGGACAGCGATGCCGGACGCTGCCAGCATGTGTCGCCATGAAACGCTCATTACAAGCCTCCTTCGGGTCTTTCCCGGGCCTCGCCTGCCGGGATGCAAACACCGGGCCCAATTCTCCCGCAGGGCGGGAATACGGGCGGTTTCGGACCGCATTTCTCCGCATGGGTGCATGGCGCAGTCGTTGCGAATTACCCCCGGTCCACTTGGGAATCCGGCACGCGCCCGGAAGATTCCAGCGGGAATTGAGGGTGGCGGACATTCGCATGGAAGACATCAAAGCCCATCCGAACACGCAGGCGGTTCTTGACGCCTGGCGCCGCCTGTCCGACGGCCAGGTGTCCGATGATGGTCCGACCACGGAAGACTATCCCGGGATTGTCGGCCGCCTGTTCGTCCTTAACCATGTCGCCGACCGCGACTACGCATTCCGCCGCGTTGGGTATGCCCTGGAGCGGCTGTTTGGCCGCGTGCTGGTCGAGCATTCCTTCCTGTCGATCTGGAACCAGCCCGACCGGCTTCTCGTCTCGGCCGCCCTTTCCACCGCCGCTGCCGACCGCGGCCCGACCCTGATCCGGGCCCGGGGCGAGACTCTCGACGGCCGCCGCGTCGACCTCGAATTCGCCCTAGCGCCTCTGTCAGGCCGCTCCGGCTCCACCCGATTCCTCGGCCTCTGCCAGACCATGTCGACCGAGGACGCCCTCGGCGGCCGGCCCCTGCGCCGGCTCCAGGCCGTGGCCGTCTATCCCCCGGCGCCGGACCTCCGGCCCGCAATAAGGCTGGTATCCTCCCAATGACCAAGGCGCCGCGCCCGCCCTACTGCCTGTCGCGCCAGCATCCCGAGCTGGCCTCCCGCAGTCCGGCCCCGCGCGATCCGCTCTCGTCACGGCAGCCTTCCGCCCCGCCGCCCGCGCCTGAAAAGCCCGTCGGCAAGAATTTGTGAACCATTCCCCGTTAACCCTCGTCCCAAATGGGAGGTTTCTGATCTCCCCCGAGGGACGCCATGCAGCTCACGCAAGCCGCCAAACCTTCCGTCAAGCGTGACGAGAACTTCGACCGCCGACGTCATCGCCGCGTCACCTGGGCCGTTCGCGTTCGGGGACTGACCTCCGAGGGCGAGGAATTCGTCTGCAACACCGTCGACGTCTGCGCCGGCGGCCTCCGCATCAATCTAGCCCGCCCGATGAAGCAGGGCGAGACCCTGGTCCTCTACATCGACGACATCGGCCGGGTCGAAGGCATCGTCGCCCGCGTACTGCAGGAAATCGGCTACGCCATCGAGTTCCGCGTGCCCCCGCGCAAGCGCGACAAGATCGCCGACCAGCTCACCTGGCTGATCAACAGGGACCGCCTCGGTCTGTTCGACGAACGCGAAGCCGAACGCCGGATCGGCAATGGCGGCCAGGTTGTAGCTACTTTTGCCAACGGCGTCGCCGTCTCCTGCGCCGTCATGGACGTCTCGATCTTCGGCGTCGCCCTGAAGACGTCCGGCCCGCGCCCGATGATCGGCGACCGGGTCACAATCGGCGAGCGCGCCGGCACTTGTGTGCGCTATGTCGATGGCGGCTTCGCGATCGATTTCCGCACGGTGCACGGCACCGACATCTAGTAGATCCCGCTTTCTTCCAACATCGACGCATAGCGCGACATCACGCCCTTGACGCCCATCAGGTGTGACAGGTCGCCGGTGCGCATGGCGTAGGCGGCGTACTGAAGCGGCCCGGCCCAGTAGTACATCTCCGCATGGTCGGCCATGCGCGGCCAGCCGTTCCCGCCTGCCCTTGCATAGCGGAGGATGACGTCCTCCATCGCCTCGCGGCCCAGCGCCGAAAAGACCGGCGCAAAGTCGCGCGCGACGTCGCCGACCTCGGCATCGGCCCAGTCCTCGAGCCCGACGAGTTCGAAGTCCGGCCCAAGCAGCATATGCGGCGGATAGAGGTCGCCATGCACCAGACCGGTGGAGGAAGGCCAGAAGCTGTCATCATAGAGCCACCGCTCCCACAGCTTCCACAGCACGTCCGGTATGGGCGCCAGAGCCTTGGCGTCGTCCATCTGGATGCGGATCCGCTGTCGCGCCTGCGCTGCATCGCTTACGCGAACGCCTGCGGCAGAGGCCTCGCCAGCATCGATGTCGTGAATGCGGACCATGGTGATCGCAAGGCTGTTGAGGAAGACGCCGTTGTCCTGCGGCGCGCGCCAGATCATGTCGCCCATCAGCGGGTCGATGTCCGCGGCGGGCAGGCCACGCAGCATCGGATAGGCGATCAGCTTGTCGGAGTGGACCTTCCAGTCCGGCACGGCGAGCCCGGCGCGGGATCGCACGAAGCGGAGCGCAAGCTCCTCGTATCGCGCCGCCTTCAGCACATCGCCCCGGCGAGGCGCGCGCATCACCCACGTCTTGCCCGACCGATCCCGGGCATGGGCGCCGAAATAGTCCGCGTCCTCGGCGCCGGCGCGCAGGGGCGGCGAGCCGGGGTCAAGGTCGAGGCCGTGCGCCGCCGCAAGCTCGGCGAAATCAGGCGCGCTGGATGTCATGCACGACTCCTGATCGCCCCCAGAGCGAGGGAGTAGGGAAGGGCGAGCAGGGAGTGGTGGTTCCACAGCCGCGCAGGCCAGTCCCTATCCCTACTCCCCCTTCCCTATTCCCGAGAGCTTCGCGCTCACGGCTCGTTCTTCCATACCGGCTTGCGCTTCTCGGCGAAGGCCTTCGGGCCTTCCTTGTGATCGGCGGAGGCCATCAGGCGTGCAATGCCGGGAACCTTGTGGTCGAACGCCGCCTTCAGGTCCGCCGTCTTGAGACCGGTCAGCACCGTTTCCTTGGTGGCGCGAATGGCCATGGGCGAGCATTCGAGGATCAACCCGGCCCAGCGCTTGGCCTCTTCCAGAGCCTTGCCGTTGGGAACCACTTCGGTGACGAAGCCGATCTCCTTGCCTTCCGGAGCATAGACCGTGCGACCGGTCAGCATCATGCCCATTGCCTTTTTCAGCGGCACTTCCCGCGGCAGGCGGTGCATGCCCGATGCGAGCGCGGCGAAGCCCACCCGCGGCTCCGGCAAGGCGAAGCGGGCGCCCTCGGCGGCGATGATGATGTCGCAGGCGAGCGCAATCTCGAACCCGCCGCCCATGGCAAATCCGTTCACCGCCGCAATAACCGGTTTGTAGAGGTCGTAGCGCGAGGTCAGCCCGCCAAAGCCTGAGGCCGGCATCGGCACGGGGGATTTCTGTCCCGAGGCGGCGAATTTGAGGTCGTTGCCTGCCGAAAACGCCTTTTCACCGGCCCCGGTGACGATGGCGACCCAGAGGTCCGGATTGGCGGCAAACTCGTCGAACGCCCGGCCCATCTCCGCATTTCCCATGGGATGAAGGCAATTCATGACGTCCGGTCGGTTGATGGTGACCGTGAAAATCGGGCCGTCCGTGTCGGTTTTTATGAACTCGTAGGCCATTTGGGCTCCCTCGTTTACCTTTCAAAAATCCGGCGTCCCCTACAACTAACGGCAAAGAGGGGTTTGCGGAACCGCCGTCCGAGATGAGCGACACGCTTGATTTGTCGAAGCCGGTCCTTGCCGAGGATCATGAGGGCTTCCAGGCTGCCCCTCCACCGTTCGAGGGCGTGAAATGGCGCATCAAGATCGGCGACAAGGAATACGGTCCCTACCCGCGTTCGCGCCTGATCGACTTTCTCAAGGAGGGCCGCGTCACCGCCGCCACCTTCCTCTGCTGCGGGACCGACGCCGACTATCACCGCGCCGACCACCACCCCAACCTGCGCTGGGACTTCAAGGCGCCGCGCAAGCGCAAGTTCGGCGACCCGAAGCTGGATGCGGGCGAAACAGAAGTTCCGGTCTGCAACTATTTCATCGCCGCGCGCCTGCTCTCCGGCAATGACCGGTTCGAACGCGTGTTGCGTGACGCCGGCAAGATGACCCGCGCCGCCGGCGACATGTGGGTTCTGCGATCCAAGCAGACAGTGCAGCAGCTTCGTAACCAGCTCACCCTGGCGATGAAGCCGCACGAGAGCTTCGTCATCGTCAACGCCTCCAAGGACCGGCTCGCCTGGTACAACATCGGCGTCGAGGCAGATATCTCGGTCCGGGGCGTGTGGGACAGCGACGACATCGCCTGACACCGATCCATGCTGTAAGGCCCTCCTGGCCCGACACGCGGCATGAGGACGCCAGCATTGCCCCGACTCAAAAAACACGTCGAACGACATGCCGTCGACCGGATCGGCTGGCTGCGCGCGGCCGTGCTTGGCGCCAATGACGGGATCGTCTCGACCGCAAGCCTGATCGTCGGCGTTGCCGCTGCGGGCGCCGACACTGCCGCCATCCTGACCGCAGGCGGGGCTGGCCTGGTGGCGGGCGCGATGTCGATGGCTGCTGGAGAATATGTCTCGGTCAGCTCGCAGGCGGATGCAGAGAGGGCCGACCTCGCGCGCGAGCGGCAGGAACTCGCAGAGACGCCGGCATCCGAACTCCAGGAATTGACCCAGATCTACAGAGATCGCGGTCTTGACGCCGCACTTGCCCGGCAGGTTGCCGAGCAGCTCACCGCAAAGGACGCCCTCAAAGCCCATGCACGCGATGAACTCGGAATCTCCGAAATCGCCACGGCGAAGCCGATCCAAGCAGCCGTCACATCGGCGCTGACATTCTCTGTCGGCGCGGCGCTGCCGCTGCTGACGGTCCCGCTGATCGCCGCGCCTTACCTGGAAATTGGTGTCGCCCTCGCCTCGCTGGTGTTTCTCGCAGCCCTTGGCCTTGCAGGCGCGAGAGTGGGCAAGGCGAAGCCCTTCAGGTCGATCGCCCGGGTCGTCTTCTGGGGCGCCGTGGCCATGGCCGCGACTGCCGGCGTGGGCCGACTGTTCGGGGCGGTGGTCTGAGTTCGAAACCTGTGCTCGCCGCCGCGCTGGAATGTCCGGTGGCGTTTTTCAACAGGTGAGATAGAGCATCGCGGCCAGCTTGGCCTCCCCGCGTGATCCTTCTCCATTTCCGGCTTTTTCCGGGTTTTGGGGGGCCGCCTTTTCGAAATCGACCCCATGCCCTTCCCGCCCCACCATCCCGCGCTCGACCGCGCCCTCGCCACTCGTGGCTATCTCGAGCCGACGCCCGTGCAGCTTGCCGTCGTCCAGGCCGACATCACCCAGCCGGATGGCGTGCGCCCCGACATGCTGGTCTCGGCCCAGACCGGTTCGGGCAAGACGGTGGCGTTCGGTCTTGCGCTTGCGTCCTCCCTGCTCGGTGACGCCGAACGGTTCGACAAGGCCGGCAACCCGCAAGCGCTGATCATCGCCCCGACGCGCGAGCTGGCGATGCAGATCAGCCGCGAACTTACCTGGCTCTTCGCCGAGACCGGAGCGCGGATCGTCTCCTGTGTCGGCGGCATGAGTGTGCGCGACGAGCAGCGCCAGCTTTCCTCGGGCGCCCACATCGTCATCGGCACGCCCGGCCGCCTGTGCGATCACCTCACTCGCGGCTATCTCGATCTTTCCACGCTGAAAGTCGCCGTGCTGGACGAGGCGGACGAGATGCTCGATCTCGGCTTCCGCGAAGAGCTTGAAACGATCCTCGATGCCACGCCTGCAACCCGCCGCACCCTGCTGTTCTCGGCCACGATCGCGCGCGGCATCGCCATGCTGGCGAAGAACTACCAGCGCGACGCCGTGCGCATCGACACCACCAGTCAGACCGAGCCTCATGGCGATATCGACTATCGCGCCATGCGCATCAACTATGGCGACACCGAGCGCGCCGTCGTCAACGTGCTGCGCTTTTTCGAGGCCGGCGGCGCGCTCGTCTTCTGCGCGACGCGCGAGGCGGTGCGCCACCTGCACGCCAGCCTGCGCGAACGCGGCTTCCATGTTGTCGGTCTCTCCGGAGAAATGAACCAGCGCGAACGCAACGATGCGCTGCAGGCCCTGCGCGATGGCCATGCTCGCGTCTGCGTCGCCACCGATGTCGCTGCCCGCGGGCTCGATCTGCCGGACCTGGGCCTCGTGATCCATGCCGACCTGCCGACCAACAAGGCGACGCTGCTCCATCGTTCCGGCCGCACGGGGCGCGCCGGGCGCAAGGGGACCTCGGTCCTGCTCGTGACCCACACCAAGCGCCGCCGCACCGAGCAGGTGCTGCAGTCCGCCAATATCGATGCGACCTGGAGCGGGCCGCCGACTGCCGCCGAGATCCGCGCGCAGGACCGCCAGCGGCTGCTGGATCATCCGGCCCTGGGCGTCGCCGCATCCGAAGATGACCAAGCGCTTGCGAAACAGATTGTCGAACGCCTGCCAGCCGAACAGATCGCCGCCGCGCTAATCGGCCTCCTGCGCGCCGAACTGCCGGATCCGGAAGATGTCAGCGACGACGCGCGGATGCGCGATACGCAGGCCCGCGAACCGGCCGACCGTTCGCCGCCTCGCTCCCGCGCCGAACGCGGCTTTGCCCAATCCGAGGGCGATGGCGCGTGGTTCCGGCTGAATGTCGGCCGCCGCCGCAACGCCGATCCGAAGTGGCTGGTGCCGCTGATCTGCCGCCTGGGCCACATCACCAAGGCCGAGATCGGACCAATCCGCATCTTCGACGACGAGACCAGATTCGAGATCATCGCTCATGCGGCGGAAGACTTCGCGGCGGCCGTTCAGGCGACGCTGGAGGATAATATCCAGATCACGCCCACGACCGCGCCCCAGCGCGGCGATCCACGCCGCGACGAGGACCGGCCTGCCCGCGCCTCGCGCTCTCCCCGTGCAGAACGGACAAGAGAAGACCGCCCGCGCGAAGAGCGTCCGCGCCAGCATCGTCCGCGCCCCGAGCAGTCGGCCGGAGATGCACGACCCGAAACGCGCTCCCGGCGTCCGCCTGCGAGAATGTTCGAAGAGGATCCGGTGATGGCGGCGCTTGCCGCAAACGGCCGGCATGAGCGCCAACGCCCGGCGCCTCAACCCGCCAACGTTCCTGCTTCGGACAGTGGGCCGTCAGCCAAGATGAACCGGCGCGAGCGCCGCGACGCCGCCCGCCGTGCCGGCGCCCTCCCCGCCCTCGCCGCGCCCGGCGAAGAACCAGTCAAGCGCGCCTGGCATCCCGACAAGCCCGAGCCTGCACCCGCAGAAATCGCCGCTACTCCGCGCGCCAAGACCGAAGGCGGCAGCAAACGCCGCGAGCGTCCCGCCCACGCCAGCAAGCCAGGCAACTTCAAGCCGCGCAGTTTCAAGCCCGGCGGCGCCAAGCCAGGCGGCGGCAAACCCTTCCGCGGCAAGCCGCATCAGTAAGCCGGACGGCAAGCCCAGGCGCGACTGGAGCGCTACATAGCGCTCGCGGCAATCTCGAAGCTGCGCTTGCGCCTGGCGTGATCCCACACCGAACTCGTGACCATCAGCTCGTCCGCGCCCCAGCGTTGGGCGAACGCCCTGATCCCTGCCTTCGCCTTTCCCGGCCCGCCGACAACGGCGCATGACAGCGCTTGCGCAATGCCGGCTTCGACCATCGGATCGAGCTGCAGGTTCTCCACCGGCGGCGGCATCTTGCCGGGGCGGCCAAGGCGCAAGTTGGCGAAGGCCTGCTGGATCGACGTGAAGAGGAACTTCGCTTCCTCGTCGCTTTCGGCGCCGATCACGTTGAGGCCAAGCATGATGTGGGGTTTGGCCAGGCGCTTCGAGGGGCGGAAGCGCTCGCGATAGATCTGGACGGCCCCTTCCAGGTCGCCTGGCGCGAAGTGAGAGGCGAAGGCGTACGGCAACCCCAGATGCGCCGCGAGCTGCGCGCCGAACAGGCTGGAGCCGAGGATCCAGACTTCGACATCGGCTCCTGCGCCTGGAACAGCGCGCACGGTCTGGCCGGGCTGGACTTCGTCGAACCAGCCCATCAGCTCGACCACATCCTGCGGAAAGGTGTCGGCCGAGCCCTGCATCATCCGGCGCAGCGCCCGCGCCGTCGCCATATCGGTTCCTGGCGCGCGGCCGAGCCCCAAGTCTATCCGGCCCGGATGCAGTTCGGCCAGCGTGCCAAACGCCTCGGCCACCATCAGCGGCGCGTGGTTGGGCAGCATGATCCCGCCGGAGCCGACCCGGATTGTCCTGGTGCCGCCAGCAACATGGGCGATCACGACCGCGGTGGCGGCAGATGCGATGCCCGGCATGTTGTGATGCTCAGCCAGCCAGAAGCGATGATACCCGAGCGCTTCGGCATGGCGCGCCAGATCAACGCTGTTCGCCAGCGCCTCTCGGATGGTCGAGCCTTCGACGACCGGAGCAAGATCGAGCACGGAGAGTTTCGTCATCGCGCACATATAGGGGAGCTGCGCTTTTTTGCGATGGCTTGTTGCTCCTGTGCACAACCCCGAGCTAATCTGACTCTGGAAGCGGTACATTGCAGGAGGGGACACGATGGTTCGGCAACGCTGCCAGCCTGACGCGCTCGTGCGCGAGGCGAACGTTCGTGAAATCAAGAGGCGCCACTGGACCAAGGTAAGCCTGTTGGGTCTGCTGGCCGCCGGTATCTGGGCGCCATCTGCAGCTGCGCAGCTGCAGACGCAGAACCCTCCGACGCTGGACGATCAGCTGCGGCGCTTTCTATCCCTGGGCGACGGCGCCGGCTGCACGACCTTGCGCAATGGACAGTCACTAACGGCATTCGAGGCCTCCGTCGGCAACGAGCTCAAGGCGATTTGCGGACCCAGCGCGGTTGGCTCGGCGTCCTCGCTCGGCGGCGCCATCAACTCCTCGCAAGCAACGAAGACTGTGTCGCAGTTCAAGATCGCTCGCAGACGCCTCGACCAGCGCCTGCGTCCGCGTCCCTCTTCCGGCAGCGGGAGCGGCGGCCAGCGGCGAAGCGACAACGACTGGGTCCAGTTCGCCGCGATCCAGGCTCAAACAATGTCCGACGCTCCTCTGGGCTATTCCGGCTCGCGAGAAGACACCGGCACGGGCCTCGGCGTTTTCGGCGAGTTCGAATTCGAGCAGCGCGAGCGTGAGTCAACCTTGCGCGAAACCGGCTATGACGTTGACGGCGCGGGCGGCACGTTCGGCTTCGACTGGGCGGGCGAGTCCACGGCGGCGGGCGTATGGGTCCGCTACACGGACGAAGACGGCGACTATCTCGGCGGCGCACCCCTCATTGCGAACGGCGCATCCACGGTCGCCCCGGGTGCAGCCGCCGTGCTGAGCAATCCGTCGGTGCTCGACTCGCTTTGCGGCGGAGCGACAGGCGGTGGAGAAATCGGTTTCGAGGAATTCGGCGGCGGCGGCTTCTTCGGAATGCGCTTCGGCGGTTCGGCGTTCGCCGACGTGTCGATCTCGTACGCAAACCGCGACATGACCTATGCGCGTGATGCGTGCGCCATCGAGATTCCCTCGACCACCATCGATCCGGTTGCGTTCGACGGCGGCTTCCTGTTCATCGACAGCGATCGTGACGGAAGGCTCGACCGCGCCTTTGATCCCATCGCCAACACGGGCGCGGAGGCCATCACAGACGACATCTTTGCCGGCCGGATCAGTGGGGCGACCAGCTCGGCCCAGTATTCCGCGTCCGTTCGCAGCGGCTTCGACATGGAGTTTGGCGGCCTTGTGATCGGGCCACGCGCCTCGCTATCCTTCTCCCGCACCGAAATCGACGGATACACCGAGACTGGCGTCAACTCCCTGACCGCGCCGACCGTCGTCATTCCGGGATCATCGACGATCGAAGACCGCACCACTTGCCTGGCGCTCTGGGCCGCCGACACGGCCGCCACTCCCGATCCGACGTGCGGCTACCTGCTGCGCCCGGGCGCGCCGACGGGACTGGAAATGTCCTATTCCGACCGCTCGTACGATTCCTTGCAGATCGAGGCGGGCGCTGAGATCTCCTACGCCTTCGACTTTGGCGGCTGGGCGCTTGTGCCGTTCGGCTCTGCCTACTGGCGGCATGAATTCCAGGACGACTTCCAGACTGCGACCGCCCGCATGGCGGAAGATACGCGCGGCGCAAACGCCTTCTTCTTCGACTTCGCCTACGACCCTCTCTCCAGCGACAGCGCGACGATTTCGGCGGGTGTGGCGGCCATGCTGGGGGAGAAAGCGATGGCGCGCCTCGAAGTCAGCCGCCTTGTGGCCGACGATTTCTTCGACGCCACCAGCCTTGCGGCGAGCTTCCGCATACGCTTCTGATCCTGTTCGGGCGCAGGCCCGAAGGAGACAGGCGTGGCGAAGGGCGTTGACGCAGCGGAGATTGCGCGCGGTCATTTCGACCTGCAGCTTCGCTTTGCGGAAGTGCTGGCGGCCCGCGCGCCAATGCCGCTGGCCGAAGCAATCACTTTCCACACCAACCTGCATCGCCGCTTCGCCTACGGGAATCTCTCGAAACAGTCGCCCGCGCCGGAATTCACGTCCCTTGCCGGCCAGGCTGCAGCGCTCCCCGACCACCAGGCGAGGCTCGACCTGATGGTCGCGGCCTTTGCGTCACGCGACGATGAAGGCCTGCCGCCGCACCTGTTCGACTTTGGCTGCTTCCGCTGCGAGGCGCCGGATGAGCGCGGACATGTCCGCATCCATTTCGGCAACCGCGACAGCGCTGATGGCGCAGGCCCGCTCGACAGGTCGAAGACGGCCCGCCGCCGCGACGAACTTGCCCGAATGACGGGCTTCCTCGCCACAACCTATCCCGCGGCGAAGGCCATCGACGGCGGATCATGGCTCTACAACACCGAAGCCTATCGCCGCCTGTTCCCGCACGAGTTCGCGGCATCGCGAACGCCGCTAGAAGGCCCGCGATCGATCCATGGGTCGTCAAGCTGGGGCCAGTTCCTCGACTTTCGCGGCCGCGTGAAGCCGAACCTGCGTGATGACTTCCTTGCGCGACTTGCCCTCCTTGATCCGCAACGGCCCTGGCTGCTCTTTCCCCTGCCCGTTCTGATGACCACGGCGGCGCTGAAAACGTTCAGGCGCGAATATGGCGTCTAGAATTTCGGGCGCGCCTTCTGGCCAGCCTTGAGCAGCTTGACGGTCTCGCGGATTCGCCGCGCGCGCTCTTCGGGTTTCTTCTTTGTCGCGTCGATCCAGGCGAGATAGGCCTTGCGATAGAACTGAGCGAGGTCGTCGAAGAAGGCCGCCGCTTTCGGCTCGGCCTTCAGCGCCGCCGCAAGATCCTCTGCCAGGTCCGTCTGCTGCGGACCCTCGGGCCACAACCCGATGCTCACCGTCACGCCGGTCTGAATTCCCGCATCTCGCCGCCACATGGGAGTAAAGCGCAGGACGGGCTCGCCATCCATCTCGATGATCGCGCGGATCTTCTGGCCATCGACCGTGCCCGATACGCGATGCCGCGGCTTCTTCCCCCATGCAGCATCCGGATCGAACGGCAACGGAATGATCGCGGCGCCCTTCACGCCTTCGACGATGACCGCCTTGAACGTCTTCCTGGTCATCACACGATCCGCTTCAGGCCCTTCGCATAGCGCTTCCAGTTCTCGACATAATGGTGCGCCGAGGCGGTGATCATCTGGACCTGCTGGTTGGTGAGTTCCCGCACCACCTTGCCCGGCGCGCCCATCACCATCGATCCGTCGGGAATCTCCTTCCCTTCGGTGATCAGCGAGTTCGCGCCGATGAGGCAGTTCTTCCCGATCCTGGCTCCGTTGAGGATGATCGAGCCGATGCCGATCAGCGAGTTGTCGCCAACTGTGCAGCCGTGCAGCATCACCATGTGGCCGATGGTAACGTCACGCCCGATCGTGGTCGGCTGGCCGACATCGGTGTGGATGACCGATCCGTCCTGGACGTTGGTGTTCTCGCCGATTGTGATCGGGTCGTTGTCGCCGCGCAGCGTGGCGTTGAACCAGACGCTGGCGTTCCGCTTGAGGATCACCCGTCCGAGCACCGTGGCGCTGTCGGCGATCCAGTGCTCGCCCTCGGTTTCAGGCCGCACGCCGTCGAGTTCATAAATCGCCATCCGGTTGTCCCTCGCCTGCACGACTCCCGCCGCGCCTGTCCTTGGATTGGCCAGGCGACTCACGAATGGGCGCCGGCGTCACACCACTGCAACAAACCCCGGCAACCTGCCTTTTTTGGCTGGCTGCGAGGAACTGGGCCATTATAGTTCCGTTAAAGCCAAACTAGTCTACTGCTAGGGAAGCTTGATTCTAGGTGGCGCGCTTCTTGCGACTTTGCCGCCTCGAAGAACGGGGATCGGGATTGAGACGACCGTTATCGGTTGGACCATCCGTAGACGAAGCCGCAGGACGCCTGAACAGGCGACCGCCGCCGCCCCCGGCAACTCACTCTGAATTCGGCATATCCGACGCCGCAGCCCCTCACCCGGTCTGCGGCGTTTTTGTTTCTACCGACTGCGTTTTTGCCTCCAAACAAGGAGTACCTCCATGGCTAAACGTTCTGCTGTCCGCCGCATCCGCGCAGAATACGACGCGCGTGATGGCCGCGATGGCGTTCCGTTCAATGTCATAGAGGGCGGCTGGGATCCCATACAGGACGACCAGCGCTATACGCGCCGCAAGAAACGACAGCACGTCGCCAACGACCATCACCTGCAGACCCGTGAGCAGCGCGAACCCCGCGAGGCGCCGCGCGAACAGGCCTATGTCAAGAATGTGCAGCCGAAATCCGAAGGCCAAGCCCGGATGATCGAGGCGATCGACCGCTCGCACTGCACGCTCGCGCTTGGCCCCGCCGGCACCGGCAAAACCTACCTCGCCATCGCCAAGGCCGTCGAATACCTGCGCGCCGGCAAGATCGGCCGCATTGTGCTCTGCCGCCCGGCGGTTGATGCGGGCGAGAATATCGGCTTCCTGCCCGGCGACATGGAAGAGAAGCTCGCGCCCTATCTCCGGCCGCTCTACGACGCGCTGCAGGACCGCATGTCGGCCAAGCAGGTCAAGGCGATGATCGCCGAGGGCCAGATCGAGATCGCCTCGGTCGGCTTCATGCGCGGCCGCACGCTCAACAACGCTTTCGTGGTCATCGACGAGGCCCAGAACTGCACCTACGTCCAGCTCAAGATGCTGCTGACGCGCCTCGGCTGGAACTCCAAGATGGTGGTGACCGGCGACCCCCAGCAGTCCGACCTGCTGCCCGAACTCTCCGGCCTCGACCGCATCGCCGAAAGGCTCGAGCAGATCGAAGGCGACATCGGCGTCGTCCGCCTCAAACAAGGCGACGTCGTCCGCCACCCCCTCGTGGCGAAGATGCTGGACGTGCTCTAATCGGATTGCGCCCTCAGGCTAGGCCCTACCGCCACCAGCGGAAGGGTTTCGCCGGAGGCTCTCCGAGCTGCGGCCCTCCTCCGCCGCTCGGATCGTCCAGCGGCGAATCATCGTCATCGATCGATGCGATTGCGGCCCCGATCTCTGCTGTCATCGGGGTGCTCCGCGCCCAGCAAATGCGCAGGAACGTCTGGGCGCGGGTAAGGCCAACGTAGAGCAGAGCGCGGTCATTCCTGTGCCGCTCGGGATTGTCCGGGCCATAAAGCAGGTCCGCCCAAATCAGGATCACTGCACGGAATTGCAGCCCCTTAGCTGAATAAATCGTCGCGACCGTTAGCGCAGGCCCCGATGAATCTGTCCCCTGCCTGGCTTCGGGAGAAGCATCAGACGCGATAAGCCGGACCGCAGTCAGTCCAGACAGTTTCTGGAGCAGCGCATCAAGGTGGGGTTTGAACGCCACGGGCCGACGCGGATACAGCACGGCTATATCGCCGGGCGACAGCCGTTCATACTCACCGCTTTCGGTCAGAAACCCTCTGCTTAGCCAGTCTTCGACGCGCCTTGCGATCGCGTCAATCTCCGCCTCCCGGCTGGCGGCGGCGAACGATTTGGGTAAGGGGCCTTCACGTACCGCGATACGCGGATCAACCTGATAGGATTGCAGAGCGTCGTCGTCATCGTTCGTCACATTCACGGCGGCAAACGGCGCCGCCACCGTCAGGATCTGCCGCGTATTCCTGTAGTTGCAATCGAAGTCGTAGGCGGATCGAGAGACGACGCGCCCAACAGCATTCACACCTACTGACTTCCAGGTGAATGTCTTGCGCCCATAAAGATTCTGGCCGCCATCCAGGGCGATAAGCAAGTCACCACTATCGGGCTCCTTCAACGCAAGCTTGGCGCAGGTGAACCACCTCGGATCGAAGTCCTGTGCCTCGTCGATCAGAACCGCGTCATAACGCTTGGCATCGCCTCGACCTGCCTGCAACCGGCCAAGCAGCAGCTTCACGCGCAGCTCCTCCGCTTCGGGTGAGAAATCGTCATGCCTGACCCTCACGCCGTTGCGGGCGGTCCAGCCGTGAAAACTCATCGCGTGGATATTGGCAATGCCAGCAAGATCATCGCGAAATCGCCGAGCGAGCTCTTTGTTGTAGCAAAGCATCAGGACTTGCTTGCTCGGGTCCTTCGCCAGCATGCGGGCGCGCGCCAGCAGGATCACCGTCTTGCCTGAACCGGCGACGCCGTAGATCAGACGATGCCCCTCCCCGATCGAGCGCGCCCGCGCCTCCTGCTTGTGGTCCAGCACGGCAAGCGATGTCCCCTCGATCACGATCTCCGGATGGATGATCAAGCGGATCGAATCCACTTGCGACTGTGTAAGGCGAGGAAAGGACCATCTTGGCTTGAACCATTCGCGCATCGCATCGATCAGCGCGCTCGGCGAGAGGTCCAGAAGACCCTCCATCTCATCACGCATCACGACTTTGCTTTCGCCGAACACGTCTCGCGCAATGTCCTGACTGATCAGATCGAGCTGGTCTCGTGTGATGTTGGACATGAAGGCCATGTGGCCGAACGGAAATGTGAATCCGCCCGAATGTTTGCCGCCTTGGTTCAGGAGGTGGCCAGCATACCTACTCGCCTTGCAGGCGTTCATCAGCTCGAACTTGTACTCCCGTGCCTGCCGGACAGGATGCTTGTGGGTCTCCGTCCTGCCTTGGCGGTTGACCGTGACGTCGTTCGTGTCCGCCTTGAGAATGTTCGAGCGGAACCACCCCTTCACCTCGATGATCAGGGCGCCGAGGTCAGGGATGATCACGACAAAATCGGGATACCGCTCACCGACAACGGGCTCGTAATAGCAGATGCAATCGTCAGGAAGTTTCTGCAGAAGCGCGAAAGTGTCCTTCTCGCCCTGGCTGGCGCTGGCCGGAATGCGGTCGGGAATCATAACCGCCATGCGGCAGCCCCCAATTGGAGCAACGGCCGACTACGGCCCCCTTTCCTAGATTGTCCGGAAGCAACGATCGATGCAACATTCGGCAAATGCCGCCCAAATCGGGCGGTGACCTTTCGCGGGCAAACTCCCCCATTTCGCCGCGGAACTTTTGTTCCCTGCGCTCCAGCTTTTGTTGGGCGGAACCCCTCCCCCCTCGCCTCGTTTAACCTCCGCACACATTCACGACCGAGGGCTCCCATGACCACGCTCAAGACACTCTTCTGCGCCGCCGTTTCGTCCCTCTCGCTGGCCGCGTGCGCGACCACCGACAACTGGGACCCCTCGCAGCGCAACGCCGCGATCGGCGGGGCGCTTGGCGCTGCGGCAGGCGCCGCAATCGCCGACAACGATCTCGAAGGCGCGCTCATCGGCGGCGCTCTTGGCGCGGCCGTGGGCTACTACACCGGTTGCCGCGAACAGGGCGGCTGCTTCGTTGGCGGCAAGCAGGTCGCATCGCGCTCGGACCTCCAGTACGACCGCAATGACCGCCGCTATTTTTACGTCGACCGCGTCCAGCGGCCGCACCTACTGGGAAAACGGCGACTTCCGCGGCTAGGCGAAATCATCACCTTTCGATGCGGTCCGTGACCGAAGTCCTCCCCGGTCCACGTTACGCGCCCGTCGGCAAGACGCCGTCCCTAACCGGGCGGCGTTTCTGTTTCAGCCGCGACGTCTCCTCAGAATGGCTGACACAAAACTCTTCCCTCCGAGGCGATTGAGCAAAGCTTGAAATACGCGCAGTGTGATAGCGTTCGGCGGACGGAGGGATCGATGCGGAGAGGGTTGGCGGCGCTTCCTGCGTGCCGGCCCGGGCATTTAGGCCGCAGTCACGCCGGAATAATTGCCTCCAGACAGATTTCATTCGGGACATTCCATGCGTAAGGCCTGCTTCGCCGCTCTCCTTCTTGCCGCCGCATGCCAACCGGCGCCGGCGCCTGCGCAAGCACCCGCAATGCCGGCCTCAAGCATCCCTGCAGAGCCCGAGGGCAAGTCTGCCGCCATCCCGGATATCCTCGCCGCCTCGAAGCCGGAAGAGTGGCGCGCTGCTTGATCCCGAGAACACGCTCTACATGGATTTCCCCGAGAGGGACGGAAAACCCCAGCGCGTGATCATCGAACTTGCGCCCGATTTCGCGCCCAACCATGTCGCCAACGTGAAGGCCCTCGCCCGCGAGGGCTATTTCGCCGACGGCGCCATCACGCGCGTCCAGGACAACTACGTCACGCAATGGGCCCAGGCCGCCGATCCCGAACGTGCGCCCAGGACCGGCCAGAAAACGCTGAAAGCGGAATTCACCCGGGCGCGTGATACCACGGTCGCCTTCGATGTCCTGCCGGACCCGGACACCTACGCGCCCGAGGTCGGCTTCTCCAACGGCTTCCCCGCCGCCCGCGACAATGCCTCGATGTGGCTCGTCCACTGCTACGGCATGGTCGGCGCCGGGCGCGAAAATGGCGACGATACTGGGGGCGGCACGGAACTCTACGCCATCAATGGCGTGCCTCCCCGCGGGCTCGACCGCAACCTCACCGTCGTAGGCCGCGTGATCCAGGGGATGGAGCTGCTCTCCGCCCTGCCGCGCGGCACGGAAGCGCTGGGCTTCTACAAGACCCCGGCGGAATACCACCGCTTCGCCGACATCAAGCTTGCCGCCGATGTGCCCGCGGACAAGCGCACCGAACTAGAAGTCCTGCGCACCGACAGCGCAAGCTTCGCCACGCTGGTGAACTCACGGCGCTGGCGGAAGGACGATTTCTACCACGTGCCCGCAGGCCGCATCGGCCTCTGCAACATCAACGTGCCATCTCGCCCGAAGACATAGGCGCGTCCGACATGCCGGGCCGCAGCGCCCAGGACCGGGCAAGTCAACGCCAGCGGGGGAAGCTGGCGTGTCAGCCGTCGTTCTCGCCGCCGTCCAGCCGCCTGATCCGACGATTGCGACGCGCAAGACGGGCCGCCCGGAAAGATTCCCTTTGTGGGCCTTGCTCGCCTCGCGCTATGACCCCGCCAGCATCTTGCGCCTGCAACGCATGCAAAAGGAACCGCCCATGACCATTCCGATGTCCCAGATCATCAAAGGCGCCGGCGCGCAGACACTGGGCGCCCTCGCCGGCGTTCTCAGGAAGGGCGCGGACCATGCCGCCGCCGCCAAGCTTCCGGAAGAAGTCTTCCTCACATTCCGGCTTTACCCCGACATGTTCCCGCTCACCCGCCAGGTGCAGATCACGTGCGACAACCTCGCGCGCGGCGCCGCCCGCCTCTCTGGCGTCGACCTGCCCGCCTTCGCTGATGTCGAGACCACCTTCGCACAGTTGATCGAACGCACGCAGAAGGCCAACGCCTATGTCCAGGCCGCCAACGCCGCGGCGATGGACGCGCGCACCGACACGGTCGTCAACATCCCGATCGGCGGCGGCAAGGAAATGCCAATGACGTGTTCACAGTACCTGCTCTCCTTCGTCCTGCCGAACTTCTATTTCCACGCGGCGACGGCCTACGACATTCTCCGCCACAACGGCGTCACGCTCGGCAAGGGCGACTTCCTGCGCCCGCCGGCCTGAAGGTCGCGAGCGGCACGGCGAACGTGAATCCTGCCTTGGACCAAGGATACCTTTGTCCGGCCGCGTCACGACAGGTGACTCCCGGGCGTCCTCCATGCATCCTGGGATCCGCTGGTGCTTGCGGAGGCTGCCCATGACCCTGATCCTCGATCGTCGCGGTCTTCTTGCCGCTGGTGTCGCCGCGCTGGCCATGCCGGGATGCGCGACAACCACAGCGCAGGGCGGCGGAAACTTCACGCACGGCGTCGCCTCGGGCGATCCCAGCCAGACAGGCGTTACGCTGTGGACGCGCTATGTCTCCGCAGGACCCGCCCGGCTTCGCGTCCAGATCGCCGACGATCCGTCATTCCAGCGTATCGTCCGCACCGGCAGCGCCGAAACTTCACCGGCTACGGACTTCACCGCCCATGCGCGCGTCGATGGCCTCACATCCGGACGCTGGTATCACTACCGCTTTGTCGATGCGAATGGCGCACCCTCGCCCACCGGCCGTACCCGCACGCTGCCTTCAAAGGGCGTGGAACGCTTTCGCATCGCCGTCTTTTCCTGCGCCAACGGCACGTCGGGCTGGTTCAACGCCTACGCGCATGCCGCGGCGCGCGACGACCTCGATCTCGCCCTGCATCTAGGCGACTACATCTACGAATCCCCCGTCACCCGCTCCGACGCAGTCCCAGGCATGGCGCAGCAACGCGGCATCCTGCCGCCTGGCGAACTCCGCGCGCTCGACGACTACCGCGCCCGCTACGCCAGCTATCGCAACGACCCGGATCTTGCGGCGCTTCATCTCCGTCTGCCGATGATCGCAATATGGGACGATCACGAAACCGCCAACAATTCCTGGCGCGACGGCGCCGATGCGCACGACCCCGCCACGGAAGGCGAGTGGACCGCGCGCAAGAGCGCCGGCCTGCGCGCCTGGAGCGAATGGCTGCCGATGCGGCCGGACTGGTATGCCAGCTACCAGATCGGCGAGCTTGCAACCCTCTTCCGGCTGGAGACGCGTCTGCTCGGCCGCAGCAAGCAGCTCGACGACGACCTCTCCGCGCTTCTCGCCTCCGGTGGCGACTTGCCGGCGAAACTGTCCCAGTTCAGCGCCGGACCTCTCGGCAGCACCGCGCGCTCCATGATGGGGCCAGACCAGGAGCGCTGGCTCGCGGCCGGCCTGAAATCCTCGGTCGCCTCGGGCGCGCGCTGGCAGATTCTCGCCCAGCAGGTCATCATGGGGCATGCGCTCTCGCCCACGCCCAGCCCGCAATGGGTCAACGGCGCGATCACGCCGGAGCTGCAGGCCGACATCGTCAAGCGCACCGCGGCCACCGCAGCGGGCGTGCCCTACTCGCTCGACAAGTGGGACGGCTATCCCGCAGCGCGCCAGCGCCTCTACGACAGCGCACGTGCGGCCGGCGCCGATCTCGTGACGCTGACCGGCGACAGCCACAACGCCTGGGCCTTCGATCTCACCAACGGCCGCGACCGGATCGGCGTCGAATTCGCTGGCCAGAGCGTCTCTTCCTTCGGCTACGAACGCCGCTTCAACGGCGACGCCGCGCGCATCGCCGCAGACTTCGCTGCGACCAATCCCGACCTCAAATGGATGGATGCGAGCCAGCGCGGCTATTTCACGCTCGACATCACGCGCAACCGCATCGAGACGGAGTATGTCTTCGTGCCCGCCGCCGGTGCCCGCACCTCGACAGCGACCGGCCGCAAGGTCCTTGCCGTCGAACACGGCGCGCGGCGGCTTACCGTCTAGAGGGTTTCCCCAAGCGTGATCCGCCAGAATTCCGTCTTCGCGCCCTCGACGCCAAAATCGTTATCGGAGCAGATCAGGAGTTCTCCGGGCGAGATCAGCGCCATTCCCTCGATGTCCGGGCCGATCTGCGGATGGTCGTCGCTTGAGAACAGCAGGCGCTTGGCCGGAAGGTCTTTCAGCGGCGCCAGGTAGATTTTTGCCGAGTGCGAGATGCGCTCGAGGACGACCAGCCGGTCCTTGCCCGCCCATGCCAGTTCGCAGATCTTGAGATCGCCTTCGTTGACCTTCCGGCGCCTGGCGTCACGAAGGAAGCTCGATGGCGCATCGAACGGGTAGAGGTATTCGCCTTCGAACTCGCCGCTTCGCGCGTCCAGCTTCCAGATCGGAGCCGAGCGCTCATCCTCACCCCTCAGCGCGCTCTGGAACCCCACATAGAGGTGGCGGCCATCCTCCGACGCGCACAGCCCTTCGAACCCGCGATTGCGCCGCCGCTTGCCGGCGCGGTTTGGGAGCACGCCGCTCACTTGCAGATCGGGGTGCGCCATCGCCTGCTCCTGCCCCTCGACCACCCAGCGCTCGGTCACCACGCCGTTCGCATCCACCTTCAGCACCGACGGCCCATACTCCTCCGCCACCATGAACCCACCGTCGGGCATCACGGCGATCGCCTCCGTATCCGCACCCAACACATCCCCCGCCAGCGGCGCGCCATGCAGGTCGTACACGGCCTCCATCTCGCCGCCCGGCAGCGCCACGCCCTTCAGCCGCGCGCCCGACACCGTCCGCAGCACCATCCGCTGCACCACGCGCACCACGCCCCCCACCACCGCCACCTCGACGATCTCCGCACCCATCTGCGGAGCAGGCATCACCTTCGCATCGCCGCCGCGCAGCCGCTCAAGGCTTACGAGGCCGTAATCGTCCACCGCCTGCGACACGAACAGGTTCGGTCCCCGGTCCGTCACCGCGAACACCCGGCCTCCGCGCGCCGACAGCCCCGACCCCAGCCCCAGCGTCAGCTGCAGCTTCGCCTTGGGCAGGTCGATCGCATCGAGCCTGATGTCCGTCCAGTCCAGCCGCTCCACGATTACGCGCGCGCCCATGGGTTCCACCTGTCCCGGCAATGACGAGTAGTATAGCCTAAGCGGTATGCTACTGTACCTTTCATATCGGCGGACGGACCGTGATCGCGTTGCCGGAATTGCCGAGTCGCTTGTTGCAAACGGACACAAGGTCTGGTGGGACCAGATGGTCCGTGCGGGCGACGCATATGAGCGGCAGCTCTCCCACAAGATGTCGGAAGCCAACGTCATCATCGCCTTCCTGTCACGCAACTCAACAACGGCCCAGCAGCAGCGTCAGGAAATTGAGATTGCTAGAGCGGCGGGCAAGCGAGTAATTCCCGTCGGCCTGGACGATGTCGACCCGCGCGAGATTCCATTTGCCGCCGATCTCCAGTGGCTCGACGTTTCGGACCTAAGCGAGCCCGCGGAGATCGCGCGCCGGATCACGGATCAGGTTTCCCCGCTGCCACACGCACGCGAGGTTTCGATCGAACTCGCAGTCGGTCCAGTCGATTGCAGAGTTGATCAGGCAAGCCAAGGACAATCCGGAACTAAGCGCCAACTCTGCCCATTCCGTCTTCCTCGTACATGGCCACGACGAAGAGATGATGGCCGACGTCGCGGGATTCCTGCGCAGCAACAAGGTCGAGCCCGTCATCCTAAAGAAGACCAACACGAAGGAGCGCACACTTTTCGAGAAGTTTGAAGCAATCGGTGGCCAGGCCAAATTTGCTATCGTCCTGATGACTTCGGACGACGTTGCCGCCAGCCGAAGGGAATTCGAACATCCGAAGGGTGGCGAAAAGGCCCTTCAGTATCGCGCGCGGCAAAATGTCATTCTAGAGCTCGGCTTCTTCTCCGGGCGGCTCGGATGGGACAGTGTCTTCATACTGCAAAAGCCTGCAGAGGCGCCGTGGCCGAAATTCGACATGCCATCCGACCTAGGCGGAGTGATGTTCGACGCCTACGGTGAGGACCACGAATGGAAAGGTAAGCTGCTGGAACAACTTAAAGCCAAGGGGCTCGCCTGACACTTGGCGCTAGAACTTTCCGCCGGTCTTGAAGCCGCCGCCGCCGAAGCCGCCGCCGGTCTTGAAACCTCCCCCGCCGAAGCCGCCACTGCTCCCGCCGCCGCCGCCACCGCCGAAACCGCCACCGAAGCCGCCGCCCCAGCCACCACCGCCGCCACCGCGCCAGCGGCCGCGCCCGCCGCGCCCCAGCTCGCGCACCACTTCGTCGAGGATGACGCCGGCAATAACTCCACCCATGCCCACATTCCGCCCGCGCCGGCGGCCTCCGAAATAGTCGTCGTCGTCGCGCGGAGCCTGGCGGATGGTGGCGAGGATCGCCCGCCACAGCTTTTCGCCATCCGGCGAGTGGCCCGAGCCATAGGCCTGCAGCGCCGCCTCGAACGCCCCGCGCAGCACGGTCACATAGGGACCGTCCAGGCCTGCCTGCTTGAACCGCCGACGAACCTGCTCCAGCGTGTCCGCGCCTGCCCGGCGCCGCGCCGGCAGCGCCTCGACATTGCGCCAGTTCACTTCCATCTGCAGTTCCTCGGTGCGCAGCTTGATCAGCGCATCGACCAACCGGTCGTCGTCCGATGTCGTCGTCTCCGCCGCCAGAACCTTCAGGTCGGGGAAGCTCGCCTTCGCCAGCCCTTCCTCGAGCACGAGCCGCGCCTGCTCCTGCGGGCCGGCATCGCCGCTGGCGGCCTTTTCCTGCTGTACGCGCAGTCCGGAATGCGTCGCTTCCGCCGCCGCAAGTTCATCGTCCAGCGCCTTCAGCTTCGCTTTCGCCGCAGCCACTGCCGCCGAAAGCTTGCCGGCGCCTTTTTCTTCAAGTTTCGCCGCCTCGAACCGCTCGATCGCAGCTTCGGATTCGGCGGCTTCCAGCTTCATGCTTGCGAGATGCTCGCCGATGCGGTCCGGCAGTTCGGTCAGCCGCGCATAGTTGAGATACGCCTCGTCATAGCGGCAGAGCTTGGCTACCCAGTTGTCGAGCGCGCGCGTCAGCCCGCCGCCGCGATATTCCGTCGTGCGGAATTTGCGCTTCCACAGATAGGAGAACAGCGGATCGGTCTCGTAGGGCTGGCTCTTGGCCTGGCGATCCGTCTTCGCCAGTTCCAGCTTCTGGGTTGCGCGTCCGACCACGGCATTGGCGCTCTCGAGCCCCTGGCGCAGTGCGACATAAGCCGGATCGCTCTCGACTTCCCTTTCGGTTTCGGCGGTCAGCTTCTCATAGGCGGCCAGCGCGACATCCGCCTCGCCTTCGGCCGCACGGCGGCGCGCCTCGACCTCGGCAAGCACTGCGGCGGCCTTCTCGACCTTGCCGCCGATGGTCGAAACAAAGACCTCGTGGTCGGCCAGAAGACGCTTCGCTTTCTGCTCCGCTTCGCTGAGCCTGTCCTGGGCGCCGGCCTTGATGACATCGAGCCGCATGTGGGCGAGTTCGCGATAGCCTTCCGATTTCAACCGCGCGAGATCGGCGCGCCGGCGCGAATGGCCTTCGGCGCCGCGGGCGGCCAAATCGAACTCCTCGCGCGCGCCGGCCGTCAGCGAGTCCAGCCTGTGCAGCGCATCGCGCCCGGTGATGACGTCATCTACCATTTGGTGATCGCCCCGCCCGGCGTCGGCACGTCGTATTTCGGATCGAGGTCGCCGCGCGACTTGTGGCCGAGAATGTCGTTGGAGATGATGCCCGTGCCCAGCTTTTCGTTCTTCGCCTTGTCGAACGTCTCGACGCTGACGCGCTGGGCCCATCGGGAAACGCGCTCGACTTTCTGCGTCTCCTCGTCCTTCACGGGCACGTTGACCGTCCCGCCGCCGGGCGCCACCGCCTCGACGACCAGATAGTAGTTCCTGCCGGCCGGATTCGACGACGGCGTGCGGTAGAAGCCGGTGTCCTCGTTGGCCCCCGAGCGGATGCGCACATCGTATTCCGAAGCCAGCTGGTCGTTGATATCCCGGAGGGACGCGACCTGATCCTTGGCCTCGCCCGTGTCCTTCTGCTCAACCGCGCGCAGTCCGGTCCGCTCCATCGCCGCGATCCGGGCGTCAACCGCAGGATCGACCGCCAGCGCCTGCCCCTCGGTGGAGAGCCGAGTTATCTGCGCCGGCAGGCCGCGCAGCTCGGCGGCGCCGGCTCGCTGGGCGAACCAGCCCACGCTGGAGCCGACGATGAGGATGATCGCCAGCAGGCCCGCAACCGGCGCCCATTTGCCGCGGGTGATGTAGAGCTTGGCCAGCTTCACCGAAAGCGTGTTCTCGGGCGGCTTGTAGGTGAATCGCTGTTCCTCCAGCGCCTTGACGCCGTCCTTCAGGATCTTCTCGGGCACTTCGATGCCCTGGGCGCCGTAGATTTCCTTCAGCCGCGCGATGAGCTGTTCCTCCCGCGCCTCCGCATTCAGCTCCATATCGACGACGCGCGTGCGGTGGCGCAGCGTGTCGACGACATCCATCGCGAGCAGCACGTCATCAAGCTTGCGGGGTTCGGGGGCGGCGACTTCCGTTGAGGCGGCCTTGGCGGGGACAAGGGTGTCGGTCATGGCAAGACAGCGCCTCCGACTGGAAGCGGAGACGTCGGTCTCCGCGTTCTCCGCGAAGGCAGGGACCCAGGGGCCGCGTCAACAATCTCGCCTGGGGCGCATATCGCCTGTTGCACAGACTTCGCCTGGAGCCCCTGGACTCCCACCTTCGCGGGGGACGCGGCCAAAAGGCCGCTTCCAGAAACTACGCTGCATTGCTGCGGCATCGCGCGACCGCGCGATCTGCCGGGCAGGCGCCCGGCGGTCCCGGAGTGTAGGCGAGCATGCATTCTACGACGTCTTGATGGTCAGCGCCGCGGCTGCGCCCTGTTCGATGAGGTGAGCCATGCGCTTCTTGCCGTCTTCCACCGCGTCGCGGATTTCGGCGGAGTTGGCCGTCGCGAGCTTGCGCATCTCGGCGATGATGCCGATCGAGCGCTCCTGGTAGTTGACGACGCTGTCGACCAGCTTCTTGACCGCCGCCGCGGAAATCGTCGGGCCATAGCCGGCCTTGAGGGCGGCTTCCTGCACCTTGCCGCCGATTTCGGCGAGCACTTCGAGGGACTGGTCGACGCCCTTCTTCATGGCTTCGAGCGTCTGCGTGGATTCATGCAGGCCGTGCATGCCGGTGAACGTCGCCGTCAGCGCCGTGAGCACAACCTCGTTGGTGCCGAAGAACGACACGGACTGCGAGTAGATGCGCTCCTTGGCGTTGGTGGTCTGCACCAGCCGCGCCATGATCACTTCCGACGTGTTGTAGCCGACCGTGAGATTGTCCGAGAGATCCTTGGCGACCTGGTAGCGTTTCTCTTCCGCCTGCAGGCGGCGCAGTTCCTCGTCGCGCGCCAGTTCGAGCTGGGCGCGCTCGGCCGGGTCGGCGCCGACATAGCCCGCGACCTTATCCGACGCCGCCGTCATCACGGCTTTGGCCGCTTCGAGCTTGCCTTCGGCCGTCTTCAGCACGTCGAGCGCCATGACTTCCGACTGCTTCATCGCGCCGCGGAAATCCATGTAGGCTTCGAGGATCAGGTGTTCCTTCTCGATCTGCAGCTTGGTTTCCTTCTGCACGTCGAGATAGAGCGTCTTGATCTTGCCGAACCGCGCCGCGATGTCGCCGCGCGAGAACTTCATCCACATGTTGGAGACGCGCTCCATCGTCGAGACCTTGCCGTCGGCATACTGGTCGACGAGCGACTTGGCGTCGTCGCGGATCGAGTTGAAGGCGGTGTTGATCGCCTCGTAGCGCTCGCCCACCGTGATCGCAGAGACGTGCTCGCGGACGACATCGTTGAAGTGCGAGGCCTGGTCGAGCGTCCGCGCGATGGCCGTGACCTTGTCGGGCTGCAAGTCCGTGATCTGGTTGAGCAGCGCCACCACCGGCGCAGGATCGCCCTTTTTCTCGGGCAGGAGGCCGAGCTGCCTCAACGATCCCATCGCCTTGTCGAGATACTGAAGCGCAGTCGGGCTGCCGGCCATTGTCGCAACTCCTCGTGAAAGACCCCTGGCGCGCAGGCGAACGCCGCGCGCGACGCTCGCCGGATTGAGCCGATGCCCGCGTCTCGTCAATACGTGACCACTCTCGCCTCGCCGACAAGGGATTGGCTGAAGATTTTTTTCGATAATCGATAACGCGGCTTGCGCTCGCGGAAGCCGGGAGCGAGAAGGCGGGTGTCAAGAAGCGCGATGACGCTAAGTCCGGAAGAGCTGGCGGCCCGCGCTGCGGCTCTGAACGAAACACGCGCAGATCCACAGCGCCGGAAGGCGCGGCAGAGGAAACGCCGGATGCCCCGCACCGCCCTTGTCACCGGCTCCACCAGCGGCATCGGCGAGGGGATTGCGCGGGCGCTGGCGGCTTCGGGCTGCAACATCGTTCTCAACGGGTTTGGCGATGCGGGAGCGATCGAGAAGATCCGCTCCGGCATCGAAAAGGACAGCAAGGTGAGCTGCGTCTACTCTGGCGCCGACATGACGAAGCCGGAGCAGATCGAGGCGCTGTTCGCCATGGCGAAGGAAAAATTCGGCGCGGTCGACATCGTGGTCAACAATGCCGGCGTGCAGCACGTCTCGCCGGTGGAGGACTTCCCGGTCGACAAGTGGAATTTGATCATCAACCTCAACCTGACCTCGTCTTTCCACACCACGCGCCTCGCCTTCCCCGGCATGAAGGCGCAGAAATGGGGTCGCATCATCAACATCGCCTCGGCGCACGCGCTGGTGGCCTCCCCCTTCAAGTCGGCATACGTGGCGGCCAAGCACGGCCTGCTCGGCTTCACCAAGACGACGGCGCTGGAGGGGGCGACCTTCGGCATCCGCGTCAATGCGATCTGCCCGGGCTATGTGAAGACGCCGCTGGTGGAAGGGCAGATCGCCGACCAGGCGAAGGCCCGGGGCATCACGCCGGAGGCGGTGATCCGCGACGTGATCCTGGCGGCGCAACCGACCAAGGAGTTCGTCAGGGTCGAGGACATCGCCCAGCTCGCCGTGTTCCTGACGACCGATGCCGCCAGCCAGATCAACGGAACGGCGCTGTCGATCGACGGCGGGTGGGTGGCGCAGTAGCGCCTATTCGGCGTGGACCATCGCCGGCGCGGGCGCCCTGGGCTTGTCGAGCCGCCTCGTCCAGCCGGCGAGCATCCGGCGCACGGGGCGGTCGTAGTAGCGTTCCGCGATCCAGCCCAGCGCCAGCGTAACGGCCATGAGCGCAAGGCCCGTCCACGGCGCAAGCTCGTGCGAGAGCTGCGGGAATTTCCAGTTGGCGCGCTTCATCAGCTCGAACAGCGGATAGTGGATCATGTAGACGGCGTAGGAGATCGCGCCCAGCTTCGCGAACACGCCCGCCGCCCACGCCGGCGGCTGCATGCTCTGCCCCCACAGCACCAGCGGGAAGCCAATGCCGACCACGATGAACAGCTCGACGAAGGGTCGCGTTGCGGGCGTCTGCGGGATGAGGCAAAGCGCGATCACCACGAGGGTCGCCGGAATCGCCCAGAGCGAGCGCTTCTGCACCGGCTTCGCGGGACGGCCAGCCATACGGAACGCCAGGACGCCGCAGAAGAAACCGAACATCGCGCGGGCAAAGCCGCCCCAGAAATTCCACCAGCTCGGCCCCTGGTCGAGCGTGCCATAGGAGATCGCGCACGCCGCCAGCACAGCGGCGCTCAGCGCCACGACCACGATCAGCACGCGCGTCGACAGCCAGCGCCAGGCGAAGACATAGACGATATTGGCCGACAGCTCGAACAGCAGCGTCCAGCCCGGCATGTTGAGCGGATAGAGGTCGCCCGACCCGTTGAGGTCCGGAGACGGCAGCATGAAGAGCTGCGGGACCAGCGACAGGCCGACCTCGCCGAGCCCGCCATCGGCATCTCCGGCGGTCGCCAGGGCGTACGCCCCGGCGCCCATCATCAGGCCAAGGAAATAGAGCGGATAGAGCCGGATCAGACGCTGGCGCAGGAAGGTCGCAGGCGTCATGCCGTTGGCGAGGCGCGGTTCATAGGCGAAGGCGATCACATAGCCGCTGAGAATGAAGAACAGGTCGACGCAGAACGGGATGGGCGGCGAGGTCGTGACCGGCCCGCCCCAGAAGATGACGGTGTGGCCCCACACGACCAGCACGGCGCCGATGCCGCGCATGCCGTCGAGCGTGAGGAAGAGCGGCGTCTCGTGCGCTCCGGCCTTCATTAACGCGCTCCAATCCGGGCAACAGTATCCGGCGAAAATAGGTGCAACGGCGATGCCACTGGCAGAGTCCTGGAACCGGTTCGCTTTTTGGGCGAGACTTGGGAGCGACCGCGTCCTTCGCGAAGCCCAGGATCAATTCGCGAACTTCGCGGACCGGGCCTCATCCAAAGGGAACCACCTTGTTGTCGCTGTCATGGCCGATGTCGGCGCGGCCCAGATAGGGAATGCCTGAGCGCTCGCACCAGAACCGCGCCACCTCCTCCTCGCCGAGCTCGAAATCCGGGTCGTTCTTCGGCACAGCGGAACACCGCCCCAGTCTTATCCCTGCACACCGGCGGATCGCCGGGTTGGACGTGACATGGAAGAAATACCGGTCGATCCGGTACATGTATTCGCCCACATCCTCGAGCATCAGCACATGGCCCGTGAAATCCGGCTCCAGGCTTGTACCCAGCAACTGGCTGAGGATGGTGAGGTTGAACGCCATGTTGGGATGGCCCGGCGTGACGCCTCGCTCCAGGGACCCGGCCGCCTCGTCGACCAGCCAGGCCAGCGACCGCTTGACCGCAGCCACGCCCTCCTCGCCCCGGATCAGGTCGACCGGCATCGGCCCGTGCGCCACATGCCGGAAGCCTTCGCGATAGAGCCCCGCCAGCACGAAGCCGATATCCGAATAGCCCAGCCATTTCTTCCGCCGCGCCTCGGCCCCCAGCTTCGGGATCGCATGCTCCGCCACCCGGCACGAGCCATAGCCGCCGCGCGCAAACCACACCGCATCCACCCCTGGGTCATTCCCCACCTCGACCACCGCCGCGATCCGCTCCTCGTCCGACCCGGCAAAATGTCCCGCCGAGCGGAAGCACTGCGGATGGAACAGCAGCTCCACGCGGCCCCCGTAAACGGCCGCGGCCAATTTCACCACCTCATCCGCCAGACTCTTCGCCATGCGGTTTCCCGGCGAAACGCAGGCGATGCGGAACGGCTTTTCAACGGAAGGCATTGCACCTGTCTCCCGGGTCACTTGACCCCACAAGCCGTCACTGAGACACCCCGATCATGTCCGACTCACCTTCCACTCGCCTCGCCCATTCCGGACCCTACTTCTTCTGCGGCATTGGCGGCAGCGGCATGCTGCCCCTGGCCCTCATCGTCAAGGCGCGCGGCTACGATGTCGAGGGCTCGGACCGGTCGCTCGACGCCGGCCGCACCGCCTCGAAATTCGACTTCCTCAAGGCGCGCGGCATTGGCCTCCACCCGCAGGACGGATCCGGCGTCACGCGCAAGGAGCAGTTGCTTGTCGTCTCCGCCGCCATCGAGGAGACGGTGCCCGATATTGTCGCCGCGAAACGGGTCGGCGCAGCGCGGGTCACCCGCCCGCAGCTTCTGGCCGAACTGGTCAATTCCGCGAAAGTCTCGATCGCTGTCGGCGGCACGTCGGGCAAGTCGACCACCACCGGCATGATCGGCTGGATCCTCTACGCCACCCGCCGCGATCCCACCGTGATGAACGGCGCGGTGATGAAGAACTTCGTCGCGGGCGATGCGCCATTCGCCTCCGCCATCGTCGGCGAGGGCGACGTGTTCGTGTCGGAGGTCGACGAGAGCGACGGCTCCATCGCGCTCTACACTCCCACCATCGCCGTACTCAACAATATCGCACTCGACCACAAATCGATGGACGAGCTGCGCCGCCTCTTCACAGACTTCGTTTCGAAGGCGCAGGTCGCCATCCTCAATCTCGACAATGACGAGGCGAAGCGCCTGGCCGGGCAGGTCAACCACCCCAACGCTCTCACCTATTCGCTGACGGATACCAGCGCGGACTTCTGCATCTCCGACCTGATCACGCAGCCCGACGGCATGTCGTGCATTGTCACGGAGAGGACCTCCGGCGAGAAGCAGCGCATCTGCCTGCAGACACCGGGCCGCCACAACCTCTCCAACGGCCTCGCCGCCATCGCCGCCGCCCGCGCCTGCGGGGTGTCTCTGCGCGAGGCGACCCTCGCCCTGATGAACTTCGTCGGTATCCGCCGCCGCCTCGAAGTGGTCGGCACAAGGAAGGACATCACCGTCATCGACGACTTCGGGCACAACCCCGACAAGATCGCGGCGACTCTTGCCACGCTGCACCAATTCCCCGGTCGGCTGCTGGTGATGTGGCAGCCACATGGCTATGGCCCGATCCGCCAGATGAAGACTGAGCTGATCGACATGTTCGCGCGCGACCTCGCTGCGAAGGACATCCTCGTGATGCCCGAGCCTGCCTATTTCGGCGGAACGGTGGATCGCTCGATGGGCTCAGGCGTCATCGTCGAAGGCGTCACCGCCAAGGGCAAGACTGCGATTGCGCTTCCCGACCGCACCGCCTGCGGCGACAGGCTCGTCGAAATGTCCCAGCCCGGCGATATCATTATCATCATGGGGGCCCGCGACGACACGCTCTCCGAGTTCGCCGCCGACGTGCTGAAGCGCGTGGGCGAAAAGGCCTTCTAGCGCCTGGCCGTCCTGGCGTGCTGGCGCTGCACTCGCCACGGCGTTACCCTTCCGAAAAAGGGGAAGACGCCATGGCCATCCTGAAACCGGCGCTCGCCGCAGCGCTTGTCGTAGTTGGCGGCTGCGCAACCGGCGCGTCAGCTCCGCAAGCAAGCGCCAACTTCTCTCCCGCCGCAGCCCGCGCCGCCGCCGCGACGTACGACGCTCGCATCTTCCGCGACCGGTTCGGCGTCCCGCACATTTACGGCAAGCGCAACGCCGATGTCGCCTTCGGCCTCGCCTATGCGCACTCCGAGGATGACTGGAAGACCATCGAGGAAGTCGTCCGTTCCAACCGCGGCACGCTGGCCGAGATCACCGGGCCGGACGGCGCGAAGTCCGACGAGTTCATCCTCGCCCTCGGCAACACCCAGATCATCAACCGCGACTACGAGACCAGGACTTCGGCAAAGGCGAAGGCCATCGCGGAAGGTTACGCAGCAGGCCTCAACCTCTGGTGTGCAGACCACCCGGAAACTGCCTGCGCCCGCACTGCGCCGGTCCATGGCCGCGATATCATCGCCGGCTACGCTAACCGGCCGCCGACCTTCTACGGCCTCGATGGCGAGATCGACGCGCTGACTTCCGGCCGCGCCTCCCTGGAGATGTCGACCAAGTCGGTCCGCGAGGCCTATCTCGGAACGCCCGACGACATCGAACTCGGGTCCAACGCCATTGCGGTTGCGCCCTCGCGCGCCGCAGACGGCCACACGCGCCTCGCGGTCAACTCGCACCAGCCCTATGAAGGCCGTGTCGCCTGGTACGAGGCGCGACTCAAGTCGGAGGAAGGGATCGACATCATCGGCGGCGTCTTCCCCGGAACGCCGCTGATCCTGCACGGCGCCGGGCCAAAGCTCGGCTGGGCCGCAACGGTCAACAGGCCGGATCTCTTCGACACTTATCTGCTCGTGGTCGACAACGAGAAGACGCCCACGAAATACCGCATGGACGGTGCGTGGAAGGACCTGACCCGCCACCCCATCCGGTACAACGTGCTCAGGGACGGCGCGCTCTTTCCTGTTGAGCACATGGGCTACTGGTCCGAGCATGGACCGGTGTTCGTGACGCCAAGAGGCGTCTTCGCCGTCTCGTTCTCCGGCGCCGGGGAATTTGAGTATCTCGACCAGTATCTCGCCATGAACACCGCGAAGACGGTCGATGAGTGGCGCGCGGCGCAGGTCAGATACAATGCGATCCCGAGCGTGAACTATGTTGTCGCCGACTCGGGCGGCCACATCGCCTATTTCTGGAACGCCCACATGCCGAAGCGCGTCGAGGGCTGGGACCGCAAGAAAATCCTCCCTGGCGATATTTCTGAAACGCTGTGGAAGGGCTGGGCGCCGGTCGAGGCGCTGCCCTCGGTGATCAACCCCAAATCGGGCTGGGTCGAGAATTCCAACCACACGCCCTTCCTCGCTTCGTCGGAGGAAGACAATCCGAAGCCCGAAAACTATCCCGCCAGCTTCGGCATCGACACCAATCTCACCAATCGCGGCCTGCGCGCCCAGGAGCTGTACGGCAAGGACACGTCCATCACCCGCGAGGAGTTCATCGATTACAAGATGGACCATATCTATTCGATCGACTCGAACATCCACGGCATGATCGAGGCCCTCGTTGCGGAGGGCTCGAACGACGCCAGCGTGCAGACGCTGATCGACCAGCTCTCGGGCTGGGACGGCTCGGCTGACAAGGACAATCGTCACGCGGCGCTCGCCATCTTCACAGCGCAGAGGGCGATGGGCGGCCAGATCAATGGCGAGTATGACCAGACGCGGGCCCAGGCCGCCCTCGTGGAGACTGCCGCCCTGCTCAGATCCGCAACCGGCCGAACCGATCCCACATGGGGCGAGGTCAGCCGCATCCAGCGCGGAGCGAACTCCTGGCCGACCAATGGCGGCCCGGACACGCTGCGCGCCGTCTACACCACGGGTGATCTCGCGAGGGACAAGTTCCGACACGGCACGGCGGGCGACACCTATGTCCTGATCGCGGACTGGGCGCCGGATGGCGCCTACACGCTGGACACCATCCACCAGTACGGCTCGGCGACGAGGGACGCATCCTCGCCGCACTTTGCCGACCAGGCGCCGCTGTTCGCCAACGAGCAGTTCAAACGCCCGCCCATGGCGCTCGACGCCCTGTTGAAGGAAGCGACGCGCGATTACCGGGTGGGGAGGAAATAGGGCAGGTCAAGCGGGATCGCGGGGCGGCACGCCCTACTTCTTCGCCACCTTCTTTTCCAGCTCTTCCAGCCGCGAGCGGAGGGCTTGCAGCTCGGCGGCTTCGGCAGTCGTGACGCCTGCCGCCTCGGCCTTCTTGGGTGCGCTGGACATGCCGGGCATGGCGGCGCCCATACCGGGCATCTGCATGCCCCCGCTCCAGAAGCTGGCGAGTCGTTTCTGGTATTCTCGCTGCATCTCCTGCATCGCGTTGGGATCGAACACGTTCCAGGGCTGGACCATTGTCGTCGACATCGAGGTCGCGAGCTGTTCCTGCTGCGAGCGGATGAACGCCACCGACTGTTCGAACAGGCCGGTCATCATCTCCGACGCCTTGGACTGGTGCAGGCGGATCATGTCCATCATCAGGTCGGCCGACAGCATCGTGCCCGCCGTCTGGTTTTCCTGTTCAAGGATGATCTGCAGCAGAACGGCGCGGGTCACGTCCTCGCCGGTCTCGGTGTCTTCCACGCGGATGTTCGCCCCGCGCCGCACCATTTCGGCGACCTCGGGCAGGCGCACATAGCTCGATGAATTCTTGTTGTAGAGCTTCCGGCTCGGATAGCGGCGCAGCTCGATGGTTTCAGGTTCGCTCATGCTCATTCGTCTCTAGCGGGCCAGCCAGTCGCGCACGGCATTGTAGAAGATGTCTGGCTGGTCGAACATGACGTAATGCCGCGCCTGGTCGATGCGCTGCAGCCGCGCGCCCTTCAGCTTCGAATAGGAAGATCCATAGGCCTGGTCGAGCCCCATGCGCGTGGCGTGGCCCGACTGGTCCCATGCATAGATCACGTCGACGGGCGCCTCGATGCGGGCCACGTCGCCGCGCAGGTCGGTCACCATCACCTCTGCCATCACGTCGGCCGTGACGCCCCGGTCGGAGGCCAGGCCCCAGGAGACGATGCGCTGCACTGTCTCCGGATCGCCGACCAGCTTGTCGGCCGAGCGGCGCAGGTCTTCCTCCGCCGCCTTGCCCGACTTCTCGAAATAGCTGCGGCGAGAATGCTCGGCGAGGTGCGCCACATTACCGGCGGTGGCGAAGGGATTGATCAGCACGGAGAAGAAGGCCGGCACATCGACCACCATCAGCCGGCCGACCACGTCGGGATGATCCCGCGCCAGGATCAGGCAGACGATCCCGCCCATCGAATGGCCGACGACTGCCACGGGGCCGGCCTTCAGCGTTCGGATGTAGCCGGCCACGGCATCGGCCATGGGCTTGAGGAAGTTCATCGGCTCGCGAAAGCCGCTCGCCGGCAGACCGGCGAACCCCCTCATGTGAAGCAGGTGAGACCGCGCCCCGGACAGGTGGTCGACCACGCCCTCCCAGCATTCGGGCGACGCCGCGAGGCCGTGGACGAAGATCACGTCGCGGCCGTCCTTCGGCCCTTCGACGGAAACTGTGAACAGCTCGCCCTCCCATAAGGGGGAATCGCGCTTGATCCAGCGTGCAAGTGAGCCAAGCTGCATGGGGGGCGTCTCCGAAGACCTAGGATATAGGATCAGTGAGCAGCCGCAGCAAAGCCCGGCATGCCCCCTGTAGCCTCTTCCCGGCGATTCCAGAAGCCCGCTTTTGCCGCACCACGGCGAAAGGGGTTCCGGCGCCTTTCTCCAAGGCATGGTCAACCCGCCTCCTCGCGCGCCGCCCAAACTTCGGCTCGCGCGGTTCGCTCTATCGGTTTGACCCGACAACTTTGGGTGTTACGCTTTGACTTAGACAGGATTTCCGGGCGCATCTATGACCGAGGGTCTCAGCTCCGCAGGAGCGTTCGAGCTCAGCCAGAACTTCCAGCGCATCAACTTCCTGCTGCAGCGCCTGTTCCTTGCATTGTCGAAACGCGAGATCCGCAACCCCGGCGTCGAGGGTCCGGGCCAGCCTTTCTTCATGCGCGCGATGATGGGCCAGGCGCAGAGCTGGATGACGAACCCGATGAAGGCGTTCAACACGCACATCCAGTTCTGGCAGAACACCACCGCGCTCTACGCCGAACTCACGCAGGCGATGCTGTCGGGCGCCGCGCGCATGCCCAAGGCCGCCAGCGACGACGCGCCCGATGACGTGCGTTTCTCCGACGAGGAATGGAGCAAGCACCCATTCTTCTACTATCTGCGGCGGCAATATCAGATCATGGCCGCCTACATGGAAAGCCTGGCCGACAGCGCCTCCACTGGCGAAGACGAGAAGCACACCGAGCAGATCCACTTCTTCACCCACCAGCTCGTGGACCTGTTTTCGCCATCGAACTTCCTCGCCTCCAATCCCGTAGCGATCAAGAAGGCGGTCGAGACCAATGGCCGCTCGCTGGTCGAGGGCCTCGAGAACCTGGTCAAGGATCTCGAGCGCAATTCCGGCGACCTGCTGGTCACCCTTTCCGATCCCGACGCCTTCAAGGTCGGCGAGACGCTGGCAACCGCCAAGGGCCATGTCGTCCACGAGACGCCGCTGTTCCAGCTCATCCGCTACGAGCCGGTGACGGAAAAGGTCTATGCGAGGCCGCTTCTGCTGATCCCTCCCTGGATCAACAAGTTCTACATCCTCGACCTGCAGCCGAAATCTTCCCTCGTGAAATGGCTCGTGGAACAGGGCGTCGCCGTCTACATCGTCTCGTGGAAAAACCCCGGCGAAGAGCTGCGCGACTACGGCATGGACAGCTATGTCCAGCAGGGCGTCTTGCCCGCGATGAACCATGTGAACCAGCTGCACGGGGATGATGGCGTCAACGTCGTCGGCTACTGTATCGGCGGCACGACCCTGTCGCTCGCCCTCGCCTGGCTCGGCAAGACCAAGCAGGACAATCCTGCAAAGTCGGCGACCTTCTTCACGGCCCTCACCGACTTCGAGGACCCCGGCCCGCTGAAGTCCTTCATCGACGAGGGATTCATCGCCGGCATCGTGATCGAGGCCCAGCGCAAGGGCTATCTCGACCAGCGCATCATGGCGCGCACCTTCAGCTATCTGCGCCCCAACGACCTTGTGTACGGCCCCGCCGTGAAGGCCTATCTCCTCGGCGAACCGCGGCCAAAATTCGACCTCTTGTTCTGGAACGAGGATTCCACCCGCCTGCCCGAGCGCATGGCGCGCGAATACCTCACCCTCCTCTATCGCGACAACCAGTTCGCGACGGGCGCGTTCGAGATCGACGGCGTCAGGGTCAACCTCGACGACATCAAGATCCCGCACTACGCGGTCGCCTGCGAGAAGGACCACATCGCGCCGTGGCGCGCCTCGTTCAAGGGCCTCTCGCGGCTGAAGGGCGACGGTCGTTTCGTGCTGGCGCAGTCGGGCCATATCGCCGGCATCGTCAACCATCCGGACAAGAACAAGTACGGCTACTGGGTCAGCGACGAAGCTCCCACCGACCTCGACCAGTGGCGCCAGGGCACGCAGGCCCATGACGGCTCCTGGTGGCCCGACTGGGTGCAGTGGCTGGGCCGCAGGTCCGGTAAGAAGATCGACGCGGCGGAGAGCTTCCCACAATCGACGCCACGGCTTGAGCCGGCGCCGGGCCGATATGTGAGGGAGTAGCGGCGCCGCCACCCGCGGCTGAGCTCCCTCCGATGTGCGTCCAGCCCGTCAAGTTCCGGAACGGTCTCCATCCCTCATCTATGGAAACATTCGTTGAATAGCACCGCGGCTGGGAACCCCCTTTCGGATCACAGCGCCGCCAGCCGCTGGCGCACCGTCTGGATCTTCAGCGTCGCGTCGCTGCTAGCCGTCGGCCTCGGCGCCGCCGTCATGCAGATGGGCGGCCTTTCGCCGAGCCTCTGGATGCGCAATCCGGGAGCATGGGTCGTTGCCGGAGTTCTTGGCCTGGTCCTCGCCCGGCGCGGATGGCTGTCGAAGTGGATGGCGCCAATCGCGTTGGCGGTGATCGCCTTGAGCCTGGCCGGCCCCGGACAGGACGGCGTGCATCGCTGGCTTGGGGTCGGCCCGGTCCAGTTCAACGCGGCCGCCCTCGTGCTGCCCCTCGCGATCGCCGGCTTCAGCAGCGAGCGCCCTTGGCTTTCTGTGCTCTGCTTTGCACTGATCGCCGCCCTGCTGGCATGGCAACCCGACATCTCGCAGCTTGCCGGTTTGGCCATCGCGGCCGTGATTCTGGGCATGGACCGGTTCGGCTGGCGCGGAGCGATCCTGGCTTTGGCCGTTGCTGCTGCGGCCATCACCCTTTGCCTGTTCCGGCCCGATCCCCTCGAAGCCGTGCCTCACGTCGAAGGCATCGTCGCGATGGCCTGGGCTCAGTCTCCCGCTTACGCCATCGCGATGGCTGCAAGTCTTGCGGTAACGATGTTGAGCCCGCTTCTGCTCTGGCCGGTCCGTGAGCTGAGGTGGACCGGCGTCGCATTGAGCGCGTATTTCGCCACCACCTCGCTCGCACCCCTGTTCGGCGCCTACCCCGTCCCGCTCGCCGGCTATGGTGTGAGCTTCGTGCTTGGCTGGTGGCTGGGCCTCGCCGCGCTGGCGGTCCCGCGCGCGAGGTCGCGGCCGAAACCAGACCAGAGTTAGCAGCTGCGGTGTCTGGAACACGCCTGTTTGCTCAGCAAATTCGGTTAATTCCTAACGCCTGCCTAAGATTGCCTTCGCAGGTGCAGTATCTTTTTCGCGCCTGCGGCATTTTTGACCTTGCCTTTGCCGCGGCGCGGCATTAGATGGTTTTCAACGATGCAAGGAGACCTCAAATGAACCCGATGACCGACATGTTCGACCTCAACAAGACCTTCGAGCAATTCTCGAAGTTCACCCCCGATTTCGCCAACGCCGGCCCTCTCAAGGCCTTCAACGACATGGCCGCGAAATACCGCGCCGTCACCGTCGAAGCGCTCAACAAGAACGTCGAGCTGACGACCGCCTGGATGCAGGACGCCGCGAAAGACGCGACGACCCTTCTGACGGCCGAAACCCAGCCGACCGCGTACGCCAAGAAAGCCGGCGAAGTCGCCCAGGCCGCGATGCAGGACATTCCGGCGCGCCTCTTCGCCTACGCCGAAGTCGCCAAGAAAGCCCAGACCGAGCTGTTCGACACCGTCGTCGCCCTGACGCCGAAAGCCGTCGAAGAAGCTGCTGAGCGCACCAAATCGGCCACCAAGGCCGCCGCCAAGAAAGCCGCCTAGGCGCTTTCCTCGCGTGATCGCCGGTTCCGGGACCTCCTCTCCCCCGAGGGAGTCGCTGGTCCGGCGACTTGAACACAAGGCCCGGGGGCCGCACCCTTCCCCCGCGATCTCCGGGCCAGTGTCCTGACCACCAGAGTCCTGACCACAGTATCCTGGCCCAACGAATTTCCCCGTACGTTCCTGTGCGCGCGTCGCTCTTCCTGTCGTATGTTATTCGCCGCACAGCCAATTGCAGCAACACCTGCATCTGGGCCTTGCCGATCGGGTCGAACCGGGGTCTCCGTAGAGTCCTGTAGAGTAGTGTAGAGTGAGGGAAAGGCGCGCATCACCGATGCGCGTCTTTTTCGTTTCAGGCCCCACGGCGGGCGCGCCGACGCCCAGGCCCGTCTACTCCGCCTTGAACGCGCCGCTCGCTCCGCCTGACTTCGCGAGCAGCCGCACCCCCTCGATCCGCATGCTGCGGTCCACCGCCTTCAGCATGTCGTAGATCGTCAGGCACGCGACACTGGCCGCCGTCAACGCCTCCATCTCCACGCCTGTCGGCCCGGTGGTCGCCACCTCCGCCACCGCCGTCAGCCCCGACCCATCCTCGCTCTCATCCACCCGCACCTTCGCATTCGAAAGCGCCAGCGGATGGCACATCGGAATGAGGTCAGAGGTGCGCTTGGCCGCCATCACCCCCGCGATTTCGGCCGTCGCCCGCACATCGCCCTTGCCGCCCTTCGACCGCGCCAGCTCCAGCGCCTCGGCGCTCATCACCACCCGCCCCTCGGCCACGGCCACGCGTTTCGTCGCCGCCTTGTCCGACACATCGACCATGCGGGCCCGGCCGTCCGCGTCGATATGGGTGAGCTTGTCCGCCATGACTTACCTCGCTTCGCCCGCTATCCTGCCCCAGCTACAGCGACCTGAATATCCCCGACCTGACTCCGCCTGAAAAAGAGGACCGCACATGATCCGCATGGCTTCCGTCGACCAGGCGCTCGACCTGATCCGGAGCCATGCCCGCGCCCTCGCCATGCCCGCCGAAACCGCGCCGCTCGCACAGGCCCATGGCCGCCGCCTCGCCGCCCCCGTCGATCGCGCAGCTGTCCCAGCCCCCGGCCGATGTCTCCGCCATGGACGGCTACGCCGTCGCCTTCGCCGACATGAAGCTGGGGGCCGCTTTGACTGTCATCGGCGAATCCCGCGCCGGCGTCCCTTTCGGCGGATCGATCCGGCGTGGCGAGACTGTCCGCATCTTCACCGGCGCCCACGCGCCTCCCGGCGCCGACCACATCCTTATCCAGGAAGACGCGAAGCGCGAGGGCGACACGGTCACCGTCACTTTCGAGCAGAAGAAGCCGGAAAACATCCGCCGCGCCGGCCTCGATTTCTCCAGGGGCCAGACGCTCGTGCCCGCAGGCCATGTGATGACGGAAGGCGCCGTCTCGCTTGCCGCCGCCGGCAACGCCGCCACCGTGTCGGTCCGCAAGCTCCCGCGCATCGGCGTGCTGGCCAATGGCGATGAACTTGTCCCCCCCGGCTCTGCACTTCGCCCTGGCGAAATCGTCAACTCGATCCAACCTGCACTGCTGGCGCTAATCCGCCGCTGGGGCGCCGACGCCGTCGATCTCGGCCTCTCGCGCGACGACGAGGCGGACGTGCGCAGGCAGCTTTCGACCCCGGCCGATGTCATCGTGTCGATCGGCGGCGCCTCGGTCGGCGACTACGATGTCGTGCGCACCGCCTTCGCCGCCGAAGGCTTCGAGCCCGTGTTCGAGAAGATCGCCGTCAAGCCCGGCAAGCCCACCTGGTTTTCGAAGCAGGCCGATCGCCTCGCCCTTGGCCTCCCCGGCAACCCCGCCGCCGCCATGGTCACCGCGCAGCTTTTCCTCAAGCCGCTGATCGACGCGCTGATGTCCGCGCCCGCTTCGGCCAGGCCGACGCAGCGCGCCCACACCGCCAGCGCCCTTCCCGCCACTGGCCCCCGCGAGGAATACCTCCGCGCCGTCCTCACCCTCGGCGCTGATGGCCGCGCCAGGGTTCAGGCCGCTGAAAATCAGGACTCGTCCCTGTTGTCCCCCTTCCTCACCGCCAACGCCCTCATCCGCCGCCCCGCCAACAGCGCCGCCGCGCCCCGGGACGACCTCGTCGAGGTGCTGATGCTGTCGTGACGCCAATGCACGGGTTGGGCGCGCCGGGGCGACATGATAGGGAACCCCCGCGCGGGCGTGGCGGAACTGGTAGACGCAACGGACTTAAAACTCTAACCGAGTGCTTCTGCCTGATCTCAACGAATGGGAAGACGCTCGACTTTACAGGGCTTTTGGCCTCGCGCGGAAAACGCTCAAGACATCTGTTTCCGCCTGGTCGTATCGATGTTTGGTCCAGAAATTGGTCCAGCTCGAACGGACGCTAGCCACCGTCGAGCCATGCCAACCGCGATGACCGATTGATCAGCTCAAATCCTTCAGGAGCGTGCTTGCCCTTGGGCAACGCCAACAGGTCTACCTCGCCGACTTTCTTCCAATCATTCCCGAATAGGGCGGTTTGGGTCGGCCCTTTGGCTTTGTCGAAGCGACACAACAAACGGTGATCCGGCCAAACTTCGCGAATTGCATCGATAGCCACTTGCGTCGAAAAGCGTTGGGCGCTCGTTCTCAAATAGACCCGGACCGTCTCGGCGGACAAGCGCGACGATTCTGTGAGAACGCCGGTAATGAGCTGGCGATACCGCTCCCGATCAACGAAGCGCGACGCCAATTTGAAGCTTGGAAGGTGTGGCCCCCCTAGCATCCAGTGACGCATCCAATTGTCGTATTCGTAGTTCGTGACTCCGCAATAGGGCGGGGAGGTCAAGATCAGGTCGGCGGCGAAGTCGTCTATCTTCGAGAATGCTTTTCGCGAATCTCCAAGACGGACCCGCGCCGTCCCCCGCTTTAGCGGAATCCCTTTCTTGTACCGCCAGGCGAGCCTCGCCTTGAAAAACTTTCTGACGCTGAACTCAGGCGGGTGAAGATCACGCTTCCGCCACCAGCGCACCGAATAGTCTGGTGCCATAGCTTTCGATTGGCGAAGCTGGTTGGAGAGGCCTTCGCCGGCCTTGCCGTGGAGATGCACCAACACTGCACCCATCAGAGTGCGATCAAGGCGACTTTGCCGCCAGTTGAGATTGCGTCGCGCCGACTTTAGGAACCCACGAGTATCTGGGGACCAAGCCAGCATCTGAAATTCGCTCTCTGCTTGACGATCCTCCGCTCGGACGTCGTCTAGCAACTCGTCAATCCGATCCAGCAGATCAGCTTGGTCAGCGTGTGGGTCGAGCTTAACAGCCGAATAACTGATGTGAGTAAGGGCCGACAGATAGCCCTTCTGAAATACGGGCTCGACAACTCGGTCCTAAGTGGCGACGGAACGCGGTTGCTCGTCTGGGCCAACGAGCCCTTTTCGAGCAGTGCGTGGGTTTATGACGCGGGCACAGGCGCACGAATTGTGACTCTCGCTGGTCACAAAGGAGTGGTCGCAGGCGGTGCGTTCAGCGCCGATGGCACCAGGGTAGTGACGAGATCAGCGCCCATAAATGACTCTGAGGGCGACAACACAGCGCGAGTTTGGAATGTGTCAGATGGTCATTTGATCGCCACTCTCACACATTCGGGCGGCGTTGCGTCAGCAATGTTTAGTCCTGATGGGGCGAAAGTTCTAACAGCGTCGAAAGACGCTTCCATATGGGACGCCAAGAGTGGGCAACATCTGTTGACGTTGCCTATACCAGAAAGCCGAGCGAGCTACGCTGCTTTCAGTCCGGACGGCACGCATGTCCTCGTTTCTTTCGTGGGCATGGTGACGGAGTCTGCGGGCGATGCGACTCACATCTTCGACGCGAGCAATGGCCGCGAAGTCGCGAAAGTGGCAGGTGCAGCGGGCCAGACTTACCGCGAGGGCACGGGCTTCACGCCTGACGGTATGCACGTCGTAACCTGCTGCACAGAACAGCCGGGGAAACGAGCAGAAACAAACGTCATGTGGAGTGTAGGTGGCGTTCAAATCACAACCTGGAAGGGTTCTGCTGCTGTCAGCCCAGATGGCAGTCGTGTCCTGACCTGGGAAGATGCGCGTCGTGCAGTTATTGCCAACGCCAACAATGGCGACCGCCTCGCTACGATGACTGGGTTCGGGGGTGACGTAACCGCCGCAGCCTTTAGCGCCGATGGAAAGTACATCGCCGTTGGTTTGCGAGACGGAAGCGTGCGCCTGTGGGACAGCGTCAGCGTTCGCGAGGTAGCGAGTTACCAGGGACTCCGTGGCGGAGTCAGCAGCATCGCATTCAGCAGCGACGGCTCCCGAATAATCGCCGGGTCGGAGGGCGATACGGCACGCATTTGGGCCATTGACTCGACCCTTCTCGAAACGTCGGCGGAGTTGGTTTCCCGGATTTGCGCCACAACGTTGTCGGGGGCACTGTCGCGCTTGACCGCAAGTGACCTGGAAAGTGCTCCGGGTCTAAGTGCATCGGGCGACGGGAATGCTTGTGCGTCGTCAAATGTGTTCAGCAGAGCGTCTATTCTCTTGAGGTGACGCGTCATGTTGCAAGCGCGTTGATTGTCACCCCGGGCGGTAGACGAACCCAGGCCATTGATCCATCTAGGCGCGTCGCAGCACAGGTTGGACATTGACAGGAACGCTGACGGAACATCGCCGGCCGCATCCTCCCGCAAATTGGTCCAATTCGTGGTCCAGTTCGCGGTTTGAGCTGTCGATCTTTACCAAGGAGTAGGCCAGAACTCCTTGATCTGTTTGGTGTGCGGGCGTGGCGGAACTGGTAGACGCAACGGACTTAAAATCCGTTTTCCGTAAGGAAGTGCCGGTTCGACCCCGGCCGCCCGTACCAGGCAGCCGGTCCCCGGCACAGGCGCTGCCGTGCACGCTTTGCCACGGGGATGCCGGGGCGCTACATATCCCCTCATGAGTCTCCGAGCCTCCGCCTGCGCCCTGCTGCTGGTTCTCACCGCATCCCTGCCCGCGCGCGCGCAGGAAGGGGCCGGGCCGCCCGTGGAGACGCTGGCCGAACTCGCCGACCTGCTGGGCCAGGCGCACGCCATCCGGTCCGTGTGCAATGGCGATTCGGACCAGACCTGGCGCAACTACATGTTCAACATGCTCGCGATCGAGGCCCCTACCGGCAGCCCGCGCAAGAATGCGCTCACCAGCGCCTTCAACCGCGGCTTCCGCAACCAACAGGCGCGCGCCTCAAAATGCTCCCCCGACATGGCCCGCACCGAGGCGGAGATCGCCGCACGCGGCAAGGCGGTCGCCGAAGCCGTCGCCGCCAGCTATCTCCACTGAAAACGCGTCCGGGATCCGTGATTTGCCGCCAAGATCGTGCGACGCGCCACGAGGAAATCGCTAGGACATTTCCCGACATTGGCCACCTTCGCCCTGGAGATACCCGGCTATCTCGCTCCAGCCTGCCATAACGCAGCCCAATGCCGCTCCGCCCCCTCGCCCTCCGGCAAGGTCATTCGGCAGCGCCTGGGCAGTCGTTGCCGCATTCTTCTCGGGCCGGCTGCGCCGGCAGTATTTCTCCGACGTCGATGAATTCGGCGACGCGGCCGACGCTACCACGCAGGTCGCCGCCGGCTATATGTGCCTCGCCGGGGCGATTGGCTGGACGGCCAGCTTCTTTGGCGTCCTCGCGCTGAACCCACAACACATCGAAGCGCACGTCATCGCCGCGGCGAGCGCTGCGGGGTGCTTCTACGGCTTCGTGCAGATCCGCCGTCGCCGCGACCCGCGCGCCGTGATGACGTGGATGGTGCTCGCCTTCCTCGCCGCGACTGCCATCCTCTCGTTCCGCCACTCTGGCATCCTTGCGCCGATCATGGCGTCCCTGCCGGCGATCGCGGGCGTCTCGGCGCTCTATCTCGAAGGCAATATGCGCCGCATGGCGCTGGCGCTTGGCATCGCCGTTGTCGCGTTCGGCTTCCTGACCGCCTCGGGCGCCATCGGCATTCCGACGACCTATACGCCGCAGAACCGCTCCATGATGACGATGCTTGCGACGCTGCTGTCGGCCATAGCCCTCGGCGGCATCGCGTGGATATCCAACCTCGCGCGCGACTACGCCCTCGGCAAGCTGAAGGAAGCCAACGCGATTGTCGTGGAGAACACGGAGCGCAGCCGGGGCGCCCTCGAAGCCGCCAGGGTTGGACTGTGGGACGTGCCCGACGCCGACCTGCGCCGGTTTCACCTCTCCGACAGCTTCAACAGCATCACCGGCTACACCGCCGACGAGTTCAACGACATCTTCAGCCGTGTCGATGACTTCGTGCACCCGGAAGATGTCGCCCAGTTGCGCGACGCCTTCGCGCTTGGCCGGAAGCGCCTTTCCCGTCTGCGGGTGGATTTCCGTCTCAAGACCAAGACGCGCGGCTATCGCTGGTTCTCGGCGCGCGCGCGCTATTCGAGCAATGACGACGGCACGACCCGGATCTCGGGCTCGCTGCAGGACATCAACTTCATCAAGGCGGCAGAGGACGCCCTGCGCGCCGGCCGCGACAAGGCCCGCGAGGCCAACAAGGCGAAGTCCGACTTCATCGCCGTGATGAGCCATGAGGTGCGCACGCCCCTCAACGCCATCCTCGGCTCCGTAGAAGTGCTGAAGCGCGGCGGCCATGACAAGGACACGGCCGAACTCGTCTCGCTGATCGACGACGCTGGGCGCGGTCTGCTCACGATCGTCAACGACTTGCTCGACGTCTCCAAGATCGAGGCAGGCAAGCTCGAAATCTCCCTTTCCCCGACCGACCTCACCTCGTTGCTGACGCGCACGATCGACTTCTGGCGTCCGCAGGCCACATCGAAGGGCCTGTCCCTCAAGGTCGATTGCAGCCACGCGCAGGCCGGCCAGATCATGGTCGACGCCGGCCGCTTGCGGCAGATCATCGGCAACCTCCTGTCCAACGCCATCAAGTTCACCGACACGGGCGGCGTCACCGCCACGCTCTCCACGCGCCAAGGCAGGGACGGCCGCGTCGCGGTGCTGATCAGCGTGGCCGACACTGGCCCCGGCATCCCCGACGCCGTCGCCGAGACGATCTTTGCGCCATTCGAGCAGGCGCCCACCAATGCCGGCCGCGGCGGCACTGGGCTCGGCCTGTTCATCTCCCGTCGCCTTGCGCGGCTGATGGGCGGCGACCTCACGCTCGAACCTGCGCGGCGCGACGGCTCGCATTTCCACCTTTCGCTTGCCGCCGATCGGTCAACCGACGTCGATTCCGGCGCCATCCCGGGCGCGGACCCCATCTGGGCCAGCAAGCGCGTGCTGTGCGTCGACGACAACGACAACAACCGCCGCATCGCCAATCTGCTGCTGGCGAAATTCGGCGTCGAGGTCACGGACTGCGCCTCGGGGCCCGAGGCGATCGACCTGTGCCATGTCCGGACCTTCGATGTCATCCTGATGGACATCGTGATGCCCGACATGGACGGCCTTGAAACGCTGCGCCGGATCCGCGGAGATGCGGAATGCCCGAACCAGGCGACGCCCGCCATCGCGCTCACTGCCAAGCTCGCGGCGGAAGACATCGCCGACTATGCCGCCGCCGGCTTCGACGGCATCGCCGGCAAGCCCATAAATGTGCGCGAACTGGCGCAGGCCATCGCACCCTTCATGATCGAGCGCCGGCAGGTCGCGAACGACGACTGATCAGCTCGCGGGAATGAGGCACGCGATCAGCCGCGGCCCGCGCATCGCCATGGCTCGCGCCAGCGCATCATTGAATTGCGGCAGGGTCGAGCACGCCTCTGCGCCTACGCCCATGCCTTCGGCCAGCTTGACCCAGTCGATCTCGGGATCGCCCAGGCTCAGCATGCCGTTCGCGGCCGGGCCGGGATTGCCCGCACCTGTGCGCGCCAGCTCGATCCTGAGGATGCGATAGGCATTGTTCACGAACACGATGGTGAGGATATCCAGCCTCTCGCGCGCCATCGTCCACAGCGACTGCACCGTGTACATGCCCGCGCCGTCGCCCGAGAGACACAGCGTCTTGACGTCTGGCCGCGCCACCGCTGCGCCCACCGCCACCGGCATGCCCTGCCCAATCGCGCCTCCCGTATGCCCCAGCCATTCGTGGCGCGCCGCGCTCGCCAGCGCCTGGTAGATCGGCAGCCCCGCCGTCACGCCATCATCCGAGATCAGCGCGCCCTCCGGGAGGTGCGCCGCCAGCGCGAGACCGATCGTGTGCGGATTGAACGCGCCGTCCGTCGGCGCCTCCGCCCGCATCCACGGCGCATCTGTCACCGCCCTTGCGCCCATCGCGTCCGCCAGCATCGCCAGTGCCGCCTGACTGTCGGTCTCCGGGCCGCCGAGATTGATGGTTGTCGCGCCCGCCGGCGTGAACACGCCCGGCGTGTCGGGATAAGCGAAGAACGCCACCGGCGGCTTCGCGCCCGCCAGCAGCAGCAGGTCGGTTCCGGCCAGCGTGTCGACCGCCATTTCCGCGAAGTAGGGCAATCGCGCCGCGGCAAAGCTCCCGCCGCCGCGCACATGCCGCGCCATGAACGTGTCGGTCAGCACGTTGACCCCTGCCGCCTGCAATCGCGCAAGAATGGCGACGCCGCCTGGATGCAGCGCCGTGCCATTGACCAGCAGCGTCGGATGCTTTGCTGTCCGGATTGCCTTCGCTGCCGCATCGACCACAGCCGCGTCCGGCGCCTTCAAGCCGGCGCGCGCGGCCGTCGGCGCCAGTGTCGCGCCCCTGGTCCATGCGGTGTCCGCCGGCATGATCAGCGAAACCGGTCCTGGCGGCGGGCCATAGCTCGCCGCGAACGCCTCGGCCGCCAGGGCGCCGGCATCCTCCACATGGTCAACCGATTTCAGCCAGCGGGAGTTCGGCCTCGCCATCCCGGCGATGTCCGACGCCAGCGGCGCATCCAGTGCGCGGTGCGTCACGGCGTGATCACCAATGAGGTTGACGACAGGCGAATAGGCCCGCCGCGCATTGTGGATGTTGGCGCCGCCATTGAGATAGCCAGGCCCGAGGTGCAGCAACGTCAGCGCCGGAACTCCCGCCATCCGGGCGAACCCGTCCGCCGCCCCGGTCGCGACGCCTTCAAAGAGGCACAGCACCGACCGGATCCGCGGCTCGCGATCCAGCGCCGTCACCAGATGCATCTCGCTGGTGCCGGGATTGGCGAAGCACGCTGTCACGCCGCTGTCCGCCAGCGATCCGATGATCGCCTCGGCGCCGGTCATCTCTGTTGGGACCGCCATGGCCGTCCTCCGCATTCGGGTCAGACCCTGTCCGCCGACACTGGCACTGCTAGCCCGTGAACAGCAACCCGCGCCCCGCCTCCGCAATGTCTGTGCAGCCGGTCAGGGCCATCGCCGTGCGCAGTTCGTCGCGCATCGTCGCCAGCATCGCGGCCACGCCGGCCTCGCCTTGCGCCGCTAGCGCAAAAGCCCAAGGCCGGCCGATGAGGCACGCCTTGGCGCCCAGCGAAACCGCCTTCAGGACGTCCAGCCCGGACCGGATGCCGCCATCCATGAGAACCGTTGCGCGCCCATCCACCGCCTCTACCACGGCGGGCAGCGCCCGGATGCTGGACGGCGCGCCGTCGAGCTGTCGCCCGCCATGGTTCGAGACGATGATCCCGTCAACGCCGAGTTGCGCCGCCTGCCGCGCATCTTCCGCGTCGAGCACGCCCTTGATGACGATTGGCCCGCTCCAGGCTTCGCGAATCCATGCGAGATCGTCCCAGGTCAGTGTGGGATCGAAATTCTTCCGCACCCAGACCCAGAAGTCCGCGAACCCCGCGCCCTTGCCCACCGCCGGCGCCGCATTGGCAAAGCTGTGCGGGCGCCCGCCCAGCCACACATCCCACAGCCATCCCGGATGTGTCGCCCCGTCCATCATCCGCTTCAGGCCGCTCGAACCGCCAAAGAGGCCCGACCGCACATCGCGATAGCGCGCTCCGGGAACGGGCAGGTCTACGGTGAACACCAGCACCGGCGAGCCCAGTCGCTTCGCCTGCGCCAGCAGCTCGCCCATGTAGCCGCGATCCTTCAGCACGTAGAGCTGGAACCAGGGCGGCGCGACCCTCGCCACTTCGTCCAGTCCGCAGATCGACAGCGTCGACAGGCAGAACGGCAGCCCCGCTGCCTTTGCCGCGCGCGCCGCCTGCACTTCTCCCCGCCGCGCCAGCATCCCCGCCATGCCCACAGGCGCCAGGACGACTGGCATGGCGAGTCTCTGCCCGAAGACATCGACCTCGGTCTTCAGCGTGGACACATCCCGCAGCACGCGCTGGCGCAACGCGATACGCGCAAGATCCTCGACATTCGCCGCCAGCGTCCGCTCGGCGTAGGAGCCGCCATCGACATAGTCGAACATCAGGCGCGGCAGTTTCCGTCTCGCCGCCTGGCGATAATCCTCGAATGTCGCCAGCATCGCGTGGGTCTCAGGTGCAGGATCGGAAGGAAGCCGAGGACTCCTAGCCGGGCCACGAACGCCCGACAATCAAATGCGATACCGAGGCGTCATTCCGCTGTTCGGGAAAAGAAAAAGCCGGCCCCGACATGCGGGAGCCGGCTGTTCGGCGCGCGTCGGGGGACTGGAGATGTCATTTCTCTCCGCGCGCGTAAGGTAGGGTTCCGGGCCCTTGGGGAGGCGGCCGGTTCCCGTCGAAGCGGCAGTGCGGTCAGCCCTGCCCGCTTTCCCTGACCAACCTTCAACGGAGCGCCGACCCGCCATCCGTCCGAACCATCGATCACGAATCGATGATCGCAGGCGCAGCGCTCCCGCCCCGCGCAAAACCGTCCGGCGCGGCTTGAGGACGATCACGCCGCCGCCTAGGGTGACCTCGCGAAATGCAGTCCCGGCCCCGCCTGACGGCGGCAGGTCCAGGCGCGCGAGGGAGAGAGAGATGACACCGTTCTGCGCGCGCACGCGCGCCACACTCGCCGCGCTCGGCGCCATCTGCGCGATCGCATGCGCGCCCGCCACCGCACAGACACCCGCAGCGCAGGCGCCTGACACGCGCCCCGCCGCAACCGCGCCCACAACCCCCACCACGCCACCCACCACCACCGCCCCCACAGCGCCACGCGCGGTCACCTCCGGAGAGTACACCGGACCCCGGCACATCTCCGACGCCATCCTCGCCGAGAAGGCCGCGGCCCTGCAGGCGCAGGCGACGGATCCGAAGTGGAAACGCTCCGCCACCGTGCCCGAGGACTGGACCTATGTGCTCGCCCCTGGCGTCACCACACGACAGGCCAGCTTCTATGTCGACGGCGGCACGCGGCTGCAGGGCAAGATATTCTACCCTGCCAATTTCGACCCCAGGGCGAGCTATCCGGGCATCGTCGTCGCCCACGGCATCAACGCGCTGGCCATCGGCATCGAGAAATACGCCGCCAGCTTCGCCGCGCGCGGCATGGTCGCCATGGCGTTCGACTACCAGAGCTATGGCTTCTCCGATTCCGGCGCCGACGAACTCCTGCTGCTAGCGCCCGACACGACCACAGACGCCAGCCCTGTCTCCGTGAAGAAGGCGCCGGTGCGCATCAAGCGCACCAACCTCAACAATGTCGAAGAGCTGAAAGCCTTCCGCGCTGCGATCTCCTACATGCAGGGCGAGCCCGGCGTCGATCCGGAGCGCATCGGCTCGTGGTCGTCCTCCAATGGCGGCACGGTCTCATCCGCCCTGATCGGCGTCGACGGACGGCTCAAGGCGACCGTCATCCATGTGATGGGCCAGCAACCCGGACCGCTGCGCGCCTACGATCTTTCAGGACCCGCCCTCGAAGACGCGATTGTCCGCGTGAAAACGGGCCAAGGCTCTGAAACCGAAGCCGGCTTCTCCTTCCAGACCAATGTCGATACGTGGTACCGCTCGCGCAGCCGCGACATCCAGTCGGCCGCCATGCTGGAGCGCACGCGCCCGACCGAGCATGTGTTGTTCCTGCCGGCCGAAAAAGACGAACTCATCGGCGGCAACCGGTCGGCGCTTTCCGGCTCGGCCTTCCTCACCGAGCACGGCGTGACATCCCAGGTCATCACCTTCCCGGGTCTTACCCATTTCCAGCCCTATTCAGGCACAGGCTTCGAAGTCGGCTCGACCCTCGCCGCCGACTGGTTCACGAAATTCCTCGGCGGCAAGACGTAGAGTGATGCGCATGAAACGTCCCGTCGCCCTTGCCCTCGCCGGGCTCGCGCTCGCCGCGTGCTCGTCGGCGCCGTCGCCCAACGCGCCGACCGCAGCTCCTGCCGGCCCCATCGCACCTGCCGCAGCCTTGCCTGCCGGCGTCACCCTGTCGGAAGCCAACTGGTATTCGGAACAGGTGAAACTCTCCGGCCGCCTGTTCATGCCTGCCAACGCCGCACGAGCGCCGGCTGTCGTGCTGGCTCCAGGCTATGGTGAGACCGCGCAATCGCTCGACGCTTACGCGGCCGAACTCGCAAGCCAGGGCGTCATCGCCCTGAGCGTCGACTATCGCGGCTGGGGCCGGTCCGGCGCGCAACTCTATCTCGGTGAGCGCGTCGACACCTATGACAAGATGCGCTTCAGCGACCAGACGCCGGAGATCGTCTTCCGGCGCGGCCGTATCGATCCCGACCACCAGGTACAGGACCTGCGCAACGCCATCACCTATCTGCAATCGCTGCCCGGCGTCGACCGCGCGAGGATCGGCGTCGCCGGCATCGGCCTGGGCGGCGGGCATGTGATATCGGTCCTTGCGATGGACACGCGCGCCAAGGCCGGCGTCGCCATCACGCCGGACATTCCCGGACAGGGCGAGAAGGAACTCTCCTTCGCGCCAGATGCAGCCACGCAGGCCGACATGATCAAGCTCGCCCGTGAAGGCGCGCCGCCGAAAACGGCCGCAGCGGCGAAGGCCCGCAACGAGCAGGAAAACCGCCTGATGGCGAACGAGTACAAACCCTACTGGCGCCTCGACGCCATCCCGCAGACCACCGCAGTGCGCTTCATCATCGCCGAGGCCGACGAGTTCCTCGACAACAACACCAACGCCCGCCCCGCCGCGAAAGAGCTGAAAGGCCCGACGGACACGAAAGTCATCGCCAGGGCCGGCCACACGCTGAACGCCGCGCAAAGGAGCGAGGCTGCGAAGCTCACGGCGGAATGGCTCAAGTCGCGGCTCTAGGCTGCATCTCGCTCCGCGAACAGGTTCGCCCCGCATCGCTTGCAGTGCGCCGCGTCCTCATCGTGTGTCGCCAGCTCGCAGGCCGGGCAGGCCCGGTGCGACTTGTTGCCGATCGCCACGGCGCGGATGAGCTGCAGGAACAGCGTCACGCCCAGCACCATCATCGCAATGGTGATCCAGCGCCCATACGTTCCCTCCAGCGTGATGTCGCCCAGGCCCACCGTCGTCAGCGTGCCGATGGTGAAGTAGAGCGCATCGAGATAGCTCTCGATCTTGTCGTTCTCGTTCACCTGGTTGACGTAGACCAGCGCCGTCAGCATGAAGACGAACACGATCAGGTTGACGATCTTCGACAGCACGAACGAGTTGATCTTCAGCCATTTCGACAGGCCGTGCTGGCTGTCGAGATAATCATACGCATGCACCAGCCGGATGACGCGCAGCACGCGCAGGAACACCAGGTTCTGAGCGAACAGCGGCACGACCAGCGTCGCGACCACGGCAAGGTCGGCGAGGTTGATCACATTGAGAAAGAACCGGACCTTGTCGCGCTCGATATAGAGCCGTGCGAGGAAATCGAATGTGATGATGGCCGCTACGAGAATGTCGATGTAGAGCCACACGCCGATCGATTCCGGCACGCCGTCATGCCAGCTCAGCAGCGGGTGGACGAGGAACAGGGCGATGGTGGCGAGGTCGAACGCCAGCATCGACCAGCGGAAGACCGATGGCCATTTGCCATGGCCCGAATAGAGCCAGAACAGCGTGCGGTTGAGACCCTTGCGATGCTCGACCATCAGCGCCCGGTCATGCCACGTGGGGAAGCGTCTCGGTGAACCGCACCGGCTCGCCCAGCCCAGGCGCGACCAGCTGGCCCTCGATCATCACGGTCACACCGCGCACGATGGTCGCCATCGGCCACGCCTTGGCTTCCATCCCGTCGAACGGCGTCCAGCCACACCGCGAGGCCGACCAGCCGTGCGTGATCGTGCGCTGCGCCTTCATGTCGACCAGCGTGAAGTCTGCGTCATAGCCCTTCGCAATCCGCCCCTTGCCCGCGATGCCGAACACCCGCTGCGGTCCAGCGCTGGTGAGTTCGATGAAGCGCTCCAGGCTCATCTTGCCATCGACCACATGCGTCAGCATCACCGGCACGAGCGTCTGCACGCCGGGCATGCCCGAGGGCGAGGCCGGGTAAGGCCGCGACTTCTCTTCAATCGTATGCGGCGCGTGATCGGAGCCCAGCACGTCCGGAATGCCCTGGTTCACCGCCGCCCACAGGGCCGCGCGATGGTGCGCATCGCGGATTGGCGGGTTCATCTGCGCATACCCCTTGAGGCGGACATAATCCTCTGGCCCCGCCAGCGTCAGGTGCTGCGGCGTCACCTCGCAGGTGGCGAGATCCTTCGCCTCGGCGAGCATCGCCATTTCCTCGCCCGTCGTGACATGCAGCACATGGATGCGCTTGCCTGTCTTGCGTGCGAGGCGCAGCAGGCGCCGGGTCGAGGAGATCGCCGCCTCGGCGTCGCGCACCACCGGGTGCGATGTCCAGTCGCCCTGCACGGCCAGCTTGCGGCGCTCGGCCAGCCGGTATTCGTCTTCGGAATGGAACGCCGCCCGCCGCGAAATGGCGTTGAGCACCCGCTCGACGCCCTCATCATCCTCGACCAGCAACTGGCCGGTGGAGGCGCCCATGAACACCTTGACGCCACAGCACCCGGCCATCTTCTCCATGATGGGCAAGAGGTCGGTGTTGTCGTGGGTCGCCCCGGCATAGAAGGCGTGGTCGGTGTGCATCCGGCCTTTGGCGCGCGCCAGCTTGTCGGTCATCATCTCGGGGCTTGTCGTCGAGGGATCGGTGTTCGGCATCTCGAACACGGCGGTAACCCCGCCCAGCGCCGCGCAGCGCGACCCGGTCTCGAGATCCTCCTTCCACTCCAGCCCCGGCTCGCGGAAATGCACCTGGCTGTCGATCACGCCGGGCAGGACATGCAGCCCCTCGGCATGCACCACGTCGCGCGCCTGCGTCTCGGCGAACGCGCCGATCTCGACGATCCTGCCGCCGCTCACCGCGACATCGGCCAGCCCAAGCCCGCCCGGTGTCGCGACCGTCCCGCCCTTGATGATCAGATCGAACGTCGGAGGCATGTTGGCGTCCCGGAAGAACGGGCCAGAATATCCGGCCAGGAATTCTGGCGCCTCTATGGACCCGCGGCCGAAAAACGCCAAGCGCCGGCCGGTTTGCCCTGAATCGAAAGGGCGGCTCCTCAAAGCCGCCCTTCCTCCCAATCACCCGCGCCTTTGCCGGCGTCTTGTGAACGACAACAGGCCGGAGCAGGCGGTGCAAATGCATCGCCCGGTCAACCGGTCAGATGTCGAGATCGTCTCCGTACATGTCGCCCATCAGGAGGCCGTCACCTTCCGTGAGCACCTTGTAGACAAGGGCCAGCACCGCAGCAGCGACCACTGACCAGTGCAGCGCGGGGGACTGCGCCACATCAACCACCCATTCCCACATGTTCCGCTGTTCTCCCGCGAATTGAGGTCAACCTACGCGAGCGGCTTTAAGAAACCCTGACGCAAAGCTTGCTCGCGAGTAACTCTTCGCAATTTCTGTGGAAAGGGTTCTTGCCGGCATCGGTGCTCGGATCGAGCGGCCCGCGGCCATGCGCGGTTGCGTTCTGCGCGAATTCAACAGGCCCCTGAATCGCCAGTTCCGCTTGCGTGCGAAATAATTTCGATGGCAGGTGCGGAGCATGGCCCAAAACCCTTCCAGCAAGAGCGGTTCAAATGGCCGGAAATCGCAAGTCCCGGGCAGTCCGCGGGCGTGGCAGCGCATGCTGTCGGGCCGCCGGCTCGACCTGCTGGACCCCTCCCCGCTCGACATCGAGATCGAGGATATCGCCCACGGCCTCGCCCGCGTCGCCCGCTGGAACGGCCAGACCAAGGGCGAGCATGCGTTTTCCGTGGCCCAGCATTCTGTCCTCGTGGAATATTTCATCGGCGAGCTGTGGCCCGCGACGTCCGCCGCCGACCAGCTCGGCGCGCTGCTGCACGATGCTCCGGAATATGTGATCGGAGACATGATCTCGCCGTTCAAGACGGCGCTGGGCGTCGACTACCGCCAGTTCGAGGCCCGGCTGGATGCGGCCATCCGCCTGCGCTTCGGCCTCAGCCCGCGCATGCCGGACGAGGTAAAGTCCCGCATCAAGCAGTGCGACCAGGCCGCCGCCTTCTACGAGGCCACGCGTCTCGCCGGCTTCAATATTGACGAAGCGCTCACCTTTTTCGGCGCCCCTCCGCCGGGGCCTGCGCCGGACATGACGCCGCTGTCGCCAACGGAGGCGCAGGCCTTGTTTCTGGCCCGGTTCGAGGCCCTGATGGCGGAACTGGACATGGGAAAGGGAGGCTAGGCCGTGTCGATCTGGATTTCCTCCCTCGCCCTCGCGCCCTCGCTCGTGGACAGGCACCGGCCATCGCGGGTGGTCAGCCTGCTGTCGCCCTACGACACCTTCCCCAGCTTTGCCGCGCTGGCGGCCGACAGCCACCTCCAGGTCGCGATCCACGACATCACGGAAGACACGCTCGACTGGCGCGCGCCCGACATCGGCGATGCCGAACGCCTGATCGGCTTTGTCGAGACCTGGGACCGCAAGGCGCCGATGCTGATCCATTGCTGGGCCGGCATCTCGCGCTCGACCGCCAGCGCCTTCATCACCGCCTGCGTTCACAATCCGTCAACGGATGAGGCGGAGATCGCCGGCGCCATCCGCGCCGCCTCCAGGACCGCCTCTCCCAACCGCCGCCTCGTGGCCCACGCCGACGACATCCTCGGCCGCGGCGGCCGCATGACAGCCGCCATCGAAGCCATGGGACGCGGCTATGCGGCGGAGCAAGCCCAGCCTTTCTCGATCCCGTCGTCTTACGGCGAGAAAAAATGACGACCCCAATCGCCGTGGGCCTGTCCGCCGTGATCGTCGCCGCTGACGCCGAAGGCCCCTACGCCCTCGAAACCCGGATTCCCGACGGCGGCACGGGCCTGCCTCACGGCGTGTTCGACCCGCAGGGCCACCGCACCTTCGAACTCGGCCTGCGCGACTGGGTCCGCGCCCAGACCGGCTTCGAACCCGGCTATGTCGAACAGCTCTACACATTCGGCGATCGTGGGCGCGAACTCCCGCAGGCCGAACTCGGCGATGCGCCCACCGGCGCGCGCCTCATCTCCGTGGGCTATCTCGGCCTTACCCCTGAACGAACCGACATATCCGCATTCGACGCCGTGTGGCGCGACTGGTACCGGCACTTTCCCTGGGAAGACCACCGCAAGGGCCGACCCGGAATCATCGATCATGCCATCGGCCCCGCCCTCGCCTCGTGGTCGGAGGCCAGCAAGGGCGCCGCCGAACGCCTCACCCGCGCCCAGCTCGCCTTCGGTCTCGACGGCCGCCCATGGATCGAGGAGCGCACGCTCGAGCGTTACGAACTCCTGTACGAAGCCGGCCTCGCCCCGGAAGCCGCCCGCGACCGCAAGCAGAAGCCTCCCAAAATCCCTGCCGCGGCGCTCGGCGAGCCGATGATCTCCGACCACCGCCGCATCCTAGCCACCGCCATCGGCCGCCTGCGTGGCAAGATCAAATACCGCCCGGTCGTGTTCGAACTGATGCCCGACCGGTTCACACTGTCGGACCTGCAGCGCGTTGTGGAGTCGCTGCTCGGCCTGCCGCTGCACAAGCAGAACTTCAGGAGGTCCCTGAACCATTCAGGCCTCGTCGAAGGCCTCGGCAGCTTCACGCAGGCCACCGGCGGCCGCCCTGCCGAACTCTTCCGCTTCCGCAGCGAAGCCCTCCGCGAAGGCCACGTTTCGGGCGTCCAGACGCCGAGAGGATAGCGTCTCTCTGTGCTGCTGCCTGTCCCGCCACAAAACCCTAACTCTGTGTCCTTGAACCCGGCAGCAGCCCAGATTCCGACTACTGCGAAGCGGCAGGAAATCGCCTCTCAGCTGCCGTTCGCACCCCTCCAAATCTCGTCCCGCTCGCGAGTTCGTTCAGGGATGAAGCGCTGTGGCGTTCGCTCGAGCTGCGTCGATAGCCCTTTCGATTGCTTCGATAACAACCTGCGGCTTCTGGACGGCGATCCCGTGAGCAGAGTCCGGGACCGTCTCCATGACGCCGCGGCTGGACAGGCGCGCTATCGCTTCGTGCCCGGCCGTGATCACGGTCCTTAAAGCCGGGGCCTCTCTTTGCGCCTCCGCCGGCGCCGCTGGAAAGCTGTAGAGACCAGCGTTCAGCACGATCAGCGGCATCGCCCCATAGTTCCGCTTTTCATTGATCACCAATTTCGAATTGCGCTCGCGCAGGCCGAAGAGCGACAGGTACGCCTCCCAGTACACGGGCTCATTCGCGGCCATGAGGAGATTTGTGCGCAGCGGTTCCGGGTAGTAGGAATGGAGGCTGGCGCAGTCAGGCGGCGGACCTTCGCCGGCGCGTCTCTGTGCCCTGATGCACGAGCGGACCCGGTCGAAAGACTGCTCGTCCGATTTCGCGGACCAAGCCATGAGCGCCGGCGCGGCACGTGCATACTCTTCGACCTGATCCGGCGTCGATGGATCGACCAGCACCATGGCCGCTACGCGATCTGGGTGGCGGTCGGCGAAGAGGAGTGTCTCGAAGGCGCCCAGCGAGTGAGCGACCATCACCAGAGGGCCATCCAGTCTCACGGCGGCAAGCGCCCGCTCAAGATCGTCTTCAGTATGGAGGATGTCCTGCGGGTCAGGGCTGCCACTGCTGAAGCCGTGGCCGGCGCGATCCCAGGCGCACACCTTCGTGGTCCAGGCGATCTTGGGTTGAACCAGGCGCCAATCGGCTGACCATCCGCTGGCGCCCGCACTGAGATTACCGTCGGGCTTCCATCTCCCATGCACACCATGTGGATGTGACGGTCAGCCCCGATCGCAACGCGCTGCTGTGGCGTCGTGTAGAGGTCAAAGCTGCGCGCGGGAATCAGGAGCGTGCACGACGAGAGCGTCGCAATCAAAAGCGCGAAGGCCGTCACAGCTGCAAAGCGCATTGAATCACCCCAACCCAACAAACGCGTTCTGAAGAATATTCCCAAAGCACCATCTTGCAACGCGATCCGAAGCGGCTCTTTCAAATGTCAGGATTGGGCCAATCAGCGTCTTAGCCAGGAAAGATGACAAACGGCACGAAGCGTCCGCTTCCCTGCCGCTCTAACTTGTGCACCGGAGCCGGGCCAAAAGTCTGCGAATTATTTCCGGAGATCACTATACTCCCGCTCGTGGGAAGAGGACATCCGTTCATGTCGCTCGTCGTCGATTGACACCATTCGAAGCAGCGACCAGCGTTCCGCGTTGTTGGCAGGATCTCATGCGCCACGCCGTCGCATGCCTCGCCGTCCTGGCGGCATCTGCCTGCACCGGCATGGTGGACAGCGCGCGCCTCGACCTCGAAAGCTCCGGGACCATCATGCGCCCAGCCCTCGCCCTGCAGAAGCAGGCGCTCGACGGCGGCTGTCTCACCAGCATCATGGAGGGCAAGCCGCTGCGCGATCTCATGGCCGCCATGCCGGATGCAAAGCCCATCGTCCCGGCAAGCAAGACGGGCTCCCCTACCGCCACCGACGCCTGGCGGATCAGCACGCAGAACATCGCCTATGTGATGCTGTTGCCCGGCGGCGCCTGCTCGATGTCGATCGAGATGGGCAATCCGCAGCAGCTCTCCGACGCCGCCCTCGCGCTGATGCAGGCGCGCGCCGCCTTCACTCGGGGCCAGGTCGATACGTCCGCCAAGGGCGACGCCGAACGCACCACGTACTGCACCCCCGGCGCGTATCCCTACGTGGTCGTGATCTACAAGCGCACCACGGGCCGCCGCGCGGCCTTTCTCGCCAATGTCTTCAAGGCGCAGGGCGTGGCCTTCTCGTCCTGTCGGCCGAACGGCTGAGACAGGATCACCGATTGAGGTCCGGGCAAATTATGCCTCTCGACCGCACTTGCCTTTTGTGACATTATCCTTTTGCTCAAGTTGAGCTTAAGTAGGGCTTACAAACCGGTGACGGCCTTTCCCTTGAAGGCCATTTTTTCGGGCCCATCTTATACTCAGTTTGAGCACAAGAGCGAACTCCCGCTCCTGGCTCGCCTGGAGGCTGATCATGGCCCGCATCATCGAATTCGGCCAAGGTTGCGATATCCCCGCCGCCCGCCGCCGCCCCACCGCCGCCGAGAAGCGCGGGCTGGCCTACAATGACGAAGTGAAAGCCGCGACCGACCACCTGTACGAGCAGGTGAAGGACTTCGTGACGCCCATGGAGTGGCCCGCGGTGGCCCCCTTCGTCTTCCATATCAACAAGCTGAAGAAACAGCGCGGCGCGGTCATCCTCGCCCACAACTACATGACGCCTGACGTCTTCGCCCTTGTTGGCGATTTCCGGGGGGATTCCCTGCAACTCGCCCGCGAAGCCGCCCGGACGGACGCGAAAATCATCGTCCAGGCCGGCGTCCATTTCATGGCCGAAACGAGCAAAATCCTCAGTCCCGACAAGACGGTGCTGATCCCCGATCTGCGCGCCGGCTGTTCGCTGGCGGCTTCGGTGACGGGGGCCGACGTCCGCCTGATCCGCGCCCGCTATCCAGGCCTGCCGATCGTCACCTACGTCAACACCACGGCCGACGTGAAAGCCGAATGCGACATCACCTGCACCTCGTCCAACGCGGTCCAGGTCGTCGAGCACGTCGCGGCCAAGTGGGGCACGGACAAGGTGATCCTCATCCCCGACGAATTCCTGGCGAAGAATGTTGCCGCCAACACCGATATCCAGATCATCGCCTGGAAGGGCCGTTGCGAGGTCCACGAGAAGTTTTCTGGCGAAGATGTAAGGCAGATTCGCGAGGCGCATCCGGGCGTAATTGTGCTCGCCCACCCGGAATGTCCCCCGGATGTCCTTGAAGAAGCCGACTTTGCAGGCTCCACTTCAGCGCTCGCGCATTACGTTAGGCAGTCCGGCCTCAAAAAGGTCGTCCTGCTCACCGAGTGCTCGATGAGCGACAACGTAGCCGCGGAAAACCCCGGCGTGGAGTTTGTGAAACCATGCAATCTCTGCCCTCACATGAAGCGGATCTCGCTGGAGAACATCTACGATGCTCTCGTCGAGATGAAGCACGAGGTGACGGTGCCGGAGGACGTGCGCCTGCGCGCGAAAGCGGCGATCGACGCGATGCTCGCGCTTCCCAAGCCGAAGGACTTCCCGAAGTTCGCGATCGGCAGCGCCGCGGAGACCGCGCCAAGGCGCCCGCTGGAACTCATATGACCCGCGGCCTGAAACGTCTTGCCGCGGTGTTCGGAAGCGTGGTCGCCCTCTCGGCGGCCATGCCCGCTTTCGCGGCCGATGAACTGACCGGAGACTGGCTGTTCGACACGTCCAAGTTCGCCGGCGACTGCCAGATTTCCGGCCGCATCCGCTTCACGGAGACATCGGTCAAGAACACCTATTCCTGCAAGTTCGAGAGCGAGCAGATCTGCGGCCCCCTGTCGAACAACCTCTACATCAAGGTGCAGCAGTCCTGCACGGCGCAGAAGGTCGGCAAGCAGATCGCGATCAAGACCCAGGTCGACAAGATCCTCGACCGCAAGCCGAAGCTCGATCCGCTGATCGCCTTCGAAAGCTATCTCGCCGACAACTTCATCGTGCAGATGCAGAAGAACCTCAGCGAGATGATCGGCCAGCACTATGACGCGCAACGCCAGCTGAAAGCGCGGTTCTGGCGCGACATCGAACTGATCTCATAGGGCGCGAGCATGGGGGCGGCATGAAGCATCTGTCTCTTCCGCGCCCCAATGCGCTCGGGTCTCTTGTCGTATCGCTCGCCCTGGTTCTTGTCCCTGTCCTCGCCACCGGCGGCGCGCTGGCGCAGGCGGGCAAGCCGGACAAACCCATCGACATCTCCGGCCGCTGGCAGTTCAAGACCGAACTGCGCAACAAGGGCTGCACGATCTCGGGCGAGATCAGCTTCATCCCCGTGCCGAAATCCGCCGGCTATGCCTGCACCTTCGTCTCGCGCGAGGAATGCGGCGAAGGCGCGAGCCGCACCTGGAGCGAGGTGAAGCAGTCCTGCAGTGTCAGCGAGACCGCCGGCGAATTCGCGATCGTCAGCAAGGTTGAACAGATCGTCGCCACCTTCCCCGCTGAGTACAAAGCCGCGATCATCGCCAATGACAGCTACCGTCCCGACAATTTCCGCGTGCGCGCGGCCAGGAATGGCGATCTCGTCGGCTCGTTCAAGTCGATCAACCAGGCCGATGTCCGCTTCTGGCGCGACAAGGACCTCGTGTCGTGAGGCGCGCCGTACTCCTTGCCGCGCTCGCCGCCTCCGCTATCGCGGCGCCCGCGGCGATTCGCGCAACTCAAGAAGCCGCCCTCGCCTGAAGGCGTGTGGAATTTCAAGACCGACGTGCTCAACGACTCGTGCACCATCTCCGGCGAAATGAAAATCCGCGAGACCGACCGCAAGGACCAGTTCGCGTGCACCTTCCGCGCCGTGCAGGCCTGCACCGGCGGCGTCATCCGCACCATCAACACCGACCAGTCCTGCAGCGCCAAACAGGTCGGCGCGAAGCTCGACATCATCAGCAAGGTCGACCGCATCGTCAGCGTCGAGCCCAAGGAACTGATGCAGGGCATGGACCGCCGCTACGCCCCCGACAATTTCCACGTCACCATCAACAACCGCGGCGACGAAATGGACGGCCTGTTCGATTCGATGGGCGAGGCGCCAGTGAAATTTCGCCGCAAGCAGGATCTCGTCTCGTGATCATCCTGCGCGCCGTCCTGCCGCTCGCCCTCGTCCTCGCCTGCAGCGCCGCCCATGCGCAGCTGAAGAAAGCCCCCTCGCCTGAAGGCGCATGGACATTCGAGACCGACAAGATCGCCTATGGCTGCGCTCTGCACGGCGACATGCGCGTCAAGGAGACCGCCGCTGACGCCTTCTCCTGCAACTTCACGGCGATCTGGACCTGCGAGACCCGCCTGCCGCATTCGGTGAAAACCGAGCAAAGCTGCATCGCGACCCAGGCCGGCGCCGACCTCGTCATGACCAGCGCGATCAAGTCGATCGTCTCCGTCGATCCTCCCGACATGCTGAAGCAGATGCAGCAGCGCTACGCCGCCGACAGCTTCGCCGTCACCATCAGCCGCACCGGCGATGAAATGACCGGCCTGTTCAAATCCTACAGCCAGGCCCCGGTAAAATTCCGCCGCAAGCTGGACCTGCTGTCGTGACCCAGCCACGCGACATCCTCATCGTCGGCGGCGGCCTCGCTGGCCTGTTCCTCGCGCTGAAGCTTTCGCCGCGGAAGTGCACTGTCATTGCGCTTGCTCCCATCGGCCAGGCCGCGGCCTCCGCCTGGGCGCAGGGCGGCCTCGCCGCGGCGCTGTCTCCGGAAGACAATCCCGGCCTCCACGCCGCCGACACCATCGCCGCCGGCGCCGGCATCGTCGATCCGGTGGTGGCGCGGCTCATCGCCGAGGACGGCCCGCATCGCGTTCGCGACCTCCTCGACCTGGGCGTGCCGTTCGACCGCACCGCCGACGGAGAACTCGCCCTCTCCATGGAAGCCGCGCACTCGCGCGCGCGTGTCGCCCGCGTCTCAGGCGACCTCGCCGGCAAGGCGATCATGGAGGCGCTCAGCTACGCGGTCGCCGCCTCCTCCCACATCGAGGTGATCGACGGCATCAAGGCCATCGCGCTGCTGCAGGATTCCAATGGCCGCATCGCCGGCGTCCTTGCCGAAGACCGTGGCGGCGATCATGCCCAGCTCGCAGCGCGCGAGACCATCCTGTGCGCCGGCGGCTCCGGCGGCCTCTTCGCCATCACCACCAATCCGCGCTCGTCGCAGGGCGACGCTGTGGCCATGGCCTACGCCGCAGGCGCCCTGATCGGCGATCCGGAATTCGTGCAGTTCCACCCCACCGCCATCGACATCGGCCGCGACCCTGCGCCTCTTGCTACGGAGGCTCTAAGGGGCGAAGGCGCCCACCTCGTCGACAGAACTGGCCGCGCCTTCATGGCCGACTACCACACGCTCGGCGACCTTGCGCCGCGCGACGAAGTCGCCCGCGCCATCCATGCCGAGCGCGATGCCGGCCGCGGCGCCTTCCTCGATTGCCGCAAGGCCGTCGGCGCCGAATTCCCGCATCATTTCCCCACAGTCTTCGACGCCTGCATGAGCGCGAAGATCGATCCGCGCGTCGATACGATCCCCGTCGCGCCCGCCATGCACTACCACATGGGCGGCGTCGTCACCGACCTCTGGGCCCGCACCTCGCTGGAAGGCCTGTCGGCCTGCGGCGAGAGCGCCTCCACCGGAGCGCACGGCGCCAATCGCCTCGCCTCGAACTCTCTCCTTGAAGCCGTCGTGTTCGCCGAACGCGCCGCGCGCCGGCTCAAGGAGTCCGACCTCGCCACGCCTGGCCCGGCGCAAGCCGAAGCCCCGCCCGATGTCGGCGAACTCTCCCTCACCGAACTGCGCAAGCGCATGCATGGCCAGTGCGGCGTCATCCGCACCGCCGCGGGCCTCGCCGCCACGCTCGACTGGCTGAACGCCGCGATGGACAATGTCGGCCCAGCCCGCGCGCTTGTCGCCTCCAGGCTGATCGTCTCGGCTGCACTGGCCCGGCGGGAAAGCCGCGGCGGACATTACCGCTCCGACTTCCCGGACGCCTTCGCCCCGCCGCATCGCACCTTCATCCGGCGGGGCCTGGATGGGCAACCGCTGATCCACCACGCCGCCATCGCGGAAGGACCGCAATGACCGACCTGATCCAGACCATCACGTCCGGCGACATGTTGCCGAACGCCCCCCTGCCGGACATCATCATCGAGCCGCTGGTGCGTCTCGCCCTCCAGGAAGATCTCGGCCGAGGCGGCGACATCACGACCGACGCGGTCATCCCCGCCACGACGCGCATGACCGCCGTCGTCAGCGCCCGCGAGCCCGGCCTCGCCGCTGGCTACGATGCCGCGCGGCTTGCGCTCAAGCTGGTCGATCCCGACGCGACATGGACCACGCTGATCAGCGAAGGCGTCCCCTTCGCCAAAGGCGCCCAGCTCATCCGCATCGAAGGCAGCGCGCGCTCCGTGCTGACCGCCGAACGCACCCTGCTCAACTTCATCGGCCCGCTGTCAGGCGTCGCCACCCTCACGGCGAAATTCGTGGCGGAAGTGAAAGGCACGCACGCCAAGATCACCTGCACGCGCAAGACCACGCCTGGCTTCCGCGCGCTGGAGAAGCGCGCCGTGCGCATCGGCGGCGGCGTCAACCACCGCCTCGGGCTCGACGACGCGATCCTCATCAAGGACAACCACATCGCCGCCGCCGGGGGCGTCGCGCAAGCGATGAGGCGCGCCAAGGCCGCCGTCGGCCACCTGCGCATGATCGAGATCGAGGTCGACAGCCTCGACCAGCTCCGCGAAGCGCTGAAACACAGCCCCGACGCCATCCTGCTCGACAACATGAAGCCGGACATGCTGAGGCAAGCCGTCGCCATCGTCGCCGGCAAGTCGAAGACCGAAGCCTCCGGCGGCGTCCGCCTTGAGACGGTGAAAGCCATCGCCGAAACGGGCGTCGACTACATTTCTGCCGGCGCGCTGACGCATAGCGCTGTCAACCTGGATGTAGGACTGGACTTCGAGGCCTAAAGCGCTCGCGCATCCGGCGCTGCGCCTGCAGGCGCAGCGGCGGCGATCGGCTCAACCACTGGCTGCGGCTTCTGCGTGACCGAAATCTTCAGGAGCTGCGCCGCCGCCAGCTTGTCGGCGTCGTTGACCGGCGGGCTGATCGCGATGCCCGCATCGGCCGGCAGGTCGACCGGGACAACGATCGGCTGGTCATCGCTCGATTCGCCGTTCTGGGCCGCAAGGGCGATGCGCGCATCCGACCATTCCTGCCCGGTCTTCGGGAAGCGGTAGAAGATGTGCGTGCCGATCTCGGCGGTCTCGACGAGGCCGGCCTTCCAGTACGGGTTCACATAGTCGGTGTGATAGTGCGTCGCCTTGTTGGTGATGGGCGTGTTCAGCCCCATGACCACGTGCAGTGCGATCGCCCGGGCACGATCCCACGACTCCCCCTGCGGCGGGTTGTTCAGCGAGCCGTCGCAGGTGAAGGTGAACTGGCATCCGGTATCGCGATAGCGGCCCTGGTAGACCACGGCGCACACCGTCTTCGGGAAGCGCGGATCCTTGACGCGGTTCATCACCACTTCCGCCACGGCCATCTGGCCTTTGACGTTCTCCGAACGCGCTTCGTAATAGATGGCTTCGGCGAGGCAGTCCGCCTCGCTCTGCTCGTGCGACGCCGCGCCGAGGTTCTGGGCGGTAAAGCCGGTCAGGCTCGCTAGCACCATCGTGTCCCGCTCACGCAGCGGCACAGCCTTCAGGCCGACGTCGGAGGTCTGGCTGAGGGCGAACGACACCGACTGGAACAGCGCGGTGGGACTCGCCTTGTTGGTGAAGGAGACGTGCTGCACAGTCTCGGCCCCGCCCGCACCCAGCGACTGGGCAAGCTGATAGGCGTCGGCGCGATAGGCTTCTTCGGTCTTCTGGACGTCGAAACGCTGGGCGATGAACGGGCCAGCCATGGCGAAGACCGCCACACAGGCAACCACCGAGACCGCGCGTTTCTGGGTCAGACGCTTTTCAGCATCAGACATAGTGAACCACCACCTGACGACGGCTGTGAACGCCGCCTTGAGATGGGCGATAATAAGGTTCAGTGGTTTCTCGAGGGCTAACACCCCAGGCTTCCCCTTAATCATCGTAAACGCAAATTGCGTGTGAACGCCCGCGCGCGTTCGGATAGACACTCCACTTCACCCGTCGCCGTGTTCTGTTCTGAGCTGTGCGACGTCAGCCGCCCTATCTGGGCCTTTGATACGGGGCAAGCCTTGCGGCTGATTGCCCTGGAAGTCGCAAATCCCGCGCCATCGGACCTGGGGGGGACATCAATTCCCGTGCCAGGCGAGCCGTTAACGATCTGCGTTTACCAATAGCTCCTTTTTTCAACGGGATGGCCCAACGCCAGGGACTTCAGATAGGCCGCGCAGGCATTCCGGCAACACACCCGCCGGAATTCGTCCTGACGCCGAATTGAATTCAATTACCGCAGAACGCTGGGGAAACAGGCTGTTGTGGATAAGCCAGTGGCATCCCCGGCCGGGACAGCTGGCGACTTTCCGCTGGTCATCGCAAAGCGACGCAGGCGGACCATGATGGGTCGGCCGGCGCGACCCTCACCCCGACTTATCCAACACCTGTCGGCGTCCCGCGCGCAAAAACTCTCGCAACATCAACGATGGGAAAAAATATGCAGGACATTTGACCCTACACCGCGCGGGCCGGGGCGATACTGCGCCCATGAACAACGAGCCGAACACCACGAACCCCACTGCCGATCCTCCGCATGCGGACAACCTGCGCGCGGGCATATCTGTCGCGTCCGCCTTCGAGGATCATCGCGATTGCGGCGACGACGACCCCTTCTTCCGCTACGAAACGCGCGTGCCGCAGGGCGATGAAGCGATCCCGCCCTGCCTCGCCGACCCGCAATCGACATCCTTCCTCGCCACCGCACGCGACTTGCTGGTCTGGCTGGTCGGCGATTATTGGGGCCCGGCCACGCTCGCCCTCCACCATTTCGTCTGGCAGTTCCGCAAGTTCGAGATCCTCGACTATCTCCGCCCCATCGAGCTGCTGCTGCGCCGCATGCTGGTGATCGAAGCCTTCGCTCTCGCCGGCTCGCAATCCCTGCCGCCCTCGCGCCCGGGCGGCGTCATCCGCACCTCACGGGCGCCGCAGGAAAAGCCCGCCTGCGACCCCACCCAGCCTGAAACCTGGCGCGTCTCCTTCCGCATCATGCCGGCCAAGCTCGCGGAAAGACACTGGCGCCTGCCCCGCAAGAAGCTGCCGCCGATCGACCGCGACCATTTCCGCGGCGATCCGCGCACGCCCATGCGCTTCCGCAGGGTCCAGCACCAGTCGATGCCGCTCGCCCGGCGGCTGGAAGCCGTGATCCGGGTGATCAACGATCCGGCGCCGTATGTCCGCCGCCTCGCCTTCCGGTTGCGCCGCGGCCGGGAGGCCGCCCCCAATCTCTGGCTCCTTGCCATGCCGCGACGGGGTCCGAACAAGCCCCCTTTGGCCCGCGACGCCAACGAAGCCGCCCGAACGCGATTATCCGAGATCCTCCCGGCCTACTGGTCCTCGGGATGAGGTAGCCCGCAATCAGCCCATCCCGATCCGCGCGGCCTCGCGCGGAAACGCGAACCTGCGCCTGCCGTCTATCCTCTAACGGGGCTTCTTCAGCACGGCATGGGCTGCCGCCAGCCGGGCGACGGGGACGCGGAAGGGAGAGGCCGAGACATAGTCCAGTCCCGCCTCCTCGAAAAAGAAGATCGACGCCGGATCGCCGCCATGCTCCCCGCACACGCCCAGCTTCAGTCGCGGCCGCGTCGACCGGCCCCGGGCGCAGCCGATCTTCACCAGCTCGCCCACGCCGTCGCGGTCGATGGAAACGAACGGGTCCTTCTCGTAGATGCCGCGCTCCTCATAGACTTTCAGGAACCGCGCCGCGTCGTCCCGCGAAATGCCGAGCGCCGTCTGCGTCAGGTCGTTGGTGCCGAACGAGAAGAACTCCGCCTCCTCCGCGATCTCTCCAGCCCTCAAGGCGGCCCGCGGCAATTCGATCATCGTGCCGACGAGATAGTCGACCTGCGCCGCCCGCTCCTGGAACACTTTCTCCGCCGTCGCCACAACCAGCGCCCGCATCAGCTCCAGCTCCTTCTTTGTGGCGACCAGAGGTATCATGATCTCCGGCACCGGCGCCTTGCCCGCTTCCTTCGCGACATCCAGCGCCGCCTCGAAGATCGCCCGCGCCTGCATCTCGTATATCTCAGGATACGTGACGCCGAGCCTGCACCCGCGATGCCCCAGCATCGGATTGCTCTCATGCAATTCGGACGCGCGCGCCTTCAGCAGCTCTACCGACACGCCGGATTGTTTCGACACCTCAGCCATGTCCTCGGCCGTGTGCGGCAGGAATTCGTGCAGCGGCGGGTCCAGCAACCGGATCGTCACCGGCAGCCCCGCCATGATGCGGAAGATCTCCGCGAAATCGCCGCGCTGCATCGGCAGCAGCTTCTCCAGCGCGCGCCGCCGACCCTTCTCGTCGTGCGCCAGGATCATCTCGCGCACCACGGGGATCCGCGCTGCGTCGAAGAACATGTGCTCCGTCCTGCACAGCCCCACGCCCTCTGCACCGAACTTCCGCGCCGTCTCCGCATCCAGCGGCGTCTCGGCATTCGCGCGCACCCTCATCCGCCGCACGCCATCCGCCCAACCCATCAGCTCCGCGAAGTCGCCGCCCAGCTGCGGCTCCACCATCTTCACCGCGCCCACCAGCACCTGCCCCTTCGCGCCATCCACGGTGATCACGTCGCCCTTCTTCAGCGTCCGCCCGCCCACCCGCACCACACCACGCGCTGCATCCACCTGCATCGCCCCCGCGCCGCACACACAAGGCCGCCCCATGCCGCGCGCCACAACCGCCGCATGAGACGTCATTCCGCCACGCGCCGTGACGATCGCCTTGGCGGCATGCATGCCCTGGATGTCTTCCGGGCTGGTCTCGATCCTTACGAGAATGACAGCAATGCTCTTCGCCGCCAGCGCCACTGCGTCCGCCGGCTCGAACACGATCTGCCCGACCGCCGCGCCCGGGCTCGCCGGGAGCCCCTTCACGAACACGTCCCGCACGGCGTCGTCGGCGATTGCCGGATGCAGCAGCTGGTCGAGCTGCGAGGGCTCGAGCCGCAGCACCGCCTCGTTCTTGCCGATCAGCCCCTCGCGGCACATGTCCACGGCAAGCTTCAGCGCCGCCTGCGCCGTGCGTTTGCCGTTGCGGGTCTGCAGCATGTAGAGCGTGCCCTGCTCCACCGTGAACTCGATGTCCTGCATGTCGCGATAGTGCGTCTCCAGCCGGTGCGCGACTTCGGTGAGCTGCTTGTAGACTTTCGGCATCGCCTCTTCGAGCGACCTGTCCTCCGACTTCAGCGCCGCCTTGCGCGCATTCGAGATCGGCGCCGGCGTGCGGATGCCTGCCACCACGTCCTCGCCCTGCGCATTGACGAGGTACTCGCCATAGAAATGCTTCTCGCCGGTCGAGGGATCGCGCGTGAACGCCACGCCCGTCGCGGAATTCTCGCCCATATTGCCGAACACCATGGACTGCACGTTGACCGCCGTGCCCCACGATTCCGGAATGTCGTTGAGCCTGCGATAGGTCACCGCGCGATCGTTCATCCACGAGGAGAACACCGCCCCGATCGCGCCCCAGAGCTGGTCCTTCGGATCCTGCGGGAAGTCGCGGCCGAGCCGCTTAACGATCGCCTTCTTGTAGTGGTTGATGACCTCCATCCAGCTCTCGGCGCCGAGTTCCGTGTCGAGGTTGAGATCGTGGCTCTCTTTATAGTCGTCGAGGATATGCTCGAACTCGTCGTGTGGAATGTTGAGCACGACGTTGGAATACATCTGGATGAAGCGGCGATACGAATCGAACGCAAAGCGCCGGTCGCCCGAAAGCTTGGCCAGCCCCTCCGCCGTCTGGTCGTTGAGGCCGAGGTTCAGGACCGTATCCATCATGCCTGGCATCGAGGCGCGGCTGCCCGAGCGGACCGACACCAGCAACGGATTTCCGGGATCGCCGAACTTCTTCTGCGTCCGCCCTTCCAGCGCCCGCAACGCATCGGCGACCTGCGCCTCAAGCTCGGCCGGGTATTGTTTCCGCAGCTGGTAGAAGACGGTGCAGACTTCCGTCGTGATGGTGAATCCCGGCGGCACCGGCAGGCCGAGCTTGGACATCTCCGCCAGGTTCGCCCCCTTGCCGCCCAAAAGGTTCTTCATCGAGGCGTCGCCATCCGAGGCGCCGCCGCCGAAATCGTAAACCCACTTGGTTGCAAGTTGGGACATCGTCAGACTTCCTACTTCGCTCTGCTTCATCCCCGCTCGTCCCGACGAAAGTCGGGATCCAGGGCAGGCAGCGAGCCTTGTTCCGATTTTGGGCTGCAGCTCCAATTCCGTACGCGCTGTCCGAACGAGCCGTCCCTGGATCCCGACTTTCGTCGGGATGAGCGGTGTTGGGGTTCGTGCGTCGACCGGGAGACCACCTCCCTTAGCCTTCAATCTTCGAGAAATCCGCCACGCGCCCGAGCGCATCGCGGATCTGCGAGAGCAGCATCAGCCTGTTTCGCGCACATCGGCCTTGTCGGCATTCACGGTAACCTTGTCGAAGAAAGCATCGACCGGGCCACGCAGTTTCGACAGCGCCTTCATCGCCCCCGCAAAATCCTCCTTGTCGAGCGCGGAGGAGGCAGCGGGCGTCGCCTGTTTGAGCGCTGCGAGCAGAGCGTCCACTTCCGGCGGATCGCCCGCCATGGCCCTGCCCTCGCCGGAATAGGACCTTGCCGTCCTTCTTTTCCTCAATCGCGAGAATGTTCGCCGCGCGCTTGTAGCCGGCCAGCAGGTTCTTCCCGTCCTCGGTATCGAGGAACGCGCCGAGGGCTTCCACGCGCTTTACGATGAGGCACGAGGTCGATCCTCGACCATACGCAAACAGCGTTCGATCAGGTCATGGCGGGCACCCTGCTCCCGCAGGTGCACCTTCAGGCGGTCGACGAAGAAGGCGAGGAGGCTCAAGGACCAGTTCCTCCGTCTGCCCACCATCGGCGATAAACTCGATTGGCACCTCATCATGGTCCTGCGCATTGGCGCGCGATTCAGCAAGGCGATCTCTCACCATTGCAACTCCGCCTTCACTCTCAATCAGAGCAGCAAAGGCCTTTTGATTCGGCTTCTGACTTAGGCACGGATGAAGAGCGCAAACACTCCTGCCGGATACAGCTTCAGGCGGACCGAGTTCTTCAAAATCAAGCGAAATCAAGCCCAGTGCCGCGCGGCGAAGCGCGTAGGGATCCTTCGATCCCGTCGGCTTCTCATCGATCGCCCAGAAGCCAACGAGCGTGTCGAGCTTGTCGGCCAGCGCCACGGCGACGGCCACTGGATCGCTCGGAACTTGATCGCTCGGCCCCTTCGGCTTGTAGTGATCGCGCACCGCATCCGCGATGGCCTGCGGCTCTTTCTGCAGCGTCGCGTAATACCGCCCCATCACGCCTTCGAGTTCGGCGAACTCGCCGACCATGTCGGAGACGAGATCGCATTTCGCCAGCATCGCGGCACGGTAGGCTTCGTCAGGGTTTGCGCCGACTTTCGGGGCCAGCTCCTTTGCCAGCGCCATCACCCGCTCGGCCTTGTCCTTCACCGTGCCCAGCTTCTCGTGGAACACGATCTGGCCGAGCTTGTCGAAACGGGACTCCAGCGAAACCTTCCGGTCATTGTCCCAGAAGAACCGCGCATCGTTGAGGCGGGCGCGACAGGACGCGGGAATTCCCAGCGGCGATCTTTTCGCCGCCGTCCGCCGCATCGAGGTTGGCGACGACTATGAATTTTGGCGCCAGGCCGCCGTCCTTTCGCGCCGGATCGCGCACCGCGAAATACTTTTGATGCGTCCTCATCGACAACCGGATCACTTCCGGCGGCAGGTCGAGGAAGGACTTGTCCATGTCGCCGATGATGACGACGGGGTATTCGGCGAGGCCCGCGACTTCCTCCAGGAGGCCGATGTCGTCGACGAGTTCGAGGTTCTGGGCGGCGCAGAGCTGCCTGGCCTCGGTGAGGATGGTTTCCTTGCGCTCTTCCCGCTCGAGGATGACGCGGCCCTTGTTCTTGAGGACGTCTTCGTAATCCTCGAAGCGGCGAACCTTGTAAGGTCCCCGCCCCATCACGCGGTGGCCTTCGGTGAGGTTGTCGGACTTGATGCCCTCGATCTCGAACGGAACCACCTCGCCATCGAATGTGCAGAGGATGCGGCTGATCGGGCGAACCCAGCGCAAATCTCCCGAACCCCAGCGCATGGATTTGGGCCAGTGGAAGCCGCGGATGATCTGCGGAACCAGCTCGGCGACCAGCGCGGCCGTTTCCTTGCCCGGCTTGCGCACATGGGCGATGTAGATCTTGCCCTTCTTCGGCACGTCGTGGAGGTGGGCCTCCGAGATCGACTTGAGGCCCGGCCTTTCTCAGGAAGCCGTCGATCGCCTGTTGCGGCGCGCCCTCTTTCGGGCCCTGCACATCCTCGACCACATCCGCCGATTTCACCGGCAGCCCCTCGACCACCGCCACCAGCCTTCGCGGACCTGAGAAGCCCTTGATCCCCTCCGGGATCAGGCCCGCCGCCGTCAGCCCGTCCATCAGCGCCTTCACAAGGTCGGCTTCCGCCTTCGCCTGCATGCGTGCGGGGATTTCCTCGGACAGGATTTCAAGGAGAAGCTGGGGCATCGTGGGCGGGAAGTGCATTGGAATGCGGGGATAATCAAGGGCTGCTGACCCCGGCGGCGCGTTCCGGACGCGATGTGTTCGCGAAATGGGGTTGCGCGCCTCCCCTCCCCCTCGTGTGGAGGGGCGCAACGGTGTTTGATGATTGTCGGCAGGTAGTTGCCGAGAGAGGCGGCGCTGGGCAGTCTTGGGCGTCAGCTGGGGACGAGCGCATGAAACGGATGTGGGTGGCGTTGGCGCTGGCGGGGCTGGCCGGTCCGGCTCTGGCGCAGCGGCAGAACGGGGCGGCGCAGGAGGCGCCGAAGGCGCCGGTCAAGGAGGTCTGGCGCTATGTCGCCGTTAAGGGCGGCGCCTTCGGTTGGGAGACGGCCAACATCGTGCCTGATCCGGCGCGGGGCACGCTGGCGGCGATGCGCTTCATGTATTTCTCGACGCCGGTGACCAACCAGGCCAAGCCGTTCCGCTGGATCCTGCAAGACGCGGAGTTCAACTGCGCGGCCAAGACGCTGCAGCTGCTGGACGGGCAGTATCTCGACGACGACGGCGAGCCCGTGGCGGACATGCAGGCGCGGGACAAACCACAGCCGCTGAAGCCGGGGCCGGACCAGCTACTGAAGGAGGTGCTGTGCGACGGCGTGACCCTGAAGGACACGCACGAGACGGACGACCTCGTGAGGGCTATGGACGGGGCGGCGAAGATCGCCCTGCCCTGAGCGGCAGGCGAGCGAAAAAGCCGGACATGTGATACGGCGCCAGCATGACCCTTCGCTTCGACTATTACTTTTCATTTCGCTCGCCCTACTCGTATCTCGCCATGCCGCTGATCGCGGGGTTGCGGGCGTCGTATGACGTCGAGCCGGACATGCGGATCGTGCGGCCGATCGCGGTGCGCATTCCCGGCTTCTTCCAGACCGTGAACCCGCTGTGGCCGCCCTATCTTGCGAAGGACTGCAAGCGCATCGCCGAGATGACGGGCATTCCCTATCGCTGGCCGCGCCCCGACCCGATCGTGCAGGACCGCGAGACGCGGAGCGTCGCAAAGGACCAGCCCTACATCATGCGCGTCAGCCGGCTGGGCGCGCTGGCCGGCGAAATGGGCAAGGGCTTTGAATTCGTCCGCGCCGCCACTCACATGATGTGGTCCGGCGAAGTCGAGGGCTGGCATGAAGACGGCCGGCTGGCGGCGTGCGCGGATGCCGTGGGGCTGAATGGCGCGAAGCTGGAGGCGGACGCTGTCGCGCAGGCGCCGCGGCTGGATGCGATCATCGAGGCCAACGAGGCGGCGCAGCACAAGGCCGGTCACTGGGGCGTGCCGCTCTTCGTCTTCGAGAACGAGCCCTTCTTCGGCCAGGACCGGATCGATCACCTGGTCTGGCGGATGAAGCAGCGGGGGTTGAGGGAACGGTAGCTACTCGGCGCGATGATCCGGATCGGGCTGGATGATGGGCGGCAGGTGGGTGTCGAGCGCCTCGAACTCCGCGAACAGGGCGGAGGCTTCCGGCAACATCGCCAGGGGAACATAATCGCAGCACGCGGCGAACCGCGCCCACATCGCCTGGACCCGCGGGTTGTTGTGCGCCTCCTCGATGGCGGCAGGAGAGGCCCACTCGAACACCTCGACAATCGTTCCGTCTTTCGCCCGCATCACGACCGGGTGCCGGTCGGTGGCCAGACCCTCCGAGCGGAGCAGGTGGACATGGTCGCGTACCTCCGCCAGCAGCACGCTTTCCTTGCCGGGCTTCGGCCGGTAGGCGACGGCGACGATGCGCGGAATGCTCATTTGGGATTCTCCCCGAACATCGATTTCAGGCCCTCGGCCTGCTCCACAGGCATCCGCGGCAGCATCACCCTCGTGGTGTAATGCCCGACCAGCTCCTCGCCGCGCAGGAAGGCCCAGTCCAGGATCATCGGATCGGTGAATTCGACAATGGCGCCCTCTTTCACGTCGCCCAGGTATTTCGGGTCGACCATCAGCTCGCCGACCAGCTTGTCGCCGCTGGCGAGGTTCTCGACCCAGACATCCTCGTTGCCTGTCTGCCCGTCCCGGCGCGGCATCGCGACCTTCAGCGAGAAGTCGTACTCGTCCACTTCGGGGGCCTCGAAATGCTCCCAGAAATAGCCGAGCTTTGCGCGCGCCTGATCGGTCGCGGCGGCGAGATCGCGCTGGTACCGGGCATCCTCGTCGTCGCCGCCCGAACAGGCGGCGAGCAACAGGGCGGCGGCGGACAGCATGAACCTCATGCCGCCCGATCTAGCGCGGGCGTATGCCGCCCGCCACTGCCTTTGCTACTGGGCAGGCGGCGTGGGCGGTGCAGGACGCGGCCCTGAAGGAGCATGGACCGGCAGGGCTGGCAGCGATCCGACCATCCCGTCCGGCCGCGCCTTGGCCAGCATCGCCTGGTAGGCCGGGCGCGCCTCGATCTTGGCCTTCCACGCGTTGATGTTGGGGAACTGCGTCTTGTCGACGATGTTGAGCTGCATCGCGAAGTTCAGCGGGAACACCATCATGATGTCGGCCGCCGAGAATTCCGCGCCGCCGAACCAGGGGTGCTTGCCGAGATAATCTTCCGCGAACTGGACCTCGGCTTCGGAATCGACCAGGCGCGAGCGCTCCTTGGGCGGGGCGATCATCCAAACGCGATAGTCCGCGATGGCGCGCGAGGCGAGCGAGCCTTCGGCGTGGTGCAGCCAGATCATGTGATTGGGATAGTCGGCGCTGTCCATCGCCGGCGTCAGCTTGCCGGGGGCGTACCGGTTGATGATCGTCTCGATGATGGCGCCGGACTCGGTCATCACCTGGTCGCCAATCGTCACCGTCGGGGCGACCGGCATGCCGGGGTTGATGGCGCGGATCGCGCCATCGAGCCGGCCAGGTCGCCGCGCTTGAATTCCAGGGTGTAGGGAAGGCCAAGCTCTTCCATCAGCCACACGATCCGCTCCGACCGGCGGCCTTCGAGGTGGTAGACGGTGACCGCCGGCATCGTGGCTGCGACCGGCGCAGCAGGCGCTGCTGGGGCCGCGGGGGCCGGCGCACATGCGGCGGCGGCAAGCGCCAGGCCCGAGATCAGCGTTCCGGCAAGCAGGGTCAGTCGCATGATGGTTCCTCCACGGCCCGCCTTGATGCGCGCGGGTTGTCGCAACGACGCATAGAGCATGCACCTGTTCGCGCAAGGCGCCGCAGAGGCAACTTGCGCGGCATGCCACGATGGCGTCCCCTGTCAGCCTCAACAGGAGTCGAGAAACATGAGCACGTTTCGGGATGGCTTGCTGGCTGGCAAGACCGCCTTTGTCGCGGGCGCGTCGAGCGGCATCAACCTGCAGATCGCAACCCGCCTGGCGCAGGCGGGCGCCGCCGTCACCGTCCTGTCGCGTTCGCCCGACAAGATCGAGGCCGCCGCCGCCGGCATCCGCGCCACAGGCGCAAGATGCATCGGCATCCCGCAGGATGTCCGCGACCATGAGGGCGTAGGCGCCGCCTTCGCGAAATCGGTCGCCGCGCATGGCGAGATCGACATCCTGGTCTCTGGCGCGGCCGGGAACTTCGTCGCCCCCTTCAACGGCATTTCCTATAACGGCTTCCGCGCCGTGATCGATATCGATCTCATCGGCGCCTACAATGTGATGCGCCAGGGCTTCCCCCACCTGCGCAAGCCGGGCGCAAGCTGCATCAGCATTTCAGCCCCGCAGTCCCTGCATCCCTATCCGATGCAGGCCCATGTCAACGCCGCGAAGGCGGGCGCCGACATGCTCATGAAGACCCTCGCCATTGAATGGGGCCCGTTGGGCGTGCGCGTGAACGCAATCATTCCCGGCCCTATCGCCGACACCGAAGGCATGGCCCGCCTCGCCCCGACGCCGGAAGCGATGGCCGCCAGCGCGAAGGGAAACCCGCTGAAGCGCCTGGGCACAAAGGACGAAGTCGCCGACCTCGCACTCTTCCTCTGCTCGGACGCCGCCGCCTACATCACCGGCGCGATCATGCCGGTCGATGGCGGGCTCTCGCTGCTTGGGGTGGGCCGGGTCGGCTGAGGCCGGCGCCAACGGCAGACTACCGATGCAGGGCCTTCCGGATTGCGGCTTGCGTGATCGGCGCGAGTGCGGCGTAGCCCGCCTTGTTGGGATGGACGCCGTCGAGGCTGAGTTCAGGTTTCATGGCGTGGTCTGGCGTTGCGAGCGCCGGGTAATAGTCGGCCAGCACCAGGTTCTGGTCAGCGGCGAATGTCCGGATCCACGCGTTGAGTTTGGTGATCGCATCGGCAGGCTTCAGCTGCGGCGCCCAGTTGAAAGTCGCCGCAGGCAGGACTGTCGCAAGAATGACGGTGACGTCGTGCGCCTTCGCCAGTTCGACCATCGATGCGATGTTGCCCTCGATATCCTCCAGCGTTGTGGGCCCGGTATTGCCCGCGATGTCGTTGACGCCCGCCATGATGTGAACGGCGGCTGGTCGAAGGCCGAGCACGTCGGCGCGAAAGCGCAACAGCATCTGCGGCGTGGTCTGGCCGCTGATGCCGCGGTTGACGATAGCGGGGCCGAAGAAGGCCGGCTCGGCGAGCCCCCAGCTCTGGGTGATTGAATCGCCCATGAAGACGACGCGGTCGGGCTGGACGGGGCCGGCGGCGAGGTCCGCATTGGCGGCGCGGAAGTAGCAGAGATTGGCCCAGTCGTTGGCGCGCTGGGCAGTTTGGCCGGCTTGATACGCGGCGCGATCCTCGGCGCTGATGGATGGAGGAGGCGCCGTGCGCCCCACCTCGAACTGTGCGGTTACGGACGCGACGATGCCGGCCGGAATCACGATCGGCGGATTGCACGGCGAACCTGCGAGAGCTGTCAAAGGCGGCAGGATGGGTGTGGGTGACGCGACCGTGCCGCAGGCGGCGAGCGGCAGTCCGAGCGCGGCGATGAGGCGTTTCATGATCGCAAGGTTGCACGATCCGCCTCGCCTGCCAAATCCCGTAGGGCTTCGGCTGAGTTGCTAGATGTACTCCGGATCGGCCACCGTGCGCTCGGAGTGCGCGCCATCGCCGGTGTTTACCGTCTCGGATTTCTCGACCAGCATCACCTTGGCCTCGGGCGTCAGCGCCTCGGGTTTGTGCTCAGTCCCCTTGGGCACGATAATCAGGGATCCGGCCGGAACATCTTCGTAGCGGTCGCGGAAGTGCATGCGGAGCACGCCATCGACGACAAGGAAGAACTCATCTGCGGCGGCGTGGGAGTGCCAGATGAACTCGCCCCTGATGCGCACGATGCGGACGTCGTAGCCGTCGATCCTGCCGATGCGCTTTGGCTGCCATGGCTCGGAGAAGAGCGCGAACTTGTCGGCGATGGAGACGGGCTTGGGCGTCATGGCCTTCCCCTGTGATGCAACTCAGCATCGCAACGTGGACACGGCGTCGCAAGAGAGCGTTTCTGCAGGATGACCCCTGCCTCGTCTCCACCGCAGCAGGGCGCCGCCGGCTACGGCGTAAGCGCTATTTCGGTTCGTAGATTATGTAGACGCCGGTGGTCTCGCCGATATTGACGGCTTCGTGCCAGGCGATGCCGTCGCTCCACCAGCTGGTTCCGGCCTTGAGGACGCGCACGTTCGTTCCGGAAGCATCGGTGATGCGCATGGTGGAGTCGGTGACGATGTAGCCCCAGTGCGGCCGGTGGAAGTGGCGTTCGTGGCCGACGCCCGGCGGGAAAGTGCAGCGGCCGGCGCGGAGCTTCTCGTTTTCGAACAGCGGCTCGCACACCTTCTCGCCCTTCCAGCCCGCTTCGAATGCGTGCGGCAGGCCTGCGGTTTGCGGGGCCGTCGCGGGCGCGGGGCCCGGTGGCTGCGCCCGGTGTTGGCGTGGCGCAGGAGGAAAGTGCGAGCGCACTGAGGAGGATGGTTGTGCGGATCATGCGTGGTTCTCCGTCGTTATGCGGGGCGCATTGGCAAGGGGGCGCGCGGGGTGGAAGCGTTCATATCCTCCACGACGCGGTGAGGTTTTCCGCCGCCAAGACCAGCGCCGCGCCAGCGAGGTAAGCCACAAGATCAGTCGGGTCGAACGAGCCGCCGAGCACGACGCGCGCGACCGGGTTGCTGTCCAGCCCCAGCGCACGCGCGACGCCGAACAGCTGGCCCAGCTCGACCCCAAGCGCGATCGCCAGCGCGAGAATGATCGCGGGCCACAGGCCGAGGGGCGTTACGGCGCGCAAGGCCGTGTAGACCAGCGCGACGGCGAGGACGTCGCCGACATAGGGGCGGATGAATGCATCACGCACGAAGAGCGCGATGAGGACTTCGATGGCGAAGATGGCGAGGGCGGCGAAGGCGTAGGCGGCGCGAGGCATCATCGTCCGTCTTGGCGGCGCTCCGCACCGATGGCGGCGAAGGCCTGTTCCACGGCCGCCTGGAAGTCAGCAGAGACTGGGACGTCGGTCCAGCTGAGAATGCCGAGGAACTTGCGACGGACTTTCTGCTGGAGCACCAGACGCCAGACGGCAGGCTTTGCGCCTCCGGCAAACTCGTCGAGATAGACAGCGATCATTTCGATGCGGTCCGGGTCGCCTTCGCCGCGCGCTTTGGAGACTAGCCAGCCCCAGTCTTCCTCGTCGATAGCCCCCTTCCAGCGCACAGCCATCGCATCGACGAGCCAGCGGGCGAGATCCTCGCCGTGGAAGCGATTGCCGGCATTGGCGTCCTCGCGAACGGGGCCGGTGCTGTCGAACTTCGCCGTGGCGAAGAAGAGGTCAACGGCGTGCTTCATGCGCTCTGCGATTTCTCCCACGCCTCTGCACTGCCCTTCGCGAGGTCGCGCACCCGGCCGATGAAGCTCTGGCGTTCGGTCGGCGAGATGACGCCGCGCGCGTCCAGCAGGTTGAAGATGTGGCTCGCCTTCAGCGCCTGTTCATAGGCGGGGAGCGGGAGCGGCTTGGGCAGGCCGAGAAGCTTCTTGCAGACCTTCTCGCAGTCGCTGAACCAGCGCTGGAGGACTTCGGTGTCGGCGTGTTCGAAATTGTAGGCGGACTGCTGCTTCTCGTTCTCGAGGAAGACGTCGCCATAGGTGAGCGGGTACTGGCTCTGCGGGTCGTTGAACGGCAGGTCGTAAACGCGGTCGAGGCCGAACACGTACATGGCGAGGCGTTCGAGACCGTAGGTGAGTTCGCCCGAGACCGGGCGCACGTCGAGGCCGCCGACCTGCTGGAAGTAGGTGAACTGCGAGACTTCCATCCCATCGCACCAGACTTCCCAGCCGAGGCCCCAGGCGCCGACGGTGGGGTTCTCCCAGTCGTCTTCCACGAAGCGGATGTCGTGCACGCTCGGGTCGATGCCGATGGTGTAGAGGCTTTCGAGATAGAGATCCTGGATGTCCGGCGGGTTCGGCTTCAGGATGACCTGATACTGGTAATAGTGCTGCAGCCGGTTGGGGTTCTCGCCATAGCGGCCATCCTTGGGACGGCGCGAGGGCTGGGGGTAGGCGGCGTACCATGGCTTCGGCCCGAGCGCGCGAAGCGTGGTCGCGGGGTGCAACGTGCCGGCGCCGACCTCCATGTCGTAAGGCTGCAGGATCGCGCAGCCCTTGGACGACCAGTAGGCAGAGAGCTGCAGGATGATGTCCTGGAAGCTCTTCGGCTTCACGATCTCGCGCTTGGGAGGGGCGGCGGGCTTGGCGGGCATGAGCGTTCCGGGAAACAGGCTGCCGCCTCAATAAGGCGCCGCGACCGGCCTGTCATCCGCGTGAACGATCAGGGGACGGAGCGCGTGGACTAACGCTGCTTCCCGTCCGGACGCACGGCGAGCACGGCCAGGATCGCGAAGGCCACAACCAGAGACGCGCCCTGAAGGATGATCTGTAGCACGGGGAGGACTCCACTTCGCGTCGTGGACGGCTCTTGCGGCCGTTCAAACGCTCAGGTTGGTGTCTGGCTGAGTCACCGCAAGGGCGGCAAGGGCGCAAACTGACGCCCCCACACCGATGCGCAGATTAACAATGCCGGTGTGACTCCGAAGCCACGCGCCTAGCTGTCGGCGACGTCGTCATTGGGGTGCTGCCGCCGCTTGCGATGATCTTCCAGCCGGCTGATCACCGCCTCGTGTGCGGTCTGCGCCAAGTCGTCGCGAGCCTTGGCGCCGCGCGCGCGAAGAGCGGGCGTGATCAGGATCAGGATCACGAGGACCAGAAGAAAGACCAGGATGAGCCCGCCCATGGCGGTTATCTCCACTCCAGCGCGCCGCCCTTGTGGCAGGCCTCGGCCCGAACCGTTGCCGGACCCCCGGCTGACTCATGCAGCGCCAGTCCATCATATAGGGTGACTGGCCCCCGGCGCAGCCCCTTGCGTGCACGCACGAGGATACGGTGGGCAGGCGCTTCCGGGGCAGGCCGGAGCGGTAGAACCTCGATTTCCCCGGTTCGGGGGTTGAGGAGTTCCAGCAACTCCGCCAGCGCCGCCGCCCGGTGGATCAGCGTGATCCGCCCGCCCGGCCGGGTGATGTGGTGCAGGAACAGGATCCAGTCCTTCAGGGGCGTCTCGGCCAGGTAGGCGGCTTCCCTGCCCGCTGCCGGCGCCCGCACCGTGCCGGGGTCGAAGAAGGGCGGGTTGGCGAAGGACTGAGAGAACACGTTTTCCAGCGCCGCCGGACGCTCGCCGACATCGTGGATGCGGATATCGGCGCGCTCGCCGAAATGGTTGGCGGCGGCGCTATCGCGCGCGAGCCGGGCGCTCGCCCGGTCGCGTTCGAACCCGGTGAAGCGCGACGCGCCAAGCCTGTGCGCTGCGCACATGAGCGCCGCGCCGGCCCCGCATCCGGCCTCGGCCAGGTGCTCGCCATCCTTGGCGCTGAGCGAGGCGGCCAGCAGCACCGCGTCCATGCCTGCCCGGTAGCCCGATTCCGGCTGGATCACCGTCACCGCGCCGCCAAGGAATTTGTCGTGCGTAACAGCGTTGCGAACACTCACGCGTCGTCCTCGGGATCGCCGTAACTCGAATTGTCCTCCGGCGGAGGCGGCGCATCGAGCTGCTTCAGTGTCTCCTTTGCGAGGTCGACATGCTGGTCCGGCACCAGGATCCGCCGCTGGAAGGCCGATATGCCTCCCTCGGCGGACGCCATGAAGCGATCCGCGACCACAGGATGACACCCTGCCCGATTGAGCAGGACCATTGCATAATCCAGGCGGATCGCGTCGTTGGTGCGCAGGACTTCGATCATTGTAGCGACAACTTGCCACGCCGTAGCCGGGCGTCCGGATTTCTATTTCTTGACCAGGTTCTCACGCGGCGAATATCTATGATAGCTGCGCCCCCGGGAAGCGGGATTTGAGAAGCGCGATCAGGGGGTTACCTTGACCCTTCACGCTGAAATCCGGACGGCCGCGGCGCTACCCGCCACGCCCATGGACCGATTGGTGAACCTGCTGCGAGCCGATCTCGCCGAGGTCGAGACCATATTGGCCGAACGGGCGGCGAGCCCCGTCGCCACCATCCCTGATCTTTCCGGCTACCTGATTGCTGCGGGGGGCAAGCGCCTGCGGCCGATCCTGACGCTGGGCGCGGCGCGCGCCGTCGGCGGACGCGGCGGAGACGCCGTCTGCAAGCTCGCCGCCGCCGTCGAGTTCATCCATACCGCGACGCTGCTGCACGACGACGTGGTCGACGACTCGGATCTGCGCCGCGGCAAGGCCGCCGCCAAGAATGTCTGGGGCGCATCGGCCTCCATCCTCGTCGGCGACTTCCTGTTCGCGCGCTCGTTCACGCTGATGGTCGAGACGCGCGACATGCGCATTCTCGACATTCTCTCTCGCGCATCCTGCGTCATCGCCGAGGGCGAAGTGCGCCAGCTCGCAGCGCTTGCCCAACCGGACCTGTCGGTTCCCGAATACATGGCCATCGTCGAAGCCAAGACCGCAGCGCTCTTTGAAGCGGCGGCGAAGGCAGGGGCCCTCACCGGCAGCAATGACGAGACCATCGCCGGACACATGGGCGAATACGGCCGCCGCCTTGGCCGCGCCTTCCAGCTCACCGACGACCTGCTCGACTATGGCGGGCTCACCGCCGTGATCGGCAAGTCGGTCGGCGACGACTTCCGGGAAGGCAAACTCACCCTTCCGGTGCTCTACGCCCGCGAAGCCGCCGATAGCCGCGACCGCAAATTCTGGGATCGCGTGATGGGCGCCGCCCGCGACCAGAACGAAGGCGACCTTGCCCACGCCATCCACCTGATCCGCTCGTCGGGCGCAGCCGAGCGCACGCTTGAAACGGCTCGCTTGGAGTCTGCAGCTGCGCAGTCAGCGCTTGCCAGAGCCGCCCGCGGCGCGTTCCACGACGAACTTTCCGGCCTCGCGGATCACTGCGTCAATCGCGCGTACTAGGCGACCTTCGCTCCGACCAGCCCCGCTTTCACACCGACCTTGCGGGCCCAGAGATGGACCCAGGTCGACACCAGCAGCAGCACGACGAACGCCAGCAGCGGAACTTCCCGGCCGACAATCGCCGCAACAATCCCAATCAGCGCAGCGTTCATCGCCCATACAGCGTGAATGGCCGAAACCTGCCAGTGCTTCAGTCGCGCCTTGAGGGCGATCTGGTAGACATGGTCGAGATGCGACTCCCACAGTTTCTTGCCGTGTTGCATGCGCCAGATCAGAGTCAGCAGCACGTCCGACAGAAACGGCATCAGCAGGATCGGCGGCACGAAAAGAAGATCCGGCCGCACGCGGACAAGCTCCAGGCAGAGCCCGCCCAAAACCGTGCCTGCGAACAGCGCGCCTGTATCCCCCGCGAACAGGCGCCCTGGAATATTCCACACCAGGAAACCCACGAGCGCTCCCGACAGCGCCCCTGCCAGCAAGGCGATGTTCCAGGCCCCGACAAACGCCGCTGCAATGGCAAGCCCGGCCGCCGCGATTGCGGCCATCCCCATCGCGAGGCCGTTCGCTCCGTCCATGAAGTTGACGGCGTTGATCACCACGATCAGCCACAGCATCGATCCGCCAACCGCAACAAACACCGGCAGATCAATCAACAGTCCAGGCCATGGCTCGGAATCGCCCACCCGGACTCCGAGCACGGTCATCGTCAGCGCAATCGCCAGCATGCACAGGAACCGCCCAAGCGCCGGCAGATGCATGGCATCATCCGCGAAGCCGAGCGCGAGCGAAGCGAGCGCCGCGCCAAATGTGATCACGATGGTTCCGGTCAGCGACCAGTCGGCGATCAACGCCACCGCCAGCACCCCGATGGCGGTCCCGGTCGCGATGCCGACGCCGCCCAGCGTCGGCACCGGCCTCGACTGAACCATCAGCTTGCGCTCTTCGATCGGCGCATCAAGTACGGGCGCCAGCATCATCAGCCGGCAAACCGCCGCCGCCGGGACCACGGCCGCAGCAAAGGCAAGGAGGATTGCGAGATACTCCGGCATGGCTGTCGTCAAGTGGAAGCAGAGCCGCGCAGCGTGGCGCCGCGAACCCAGTAGCGGCGCTTGCGCTCGGCGATGTGGCGCGCGGCCGCTTCCGCCGAGGCCTCGCTGTCGAACACGCCAAAGCATGTCGGCCCCGAGCCGGACATCCGCGCGAGCAGGCAGCCCTTCTCATTGCGGATCGCAGCCAACGCCTTGTCGATCTCCGGGCATAGCGCCACCGCCGCCGCATGAAGGTCGTTGCGATACTGGGAAAGCTCCGAGACGAAGCTCTCAAGATTCACCGCCGCCGGTGGGCTGGTTTCGCGGAATGTGCGGTTAGCGCCCATCTGGTCGAAGCGCTCGAACACACGGCGCGTCTCCAGCGTGACGCCAGGATTGACCAGGACGACGGACAGGTCGGGCGCACGCACATCCTGCAGGCGCTCGCCCGCCCCGCGCATCACCAGCGCCCGGCCGCGCACACACGCAGACACATCCGAGCCGAGCTGGTTGGCCAGACGCTCCAGCGCAGCCTCGCCAAACTCGACCCCCCACATGCTGTTGAGAAGCCGCAGCGTCGCAGCCGCATCAGCCGATCCGCCGCCAACGCCGCCGGCAACCGGAAGCTCCTTATAGAGCACCAGTTCCGCTCCCAGTCCGGTGCGGTCGCATGCATCCCTCAACGCCATGGCGGCGGCAAGCGTCAGGTTGTTCGGCGCGTTCTTCAGCGCCTTGGCGTTGGGCCCCTCGACCGACAGTGTCAATTGCGGGAAAACTCGCGCCGAAACGCGGTCGGCCGCGCGCGTATCGGCGAACATCACGAGGCTGTCGAGCGGGTGCAGCCCGCCCGCTCCCGGCGCTCCAACATGCAGATAGAGATTCACTTTCGCCGGCGCCCAGGCAGAGATCAGGTTGGCGCGGGCGGCGCGGTCGCTCATTGAGGCGATGCCTGCTGTGCGCCTTGGGGCGCGGCATGTCCTGCAGCCGCCAGGCTCGCGGCCGGAAGCGGGGGCAAGCCCTTGTCGAGCTTTGTGTGCAATGCCGCCTCGCGCGCCGGATCGGGATCGAGCTGCAAGGCGCGGCGCCACTCATAGGCCGCATCGATCGCACGGCCGGTTCGCCAGTAGGCGTCGCCCAGGTGGTCGACGATTTCGGCATCGCTCGGGGAAAGTTCGGCGGCGCGCTCCAGGGTCTCCACGGCTTCCTCGTATTCACCGAGCGAGAACTGCGCCCAGCCGAGGCTGTCGACGATATAGCCCTGGTCGGGCCGCGCCGCGACCGCCTTGCGGATCAGAGCCATGCCTTCCTGCACGCGGATGCCGCGATTGACCCAGGCATAGCCGAGGAAATTCTGTAGCTCCGGACGGTCCGGCTCCAGGACGAGGGCCGCGGTCAGGTCGGTCTCCGCATCCTTCCAGTTTCCGGCGGCCTCGCGGACGCTGGCGCGCGTGAACAGCACGCGCCAGTCATGTGCGTTTGCAGCCATGTCGCCCTCGATGACCTCGGAATAGAGCGCTTCGGCCCGCAGGTTGTTGCCGTTGATGCGATAGAGGTCGCCCACGCCCACCAGCACGTCGCGGCGGCGTGATCCGGCCAGCGCCTGATCGGCGGCTGCGAGCGCTTCGGCCGGACGATCGAGATTGTTGAGCAGCCAGGCCTCCTTGAGCCGCGCATCGGCGCTCAAGGGAGAATTCTGGGAAATTCCCCGGAGTTGGGCCAGCGCGTCCTCGGGCCGGTCGCGCTCGTTCAGGGCATCGACAATCGCCAGCCGCGCCGGCCCCAGGCCGGGATCGAGACGCAACGCCAGAGAGTAACGCATGATTGCAAGATCAGAGTTGAAACGCGCCACCCGCCCCGCCGTCGCGAGATAGACCGCGATCGCCGCACCTTGGCGCAACGATATTTGCGGACGGGGAATTGGCTTGCCGGACTCGATCAGCGCCAGCACCTGTTCCGTGCCGGATGTTGCACCGGTTTCCTCGACCAGCGTCTCGATCAGTTTGCGCGCGCCGGCCCCATCGCCGGTGGCCGCCATCAGCCGCGCCCGGATCGAGGCCAGATAGTCTGGCGCTCCCAGCGGCAACCGCGCCGCCTGGTCGAACGCATGCAGCGCTTCGACATCGCGGCCTGCGGCGAGGAAGATCAGCCCCTTCATCGCCACCTGCTCGCCCGCGAGCATGCGCCGTGCGGACTGCTGGTCGTAGAGCTGGTCGAGCGCCACGACGCCGGCATTGGTGTCGCTGGCCGCCGTGAGCCAGGCGATCAGGAAACCCTTGACGTCCTGGTTGATGTTGCCGATGTCGGCCGTCTTCAGGCGCACCAGCGCCCGCGGCGCCTTGCTGTTGGCAATGTCCTCGACCGCCAGCACGAACTGCGCTGTGGGCGAGGCGGCAGCGACCTGCGGATCGGCGCCGGTGACAAGATCAATTCCCACGTCTGTTTCGGCCGCAACCAGCGTCGACAGCGTCGCGAGCTCGAGTGCCGACGGATCGCCAGGCGAGCGGTCAAACGAGCGGCGATAGAAGGTTGCCGCTTCCGCCGGATCGCCTGCCATGTCGGCATAGCGCGCGGTCAGGAAGTCGGCGTATTCCTCGGCGTTCTGCATCTCCTCGAACAGGCTCGCGTCCATCCATTCGCTCTTGGGCTGCAGCATGCTGCACCCGGAGACCGAGACGGCCGCCGCCGACAGGAATAGCGCTCTGAAACCTGACCTCATGGAAAGATGTTGCCCTAGCCCAGCAGGGGCTTCAACCGACAGACGCCGTAACATGGCGACACCCGACCATGCAGCACAGACGCCGGTTCCATAAGTGTAAACATGGCTAAAGTTTCGTGTTCCCGAACGATATCATTGGCGGCTTCCGTCATTCTTGGTACGTCCGGCTGAGGCCCGCGCGCGAACCGCCCTGGAAGCAGTGCCATGGACTCCGAAGCCGCCCGGAACGCCGTCTTCGTCTCCTGCGATATCGTTTCGCACGGCGATGACCCCGACCATGCCCGCCAGCTTGAGCGCATCCGCAGCCTCAACGTCTGCATCGGCGAGGTCTGCGCAGGCCGATTTGGGCGCGACGTCATCTGGGCCTCGGGCGGCGATGGCGGCCATGTCGCCCTGTTCGGCGAGGACAATGTCACTCTCGGTCTTGCCCTTGTCCGCAAGCTCTATGTCTGGGCAAGGGATAGCCGGCTGGGCTTTGACGGGGGCGAGATCCGCCTGAGGCTTACAGCGCACCACGGCGCAGTCTCCATCATCCAGGGCGCGGATGGCCGCAACGAGCTGGTCGGCGACGGCATCAATGTCTGCGGCGCGCTCCTGAAGTTCGGCAAGGCAGGCGTCGTGCTGGCCACCGGCGCCTTTCGCGACCTCTGCGTGGCGAGTGGCGTTCCCGAAGGCGTGCGCTTCCATCACGAACAGCATGTCTACCTGAAGCACGATCGCGCCGCGCTGCTCATGCCGATGTCGATCGAGGGCGACCGTGCCTGCCCCAGAATCCGTGCGTGTCCACCCGGAACGCTCGCACATCGACGGCGCTCTCGCACGCGGCCGCTTCTGGTCGGCGATCTATCACGCCAAGCGCCTTCTCCAGGTCGATTCGGCCGACGCCCATGCCATCGGCGCGCTGCAGCAGATCATGCCTTCACAGCTTGTGCTTTCGGTCGGCGGCGGACGCATCGAGGCGCATCCGCTGCTCTCACCGCTCAACCGCCAGGCGATGCAGGATATCATCCGCGCCGCGCAACTGGTCGAGCGTGAGGACGGCGAGACAATCTGCGCCCAGGGCGATCCGGGCGACGCGATGTTCATCGTGCTGAAAGGCGCGATCGGCGTGGTGATCGAAGCCCCGTCACCTGACTCACGCGCAGGCGCGCCCGCGGGCAATGCCGCCCCGCCCAGCATCAAGTTCGGCGAAGGCCAGATCGTCGGCGAACTCGCGCTTGCCCTCAACCGCAAGCGCACCGCGACCCTGCAGGCCATCGGGCCGACGGCCTTCCTGTCGATCAATTATTCGATCCTCCGCTCATTGATGGAAGCAGGACCGCAGACCGGCCGGCTGCAGACCGTGTTCAACGACTTCCTGCTGCAGCGCTCGCTGCGCTTCCTCTGCCAGAACTGCACCTATCTCGCGAGCGGCGCCGGCGCGCCTCTGGCGGGACTCAGCGAGCCATGGGAATCGCTCTCCGAAGACGCCGAGCGGTTGCAGCTCAACTGGCAGGAAGCCGAAGCGAAGCTTGCCTCGGGCGACCGCTTCTCTGCGCCCGGCGTCTACATTCTCGCCGGCGGCGCGCTCACGGAAGCAACCCAGAATGAACTCGTTCCCAAGAAGCTCGATGGTCGCGACCTGCCGGTGGTGTGCGTCAATCTTCCCAAGGTGCTGGTCAGCAGCAACCATCCGTTCCAGCTCGATCCCGAAGCTGGCGGTTCGGTCGTCAACGTGGTGCGCATCTCGGAGCGCTCGCTGCGCGCCTTCGGGCCTGCGGTTTTCGCCCGCATGGTCGAAGCCCTGAAAGCCAGGATCGCCTCACAATTCGTGTTCGATGTCTTCATCAGCTACACCAGCCGTGACGAACAGATCGCCAGCAACTGGAAGGCGGCGCTTCAGAAGGCAGGCTTCCGCGTCTATATGAGCCGCCCGGACGCGATGCGGAAATTCAAGCTGGAGATCGAACTGGCGCTGGCCGAATCCCTCGTGATGGCCCCGATCATCTCCGAGCGCGCCGCCGGACCCGATGGCCAGAAAGGCTGGGTGCAGCGCGAGATCGAATACCGCAAGACCCTGTTCGACGAGGACCACTGCAACATCCTGCCGCTCGAACTCACCCGCGGCCTCGCCGCCGTGTTCGCCGACGGCTTTTCCGCGGTCACCGTCAATGGCGACAGCCTCGAACAGCTCGACACGGTCGTGGAAGCGATCCGCGCGGTGAAGGACGGCGACAAGGCGCCGCCCTACGCCGCCCTGCGCGAAGCCATCGGCCCGATCTGAAAATCAGGATCCAAATCAGATATCGCTGACGCCGTTGCGCTCGCGCACCAGAGGCACTTCCGGCGTATCGCGGCGCACAGGCGCGGGCGTCAACAGCCCGCCTTTGATCTTCGCTTCGATGGCCGTGCGGTTGTGCATGGGCGGATAGGCGTCGAGCGAGGCCTGCCATGACTTGCGCGCCTGATCCTGCTCTCCTAGCCGCCAGGCGACGTCGCCCATGTGGTCATTGAGCTCCCAGTGCGCGAACGGCTCATAGGCTTCCAACGCCAGGTTGATGTAGCGCTTGGCCTCGCGAAAATCTCCATACTGGTAGTAAGCCCAGCCGATACTATCGAGCAGGTTCGGTTCGTCTGGCGTGATGCGGATCGCCTGCTTCAGCAGTTTGAAGCCTTCCTCGAGTTCGCTGTCGGTCGCCGGGTTGTCGACCAGGGAGTAGCCAAGATTGTTCATGAGGCCCGTATTGTCCGGCGTGTCGGACAGCATCTGGTGCATGATGGCGAGGCCTTCCGGGCGGTCAGGCTTCGCCGTCGATTCCACCAGCATCGAGGCGAGGAACTGCTTGGTGTTGTCGTCGTCGCGCAGCTTGTGTGCGGCGCGCGCCGAGTCGACCGCGCCTGGCACATTGCCGGCCTGCAGATGCGCCTGGCCCTTGGAGATCTGGGCGAACACCTGCTGGTCCTGCGTCAGGCCCTGCTTTAGCGCCTGGTCGATCAGACTGGATCGCCCGGTCGGCCTTGCCGCCGGTCGTCAGCGCGCCAGCCGCCTGGATCTTGGCCTCGGCGCTGTTGTCGATCGCCAGAGCGCGATCGGTCATCGCCACCAGAGTATCAGGCGATCCCAGCTCCAGCGCCGCGAGACCCGCGGTCGACCACAGAGCGGCGGCCTGCGCCTTTGGCGGATTGCCGATCTGCGCCATGCGCAGCGCCGGCTCGAACTTGCCGCCAGAATACAGCGCGCCAACCTCTGCGAGGCGAATGTCGCCATTGTCCGGATCGAGCAGCAGCGCGCCTTGACGGAAGGACGAGATCAGGTGGTTGAACGGAATCTTGCCGCCCCGTCCCACCATCAGCCCCATGATGTTCTGGCGTTCCTCGACCAAGTCCGCCTCATCGCTCAGCGCCACCGCCATCGCCCGTTTCAGCGTGCGCGGTTTCTGCCGGTCCTCGCCGGACTTTGCCTTCTCGAGCCGGTTGCGGACATAGCCGTCGTCCGGCTGGGCCGCGAGCAGCCTGGTCAGCACTTCGACCGCTTCAGGATCACGGTTCAGCCCGCGCAGCAGCTCCGCCTGGCGCAGCATGAGCAGGCGCTGGCTGTTGAACGCCATCGCGCGAGGCAGGTAGTCAGGATTGGACACTTCATTCGGTTTCGGCGGATCGAGCTTTTGCGGCGCCGATTCATAGATCGTCAGCGCGCCCGCCGTATCGCCGACACCCTCGGCGAGCAGGGCGCGGTGGCCCAGCAGCGTGGCGGCCGGCAGCAGCCGGCGCAGCTTCGCCATTTCCGCTTGCGCGTCGGCGCTGCGGCTGTTGGCGGCGTAGACCCACGGGCGCAGATGATTGGCGGAAAGCCATTCCGGCGGCGGCCGCTCGGCCATTGCATCGATAGCCGACTGCGCCAGCGCCGGATCGTCGGCTGCAATCGCATCCACGACCACATAGCCCCAGGCGCCGGCATTCTGCTTCTTTGAATAGTCTGTGCGCACGCGCGCCATGAAGGCCGACATATCAGCGGCCTCCAGCATCTCGTTGGCGCCAGGATAGCCGGCTGGCGGAACATCATACGGCGCGGTCGACAGCGCAGCCTTCGACACCGGCGTTACCTGCGCCGCGGCATCGGCGTCCTGCAGCACATTGCCCGACTGGCCTTCGAGCTGGGCGCTGGCCGGCGATTGCGGCGTGGCACTCTTCGCCATCAGCGTCTTCGACAGCGTATCGCGCGGCAGCGCTCCTGCGCCGCAGTTCGAGATCGGCTGGATGCCGCCCGTGCTGCGGTAGACATAAATGGTCCGGCAGCCCGACCCATCGCCGAACCCCGGAACCGCCATCCCGGTGGCGCAGGAAGCAAGAAGCGCGGTCGCCGCGATGCCCGCCATCAGGCCGTGGAATCTGTTCATCGTCTAACCTTCCTGATGACGGTCGCGCCGGTGACGGGCATGCGTGGGGCCAGCCTAGCAGGGCCCTCACATGTTCGGATAGTTGGGTCCGCCGCCGCCTTCGGGCGTGGTCCAGGTGATGTTCTGGTCGGGATCCTTGATGTCGCAAGTCTTGCAGTGCACGCAGTTCTGGGCGTTGATCTGGAAGCGCTTGTCGCCCTTGCCGTCGTCGACCCACTCATAGACCCCGGCCGGGCAGTAGCGGTTCGACGGCCCGCCAAAGACGCCCAGCTCGCTTTTCTTTTGCAGGTCAAGGTCCTTCACCTTCAGGTGCGGCGGCTGGTCTTCACCGTGATTGGTGAAGGAGAATGCGACGCTCGTAAGGCGATCGAACGACAGAACCCCGTCCGGTTTCGGGTAGACGATCTTTTTGTGCTTGGCCGCCGGCTCCAGCGAGGCGGCGTCTGTCTTGCCGTGCTTCTGTGTCCCGAAGATCGAGGCGCCGCCAAACAGCGTCGTGCACCAGAGGTCGAACCCGGTCAGTCCGACGCCCAGCACCGTGCCCCATTTCGACCACAGCGGCTTGGCGTTGCGGACCTGCTTCAGCTCCTTGGCCACCCAGCTCGACCTGAAGCTCTCCGGATAGGCGGCCAGTTCATCGCCCTGCCGGCCGTTGGTCACAGCATCGAACGCGGCTTCGGCGGCGAGCATGCCGGTCTTCATCGCGTTGTGGCTGCCCTTGATGCGCGGCAGGTTGACGAAGCCGGCCGAGCAGCCGATCAGCGCGCCGCCCGGGAAGGTCAGTTTCGGAATTGACTGCCACCCGCCCTCGGTGATGGCGCGCGAACCGTACGACACGCGCGTGCCGCCCTCGAGATATCGCGACACTTCCGGATGGTGCTTGAAGCGCTGGAACTCTTCGAACGGAGACAGCCACGGATTTTTGTAGTTCAGGTGAACGACAAGCCCGATGGCGACGTAGTTGTCGCCGAAATGGTACATGAACGTGCCGCCGCCGGTGGAGTTATCCAGCGGCCAACCGAATGTGTGCTGCACATAGCCCTTGCGGAACTTGTCCGGCTTCACCTGCCAGAGCTCCTTGATGCCGATGCCGAACTTCTGCGGCTGGCTTTTGGCGTCGAGTTTGAACTCGCGGATCAGCCGCTTGGCCAGCGAGCCGCGCACGCCCTCGCCGATCAGCACATACTTGCCGTTGAGCTCCATGCCAGGCGTGTAGTTCGGGCCGTGCTCGCCATTCTTCTCGATGCCCATCACTCCGGCGACGACGCCCTTCACCGAGCCGTCCTCGCGATAGGTGAGATCCGAGCAGGCAAATCCCGGGATAGATATCGACGCCCATCGCTTCGGCCTGTTGCGCCATCCAGCGCGTCACATTGCCGAGCGAGCCGATATACATGCCGTGGTTCTTGAGCGCTGGCGGCAGCAGGAAGTTGGGTAGCGACACCGACCCCTGCTCGCCGAGGATCATGAAGGTGTCGTGCTCGACCTCGGTCTCGAACGGGCAGCCCTTATCCTTCCAGTCCGGGATCAGTTCGTTCATGGCGCGTGGGTCCATGACTGCGCCGGAGAGGATGTGCGCCCCGACTTCCCCGCCCTTTTCCAGCACGACGACGGAAACGTCCTTGCCGGTTTCAGCCGCGAGTTGCTTGATCCGGATCGCCGCAGCCAGGCCCGCCGGCCCTGCGCCCACGATCACCACGTCGAAATCCATGGATTCGCGTTCGACGGCCTCAGCCATTATACCCTGCTCCCAAGCCCGCCCCCCACTCAGTCGTCCGGGCGGTGTTTTTCCGTGTATCCATGGCTACTTAGCCATAGGTTATGGAAGCAACAAGGTTTGAGACGATCCGTCGCGAATGACCACCGCTCGCCCTGACCTCGCGCTGAAGGCCCTGACCGAATTCTGGGCCGACATGGGATTCGAAGAGGCGCGTGCGTATTCGGCTCCGCGGCCGGCCAGCGCTGACCGCGCCGCCGCACAGTCCCGTCCGCTTGGTCCCGGCGGCGATCGTCCGTCCGGCGGCCCGCGCCCCGAACCAAGACGCCTCGCCACCAACCCGATTGCGGATGCGAGGCGACTGGCGGCATCGGCAATGACCCTGGGCGACCTGCGGACGCTGATCGAGCGCTTCGACGGCTGCCCGCTGAAAGCCGCCGCCAAGAACACGGTCGTGTGCGACGGCGTGTTCGACGCCCCTGTGATGATCGTCGGCGAGGCGCCGGGGGGCGACGAAGACATCCAGGGCAAGCCCTTCGTCGGCCGCGCCGGCAAGCTGCTCGACAAGATGCTCGCCACCATCGGCCTGTCGCGGCAGACCAATGTCTACATCACCAACCTCATCTACTGGCGCCCGCCCGGCAATCGCGACCCCTCCCCCATCGAGATGCAGACCTGCGCGCCCTTCCTCGCCCGGCAGATCGAACTGAAAGCCCCGAAGCTCCTGCTGACAGCCGGCAAGTTCGCGACCCAGGCCATGCTCGGCACCGAAGACGGCATCATGCGCCTGCGCGGCCGCAAGCTCCGCTTCACGCAGGAAGGCCTCCCCGCCCCCATCCCCTGCATCCCTCTGCTGCACCCCGCCTACCTGCTCCGCCGCCCCGAAGACAAAGCCAAGGCCTGGGACGACCTCCGCACCATCGCCGCCCTGTGCGACCAGCTTGGCGTCAAGCGTGACAGCGCGCTGTAGCCGCCATTACAGGCAAGGCCGGTTGTACGTCCCGCCAAAACACCGTTACGGTTCCGCCCAACAGGAGTGAGAACAACTCCAGCCTGGGAGAGACCACCCATGATTTCGACACTTGCGATGTCGCTCGCATCCATCGCCTTCATGCAGCAGGGCGCGCTGGTTCATCCGGAGGCGCCAGCGGCCAAGCCGCCGGTGGTCGAGAAGACCGCAACCATTCCTACCGCCCCGCCGAAGCCCGCAAACCCCGTGGTCGGCAATGATCCGCGCACCGGCAAGCCGGTCGCCAAGCGGGGCCTCGGACCGACGGACTACGCCTACACCATGCCCGAAGGCGTCACCACGAAGGAGGTCGTCTACTATTCCGACGGCGTGTCCTGCTACGGCAAGATCTTCTACCCGAAGGGCTTTGACGCCACGAAGAAGACGCCCGCCATCGTCCTTGGCCAGGGCTGGGCCGGAACGCATGTGTCGATCGAGAAATACGCCGCCGCCTTCGCCAAGCACGGCCTCGTCGCCATGGCGATCGACTATCGCGGCTGGGGCAATTCGGAAGGCACGCCGCGCCTGATCTCCCCGGTCAATCTCGGCGGCGGCATGGAAAAGGACGAGAGCCGGCACTCCGTCGTCAAGAACGCCACCGTCTGGATCAAGCGCACCAAGCTGGATGCTGCCGACCAGCAGGAAGACTATCGCAACGCCATTTCCTTCATCCAGGGCGAGCCCGGCGTGAACCCCGACCAGATCGGCGTGTGGGGCTCGAGCTATGCCGGCGGCAACTCGCTGGCGGTGGCCGGGCAGGATGCGCGCGTCAAAGCCATCGCCGTGCAGATCCCCGGCATTGGCGGCGACCCGACCGGACTCAAGCCGCAGACCTATTCCGGGCCGATCCTGCAGGACGCCATCAAGCGGGCCCGCACCGGCCAGGGCGCCGAGATGTGGACCGGCTATTCGCGCTCGCTGCTGATCGACTCGGAGATGCTCGAAGCCAACCGCGAGAACAACACGCTGCAATGGGCAAAGAATATCGGCGAGCGGCCCTTCATGGTCATCGTCGCGCAGTACGACGAACTCATCAACAACGACAATGCCGGCAAGGCGGCGCTGGGTTACGCCAAAGGCCCGACCGAATACATCGTCGTGCCTGACATCACCCATTTCGAGATGTATTCCGGCAAGCCCTTCGAGATTTCCTCGGAAGCGGCCGCGCGCTGGTTCACGACGTATCTGAAATAGCGGCAGTCGAGGCGTCGCCGTTTCCCCGCGTCTCCAGCAGGCCGCCCACACTCAACTCTGTACTGGCGCAGGCGTCTTTTCATTCCGCACAATGCGCGCCAGAAAAAAAGATAACGGCGGACCGAGGCGCTCGGTCCGCCGTTTCCTTTTCGCAACGGGCGTCACCGCCCTGGGGTTTTACGCGGAAGCCGAAGATCAGTGATGGCGATCGCTGTCGCCAATATGGATCATCGGCCCAAAGCCGTCGGGCTGAACCGCCGGATTGAGAATGTTGACGTTGTTCCCGATCGCGCCCCGCGGCGTGTCGTTGACGCCGCCATCCGGGTCGGAGCCAAACACCTTCTCGTGCAGCGGCGCCGTCAGGTTTTCGGCAAGGGTGTCGGAGGCGGTCTTGTCAGCGCCTTCAGGCTTCTTCGTATCGGTCATCTGGGGGTCCTCCCATTGCAGTGCATTCATGTTGGACCTGAACGAACCGGTTGGAAAGGGGTCTCGCAAGCCGCTGCGCCTTCTGCGCGACTGTGCCTGCCGGACTCAATCGCGGCGTGAGGCATCCACAAATCATGCGATAATGACGGTCCATAAAAACCATTTTTGTTCTTGTTTTGTTCGTTTCATGTTTCTAGTCTGCTGGGGCTCTGAAACGAGGCCCGATGCCCCCTCCCCAGGACCGTTGGAAGACGCGATCACTCGGCGCCGACTGGTCCGAAACGCAGGATCTTGCGCGTGGCCGCGGCGCGCTTTCCAACGCAACCGGCCGCTTCGAGAAGCAGTATGCCGAACCGTTCGACGATGGCTGGGGGGACGAGACGGACGAGGATTTCAAGCCGCAGACGATAAGAACCGAGACGATCCTCGAAAAGCCCAAGACCATCATCACCTACAACACGTCGCCCGACATTTCGTTCGACCGCACCATCAACCCTTACAAGGGCTGCGAGCACGGCTGCATCTACTGCTTCGCCCGCCCCAACCACGCCTACCGCGGATTGAGCCCCGGCCTCGACTTCGAGACCAAGATTTTCGTGAAGCCAAGCGCTGCATCTCTCCTTGAAAAGGAGCTGGCGAAGAAAAGCTACAAGCCCGGCCTCATCATGCTGGCAGGCGATACCGACATCTACCAGCCGCTGGAGCGCGAACTCAGGATCACGCGCTCCCTCCTCGAAGTGCTGAGCCGCCATGACCATCCTGCCTGCCTGATCACCAAGTCGGCGCTGATCACGCGCGACCTCGACCTCCTGGCGCCCATGGCGGCAAAAGGCCTGGTCTCCGTCGCGATTTCCTTCACCACGCTCGACAGGCATCTCGCCCGTACGATGGAGCCGCGCTGTGCAGCACCCCATCGCCGCGTCGAGACCATGCGCGAACTCAGCGCCGCCGGCATCCCCGTCACGGTGATGACGGCCCCGATAATCCCAGCCCTCAACGAGCCCGAACTCGAAACGCTGCTCGAAACCGCAGCCGAAGCCGGCGCCACGCGCGCGGGCTATGTCCTCCTGCGTCTGCCGCTGGAGATTGCCGGCCTCTTCACTGAGTGGCTCGAAGCCAACTACCCGGACCGGGCCAAGCGGGTCATGTCCCTGCTCCGCTCCTGCCATGCAGGCGAGGACTATCGCTCGCAATGGAAGACGCGCCAGAAGGGCGATGGCGCCTATGCCCAGCTCATCCAGCAGCGCTTTCGAAAGGCAATTGCCCGCCTCGGCCTCAACCGCATCGACTTCCGCCTGCGCACGGACCTCTTCAAACCGCCCGTGCTCAAGGACAGGCACGACCAGATGAGCCTGTTCGGCGAGGAGTAAGCGCCTGACCCTGAAGACGCCGGGCCCGCTTACCGGCCTCGCCCCTGCGGCATGCGAGGTCTTTTCGTGAACCGGGGGAACAAACGCATGAGGGGCACATTGGTGCAGGCGCGGCTCGCCTTTTCAGCACGCGGCATCATCATTGGAGGAGCGGTCCTTGAATTCGGTCATTTATATTGTCGGTCTCGTCGTCGTCGTCCTGGCGGTCCTGTCCTTCGTCGGCCTCAACTAACCACAGGACATCACCCTCATGCCCGAAGTCATCACGGCCCGGTCCACTGTAGACTGGGCAGCCATCCTCGCCGGCGCGGCCCTCGCTACCGCCATCGGTCTTGTCCTCTCCACCTTCGGCCTTGGCCTCGGGTTGAGCGTCAATTCGCCCTATGAAGGCGAAGGCGTTTCGCCAGCCATGTTCGCTTTCGGCGCAGGCCTGTTCTTGATCGCCGTCCAGGTGATCAGCTTCTGGGTCGGCGGCTACGTCGCAGCCCGCCTGCGCACGCGCCACGCCGAGTCCAGCGAACATGAGACCGACGTCCGCGACGGTCTGCACGGCCTGCTCGCCTGGGGTGTCGGCGTCATCGCCGCTGCGGTCATCTCCTTCGCCACCCTTGGCGGAGCAGCCGCCGCAGCGAACAACGCCAGCGGCGACCTCGTCGCCAGCGTGGCGCAAGCCGCCGGCGCCGAAGTCGATCAGGCGGCCAGCGACGAAGCCCGCACCAACCCGCAGGCTCGCAGTGAAACCACGGCTGAGCGGCGAACGGAAGTTGTGCGCAAGCTCACCATCCTCTCGGCCTTCGTGACGGCGGCATCCCTGCTCGTCGGCGCCGTCTCCGCCTTCTTTGCAGCGGGCGTCGCCGGCCATCATCGCGACCGCAATGTGCATCTCAAGATGTTCGTCCTGCGCCGCACCACCGGTCAGCCGGCCCCGCCGACGGTCTGAAACGGCATCTCTTTCGATCTCAACCTGCCCGGCATCCCCATGCCGGGCAGAATTGTTTCGCGATTCCCCGCAGACCTCGGCCCGCACCTCGCTACGGCAATCAAAACACCCTGCAAAACCGTGTTCGAGCATGACTCGTTTTTCTTGGTAAATCCCCGCTTAACCATTGAATCAACGGGTTATTCACGCGCATCAGCGACTCTTCTCGCTTCGGTCCGGCGTTTCGGGCTTGGTGTGAGAGTTGACCATGGCGATCAAAACGATCGAGCCCGCTCAGAAGAGCGCCTCAAAAGGAAAGTCGGCGGCCCTGCGCACGGCTGCCGCTCCAAAGATTTCCGCAGCCTCGCCCGCACTCCCGCTCGACCAGATCATCGTCGGCGACTGCATCGAATCGATGAACGCGCTTCCCGAAGCTTCGATCGATCTGGTTTTCGCCGACCCGCCCTACAATCTCCAACTCGGTGGCGATCTCACCCGCCCCGACAATTCCCATGTCGACGCCGTCAACAATGACTGGGACAAGTTCGACAGTTTCGCCGCCTACGACAAATTCACCCGCGACTGGCTCAAAGCCGCGCGCCGCATCCTGAAGCCCGACGGCGCCATCTGGGTCATCGGCAGCTACCACAACATCTTCCGCGTCGGCGCCGCGATCCAGGACCTCGGCTTCTGGATCCTCAACGACGTGGTGTGGAACAAGTCCAACCCGATGCCCAACTTCAAGGGCACTCGTCTTGCCAATGCGCACGAGACCCTGATCTGGGCCACCCGCAGCCACGAGCAGAAGCGATACACCTTCAACTACGACGCGCTGAAGACCGGCAATGACGACATCCAGGCGCGCTCCGACTGGTGGACCTTCCCGATCTGCTCGGGCGGCGAGCGCATGAAGAATGACGACGGCAGGAAATCGCACCCGACGCAGAAGCCCGAAGCCCTGCTCCACCGCATTCTTGTCGGCACCACGAACCCGGGCGACGTCATTCTTGACCCGTTCTTCGGCACCGGCACCACCGGCGCGGTCGCAAAACTGCTCGACCGCCGCTTCATCGGCCTCGAGCGTGACGAGGACTATGTCGACGTCGCCACCCGCCGCATCGAGAATGTCCGCGCGCTGGGCGCCGAAGACATCGAGGTGCAGTCCTCCAAGAAGTCCGAACCGCGCGTGCCTTTCGGCGCGCTGGTCGAGCACGGCCTCGTCCGCCCCGGCGATCGCCTCTATTGTCCGCAGAACCGCCACGTCGCCCGCGTCCGCGCTGACGGCTCGCTTGCAAATGGCGACGCCACCGGCTCGATCCACCGCATGGGCGCCCACGTGCAGAATGCGCCATCGTGCAATGGCTGGACCTTCTGGCACTACAAGTCGGATTCCGGCCTCGCCCCGATCGACCTGCTGCGCCGCAAGTTCCGGACGCAGATGGGGCTGTAGGTCAGGCTCGCGGGGCTAGGCTCAGGTCTGGAACCTCGTCCTAGAAAATCTTCCCGATCCGCTCGAACATGTTGAAACCGGCGCGGCTGTTCGGCTTCTCGGGCAGGGCCACGCCCTGCCCCTGCATCAGCGCGTAGCTGTCGGCATACCATTCCGAGCCGGGATAGTTGTGGCCCAGCACCGCCGCCGTCGCCTGCGCCTGTCCCATCAGCCCGATCGACATGTAGGACTCGACCAGCCGGTGCAACGCCTCGGGTGCATGGCTGGTGGTGTCGTACAGCTGCACCACCTTCTTGAAGCGGTTGATCGCCGCCAGGTGTTCCGAACGCTGCAGGTAATAGCGCCCGATCTCCATCTCCTTGCCGGCAAGCTGGTCGCGGACCATGTCCTGCTTCAGCTCGGCGTCCTTGGCGTATTCGCTCCCGGGATAGCGCTGCACCACCTCGTTGAGCGAGGCCAGCGCCAGCTCCGCCCGTGTCTGCTCCCGGCCCACATCGAGGATCTGGTCGAACTGGCACACGGCGATCAGATAGTAGGCGTAGGGCGCGCCATCGCCGCCCGGGTGCAGGGTGATGTATTCCTGCGCCGACGCGATCGCCTTCTCATAGCCGTCCGCCCCGCCGCGGCGATAGCGCGAATAGGCCGCCATCAGCATGGCGCGCTGCGCCCAGGGCGAATAGGGATGCTGGCGCTGTACCTCGTCGAACTGCTCGGCCGCCTGGTCCCACACCCTGCGGTCGAGGCTCTTCACAGCGTCCGAATAGATCGTCTCGACCGGCCGCTCGACATAGGCGAGCTCGCGCGAGCGCGTGTTGGAGGCGCACCCGACATCCAGCAGGGCCACGCCCAGCAGCAGCGACGCCTTGATTCCGGACGAGAAATGCATGCGATGCTCCGCGACTGATCGGCGCCGTTCTAGCCCAGCGCAAAGCCCTCGTCCAAGCCAAATGGCTGCGGCCAAATCTGCGCGTTTACGGCCCGCCCGGCCCGCCCGAGCCCGCCGCCCTGGGCGTCAGCGGACCCGGCTTCGCCTTGCGCTTCTTCCTGCGCCAGCCCCACAGCGCCATCAGCCCCCAGATGATCACCCCGCCGACGATCACCACCGGCAGCACCGCGCTGATGAACTCCACGATTCCGGCAAGCGTCGAGGCCATGTTCGGCACGAAATTGCCGAACGCATCGCCCAGCGGCCGCCAGATCGATTCCGAGACCGCGCCGTATTTCGGCTGGTAGTTCAGCGTCATCACCGACATGGCCACGCGCAGCTTCAGCGCCGCGAGCACCGACTCGTGCGAATCGATGTCCGCCTGCACCCGCGCAAACTCGCGCTCGATCTCCAGCAGGTCCGACAGCCGCCCCGGCCGGTCGCGCAGCAATTCCTGCAGCCGGTCGCGCATCGTCTTCATCGACTTGAGCCGCGCCTCGGAGTCGACGATCTGCACCGTCAGGTCCTCGGCCGAGTCATTGTTGCTGTCGAGATCGGCATCGAACGGCTTCAGGCTGTCGGCCATCCCTGTCTGGAAGGTCTTCACCCAGTCCGGCGCCCCGCGCACGGTGAGCTGGCCATAGCTCGACTCCTGCCCGATGCCCGAGATCGAGGAATTCACGACATAGCACTTCTGCGGCCCCGCTCGCTCGCATGCCGCCTTGTGCGCGGTGAGCAGCCCTTCCATCTTCGCCGGCGGAACCTTGAAGCCGTAATTGTAGGTGTAGGCGATCAGCTGCACCGGCTGTCCGCCGCCGCCGCCGCCTTGCTGGTCCTGCTGGATGATCGCCTGCTGGCCGGGCGAATCGAAGCTCACGGTTCCGCCCACCGCGCTTTCAGCACGTGAAGCGAAAGCATCCATCGCTGCTGGCGCGGGCGGCGGCGGAGGAGGCGCCATCGCCATCGTCGGCGCGGTTTGCTCCATCGCGGCCTTGCCGGCGCTAAAGCCGTCGCCGTCCGACCCTCCACACGCCGCCACAACCAGCGCCAGCGAGGCCACAATCGAATTGCGCAGCATGTCCGTCACCCTGATGGCCATTCGGCCTTGTCTGTCATGTCAGGATGCCGTGCGCTTCGGGACGAAATCAAGGCAGTAGCTGGAAGACGGGCGTAGGGAACAGCGAATAGGAAGTCGTGGTCGGACTCGCCCCACCGGCGTGCAAATCGCTATCCCCTGTTCCCGATACCCTACTCCCGGCCCGCTACTCTCTCCATTCATATGCCGTGGCGTCCGCAAACACCGCCCGCAGCAGGCGATTGTTCAGCGCATGCCCCGGCTGCTCGCCCTCATAGAGCCCCTCGATCGGCCCGCCCGCGAGGAACAGGTCGCCGATCACGTCCAGCAGCTTGTGCCGCACAAACTCGTCCTCGCTCTGCAGCCCGCCCTCGTTGAGGATCACGTCGCCGTCGATGACGATCGCATTCTCCAGCGACCCGCCCAGCGCCTTCCCCATCGAGCGCATCATCTCGACCTCATGCAGGAAGCCGAACGTCCGGGCGCCCGCCACTTCGCGCGCGAACGCCCCGGGCGCCATGGCGAACCGGATCGTCTGCCGCCCGATGGCGCGCGTCCTGTAGTCGATCGTCACCGCCATCTCGAAGCGCTTGCCAGGCGACAGCCGCGCCCACTTCACCCCGTCGCGCACCTCGACCGTCTGCAGGATCTTCAGCACCCGCCGCGCCGCGCCCTGCTGGACCAGCCCCGCCTCGCCCAGCAGCTCCACGAACGCCTTCGAAGACCCGTCGAAGATCGGCAGCTCAGGCCCGTCAAGTTCGGCCACGACATTGTCGACGCCCAGCCCCGAACATGCCGCCAGGAAATGCTCCACCGTCGCAACCGACACGTCGTCGGCATTGGTCAGGTTCGTGCCCAGTTGCGGCGCCGACACGTTGAGCGCGCTCGCGACAATCACGGGATCGCGCCCCGACACATCCGTGCGCACGAACCTCACGCCTTCGCCTGCCCCCGCCGGACGGAGGGTCAGCGTCACCGCCGCACCTGAATGCAGGCCCGTTCCGGTGCAGCTCGCAGTGCGTGCAATGGTATGTTGATGGCCCAGGGAATCCTCGCTCGGCTGGCGGGGTAGGCTGGAGCCATCATCCCATCAATTCAAGCCTTGTTGCCCGTTGTTGCCGGGCCAGGAACCTTGGGGCTTCTGCTCCCGCCGCTCACAAACATCCGCCCCGAGAGGCGCGACGCTCCGCCGCTCTGACCCGGACGGTATTGCGCCCAATCCCGCGGGAGAACCTGCAATTCCGTCCGCCTCCAGATCGCGAAAACCCCCGCTTTTGCCGCCCAGGGTTCATCTCGCCGCTGTTGGGGAACTTTTATTCTCCCCGCCCCCTCTGGACCCTGGGCGATACTGCGTCCTCGAACTCCGGGGATCCGCATGCACGCCACGAAAGGACTGAGCCTCGCCTCCCTCGCCCTCTCCATCCTGGAGCGGTTCGCGAGCGCCTGGCATTGGGCCTGGTTCACGCTCGTCGTTGCGCGGCTGATGGACACCTCGCGCGCCCTCACCCGCGAGGAGGTCTGGGGCATGGTCCATCACCTCTACGACTCCGAAGCCCGCCTTGCCCGGGCGATCTACAAGACAGCACGGCGCCTGGCCGGCCTGCCGCGCATGCATCTCCCCCTCGAGACTTTCTACCTTCCCAGGCTCAAATCCCCGCGCCACCTCAAGGGCCGCTGGGTGCGCCACCAGTATGCGCTGCAACACTCTCGCCGCCTCGCCCTGCGCATGGCGAAGCGCTGGCGCGAGGAAGCCGAACAGCTTCAGCGCGATCCGCTCTCTGATCTCAGGGATCGCGGGACTTGCCTCCCCAGCGCGCAGCGCGGGGGAAATGGCGCACGACATCTTCGTCGCGTAACGGAGGCGGCCGCGCCGAACGCCGCAACACTCCGCGCCCTCGAACCGCCCTAGCTCGGACCAGTTTCGAGATTCAATCCCGCGCACCTCGCGGCCCTCGCCGGCGAGCACGCATCCTCATGCGCCATCGCGTACGATCAGCCTTGCAAAGGAGAAATCAGGTATTCGCGGACCGGCGCAGGAAGGCCGGGATTTCCAGCTCGTCGTCGAACGAGTCGTCCTGCGCCGAAGGCTTCGGCGCATGGGTGACGACAGGCTCTTCCGCCGGCTTGTGTTTCCAGCCGAACAGCGCCGCAAACGACCGGCCGCCCTGGGCGGGCGCGGCTTGCGGAGCAGGCTCCGGCTCGCGGGCGAGGACAGGCTCGGCCTCTTCCGCAATCGGCATCGGCCGGGGACGGATGATCGGCGGCGGCGAAGCACGCTGCGGCTCGACATATTCCGGCGCGCTGACCGGCGCCATGATCACGGGCTTCGGCTGCGGTGCGGCGGCCGGCGCGGTCTGCAGGCCAAGTTCAGCGGCGGGCGACGGCGCGTTGATCGCGGAGACGGTGAGATTGCCCGCGATCTGCTCGCGCATCGCATGTGGGGCGGGGCGGGTCTGGGCCACACCTTGCTGCAGGCCAGCGGCGACGACCGAGACGCGGATCCTGCCCGCCATCTTCTCGTCGAAGGTCGAGCCGAGGATGATGTGCGCATCAACATCGACTTCGCGGCGAACTTCGTTCGCGGCCTCGTCGACCTCGAACAGCGTCATGTCGTATCCGCCCGTGATGTTGATCAGGACGCCCTTGGCGCCGCGCATCGACACGTCGTCGAGCAACGGATTGGCGATCGCGGTCTTGGCGGCCTTCAGCGCCCGGTTTTCACCTTCGCCTTCGCCCTCGCCCATCATCGCCGAACCCATGCTCGACATCACCGTTCGCACGTCCGCGAAATCGAGATTGATGAGGCCCGGCATGACCATCAGGTCGGTAATGCCGCGCACGCCCGAGTACAGGACCTTGTCGGCCATGCCGAACGCCTCGGCGAAAGTCGTGTCCTTGTTGGCGATGCGGAACAGGTTCTGGTTCGGGATGATCAGCAGCGTGTCGACTTCGGCGCGCAGGTCGACAATGCCCTTGTCGGCCACCTGCATGCGGCGCTTGCCTTCGAAGTCGAATGGCTTGGTGACCACGCCGACGGTGAGGACCTTCTGTTCCTTCGCGATGCGCGCGATGATCGGGGCGGCCCCGGTTCCCGTGCCGCCGCCCATGCCGGCGGCGATGAAGCACATGTGGGCGCCGGACAGGAGCTTCTTGATCTCGTCTGCGGATTCCTTGGCGGCCTCCATCCCGACTTCGGGATTGGCGCCAGCTCCGAGGCCGGCCGTGCGGGCGGCGCCGAGCTGGATCTGGGTCGGGGCCTTGGACCTGGCGAGGGCTTGCGCGTCGGTGTTGGCGACCACGAATTCAACGCCCTGGAGGTTGGCGTCGATCATGTTGTTGACCGCGTTCCCGCCAGCGCCGCCGACGCCGATGACTACGATCCGGGGTCTAAGTTCCACCGCCATAAGGCAACCTCAATCACACGCCCTGATCGGCCCCCCGGAACGTCCGGAACGGGGCCGGTCTTACCAGCGAAGATCGACGGTTTTGCCTAAGCGCCTGTTAAGGCCGGAACCGGCTCAGAAATTTTCCTGGAGCCAGCCGGTGACACGCTTGAACAGGCCTTCGCCGTGATCTCCAGCACCCCGGTCTGGGCCTCCCCGTGAAGGGTCCGGCGTGCTCATGAGTTCCCAACGTAGCAGCCCGGCAGCGCTCGCGAAAGACGGAGAACTGTATGTCTCGCCTAATCCTTTGACGTTTGCTGGCCTGGCGAGACGGACCGGGGCACGGAACACATCCTCTGCAAGCTCCCGCAAACACGGCAGTTGCGACGAGCCGCCCGTCAGTACGATGCGTCTCGGCAAGGGCCGGCCGCTGGCCGACGCCTTCGAGAGGCGGCTGTCGAGAAGTTCGAGGATTTCCTCGATCCGGGGACGCAGCACCTGGGCGATGTCGGCCCGGGAACACTGGTTGGCCTCGAGCCTACCGTCGGGTCCCAGCTTGGGAGCATCGACCATTTCCAGAGCGATCACATCTGTTAGCCCAACTGCACCATGGAGCATCTTCATCCGCTCCGCCGCAGCGAAGGTCGTACCCAGTCCCTGGGCCAGGTCGGAGGACGCCCTTGCCCCGCCCATTGCAAGGCTTTCCACATGGATCAGCCCCCCGTCCATGAAGGCCGCGGCCGAGGTCACCCCCGCCCCGAAATCGATGACCATGGCCCCCTGCTCGGCCTCGTCCTCGACCAGCACGGCAAGGCCCGCCGCAAAGGGCGCCGCAAGGATGACTGTCGGGCTTAGATGGGCCCGGGACACACACTGGACGATGTTGCGCAGACCCGCAGTCGGGGCCGAAACCACCAGGAAGCTGGCCGTCAGCGCCTCGGCGAACATGCCGCGCGGATCCTTGATCCCGGCTGTCCCGTCGACGGCGAACCCCAGCGGCGCCGAATGCAGGATTTCCCGCCCCACCGGCCTGAAGCTTTCCAGCGCAGCCACCCGGGCGTCGCGGATGTGCTCGGCGGTGATCTCTCGCCCGCCCATGGCGAGCCTGGCGCGGACGACGTCGGAGCGGATATCCGGTCCCGAAACCCCGAGCACGACCTCGGTTATTCGCGCATCGGCGGCCCGCTCGGCCTGCTCAACCGCCAGGCGAATGGACCGTTCCAGGGCGTCGAGATCGACGACCGCGCCGGACCGGACCCCCTTCGTGCCCTGCACGCCGCAGCCGGCGACGCGCGGTTCGCCGTCAGTGGAATCGCCCCGGCGGGCGATCATGCAGGTGACTTTCGACGAGCCGATGTCGAGCGCAGCCATTGTCGCAACGCGCCCATGGGCGCGGTCGCGGACGTTGGATCGCTGCGCGAGAGACGACATCGGCGTCATGCGCCCCCATGGGAGGGGACGTCCGGAACGCCAGCCATCGGTCGAAGCGCGAAGCGCTCGGGATGGCGTGCATCGATCCGCGTCACGGGAAGATCGAGCACGCGGCTGCGCGCCTGCATCAGGTTGAGGGCGCCCAGCGCCTCGACCAGCCGTTCGTCATCCGGCAGCGCGACATCTGCGCCATTGCGGAATTTCACATCCCAGCGGCGGCCGCCGACGCGAAAAGCGGTTTCCATCCGGCCAGCGAGATCAGGATAGTCGCCCATCGCGGTCACCAGGGTTGCTGCCGATTTGGCGGCGTCCTGCCCGACGATGCGGGGAAGGTGGAGATACTGGTCGGCGCTGGCCTGCGCGAACGTGCGGCCCTTCTGGTCGATCACCTTCCAGCCGTCCTCGCCTTCCTGGCGCCACAGCGCAATCGGCGCGCGCGGGTCGGCGATGATGGTGATCTGGTCCGGCCAGAAGCGATGGACCTTGACGCCCGACACGGCTTCGAGCTGCTCGACATTCTTCTTGATGGCGTAAGGGTCGGCCATCAGGATATTGCCGCCGACGTGCACGCCTGCCACTTCCCGGGCCTTGGTCTCGACCAGCGGATCGAGTCCGATGACACTGATCTTGGTGATCGACAGGCCGGCCGCCCGGAAAATGACGTCGACGCCGTTCTGGAAGTTGCGGCCAAAGGCGCCCAGGCTTCCGCCCATCCACATCGCCAGGGTCAGCATGGTGGCGCCGCAGATCACCGTGCCCAGGGCGTAGGTCGCAACCCGATCGCGAAACCAGGCAACGGAATACGGGATGTCGCGCGCGCGCACTTTCGGGGCCGGCGCCGGGCTGTCGGCGTACCGGTCGTCCTCGTCGTCAAAATCCGGGCCCTTGAGGCGCGGCCGGTTTACCTTGGGCATGACGCATCCTCGATCATCCAGCGGACGAGCGAGGGATAGTCGATGCCCATGTGCGCAGCCTGTTCGGGAACAAGCGATGTGGGCGTCATGCCCGGCTGCGTATTGGTCTCGAGTATCACCAGTCGACCCGCCTTGTCGTCAAAACGAAAGTCGGACCGTGTGACGCCTCTGCATCCCAACGCCTGATGCGCCTTTAGCGACGCTTCGAGCGCCGCCCTGGTCACCTCAGCTGGCAGGTCAGCAGGAACGACGTGACGCGATCCTCCGGCTTGGTATTTTGCGTCGTAATCGTAATATTCCCTTAAAGTCGTGATCTCGGTGACAGCCATCGGCCGGTCGCCCAGGACGCCGACGGTCAACTCCCTGCCCTCAACGAATTTTTCCACGAGCGCCCGTTTGCCGAACTTCCACGTGCCATCGGTCAGTTCCTTGGGCGGACGGTTCGCGCCTTTACGAACGATAAACACTCCGAAGGACGAGCCCTCCGCATTCGGCTTGATGACATAGGGCGGCTCGAAGATGTGGTCTCGCGCCAGGTCCTCCACCTCGAACATGCCTCCCTCGGCGATATCGAGACCATGCTGGGCATAGACCGCGCGGGACTTGTCCTTGTCCATCGCCAGCGCCGAGGCGAGCACGCCAGAGTGGGTATAGGGAATGCCCATGATTTCAAGGACACCCTGCACGCAGCCGTCCTCGCCCCAGGGTCCGTGAAGGGCGTTCAGCGCGACATCGGGCTTTGCCGCAGCAAGCTGTTCCGCCAGCTTGCGCGTGGCGTCGATCTCGACCACGTCGAACCCGGACTTGCGCGCGGCTTCCGCCATGCCCTTGCCGGACGACAGCGACACTGGCCGTTCGGACGACCAGCCCCCCATGATGACGGCGACACGGGTCATGGCGTGCTCCTTCGTGCAGGGTTGCTATGCGCCTCGCGAGGTTACCGGGAAGCTTACACGGCAAGGCGTAACGGAGTTCGTTTTGCTGAGAAAGGCGGCGGATGCGGGGCGTCAGTACGTTCCCGGCTGGATATAGGGCGCCTTGGCGAACAGCTCGCGCTCGGCTTTCCGCGGATCATTTTCCACGCGGCTGTCCGCGTCGAAGATCATCGTTGCGCGGCGGACAAGATCATAGCGAGGCCATTGTCCCAGTCCGCCGCCGGAGGGATCGCCGCTGCGGGCGAAGCGCAGGAGAGCGTCGCTCATCGTCGCCGCGACTTTCCGCGCGCCCTCGCCATCGCCGGATTCGGCTTCTTTCTTGGCGGTGTTGGCGAAGACCAGTGGGATGTCGAGCGTGTGATGGGCGCCGAACTTTCCGCCCTCGCTCGGGTTGGCGAAATCGAGCTGGTAGACCCAGGTCGGCCCCTGATCCCTTGCCCGCGCCTCGGCCTCGATCACCTGCGCGCGCCAGCTTCTTCCGGCGGTCGTCGCTTTGATAAAGAGCTGCGGCGGCGTGATCTGCGGGAACAGCTCGCGATAGGTGCGCACCACCATCGCCACGTCGATGTCGGTCACCATCGCGCCTTCGAGCTTTGCCGGCAGCGTATCCCAGGTCAGCGCGAACACTGACGGATCGCCCATCGCAATCAGCGAACCGGTCTCTTCCCGCGTATTGCCCATAACCATCGGGATGCTGGACGATTGCTTTGGCGCATCCGGCCAGAAGGGATGAACCGGCAGGCTTACGTCGTCCAAAACCGGTCCCCAATAGACGCGACTGCCGACGATCGATGGATCGCGTGCAGCGAGACCGGCGAGCAGCCGATCAACCGGCAGGTCACCCAGACCTTCGGCTGTCGTTCCGAGGTGCTCGATCACCGCTCGCGCACGAGTTGTTGCGCCTTTCGGTCCCTGCGCGGTCACCTGCTGTCCGCTCATCGTCCAGGCGCGGTGGAAGAGACCCTTTGCCGCCGGCATCGCCATCAGGCAGGCGATCTTGCCTCCGCCACCCGACTGGCCGAACACGGTCACGCAATCCGGATTGCCGCCGAACGCCGCGATATTGTCTCTCACCCAGGTGAGCGCCAGGACGAGATCGAGCAGGCCCGAATTCCCGCTCGCCGCATACCTCTCGTCACGCAGCTTCGCCAGGTAGAGATGGCCGAACACGTTGAGCCGGTGGTTCAGCGTCAGCACGACCGCGTCGCCGCGCCGCGCCAGTTCGGCCCCGTCCGTCACCGGCGATGACCCCGAACCGCCAGAATAGCCGCCCCCATGGATATAGACGAGCACGGGCTTCTTCGCGGATTTCTCGAGTGTCGGCGTCCAGACATTGAGGACAAGGCAGTCTTCGCCCTGTCCGGCCGCGCCGCTCCCTTGCGGACACGCCGACCCGAAGGCGAGCGCGTCCCGCGTCCCTTTCCACGCCGCGGCTGGCCGCGGCGGCTGGAAGCGGATGGGCCGCGTGTCGCCGCCATAGGGCACGCCGAGGAATTCTGCGACCTCGCCTCTCGCCCTGCCCTTGAGCTTTCCCGAAGCAACCGCGACGGTCGGGTCCTTCTTCATCGGCGTAGCAATCGACACCGGTGTCACAGCCAGGCCGGCAATGATTGCGGTGAACAATCGGCGCGTGATCATGCGAGATGCCTCAGCCGTAGCGCGTCTTCAGCATGGACCAGACGGCGCGCAATCCGCAAGCGGCGGCCCCCGCCGGCCGGCCATAGCGCGCGGGCCGCCACGCCCAGATGTCGAAATGCGCCCAGCTCGGCGCGGACACGAACGCCTTGAGGAATAGCGCCGCCGTGATCGACCCGCCCATTGGCCCGTCGCCCAGATTCTTCATGTCGGCGATCGGCGACTTCAGCCCGCCCTCGTATCCGGGCCACAGCGGCATGCGCCACACCGGATCGCCTGTCGCCTTTGAGCCCGCCGCGATATCGGCCGCCAGCCCGTCATCGTCGGTGTAGAGGGGCGCAAGGTCCGGCCCCAGCGCCACGCGGGCGGCGCCCGTCAACGTCGCAAAGTCGATGATCAGCTCGGGCTTCAGCTCGCTCGCACGCGTCAGCGCGTCCGCCAGGATCAGCCGCCCCTCCGCATCCGTATCCTCGATCTCGACCGTCAGCCCCTTCCGCGTCCTCAGCACATCGCTCGGCCTGAACGCATCGGGGCCAATCGCATTCTCTACCAGCGGCGTCACGCACACCAGCCGCACGGGCAGCTGCGCGCCCATCACCAGCCTCGCCAGCGCGAGCGCATGCGCCGCGCCCCCCATGTCCTTCTTCATCAGGCGCATCCCGTCCCCGCCCTTCAGGTTCAACCCGCCCGTATCGAACGCCACCCCCTTCCCCACGATCGCCACCACCGGCGCGCCCGCCTTCCCCCACGCGATCTCGACCATCCGCGGCGCCTGCGCCGCACCCTTCCCCACCGCGTGCACCATCGGGTAGCCCGCCTCGAGCTCCGCCCCCTGCACTACCGCGACCTCCGCGCCGAACTCCTGCGCCAGCGCCACCGCCTCCGCCGCAATCTCCACCGGCCCCATATCGCACGGCGGCGTATTCACCATGTCACGCAACCAGTCGATCGCCACCGCCTGCCGCGACACCTCGTCCGCATCCACCCCCTTCGGCAGCACCAGCCGCCGCACCTTCTCCGCGCTCGCCTTGTACTTCACGAACCTGTACGCCCCGTCCGCCCACCCCATCACCAGCGTCTCCGCATCCATCTCCTGCGGCATCGCGCTCACCACATAGTCGCCCCCCGGCACGCTCCCCACCACACCCGCCAGCACATAGCCGTCCACACCATCGCCCACACCCGCCACCACACGCTCCACCACGCCGTCACGCGCAGGCGCCACCAGCACCTTCCCCGCCTCGGCCCGGAATCCCACCGCATCGACCAGCGCCTTCATGCGGTCGTCCTGCGACTTGATCCACGGCCCGAGGCCCTTGGCCGTCACCAGATCAAGCGGAATGGCGGAGGTGGAATGGGAGAGAAAGGCTGGGTGCATGTGAGTGATTGCCTGTGTGACGAATGTCTAGTGCATACCCCTGCCGCGCCGCGAGGCAATCACCCGTTCGACCCGCCCGGCATTCAAGGGCCATCGTGGCCTCGGCCGCCGCCTCTTTCCCCATCGACAGGCGACTCCCTGGCCCAAGCCTTTTGGGGTTACGAAGAGTCTGCGAGCACATTCCAAAGCGTACTGGCCGGTGCTTTTTTGCCGCCGCGAACCCGCCGCGAAGTATCTTCTCCAAAATCGCAGTATTCACATCGACGCCACGCCCGCCACCTCAGGTCCAAGCCACTCTCGGACCGGATCAGCCGACGAGTCACCGATGCTGTAGCCATTTCAGAAAAGACATCGTGACATCATACGGATCATCAGGAACGATCCTTTGCTTGGCGCCTGTGATGCCGGAAGAACGCGGAGGGTAGAACCGATGACCCAGCCCAACGATGCAACTGAGGCGACACGCGCGGCGAACGCAGCTTTGGAGACATCTCTGCCGCACGATGACGGCGAGGATTTCCGCGACGCGCGACGCGGTTTCCTCGGCACAATTCCGAACGCAGAGGTCAGGAACGATGCGGGGCGGATCATCTGGTCCATGGAGCGATTCGCCTTCCAAAACGACGAGACGCCGATCCCCGATTCCGTAAACCCGAGCCTATGGCGACAGGCAAAGCTCAACGCCATCCACGGTCTCTTCGAGATTGCGCCAGGCCTTTATCAGGTCCGCGGATTCGATCTTTCCAACATTACGTTCATCGAGGGGCGCGAGGGCGTCATCGTCGTTGACCCGCTGATCTCGGCCGAGCCGGCTGCTGCTGCGCTGGCTCTTTATCGACTGCATCGCGGACCGCGGCCCGTCAAAGCAGTGATCTACACCCATTCGCACGTGGACCACTACGGCGGTGTCCGCGGCGTCCTGTCCAGAGAGGACATAGCCAGCGGCCTACAGATACTTGCGCCTGAGGGCTTCCTGAAGGAGGCCACGTCAGAAAACATCCTGGCCGGAAACGCCATGGGCCGGCGCGCTACGTATATGTACGGCGCTCTTCTGCCTGCCGGCCCGCGTGGTCACATCGACGCCGGGCTTGGCAAGACCACCTCGATGGGCGCGGTCTCGCTTGTGCCGCCAACGGATTCAATCACGCGAACAGGTGAGACACGAAACATCGATGGCGTGGACATCGTCTTTCAGATGACGCCGGACTCAGAAGCCCCCGCCGAGATGAATTTCCATTTCCCGCAATTCCGCGCACTTTGCGTTGCAGAGAACTGCACCTGCCACTTGCACAACATACTGACGCCCCGCGGCGCGCAGGTCCGTGATGCAAAATCCTGGAGCCGCTACATCAACGAGGCCATCGACCTCTTCGCACCTGAAAGCGACGTGGTGTTTGCCAGCCATCATTGGCCGCGCTGGGGCGCTCAGCGCGTCGGCAGCTATCTTTCGAAACAACGCGACCTCTACAAATTCGTGCATGACCAGACCCTGCGCTGGGCCAATCATGGACACACTCCCGAAGAAATTGCCGAGCGCTTGCGCTTGCCTCCATCGCTGGACTCCGAGTGGTACACGCGCAGCTACTACGGCACGCTCAACCACAACGCCAAGGCGGTCTACCAGAGGTACCTTGGATGGTTTGATGGCAACCCTGCGCACCTCCATCCCCATCCTCCCGTTGAGGCGGGGATGCGATATGTGGCGCTTGCGGGCGGACCAGATGCGCTGCTGGCGCACGCGCGCGCGGCATACGCTCGCGGCGACTATCGATGGGTTGGCGAACTCGTGAACCACCTGGTCTTTGCCGACCCAAGCAACGCAGAGGCCCGCGCGCTGCAGGCTGATGCGCTTGAACAGATGGGCTACCAGGCAGAATCCGGCCCCTGGCGCTCCTTCTACCTGACCGGCGCGCAGGAGCTCAGAAAGCCGAAAACGACTTCTGACCGCCGCCCAGGACCCGCTGGCCAGATTCGCCCTCTACCGGCAGATCAGTTGCTCGACTCCTGCTCCGTGCGCCTCAACGCAGAAGCAGCCCAAGACATCGAGCTTGCCTTTACAGTTCATGTTCGCGACGAGGATGCCTGCTTCCGCGTTCAAGTGTCGAATGCCGTCCTCTGGCATACACCCGCTTCGGCGCGATCAACGCCGACACTGCGCCTCGACCGGCTGACACTTGCAAAGCTCATTCTCGACGAGATCACTCTGGAGGAAGCCGATATCGACGGGGACCGGACACCTCTTTCCCTGCTCTTGCCGCTTCTCGACAAGTTCGAGTTCTGGTTCGGGATCGTAACACCCTAGTCGGACTGTTTCCGGACGATGACGTTGCCGCGCGTGGATGACCGATTGAACTCACCGCCCCTTCTCGGTCGCAAGGAGCCGTACCAGGAACAACAGCTTTGAATTGCGGACTCTTAAATGCCATTGACCAATCCTTAACGCGGTTTGGCTCAACGTTCGGGTAACTCCCGAGGAGTGTTCCCATGTCCGCTGTTCGCCCGAACCTTGGCCGCCTTGCCGCTGGCGTTGCGTTTGCCGCCCTTGCTTCGGCCTGCGCGGTGGCGCCGGCGTCGAAGCCGCAGGAACTGGCGATGGTGTCGGATGCGGCGCGGCCGATCCTTCCGGCCTCCCAGGCCGAGCGCGACCTTGCCGACCGGCAGGACCTGCTGACCCAGAGCCGGTTCTGGGCGTCGGAGTACGAGAAGAACCCCAACGAATACGAGACCTCGCTGAAATATGCGCGCGTGCTTCGCATGATCGGCTCGTCCGGGCGCTCGTCGGAAGTTTCGGCGCAGGCGCTGGCGATGAAGCCTGGCGATGTCGAGCTGTCGATCATCTACGCACAGGCGAGCCTCGACCAGGGCAAGGCGGAGGATGCAGCCCAGGCGCTGGCGCGCGCCGAGGCGCAGGGCCAGGGCAACGCCCAGCTGATGTCGATCATCGGCGTCACGATGGACTCGCTCGACCAGCACGGCGGCGCGCAGGACTATTACAAGCGCGCGCTGACGCTCTCGCCAGACAATGCCCGGATCCTCTCCAACCTTGCCCTCTCCTACGTGCTCGACGGCAAGCCAGGGCTGGCGGAAGAAACCCTGCGCCGCGCCGTCGGGCTGCCGGATGCGGACAACCGCATCAAGCAGAACCTGATTCTGGTGCTGGGCGTGCAGGGCAAGTTCGAGGAAGCCGAGACGATCGCCGGGCCGGAGACGCCCAAAATCCTGGTCGAATCCAACCGCGACTATTTTCGCTCGCTGCTGACCCCGGCGCGGACCTGGGATACGCTGCGCGGCGCGCAGAATACGCAGTAGGCGCAGGCGCAAAGCCGCAAGCCTCGCCTTCCCTTCGCAATCGCGCTATGCCTCCCCCGCTCGTCCACAGGGGGACTTCATGCGTTTGTCTTTCGGTCTGGCCGCACTCCTCTTCGCCCTGGCGCTGGGCGCATGTTCGGGCGCCAAGTCCGGCGCGCTTGCGCCGCTGAAGACGACGCCGGCCGAGGTCGAGGCGTTCGTCGCGAAACTGTCGGCGGAGAGCTTCAAGTCGCAGGCCAAGGGCGCGGCCGATCTTGCCGCCGTGCGCGACGCCCTGCCGAAGGCGATGGGCCTCACATGGGGGGCGCTCAGTTTCGACGCGGCTTCCGGAGCGACCGTGCTGACCGACGTGAAGCTGGCGCCCGCGGACCAGCCGAGTGTGGGACTGGGCTTCGCCGAGGTGCGGCTGTGGGATTTCGACGCCGACCTGGCCAAGGCGCGCCTCGCCGGCCAGCGGCTGACGGAGACGGCGCAGCTTGCCAAGCGCGTCGAGGCGAAGGGCATTTCGATCTACGGGCTGGAGACGCTGATGGCTCCGGCGATGGAGGCGTATTCCGGCGCGGTCGAGGACGCCGTCGCATCGGTCGATCCATCGGCGCCGCCGATGGACATGAAGCTCGAGAAGTATGATTTCAGCATCGCGCGCCTGATCCTCACCGATCTTACGCTGCGGCCCTATGAGCTGAAGCCTGCCAAGCTTCCTGCCGGTGATGCGTTCGCCGAGCTGATGCCGATGCTGCAGCCTTTCGCCGCGGCGTTCCGGTCGTTCGGCGCCGACGCCTATGTGATGTCGGGCGTCAAGGCGCAGTTCTCGATGTCGGAGATGGGCCAGGCGTTTGCTGTCGATGCGGGCATCGAGTCGATCGGCTTCAGAGGCATTCGCGGCGCCGACACCGACGCAGGCTTTGTCCGCAACATAACCTTCAGCGGCAACGTGCCGGGCGGCGTCACCGACCCTGTCTCTGGCGTGACGTCGCCGCCGATGAGCATCACCGGGGGCATCGACTATCTCGGGCAAGAGGATACGCGCTTCGACAAGCTTTACGGCTACCTGGCGCGCGGCGAATGGCCGCCGCGCACGGAGACGGACCTGCTCAGCTATGGGCTCATAACGTTCAAGAACGAGCACTTCGCGATCAACGGCCACAACGTTTTCTCGCTCGGCGAGGGCACGCTCGATGCGCGCGGCTGGCACTGGTTCATTCCGACCAAGGCGAGCATGAAGGCGGAGAACCTTGTCTACGACATTGGCGGGCTGATGCAGATGGTGGAAGAGCTCGCGCCGTCGCTTGCGGCGGATGAGGGACCTGACGGCGCGCTTCTCCAGACGACGGCTTCGCCCATCCCGCCCGAGGTGATGGCGCTGATGGTCAAGTACGGCCTCGACAAGCCGTCGATCGACATGGCGCTGGGCTGGACCTGGAACGCGACATCGGGCGCCGCGGTCATCGATACGGCGTTCGGGCTGGACAACTATCTGCGCTTCGACCTGAAATACGATGGCGGCTTCCCCAGCTTCAAGGCGGTGTCCGATCTCGTGCCCGATGATCCGTCCAAGGCGGACGGCGCAGCGATCGGCAAGGTGTTCGAGAACGCAACGACCTTCACCGGCTTCGAACTGAACATCTCCGAAGAGAGCGGCGGGCTGGACAAGCTGTTCGCGCTTGCGGTCGAGGCCGGGAAGATGGTTCCGCCCGACCAGATGGGCGACATGGCCATGTTTGCGAACCAGACGCCGCAAAGCCTGCGCACGCTGGCGAAGGCCGGCGTCGACATGGGCGCCACGCAGGCCGAGCAGATGATGCCCGGCACGGGCAAGCTGGTCTCGCCTTTCGCCGCGTGGATCGAGCGAGGCGGCAAGGTGAAGCTCATCGTCAAGCCGAAGAAGCCGGTTCCGCTCGCCGAGACGACCGCAAGGATCGAGAGGGGCGAGCTGAGCCCCCTGCAACTGCTTGATCAACTCGGCGCATCCGCGGTGCACACCCCGCCGACCGGCGCCGCCAGGCCATAGAAAGTCTGGCCGGGGCGCAATGGAATTCGTCACGCGCTTTGCGCCTAGCCCCACCGGCCAGCTTCACCTCGGCCACGCCTTCTCGGCGCTGACCGCATTCGATGCTGCGCAGGAGGCGGGCGGACGCTTTCTGCTGCGGATCGAGGACATCGACGCGTCGCGCTCGCGGCCGGACTACGAGGCAGGCATCCACGAGGACCTCGCCTGGCTCGGCCTCGCGTGGGAGACGCCCGTGCGGCGACAGTCGGATCATCTCGGCGACTACGCCGCCGCGCTCGACAGGCTGCGTGGACTCGGCGTGCTCTATCGCTGTTTCCTCACGCGCCGCGAAATCGCCGTGCAGGCTGCGTCGGCGCCGCATGGCCCAGGCGAGGGCGCCGAGGGAATTGTGTATGCGGGACCCGCAACGCCGATGAGTGCGGATGAGGAGCAGGCCCGCCTCGCGCGGGGCCAGGCTTTTGCGTGGCGGCTGTCGATGAGATATTCACATGACCTGCTAGGCGAAGAATTCGCGCGTCTGGTTTTCGTCGAGCAGTCCACCGGATCGAACGCGGAACAGATCGTAACAGCGCATCCAGAATCTCACGGCGATGTAATCCTCGGACGCAAGGATGCGCTGTCGAGCTATCACATCGCGGTCGTGCATGACGATGCGCTGCAGGGCGTGTCGCATGTCATTCGCGGCGAGGACCTGCGCTCTTCGACACACGTGCACGTGCTGTTGCAGAGGCTGCTCGGCCTGCCCACGCCGATCTATCGCTTTCATCCTCTTCTCACCGGGCCCGACGGCAAACGCTACGCCAAGCGAAACCGGTCTCTCACCCTCGCCGCGCTGCGGGCGGACGGCGCGAGCCCTGCAGACATACGCGCCCGCGTCGGGCTTGGGTCTTGAAAACGGAAACACCTTTGCCAGAGCCAAGCGCGCGGCCATGGCTGGGGCCGTTGCTCGTCCTGTGCGGCGCGGTCGCCATCGGATATGCGCCAATCGGACTGCGGCTGTCGGAATTCGGACCGCAGGCGACCGGGTTCTGGCGCTTTGCGTTTTCCCTGCCGCTGATCGTGGCCGTGATCTACGCCGGCGGCGGAAAGCTGGCGCGGCCGACGTGGATGTCGCTGCTGGCGGGCGTGTTCTTCGGGCTCGACATCGCATTCTGGCATGCATCCCTGGTGCTGACCTCGGTCGCCAACGCCACCTTCATCGTCAACCTCGGCAATGCAGCAGTGGGGCTGGTCGCGTGGATCATCCTCAAGGAACGCCCTGCGAAGATCTGGCCTTACGCGATCGGTATCGCGCTGGTGGGCGCCCTGCTCCTCTCGCGCGGCGCGGCGGGGGAAACAGACAGCGCGGTCACGGGCGACCTGCTGGCGCTGGTCGCGGCGGTGATGGTCGGCCTCTATCTCTTCTGCGCGAAACTGGCGCGCCGGACCGAGACCTCGATGAACGTGCTGTTCTGGTCGACGGCCACGACGCTGGCGGTGTCGCTTCTTGCGTCCGCGGCGCGCAGCGAGGCGCTGATTCCGCCCGACCCATCCTGGCTGGTCGCGCCTCTGTCGCTGGCGATCGTGGTGCACGTGCTGGGACAGGGGCTGATCGTCGCCGGTGTGGGACGGGCGCCCGCATCGGTCGCCGGCGTGCTGCTGCTGATCCAGCCGGTGGCGGCGGCGCTGATCGCCTGGCCACTGTTCGGCGAGCAGCTCACGCTCGTGCAGCTTGCGGGGTCTGCGCTGATCCTGGCCGGCGTATGGCTTGCAGGGCGGCGTTGACGGGCAAGCCCGGCCCGTTTACGCAGGAAACGGGATCAGGATTGCCTTCGGGCAATTGTCGGAACGAATGGCCATGCCGGACCAGCACGGTTCGCGGAATGTCGGCTCCGCGAATCGAGACATCGACCAACAGGGGGCCTCGCCCCTTTCCACGGACGCATGCATGCTCCGGCACGTGGCGCGCGCTTCCCGGGCTGTTATCGCGGCGTTTGATCCCGCGCTGGCGCCGCATGGCCTTACCGGACACCAGTTCAACCTGATGATGACTTTGGGACAGCTCGGCCCGATGACGGTCGGGGCCCTTGCAGACGTGCTCGGCATGGATGCATCGGGTGTTCCGCGCGCAATCCGTCCGCTGGCGGATGCGGGCTTCATCCATGTCGAACGCGGAGCGGACCGGCGGCAACGCCTGCTCAGCCTCACCGTGCAAGGCACGTCCCAACTCGATCTCGCGAGGCCGGCGTGGGCGAAAGTGCAGGCGGAGCTGGTCGGCACGGTCGGCGCCAGCCGCTGGAGCGGCCTGATGAACGAGTTGCGCATTCTTCGCCATGCCGCATCCGAATGCTCGACGCGCAAGCCGCATACGGTTGCCGCGGTGGAGTAGGGAGTTCCGAGGGCTCTGCCTGTCGCGTTCCTTTCCCGACCTGCCGGCGCCAAAGACAGCCCGAAGCACTGAAACCGTCGAACCTGCACGCGACCCGCGCACCCTTGACTATGGGCTGAACCCCGAGAGCCGGGCGTTCAGTCCGTCACGCACTGCGGGCCATTCCTCACGGATGACGCTGAACCACGCCGTGTCCCGCAGGCGGCCGTCGGGCCGCACCATGTGGGAGCGGTGAATGCCTTCGAATCTGGCGCCCAGCCGCGCGATGGCGTTGAACGAGCGGGTGTTGCGTGCATCGAGCTTCAGTTCGATGCGGTTGAGCCCGAGATCATCGAACCCGTGCGCGAACAGGAGATACTTGCACGAGGGGTTGACCGCGCCAGCCCACACTCGCTTCGCATACCAGGTCCAGCCGATCTCGACGCGCTTGTGGGGCAGGACGACAGCCAGATAGCTGGTCGAGCCGCAAAATGCTTGCGACGCCTTGTCTAACACGGCCCAGGTGAGATCGCTCGTCGTCGCGATCTCCTGGAGACGGTGGTCCATCCATGCATCGAAATTGTCGTTGTCGAGGTTGACGTTGGCGAAGCGCCAGAGATCTGGATCATCTGCCGCGCAGCGCAGGGGCTCGCGATGCCGTCCTTCCAGAGGCTCAAGCCGCACAAAGGCGTTTTCCAGAACAACCGGCGAAAGCTTCATCGCCACCCTTGCAACAAGTCGAACAGCGATTTCGCCAGCCGGGTTCGCCCGGCGAGGTTCCAGTGGATGATGTCGTAGAACATCTCCTCCGTGTCATGCTCAAAGAGCCCGTGCATGTCGGCGACGCGTATGGTGGGATCGCCGGCGCGCTGCGTGCGCTCCTGCTCGACGATGCGAACGAAGCCGCCATAGACACGCTCGAGATAGGCGCGCGTGCGGGCGGGCGGCATCGCCTGGGTCTCCGTGCCGGTCAGCGTGGCCTTGGAGGTCAGAAGCGGACTGAGGACGAACGCGGTCTTGAGCCGGGCGGCCCCGGCGACGTCAAGCATCTTGCCGACGGCGCGGCGGAAAGCGTCGACAATCGACACCTCCCACTGCGGCGAGAGGTGACCGTACTGGACCCGCAACATGTCGATGCGTTCAAGGAAAGAGCCGCGCAGGCGATCCACGGTGAGCGGCGGCCGGTTGAGCCAGACACTGCTCTGCCCGTGATCGTAGAAGTGCTCGAACATCACCTCGCTGAGGGCATGCGTGTGGGGGAAGCCCGGACGCGGGTCGAAGCGCAGCGGGGTCAACACGTCGATGCCGCCGCCGATGACGATGGTGAAGTCCGGCCGCGCGTCGAGGACACGATGGACGACCGAGGACAGCATCATGGTCGTGTTTGCGGCGATGATGCCGGCATTGTGCACCCGGGCGTTCCAGCCGGCGCCGTTCAACAGGTCTTCGAGATCCTGGCAGATGCCGCTCGTCGCAATCGTGCTGTCGCCGAGCAGGCGCACGCATGTCCTGCCCTCCGCTCGGTCGGCTGCGGCCTGTTCCAGCGTGATCGGCCGGCCGGCATAGCCGGTATAGGGATGGGGGAAGTAGTTGTCGTAGAAGGCGTGATCCAGGTCCGCCGGGCTCAGCGTGTCATCATCGCCTGGCATCGTGTACCAGGCGCGGGCATTCATGGTCATGTCCAACCCTTCAGCACAAGCCGGAGCTATAGCGCGAGCCTGTTCGGGCGCCTACTCGGCCGCCTTGATAGCCGTTTCCTCAACGACTTTCACGATGTCGCCCATGATCTGCGTGATCTTGTAGTCCTTGGGCGTGTAGACGCGGCGGACGCCCATCTGCTTCAGCGCCAGCGCGTCGGCTTCGGGGATGATGCCGCCGACGACGACCGGGATGTTGAGGCCCTTCTTGCGCAGGATGCCCACCGTCTCGCGCACGAGATCAAGGTGCGAGCCGGACAGGATCGACAGGCCGATGACGTGTGCATCGCCGTCGATCGCCTGCTGGACAATCTCGTCGGGGGTAAAGCGGATGCCTTCGTAGATAACGTTCATGCCCGCCGCCCGGGCGCGCGCTGCGATCTGCTCCGAGCCGTTGGAGTGGCCATCGAGCCCCGGCTTGCCAACCACATAGGTGAGCGTGCGGCCGAGCTTCTTCGACACGCGCTCGACTTCGCCCTTCACCTTCTCCAGGTCTTCCTCACCATCCGTCTGGATGATGACGGCGACGCCCGTGGGACCACGGTACTCGCCAAACACCTCGCGCAGGGTCGCGCCCCACTCGCCCGTGGTGACCCCGGCCTTCGCGGCCTCGACCGATGACGGCATGATGTTGCGGTTTTCCTTGGCCGCCGCTGACAGCGCCGCAAGCGCCGTCTTCACTGCGGCAGGATTGCGCTGGGCGCGCCAGGCCTTGAGCTTGTCGAGCTGCCGATTTTCCGCGAAATGATCAACCGCCATGATCGATCCGTCGCCGCCAGAAAGCGGGCTGTCTTCCGTCGTTTCGTAGCGGTTGACGCCGACGACGATCTGCCGTCCGGCCTCGATCTCCTTCAGGCGGGCGCGCTGGCTGTCGACCAGCGCGGTCTTCATGAAGTCGACATTCTCGATCGCGCCGCCGGACTGGTCCAGCTTCGCCAGCATCGAGCGCGCGCCATCCTTGAGCGCTTCCGTCTTGGCGTCGATGACATGGCTGCCGTCGAACAGGTCCTCGTATTCCAGCAGGTCCGTCTCGTAGGCGAGAATCTGCTGCAGGCGCAGCGACCATTGCTGGTCCCACGGCCGCGGCAGGCCAAGCGCCTCGTTCCACGCCGGCAGCTGCAGCGCCCGGCACCGCGCACGCTTTGACAGCGTCACGGCCAGCGCCTCGATGAGAATGCGGTAGACGTTGTTCTCGGGTTGCGGCTCGGTCAGCCCCAGCGAGTTCACCTGCACGCCATAGCGGAACATCAGCGCCTTGGGATCGGAGACGCCATAACGCTCGCGCCCGATCTCTTCCCACAGGTCGACGAATGCGCGCATCTTGCACATCTCTGTCACGAACCGCACGCCTGCGTTCACGAAGAACGATATGCGCCCGAAGACAATGGAGAAGTCCTTGTCCGGCACCTGCCCGCCGGCCTTCACCGTGTCGAGCACGGCGCAGGCGGTTGCGAGCGCAAAGGCCAGCTCCTGCTCCGGCGTCGCGCCGGCCTCCTGCAGGTGATAGCTACAGACGTTCAGCGGATTCCATTTCGGCGTCTCGGTGTAGCACCAGCTCACCATGTCGCCGATCAGGCGCATCGAAGGCTTGGGCGGGAACACGTAAGTGCCGCGCGAGAGATACTCCTTGATGATGTCGTTCTGTGTCGTGCCCTGAAGCGCCTTCCGGGAAGCTCCCTGCTCGTCCGCGAGCGCCACGTAAAGAGAGAGAAGCCACGCGGCCGGGGCGTTGATCGTCATCGAGGTATTCATGTCGGCGAGCGGAATGCCGTCGAACAGCGCCCGCATGTCGCCGAGGTGCCCGACCGGCACGCCGACCTTGCCGACTTCGCCCTTGGCTAGAACGTGATCGGAATCGTACGCCGTCTGGGTCGGCAGGTCGAAGGCGATGGAAAGGCCCGTCTGACCCTTAGACAGGTTCTTGCGGTAGAGCTTGTTGGACTCCTCCGCCGTCGAATGCCCTGCATACGTGCGGAAAATCCACGGCTTGTCGGGATCGTGTTGGAAGGACGGCGCGGCCGCGCCGTCTTTCTTGGGGAGGCGGACCTGTCCGCCATCGTTAACGTCCCTGCTGCAAGTGCGAAGGCACCAAACTGCAATCCGCGCGCCGGAGCAAGGCGGATGCCGGCTGAAGTGGCTGATATCAACTGCGCGGGGCGCCTTGGCAGGACTGGAGGGCGGCCAGTGTGCTCGGGTCGGCACACACCATCCACCTGTTTTCAGCCTGCGCAAACGCGTCGGGTGACCAACCTCTCTTGCGGGCCAGGCTCACCAGCCGCCGGGCGTCGTCCTCCGTACCGGTCGGCGGCGTCAGCACGATCGCAAAATGGTTGGAGACGCTGGTGCGGTAGACTTCGAGCTTGAGTGATGGATCGCCTGCCGAAGCGATCGCCTGCCGGAACTTGGCGATGTCGTCGGGCACATACTTGTCTTCCGATCCAACCTTGTAGGAAGCCAGAACCGCATACCAGGCGCCGGCCTTGGCGGCGCCGCCGCTGGCTGTCGGAGGAGGACCTCCTTGCTGGACCGCATTCTCCTTGGCGCGCAGATCGAGATTTCCGACCACGGTCGGCGCAGGTGCGGACGGCTGCACTGAATCATCAGCGCCCGGCGTGGTGGTGACGGGTGCGGATGGCGTTCCCGGCGGAACGGCCGCGTCAGGCTCGCGGCTGGCCACGGGTATCGCTGCGCCTCCAGCCTTGCCGCCGTTCGCGAGGCAGTCGGTGACATACTGGCCGACATCGCGATTGCGATCCTGGTAGGCCTGCCGAAATTCCGTCTCGTTCGGCAATTCCTTGCTGAGCTGTTCGAGCGCGGTCTCGATGATCGCCAGCGGCGTGGAATCGCATTCGCTCATCGCCGTGCCGATCTGCTGGCTGAACAGGGATAGGAACGCGTACTTGGCCTGCAGCCTTTCATTGGCTTCCGTCCTGACGTTGGAATCGAGCGTCTGAAAGCCTAGCAGGCCTGTGATCAGAAGCCCGCTGACTGCGATGAGCGCCTGTAGGAACCTGTTCATGCTGCCCCCTTCACCGCGGGCCGCCCAAGCTCGGCGACAGTGCGAAAGAACCGGGTGATGTTTTCTTCTGCGTTCATATCCAGCCGGGCATGCGCCTGTGGCGAGCGTTGGCCGCCGTAGAAGAGAAGCTGGCCGGCAGTCGAATCCTGAGGGATCTCATAGCCCTTGCGCGCGAACGCAGCGCGCACCTCTCGCCACTCTGCCGATTGCTGGTACCGGCGCGACCGGATGTTGCGGGGGTTGGGCGGGTCGACGATCACGGTGCGCTCGATCATGCTTGACGACAGCAGCTGGTCGATCTCCCAGCGCGTGCCCAGCCGCGAAGACGGCAGCAGCACGATCAGGCGCGCATGGGCGAACAGCTTTCGCACCACGTCCTGCCAGCCTTCGTCCTTCACCTCGATGCGGCCGGCGCCGACATGCTCCAGCGGCTTGCCCAGTGCGACAAGCTGGCCCAACGGTCGGGCGGCGCGCTCGATCTGCTGTTCGAGTTCAAGTCGCGTCGAGGTAACGATCAAGGGGCCGCGAAAGACGCTGCTCACGGACTCCATCACAATGTCGTCAATCATGTCGGTGGCTGCGAATGGGCGAAGGTAAAGTGTGAAAGGCGGGGGTTCGCGGCCGCTCTGCAGGGCGTCGAGAATCTCCTTCGCCCGGAGGTCGCGCGCGTGCTGGCCCGACAGGTCCGCCAGAGTCGACAGCACGGCGAGCCATCCGGCGGCGGCGATCGCGCCGGCGAGGATGGCGAGAACGACCGCCGCATCGACGCCCTGCCTGCTCAGCGCGAACAGCACCAGGCCCACCATGATCGCGATGAGGCCAGCCAGCGTCAGGCCCTGGAAAACGAACTCCATTGCCCGTGCCGTCTGCGGGCGCCCTGCACGTCTGGTAATGCCCCTAAGAACACCGTTCATGCGATGTCCCCCTCTGGACCATCAGAAGTCTCGCGCGGCGCGACTGGCATGTCCAGATGCAGCGAGGTGGCGGCGGGCCGGGTTTCGATTGAGATTTCACCCAATCCGTGGGACTTTCGACAACCGAAACGGGAAACTCCCATGCCCCACGCATTTGATCTCGTTATTCGCAACGGGTCGGTTCTGGACGGGACAGGCGAGGACGCCTGCGAGGCCGATGTCGCGGTGAAGGACGGGCGGATTGCGCTGGTCGGGAAGGCGGCCGGATCCGGCGCGCAGGAGATCGACGCCAGGGGCAAGATCGTCACGCCCGGCTTCGTCGACATCCACACGCACTATGACGGACAGGCGAGTTGGGCGCGCGCACCTGTCGCCCACGTCCTGGCACGGCGTCACCACGGCGGTGATGGGCAATTGCGGCGTCGGATTCGCCCCCTGCCGCCCCGGCGACCATGACATGCTGATCCGCTTGATGGAGGGCGTCGAGGACATTCCCGGCGTCGTGCTGACCGAGGGGCTGGCCTGGAACTGGGAGACCTTCCCGCAATTCCTGTCGGCGCTCGAAGCCAGGCAGCACGACATCGATTTCGCGGTGCAGGCGCCCCACGGCCCCCTGCGGGTATATGTAATGGGCGAGCGTGGCGCTAACCGCGAACCGGCGACGCCGGACGAGATCGCCCAGATGGGACGGCTGGCGAAGGAGGCAGTCGAGGCCGGCGCCATCGGCTTCTCCACTTCGCGCACGCTCAACCACCGCACCAGCGACGGCAAGCCGACACCGACGCTCACCGCAGAGGCCGACGAACTTGTCGGCATCGCCAAGGGTCTCGGCGCCGCGGGGGCCAATGGAAAAGGCATGGGCGTCCTGCAGGTGGTCAGCGACTTCAAGGACCGCAAGGCGGAGATCGCCATGCTTCGCCGCATGGTGAAAGAGTCCGGCCGGCCGCTCTCGCTTTCCCTCGTCCAGTCGGACGGCTCGCCGGACTTCTGGCGCTGGGTGCTCGACCAGGTCGACGCCGCCAATGAGGATGGCCTTACGATGAAGGCGCAGGTGTGCGGCCGGCCGGTGGGCGTGCTGTTCGGACTGGAACTCACGCATAACCCGTTCTCGACCCATGCCGGCTTCAAGAAGATCGCTCATCTTCCGCTGGCCCAGAAGGTCACAGCCCTGCGCGACCCGCAGGTCCGCGCCGAACTCCTCTCCAGCAAGCCCGAGGGCGACGATCGTTTCGCCCGCTTGTACCTCGCCAACTTTTCGAAGATGTTCCTTCTGGCCGATCCGCCCGACTACGAGCCCCTGCTCTCCGACTCGATCGAGGCAATCGCAAAGCGCCGCGGTATCGACCCCGCCGAACTCGCGCTCGACCACATGCTGGAGCGTGGCGGCAAGGGCCTGCTCTACTTCCCCGTGCTCAACTATGCGCAGGGCTCGCTCGATCCCAGCTACGAGATGATGGGCCGGCCCAACACGCTGCTCGGCCTCGGCGATGGCGGCGCCCATGTCGGCACGATCTGCGACGCCAGCTTCACCACCTCCATGCTCACCTTCTGGACTCGCGACCGCAAGCGCGGGCCCAAGCTCGACCTACCCTGGGTGATCAAGGCGCACACGCGCGAGACCGCCCGCGCCGTCGGCTTCCTCGATCGCGGCCTGCTCAAGCCCGGCTACCGCGCCGACATCAACGTCATTGACTACGACAACCTCGTCCTCCGCGCGCCTGAAGTCGCGCACGACCTTCCCGCCGGCGGCCGCCGCCTGATTCAACGCGCCGAAGGCTACACCGCCACCGTCGTCGCGGGTCAGGTCACCTACCGGGACGGCAAGCCCACCGGCGCCCTCCCCGGCCGCCTCATCCGCGGCGCCCAACCCGCGCCGACGCTGCAGGCGGCGGAACATTGGTGAGCTCAGGAAAAAGTAAAAGCCAAATATTCGGTAATGGCTGGTTTCAGTCGTTGGTTTTTCTTCTGGGTGTTGCTGTGTGCTTTTTGATTGAAGCAGCCGCGTACTCCGCTGACCAACTTGCTGGCGACAATTCCATATGGCTTGTGTATCTGGTCTTTTTGGTTTTTGCGTTCGGCTTGGGGATGAAAAACGAGCGAGGCTCGGTAGTCGTTGCGACGCTAGGAGGCGTGGGGCTTAGCGGCGTTTTGTTGCAAGCAAACCTTATTTTCTTGGGGTGGTTTCGAGTTGAAATGTTGAGTAATTTTGACCCTGTTGCTTGGAACAGTTTTCAGCGATCATTCCTGATTGACTCTATTTTGGTATCGCTCGCTTCGGCGGTGGCGGCTTTAGCCGGCGCGGTGTGGGCGCAGCGCCGCTTTGCGCGGACTAGCGGAGCGGCTCAAGAATCTGGTCACGGATCTGCTAGGCTGGACTGAAGGGTATTGAGTCTCGCGCCGTCGTTACTGCACTCTCATCATGCCTGCGTCTCGTCCAAATAGTCCGCCCACTACTGCGCAAGCTTGCTGCGCTCGTCTGAGTAGTCAGCGCGATTGTAGGTGCGCGAATTTTGTTCGGCTCTCTGTGAGCCAAAGCTCGCTCGATCATATCAGATCGAAATCGTCCGCTTTCGTTTAGAACTGGAGAGAGCCATGACGCCTCGCATCCTGGAAACACAAGCCGAGTGGACCCGCCGCAACGTCTCCGATCCTGCACCATGGACCATGGTTCTGACGGAGACAGAGAAGCGAGAGCTCGACGCCGCCCTGCGTCACGCCCAAGCGAAATCCAACGATCTACTCCAGATCCGGAAAGACGACTTCCCCCTGCCCACGCTGGGCAAGCGCCTCGAAGCGTTCAACGACATGCTGATCAATGGCCGCGGCTTCGGCATGATCACCGGCGTCGACCGGGCGAAATACTCCAATGACGAGATGTGCCTCATCTACTGGGGCATAGGCGCGCATCTCGGCAAACCCTGGGCACAGAACAAGCACGGCCACATGCTCGGCGACGTCACCGACCAGGGCAAGCGCGGCGGCGACCTCTACGCCCGCGGCAACGAGATCGGCGAGGACGCGCTGCCCTTCCACTGCGATGGGTCGGACCTTGTCGGGCTGCTCTGCCTTGCCCGCCCCGCATCGGGCGGCCTGTCGCTGGTCGCCAACTCGGTCAAGATCCACAACGATCTCGTGCGTACACGGCCCGATCTCGCGGCCGAACTCTACAAGGCCCAGCCGCACGATTTCCGCGGCGAAGAGAAGCCGGGCTCGAAGCCCTGGTACATGATGCCGGTGTTCACCGCGCACGCTGGCCGCCTCTTTATTCGCTTTATCGGCCGCTACATGGAGGCGTCTCAACGCCATGCCGATGCGCCGCGCATCACGCCGCTAGCGCAGGAGGGCATCGATCTCATTGCAAAGATGGCGAACGATCCCGACTACAATATCGAGATGGACTTCCAGCCGGGCGACATGCAGTTCGTCAACAACTACCACGTCTTCCACTCGCGCACCGCCTACAAGGACGACCGCGCGGCGGGCAAGGTGCGCCACCTCAAGCGTCTCTGGCTCGAAACTCCGCTGATCCCCGACAAGCCGAAATGGTTCCAGCAACGCGTCCACTGGAACGAAAAGCCCTCGATCAGCCGGATGGACGCCGCCGCAAGCTAGACAACCCCTCGCCCTCGCGCCGCACCTGTCCTAAATGGAAGCCACAGGAACGGAGTGCGGCGATGTCCATGAAATCCACCAACCCGGCCACCGGAGAAGTCCTCAGGGAGTTTCCCACCCATTCCGCCGCCGACGTGGAAGCGAAGCTGGCCAAGGCCGCCGCCCTGTTTCCGTCCTTCTCGCCTCGCGCCCGCCTTGCCGAGCGCCTCACCTGGCTCTCGCGCGCCGCCGACATCCTGATCCGAGACAAGGGCCGCTTCGCGAAGATGATGACGCTGGAGATGGGCAAGCCCATCGCGCAGGCGGAATCGGAAGTCGAGAAGTGCGCGCTCGGCTGCCGCCACTACGCAGAGAATGCGGAAGCCTATCTTGCTGACGAACACATCAAGACCGAGAAAAGCGCGAGTTATGTCCGCTATCTGCCGATTGGGCCGGTGCTGGCCGTCATGCCGTGGAACTTCCCGTTCTGGCAGGTCTTCCGCTTCGCCGCGCCGGCGCTTGCGGCTGGCAATATCGGCCTGCTGAAGCACGCCTCCAATGTTCCCGAATGCGCGCTCGCGATCGAGGAGATCTTCCGCGAGGCCGGCTTCCCGGACGGCGCGTTCCAGACGCTGCTGATCCCCTCCTCCATGGTGAACTCTGTCGTCGCCGATCCGCGCGTACGGGCGACCACTCTCACCGGCAGCGAAGGCGCCGGATCGAAGGTCGCCGAAGCGTCCGGCAAGCATCTCAAGAGGACCGTGCTCGAACTGGGCGGGTCCGACCCGTTCATCGTCATGCCCAGCGCCGATCTGGACCTGGCGATCCGTACCGCCGTCACTGCGCGCGTGCAGAACACCGGCCAGTCCTGCATCGCCTCCAAGCGCTTCATCATCCACGCCGACATCTACATTCCCTTCGTGCAGAAATTTACCGCTGCCATGGGCGCCCTGAAGATCGGCGATCCGATGGACCGCACCGTCCAGGTCGGCCCCCTCGCGACCCCCGAAATCCGCGATGAACTTGCCCAGCAGGTCGCCGACACCATCAAGGCCGGCGCTGAATGCCTCACTGGCGGCAAGATTCCGCCCGGTCCCGGCGCGTTCTACGAACCCACCGTGCTTGGCTTCATCCCGGAAGACGCGCCCGCCTTCTACGACGAGCTGTTCGGCCCGGTCGCCAGCGTGTTCCGCGCCCGCGACATCGACGCCGCCATCAAGCTGGCCAACGCCACCCGCTTCGGCCTCGGCTCGTCGGTCTGGACCAACGACAGGGCCGAGGAAGCGCGTTTTGTTGACGAGATAGAAGCAGGCTTCACCGCCATCAACGGCATGGTCGCCTCCGACCCCCGCCTGCCCTTCGGCGGCGTGAAGGCGTCGGGCTATGGCCGCGAGCTGGCCGCTGCCGGCATGCGCGAATTCCTCAACGCCAAGACGGTCGTCCGGACCTGACGTCCGCCATCTGAACCAACATGCCGAAACCTCAGCGCCGCGCCGCGGGCGGTGGACTCACCACTGGCGGCAACGTCGCCTGCACGCGGCCGAAATGCGCCGCCTTGGCGCGGTTGGCGACCTCGGCCTTGCCGCAGTGCTGGGCCGCGCGCCAGGCCTGGATGTGGCGCGGGACCTCTTCCTCGTTGAGCGGCGGGCGGAACTCCCAGCGCAGCAGCGTTTCGAACGCGCGCCTGTCGCGCCCCGATTGCACGACCAGCACCAGGGCGTGCGTTGCGCCCAGCGCCATCGCCGCCTTCAACTGATGATGCCCGGCAAAGCGGTCGCGCAGGCAGTGCGTCTGCCCGACATAGTGGATGCGATGCGTCCCGGCTTCTTCGTGGGTCATCAGGTAGACGCACGGCAAGTCGAAGAACCGCGTCTCGGCGAGATCGACTGCCGTGAACATTTCCCCAAGGATTTCGACGCGGACGGGAGGCAAGGGGCTCTCCGAATCAAACCGCGGCGATCATACGCCTCTGCGCGACGGAAGTCGTAAACCCGGCTTGCGCGGGCCGCCGCGCCGGCAGAAGCTGGCTCACAGCGGCTGGGCCAGATAGCCGCGCGGGAGAGCCACGCCATGAAACGCCTGCTTGTCCTTCTCTTGCCTCTTGCACTTGCGGCATGTTCGGGACTTCTTCCCGCCAACCCTGACCCAACTCTGGCGAGCGTGGAATCCGGCGCGCTGAAGGGCGTCGAGAAGGACGGCATCGTCGCCTTCAAGGGCGTGCCCTTCGCCGCCCCGCCTGTGGGCGACCTGCGCTGGAGGGCGCCTGTTCCTGCCGCGAAATGGAGCGGAGTTCGCCACGCGGCCGACTACGGCAATGTCTGCATGCAGAAATATCCGTCCACCGACAACGGCATCGGCCGGCAGCCGGCGAGCGAAGACTGCCTCACCCTCAACATCTGGACGCAGCAGGCTTCGGGCAAGCGCCCCGTGATGGTGTGGATCCACGGCGGCGGCTTTGTGAATGGCTCGGGCACCGCCGAACTCTATGACGGCGCGCAGCTCGCCAAGCGCGGCGTCGTCCTCGTCACCATCAACTATCGCCTCGGCCGCTTCGGCTCGTTCGCCCATCCGCTGCTGACGAAGGAAGCCGCGGGGGGCCCCGTCGCCAACTATGGCATGATGGACATGATCGCCTCGCTCGAATGGGTGAAGCGCAACATCGCGGCATTCGGCGGCGATCCGGGCAATGTCACCATCTTCGGCGAGAGCGCGGGCGGAATGGCCGTGCAGAAGCTGATGACGTCGCCAAATGCGCGCGGGCTGTTCCACAAGGCGATCGTGCAGTCGGGCGCGGGGCGAGAGAATGTGCTGCTGCTCGACAAGCCGAATGCGCGCGGCCTGCCCTCTGCTGCTTCCGATGGCGAGGCGTTCTTGAAGTCGCTGGGCGTGACCGCAGGAGATGCAGCGGCGCTGCGCGCGATTCCGGCCGACGTGATCCTCGGCAAGGGCGATCCGAACACGTTCAGCGGCGGCGGACCGATCATAGATGGCAAGATCCTGCCGATGCCTGTCGCCGAAGCGTTCAGGCAGGGCAAGGAAGCCAAGGTGCCCTATCTCGTCGGCTACAATGGCGCCGAATTCCCCTCGAAGCCGGAGGATGTTGACGGCTCGCTCACCCGCATCCTCGGCCTCAAGCTTGCCGACCTGCCCCAGGTGGCCAACACCTATCCCGACAAGGAGACGATGGCGGCGCAGATTGTCGGCGACATCGTTTTCGGGGAGCCGGCCCGCTATCTCGCCGGCCTTCATGCCGCCAACAGCCAGAGCGCTTATCTCTACCGCTTCGATGTCGTCTCCACGTCGGTGCGCGGGCGCCTGAAAGGCACGTCGCACGCACAGGAGCGCCAGTACGTCTTCGACACGCTGCACACCTCGCCCTACGCAACCGACGAGAACGACAAGGTCCAGGCGCAGCACGCCGTCGCCTACTGGACCAATTTCGCGAAGACGGGCGACCCCAACGGCGCAGGCCAGCCAACCTGGCCGCGCTATGACGCGAGCGACAAGCTGCTGGAGTTCACGAACGCCGGACCGGTGGCGAAAGTCTCGCCGCACAAGGCGCGGTGGGATGCGATCGCGGGGCGGTATGCGAACTAGCGGTTGCAGTTGACCCTTCGGCGCCTGCTGGCCGGCCATTGCATCCGTGCGCGTCCCATTCATATGATCGTCGATCTTAGATGGGGGACGGCACATGATGTTGAGATCCATCGCACTGGCGCTGGTTGCGCTCGCCTCCGCGCAAGCGTCGGCACAGACGCCCGTGCAGCCAGCGGCGCCCAAGCCTGCGGCGCTCACGCCACCGGCGACGAAGCTCAGGCTGGTGCAGGTAAACCCCGTGGGCCAGTCCACCACCGCGTATCTCGACGAAGGATCGCTGGTCGACAGGACCGGAGCGGAAAATACGCGGCTCAAGGAACTGTGGCTGCTGGAGGTGTATCCGCTCGATCAGGTCACCGCTACGCCGCCGTGGTCGGCGGAGTGGACGCGGCATGTGCTCAACTGCACGTACATGAAGGACAGTCTCGTGCAGACGAACTACATCGACATGACAGGCAAGACGCTGCGCGTCATCGAGACGCCGGACGCCGAGGCGAAAACAAATTACGCGGGCACGGTCATGGCCGAGATGGGCAAGATAATCTGCAACCCTCGCTGGGGCTATGACGGCCCGCGCCTGACAAGCCTCGACAAGGCGCTGAAGGACGGCCGCGCAACATCGGCGCCTGCATCGCTCGGGATCTCGAATATGCAGGTGCTGGACTGGCAGCTGGTCGGCGTGACCGACAAAGGCGCCACGGCCTGGGCCGACGCCAAGGCGCCGGCGCGGGACAAGTGGCCGCGCATTCACCTGATGATCCGCTACCGCGAGGACGTTCCAAAAGACGGATTTGGAGGAGCGATGCGGCCGTTCCGCACGCGCACCCTCACGCTCGATTTCGATTGTACTGGGAAGACGGCGCGCGTCGGCCAGACGCCGCGATACTGGACGGCCAGCGGAGGCATTGCCGGTCAGGGCTATGTGGCGCTGGACATGCAGCCATTCGCGACTTTCCCCGATGCCGAGGGCGCGCTAAAGCAGGCGTGCAAGATCAGTCCAGCAACCGGCGAAACCTTCAGCGGCGCACCCACGGCGACGCAGAACTGGCTGCAGACGAAACTCACACCCTGAAGCGCAATCTTCAATCGTTCAACCACGGCGCAACCTTCGCTACATCCGCCCCGAGCGCCTGATAGTAGAGCCGCTGGAACATGCGCGTCACCGGCCCGGGCGCGCCTGAGCCAATCTTCGCGCCGTCGATCTCCACGATTGGCGCCACCAGCGCCACGGCCGAGGTGTTGAACGCCTCCACCGCGTTCTTCGCCTCTTCCACCGTGAAGCTGCGCTCGCTGATCTTCCCGCCCTGCTGCGCCAGCGCGTCGAACAGCGCATGCCGCGTCACGCCCGCCAGGATCGCATGGCTCAGGGCCCGCGTGATGATCTCGCCATCCTTTGTCACGATCCAGGCGTTGGCCGACGCCGCCTCCGTCACCAGACCATCGGGCCCCACCAGCCAGGCATCGTCTAGCCCGCGATTCTTTGCTTCGGTCTTGGCCAGCACGGGCGCGAGCAGTCCCACCGACTTGATGTCCCTCCGGCCCCAGCGGATGTCGGGACAGGTCATGATGCGGATGCCGCGTCCGGGCGGCCGGAACGTCCAGCAGCGCCTTCGGCTCCGCGAAACAGAAGACCGTCAGCCGCATCGTCTCCTTGTCCGGCGCCGGGAAGTCCCGCCCGCCATAGGCCCCGCGCGTCACCTGCGTGTAGACGAACCCCTCGCTGATGCCGTTGTCGGCGATCAGCCGGCGATGCACCTCCGCTATTTCCTTGCGGTCCGGCAGCCGAGCATAGCCCAGCTCCCTCAGCGACCGCTCCAGCCGGTCGAGGTGCCGTTCCATGTCGATGGGCAATCCGCCATAGACACATGTAACCTCATAGACCCCGTCAGCGAATAGAAAGCCGCGGTCGAAGGGTGATATGCGCGCTTCGTCCGCCGCCAGGTAGACGCCGTTGAGCCATGCCTGCCGCGCCATGCCGCACTCCATCTGCCCTACAGCCTTCCCGGCGCGGGCGCGCGACGTTAGCCTAGGAAACGCAAGGAGCAACCATGCGCTTGGAACCGGCCTTCGCCCTGCTCGCCCTTTCACTCTCCGCCTCGGCGCAGACGTCCCCCCCCGCCGCGACGGCGTCCGCGCCTGTCGTCGTCGAACTTTTCACCTCGCAGAGCTGCTCGTCCTGTCCGCCAGCAGAGGCGTATTTCCGCGAACTTGCCGGGCGGCCCGGGCTGATCGCGCTGGAATGGCATGTCGACTACTGGGACGACCTGCGTGTCGGCAAGGCCGGCAAGTGGAAGGATCCCTATTCCAGCCCGGCCTGGACCGGTCGCCAGCGCGCCTACAACAAGCGTTTCACCGGAGCCGCGAGCGCCTACACGCCGCAGGCCGTGATCGGCGGTGCAAAGGAAACCACCGGCTTCAATCGAGGCGCCATCGAAGGCTTCATCCGCGATGCCGCGAAGGCCACGCCGGCCGCACGCATCAGCGCCACCCGCGGGCCCGACATCCGTTTCGCCGTCGAGGGCGCGCCAAAGAGCGCCGAAGCCCTGCTGGTAACCTACCGGCTCGGCGCCACCACCGATGTGAAGGGCGGAGAAAACAATGGCCGCAAGCTGTCCTCCGCCCATCTCGTCGTGTCGGCGAAGAAGCTGGCGCCAGGCCCGTCGCTCGCAACGTCGCTGCCGGCAGAGAATGAAGGCTGCGCCCTGCTGCTGACCGAACCGAACCAGGGCCGCATCCTCGCCGCCGCCGCCTGCCCGAAATAATCGTCGCAAGTCTGCCTGCCCGCCCCGGTTTCCGGCGCCGTCAAAGGCGAGCGGCCCTGCCGCCACACCCTTTGGCTCTCGTGCTGGCCCTTCTATTGCAGTGCAACAAGATTGCTTGCAATCCGTCCGGTCCTTGGACAATGTGACGCCCGCCTGACAGCCTCCTGGCCTCGCGCGAGCGGAATCCATGAGCCGGAAATGGGCAATGATTCAAGGCGCGCGGGAGAGGTGATCGTGGCGGACGGTTTATCGGCACGCGAAGTTAAAGACCTCTACGCAGTCGGCGAGATTCCGCCGGACTTCCACGTGCCCAAGACCATGCACGCATGGGCGATCCGCCGCGAGCGCCATGGCCGCCCCAAGACCGCCATGCAGCTCGAAGTCGTCCCCACGCCCGAGATCGCCTCCGACGAAGTGCTCGTCCTCGTGATGGCGGCGGGCGTCAACTATAATGGCATCTGGGCTGGCCTCGGCGAGCCCGTGTCTCCTTTCGACATCCACAAGCAGCCCTTCCACATCGCGGGCTCGGATGCCTCCGGCATCGTCTGGGCTGTCGGCAACAAGGTTAAGCGCTGGAAGCCCGGCGACGAGGTCGTCATCCACTGCAACCAGGATGATGGCGACGACGAGGAATGCAATGGCGGCGACCCGATGTTCTCGCCCTCGCAGCGCATCTGGGGCTACGAGACGCCGGATGGCTCCTTCGCCCAGTTCTGCCGCGTCCAGTCGCGCCAGCTCATGGACCGCCCCAAGCATCTCACCTGGGAAGAAGCGGCCTGCTACACGCTGACGCTCGCCACCGCCTACCGCATGCTGTTCGGCCACCGTCCGCACGTGCTGCGTCCGGGCCAGTTCGTGCTCGATCTGGGGCGCCTCGGGCGGGCTCGGCTCCTACGCCGTCGCAGCTCTGCGCCGTCGCCGGCGCCAACGCCATCGGCGTGATCTCCAATGACGACAAGGCCGACTTCGTGCTCTCCATGGGCGCCAAGGCCGTCATCAACCGCTCCAACTTCAAGTGCTGGGGCCAGCTTCCGAAAGTGAACACGCCCGAGTTCAACGACTACATGAAGGAAGCCCGCAAGTTCGGCAAAGCCATCTGGCAATTCACCGGCGGCAAGGAAGTCGATATCGTCTTCGAACACCCCGGCGAAGCCACGATGCCGATCTCGGTGTTCGTCGTGAAGCGCGGCGGCATGGTCGTCATCTGCGCCGGCACCACCGGCTTCAACCTCACCATGGACGCCCGCTTCCTCTGGATGCGCCAGAAGCGCGTGCAGGGCTCGCATTTCGCGAATCTCCTCCAAGCCAGCCAGGCCAACCAGCTCATGCTGGAACGCCGCCTCGATCCATGCATGTCGGAAGTCTTCCCCTTCTCCGACATCCCGCGCGCGCACGAGAAGATGCTCGACAACAAGCACCTTCCCGGAAACATGGCCGTGCTGGTCACCTCGCCGAAGCCGGGCCTGCGCACGGTCGAGGATGTGCTCGAGGCGGGGGCGGCGAAGTAGCCGAACCGCCCCGGGCTCCTCCCGCCCCGCCGATGCGCTTCGGCGCGTAGAGGCGTCGCCTGAACCGCGAGCACATTTGGGCTAAACGGTCACATCGCCTCGCTCGTTGCGGTCGATGGAGAAACGATGTCCATTTATTAGAGGGTTTTGGCGAAATGCGCTGGTGGAGGCTCGTCAAGCCGGTTGGCGAACTGCCCGGCGCCTGAACCGCCAGCCCGCAAATCCGCCCACCACAAGGATCACCAGGCTCCCCGCAGCCATGATTAGAAGCGCAAGCGGGACCGCCCTTATCACGTCAAATACGTCCACATTGCCAGTCTGCCAAAACACCCAGTCGCCGGCGAGTTGGGTCGCCAATAATGGATTTCCCGTCTCAAGCACGACAATTCCGTCGCCCGTCGCAGGATCAAATCGGGCCGTCGTGTTGATCGCCGGCCCGTTGCTTCCATCGTGCCCGACAATGAAATCTCCAGCATTGTTTGGCGCGTAGAGAACGACGCCCAGACCCCAAATCTCGGCACCGTACTGGAAGGCATGCGGCCTGCGCATTTCGACAAGCGTTTCAGGCCGCAACACGCGGCGCCCCGGCGGCTCGCCGTTTGGCTGAGCCAGATGCGCCTGAATGAAACGAGTTAGGTCCGCGGTTGACGTGTACAGGGACGCGGCGGCTTTTGCCGTGAACTGATAGTGTGTGGCGCGCGAGCCATCCGTATCAAAGAATTCAGCGACATTCGTGCCTCCGCCTTGGGGTAGTTCGAATGTCGAGCGGGACATTCCAAGCGGTTGAAACACGGCCCGCTGCATGTAGGCATTGAAGGGTTCGCCTGAAACTTCCTCGATGATCAGTTGAAGCAGCGTGTAGCCGCCGCCCGAGTAAATCCATTCAAGTCCAGGCGCCTCGCCGACACGCACGACGCCGTCGGCTCCCGGCGAGGCGTCGGCAGCTCGCGCGAGCGACTGTTCAAGTGTTTGAATTTCCGAACCCGGCGCGAAGCCGCCATAGCCAAGGCCATCCGTCAGGCCCGCTGTATGACTCAGCAGCCGCCGAACTGTTACGCCGTCGTTGTCGAACGCGCTCGGCGGCAAGCTCCAACGTGTGAGATATCGGGAGACTGGCGCATCAAGATCGATACGTCCGGATTCGACCAGCGTCATCACGCCCCACGCCGCAATCCATTTGCTGAGCGAAGCGACTTGGAACAGCGTGTCGCGATCAACGGGCGTTTCAATCGACGCAAAATGCTCGTCGTACAGGCGGCTGCCCGCAATGAGCGCAAATGCGGCGTTTCCATTCGACTGGGCGTCGATTTGTTGGCTGGCGGCGGCCATGAACGCGCGCAGATCACCTCGAGGCGCGAGCGTCGATCGGCCCCATCCGCTGAGTGTGCCAATGACCACCAAGGCTGCCCATGCCGCCAAAGCGAGCACGATCGACAGCGTAACCACTATGAGCCGACGCATGACTTTGTCTTTCACCACCAGGGCGCGACGATACAGGTGCCCGGCTCGTGGGGGCTGGTCAACTGCGTAACCAATGAGGCTTTGACTGCGTACTGGAGGTAGCCGCTGACCCGCACTACATTGGGCTGGTAGCGCACAACATGCAGGAGTACGCCCATGACAACCGCCTCCGCCAAGTCTGAAAGAGCAGTCCTCGCCGGCGGCTGTTTCTGGGGCATGCAGGACCTGATCCGCAAGAAGCCCGGCGTGATCTCCACGCGCGTCGGCTATTCCGGCGGCGACGTTCCCAACGCCACCTACCGCAATCACGGCACGCACGCCGAGGCGATCGAGATCATCTTCGACCCCTCCAAATGGTCCTACCGCGACCTGCTCGAATTCTTCTTCCAGATCCACGACCCGAGCACGAAGGATCGCCAGGGCAATGACATGGGCATGAGCTATCGCTCCGCGATCTACTACGAGAGCGAAGACCAGAAGCGCGTGCGCCCTCGACACCATCGCGGATGTGAACGCCTCCGGCCTCTGGCCCGGCAAGGTCGTTACCGAAGTCGCAGCCCGTCGGCGCCTTCTGGGAAGCCGAGCCCGAGCATCAGGATTATCTCGAGCGCATTCCCGACGGCTACACCTGCCACTTCGCGCGCCCGAACTGGAAACTGCCCAAGCGCAAGCAGGCGGCGGCAGAGTAGCGCCGCTCACAGAAGGCGCGGCTGCCTGGGAGGCGCCGCCTTGCCAGACGGCTTCACCTGCGCCACCGCAGCTGCCCCTTCAATCTCCAGCAGCTTCAGCTTCGTAGCCGCCCCACCGCGGGCGGAGAAGCCGCCGAGCTTTCCACCTGCCGCAGTAACGCGATGGCATGGCACCACGATCGGCCACGGATTCTTCCCCAGCGCCGCGCCGACATCGCGCGCCAGCAACCTGTCGCCCAGCTTCACCGCGATCTCGCCATAGGTCAGCGTCTCACCCGCCGGAATTTTCCGCGCAATCTCGTAGACCTTCGCGTTGAACTCCGGCACGCGCGCAAGGTCGAGCGGCGCCGCCGACAGGTCCGCTTTCTCTCCACGCATCAGCGCACGAATGCCCTCGATCAGCGGCGTGATCTCCGGCGAAGGCGTCGCCTCCGCCACGTCCGGCAACCGGCGCAGGAACGACCTGCGGGCAATCTCCGGATCGCGCTCCGGCAGGTGCGCGCCGATGAGGCCCTGCTCGCCCCAGGCGATGCCGGCCCATCCGATGACAGTCTCGAAGAGACGATAGCCGCTCATGCTCCCAATATAGCGGCTATCGTCAGGCCCGCAGCCGATTTTCCGACACGTAAGCCGGCGCTTGTAAGATTTCCCCGCCCGGCACGACTATCTCAGCCATGGACGCACGCCGCCTCACACAGGACGAGCTTTACGCCCGCGCCGCCGCCGAATTCGGCCCGGCGCTGGGCCGCCTCGTCCGCGCCTACGAACGCGACGCCGACCGCCAGCGCGACCTCCTGCAGGATGTCCACTTCGCCCTCTGGCGCAGCTTCGAGATCTATCAGGGCCTCTCCAGCCTCCGCACCTGGGTCTACCGCGTCGCTCACAACACCGCCGCCAGTCACGTCCTGAGGGACAAGCGCGCCCGCGTTTCGCATATGGTCGATCTCGATCACGTCGCAGATACACCCGATGCCGCCAGCAACCCCGACAGTTTCGCCGAAGCCGACCTCCTCGCCCGCCTGACGGCGCTGATCCACCAGCTCAAGCCGCCGGACCGGCAGGTGATGCTGCTCTACCTCGACGACCTCGACGCCAGGGACATCGGAGAGATCACCGGCCTCTCCCCCGGCGCCGTCGCCACGAAAATCCACCGCATCAAGGCGGTGCTCGCGAAGCGCTTCAACTCCCCGAGCCAAACATGACCCAGCCCACAACCGCCGACGATCTCCGCTCCCTCTGGCAAAGCATGCCAACGACACCGATCGTGATCTCCGCCGACGCCATGCGCGCAAAGGCGAGAGCCTTCCAGAGCCGCGTCCGCGTTCGCAACCTCGTCGATTACGCGGCGCACGCCCTGGTGGTCGCCGCATTTGTCTCCTTCGCGATCCAGCCATGGGCGACACCTCTCATGCGCATCGGCCTTGCGTTGCTTTGCCTAGGCACACTGCTCGTCGCGTTGGGTACACACCACCGGGCCCGGGCCGCCGCGATGCCCGCCGGTGCCTCGGCCACCGCGCTGATCGACTTCCACCGCACCGAACTCACTCGCCAACGCGACGCCATGGCGAGCGCCTGGAGCTGGTATTGGCTGCCTTATCTACCCGGCGTTGCCGTGCTAATAGCTGCGTTCTGGAGTCTGTCCGGAGACCTGGACGGGACAAGTATCGCCCGCGAAATCCTTTTCCCCACGATCGCTGGCTTCGTCATTGTTTCCGCTGTCGGCGTCCCGCTCCACCTGCTCGGCGCCGCCCACCTGCAGCGCCGCATCGACGACCTAGACCGCTACAAGGAGAAATAGAAACGTTGGTCGCACGAAGCCACCCCGACTACGATATCCTGAGGCGGTAAGTTTAGGCTGATCCCCCCGTAGGATGATCGGTATCACTGCCGGGCGGTCCTCGCGCCGCCCGGCACTTTTTTCGCGGTAGGCGGCATCAGCGCACGGATGCGCTCGATTACCTCCGCCATCTCGAGCGTCGGCGCCGCCTCCTCCGCCGCCGGACAACACCGCGCGAACGACCTTCGCACGACCGCCGGATCCCGCTCCGGCAGATGCGCGCCGATCAGGCCCTGCTCGCCCCAGGCTATGCCGGCCCAACCGATAGCGGTTTCAAAGATGCTGTAGTGGCTCATGCTGCTGAATATAGTCATCACCCTGCAACCCCGCAGCCGATTTTCGGACACCGAAGTCGCAGATCGCAGCACCCTCCGATGCAAACCGATTGACCTTGCATTGATCCGCGCCTTTGCTCTGGCTCGGAGGATGGACAATGCCACAGCAATGGAAAAAGGGCCGCGGCAAGCTCGGGCCGCTCGCACCGATCATCGGCGCGTGGAAGGCGAAGGCCGACACCCCCATGGGTCCTGTCGGATGCACGCGCGTCTATGCGCCGTTCGGAGACAAATGGGTGCGGCTCGACGCCGAATGGACATTCGGCGCGCCCGCGGCCTCCTCCAAGCTCACGGACGCCCAGCGTGAAGCGATGAAGTCCTATGCCGGGCGCGGCTACAAGGAAGTCGCCTTGTTCGGCCCAAACGATGCAGGCGTCCTCGCTTACTGGTCGTTCACCTCAGACGGAAAGAAGAGCGAGGGCTTGCTGTCCGCCGCTCCCGACGTCCACAAGGATGCGCTGTGCTTCGAAGCCCAGATGCCAGCCGGCCTCGCCCGGCAAGTCTTCTGGCCGCACGAAGTCGACGGCTTTCAGTGGGCCGTCGAGGCCCGCAACAAGAAGGGCTGGAACCGTTTCAGCCTCCATCATTACAGGCCGGCCAGTTGATCCCGCGCGCGCTCTCGCGGATGATGCGACCAACTGGTCCTGCCGGAGAAACTGTCATGAGATCCCTCATCCTTGCCGGAGCATCCGCTCTTGTCCTCGCCGCATGCGGCGAGCCTGCTGCGGCGCCCGTCGCGCCGGAGCCCCCTGCTCCCGTCGCATCGGGGCCGGCCGCACCTGCCGAGCCCAGTGCGGGCGACATGGCCATGACGGCCGAAGATCCTGGCGGGTTCACCGCCGACGCCTTCACCTTTCACACACGGCCCGGCTCGAAACACGTTGTTCGCCTTCCGGCGCCGGGGACGGATACCTGGAAGGCAACGTCCACCGGCGAACCCACCGTGAAGCCGCTCGGCGAGCGCCGCGAGACGACGCCCGAGGGCAAGGCCGCCCTCGTCCTGGAGTTCGAGGCCCTCCAGTCGGGGAATGTCGCAATCGAATTCCAGCGCCTTGAAGACGGCCAGGTCGAAGGAACCCGAACGATCAACTTCATGGTGCATTAGGCGCATCTATCGGCGCCTGTCGCAGCGCTGTATCATCCTCACGATCTCAACCTGCTTCCGGGAGCCATTGCCTTGCGCCTGATCATCCTTGCCACCGCGTCCGTGCTGGCGCTCGCCGCCTGCACCCCCTCTACTCCGACAGCTACCGATGGCGCAGCGGCCGGCGCCTCGCCCGCGCACGACATGGCGAGCATGGACGACACGATGAAGTCGGCCGACTCGGCCGACGACGCCAACACCGCCGAGACTCCCGAGGGCTACACGTTCCACACCTACCCCGCGAAGGTCGAAAAGGTTCACCTGCCTGCTGCTCCCGCTGGCGGCGCCTGGACTGCGACGGCCTCGGACGCGGCTCTCGTCGTGGTTGGCGAGCAAAAGGACGAACCGATGCCCGACGGCAAGGTTCACCACGTCGTCACCGTGACGCCCAAGGCCTCCGGCAACGCCACGGTGAAGTTCGAACGCCGCGACAGCGCCGTCGCCGACGCTCCAGTCGCGGAGACGCGCACCATCAACTTCATGATCCATTAGGGCAGACCCAGCGTGCGCCTGATCTCCCTCGCCGCCTCCGCACTGGGTTTTGCCGCGTGCAGCCCAGTGTCGATGACAACGGCTGCCGACACTTCCGCGCGGCAGTCAGCGCAGATGGCGGCGCCGCCAACAGGTTCCGATCCAACCGGCGCCGCGCTTATGCAGGCTCAGGTGACGGGCGATGCGGCCTCAGGCGTCACCCCCGACGCCTACACCTTCCACACCCGGCCGAAGACGATCGAGACCGTGCGCCTTCCACAGACCAGTGCTCGGCGTGTGGTCGGCACACGGCTATGCGGATGGCGACTATTTCCGTCCACTCGACTCTAGCGACGAGACCACAGCCTCGGGCGCGAAGGTTCACGCCGTGCGGTTCGAGATGCTTGCCTCGGGCAATGGCCGCGTCCGTTTCGAGAAACGCGCTTCTGACAATCCCGACGACCCGGTTCTTGAAGTGCGCACCGTACAGTTCATGGTGCACTGATCGATCGAGAATAGGGGGTCCTCGATCGGAACCCAGTGCGCCTATGGATCTGTAGGCCCAAACATCCCGGGATCGAACAGGCTGTCATCCGCAGCCGAGCGCTTCTTTGTCCGCGCCCGTTCCACCATCACGCCGGGATATCCCTTGAGCGGACCCACCGGCGCGCCGAGATACGCCCAATCCTGCATCTGCTCGTAGCCGACATGGTACTTCGTTTCCCGGCCCGTCCGCCCCGCAAACAACGCGCGAGGCACGTTGACCCATTTGGGCGAGCTCTTGCGCTCATAGCTCACCGGACTTCCGCACCGCGAACAGAAGCTACGAACATTTCCCGTCGTCTCCTCGAACCGAGCGATCGCCTCCTCGCCCTTTGTCACCCTGGTCTTGCTGCGATAGGCGCCGACATAAGTCGCATAGACGGCGCCGTGCGCCTGTCGGCTCGCCGCCGTGTGGTCGTGCCAGGCCCAGAACACCGGCACGTCGGTCTCGATCTCGACAGATCCGCACAGACATGAGCCCCTGATGCTTGCTGCCGCCTTCAGCTTCGCTCTTGCCGTTTTCTTCTTGGGCTGAGCCATGTCATTCGACTCCGTCTCGACGAGATGCAGCAAACATTGGATAGTCCAGTACGATCAAAGACTTCTGGGAGAGATACTGACAGTCCATGCCTGACGGAACCCTCACCAAATCGGCCGGCGTCACGGCGGAAGGCTGGCTGACCGACAGCTGGTATTTCGCCTGCGCGTCGAAATCGCTCGCGCCGGGCGAGCAGTTCCGCCGCATCATCCTGGGCCAGCCGGTCATGTTGGCGCGTACGGGCAAGGGCGAAGCGTTTGCGTTGCGCGACATATGCCCCCATCGCCTCGTGCCGCTGTCGCAAGGTCAGCAGCTCGATACCGACGGCAAGCCGACCATCCAGTGCCCCTATCATGGCTGGCGTTTCCGCACCGATGGCCAGTGCGCACACATGCCCTCGCTGGTGAAACCCGACGATTTCGGCACCGATAAGGTACGCGTGCGCCGTTATCCGGTGCACGAGGCGAACGGGATGATCTTCGTCTACGTCGCCGACAATCCGCGCAGCGACCATCCACCAGCCTTGCCGGCGCCCGCCTTCGATCTCAAGGACCAGAAACCGAAATTCATCGTCCACCAGACCTTCAACGCCCACATGGACGACGCCGTCGTCGGCCTGATGGACCCCGCCCACGTGCCGTTCGTGCACAACCAATGGTGGTGGCGTCCACCCTCGACAGGGCTCAAGCTGAAAGAGAAGCCGTTCGTGCCGGCAGAGCGCGGCTGGGCCCTCGCTCGCCATCAGCCGTCTTCGAATTCCCTCGCCTACCGAGCGCTGATGGGATCGGATGTCACCACGGAGATTGTCTTCCAAATCCCCGGCTTCCGGTGGGAAATCGTCGAGGCGAAGACGACGCGCATCTTCACCCTCACCTGCCTAACGCCCGTCGAGCCCAGGAAGACTCGCATCACCCAGATCACATTCTGGAACAACGCGCCGCTGCTCGATCTCGCTCTGCCCATCCTGATCCCCGCCGCGCGCAAATTCCTCGGGCAGGATGGCCACATGGTCGATATTCAGAACGAGGGAATGGCGTACCACAAGGGCGACGGCATGTGGATCGACGACATCGACGTGCAGGCCAAGTGGTACCGCACGCTCAAGAAGGAGTGGGCGGCTTCCCGCTCCGAAAGCCGCGATTTCGCCAACCCTATCGAACCGCGCACGTTGAGGTGGCGAAGCTGAAGTCAAAAAAAACTTCCGGCAGCTGCATCCAAATCCACACCCGCATCCCTCTAATCCTTCGAAGCGGCGCAAGATCGCTTGAAACCGGCAAGGAGGGCGTCATGACGACAGCGTCGACGACGACACGCATGGCGCTCGCGTTCTGCCTCGCCCTCCTTGCCGCCTCCCTTCCTCCCCTGCGCACCGCCGTCCTCAACTGCGTCGGCCGCGCGCTCCTCTTCCCCGCAACGCACCCGGCGGACGGCTCCCTACAGCCGTCCGCAACCACGCTTGCGCCGCCTACGACTCAGGCATAGGCGACCGCGCTCGTCGGCGCATTCTTCCGCACCGCGCGCACGATCATCGCGACGCCCACCACCAGCAGCCACGCTTCCCACGCCATGTAGGCATACGGGATCGTCTCGACCACGGGCAGCTCGGGAATCGCCGTCGCCAGCAGCTCCGTCTGCCCCACCACCCAGAACGGCAGCGTCGCCAAGCCCGCCATCCCGATCCAACGCATGGCGCCGCCCAGCCGCATCACCGCCAGCCCCACGCCCAGCGTCCACACCATCAGCAGGATCTGCCCCAGATGCTCGCCCACCGCGACGCCCGCGAACGCATTCAGCGTCGCATACACCGTCTCCATCGCCACACGCTCCACCGACCCCTCCTGCGCCGCGACATAGCTCGCAGCGAGCGGCGGAATCGCGAACGTCCAGCGGAACAGCGCGATCGCCTGCACCACGCCCGACACCACGCCGAACATCGTGAACGCGCCCGACAGCCTGCCCTGCGTCTCGCCCTTCAGCGCCTCCCCCACCATCGCCGCCGCCAGGGCGAACCCCACAGCGCACACCGCGAACGCCCACCAGGCGAACACCAGAGGCGCACCCGCAGCGTGGAACGTCGTCAGCACCTCCCCAGCCGGCCGGCGCAGCACGTCGTCATAGTCGAACAGCGCGATGAGGGCCGAATAGGGCGCGTTGGAAACCACGGCCACGGCCGAAAGCGCCAGTCCGGCGCCGATCCATTTGCTGCGGTTGTCAGGAACGATCTTCATGCCTACCTCCTGTATGTCACCAGATAGTGACATACAGGAGCGAGACCATCCGTCAAGTGATTTGTCTCCGCTCGGTGACTTATTTAGTGTGCCCGTCGCGAACCGAGGAAACCCATTGTCCAAAGCCAAAAAGCCGACCGAACCCGCCTCCTCCCGCGACCGGGAAGCGACCGAAAGGCGCTTCATAGAGGCGGCAGCCCGGGTCATAGCCCGCAACGGCGCAAGCGCGCTCGGGATCAACGCCATCGCGGCCGAGGCTGGCGCGGACAAGAAACTCATCTATCGCTATTTCGGCGGCCTCGATGGCCTGCTTGAGGCGCTGGGCGCCGCCACCGGCGTCTGGATCGGCGACATGCAGCCGCCGGCGAGGGGCGAATATGCCGAGCGCATGCGCGCGGCCTTCACCGCCTACGCCGGAAATCTCCGCGCCGATCCCGTGCTGCAGAAGCTGCTCGCCTGGGAACTCGCCGGCCCTTCCGAAGCGCTGACCCGGATCGAGGCCGCACGATCGAAAGCCATGTTCGGCATGATGCAGCGCATCCGTGGCGCCGCCACGCCGCCGCCTGGCGCAGATGCGCCCGCTATCAACGCCATCGTCCTTGCGGCCCTGCACTACCTGGTCCTGCGCGGCGCCGCGATGGGCAACTTCTCCGGCCTGCCGCTGAAGACCGACGCCGACTGGGCGCGCGTGATGGCGACACTCGATGCCATGCTGGCGGACGCCTACGCCACGCCGCACAAGACCTGACGGCTTTGCTCGTGCGCCGGATGCGTGCCATCCTTGCCGCGCGTCTCTGGCAGTGAAGCAGACATCGAGGACAGCAGCATGAAATCCATCGTCATTGCGCTCGGCCTCGTCGCACTTGCCGGCTGCGCTGCGCCCGCACTTGCCCAACAGGGCGGCGCCACCGCCGCCGCAATAGGAACCGAAGTCGCGATCGAAGAGATCAGTCTCGTCTGGGCAAAGCCCGATGGCCTCGACCTCGCCGCCACGATCTACAGGCCCAAATCCGCAGCGCCCCTGCCCGTGCTTGTCGACGTGCACGGCGGCGCATGGAGCTCCGGCAGCCATGAGAGCGACAGGCTTTACTGCATCGAACTGGCCAAGTCCGGCCTCCTCGTCGTGTCGGTTGATTTCCGCCAGGCGCCCAAATTCCAGCACCCGGCCGGCAGCGCCGATGTCGCGGCCGCCGTGCGCTATGTCCGCCTCAACGCCAAGGCGCTCAATGCAGACGCAACGCGCATCGGCCTCATCGGCTCTTCTTCTGGCGGGCATCTGGCATTGCTCGAAGCCCTCCGGCCCGACGCGCCCCAGCACAAGGGTACGCCGATCTCGGACGGCAAGGGCGGATTCGTTCTGCGTGATGATCTTTCAGCAGCAGTCAGCTACGTTGTCGCCATGTGGCCGGTCAGCGATCCTGCCGCCCGCTACCGCTACGCCCAGCGCGCCAGGATCGAAGCGCTGATGAATGGCTCCATCGCGTACTTCAAGGACGAGGCGGCGATGTGGGACGCCTCCATCCCCCGCCTCGTCACCTCTGGCGAGGCAAAGTCTCTTCCGCCCATCCTCGTCGTGCAGCCTGGAAACGACTCCAACATCCCGCAGGACATGACGTTTGACCTGCTCCACGCTTGGCAGGCCCGCGGCGGCAAGCTCGACTACGCCTTCTACCCCGGCCAGCCCCATGCGTTCGGCCACCGCGCCAGCGAAGCGACGACCGACCTGATCAAGACCATCGCAGCCTTCATCAAGCGGCAGAGTGGCAATTGACGCCTATTCCCCAAGATCGTCCGGCAGATCCTGCCTATGATGGATGATGCGAAGGATTGACACGCAGCTCTCGGGCTTCGGCCGATAGAGAATGAGATGGCTGTCGCTCGTCATCGATCGAACATTTTCGCCGAACTCCGGCCGCGCCCTTCCCAGCCTGGGGCGTTCCGCAATCCGTTGCAGCCGGCCGAACAGCTCTCCGAGATACGCATCTTCCTTCGCCTTGCCTCAGCTGGCGCGAGTGTAGGTGCGTATCTCAGCTATGTCGCGGCGGGCCGATTCCGAAAGCTCGAAGCCCGCCCCACTCACGCGCCGGGCTCGGTCAACGCTTTGAAGTGTTCGAGATCGCGGACAGCGTGCGCGCGCCCGGCTTCAATATCCTCGATGCCGATCTGTGTTTGCGCCTTGAGCGCTGCAACAGCCGCAGCCCGCACGTTTTCGCGCTGCTCGTGAAGCCGAAGCGCATCGCGGACCACGTCACTCACGTCGGAATACCGCCCGCTTTCTACGGCTTCGCGGACGTATTCGTCGAAATGCGGGTTCAGGATCACCTTTGTCATGCGCCGACAATACCGTCGACTGGTCCAATATCCAAGCCAGCCTGCAGATGCACGCTACCGCTCCACCTCCGCATTCCTTGCGACTGTCTTGCCGCCCGCTTCCTGCACGCGCGCGCCGGCAAGAATGCCGTGCAGCGCGTAGTTGCCTTCGTGGCAGGCGTATTCGTAGAGCGGCTCCTTCGAGCGGTGCAGCACCATCTCCCCTTTCCACGTCGCGGTATAGAATTCGGGGTCGTCGACGCTGAACTCGTAGAGGATGTCGGTGTCGCTCCAGCGCGTGAAGCGCTCAGTCAGAACGCCGGTCGGCGACATCTGCGCCCGCTGCCGCGGGTTCACATTGGTCGTCTCGACCACCAGCGTGTCGCCTTCATACCAACCGACCGAATCCCCGAACCAGGGCTGGATCGCGCCAGTCATGTGCTTCGCCGACGCCCTGTCCTTCACGATCGGGATGATCCGCGCGTCGTGGTTCATCTCCACGTTGATCATGACGTGGCCGGGCGCCTGCACGATCTGGTAGGTGTTGTTGTAGAGCGAGTTCTGCATCACCGGCCCTGCCGAGCGCGAGAACGAGATGATGCACCGCTCCGCCAGCGGTCGCGTCTCTGGCCCGTCAAACGTGCCATAGCCTCCTGCGTTCTGCGTGCGCGCCGCGTTCGGTTTCGCCGGCAAACGTCCGTTCAGCGGATCGGTCAGCCAGCTCGACCGGATCTCGCCCTTCACCGTCGCGTAGCGCCGGCCATGGTCGAGCCAGAAGGCGTTATATCCCGTCGTCGCGAAGTCCGAACCAGCCCCGCTCGGCGGCGGCTTGTTGACATCGACGAGCCCCCGCTGGCTCGCCTCGTTGACGTTCCACGAGAACTTCTTCTCGAACTCCGCCGCCTCCTCGGGCGTCAGCACCAGCTTGGGAATGTTTGCCGGCCGCTGCAGCGTCGTCACCGACTGGTTGCTCCAGAACCCCTGCAGGTCCGGCCGCCCGTCGCTGGTGCGCGGCGGACTGGCCATCGGTATGCTTTGCGCAAACGCGGGCGTCGCGAGCACGATCGCCATCGCCGCCACAAACAGGAATCGCGACATCCTCTCCTCCTCGGGCTCTTGCCCTTTCGAACTCAGCATGCCGCACGCGCGGTGGGCCGGGAAGCGCAGCACAAGCAGACGTGATGGATTACGCCGCCTCTCCGCCGCAAGGCGGCAACGCTCGGGCAAGGCCGCAAGAACCGCGACGGAATGCGCAGGCCCGCCCAGTTGAATTCTCCGGCCAACCAGTCGAGGTTGCGCGTGGCTGGCGGCGGCTCTCGGGAAACGGAGCCTGACCGATCGAGAGGATGATACGATGACTCTGCGCGATTCCCTGCGAGTGATCGCCCTTGGCGCCGGCCTCGCGGCCCTCGCCTCGCCCGCACTCGCCCAGCAGAACCCAGACCATCCCGGCCGCGCCGTCTACCAGAAGGCCTGCGCGACTTGCCACGACAATCCCGGCACGACGCGCGCCGCGCAACTTGCCTCGCTTCAGGCAATGACGCCGGTGCGCCTGCGCGAAGTGCTCACTGAAGGCGTCATGGCGCCGATGGCTTCGAGCCTTCAGCCGCAGGAACTCACCAATGTCATCGCCTGGCTCACTTCAAGCCAGCAGGCCGCAGCTGCCGTGTGGACCGACGCCATCGCCTGCCCCGCCGACAGGAAGATGGTGGATGCCACCAAGCCCGTCATCAACGCCGGCTTCGGCATGGCGAAAAACCAGACGCGCATGCTCTCCGCCAAGGAAGCCGGCCTCAAGAAAGGCGACATGAAGGACCTGGAAGTCGCCTGGGCAATCGCCTTCCCTGGCCAGGGCTCGGGCACGGGCGCGTCGATCCTGGGCGACACCATGTTCGTCACCGGCGGCGGGCGCCTTGCCGCGCTCGACGTCAACACCGGCTGCGCCAGGTGGAGCATGGCCGCCAACACCCGCAACACGCCGACCATCGGCGAGATCAGCGGGAGGAAAGTCCTCGCTCTCTCCATCGGCCGCGACATCCAGGTGATTGACGCCGCCACCGGACAGATGGTGTGGAAGGCCTCGTCCCAGCCGCAGAACGGCACGGGCGGCCAGGTGCGGGGCGGCGTCACCTTCGCGGGCGACAAGATCATCGTGCCGATCTCGGCTTCGGGCGTCGGCTCGGGCGCGAACGCGCGCTTCGAGTGCTGCGCAGGCCATGGCTCGGTCGTCGCTCTCAATGCCGTCGACGGCGCGTGGGCGTGGGAATGGCACACGATGGGCGAGGCGGCCTATAACGGCCAGGTCAACTCGGTCGGCGTGAAACAGCGCGGACCGTCTGGCGCGCCGATCTGGTCGCTCGCCGTCCATGACGAGACGCGCGGCCGCGTAATCGTCACCACGGGCGAGAACACGTCTCATCCCGCGACCGACACGTCTGACGCGGTCGTCTCGCTCGACCTCAAGACCGGCAAACCGGTCTGGCAATACCAGGCCATGGCCGCCGACGTTTGGAACATGGCGTGCACCGCGGCCGGTAATGGCCCCAACTGCCCGGTGGTCTTCGGCGGCGACGGCCGCGACTATGATTTCGGCGCCGGCGCCGTCATCGTGAAGGGCAAGGGCGGCAGGGACGTCGTCCTCGCCGGCCAGAAATCCGGCCATGTCTGGGCGCTCGACGCTGAATCAGGCAAGGTATTGTGGAGCCAGCGCATCGGCGGCGGCACAGCCCTGGGCGGGGTCCACTGGGGCATCACGACGGACGGGACCAACGTGATCGCGCCGATCAATGATCCGGCGATCTCGCCCGATCCGAAATTCGTGGCGGAGCCCGGCCTCTATGCCTTCGACATCAAGTCGGGCAAGCCGAAATGGTCCTACGCCGCTACACCGAATTGCGGCGGCGAGCGCGGCAGGCTCGTGGCCAACTGCGAGACCAAGTACGGCTTCTCCGCCGCTCCGATCGTGGTCGACGGCGCCGTCATCGGCGGCACGCTCGGCGGCGAAGTCTTCATCCTCGACAGCAGCACCGGCAAGCTGCTGAAGAAGTTCGATACCATCGGCCCGGTCGCCACCATCAATCCGGGTGTCGCTGGCAAGGGCGGCTCAATCGACAGCCACGGCATCTCCGCTGGGGCCGGCATGGTCTTCATCAATTCCGGCTACGGCTCCTTCAGCCAGACGCCCGGCAATGTGCTGATCGCGCTGAAGCCGGTGAAGAAGTAGCCGGCGCCCGCCGGCTATGCCTTCCCCACCAGCTTGAGCCACTCGTCCTCGGTCAGCACCTTCACGCCGAGCTTCTCTGCCTCAACCAGCTTCGACCCCGCGCCAGGGCCCGCGATCACCATGTCGGTCTTCTTCGATACCGACGACGCGACCTTCGCCCCCATGCCCTGCGCCTGCGCCTTCGCCTCGTCGCGCGTCATCTTTTCCAGCGAGCCGGTGAACACAACCGTCTTGCCCGCGACCGCCGAGCCGGACGTATCGGTCGTGACGAAGTCCTCGACGGTCACTTCCTGGAGCAGTGCATCGATCATCTCACAGTTGTGCGGCTCGGCGAAAAACTCGACCAGCGCCTCCGCCGCCGCCTCGCCCAAGCCGTCGATCGAGGCAACCGCATTGAACCCCTCGCCCGGCCGGCCCTTCGCCGCCTTGCGCACCTCGGACCTGAACGCGTCCCATGCGCCGTATTCGGCGGCAAGCGCCGCAGTCGCGGCCTTGTTGAGCCCCTTGATCTGCGCGGCGATGATCGCGCCCTCGAGCGACTCATCCAACGACAAGAGCGGCTTCTTCGGCAAGTCCTCCGCCGCATCCAGCAGTGCGCCAAGGGCGCCCGGCCCCAGCTTCGGCGTCGCCTCCAGCCGCCAGTAGGAATCGTTCGGCCGCTCGTCCTTCGCCCGCGACATCGCTTCCCGCAGCGCCGCGAACGATCCGAAATGCTTTGCGATCAGCAGGGCGCTGGTCTCGCCCACATGCCGGACGCCAAGTGCATTCAGGAACCGCGAAAACGTCTGTGTCCGCGCCATGTCGATCGACTTGAAAAGATTGGCCGCCGATGTCTCGCCATATCCTTCCCACTCCTCAAGCTGCGGCTTGCCGGCTTTTCTGATCTCCTTCGCCAGCGTGAAGATGTGCTGCGGCTTGGTGACGACGCCTTCGGTATGGAATTCCTCGATCTGTTTGGCGCCCAGGCCTTCGATGTCGAACGCACGCCGCGAGACGAAATGCTTCAGCCGCTCCACCGCCTGCGCTGGACAGATCAGTCCCCCCGTGCAACGCCGGTCGACATCCTCCTCTTCGCCTCGCACGCCGCGAACCGCCGCCGATCCGCACGCCGGGCAAACTTCCGGATACTTGAAGGCATGCGCATCCTTTGGCCGCTTCTCCGGCACGACGCGCACGATCTGCGGGATCACGTCGCCGGCGCGCTGGACGACGACCCAGTCCTTCAACATCACGCCCAGCCGCGCAATCTCGTCCTCGTTGTGCAGCGTCGCGTTGGAGACGACCACCCCGCCCACCGTCACCGGCGCCAGACGCGCCACCGGCGCGAGCTTGCCGGTCCGCCCGACCTGGATGTCTATGCCGAGCAACTGCGTCATCGCCTGCTCGGCGGGAAACTTGTGCGCCGCCGCCCAGCGCGGCGAGCGCGACACAAACCCAAGCCTCTGCTGCCAGTCGAGCCGGTCGATCTTGTAGACGACGCCGTCGATATCGTACCCGAGCGAGGCCCTGCGCGCCTCGATGTCGTGATAGATCCTGAGAAGCTGTTCGGCGCTGGTCGCACGCTTCATCTCAGGATTTACCGGCAGGCCCCACGCGGCGAAGTTTTCGATCGCTTCGGTTTGCGTCTTGGCGAATGCGACCGATACATCGCCCCACGTGTAGGCAAAGAACTGCAGCGGCCGCGATCGGGTGATTTCCGGATCCTTCTGGCGCAGGCTGCCGGCGGCAAAGTTGCGGGGATTGGCCGGCGTCTTACGGCCTGCGGCCGTCTCAATGTCGCGCAACCGCTGGAAGTCGGCCCACGTCATGTAGATCTCGCCGCGCACCTCGATGCGTTTGGGGATCCCTTTACCCTTCAGCTTCTCGGGCACATCCTCGAGCGTCCTGACATTCGCCGTAACATCTTCCCCCACCGCCCCATCGCCGCGCGTCGCCGCCTTCACGAGCTTGCCGTCCTCATAGAGAAGGTTGCACGAGAGCCCGTCGATCTTCGGCTCGGCAGTGACGGCCACTTCATCGTCCGCCTTCAGCGACAGGAAGCGCCGCACCCGCGTGATGAAATCCGTCACCTCCTCGTCGGAGAACACGTTGTCGAGCGACAGCATCGGCTTGAGATGCGTCACCTTGCCGAACCCCTGCGACGGCTCCGCGCCGACCTTGTCGCTGGGACTGTCCGCCCGCTTCAGCTCCGGGAAATTCGCCTCGATCTCGCCGAGGCGCAGGCGCAGCCGGTCATACTCGGCATCGCGTCAGGTCCGGCGAGTCGTCCTGGTAATAGGCCGCATCCGCCTTGCGGATCGCCGTGCCGAGCTTCTTGAGTTCAGCCTTGGCGGCGGCTTGGGTGAGCTTGGAAACAGGCGTGTCGGACGTCTCTGGCATGGCGGATGTATAGAACGCCCCTCATGCGCCAGCCAACAGCCTACCCGCCGCCGCACGCGCTTCCTTGGTGACGCTGGCCCCGGCCAGCATGCGCGCGATCTCTTCCTTCCTCGCCTTCGAGGAGAGCGCATCGACACAGGTGACCATCTCCCCGCCCGCCTCCGCCTTGGAGACCTTGAGTTGCCGCGACGCCGCCGCCGCAACCTGTGGCGAATGCGTGATCGCCAGCACCTGCCGCTCGCGCCCCAGCCGAGCGAGCCGTTCGCCGATCGCCGCCGCCACGGCGCCGCCCACGCCCATGTCCGCCTCGTCGAACACCAGCGTGCCTGCAGGAGAAGACCCCGCCAGGCACACGCTCACAGCCAAAGCAAAGCGCGCCATCTCCCCACCCGAGGCGATACGGTTGAGCGGGCCGAAGCCGGCGCCGGCATTGGTCTCGATCTCGAAGGCAACATCGTCTCGCCCGGTCGGCCCGGCCTCTCCGCGCGGGGCTAACCGCCACCCTAAACCGCGCCTTCTCCAGCTTCAGCGGGCCCAGCTCCGCGCCGACCGCCTTCGCCAGCTTCTTCGCCGCCGCCTCGCGCACCGCCGTCAGCCGCGCGCAGACATCGTCATAGCCGGCACTGGCCTTCGCTTCCGCCTCCAGCGTCGCCTTGAGCGCGCCGTCGGAATGCTCGATCTCGTCGAGCTGCATCCGCAGCCGGGTCCGCAGCGCCGCAAGCTGGTCCGCATCGACATCGTGCTTGCGCGCCGCCGCCCGCAGCGCAAAGAGCCGCGTTTCCGACGCCTCCAGCGCCGCCGGCGAGAACTCGCAGGCCGCCGCCGCCGCATCGAGCGCCGAGCGCGCCTCGCCCGCCTCGATCAGCGCGCGCTCCAGCGACTCGCAGGCCGCCCGCATCCGCACCGCCAGATCGCTCCCCGCCGCCTCGCCATTGAGACCCGGCGCGCTGAGCGCACGGGAAACCGCCCGCGCCGCATTCGAGAGCGCCCCCTCGACATTCGCCTTGGCCAGCAGGTGCGCCGCGCTATCGATCGCCTCGGCCACACGCTCGCCTGCCTGCATGGTCGCACGGTCCAGCGACAACGTCTGCGTCTCACCCTCCACCGGATCGAGCGCGTCCAGCTCCTCCAGCGCGTGCGCCAGCCAGGTGCGCTCCGACGCCGCACGCACCATCCGCGCCTCCAGCGCCGCACGCGCCTCCTGCGCACACCGCACCACCACCCACGCGCGCGCCACATCGCCCAACAGCGCGTCGGACTTCGCATAGGCGTCGAGCAGCACGCGATGCCGCGCTGGATTGAGCAGGCCCAGCCCTTCATGCTGGCCGTGCACGTCGGCAAGCAGGCTTCCTGCTTCCTCCAGCAGGCTGGCGCTCACCGCCACATCGTTGAGAAAGGCCCGCGCCGCCCCGCCCTTGCGCACGACCCGGCGGAACACCAGCGCCTCCTCCGGCGCCTCGATGCCGCGCGCAGAAAGAAGAGCCCGCACGGGATGGCGTGGACCGGCCTCGAAACTGGCCGTGACGCTGGCCGTCTCGGCGCCGGGCCGGATCAACCCCTGCCCCGCCCGTGCGCCCAGCGCGAACCCCAGCGCCGACATCAGGATCGACTTGCCCGCGCCCGTTTCGCCCGTCAGCGCAGAGAACCCGCCCTCGAGATCGAGGTCGAGCGCCCGCACGAGGACAAAGTCCCGGATGGAAAGGCCCGTCAGCATGGACAAGGCGCATATCATGAAAAGAACGAAAAGGGAACATAGATTTTTCACGTGCCGGGCCGCCCGGGACGGCGGGAAGCCGCCGCCCGCTGCAGGATCAGCGCAACCTCCCCCCGCCGGGAGAAATCCTCATGCTTCGCTGGGGCTTAAAACGCTGTCGTGATGCTGCAAATGCGTGACGCCGCGCCGAACTTCGGCGATAACGCACGCGTCCAGTCAGGAGAAATCTGAGACATGAAAAAGTTTTTTGCCGCGGCCGCCATCGCCGCCGCTGTCGCACTCGCCACCCCGGCCTTCGCCGCCCTCGACGTTGGCGCCGCCGCGCCTGACTTCTCCGCCAAAGGCATGACCGGCGGCAACGAGTTCACCTTCAAGCTATCCGACGCCCTCAAGAAGGGCCCGGTGGTGATCTACTTCTTCCCGGCTGCCTATACCGCCGGCTGCACCGAGGAAACCAAGCGCTTCGCCGACGCCGCCGATGAGTTCAAGGCCAACGGCGCGACGCTGATCGGCCTCACCGCCGGCGCTCGCCTGGCGGACGGCACAATGGCCGGCGCCTCCGAGAACCTGAAGCGCCTCGCCGAGTTCTCGGCCGAGCATTGCCGTGACAAGTTCCCGATCGCGGCCGTGGATGCGAAGATCATCGAGTCATACAACGTAAAGCTGCCGCAGCGCCCGGACTGGACGGACCGCACCTCCTACGTGATCACGCCCGACAGCAAGATCGCGCTCGCCTTCTCGGCGATGGCCCCCGGCGACCACATCACCAAGACGCTTGATGCGGTGAAGGCCTGGAAAGCAGCCGGCCACGCCCACCACTAGAGCCCGCCGAAATCCAACGCTACGCCCCGGCCAAAAGCCGGGGCGTATAGTTATGTCCGGCGGAAAATATGAGCTAGGTTGATGGTGCGCTGAAAGGTCCGTAACAAGCCGAGCGCCCGGGGGTGCGGTTCGATTTCATGATCGCTTGTCGTTTCGCACCTCGCCGAGGATCGGCTGTCGGTTTGGCGCACTTCCCTGAAGGGGTTCGTGCGTGAACCTCGAAAACGACCCACGGCTGACGCTTGCTGCGTTGGCCCTATTTCACGAGCCCGATCAACCCGAGTTCAAGAAGCTTCGTTCGGTGCTTGGAGAAGCTGCGGCCGAAATTGCGCAGCTGGTTCAAATCATTCGCCAGCGGAAATTCGTAGCGCCGTCCAAACTGTCGCTCACGGCGAAGGGCGTAGACTTTTTGAAGGTCTCGGTTCCGGCAACGCTGCTTTTAAAGGGCCAAGAGCCTAGGGCGGTGTACAGAGCATTTGTTGGATCGGCGTTGCTATCTCACCCAGCGGATACGGCCTCATTCAAGGTGCTTTCTGACGGTCGTTCCGTTTGCGCGGGACTGGCGGCTCGGCTGATGGATGGCGATGTGAGGCTTCCGTTCGAGGATGCGAACGCCGTGCTGGCCATTGCGGTTCGAACCGTCGTCCGGGAATTTCTGACTAGGTCAGTACCAGCTCTAAAGCTTTCGCAGCCCACATCGAGCACGATAAGCAAAGACCCTTTGACCGTCGATTTGTTCGCTGCCGCAACAGGGCATCGGGATTGGGACGCGGGGTTTCGAAAACTCGCGGCTTTGGCCCTTAATACTTCATCAATTCCGAAAACAGAGGCTCGGTGGCGCAAGCTTTCGAAGGCAGGTTTTGATTCTATGGCGCGGTTAGCTTCGCATAAGCAGCAAGACGATGCGGACGCAAGCGCCATGGTTGGCGTAATCGATCGCATTTCTCGCACCGCGCCGACGGGTTGGGTAGCCATATTCAAAGCCTTTGAGGCTTATCGCGAAACGAAGCGGATATCCCTTGCCGACTTCAAATTGGCGGTTGAAGCAGCAGCGCGGTCAGACAAACTTGAACTAGCGCCTCTCAATGTGCCATCGTTGCTGGACGCGAACGAACGCGCTCAGTCAGCGTTGGTCATGGGGGGCCTAACATACCACCTAGTGCGGTTGCCGAAATAGGACCGACGGTCAAAAGCGCTCCGCTGCCGAGGCGGATAAAGGTAGCGCTTTCGCCCAATGCGGACCCCGGCAACGAAGCAGCTGTTTTCAAGTTCCACCGCGCCGGTCACCAGCAGCAAGCTACTCAGGCGCTGCACGATTTGGTCAGCAATCTTGCGAGCGGCGAAACTGAAGATACGGCGGGACGGATTCTTGTCGTGTCCGGTCAAGCCGGGACTGGAAAAACCCACCTCGTCGTAAACGAGCTACGCAAGGTTCCCGAGTCGATAACCTCGATAATGATCTTCAGCCCTGATCGTTGGAAGGAATTTGACCCCTGGCTTGACGAGCAGGTCATCACATCGCTGCTTCAAACAATTGATGTGGACCGAGATGCAGATGCTCTTACCGCACTTTCAAGCCTCCTGATCGCGGCGGCCTTCGGTCAGAAGCCGCAGACGCTGGCCAAGCTCTCGAAGCGCCTAGAGATGGACTGGGGAGAAAATCCCACGAGAGAAGTGTTTGAAAGCCTGCGTGACGCCGGCCGGGCTCTCATCGTTCACTACGTTCCCGTCGGGGCGTTGGTAGACAATGCATTGTCTGCCGCATTCGGTTCGCGCGACAGGGCCTTAATGCACACTGCATCAGCAATGAGGGACCAGCTCCGGCTAGCGTCCATGCCAGACGCCGAAGATTTCTGCGCGGCGATGTTGCTGTGTCAGACTCCATACGCGCAATCGGCATATCACTGGCTGTCACAGAAGTCGGTGCCTTCAGAACTTCTGCCGAAGGTACGACGCACCAATTCGCGTTTTTCAACGTTCAGATGCATCTCGAAAGCGCTAGCTCAGCTCAAACGACAGGTAGTGTTGTGCTTTGACCAACTCGAAAGAGTGGCACTCGATTCAGCGGATGGCGATTCCAAAGCGCTAAAACAATTGGTGCAGGAGTCGCTGCAGATTCTCCGGTCACAATCCAACGTGGCCTGCGTAATTTCGGCGCTCACAGACATCGTGGACCGGACGATGAACATTCTGCCCCAGCCGGATCGGGATCGAGTCGAACAGGAGCCGGGGATTCAGAGCCTGCGCAACCTATCGCTCGAAGAAGCTGACGATTTCTTTGCTCCGAGAATTGAACATATCGCGCAAGACCACCCGGAGGTCGCGGCAGAGGTTGCGAGTTTCGTTGCTTGGGTAAAAGCCAACAGCGCTAGCCGACGCATACCGCCAAGGTTTCTCCTTCGGGGGGCGATGACGAGCGCAAAAAGAGCGCTAAGCGATGCGTCAAAAGCGGATCGCGACTTCGCGCAAATATGGGCGGAAACAACCAAGCAGCTTAGCGCGCCCACTCTTGAACTAGCCGCCGTTGCTAGTTCCCAGCCAGAACAACCGGATGTCGAAACAGAATGGCAGAGAGTAAAGTCGGAAGGTGGCGAGCTGCGTTTGCTGCCTAAGGGTTACCAAGAAGTGATCGACTTGATTGAGTGGTCGTTGCCGGCTTTGCGACCGGCTATCTCCGGTGTGGGGGAGGTTTCAAAGGTCTCGAAGGGCCTGCGTAGTCGGCCTGAGATCGACTTCTCTATCACGACTACCCGAGGCGAGACCGCGTTATCGCGCCTCTATCTAGTCAACGAGCCCAATTATCGAGGCAAACTGGTAGATCAACTGAAATCGCTAAAAGGGACTAAGTTCGCGGGTAGGAGAATTGTTTTTCGTACGCGGGATTCTTTTCCTTTGGGCGCACAATCGAAATTGCGACCCCAAATCGATGAGCTCAAGGCATTGGGATTTGTCCTCATTGATATGAGCGCAGGCGAAATGGTGACGTTGCTACAGCTCAGAAAACTCTCCGGCGCGGTGAATAAACGCGCGTTTGAAAGCTGGCTTGAGAAACGTCTCCTGCCTCTTCCGGGCCTCGCCCGACTCCTTTCGCTTTAGCCGAGACGATTTTGCGAGACTGACGTCGCGGCTTTGAGGGAAAGTGTCCGCGCCAATTCCGGGTTGAGCCTGCAAACCCGATCCGACTGCAATTGGAAATCCGCGTTCTGACAACGCGCGTTGCT
>CAVQYJ010000007.1:0-199557 GCA_963718145.1 uncultured Alphaproteobacteria bacterium | reverse complement strand
TAGCCAACGCTGGAACGGTCTATTCAAGGCCAGTTCGGCGCCAAACTCACAGGCTGGGACGGCGCTATGGGTTCGTTTCAAACGAACCGGAATTCGACGTTGGCGATGGAAGCCGATTTACCGGCTCGGCTCCGGTCACGCGCCTTCACATAGAGGGCCGTGAGACCTCGCACTGCGCCGGCAGGCAGCACAAAGTCGATCCGTCGGTCGATGAAGTGCACGGTGGAGCCGTCACGTTTTCCGAGGAACGTGCTCGCGGCCGTTTCTGCGATGTTGCCGGGATTATCGACTGCGACTTCCGCGCCCAGTATGTCCTCCGCCGCCCGTGGATCATTGTAGGCGCCGTTAAGCGGGTTGCCCCACCAGTTGTCTTCAGGTGTGTATCGATAGAACTCGAAGCGCGTTCCAAAGGTCTTGTAGTCGAACTGCATCAGGTGCTGGCCCTGGAAATCCTTGATCTCGAACGCCAGCTTGTGGTTCGCCGCCGCAGCCCGCGCCAGGAGGGCGGCGTCATCATAGGTCTGCATGACAACCATGTAGCCGCCATCGCCGCCGCGCCCGGCGAAGAAGTCGTTGAGTTGGTGTTTCTCGCGGATCGGCGAAACGATCTCGAGCATGGTCGTGCCGACCCGCATCATCCGGGTGCGGAAGCCAAACGCCAGCGTCGGCTCATTGCCAGCGGGCTTGGGCGGTGGCGGCTCGACATCCAGCAGGCTGTAGATCTGGCCGCACACGGCCTCGAGATCCTTCGCCGCGATCACGTAGTGCCGGACACGGCTTGGCCTCATCGAACCATTCTCCTGTGCGAGCGCGGCGGGCGCAAACCCGGCGGCGGCGTGCGCCGCACCAAGGATCAGCATAGTTCTGCGATTGATCGATGCCGCAAGAGTCATCAAGCGTCTCCCCGAATTGCCACAACCATACCTGACGAATTATCTTCGGCTACCGGCCGCGGGCAGCGCGTACGACGCAATGTGATACGGACTATGGCCATTGACGTAGGGTCCGTCCCCGTTTGAGGCCGCGTTGTCGAGGGCCGTCCGTAATCGGCGCTGGACCCGATCACTTCTTTGACGCGATGTCCGGCCGTTCCGCGCCGTCGCGGCGATGGCTTACTTGGATCAGCGACATGATGCTCCGCTGAGTAGAGCCTGCCGATCCGCTCCGTGATCGCGGCAATGGTGTGGTCCGCTGGCTTTGGCGCCGGCACGTTCGGCTCGAATACAACCTGCGCACCCGGCCCGACGCGGCACACATCTCTCTCAGGCGGACCAAAGCGACACTCATCTTCGGGAAGACGGGCAGCCTCCGCGCAGTGCAAATCCTCCTGGCCAAACCGGCGTGGAGAGCACGGTTCGGTACCTTGGCGCCGGCCGCTCGCCCTTCCCTGCGCGAGAGGCTCGGATCGCCGGAAGCTGACGCTCGCGCCAATCGGGCATCACACTCAAGCTGCGGGGCACACTTCCGGGAAGACGCGCAGGCGCCAACCTTGTGCCTCGAACTGACTGCACGCGATTGATTGACTTGTGCGACTGCGAACGATCTAGTCCGCCCGATACTGGATCGTTTGGGGGGGACCCCATTGCGCCATTTCGTCATAGCATGCCTTGCAGCCGTCACAGCGCTTCTCGCGCCAGTCGCTGTCGCGCAGATCGCCGTCCGCAATTTCGAAGAAGCCGTCGGCGTTGAGCAACCGGTTTCCGGCCGTGGTTTCGTCGGCGCCGTCGTGGCCGATGCGACAGGCCCGATCACCCTCGATAAGCTTGAAGTGTTCATTCCGAAGGGCACGACAGGCGATCTCAAGATCAGCGTCATTGCTGCCGACGCGAGATATCGCGGAACGGTCGACGCCTCGCTGACCGGCGAAGCCAGCGGATGGACCCCGCTCAAGCTGACCTCCCGCAACCAGCAGGTCCTTTCAGGCTACTCCACCGACACGCTGACCCTCCTTGCCGAAGCGGCAGGCGACAAACCGCTGCTGACGCGTCTCGGGCCGGCGGCAAAGACAGTGCAGATCTACGTCAACTCGGAGCGCAGCGAGACCTCGGTCGCCTGGCGCAAGGACGGAAAGATCGAGGTCCAGCCTTGCCGCCGCCTCACCGGCGGCTCGCTCGTACGCTTCGACACTATCTGCACCACCCCCGCCGACATCCTCGGGCCGGAACCGATCCGCATCATCCGCCGGCGTGGCGGCGTGGCGCTCGAACCCGTTGTGGTGCCGCTTGCCGGACTCCAGTAATCCTTCGCCCCAAGCAGGGCCAGCGAATGCGGCCTATGACGAGGGGACGCCGCGATCCGTGATGTTCGGCCTGATGCTGGCCGGCATCGCAATTGCGCTGGCTCTGCTCGTCGTCGCGTTGAGCCTCGTCCCGTTCATCAAGCAATGGTTCGCGCGCGACATAACACTCACCATCGAGACGCAAACCCAATCCGTCGCCTGGCGCGCGCAACCCAACACGGATGAGCCGATGATCCTGCCCCTTCCGCCCGGCAGGGTGATGCAGCAGAAGGTCGGCGACGATTTCAGCGTCAGCATGGTGGGCACGCCGCTCTCTGTTCCTGCCCTCAAGATGGACAGCGAGATCGAGCTGCGGATGGTCTCGCGCGGCCCCTGCGATTTCGAACTCACTGCGCGTGCCGCGAATGGCAAGAAGATCAGCGTGTTCGAGGGCGGCGCGGAGAAGCCCGAACTTGCGGCCGCGGAAGTGATCTACGTCCTGCGCGACCGCTCGAACCCGGTAGAGATGGCGGCGCCCTGCGCAGACGCCGCTTCGCGGTACGACTTCCTGCTCCATCGCGCCTTCGCGCTTGATGTAGGCGAGGGCGTGGCTACCGCCGAGATTCCCACCAGGCTGGCCACCTCGACGCCAACCGTTCTGTCCGGCGCCGTCTCCGCTCACAATCGCGCCTGGCTGTTCGACACGCGTTACGATCTCGGGACCAACACGATCAACCCGGGCGACTTCGTACGCCTCGTTCCGGAAAGCTCCCGCGGCCCAGGTTACAAGCTCAGCATTTCTGGCGCCGTCAGTTTTGCTCCGGCCAAAGGCGCGCTCGATGTTGTCGCTTATGCCAGCTCGGCGCAGGCGGAGGTCGAACACTTCGGCGGACGCTACGTGTTCAAGGCCACAACCTGGGAAACCATTGCCAGCCAGCCCGTGGTCCAGTTCTTCTTGAGCGCGCTTGCCGCTATGCTGGCGATCGTAGGTTTCGTCATGGGGATAAAAAAATGGCGCAGACAGGGTCTCGACGGAATGGACGCGTCCTTACACTAGCCATTGCGGCGCTCCTCAGCGTGCTCGCCACCGGCGCGGCACACGCGCAGGTTTCGCCCGTCGCCATCAAGACCGGCGCGGAGATGGGCTCGGGCTATGCGGTAAAGCGCGGCAGTGAGTGCATCATCATCACCGCCGCTCACGTGGTGAAGGAAGCCGAGTTCGGCGCCGCGATCTCTCTCTCCGACGACACTGGCGCCTCCGCGCCCGGCGCCAAGGTCGTCTTCAGCGACAATGCGACCGACCTTGCCGTCCTGCGCGTCGCCGCTCCGCCCGCCTTCAACTGCCAGTCGTCCTGGCAGGACGGCGCCGGCGTCCAGGCCGCGCTGCGCGACGCCTCGCAAGGGTCGGTGCAGATGCAGGTGCTCACCCTCCGCGAGGGGGGCCTCTCCGATGTCATCCCCGTCAGTTTCGCCGGCAATTCCGGCCCGCAGAAATTCCGCGTGCGCTCGACTGGCGACACAATCGCGCAGGGCCAGAGCGGCAGCGTGCTGGTCTCCAGCGGCAAGGTGCTCGGCATCGTCCAGACCACAGCGGACGGCGTCACCACCATCTTGCGTCAGGACCAAATCCACCTGCTCGCCAAGTCGTTTGCGCAGCAGGAAGGCATGCGCATCCTGCTCACGCCTATCATGTATCAGAATGCTCCTGTCGACGCCGCCAACGCGGCCGTCCGGCAATACATGGAGCAGCAGAAGAAGATCGTTGCGAAGGACGCTCCGCGCGAATGGATCGACGCCACGGGAAGCCTCTCGCAGGCCGGCGACGCGCAATACATCTTCCGCGGCAAGGTTCTGGCCTTGCAGACCGAGCAGATCGCCTCGGCTGTGGCGCAGGCCGGCTCCGCCGGCAACGTCGCAAGGAATTTCGGCCTGGGCGATGTCGGCGGGCTTCTGCAGCGCGGCTCGCAGGCAGCCAACCAGATGGGCGCAAAGGCCACGAACACGAAAGTGACCCTGCAGATCGAGCTGTCCCTGCTGGAAGTCGGCAGCGGCAAGACGACCACGGAGCTGGTCAATCATGTCGGTCAGTTCCCGACAGCAGGAAATTCCAGCGCGGGCACGGCGGCCGAAATCCAGAAGTCCGTGGTGGAAGGTCTCCCGAACCTGTTCCAGAAGGCGGGCCTGCAGTAGGTTGGAAACCGCCGACCGCATGCAACCCGCGGATTGTTCACTCTGGCCAAGTCGCGACTTGGTGACGGCTGTTGCTGACCGGCAGGTTCGATCCAAAGACGACAGCCCCCTCTTGGTCGTCTGCGACTCCATTTCGCCTCATGGGAGACAGTCGGCCGCAAATGCCTTAGGTGTTTTTCATGAGCGCCGCTTCCTCTGGCATCGTCATTCGAGACGCCACGGCGGACGACGCCGCTTCAATGGCGGACTTTATGACCGCGCTCAGTCACGAAGCGCTCGACACTGTGAGCTCGCGCCCGCCTCCAACCGTGGATGAAGAACGCGATTTCGTTGCTGCAGCGACGGCTGCAGGCGGAGTTGTTTTCGTTGCGGTCGAAGAAACGAGAGTCGTTGGCCTGCTGGACCTCTGGCCCGGCCAAAAGCCGCACGACCGGCACGTTTGCCACTTTGGCATGTCAGTGGCGCGTGAGCACCGGGGCCACGGCATCGGACATAGACTCGCTGCTGCGGCGATCGAGAGATGCCGGTCCTGGCCGACGGCGTGTAGGCTCGAACTTGAGGTCGTTCCCTGGAACGCTCCGGCCCTATCGCTCTATCGAAAGTTAGGCTTTGTCGTTGAGGCAACAAAGCACAAGGCGATCAAACTTCGTGGCGAGCCAGAGGACCTGATTTTGATGGCGCTCACGTGGTGACTGTGGGCCGATGTGTGGGGCGGCTTTGGGCCAGGTCGCGACGTAGCCGGCGGGCATGACGAACGGCAATGCCGCTCAAACCCGGCCACTTGCCTATCCCGAGGGATCTGACTGCATCTCGCCGATGTCGATCATTGCAGCCCGCGGGTCAGGATGCACGAGGCTCGATGCCTTCCGAAGAGGCGCCGCCCATGAACGACGGAAGCTGGCTTGCAGAAGCTGAATCGAGTTCCGCGACGAATGCTTTCGACAGCATGGAGTTTCCCTTTTCCAATCGCCAGATTTCAGCGACCATGGGATGCAGCAAGAGGGACTTTGTGTAGCTTCGCCGAAGCTCCCATACTTCGGCATCCAGTATGCCGTTCCGGTACAACGCGAACTGCGCCTCAACGCGCTGTAGCACGGCCCGCATGTAGCGGTGCCAGAGATGCCGTTCGTAAGGGCTGAGGCTCTCGGGAGACGTGAACACTCTGAACGCGAGGTCGCTCAAAACTCCGCCCTCAGCCAGGGTCTCATTGATTGCGACGAACGACATCTGCGCATCCCACACCGCTGTCGCGCGCATCATTTTGGTACTCTGTCGCATCTGCACAATCAGCGCGATCAACGACAGCACGACCGCGATGGCCGCGACCGCCTGGCTGACGTCGGAAATTTGCTGAAGCGTCATCTGGCCCCCTCAAAACCAGACACTTCGCACGCAGTCCCTTCGCGTGTCACGATCGATTGGACGATTTGCGGCTTGCCATATGTGATGATCAATTCGCTGGCGCCGCCCGGCGCCTCACGCGCCCTTGCGACGACCATCGAGGTTTGAACAAGCGGCGTGCTCATGTTTGTCACCGCGCTGTTCGGCAGTTTGCGGCTTGCACTGACGCCGGATGTCGAAATGCTCCTGCCGGAGTTTCGGACCTCTTCTTCCATGCAGGTTCGACCAATTCGTCTCGCGTCGCAGTCTTCCCGACATGTCTACTGGCGCGGATCAGATTGCCCAGGCGCGACCGATCTCCTGCAGAGGTACGCAGCCACGATAGGCGCCGGGCACTGGATCGTAGCGGACGGCCCTGGTCGCCCCGAGCTGGGAGGTGAAGTAGCCGACGGTCACCAGCTCCTTGAGGGTTGAAAAGAAGTGCGGAAGGCCTGGCGCGGGCGCTGGCGTGGCCGTTCGGATCGAAAGCCCCGTTTCCGTATCGCCCGGAGCTACCGCGAGTGGCGCGCGCGGTTGCCGTGCCTCGGCTTCGTAGCGGTTCAGAAGCGAGATCTGCTGCCCGGAGTTCAGGAGGGCAAAGATCGCGCCGTATCCGGCGCGGGCGTCGGCGTCGATGCGGTCCAGTCCGGCGCGGATCGCCTGGGCGTTTTCCGGCGTGCAATAGTTCGACAAAGCCCGATCGACGAATTGCGAAACACCAGCCTCGCGGGCGCCGGGGGTATCGCTGGCCGGCACGATCACCTCCGCAAGAGCGTCCAGCGCCAGGGCTTGCCCGGGACTGAGCGCCTTGGGGGCCCAGGCCAGAGCTGGAACGGCAGGCGCGCTGGCGCAGGCCGGGATCATCAGTGCGGTGACGACAGTACCGAAGGTGAGCGCCGCGTCGCGCCGGGTCATCGGCAGGGGCTTGTCATGGGTCATCACAAGTCTCCCCGCTTGAGCGATGTCACCGCGTGATCGGCCGCCCTTGCCGTCATCGCCATGTAGGTCAGCGACGGATTCACGCACGACGCCGACACCATGGCCGCGCCATCGGTGACGTAGACATTCTTGCAAGCATGAACCTGATTGTGGGCGTTCAGCACCGAGGTCTTTGGATCGCGGCCCATGCGCGCCGTGCCCATCTCATGAATGCCGAGGCCGGGTCCATAGTCACTGTCGAGTTCGCGCACATTCCTGAACCCCGCCGCGTCCAGGATCTCGGCGGCCGCCGCCTTCATGTCCTTGCGCATGGCGCGCTCGTTCTCACCGAGGGCTACATCGAACGTGATCGTCGGCAGGCCGTGCTTGTCCTTGACCGCGTGGTTCAGCGTCATGCGATTGTTCGGGCTTGGCAACATCTCGCCAAATCCTCCGAGCCTGACCGCCCATGGTCCAGGCTGGCTCAGGGCAGCCTTGTGGGCGGCGCCGAAGCCTTCCATTGGCCGGTCCCAGTTCGGTCGGGACGCCCCGCCCTGATAGCCGAAGCCGCGGACATAGTCGGGCCGCCTCGTCGCTGCATCTCCGAGATTACGGAAGCGCGGAATGTAGATCCCGTTAGGCCTTCGTCCGGAATAGTACATGTCCTCGTAGCCGGGCGCCTCAGCGGTCGCGCCCATGCCTGAGTGATGGTCCATGATATTTCGGCCGACCTGGTCGCTGTCATTGCCGAAGCCATTCGGGAACCGGGTGCTGGTCGAGTTCAGCATGATCCAGGCGCTGTTCATCGCCGAAGCGCAGAGGAAGATCACCTTCGCGTAGAATTCAATCTCTTCGCCTGTGGTTTCGTCCAGCACCCGCACGCCTGTGGCCTTGCCGAGCTTGTCGTCGAAGGTCAGTGAGGTGACCGTGGAATTCGCGCGGATCGTCATGTTCTTCGTGCGCTCGGCGGAAACCAAGGTCACGGCATTGGAACTGAAGTATGCGCCGAAGGGACATCCGCGCTGGCACATGTTGCGGTTCTGGCATTGGCCCCGGCCAAGGGCGAGCTGCTCCTGCGTGGGCGCCGTGAGATGGGCGGCGCGGCCTATCGTGATGCGCCGCTCGGGGTAACGCGCCTCTGATTTCGCCTTGAGGTCCTTCTCAACACAGTTCATCTCCATCGGCGGTTGGAACACTCCGTCCGGTAAATGGGCCAGACCTTCCTTCTGGCCGCTCACGCCAATATAGCGCTCTACATAGTCGTACCAGGGCGCCATGTCCTCGTAACGGATCGGCCAGTCGATCCCGATTCCCTCGCGGGCGTTGGCCTCGAAGTCGATGGGGCTGTGGCGGTAGGTCTGGCGCGCCCAGAGAAGCGAACGCCCGCCAACATGGTAGCCGCGAATCCAGTCGAACCGTTGCTTCTCGGTGTAGGGGTGCTCGTCGTCCTTGACGAGGAAATGCTGGGTGTATTCGGAGTAGATGTAACTCCGCTGCTGCTTGGCGTAGTGCGTCTTTGTCGTCGCTTCCGGAAGCCTGCCGCGCGGATATCTGGATTCCCACGGCGCCGTGACCGCGGTGGGATAGTCAGCGATGTGGCGCACCATCCGGCCGCGATCCAACACGAGTGTCTTCAGGCCCTTCTCCGTCAGCTCCTTCGCAGCCCAGCCGCCGCTCATCCCGCTGCCAACAACAATGGCATCGAAGGTTCTCTCTTCCTTCGTGAGCGTATCCAAATTCATGGCCCTACTTCCGGGATCTGCTAGTATCCGCCGGCGTCCTTGACCGGCCTGGCGACAACGTATTGGCGGCGCTGTCCTGTCACGCGACACTGCGCGCCAGAGAGTCGTGACTGTCCCTTGCCGCCTCGAACCTTGGACGTACGAAGGGCGGTTACTACTAAAGGCAGTCGCCGCGAACGCCCGATGCGCAGGCTGCCGGAAGCAGGGCTGCCCAGTCAATCATGCAGGGCCCGACTTCGGTCTGAAATTGACGAACGGGGATCACTTGGGAGGGCGCCTGCGGGCGATCGCATCCGTGTCCCGGGGCTGGCGCTGCATCTGACATTACCGCTAACCTTCAGAAGCAGACACAGAACCGCAAGAGCGGCCGTTCGGGGGGGACAGATGGGACCAGGCACGGCAGTAAGCTTTTCCGGCCTCGATTGGGCTGTGGTTGGACTATATTTTCTGGCAAACACCGTGATCTGCGTCTGGGCGGCGTTGCAGCGCGAGAAGGACACGACTGACTACTTCCTCGCGAGCCGCAGCGCCGGCTGGTTCCTGATCGGATCGTCGATCTTCGCCTCCAACATCGGCGCCGAGCATCTTGTCGGACTCGCCGGCTCGGGCGCCAGCTCCGGCATGGCGCTGGCGCATTGGGAGCTGCACTCCTACCTGTGTCTGGTTCTCGGCTGGATTTTTGCGCCCTTCTACCTCCGCTCCAAGATTTTCACGACGCCCGAATTTCTCGAGAGGCGCTACACGCCCGCGACGCGGACTGTGCTGTCGCTGATCTTCCTGGTCTCTTACGTGCTGACCAAGGCGTCCGTCGTCGATCTTCGCTGGAGCGTTCGCAATCCAGACCGTGCTCGGCTACACAACCGTAAGCCTGCCGCTCTTCGGCGAGGTCAGACTTCTTCTGGTTCTCGGCCTTCTCGCTCGTTATTGTCACCGGGCTCTTTACCGTCGTTGGCGGGATGAAGTCTGTCCTGTGGGCGGAGGCGATGCACGTTCCGGTGCTGCTGCTGGGCTCGAGCGTGTTGCTGGTCGTGGGCCTGATCCAGGTCGGCGGCCTCGGCGCCCTTCGCGCAGCCAATCCCGAAACCATCCATCTCTGGCGCCCGCTCTCGACCGCGCCAGAGACGCAGGGCTTCCCGGGCTTCCTGTTCGAGAAGAGCGAAACGCCATGGCTCGGAGTCCTGCTTGTGTTCGCCGCTCGATCGGCCTCTGGTACTGGTGCACCGACCAGTACATCGCCCAGCGCGTTCTCACGGCGAAGAACCTGAAGGAAGCGCGGCGCGGAACGATATTCGCCGCTTATCTCAAGCTGGCGCCGATCTTCATCTTCCTGCTGCCGGGCATGATCGCGATCGCGCTCTTCAAGCACGGAACGCCGGGCTTTGAGACCATCGGCGAAAATCCCGCAGGGCGCCTTTCCTGTCCTGGTCTCCAACCTCCTGCCCATCGGCCTGCGCGGACTGGTGCTCGCGGGCATGCTGTCCGCCCTCATGAGCGCGCTGGCGTCGCTGTTCAACTCGACGGCGACGCTGTTCACGGTCGACTTCTACAAGCGTCTGCAAACCGGCTTCGACGGAAAAGCACCTTGTCATCGTCGGCCGCCTCGCCACCGCGGGAGTGATCGTGCTCGGCATGGCTGTGGATTCCCGTTCCTGCGAAAGACTCGGGCAACGGCTCAGCTCTATTCCTACCTGCAGCTCGTGCAGTCGCTGCTCGCGCCCGCGATCGCCGCGGTGTTCATGCTCGGCATCTTCTCGTCGCGCGTGACCCCGCACTCCGGTCTTGTCGGCCTATCGACCGGCTTCGTGCTGGGCATGCGCGCGCCTTGTCCTGCAGGCCCAGCACGAGATGATCGGCGCGACCTATCCAGGTCCGATCCAGGCCTTCGTGGATGTAAACTGGCTCTATTTCAGCTTCTTGCTTTTCGTTTTCACCTGCGCGCTGATCATGATGGTCAGCCTGTTCACGGCGAAGGCGTCGCCCGAGAAGCTCGCAGGCCTGACCTACCAGTCGGTCTCCGGCGAACAGGCGGGCGAAGATCGGAAGTCATGGGGTTTCTGGGAAGTGTTCCACACCTGCGCCATTCTCGCGATCATAGCGGGAATCTACATCTACTTCTGGTAGTGCGGCTCAGACGTAGCGACCGACAATGTTCTCGAGATACTCCTGCCGCCCCGATCTCGGGACCGGCGCCACATCATCCTTGAGCGCGGCGTCAGCGAGCGAGGCAAGGCTCGCTCCCTTGCCGAAGAACGCCATGCCGCGTTCGCCATCCCAGCCAGCATATCGTTCCTTCACGAACGCATCCACGCGACCGTCCTTGATCAGCGCTTCGGCGCCGAGCAGCGCGCGCGCCAGCTGGTCAAGCCCGCCGATATGCCCATGGAACAGGTCGATAGGGTCGATGCTCTGACGTCGAATCTTGGCGTCGAAGTTGAAGCCGCCCGTTCCCAGCCCGCCCGCCTGCACGATCCGCCGCATCGCCAACAGGAGATCGAGCGGGTCATTGTGGAACTGGTCGGTGTCCCAGCCATTCTGCGGATCTCCGCGGTTGATGTCGATCGACCCAAGGATTCCCAGCGCGGCGGCCGTCGCGATCTCGTGCTCGAAGGAATGACCGGCCAGCGTCGCGTGGTTTGCCTCGATATTGACCTTCACGTCCTTCTCGAGCCCGTACCTCAGCAAGAAGCCGTAGACCGTCGCCGTGTCGAAATCGTACTGGTGCCTGGTCGGCTCGTGCGGCTTGGGCTCGATCAGGATTGGGCCGGTGAGGCCGATCCGGTGCTTGTGTTCCACCACCAGCGAGAGAAACCGGCCCATCTGGTCGAGTTCGCGCCTGAGGTCGGTGTTGAGCAGGGTGTCATAGCCCTCGCGGCCGCCCCACATCACGTAGTTCTCGCCGCCCAAGCGCTTTGTCGCGTCCATGCACATCCGCACCTGCGCTGCGCAGAAAGCCACAACGTCCGGATCGGGATTGGTCGCAGCGCCAGCCTGGTAGCGCGGATGCGAGAACATGTTCGCCGTCCCCCACAGGGGCTTCACGCCTGTCTCGGCCTGCTTCCTCTCTAGCCCGTCCACAGCTGCGGAGAAGTTTGATGCGTGCTCCTTCAGCGTGCCTGCCGCCGCCATGACATCGACATCATGGAAGCAGTAGAATGGCGTGCCCAGCCTGGTGAAGAACTCGAACGCCACGTCCATCTTCAGGGCGGCGGCCTCACGCGTCATCGGCCCCGCGAGCCAGGGGCGGCCAAAAGTTGGAGCACCGAAGATATCGAGACCGTCCCAACAGAAGGAATGCCAGTAGCAGACGGCGGGGCGCAGAATATCTTCCATGCGCTTCCCGAGCACGATCCGGCCCCCGTCATAATACCGGAAGGCGAGCGGGTTGATGCTTTCCGGCCCTTCGTAACGAATTCGCTCCACGCCCCGAAAGACCTCAGTCATTGTTCATCTCCTGAAAACGCGCGCGCAGATCGGGATACAGTTTCGCGAAGCGTTCCCGCTTCGACGCAAGCCGCTCAACGTCAGCAGCGTCAGGCTCGATCACCGCCTGCACGGGCGGCGGCTTGCAGACAGCCGCGACTGTCTCCTTGCCATGGGCGAGCCGCGCTAGCCGGGCCGCACCATAGGCTGGCCCGACGTCCGATCCCGCGCCATAGACCAGCCGCCTCTCCAGCGCAGCCGCCAGCACCCTGCCCCACCAGGCCGAGCGCGCACCGCCGCCGATCACGCGGATTTCGCCAACGTCCGCCCCGGCCTGGGTCAGCGCGTCCAGACCATCGGCGAAAGCGAACGCCACACCTTCAAGCACTGCCTGCCCGACAGCCGCCGCGTCGCTCTCGTGGTCAAGACCAAACAGAACGCCGCGCGCCAGGGGATCATTGTGCGGGGTACGCTCGCCCGAGAGGTAGGGCAGAAATATCTCTCCGCCGTCCAACCTGCCCCGCTCCTCGATGCGCGCCATCAGCGCGGCGGCGTCACCGACGCCTGTCAGCTTGGCGGCCCAGTCGAGACAGCTTGCTGCGCTCAGCATGACGCTCATCTGGTGCCATCTGTCCGGCAGGCAATGACAAAATGCATGCACGGCTCTCCCGGTGTTCGGCCGGAAAGCTGCGCCCGCCACAAACAACACGCCAGACGTGCCAAGCGACAGAAAGGCCTCACCCTCCTTCGTCACGCCGGCGCCCACTGCGCCAGCCGCGTTGTCGCCGCCGCCCGCGGCGACGACCACCCTCCGCATGCCCCATTCAGACGCGACATCCGCGCGAAGCGTTCCCGTCGGCGCCGACCCTTCAAATAGTCGAGGCATTGCGGTTTCGCTGAGCCCCGTCGCCGCCAGCATTTCTGGCGACCAGGAACGTTTGGCGACATCGACCCAAAGCGTGCCGGACGCGTCTGAAAGGTCAGTCGCCTTGTCGCCGGTCATCCGCAGCCGCACATAGTCCTTCGGCAGCAGAACGGCGCGCGTGCTGGCGAACACCTCCGGCTCGTGGCTGCGCACCCATCTCACTTTCGGGGCGGTGAATCCCGGCATGGCGATGTTGCCGGTTATCTGTCGTGCGTTTGGTTCATCGCGCTCCAGCTGAAGGCATTCGCCGACGCTGCGACCGTCGTTCCACAGGATTGCCGGGCGAAGAGGTTGATCGTTGGCGCCAAGCAGCGTGGCGCCGTGCATCTGGCCACTGAGACCAACCGCCTCGACTCGCGCTCTCAACCGGGCGTCGAGGCGATCGACGGCAGCGTTCGTAGCCAGCCACCAGTCCTCCGGCGCCTGTTCGGACCAGCCCGGTTTGGGCCTCGAAATGCGGAGCGGCGCGGCGCACTGTGCTGCGATCGCGCCTCCTTGGTCTACCAAGGCCGCCTTCACAGACGACGTGCCCACGTCGATTCCAAGATACATCGAAGTGGCGCTCTCCCGCGGAACTCTCTTGCGCTCAACCTGCGGCTGTTAGCGCCCCTCGCACTCTGGCGGCGGGATATTGTCACACAGAGTTACCGCGCAAGTCACGCAGTCACTCGGCAGCGGCGCGGCCTCACCTGCTGCCTGGCAGGTCCTTGTAGGCGACACCCTTGTCAACGCGGACGTCTTGCGGGAGGCCGAGAACGCGTTCGGCGATGATGTTGCGCAGGATCTCGTCGGTGCCGCCGGCGATGCGCAGGCCCGGCGCCCACATATAGGCGTTGTGGAAGGCCCCCTGCATCGGTGCGAGAGACGCATCGCTGATGATGCCGAAATGATCCTCGGCCTCGATGGCGGCGTTGCCGATATCCTGCATACGGTTGGCGTTAAGGATCTTGCCGATGGAGGATTCCGGACCGGGCGTCTGACCTTTGGAGAGAGCCGTCATCGTGCGGTACTTGCCGAGCGTGTAGCCCTCGGCGCTGACATACCAGCTCGCGAGGCGTTCGCGGAACGCCTGGTCCTGGATGAGCACGCCCTTACCGCTGGGCGATGGCGTGTTGCGCGCGAGTTCGAGGATTTCGCCGTACTCCGGGCCGGATGAGCCGCCAACCGCGAGGCGCTCGTTCATCAGCGTGACCAGGGCGACGTTCCAGCCATTGCCGACTTCGCCAAGCCGTTCGGCGTCGGAGATGCGGACGTCGTTGAAATAGACTTCATTGAAGTTGGAGCCGCCAGACATCTGGTGGATGGGACGGACGTCAACTCCTGGCGCCTTCATGTTCAAGACGAACATGGTGAGGCCCTTGTGCTTTTCCTTTTCCGGGTTCGTGCGAGCGAGCAGGATGCCGTAGTCGGAATAGTGCGCGCCGGAGGTCCACACCTTCTGGCCATTGATCACCCAGTCGCTACCATCCTTGACGGCGCGGGTCTTGAGGCCGGCGACGTCGGACCCTGCGCCTGGCTCCGAGAAAAGCTGGCACCAGATTTCCTCGCCGCGCAGCGCCGGGCCGACATAGCGCTTGACCTTCTCCGGTGAATGGAAGGCGATGACCGTCGGGATGCACATCCCAAGGCCGATGGCGAAGGGGCCGGTGGGCGCCTGGAATTTCTGTTCCTCCTGTCCGAAGATGACCGAGAAGATCGGCGCAAGTTCGCGGCCGCCAACTTCCTTGCGCCAGGTGAGCCCGGCATAACCGGCTTCGGCCTTCTTCTTCTGATAGGCCTTGGCGGTCTGCATGCCCTCGGGGCCGTCGATGCGCGTGAGCGCCTTTGCATTTGGCTGGCCGAGTGTTTTTTCCAGCCATGCACGGGCTTCGGCGCGGAAGGCGGCTTCTTCGGTGCTATCGTTGAAATCCATGATGGTCCCCCTCAGGCTGCGTTCTTGAGTTCAAGGCGACGCACGAGCTTTTCCTTCCAGACGCCGGGGCCGCCGGCCTGAACGGCAAGCAGCTTGGCGCGGCGATAGAAGAGGTGGCAGTCCACTTCCCAGGTGAAGCCCATGCCGCCGTGCGCCTGGATGTTTTCCTTGGCGGCGAAATAGTAGGCGTCGCTGGCGGCGATGCGGGCGGCGGCGGCGGCGAGCGGAAGCTGCGCCGATTCCGTCGAGAGCGCCCAGGCGCCGTAGTAGGCGTTGGAGCGGCCGAGTTCGATCGCGACATACATGTCGGCGAGCTTGTGCTTGATTGCCTGGAACGAGCCGATCTGGCGCGAGAAGGCATAGCGGTTCTTCGCATAGTCGATCGCCATGTCGAGACAGGCCTGTGCGCCACCTAATTGTTCGAAAGCGATGAGCACAGCAGCGCGGTCGAGCACTCCTTCGGCCAGGCGCCAGCCGTCGCCAGCCTTGCCGAGACGTTCTGCGCTGGCCTTGTCGAAAGTAAGCTTCGCATGGCCGCGGGTGGGATCGAGCGTGGTCAACGTCTCGCGCTTCACGCCCGGCTGGTTGAGATCGACGAGAAGGAGCGAGAGACCGCCGGCCTCGCGGGCGAGGACGACGGCATGGGTCGCGATGTCGCCGTCGGTGACCGGGATTTTCACGCCCGTGAGTTTCGATCCGTCGAAGCTGGCCTCGATGGCGGACGGCGACGGCGCGCCTGGACCTTCGGAGATGGCGAAGGCGCCGATGAGGTCACCGCCGACCACCCTGGGAAGCAGGGCTTTCCTTTGCTGAGGCGAGCCCGCAGCGAGGATGGCTTCGGAAAAGAAGTAGACAGTGGACGAGAACGGGATCGGCGCGACGCTGCGACCGATCTCCTCGGCGAGGACACACAGCTCCAGGCGGCCAAGGCCGAGGCCGCCGAATTCCTCCGGGATCGCAACGCCCAGCCAGCCCTGCTCGGCGACGCCCTTCCAGAGTGCGGTGTCGTGAGACTTCGCCGCATCGTTAAGAACATCGCGCACAACTTTCCTGCTGGATTTTTCCGCGAGGAATTTCTGCGCCTGATCGCGCAGCATCTTCTGGTCATCAGAGAAATCGAAGTTCATGGAGCAGCCTTCTCGAGACGTGTCTTTCATTTCACCTTAGCGCGAACGTCAGGTCTGGAAAGGGTCGCCGCTAGATGCGCGTCGACTTGCCCGCCCAGTACGGCTCACGAAGCTTCCGCTTGAAGATCTTGCCGGAATCTTCGCGTGGCAATTCGGCGTGGAAGGAGATGGTCTTCGGAACCTTGAATCCTGAAACGTGCTCGCGCAGGTATGCCTTAACGTCACCCTCCGAGAGGGCCGCGCCAGGCTGAAGCTGAACGGCGGCGTGCACCGCCTCGCCATATTCATCGTCGGGGACGCCAAAGACGGCGCAGTCGGCGATGCCGGAGAATTTGTGAAGGACCGCCTCGATCTCTGCGGGGTAGATGTTCACACCGCCGGAAATGATCATGTCCTTGGCTCGGTCGCACAGGTAGAGGAACCCGTCCTTGTCGAAGTAGCCGACATCGCCGGGCGCAATGAGACCGGCCTTCTCCGTGGCGATCCGCTTGGCGTGATCGCGATGATAGGTGAAGTCGGCGATGTCCGGGAACCGGCAGACCACCTCGCCGATTTCTCCCACAGGCAGCGACTTGCCTTCTGCATCGATGATGCGCACTTCGGCCCCCGGAAGCGGCTTGCCGACTGTTCCTGGATGAGACAGCCACTGCTCTGACGTGCAGAACACGACGCCGCCCGTTTCGGTGGCGCCGTAGTATTCGTTGATGACAGGTCCCCACCATTCGATCATCGCGCGCTTGATGGGCGCGGGGCACGGGGCGGCCGCGTGGACAACGAATTCCAGGGATGACAGGTCGTACCGTCGCTTCACCTCGTCCGGCAGTTTCAGCAGCCGGTTGAACATGATGGGCACCATGTGCAGGTGCGTGATGCGCAGCTCCTGGATCGAGCGGAGCAGGTCTTCCGGATCGAAGCGCGCCTCGAGATGCACATTGGCGCCCATGCGCGCGGCAAGCATGCCGTAGGCGTTCGGCGCGGAATGATACATCGGGCCCGTCATCGCGCATGACGATCCGGTCAGGCGAGCGCGTGCCGAAGCCAAAGATCGAGACCAGGAGGCGCAAGCTGAAATCGTACTGCTCTGGCGTGGGCTGGGCGCGGCGCACGCCCTTGGGATGGCCGGTGGTGCCGGACGTGTAAATTATGGTTCCCGGTGGAGGACCTGCGGGCGCTGTCCGGGGCTCGAAACCTTCCAGCCACGATGACCAGTCGATCATGCCGGCAGGCACGCTGCAGGTTTCAGCGGCCACGCCATACGCTTCCTGGATCTCCGGCGGGGTTGGAACCACGAGCACCGTTACGCCAGCAGGGATCACCGAGCGGATCGGGCCAAAGAGATCCGCGTGCACCACGACCGCCTTGGCGCCGGAGTTCTCGAAGATGTAGCGCGCCTCTTCCCGCGTTGCGTGCCAGTTGACCGGCGTCGGATAGGCGCTGAGCAGGCCGGCGGCGACGCTGGCTTCGAAGAAGGCGAGATCGTTTCGCAGGAACAGAGCGATGATGTCGCCCTCGCCAATGCCGAGGCTGGAAAGTCCTGTGGCGGCCCGGGCGGCGCGCTCCTGAAGACTGGCTGTCGAGAGGCGCCGAGCGCCGCTTACGATCTCACCCAAGGCATTCCTCCAAGTGTTCGATCCGGTTGGCCCGGATGCCTGTCTGCCGCAGCCTAAGTCCTCGCCGTGTATCGCACTCCCAGCTTGCGTATGGCGTGGACGAAGTTGTTGGGCGCAATATCGATCTCGCCTGTCCATTCGATGTCCGGCAGGCGGGCGAGCAGCTGGCGATAGGCTTCCTCGAGCTGGATCTGCGCCACGCGCTTGCCGAGGCAGACGTGGGGGCCATAGCCGAAGGCGATGTGCTTGTTGGCGTTGGGCCTTGCGACATCCAGCGTATCGGGCATTTCGAATACAGACGCATCGCGATTGGCCGCGCCGTAGTACATGATCACTTTCTCGCCCTCCGCGATCTGCTGTCCAGCGATTTCGGCGTCGCGCAGCGCCGTCCGACGCATGTAGATCACCGGACTGACCAGGCGGATGAACTCGTCGGCCGCGTTGCCAAGCAGCTCCGGCTGCGCGAGCAAGCTTCGCCTTCTGGTCGGGAAACTCCGTCAGCAGCTTCATGGCGCCGGACAGCGTGTTGCGCGTGGTGTCGTTGCCAGCGAACACGATGAGAAGCCAGGAGCCGTCGAGATACTCGTCGCTCAGCAGCTCGCCATCGACCTGGGCACGCGCGATTGCGGTCATCAGGTCGGATTGCGGATCCTGCCGGCGCTTGTGCAGCATGTGCTGGCCGTAGGCAAACATCTCCTCCACGTTCGCGTTGAAGTCGGCGACGAACTGCATGAGTTCGAGCGTGGGAGCGTTGGGTTGTACAGCCTGGTCGGCGGCGAGGTTCTGGGCCAGCTCAAGATAGTGCATCCACTTCAGGAATTTCGGCCGGTCAGGGTCGGGTACGCCGAGAATTTCGCACAGCGTGTAGAGCGGCAGGCGCGAGGAGAACGCCTCGACCATGTCGCACTGCCCCTTCGGCGCCATGTCGTCGATCACGCGTGTGACTTCGTTCGCAACCTTCGCCTTCAAGGCATTCAGGTAGGCAGGCGTAAAGAATGGCATGTGTTCGCGGCGCAGCTGGAGGTGCTGAGGCGCGTCGAGGTTGATCATGGTGTCGAGCGACGCGCGGCCGAGCAGCACATGGCCCGCGCCAGGCTTGGGCGTGTTCATCAAGATGCCGCCACGCTGGGACGAAAACGTGCCGGGGTCGCCGTTGACGCGCATGACGTCGGCGTGCCTTGTCACAGCCCAGAAGCCGGGAAGATCGCCGGGCTCGGGGTGCCAGCAAACCGGCGCCGCCTCACGCAGGCGCGCAAATGTTTCGAATGGCTGGCCGTGCGCAAACGATTTCGCGTCGTCGAAGCGAAGGCCATTTACGCGAGGATAGGCCTCCCGAAAAACCGGCCCCGGCCGGCCCTCGACGGCCGATTGGCTGATCAGCTCCATGCGCTCTCTTTCGCTTCACCGTTCCCAGACAACACTGCGCGCGCGGCCTGCAGCGCGCAAGCTGTGACGATGTCGCCGAAAGAAAGCTTTCGCGCTTCGATCAGGGGACGCCTTATGGCAGCCAGACAAACCCCATGCGGCCAGTTGATTCCACATGCATTATCTTCCGCAGCGCAGACGCCGGGCTGCATTCTCTTCAGCAGGCCTATTCGGCGGGCGTCGCACTCGGCGAGGGCGCATCGGCGCGTATCTTCTCGCGCTTTGCTTTTCCGGGTGCAAGGAGGAGGTAGAGCGGCGGCGTTACGATACGCGCCAGAAGGGTCGAGCTTATCAGGCCGCCGATAATCACCATGGCGAGTGGCGAGTAGAGCGGCGAGCGCTCCAGCACCAGCGGAATGAGGCCGCCGATCGCGGTGAGCGAGGTTAGCAGCACCGGAAGGAAGCGCACCTCGCCAGCTTTCTCGATCGCCTCCCGCAGCGGCGTGCCACGGGCGCGTTCCTGGTTGGCGAACTCCACGAGCAGGATCGAGTTCTTGATCTCGATTCCCACCAGCGCGATGAAGCCGATGATCGAGGTGTAGGAGAGGGATTCCTTGCCAATGTAGAGCGCGATCAGGCCGCCCATGATGCCGAAAGGGATCACGAATGCGACCACCGCGGCGCTGGAGAACGAGCCGAATTCAAGCAAGAGCACTGCGAGAATGCCGAACGAGGCGATGATGATGGCCGGGCCGAAACCTCCAAAGCTTTCCGACTGCGCCTCCGCCTCCCCGCCAAACACCACGGAATAGCCGGGCGGAAGCTTGAGGGGCGAGAGCTTGGCGGCGACCGCCTCGGTGACCTCGCCGGTGAGGCGTCCGGGCTGAGTGAAGGCCGTTACCGTCACGGTGCGCTCGCGGTTGTAACGGCTGATGCGCGAGGGCCCGGCGGAGAGGGTGGGATGGGCGAACTCTGAAATCGGGGCGGCGACGCCTGCGCTGGTCCAGATATAGAGACGGTCGAGGTCGGCGATGCTCATGCGTTCGGCGCGGGGCGCCCGCACAACGATAGGGTAGGCATCGCCCACGGGATCGCGGAACGAGGCCACGCGAGCGCCGCCGATGGCGATTCTTAGTGTCTGATCGATGGCGCCGGCCGGCACACCGCGCAGCGCAGCGACCTCCGTGTCGATGTTGAGATCGAGGTCGATCAGCTTCTCGCCGAGCGGGTTCCTTACATTGCGGGCGCCGTCCGCCTCGCTGATCAGACGCTCGACCTGCGCGGCGAGATCGGTCAGCACATTGATATCGGCGCCGCGGATGCGGACCGCGATCGGCGCTTCGATTGGCGGGCCGTTGAGGAAGCGCTTCACGTTGAACCGGGCCCCCGGATAACTCGCAAGCTCCTTGCGGATCGCTTCAAGTTCGGCGTGGCCGGTCTCGGCTTCCCAGTGATCGAACCGCGCGTAGATGTCGCCGGAGTTCGACTGCTGCTCGGTCGGGTTTTCGTTGTAGTAGACGCGCGGATTGCCGCGGCCAGCATTGGAGAACCGCCAGGTGACGTTCTCGCGCTTGGCAAGAACCGCGTCTGCGAAAATCACGGCGCGATCGGTCTCGGTGACGGACACGCCCTGCGGAAGTTCGACGCGGACGAGGAAGTAAGGGCTGTCATTCTCCGGGAAAAGACTGAACCCCAACTTCGGCACGAGGGTGAGCGTTGCCGCAAACAGTGCGAGGCCAATCGCGATGGTGATACGCGGCGCCGACAGGGCAAGGTGAAGGATAGGTCGATAGATCGCATGGATGCCGCCCATGACGACATCGAGGAAGATGTTGGAATGCCCGTTCTTCGGCAGCATCCGGCTCGCGAGGAACGGGATCACGCTCAGCGCCACGAACAGCGAGGCCGCGATGGTGCAGACAACCGCCATCGGCAGGGATCGCGTGAAGTCGCCCGCGGATTCCGGCAGGTTGAGGAGCGGCACGAAGGCAAGCAGCAGCGCGGCAGTGCATCCGAGCACGGCCACGTTTATCTCCTTGACGCCTGCAAGAGCCGCTTCACGCGGAGGCAACCCGTTGCGCAGATGGCGCGAGATGTTCTCGGTGACGACGATGGAATTGTCCACCAGCAGGCCAAGGGCCAGGACGAATCCCGCGATCGACAACTGGTTGAGCGAATAGCCCATCAGGTTTAGGACCGTGACGCCGATCGCGAACGAGAATGGGATCGACACCATCACGATGAGCGACGCCCTGAAGCCGAGCGGCAGCAGCGTCAGCAGCACCAGCGCGATGGCAATGCCGAGGTCGCGGCCCAGAGAATTGAGACGGTGAGCGACGGTCTCCGACTGGTCGAACCCGCGTTCCAGTTTGATCTCGGGCGGCAGGCGCTTCTCGAAGGCGTCCACACGAGACTTGATACCGTCGACGACGGCGAAGATGGTTGTTCCGAGCTTGGCTCGCGCGGTGACGAACAGCGCCCGCTTGCCGTTGTAGCGCGTGACATGCGTCACTTCGTCATTGGTCCACTCGACCGTGCCGATATCGCCGACCTCGACGGTCGCGCCATTGCCGCTACGCAGTACGACATTGCGGATTTCATCGACGCTGTCGAACGGTCCGGTGGCTTCGACGTTGAACCGGCGGCCGCTGCTTTCAACGGCGCCGATCGGCAGATCGGCCCCTTCGCGCTCCAGCGCCTCGGTGACGGCGCCGAGCGGCATCTGGTAAGCGGCCAGCTTGTCTAGGTCGACGGTTACCCGCACTTCCGCCGTGGGCACGCCCCAGATCTCGGACTGCTGCACGCCAGGCGCACGCTCGATCGCATCGCGCATCTCGCGCGCATAGGCCTCCATCTGCCGGATCGGGGCCGTCTCACTGACCAGAGCCATCTGCACGATGTTGGTCTGCGCCGGGTTGGCGCGATCGGCACGGATCATTACGATGCCGGCCGGCAGGCTGGGGCGGATCACATTCAGCTCGCGCACGACCTCGTCGTACTTCTTCTCGGGATCCGTGCCGTACTCGAACTGCACGCTGATCTGGGCGAGGCCCGCACTGCTGGTCGAAGCGATCTCGTCCACATCCTCGATGCCATTGAGCGCCGTCTCGATCGGGATCGCGACGACGCGCTCCATCTGTTCGGCATCGGCGCCCGGCAGCACGACGAAGACGCCGACGCCAGGGAATTTGACGATTGGGTCTTCCGATTTCGGGATGGCCTGGACCGACGCCACCCCGAGGGCGAACAGCATCACGAACAGGATCAGCGTGAACTGCCAGCGCTCGATGAAGAAGCGGGTGATCGCCTGCACGGGCTATCGGCCCGGGCTGACAGTGACGGGATCGCCGTCGCGAACCATCGACGCGCCGCGCGTTACGACGGCGTCGCCTGGCTTGAGGCCGGCGATGACGACGACGCCGGCGTCGTTGACGCCCTCGGTCTGGACGGCGCGACGCCTCGCAACACCTTTGTCATCGACAACATAAACGATGCCCTGGTCGGCCCGCGCATCGATGAGCGCGATGGCCGGTATAATGTATGTGTCATCGACCGGCGCGGCGCCGGCGCCCTTCGTCGCGATCTGCACTTCGGCGACTTCGCCGCTGCGCAGGTCCCTTGCATCATCGAAGCGCACTTCGACCTCGAACGAGCCCATGCCGGCGGCCATCTTCGGCGACATCTGGCTGACCTTGCCCGTTCGGGGATCGCGGCCGGGAAGCGCTATCTGCACGGTGTCGCCGATGCGCACGCGCGCGACATCGATCGAAGAAAGCTGGGCGCGTACAATGACGCCGGTTCGGTCCTCGCCAAGTTGCAGCACGGCCTGGCCCTGGGCCACAACCTGGCCGCGTTCAACATCGCGCTTGAGGATCACGCCAGTTGCAGGCGAGATGATCGCGACGATCTCACGCGCACGTTCGAGCCCCAGGCGCGCGGCGTCGAGATCGGCCTGCGAGGCGGCGCCAGCTTCGTGCAGGCGTTTAACGCGGTCGAAGGTCTGCTGGGCCGTGCGCCGGACGATCTCCGACTCGGCCGGATCCGCGCCGACCGATGTCCTGCGGAGAGTGGCAAGCGTCTGGCCGGCATGGACGCGATCCCCGTCATCGACGAGCAACGTCTCGATCGTGCCAGGAGCGCCAAAGGACAGCGAGGTTTCGCTCTTGAAAGCAACCAGCCCGCTCGCGCGCAGGACGCCTGCGGCCTGGCGCTGCTCGACACGGTGGACATCGACCTGGACGGGTTGGGCAGCCTGCGCCTTCGGCGGCTCAGTGGCCGACTCCGCGGGCGAGCATGCGGCGAGCAGCGCCGCAATGGACGCGAACGCCGCCTTCCAGCTGAAGGAATTGATACGTCTTTGGGTCAAGGGGCACCCGTTCGCCTACTGTTAGACACTGTCTAGTTTTCAAGTAACGATGTCAATAATAAATTTGACGGCATGCGAAGGAGCATCGCCTCACGCGGACCTTCGGCTGCTTCACCGCCCTCTCGAATTTCGGGCTCATGATCGGCAATGACGACAACGACACGAAGACCGCTTCGGCGCCCCGCGCTATCGCTGAGGCAATCGGCACAACCCACAGACCGCGCGTCGCTTCACTTCTGTCCCTCGGACCGGGTAACGAGAACGTGCAGGGGATTGCACTCACGACGCCCCTTAGCCATTCCCTCGCCCTTGCCGCTTGTGCGACGTCAGGCGGCAGCAATGATTCCGCCCAGCTATGCCACACGGCATAACGCGACACCCAGATGCAGTCAGGACTCAACGACATGCGAAACGGAACCGACGCGAAGCGGACCTGGGATGGCGTCGCGCGACGCGTGGCGCTGGCGGCAGCGCTGCTCTGTGCAGTCGCACCGGCGTGTGTTGCGCAGGCGGCCAGCCTGCCGCGTACCGCAAGCGGGCGGCCAGACCTGCAGGGCAACTGGTCGAGCCAGTGGCTGACCCCGGTAGAGCGTCCCGCGGGCGTGACCAAGCTGGTGCTGGACAAGACTGAAGCCGCCAAGCTGAAGGCGGAGATTCTGACGCGAGCAGAAAAGAACAACCCGCTCGATCCCGAACTCGCCGCTCCGGACGCAACATCCCTCGCGATGGTGCGCGGCGAGGCCCGGTCGTCGCTGATCATTTCGCCGGAGGACGGCAAGCTTCCCTACACCTCTGCAGGCCGCGCCGCGTCCCGGGGGTATGTCGGCGGGCTTGACGGCCCGGAACAGCGCATGACGACCGAGCGCTGCATCGGCGGTGTTGGCTGGGCGCCGCTCCAGATCCGCAGCGCCTCGATGCTTCACCGCATCGTGCAAACGCCCGAATATGTCGTCCTGCACACCGAGGCCTATGACGACACGCGCATCATTCCCGTTGACGGCGCGTACCGGCCAAGCGCCATGCGCCCGGCCGGCGGCGACTCTATCGCCCGCTGGGACGGCGACGTCCTAGAAGTTGCGACCAAGCATCTTGATCCTGATTTTTCGATACACGGCATCGTCACGGTCACAAGCCCCGACGCTGAAATCGTTGAGCGCTTCGAACTCGTGACGCCGGACGAGTTAGTCTACCGGTACACGATCACAGACCCGGCCTTCTACTCCCAGCCCTGGACCGCAGAATATTCGTTCGTGCGTACGACGGAAAAGCTCTACGAATTCGCCTGTCACGAAGGCAATTATTCGATGATCGGCATGCTGTCAGGCGCTCGCAGGCAACAGCTGGACGGCAAGGCGGACTAGCGCCCACAGACGCCATGCGCTTGAGGCGGCTCAATCAAACGACAGAGAAGCGGGTCGTCGGCCGTGTCAGGTGGGTAGGCTGGCCTCGCATGTCGTCCAGCTGCCCCACGCCTCGCTGCTCACCCTGCCGAGCGAAAAAAGGCGCATGTCCCAATACCACACCAATCTCGCCCAGCTGGACAAGTGATAACGATACACACTCGCTCACTACAATATATCTAACAACGCGAGTGGCTGAGTAAACTCAGGTATACAGTGCGAGGTCGGCGGCTGCCAGGCAGGAGATGTTTTCCCATCTCCATGTGCTCGACAAACTCTTGGAAATTCAGGCTGCACGTGTGTCGCACGACTTGGCGCCGTTGTCGCTCCTTTGGCGATGAAACCAAAGCGCGTGAGAGGTTTCTCGTGCGAAGACTGGCGGACGCATCCTGCCTGGTTGCAATGCTGGGAAGGGCTCACTCAACACTCATTCCAAACAGTATCTGTTTACGCCGCCGAGGCGAAAGCATTTGCAGGGAACACGCATTGCATAGAGCTTGTCCGGTCTGAGCCGCTCGACAAGGACGTTTTCAGGCGACCGGCTCACGGCGCGGGCTCGGTATGAACCCGTTGGACACAGAGGACTTCGAAGATGATCAAGTTTGTCAAGAAAGACGATGGCCTGGTGACGATCGAGTGGGTCGGCATTGCGGCGGTCATGGTGCTCGCGGCGATCGCGATCTCCGCCTTCATCATGCAGGGCACCGATGCCGCTGCGAAGACGGTGAATGACGGCCTCAAAGAGGTCGACGCATCGAACCCGGCCGGACCCGGCCAGTTCGGCGACGGCACAGCTGACACGATCGTCGGCAACTAATCCTCGAGACAGCCGCCCCATCCGGACGGCGCTCGACCTGACTTGAACCGCAACGGGGGACCGGAAATGCGGAATGTGCGCTCTTTTGTAAGAAGCGCCGATGGCCTGACGACCATCGAGTGGGTTTGCCTGTCTGCTGTCGTTCTCCTCGCCGCGTTCGGCATCTCGAGCATGGTGCTGCAGGGCGCGGACAGGCTCGGCGGCGCTGTCGCCACCTCGATGGAAGAGGCTGCCGACGACATCGACTGACGCCAATTCAGTCCAGTCGGAGGGCTCGACAACGGCGCAGGGTTTGCAGGGTTTTCTCCTGCTGTTTTGGGAATACTGGCGGGCAGAGTATGCGCAGGTCCATTATTAGCCTTGTACTGGGCATCGCGTTTGCCGCCGCAGCGCTTTTCTTCCTGTTCACTTCGCGCAACGAACCGCCGCCTGCTGAGGCTGCGGTCCCGGCCTTCAAGACCGTCCCTGTCCTTGTCGCCTCAAAAGACATCCCCTACGGCGAGAAGATCGTCCCGGATCTGGTCAAGGTCGTGCAATGGCCGGCCGACAGTGTCCCTGCCGAAGCGATCATGAAAACCGCCGACCTGTTCGAAGGTCCTGACGCGCCCCGGATCGCCCTGCGCCCCATCGCCGCCGCCGAGCCCTTCCTCAGGGCGAAGATTTCCGGCTTTGGCGAACGCCCCACCCTGTCCCGCAAGGTTGCGCCGGGCATGCGCGCCTTTTCGGTTCGTATCAATGACGTCTCGGGCGTTGCTGGCTTCATCCTCCCTGGCGACCGGGTCGACATCATGCTGACACGCCAGACCAGCGATTCCGGCAACCGCGACAGCCTCGCGACAGACATACTCCTCCAGAATATCGTGGTGCTCGGCATCAACCAGCAATCCAGTGAAACCGTCGACGAGCCGGTGGTCGGAAAGTCCGCCACGTTTGAGGTCACGCCCGAGCAAGCGCAGAAACTCGCGCTGGCCACGCAGGTCGGAACGCTGAGCCTGTCGCTGCGCAACTATGCGACGCTCGAAAGCGAAAAGACCACCCAGATCGACGCCGGCGACCTCGGCGAGCGCAAGCAGGTCGTCGCGCCCAAGCCGGTGGCGCCCAAGCCGGTCGACAATTCGGTTTACGTGAAGGTCCGCAAGGGCACGGACGTGAAGTCTGAGAAGGTCGCGAACTAACTGCGCCTGGCCAAGTCGGCCGGTCGTGGGGACGAGTGTAGAGTTGCAGGAGAGTGAAACGTGGGTCGTAGGACTAGAAAGGTATTGCTGGCAACGGCGGGCAGCGTGTCGCTGGCCCTGATGACCAGCGGATTGGCAATCGCGCAGACGCCGCCAGCCGGCATCAGCGCCACCGCAGGACTGGACGGCGCATCCGAGGTGTCGCTGGCGCTGAACAAGTCGCGCATCATCAACGCCGCGCGGCCGTTCAACGAATTGTCGGTGGGCAACCCGCAGGTCGCGGACGTGGTCGCGCTGTCGCGCAACCAGTTCTACATCCTCGGCAAGTCGGTCGGCTCGACCAACGTGATCGTCACGGACCAGGGCGGCAACGTCCTCCAGGTGTTCGACGTCAACGTGGGCCAGGACATTGATGGCCTGAAGCGCAAGATCTACGAGATCGCGCCAGACAGCCAGATCGAAGTCCGCTCGGCCAATGACTCGATCATTCTCTCCGGCACCGTTTCGGACGCTGCGAAGGCCGCGGCCGTCGCGCAGATCGCCGATCGCTATGCGCCCGGCAAGGTCACCAACATGATCGGCGTGACGGGCAGCCAGCAGGTGATGCTGGAAGTCCGGTTCGCGGAAGTGCAGCGTGGCGCACTCAAGAACATCGGCGCCAACTTCCAGATCACGGATGTCAGCGGCAACACTGACGCCGTCGGCCTCCGCACGCTGGGCGGCACCAATCCGCTCGCCTTTGCCGAGTTCACCGGACGGGCGCTCAGCGGCGACTATTCCGTCACTGCGGCGATCGACCTGCTTGAGCAGAAGGGCCTGGTTCGCACCCTGGCCGAGCCGAACATCATCGCGCTTTCGGGCGACACCGCCAACTTCCTGGCGGGCGGCGAATTCCCGATCCCGGTGGCGCAATCGTCCTCGGGCACGGCGACGCAGAACCTGACGGCCGCGATCACTGTCGAATTCAAGGAGTTCGGCGTTGGCCTGGCCTTTACGCCCACGGTCACCGGCAAGGACTCGATCAACCTCGAGCTCGCCGCCGAAGTCTCCTCGATCGACCCGACCGTCTCGACGACGCTCGGCGCGATCACGATCCCGGGCCTGCGCGTTCGCCGCACCAAGACCACGGTCGAGCTGCGCGACGGCCAGAGCTTCGCGATCGCCGGCCTCATCCAGGACGACCTGACCAACCAGATCCGGGCGATCCCCGGTCTCGGCAACTTGCCGATCATCGGCGCGCTCGCGCGGTCAGAGTCCTTCGAACGCAAGCAGACTGAGCTTGTCGTGATCATCACGAGCAGGCTGGTGAAGCCGGTGGGCCGCGAACAACTGGCCCAACCGACCGACTACATCCTCGCCCCTTCGGAGATGGATTTCTTCCTCTTCGGCAAAACCGAAGGCGTGAAGCCGTCCGGACGCACCGGCGGCATTGACGGCAGCTATGGGTATCAACAGCCATGATCAGAACAGCTCTTATTCTTCCAGCCCTTCTCGGCCTCGGCGCTTGCGCGAGCCAGATCGGACTTCATGGCGGCGACATGCTCGCGGCAAACGAGCAGCTCGGTCAGGCCGTGCGTCAGAACATGGTCGCGCAGACCGTGAACCCGCAAGGTTCGAGCGCGGCAGTTGTCGCCAGCGGGGCGCGCACCGCTGCCGCTGTGTCCGACTACCAGAAGGACCAGGTCGAGCCGCCGGGAACAGCCGGCACGCTGTCGATGAAGGCGGGTACTGCGACAGGGAATAACTGACCGACGAAGGTAGATGTCGGAGGGGTGAAGATGCGTAACGTCACGCGCTCCCGTCCGGCAACTGGCCGGACCGCAGCCGGGTTCCTTGACCAGGAATCCGGCTCGGTCACTATTTTTGCCGTCATCGGCTTCGCGATGTGCATGGTCGTCATCGGTCTCGTCTTCGACGTGGGCCGGGTGATGAACATCCACACGCAGGCCAAGTCCTACGCCGACCGGGTTGCCCTGGCCGTGGCGGCGGAACTCGACGGGCGCCCGGGAGCGCTCAACGATGCGTGGCGGGCCGCCAGCGGCGCTGACGCGCAGGTCCAGCCCGGCCGGCGCATCTCGCTGTCGGGCGACACCACGATCGATGTGCGCCAGATGACATTCCTGGCATCGCTCGGCCCGGATCCAGCCGATGCCGACACGCTTTCGCCGGTTCCTGGTGATGTCGTCACCGCGACCTGGACACCCGGACTTGGCCTCCGCGCCGAGGGTCTCTTCACGCTCGACCTGGCCGATCGCGAAACGCGCTATGTGATTGTCGACACCAGCCGGGAGACAGAAGACTTTCTTCTCCTCCCAATGCTGGCTTGGCTGACGCCTGCCACGACCAACAGCGCCACCGTGTCGCCACAGGCAGTTGCCGGATTCAAACAGCAGCTCTGCAACTCGGCGCCAATCATGGTGTGCAACCCAGCAGAGGCGACGTTGGGACCCGGCGCGCCGTTCGATCCGACCATTCCGCGTATGATCCGAGCGCGGCTGCATGGCAATGGCAACAATTGGGGGCCAAACACCTACAGCCTCGCCAACATCGTGACCACCGCCAACGCCGGCGCTCCCAGCGAAGCCAACCTGCGCGCCTTCCTCGGACGCATTGATCCCAACACCACCTGTGGCGGTGATACAGTTCGGGTCACGAAGAACCTGAACACCAATACCCAGAATCGGCTACGCGGCATTCGCGAAGGCCTCAACGTCCGCTTCGATATCTACAGCAGCAACCGGACCGGACCGCTGAGGAACCAGACACAGTACGCCCCCGCGCCGACCGTGGTGAAGGGCTGGCGCGTGACCTCGACGCCGGGCGGCAACAGCTCCTGCAACTACGACACTACCTCGAGCACCACGCGCCCCTTCCCCCGCACGGGCGCGGATGCAGCAGGCGTGAACTGGAACCGCGCGCAGTACTTCAACGACAATCATGGCTTGGTGTCGCCGCCTGCGGGCCTCGCCGCGGCGACTCGCTATCAGGTCTATCGCGCCGAGCTCGACCCTGCCCTGCCGCCCAGCCAGGTGAATGACGGCGAGCAAGGCGCGCCGCGCTGCTCGAACCGTCCACCCGTCACGGACCAGTTCCGCGACCGCCGCTTGCTGACGGTCGCCGTGGTCAACTGCATGCAGAACCTGGCGCAACTCAACAGCGCGCAAAATCCGCTCGTGCCTGTAGAGGCGTATGCCGAAATGTTCATGACGGAACCCATGGGCAACACAACCTGGGGCGCGGCGTCGGACGAACTCGATCTCGAAGTGTTCGGCAATATCCGCAGCGGCCTGCCCGACGACAAGCTGCGGGAATTCCCCGTGCTCGTGCGGTGAGGCGGATCATGACCATGCGGCTTCGCAGGGCTCTTCGAATCGGTCGCCGCTCCTCCTTCGCCAAGGATGACGGTGGCGCCGGCACGATCGAATTCGTCCTCGCGGTGCCGATGTTCGTCGTGGCGCTGGCCTTCTCGTTCGAGTTCGGACAGCTCTTCCTCGCCCACCAGTCGACGGTGAACAATGTGCGGTCGGCGGCGCGTTACCTGTCGCGGACCGCTCTCACGGGAACCAATGTCGCCAACGCCCGCGAGATCGTGCGCAGCGGCCGGATCGACGGCGACTGCAACCCTGAATACATGTGCGCCGCGGGCACGGACATTCAGATCAACACCGACTTCGACGCCGAGCCCGGCATGCCGCGCCGCATACGCATCCGCACGCAAACCAGCTTTCCCCTCACCCTGTTCCGCCTTATCGACAGGGACGGCAGCGAAACCTCGATCCCGTTCGTCGTCACCGAAGACCTCCGATATGTGGGGATGTAGCGGTGACAAGGGATCCGCGGGCGTTCGGGAGTGCGAAAGACGGATCGGCGACGATTGAGTTCGTCGTGGTTTTCCTGGGCTTCGTCGCCCTGATGACGTTCGTCATCGAGCTGTCGATCTACCAGTTCACCATTTCGTCGCTCGAAAAGGCCGCCGAGGCCGGAGCTCGGGCAGCAGCAGTCTCTCAGCCGGTCGCCACCAACTTCGCCGCCACCATCCCGCGCCGCAATGGCGCGACATACGGCGTCAGTTGCAGCTCGGGCAGCGATCCATGCGGCAACATCCAGACACGCACCTGCCGCGGCAGCTCCGGCAGCGGCTGCGACATCGCGCGGCTAAACCGGATCGTCAACGTCATGAATGGTTATGACGGCCGGATTCGCCGGCAGAACGTGACGGTAACCTACGAAGACGTTGGCATTGGATTCGCAGGTGGTCCGACGGCGCCAATGGTTACCGTGACGATTTCGGGGGTGCGGTTCCAGACCGGGGTCCTACAGCTGCTGATCGGCGATGATGCCGACGGTCTTGGAACGCTGCCGAGACGATCGGCAACGATGACGGGAGAGGACCTGGCTCAATGAGCGATCCAATCGCCAATCTGGAGGCGCCTCCCGCCCAAATTGACACATCGGACCTCGACGGGATCGTGGTTCTGATCTGCGCCGCTGACCGTGAGACACAAGTTTCGCTCAACGAGTCGTTCGGAGAGATTAACGGTATCGAGTTCGAGTTCACGGGTCTGGGCCTCGTGCCGATTGCGGGGGTGAAGTCCGCAACCAAAGCGCCGGACGCCCTGTTCTTCCAGGCGCGTGACGAAGAGCAGGCGGAGGATTGGATCCAGGCCCTGCGCGCTGCGCCCGGCGCTTACCGCAAGCATCTCGTCGTGATGGTCCCGTCGCCGACCAAGACTTCGACGACCCGCCTGCTCCAGGCTGGTGCGGACGACGTGATGTCGACCCGGCCGGATGTCGCCGACCTCACCCGCACACTGGCCCGCGCGGGCACCGTGTCGCGCGACCTCGCCTCGGCCAAGGTCGCCACGATTGAAGCCATTGACGACCTCGAAACCCGCCTGATCATGTTCATCCACGCTTCCGGCGGCGCAGGCGCAACCACCCTGGCGGTCAACGCCGCAGTGCAGCTCCAGAACCGGCTCAAGGACGGCAAGGGCGGCGCATGCCTGATCGACCTCGATCTCCAGTTCGGCGATGCGCACCTGCATCTTGACCTGCCCGTGCAGTCGCGCATGACCGACGTCGTCAAGAATCCTGAGCGGCTCGATCGCCGGATGCTCGACGATCTGATGATCAACACCCAGAGCGGGCTCAAGATCCTGACCTCACCCGAGGCGCCGATGCCGCTCGACGGCGTGGGGCCTGACGCGATTGAAACGATCCTGTCCCTGGCGCGACGCCGCTACCGCTATGTGGTGGTCGACATGCCGCACGCTCTCGCCCACTGGACCGAGACCGCGATGCGCCGCGCTGACCACATCTTCCTGGTGACGCAGATCAACGTTCCGGCCCTGCGCGCCGCCAGGCGCCTGCTCGACACCATCCGTGAGGAAGAAGTCACGCGCGCGCCGATCACGATCATCGCCAACCGCTACGGCGGCAAGCCAGGCTCCACGCGACTGCCTCTGCAACAGGCGTCGCGCGCGCTCGATCGCGACATCAGCCTCACGATTCCCAACGACTACCAGCTCGTCATGGAAAGCCTCGACCAGGGTGTACCGGTCTCGACGCTGCGCCCAGGCTCGAAATTCGCCCAGTCGATCGCTCACATGCTCGACGCCTCGATCGGGGCCAAGGCGAAGGCTGTGAAGGCCGGTGGCGGGTTCGTCTCGTCGCTCGCGAAACTCGGCAGGAAATAGCGATGTTCGACCGCTTTACATCCTCCGTCCGCCCTGAAAACGCCGAGCCGCTGGTGCTGCGCGCAGGCGACCTGCCGTCCGTCGCGCTCGACCTCAAGGTTTCGCTACACCAGCGCCTGATCGACAAGATCAACCTCGCCGTCCTCGAAACCATGAACCGGGACCAGGTTGCCGAACAGATCACGCCGCTGGTCTCGCGCATGCTTGCCGAGGATCGCGCCGTCCTCAACCATGCCGAGTACGAACGCCTGATCGAGGAACTGCTCGACGAGGTTCTCGGCCTCGGGCCGCTTGAGCCTCTGCTGAAAGACACCAGCATTGCCGATATTCTCGTGAACACGCACAAGCAGGTGTTCGTCGAGCGCGCAGGCAAGCTCGAACGCACCGCAATCCAGTTCAAGGATGACCGCCACCTCATCCGCGTGATCCAGAAAATCGTCTCGGCGGTCGGCCGGCGCGTGGATGAAAGCCAGCCCTGGGTCGATGCGCGCCTTGCCGACGGCTCGCGCGTCAACGCGCTGCTGCCGCCTTGCGCAGTGGACGGACCCCTGCTCTCGATCCGGAAATTCGCCGCCAAGCCCTACACGATGGACCGGCTGATCGAGAACGGCTCGATCACCGCCCCGCTCGCCGAGATCCTGGAGATCGTCGTCAAGTCGCGCATCAACGTCTTGATCTCCGGCGGCACGGGCACGGGCAAGACCACCATCCTCAACGCCATGTCCTCGCTCATTAGCTCCAAGGAGCGCATCGTCACCATCGAGGACACGGCGGAACTCCAACTGCAGCAGGAACACCTGGCGCGCATGGAGTCGCGTCCGCCGAACGCCGAAGGCAGCGGCGAAGTATCTCAGCGCGACCTCCTCAAGAACTCCCTTCGAATGCGGCCAGACCGCATCATCGTGGGAGAGGTGCGCGGCGCCGAGGTGCTGGACATGCTCCAGGCCATGAACACCGGTCACGAAGGATCAATGACCACGATCCACGCCAACACGCCGCGCGATGCGCTGACGCGCCTGGAACACATGACGGCGATGTCCGGCTTCGACATTCCCACGCGCGCCCTGCGCGGCCAGATCGGCTCCGCCATCCAGGTGATCGTGCAACTCCAGCGCTTCTCCGACGGCCGCCGCCGTGTGACGAGCCTGCAGGAAATCACCGGCATCGAGGGCGAAGTTCTCGGCATGCAGGAGATTTACCGGTTCGAGCGCCGTGGCGTCGACGCCAACGAGCAGGTGATCGGCAAGCACGTCCCGACCGGCATCCGGCCGAAATTCGCCCAGCGCGCCCGGGAGTTCGGATACACCATGCCGGAATCCCTGTTCGCGAACTCCGGAGGGTGACGTGACCTACGCACCCACGCTCATTCTCTGCGTCTTCGTCGTGCTCGGCTTCTTCCTGCTGGTCGATGGCCTGATCTACATCGTCGCCAACACCGGCGACCGCGGCCAGTCGCGGCTGAACCGGCGCCTGGCGCTGGACAAGTCGGCGGCGGCCCAGCGCGAATACGATCTCGAGAAACTGACGCGGGAAGAGAAGCCGAAGCGCAATCTCTCGGTCAACGACTACATCGACGAGCTGATCGCCAAGTCAGGATCGAAGACGACGCGGGGGGCGGTGTTTCTGATGATGGTGATCTTTGCGATCGCCAGCCTGATCGTCATGCTGTTCTTCCTTGGCAAGGTTCCAATCCTGTTTCGCGTCCTGATGGCAGTTGTGGTTGGCATTCTGTTTCCAATCATGCGTCTCAAGGGCCAGGCGGCGAAGCGCATCGAGGCGATGGGCGACCAGTTCCCCGACACGCTCGACCTGATGGTCCGCAGCCTCCGCATCGGCCATCCGCTGGCGACAGCGCTGCAGGCCGTGGCGCGCGAAATGCCGGCCCCCACAGGCCCCGAGTTCGAGTTCGTGGCCCGGCAGATCACCTACGGCAAGACGCCGGCGGAAGCGATCGCCCAGCTCGCCAAACGCATGCCGTCGGCAGACATCCGCTTCTTCTCCGTGGCGGTGCAGATCCAGCACGAAGCCGGCGGCAGCCTCGGCGACATCCTTTCCGGCCTCGCCAAGATCATCCGCTCACGCTTCCACCTGATGCGGAAAGTGAAAGCGCTGACCGCTGAAGGCCGATTCTCGGCGTACTTCCTGTCAGCCTTCCCGCTGGTGATGATCGTCGCGATGAACATCCTGCAGCCCGGCTATTACGACAAGGTCGCGGACTATGCGCTCTTCCCACAGCTTGTCGCCATCACCGTGATCCTGCTCGTCATCAATGTCGGCGCGATGCGCATCATGACCAAGCTGGAAGTGTAGGAGGGGATGATGCCGCAGCAATTCGTTCCCATCGTCGTCGCCCTCTGCTTCGGCGCCTCCGCCATCGCCTTCATCTGGTTCGGCATCTCCGACCAGCTCCAGGAAGGCGCCCGCGTCGCCCGGCGCCTGTTCGGCGAGAGCAGGCGCGCCATCGGCGAGGCGGGCCAGCAGGTGCAGCAACTGGTGAAGGATGACACCATCCTTCGCCAGTTCGAGAAATTCCTGACGCCCGACAACGAGCAGCGCACGTCGCGCATCCGCACCAAGCTGCTGCTGGCCGGCTACCGCAACCCCTCGGCGGTGCGCATCTATTTTGCGGTCAAGTGGTCCATCGCAATCGCCGGCTTCACGGTTGCCGCCATCGTCTTTGCGCTGACCATGGACCCGCAGAAACCCGCCATGCCGGCCCTGGCCGTGCTGATGGTCATCCTGCTGACCTTCTTTTGCACCGACATGTGGATCGAGCGCAAGATTTCCTACCGCAAGCTGGAAGTGGAGCGCTCCTTCCCGGATGCGCTTGACCTGCTGATGGTCTGCCTTGAGGCGGGCCACGGGCTCGACCAGGCGTTCGGCCGTGTCGCAACGGAGATCGCAGGCTCCGCGCCCGTCCTGTCGGCCGACATGAGGCTTGCCGTATCGCAGTTGCGCGCCGGCCGCGACCGCGAACAGGTGATGCAGGACTTCGCCTGGCGCACAGGGGTGGCCGACATCACTTCCTTCATCACGGTGTTGCGCCAGGCCGACCAGTTCGGCGTCTCGATTTCCGAGACCCTGCGCATCTACTCCAGCGAGATGCGCAACAAGCGGTTCACGCGCGCCGAGGAAAAAGCCAACATGATGCCGGTGAAGCTGGCGCTCGGCGCCATCATGTTCACCGTTCCCCCGACCATGATCATCCTTATCGGACCCTCGATCGTGCTGATCGTCCGCGAAATGACCAAGGCCACGATCGGTGGCTAACGGAGCTGAGCTATGTACGCCAAGACCCTGATCGCGGCGAGCGCACTCGCCCTCATTGGCGGATGCGCAACCACGCAGCCGCTGGAAATTACGCCCGTGCAGCGCACCAGCAACGCTGTTGCGCCCTTGACAGCCGACAGGTTGGCGGCGGACGGCAACCTGCAGCAGTCGATCGTCGCCTATGAGTCCGCGCTGAAGACCAATCCCGACGATGCTGGCGCAAGGTTTGGCTACGCTGAAGCGCTGCGCCGCTCGGGCAAGTCGAACGAAGCCAAGATGCAGTACACGCGACTGCTCGACAATCCGGAATGGAAACTCAAGTCGCTGGAAGGCATCGGCCGCGCCAGCCTGGCGGCAGGTGATCGCGAGAGCGCGCGCGAAACGCTGATCGAGGTGGTGAACGAGGATTCCAAGGCATGGAAAGCCTGGTTGGTGCTGGCCGAAATCCATGACCTCGACAGGAACTGGGCGAAGGCCGACGAGGCTTACGCCCTGGCGCTCGACTTCAACCAACCAGCCCGCGCTGATCTACAACAACCAGGGCGTCTCACGCCTCGCGCGTGGCGAAGCGCAATGGGCGGCGGAGCATTTCCGGCAGGCGCTCGCGACGGACCCGTCCTTCGAGCGCGCCAACACCAACCTCCAGCTCGCCGAAGCCATGCTGGGCAAGTCGGCGCAGACGATCGAAGCCTCCGAGAGGGACTCGCGCGAGCGCGCCCGCAAGCTCAACAATGCAGGCTATGTGGCGATGCTGCAGGGCCGTCCGGACGAGGCGCGCACGTTCTACGAAGCGGCGCTGAAGGAGCATCCTGCCTTCTATCCGCAGGCCTACCAGAACATGATGACGCTCAATGCCGACAAGGCCGCCAAGGCCAAGGCGGCGTCCGATACGGCGGCGGGAATAGAGACAGCGTCCGAAGTGGCCCAGTAAGCCCTAAAAACTCCAGAGCGCCGGATCGTACCAGGCCGACGCCGCTATCGCTGACAGGCCAAGCGCGACGCCGAGGGGGACCGGCGCGCCCTTCTGGAGGACGCGGGATCGTTCTTCGGCCCCCGCCGGCAGCGCCCGGCGAAGGACGACCAGCGCCAGGGCGAGCAGGCCCATCGCCAGCGCGAGCATCAGCGTCCACATGTAGAGGCCGGACAGGCCGGTCCACAGCGCGATCGCAGCCGCCAGCTTGGCGTCGCCGGCGCCCATTCCGGTAAGAGCATAGAGACCGTAGCCCAGCGCGAGGACGCCAAGCCCAAGCGCGAGATGCGGCCAGAATGGCGCGATCGGCTCTCCGCTCGCCGCCACGGCAATTGCGAACAGCGCGGCCAGCGCAATGCTGATCCAGTTGGGAATGCGATAGGTGAGCGCATCGGCGATCACCGCCGCGAGCATCAGGATGGCAAAGGCCGCCCAGATCATATGCATTCCAGCTCAAAACCTCGCTTTCGGCTGCTTCCTCGTTCATCCAAGCAACTTGCGCGCCCAAGCCCATCGTCCCCGCCAACGGGCTTCCATCGAGGCATCTTGACGTCATCTACTTTTTCCCAGAAAGTACTCTTCGCTGATGTGGAGATACATGATGACCCTGCGTCTCTGGGCTGGCCTCCCGCTCGCAGCCGCTCTTCTCGCCCTTCCTGCCGTCGCCCAGCAGTCGGGTGCGCTGACCGTCACGGTCAATGGCGTGCATTCTGACAAGGGCTCGATCGCCGCCAACCTGTGCGACGATCCCAAGGCGCAGTTCCCAGGCGGGTGCGCCACCTATCGAACGCTCTCGCCCGCGAGATCCGGGACGACAACGCTGACATTCACCGGCGTGAAGCCGGGCAGCTATGCGCTGCAGCTTTTCCACGACGAAGACGGGAACATGATCCCGAACATCCCGCCGGAAGGCTTTGGCTATGGCAATGACCAGCCCTTCCCGCCCAATTTCGAGAAGGCGTCGATCAAGGTGGCCGGCGACACGGCCACCAGCGTAAAAATGACCTACCTGCCGTCGTTCTCCGCCGCTCCGGCAGGCAGCAAGGGCGCGCCTGCGCCTGCAGGCGTGACCCGGACCGACGTGCGAGACGACGGGCTCTACGGAGAGTTCTATGTTCCGGCCCACGACAAGCCATTGCCGGTGCTGATCATTCTGGGCGGGTCCGAGGGCGGCATCGATACGGTGAGCCGCGTCGGCGTGAATTTCACTCAGAACGGATACGCGGTGCTGGCCCTGGCCTATTTCGCCGAACTTGGCCTGCCGAAAACCCTGGAGAACGTCCCGCTCGAATACTTCGACAAGGCGCTTGACTGGGTGAAGAAGCAGCCGGGCATTGATGCGGCATCCATCGGCGTGATCGGCGGATCTCGCGGGTCGGAGGCGGCGCTGCTGTTGGCATCGCGAAAGCCAGAAATCCGCGCCGTGATGGCTTTTTCGCCCTCGCACGCGGCCTGGCAAGGCTTGAACTCCGGAAGCGTCGCCTTGTCCGCTGGCGCGTGGACCGTCGGCGGAAAACACATTCCCTTCCTCATTCCCGACAGCACGGCCTACCGTCCCGACGCGATGCACGTGATGTTTGAGAAGGCGCTTGCGGGACCAGCTAGGCCAGAAGCCGACATCGCCGTCGAAAAGATCAACGGCCCGATCCTGCTGATCTCTGGAAAGGCGGATGCCCTGTGGCCGTCCACGGACATGTCCGATCGCATCGTGGCGCGCCTCAAGGCCCAGGGATTCAAGCATGGCGTCCAGCATCTCAGCTATGAAGGCGCCGGCCACATCGTCTTCATGGGCGATCCATCGACCCCTGGCGCCATTGCGGCGTCGAAGGCGCAGCCGAATGCGATGCTGGGCGGAACTGGCGCTGCAGGTATGGCGGCGTGGACCGACAACTGGCCGAAGACGCTCGCCTTCTTCGACAAGGCGCTGAAGGGGTTGCACGAATGAACGTCACGCGCGACGAAGCCGCACAGGCGCTGAAGGATATCGGCCAGGCAAGCGAGAAGGTCGTCAGGCTGAAGGGCTACACTCATGGCGCGCCACATTTCATCCTGTGGGGCTGCGTGTGGCTCGTTGCCAACACCGTCACTCAGTTCTGGCCGGAGCGTGCCGGGTATGCGTGGCTGGGCGGCGTGGGGTTCGGGATTGTCGCCAGCACCCTCATGGGCTTCATGCAGTCCGGCGCCAGAAAGCCAGGCGGATCGGCAGGGTTCGACGTGAGGCTGGGGCGACGGATCGGAATCACATCGGCCATCATGCTGGGCTTCATCTTCTGCATGATGCTCATCGCCCAGCCGGACACGAGCCGCCAGACCAACGCGATGATCTCGATCTTCTTCCCCTTCATGTACATGGCGGCGGGAATCTGGGCGGGATGGCGGCTGTTCGCGATCGGGCTTGTCACGGCCGCGGCGATCCTGATCGGGTTCTACTTCGTGAAAGACTATTTCGACCTCTGGATGGGCGTGTTCGCCGGCGGCTCGCTGATCGCCGGCGGGCTATGGCTGCGGAGCGCCTGACACGTGCCAGACCGCATGGAAGGGCCCGACGAGATCATCCACCAGTCGACGCGGCTCAAGATTGCCGCAACGCTGAATGCCCTGCCCGCGGGCGAGCGGCTCGATTTCGGGCGGCTGAAGGCGATCCTCGGCGCAACCGACGGCAACATGGCGACGCACCTGGGGGCGCTGGAGAAGGCGGGCTATATTGCAGTCGAGAAGGATTTCGTCGGCAAGAAACCGCGCACGCGCGTGTCGCTCACCCGCACCGGCCGCAAGGCGTTCGACCGGCATGTGGCGTATCTGAAGGATCTGCTGGAGGGCGGGGCCTAGCCTTCATAGCCGCGCCACTCCCCGTCCCTGCCCCGCAGCCTGACCCTGCCGTCCTCCGTCTCGACATCGGCGGGAGACGCCAGCGCCTTCGAGACGCCGCCCGGAATGTCGATCACGTACATTGGCTGCGCGAGGCCAGAGAGGCGGTCGCGCAGCAGGCGGACGAGGTGCTGGCCGTGGTCGATGCGCGTGCGGAAGTGCGCGGTGCCGGGAGCGAGGTCGGCGTGGTGGAGGTAGTAGGGCTTGATGCGCGTCTCCAGGAAGGCGCGCATCAGGTCGGCGAGGGTGTCGATGTCGTCGTTGACGCCGGCGAGCAGGACGGACTGGCTCAGCAGCGGTATGCCGGCGTCAACAAGGCGCGCGCAGGCGGCGCGGGCGGCAGGCGTCAGTTCGCGCGGATGGTTGCAGTGCACGGCGACGTAAACGGCCTTGGATGCGCTGCGGAGTGCCTGCACGTATTCGTGGGAGACGCGCATCCGGATCGGCGACAGGCATGCGGGTGTGCCAGCGAATGACCTTCACGTGCGGGATGGCGTCGAGTTCGCGCGTCAGCGCCGAGGCGCGGCGTGCGGAGAGCATGAAGGGGTCGCCGCCGGTGAGGATGACTTCCCAGATTTCCGGATGCTGTCGGATATAGGCAAGCGCAGCGTCTAGTTCGGCGGACGAGATATTGCCGTCCTTGTCCGGCCCGACCATCTCGCGGCGGAAACAGAAGCGGCAATAGACAGGGCAGACGGACACGGCCTTCAGCAACACGCGGTCCGGATAGCGATGGACGATGCCTTCGACGGGCGAGTGCGCATGATCGCCGATGGGATCGGGGAGTTCTTCCCGGCGGACGTCGAGTTCGGCGCGTGAGGGCACGAACTGCCGGGCGATGGGGTCGTTGGGATCACCGCGGTCGATCAGGGCGACCAGCGCCGGAGTGAGTGCGGTGGCATAAGTCGCAGTCACGTCTGCGAGCTGCGCTGCATCGGCGATCAGTCCCGCCTCAGCGAGATCATCCGCCGAGCGAAGCGTCCGCTCCCGACCTGCGATGTCGAGAAGGCGCGTCACTCAGCTATCCTTGCCCATGAAAGCGCCGAGATCCTCGACGGCCTTCACCGCGCGGTCGTCGAACCCCTCGCGGCGCAGCAGGCTGGCGAAGAGCTGCGACGCCCGGGGCGCCGTGCCGCACTGGCCGATAGCGTTCTTGATCTCCGGAACCGTGTCGTCGAGGAAGCTGCCCGCGAGGCTGATTACCTTCACACCCGCCATCGCCATGGTCGCGACATTGCCGATGCTCTTGTCATCCGTTCCCGACAGCCGCGAGGTTGTCTCTCGCAAGCCGTCCAGGTCCCTGCGATGCTCGCGCGAGAACTGGTCAAAGAACCTTGCCGTCTTCCAGTCGACCCATTCAGCGGTGCACGGCTTTGGCCCGCTCGCGCAGGACGCCGCAAGCATCAGGGCGGCGATGCCGGTCAGGATGGTCAGGCGCATGGGCGACTCCTCATGATTGCGGCGTCCATAGCACATCTTCGATCCGGCGCGCGCCTGAGCTGAGCATCACCAGCCGGTCGAACCCTAGCGCCACGCCGCTCGCTTCCGGCATGTGCTCCAGCGCCGCGAGGAAATCCTCGTCGAGCGGGTAGCGCTCGCCATAGGTGGATTGCTTGACGTTCATCTCGGCCTCGAACCGGCGCCGCTGTTCGGCGGCGTTGGTGAGTTCGCCGAAGCCGTTGGCCAGCTCCACGCCGCAGGCATAGAGTTCGAACCGCTCGGCAAGGCGCGGGTCGCGCGCCAGCGGACGCGCGAGCGCTGCTTCCTCCGCGGGTATTCGCAGAGCAGGGTCAGCCTGCCCTGCCCCAGCTTCGGCTCGATGCGAGCAACGAGGATTCGGCTGAAGATGTCGGACCAGGTATCTTCCGCTGCGACCCGAATGCCGATGGCCTGCGCGGCGACGGCGAATGCGTCGCGCCTGTCGAGCGCCGCTTCAAGATCGACGCCTGCATGCCTGGCGAAAGCATCGATCAGGGTGAGGCGCTCTGGCTCCGCGAAGGGATTGCAGCTGGCATCACGCCATTCCAGCGCCTCCCGCCCCGCCTCGTGAACCGCAAGACGGCACAGGTCAACGCAGTCCTCCATGACCGACTCATACGGCTCGGCCGATCGATACCATTCGAGCATGGTGAATTCGGGCGCGTGCAGCGGGCCGGACTCGCGGTTGCGGTAGACGCGGGCGTAGTCGAAGATCTTCGACTCACCCGCGGCAAGTAGCTTCTTGCACGCGAACTCCGGCGAGGTGTGGAGGTAGAGCCGCTCGGACTTGCCGGCATCGTCGCGGCGGTCGGTTGCGAAGGCGTGGAGGTGCGCCTCATTGCCGGGCGAGACCTGCAGCGCGCCGCACTCCACCTCCGTGAAGCCTTGCCCCTTGAACCAGTCGCGCGCGGCATCGCGAATCCGTCCGCGCGCGGCCAGGAAAGGCTTGCGGTCGGCATGGGCCTCGGGTCGCCACCACCGAGATGTTTCAAGCGCGGACTCATTCGCCGTTTTTGGCACCAGATGCTCCAAAAGCCGCAGGTTTCCGGCGCTCGGCGGGCTTGGCCGCGAGGGCGGGCCGGGGTATGACCGCGCCGCAATCGCTCCGGCTTTACTCTGCCGTGGGCCAAAAACAAAGGCGTTCCCCTTGGTCAAAGTCATCGCGAGCGACGTACGCAAGGGCAATGTCCTCGAGGGTGAGGACGGCAAGCTCTACACGGTGCTGAAGGCCGAAACCTATCGCCCCGGCAAGGGCACGCCGACCGCGACAGTTGAAATGCGCCGCATCTCCGATGGCGTGAAAGTGGTCGAAACCTACAAGACCAGCGACCAGGTCGAGCGCGCCTTCGTGGAGGAAGTGAAACACCAGTATCTCTACCAGGACGGCGAGAGCTTCGTGTTCATGAACCCGACGAACTACGAGCAGGTGATGGTGCCTGGCGACATGTTAGGCGATGCCGTGGCCTATCTCGGCGAGAACATGGACTGCCATCTGCTCATGTTCGACGGCAAGCCGGTGTCGATCGAGCTGCCTCAGCGCGTGACGCTCGAGATCGTTGAGACGGAGCCCGTCGTGAAGGGACAGACGGCCTCAGGCTCCTACAAGCCGGCCAAGCTATCCAACGGCGTGCGCGTGATGGTTCCCCCACACATCGGCACGGGCACGCGCATCGTCGTGTCCACGGAAGACGGCGCCTACGTAGAACGCGCGAAGGACTGAAGTCTATCCGTCAGTGCGGCTGTGGTGGCGGACCGGGAGGGGCAGCCTTCCACGGCGGTCCTGTCCATTCGGTTTCGAGGATGACCTCGACATCGTCGAACACGCCCATCGTTGTGCCAGGTGGCGGCAAGCCGTTGCTCATTCCATAGTCGGAGCGCTTGAACACGCCGCGCCCTGAGAACCCGACGCGGGCCATCGGTTCGTAGACATGGCCCTCATACCCACCATTGTAGGTCATGTGCAGAGTCAGGGGCTTCGTCACGCCGTGCAAGGAAAGGTCGCCCGTGACTTCAGCCGTGTTCGGGCCGATCAGCTTGATGGCCGTCGACCTGAACGAGATCGCGGGAAAAGCCGCCGCATCAAGCTGGTCCTTGCCGACGAGTCCCTCGACAAAACCCGTCACGGGCGCGTGGACCTTGAGCGAGGCCGGATCCACCGTGGCTGTGAGCTGGGCCACGGACGGATTCGCCGGATCGAGCTTGAGGTCCGCCGAGAAGGTGTCGAACCACGCTGTGAACTTCGAGAAGCCGAGATGGTTCACGCGGAAGAAGAGCGTCGAGTGCGTCGGATCGAGCTTGTAGTCGCCGGCCGGAATCCCCTCGACTGAGGGCGCTGGCGCAGCAGCCGCGGGTTGAGCTGCGACCGTCGCCGGCGGCTCGGTCAGCAGTGTCGCCTCGGGCTTGGGCGAGCAGGATCCGATAACGAAGGCGACCATGGCCGCCGGTCCCAGCCATTTCATGATGCGGCTCCCTTTTCTTTCAGCGCCACAGCGAGGCGCGCCTCGAATCGATCGAGCGTCTGTTTCCAGCCTTCGTCCATGCCGGCCATGGCGGCCTCGCCAATCGACGGATCGTTGATTGCGATGACCTCGCCGGCGGCGAAAACGATCGTTTTGCCGCCCTGCTCTTCCAGCACGGTGGTGTTGATCACTTCGAACATCAGGGAGCCATCCGGCGCCTCGCCGCCGACGCGCGTGACGATGCGGCGCGGGGGATCGACCTCGAGATACTTGCCGACCGACCAGAAGCCCTGCCCGCCGCCGATGGGCTTCATGATGAGTTTGAAGATCCCGCCGGGCCGAGGATCGGACGTGACGCCCTCCACCGTGAAGCCGTGCGGGCTGAACCAGTGGGAGAGATGTTCGGCCTTGGTCCACACTTCGTAGACAAGCTGGCGCGGGGCGTTGACGACGCGAGTGAAGCGGACGGCCTTGATCGGCTTGAAGCCGAAGCGGACGGCGCTCTCCGTCTTGGCGTGTCGATCCAGAAGATCATCGAGACGCTCATAGGTTTCGCGCGCGCCCTCTTCCATGCCGCCATGGGCGATCATGTCGCGCGACGCCACATCCGGGAAGGTGGAAACACTTTCGATGCGCGTACGGCCCTTGCCGAGATCGATGAACCGGTAGACTTCGGGACCCGCCGGATTGTCGGCATAACCGAACGTCCAGGTAAATTCGTCGATCGGCCGGATGTTGGAGAAGACGCCGCGAAAGGGGTGAACTTCCTTGCCGTCCTTCGAGACGTTGTCGATGCGCCACTTGCCGCCATTGCGGAAGTCGAACTCGTGCACGACCGTGTCGTACTTCGACGGACCCCACCAGTGTTTCATCAGTTGGCCGTCTGTGTAGACGCGCCAGACCAGTTCACGCGGGTAGTCAAAATCGCGGCGCATGAAGATGGTGCGCTCGCCCGCCGGGACCTCGACATGAAGCTTGTGGCGCGTACGTTCCACTGGATCAGCCATGCTGGTTGCCCTCTTTGTCCTGGAGTTGCTTCAGATAATCGTCGAGGCGGTCAAACCGTTCCTCCCAAAGCTTGCGGTAGGCCTCGACCCAGTCGCTCACCTCCTTGAGAGGCGCGAGTTCGAGCTTGCAGGGGCGGAACTGCGCTTCGCGCGTGCGTGAAATCAGGCCCGCATGCTCCAGCACCTTGAGGTGTTTCGAGATGCCCGGAAGCGACATCTCGAACGGCTCGGCCAGTTGGTTGACCGTGGTCTCTCCCAGCGCCAGCCGGGCGAGGATGGCCCGGCGTGTGGGGTCGGCTAACGCCGAAAAGCATGCATCGAGACGGTCGGGCGTCATTTCTCTACCTAGTTAATTAGCTGCTTAGCGAAATACGGCAGAGGAGCTTGCCCGTCAATCACAATTTTCATCTGCGGGGTCAGTCCGCCTTTGTCCCTATCGCTTCGGCGGCTTCCTCGTTGAGAGGCTTCGCCTTCTCGCGAGGCACGACGAGAGGCGCGGGCTGGGTCGTGGCGATGTTGCCGCGCATGAGCGAGAGCCCGTTGCGCAGCCCGCCGGCAATCTGCAGTTCCAGCCGCTGCTCGTCGCGGCGGCGGGTGTCGAGGATGGCTTCGTCGGCTTCCGACTCCTCGACGCCGAGATTGACCAGCACCTGGCGGCCAAACACCAGGGCTGACTCGAACGTCTCGCGGATCTGGTAGTCGACGCCCGCCTGGATGAGGCGCAGGACGTGGCCGCGATCGTAGGCGCGCACGAACAGCTTGGGATGCGGGAATTCGGACTTGATCAGTTCGACAATGCGGTCTGCAACTTCAGGCTTCTCGACACAGACCAGAATAGCTTCTGCATTCGCGGCGCCGGATGCTCGCAACACGTCAAGGCGCGTGCCGTCGCCATAATAGACCTTGAAGCCAAAATTTCCGGCGGCGCGGATCATCTCGACGTCAGTCTCGATGATCGAGATGTCGATGTTCCTGGCGAGCAGAGGCTGAGACACGACCTGCGCGAAACGTCCGAAGCCGACAAAGAGAACCTGCCCGTGCAGGTCGTTGGCCTCTTCGACACCTTCCAGGGATTCCTTTTCCGGCGGCGTCAGGCGTTCGATTGCTATGACCACGAGCGGCGTCAGCGCCATGGAGAGGATGACCACGGCGGTCATGCCGGCAGCCGTGCGCGCATCCATCACGCCAGCGGCCAGCGCGCCGGCAAAGAGCACGAAAGCGAATTCGCCCCCCTGCGCGAAGAGGCTGGCGCGGTGCAGCGCCTCACGGCGCTTCGCCTTGAACAGCCGCGCCACGATGTAGATGCCGAACGCCTTGACCGCCATGAAGGCGACCACGCCCGCGGCGATTAGCTGCCAGTTGTCTGCGACCAGCGTCAGGTCCAGTGACATGCCGACGCCGAGGAAGAACAGCCCCAGCAGGATGCCGCGGAAGGGCTCAACATCGGCCTCGAGTTGATGGCGGAAGGTCGACTCGGACAGCAGCACTCCTGCGAGGAACGCTCCCATCCCCATGGAGAGCCCTCCCCACTGCATGAACAGCGCCGCGCCGAGCACGACCATCAGCGCCGCCGCGGTCATCACCTCGCGCGCGCCGGAGCGGGCGAGAATGCCGAACAGCGGGTTCATCAGCCAGCGTCCGGCGGCGAACACCAGCGCCACGGCGGCGATGCCGATGCCGATGCTCTGCCACAGCGGCCGCGCGTTCTCCGCCACATGCCCGCCGATCGCGCCGAGCACGGCGACCAAGGCCAGCAACGGGATGATCATCAGGTCTTCGAGCAGGAGAATGGCGACGGACCGCTGGCCTGCCGGGGAAGACGTCTCGCCGCGATCGTCCATCATCTTCATGATCACGGCGGTGGACGAGAGCACGAACCCCGCCGCGCCGATCACGGCGGCGGCAGGCGCGAGACCGAAGGCGAAAGCAACGCCCGACAGCAGCGCCGTGCAGACCAGCACCTGGATCAGGCCGAGCCCGAAAATATCCTTGCGCATCGCCCACAGCTTGGCTGGTCGCATTTCGAGGCCGATGAGGAACAGGAACATCACCACGCCAAGCTCGGCCACGGCGAGGATCGCTTCGGAATCGGCGAAAAGCTTGAGCGCATACGGCCCGACGATCACACCCGCGGCCAGGTAGCCCAGCACGGCGCCCAGCCCGAGCCGGCGGAAGATCGGTACGGCGATGACGCCCGCCGCCAACAGCGCCACGGCGTGCCCCAGATCCATCCCGCCTGCCGAGTGTTCCATGCGCGCTGTCCTGGCCTGTCGCACGTAGATGCGATGGCGCGGGCGGCGGCGCAAGGCGGCGCGCCGCAGCGCGACCGTTTACTTCAGACGCTTCTCGAACTCCGGAAAGAAAGTCTCGGCATCGGCGGCCAGGCGCTCTTCCATGCGACGATAGATCGAGAGGACTTCTTCGCCTGCCTTGGTGATCGCGGCGCCGCCGCCCTTTCGGCCGCCGGTCTTGGGTTCGACCAGGGGTTTCCGGAATGACTGGTTCATGGAATCGACGAGTTGCCAGGCGCGCGAATAGCTCATCTCCAGCGCCTTGGCGGCCTTCGAGATCGAACCCTCGGTGGCGATGCTCTCCAGCAGTGCGGCCTTGCCGGGGCCGAACGCGCCCTCGCCTTTCGCCATGACGCGGGCGGTTATCCTGATTGCGGCCATCGCCTGCGTCTCCCTTGCGAGCGCCGAGAATGCCCTGAGCCGGAGCGGAGGCAAGTCATTCCATGGCCAGAGAGACGGAAGCCGCCTACTCCCTGCCGTCCTTCAGCGCCTCCAGCATCCCGAGCTGGAACTCCTTCAGCAGGGCGATGGCCGCCTTGATGTCAGGCATGGAGCGCGGCGAGAGTGCGTCGATTGCGAGGCCGCGCATGGCAGCTGCGTAAAGCTGCGTGAAGGCGCTGATCTTCTTCCTGTCCTTGATGCCGAGCTTCTGCGCCCGTTCCCAGATGCGCTCCTTGTGGCCGTCCTCAAGCTCGGCGTTGAGTTCGCGGAAGCGCGGGCCGAGCTCGGGGTCGCTGCGCGAGCCAAGCATCAGCTCGATGCGCGCGACGCCCGACGGCGTCTGGAATTCGGCCCAAAGCACATCAATCAGTTGCAGGAACTTGTCGCGGTCGGTGGAGAGTTTCTCCATGTGGGCACGGTGAGCGTCACGGCGCAATTCGCGGATGTGTTGTGCCGCGGCCATCATCAGGTCGGCCTTGGTCGGGAAGTGGTGCAGCATTGACCCGCGGCTGACCTTCGCCCGCTCGGTAACCAGCACGGTAGAAGTCTGGTGATAGCCAAGTTCGGAGAGGCATTGGATCGTGGCGTTGAGCAGCTTCAGCCGTGTGCTCGCGCTGCGCTCCGCATTGGGAACCCGTACGCGAGCCGACGGACGCGCCTTCTCGGCGCTTCTCTTTTTTGCCTGGGCCGGCAAGGGCGACTCCTCAATTGCCGCCCTTATTGCATGGCGTGCGACCGCTTCAAGAACAGTTTGAAAGTGTTGGATTTACGACCGGCTCGTCACGACATTAGCCGGCGCGCTCTGCCCAGTCGCGCGGCCCCGGCGTCAAGCGTGGCGTCGGACTTGGCGAAGCAGAGGCGGACAAGCTGTGTGTCCGGCGGGCTCGCGTAGAACGCGGAAAACGGAATGGAAGCGACCCCGCATTCCTTGACCGCCCGAATGGCGAATTCGGCGTCGGTCATACCAATCCCCGACGCCGCTAGATCAATCGCGAGGAAATATGTGCCCGCCGCCGGCAAGGTGTAAAACCCTTCGCTGCGCAGGGCGGCCGCAAGCCGGTCGCGCGAAAGGGCGAGGCGCGCGCGCATGTCGAGGAAATGCGCACGGGGTTTGGCGAGTCCGTAGGCGACAGCCTCCTGAAGATTGGGCGGCGTCGTGAACGTCAGGAACTGGTGCGCTTGGACGAATGCGTCAGTCAGTCGCGGCGCCGCGCAGGCAAAGCCGACCTTCCATCCGGTCATCGAGAACATCTTGCCGGCCGAGCCGATCTTGATCGTCCGATCGCGCATCCCTGGCGCCTGGAGCATCGAGACGTGCTGCGCGCCATCGAAGATGCAGTGCTCCCAGACCTCGTCGGAAATGGCGATGCAGTCGTGCCGCACGCAGTGCGCAGCGATAAGGGCGAGATCGTCCGGGCCGATCAGGCTGGCGGACGGATTGAGCGGCGTGTTCAACACGACCGCGCGAGTCTTCGAGGTAAAGGCAGCCGCGAGCGCTGCGGGATCAATACGCCAGTTCGGCGGCTTCAGGCGCACGAACCGGGCGCTCGCCCCTGCCCGGCGCAGCATGGGCAGGTAGCTGTCATACATCGGCTCGAACAGCACGACCTCGTCGCCCGGATTGAGGACAGCCAGCAGCGCCGCCGCGAGCGCTTCCGTCGCGCCGGAGGTGACTGTCACTTCCGTCTTCCAGTCGAGATCGACGCCCTGCATGCGCTTGTAGTGCGCCGCAACGCCGGCGCGCAGGGCCGGAATGCCGCGCATCGGCGGATACTGATTGGGGCCCGCGATGACCGCCTTCGCCGCGTGCTCGCGAATGTCGAGCGGACCATCTTCTTCCGGAAATCCCTGGCCAAGATTGATGGCCCCGGTCTCGCGGGCAAGACCGGACATGACGTCGAAGATCGTATCCGGCAGCGAAGCAAAGTCGCGGTTCATGGCGTTGCCTGACTAGCGCGCGGCACGGAACTCGCGGGCGTGCTTCAGCGACGGGATCTTGCCGCGTACCTCGTCCACCTTGGCCAGGTCGAGCGTCGCATGGATGATCCCCGGCTCGGTTCCACCGTCGGCAATCACCTCGCCCCATGGATCGATCACCAGGCTGTGGCCATAGGTTTCACGTCCATCTTCATGCCTGCCGCCCTGTGCCGGGGCGATGATGTAGCACCCCGTCTCGATGGCGCGGGACCGGAGCAGGATGTGCCAATGCGCCTCGCCAGTGATCCTGGTAAATGCCGCGGGGACCGCGATGATCTTGGCTCCGGCCACGGCAAGCTGGCGATACAGATCCGGGAAGCGAACGTCATAGCAGACCGTCATGCCCAGCGGCCCCGCAGGCAGGTCGGCGATCACCGACTGTGACCCGGCGGCGAAACTGTCGGATTCCTTGTAGACGTTCCCGGCGTTGAGCTGAACGTCGAACATGTGGATCTTATCGTAGCGGGCTTTGATCTCGCCATCCGGGCCGATCAGGAAACTCCGGTTCGCGCATTTGCCCTGTTGCTCCGTGCGGATCGCGATCGAGCCGATCAGCACAGTAACCTTCAGCTTGCGCGCCAGCTCCCGGAAGACGCGCAGACCCTGGTCGGCCTCCTCGGTCGTGGACTTTTCCCAGACCGCCCCCGGCTTGCGATCCAGCAGTGTGGTCATTTCGGGCGTGGCGATCAGTTCGGCCCCCTGGGTGGCGGCTTTGCGGATTAACCCTGACGCCGCCAGCACGTTGTTGCTGACATCCGTGCCGGAGCGCATCTGAACACAGGCAACCTTGATCTGGGACATTCTGCCGAACCTTCTCTGGCAGGCGAACCTCTGCGTCGCTGTTCCAGCTCCGCATGAGACGTCTTACCGCCTTCGCAGCCTCGCGCCACCTGCGCGATTGTGGTAAACGCCCTGCTCCCGCACCAGGGGAAAGCAAAGGCTGGTCCTGACGCCGTCTGGTATGCCGATTGCTGTCTCCATGCACCAGTCTTGCCCTCTGCAGGGGCTGGACAGGCGGGATCGTCCGGCATGAACACCTATACAACAGCCGCGCCGCCGAGCGCAGCGCCGGCGGAAACCGCCGGGCCGGCGCCGGATTGGACCGAACGCTCCCTGCTCCGTTACATGCGTCTGATCGACCCGCCAGCCATGGTGCTGTGGGTCATGGCGACGACGCTGACGATCTTCCCGGTGTTCGGCCCGCTGCGTTACCTGCTCACTGCCTATTTCGCGCTCGGCATGGTCCTGCATTTTCGCCAGGTGCTGCCGAACTTCCTGCGCGGCTGGCCAATCCTGATCCTGCCTGCGCTGTTCGCCATCTCGGCGCTATGGGCGCCCTCCGCGAACGAAGCTGTGCGCAAGGGCCTGCTGATGTTCCTCACGGGCGCAGTCGCCTGCTATGCGGCCAGCCGTCTCAGCATTCGCCAGATCATCGCGATCTACTTTCTCGGCGAGACCCTCGGCGCGATCCTCAGCTTCATGAATCCCACCGTCGTGGGCGGGAACTGGACAGGCATCTTCGGTCAGAAGAACCACCTCGCCGTGCACATGTTCATCCTCTACACAACCGGCTTCGCGATCATGCTGGACAAGGGCTCGAACAAGTTCCTGCGCCTGTCGACGCTCGGCTTCATTCCGCTCGCCGCGCTGATGATCGTGATGTCGAAGTCGGCGACTACGACCGTGATGATGGGCCTCGCCGCCATGGCCTTCCTCGGCCACCAGTTCCTCTGGGAACCGGCCGCCCGGATCAAGCACGCGCGAGCTTTCCTGGTCGCCCTGATCGCCTTGTTCGGCACGCTCGGCGCGCTGATGCTGTTCGGGCTCTTCCACTTCGACGCCATGGACACGCTGCTCAAGGCGTTCGGCAAGGATTCGACCCTGACCGGCCGCACCTTCCTCTGGCAGATCGCCGAGCGGACGATGGACCAGCATCCGTTCACGGGCCTCGGCGCCAATGGCTTCTGGCGGCAGGAACTGGGGGCGGCGAACGAGATCACCACCTTCTTCTTCTATGAGAGCTACGTGAAATTCTCGTTCCACAACTCCTATCTCGAGAACGGCGTGCAGCTTGGCTATCCGGGCATGTACGCGACGATCTTCGTCGTGAGCTGGGGTATGTTCAACATTGCCGTCACCTGGATGCGCAACCAGACGCTGCTCAACGCGGCGATGCTGATCCTCGCGATCACGGTCGTGATGCGCTCCAACGCCGAGATCGACTTCGCGATGGAATTCGCAGGTACGGCGGTCATGTTCTACATCGGCGCGATGCGAATCGAGAGGCCGCGCAAGAAGGCTGGCCCGTCAAGACCTCTGCGGCCCGAGCTTGCGCCCATGCCGGTCTACGGCCCGGTTTACGGACGATATGGCCATGGACGGTACGGCGAATGAGCATCGACGTCAGCGTCATCATTCCGGCCTGGAAGGCGGCGGCCTTCGTCGAACGCGCCATCGCCTCGGCTCTGGGCTCGACCGGCGTCAGCGTAGAGGTCGTCGCGGTTGACGACGCCTCGCCGGATGCAACGTTCGCCGTCCTCCGGCGCCTCGCCGCCGCGGACACCCGCATTGTCGCAGAGCGCCTACCGCAGAATTCCGGCCCATCCGCCGCGCGCAACCGGGCCATTGATCTGGCGAACGGCCGCTACATCGCCATCCTCGACGCCGACGACGCGATGAAGCCAGACCGTCTGGCAGCTCTCGTGGCGCTCGCCGAGAAGACGCATGCCGACATCATCGTCGACAACATGACGGAGGTCGGCGAAACCGGCGAGGCGCTGTCGGCGCTGCCCTTCCTCAAATCCCGGGACTTCGCCTCGACCCGCACGATCGACCTCGAAACCTGGGTGAAGTTCAACCAGCCCCTGAAGCCGGTCGACTGCCTCGGCTATCTCAAGCCGCTGATCCGCCGCGCCAAGCTCGCCGAAACCGGCATCCGATACGACGAGGAGCTGCGCAACAGTGAGGACTATTATCTGGTCGCCGATCTGCTCGCCCGCGGCGCCCGCATGACCTACACGCCCGGACCTGGTTATCTCTACCAGCGCTCTTCCGCCTCGACCTCGCACCGCCTGCAGCCCGCGCACACGCGCGCCTGGCTCGACGCCGAGCAACGTTTCCACGACCGCTATCACGGTCGCTTCACCAGCAGGGAACGCAGCGCCCTCAAAGCCCGCGGCAAGCACCTTCGTGACGTGAACCAGTTCGTCTCGGCGATTGATGCGGTGCAGAAGAAGCAGGTCGGCGAATTCTTCGGCCTGCTGGTCGGGAACCCGCTCGCGTCGCGCTACACCATCTCGACCTTCGCCAAGATCGCGGCAGGCAAAGCGCTGCGTCGGAAATTCGTCTAGGGCTTCGGCGGCGCCTTGAAGGTGTCGCTGCACTGCGATCCGCCCTTGCCCATCGGCACATGCGAAATACAGCGGTAGGCAGCGCTCGTCCGCTGGAACATCGGCTCGCCCGTCCAGCCCGTGGCCGAGCCCGAACCGGCCCAGAGGTTCGCCAGCACGCGGCCTGACGTCGTTGGAATGCCGGGCCCGTCCCGCCCTGCCAGAACTTCGCGGATCATGTGGCCGTCGACAAACCACCGGATCGACTCCGGCGTCCATTCGAAGGCATAGAGATGGTCCGCCATCGCCGTATCGAACCAGAGGGGGATATCGACCGGATCCGACTCGCCCTTGTGGAAATAGTTGAGGTGGACCTGCCGCGGGCTGCGCGCCACGAACTCGAAATCGATCTCGTCGTGCGGGTCGTCGAAATAGCTGTCAGTGTGGGTAAAGAAGGACGACACCGCCCCCGACCCTTCCGACGCCTTCAGCACCGCTTCATAGCGCCCGTAACCATAAAAGCCCGAACGCTGGAACTCGGCGCCGGCGAACGGCAGCTTGCCGCGCGTCCGGCTCAGCTCCAGCGTCATGCCGTCCTTGCCGAAGCGCACATTGCCCGGCCGGAACGCGATCTTGATCCACTCGGTATCCATCTCGTATTCGGAGAGGTACTGGGTCTCGCCGTCGAACCCGGCTTTCAGGTCGACCAGGAAAGCGCCGTCCGGCTTCTTGCCTGTGTTGGTGCGCCTGATGGCAGGCTTGGTCTTGTCCGGCTCATCCGCCGAGGCCGTGCCGATCACGGCGACTTCCGCCGGCCTCAGCACGACAGCGCTCGCAATGGCGAGGCAAAGCCCCAGCACGGCGGCCATACGAAGTTTCCACACCGAATTCATCCTGCCGGATTCCCCGATGCTCCTCGAAGCAAGAAGGGCGCCGATAGCCCCGGTTTTCAACGTCTTACGCCCCTAGCGCGAACGTGTAGGCGGCGCGGCTTCCTCGCCCGTTGGCGATGGCGGGAGAACTGGCTAAGCCTCTACCAAAGACCGGGTCCGGCGTGAGTCACGGCCCCGCGCCGGAGGAGAGCAGCATGAACTACCGCAGGATTGCCGCGGGAGCGGGCGCAATGTCGCTGGCTGCTTGCCTCGCCTTCGCCTGCGCCACGCCCGGCGAGCAGAAGACCGCCACCCAGGCGGATATCGCCGCGTCGGTTAACGCGCACTACGACTCCAGCGAGTGGAAATACTGGGGCGGAGACGCCGGCCAGACCCGCTACGCCCCGCTCGACGGCATCAACGCCTCCAACGTCAACCGCCTCAAGATCGCCTGGCGCTGGAGCGCCGACATGGCCGGCGGCGCGGACTCCTCCAACTTCAAGGCGACGCCTCTGCTCGACGATGGCGTGATGTATCTGCCGTGGCTCAACCACGGCGCCGCAGCCATCGACGCCGGCACGGGCAAGACGCTGTGGACGTTTGAGCCGCAGCCGGCGGACATCGGCGGCCGGGGCGGCACGCTGGCCATGCGCTCGCTCGCCTACTGGACCGACGGCAAGGACAAGCGCGTCTTCAACAACTCGATGGATGGCCGCCTGATCGCCGTCGATGCAAAGACCGGCAAGGCTGCGCCGAACTTCGGCAAGAATGGCTGGATCAACCTTCGCGAAGGCCTCACCGAAGGCCGGCCAGTGCAGGACGTAGGCTCCGTGTCTCCAGCCCTCGTTGTCAACGACGTCATCGTCGTGCAGGTCATTCCCGGCGGCGCACGCAACAAGGAATCGACACCTGGCTATGTGCGGGGTTTCGATGTGCGCACCGGCAAGCTGTTGTGGACATTCCACACGGTGCCGCAGAAGGGCGAGCCCGGTTACGACACCTGGGAAGACGGCGCGGCGGACTATGTCGGCAATGTCGGCGTCTGGTCGATGCTCAGCGCCGATCCCGAACTCGGCTACGTCTACCTGCCGACCGAAACGCCCTCCAACGACTTCTACGGCGGCGAGCGCAAGGGAGACGGCCTTTACGCCGAAAGCCTGGTTGCGATCGATACCAAGACCGGCAAGAAAGCCTGGCACTTCCAGATCGTGCACCACGGCGTCTGGGACTATGACAACCCGGCCGCACCGATCGTCCACGACATCATTGTCGACGGCAAGCTTCGCAAGGTCGTCACCCTGCTGACCAAGCAGAGCCTCGTCTTTGTCTTCGACCGCAAGACCGGCGCGCCGATCTGGCCGATCGAGGAGAAGGCCGTTCCGACCGATACGGTGCCCGGCGAAAAGCTGTCGCCCACCCAGCCCTTCCCCACCAGGCCGGCGCCCCTCTCGAAGCTTGGCTATGACGAGAATGACCTGATCGACTTCACGCCCCAGCTCCGCAAGGAAGCGATCGAGATCATGTCCAAGTATCGCAAGGGGGTTCTCTATGAACCTCTGGTCGACGTGAAGGCGACGGGCCTCAAGGGCACCTGGATCTATCCGGGCTATGGCGGCGGCGCGAACTGGAATGGCGGCGCCTTCGATCCCGACACCGGCGCGCTCTACGTGCCCATCCGCCACAAGCCGAACGCCGCAGGTCTCGCCCAGGGCGATCCCTCGCGCACCAACATGAAGTACACGCAGTCCGGCAATCACGTCGTCGGGGGGCCGCGCGGCCTGCCGATCCTCAAGCCGCCCTACAGCGAAGTCGTCGCCGTCGACATGAACAAGGGCGAGCACATGTGGCGCGTGCCGCTGGGCAAGCCCTCGCCTGGCATCCGCAACAACACGGCGATCTCGGAGCTGAACCTCGACTGGGACTCGATGGGTGATTTCGACATCCGGCCGAGCCCGTTGCTCACCAAGTCGCTCTACTTCCTCGGCGCATCCGGCAATCTCGCCGGCGGCACGGGCTCGTCTTCCTTCCGCGCCTACGACAAGACCAATGGCAAGCAGGTCTGGGAGATGACCATGCCGACCTTGGTCACCGGCGCGCCGATGACCTACATGCTCGGCGGCCGGCAATATATCGTCATGGCAGTGTCCGCGCGCGGCAAGCCGGCGGAGATCATCGCTCTCACCCTCGACGGCGTCAGCGCCAACGGCGCGGCGCCTGCAGGCGGCGTGCAAGTCGCGGCGGCCCCGGCCTCCTCCCGCGCCTCGGCCCAGGCCGTGACGGCGACGCCTGAAGAGCTCGCGCTCGGCAAGGTGAAGTTCGATGCGACCTGCGTCGTCTGCCATGGCGCCGACGGCAAGGGCGGCACGCCCGTAGGCGCTCCCGCCGTCAACGGCCGCACCGACTTCGCCAACATCGCCCGCGTGATCGCCCAGGGCCAGGGCGAGATGCCCGCCCTCGCCAACTCGCTCTCGGCGTCGGAGATCCAGGCCATCGCCAAGCACATCGTCAAGACGCTGGGGCCCCAGCAACGCCCCGGCCGCGGCGGCCCCCCGCCGGACGAGGACAATTGAGGGCTGAAAACCGGCCTCGATCTCAACGGATCGGGCCGGTTGCCGTTCTCGGGGGAGGCGCCTATAAGGGCCCTCCTGAATTGGCGGAGCGTGGCGCAGCCCGGTTAGCGCACCAGTCTGGGGGACTGGGGGTCGTGGGTTCGAATCCCGCCGCTCCGACCATTCAGGCTTCTGTGTCTACGGGCGGTTAGCTCAGCTGGCAGAGCGCCTGCTTTACACGCAGGATGTCGGCGGTTCGATCCCGTCACCGCCCACCACAGACCGGCAGCGCTATGCTGCCGTCCGCACCGTATCGAGGCGCGACTTGAGGTTGGTGAGGTCCGCCAGCAGCGACTCCAGCCTTTGCCGCGCGGCGGTGTTCTCCTGCACGGCGGCTTCGCGGAAATCACCGCGGTCGACGGCGTCGCGCACGGCGTCCTGCAGGTCGCGCACGCTCGCGCCGGTATCCGCCGTAACGGTCATGTCGTCAGCCCCGTCTTCCCCAGTCTCAGGCCTGACCCCAGCCGCCCCCGGCTGTCCGTTCGTGTCGGTTTCCAGAGCCTTGACGGCGCCGCGAATGGTCAGGCCCTGAACGTGTAAAAGATTCTGGAGCCGGCGCAACATTTCCATGTCGTCAGGCCGGTAGAAGCGCCGCCCGTCGGGCCGTTTCATTGGCTTGAGATTGTCGAACTTGGTTTCCCAGAAGCGCAGCACATGAGTTCTTGAGACCCAGCTCGGCAGCCGCCTCGCCAATCGTCCGGAAGGCGTCCGCAGCCTTGTTGTCCAGGGGAGAATGGGCCACATTGATGGAGTCAGAATCCGACTCCAACGCCACTTCGGCCTTCAATGCGGGCTGCATCTAGTCTCTCCGGGTGCTCATCGCAGCTTCAACCCTCTGCCTCAAAAGTGGAGAAGGTTTGAACGACACCACCCGCCGGGCTGTAATTGGCGCCTCTTCGCCGGTCTTGGGATTGCGACCGACCCGGGCTTTCTTGCGGCGCACCACGAAGTTGCCAAAGCGCGCGAACTTCACATCCTCGTCACGCTCCAGCTCGGCACACACAAGCTCCAGCACGCGCTCGAGGAAGTTGCTGGAGTCCTGCTTCGTCAGCCCGACCTTCTGGACGAGCTTGTCGACGATTTCGGCGCGCGTGAGGGTGTTCTCAGGCACTGACGTCTCCGGGTGTGAAAGGAAGGCTAGCCGCAGCCGATTTGGTTGTTAAGAGGCGTGAAGTCAAATACTGAATAATTTCATCCCTTTACACATTGTTAGTCAATCCGGATCCGTCAGCGATCTTAAGGGGTTTCAGGAATTCTGGGCGGGCCACGCGGCGCCATGCCCCTGCTCGCGCCTACATGCGGATCAGCGCGGAGCCCCAGGTCAGCCCGCCGCCAATGGCCTCGATCAGGATCAGGTCGCCCTTCTTCACCCGCCCATCGTCGATGGAGGCCGCCAGCGCCAGCGGCACCGACGCTGCCGACGTGTTGCCATGCTCGGCGACGGTGGAGATCACCTTCCCTTCCTCCAGCCCCAGCCTTTCTGCGACGGCGGAGAGAATGCGCTGGTTGGCCTGATGCGGCACGAACCAGTCGATGTCGCTGATGGCGATGCCGGCCTGCTCGGCTGCCGCCTTCACGCTTTCGGAGATCTTCGAAACGGCATGCTTGAACACTTGGTTGCCCACCATCCTGAGGTGGCCAACCGTCTGGGTCGTCGATGGCCCGCCATCGACGAACAGCAGATCCTTGTAGCGCCCGTCCGAGCGCAGGTGCACGCCCTTGACCCCGCTCTCGCCTGCCTTGGCCTTGTCCTGCCGCTCCAGCACCACCGCGCCGGCGCCATCTCCGAACAGCACGCAGGTCGAGCGGTCCGACCAGTCGAGGATGCGCGAGAACGTCTCCGCGCCGATCACCAGCGCGCGCTCGAACTGCCCGCGCACGAGGAAGTTGTCCGCGGTCGCGACCGCATAGACGAAGCCCGAACACACGGCCTGCACGTCAAACGCCGCTCCGCGGGTGATGCCCAGCTTGTTCTGCACGACCGTCGCCGTCGCCGGGAAGGTGTAGTCCGGCGTTGCCGTCGCGACGATGATCAGGTCGATGTCCTCGGGCCCACAGCTCGCAGCGTTCATCGCCCGCTTCGCGGCGATGGTTGCAAGATCCGACGTCGTCTCGCCATCCGCCGCGATATGCCGCTTGCGGATGCCCGTGCGCTCGGTGATCCACTGGTCGGTGGTGTCGACCATGGCCGCAAGATCGGTGTTGGTCAGCACTTTCTCGGGCAGGTAGCCGCCCACTCCGAGCACGACGGATGCGTATTCGTTCACGTCAGGCGCCTCGCACTGCTACGATCACTATTTGGCTGCTTCCTGGCTGGCGGCAACCGGCTGGGGCGCCGCATGCGTGGCCAGCAGGCGCTTGAGGCTGTCTTCGATCTCGGACCGGAACCGGCTCTCGCCCATGTCTGCCGCCACGGATATCGCCTGCTCGAATCCGACCTTGTCGGTGCCGCCATGGCTCTTGACCACGACGCCGTTCAACCCGAGGAGGACGGCGCCGTTCGTCTTGCGCGGATCAAGCTTGGCGCGGAACTTCTTCAGCGCTGGCATAGCCAGCACCGCGCCCATCATGGCGAGCGGTCCGGACTTCAGCGCATCCTTCAACATGTCGGATATCATCCTGGCGAGGCCCTCGGCCGTCTTCAGCGCCACATTGCCCGTGAAGCCGTCGGTGACGACCACGTCGACCGTGCCTTTCCCGATATCGTCGCCCTCGACGAAGCCGTGGAAGTTCATCTTGATACCGCTCTCGCGGATCAGCCGCGCCGCCTCGCGGATCGACTCGTGGCCCTTGAGTTCTTCCGAACCGATGTTCAGCAGCCCGATGCTTGGATCGCTGACGTGATGCACCGCCCTGAAATACGCCTGGCCCATGATGGCGAACTCGACCAGCTGTTCGGCGTCCGCATTGATGTCGGCGCCGAGGTCGAGCACCGCGGAAACGCCTCGCCGCGTCGGCCAGCCTGCGACCAGCGCAGGCCGGCGCAGCCCCTCGATCGTGCGCAGAATCAGCAGCGACATGCCCATCAGCACGCCGGTATTGCCGGCGGAAACGGCCGCGACCGCCTCGCCGTTCTTGACGCTCTCGATCGCGTTCCACATCGACGAGCCCTTGCCGCGGCGCACGGCCTGCCCCGGCTTGGCGTCCATGGCGATGAAGGATGCGGTGTGGCGGATCTCGGTGCGCGGCGCTGCCATCGGAGCATTGGCAAGCAGCGGCTTCAGCTTCGCCTCGTCGCCATGCAGCAGGAAATGGAAGTCGCCGCGGCTCTGCGCGAAGCGCTCAAGCCCCTCGACGACGATCCCGGGCGCATGATCCCCGCCCATCCCGTCGATGGATATGACCTTGCGATCAGCCATGCCCGAGGAAGCGCTCCAACCGTTGGCGTGGGCCCTGACCGGTTGGCCCGTGGGCCGTCCGTCCCCGATCCGACGCTTCAGACATACATGGCCTGCCCCTGCGGAATCACCCCGCCGGAACCATGGTTGATCCGGGTAATAGCACGCCAGCCCGCCCGTAACAGGCCCCGGAAACGCCCCTGTCCCAGCGCCAGACTGCGGCTTCTGCGCCCACTTCGGCCCGGAGCTGTCAGGCCAGCGCGAGCTTCGGCCAGTTCACCTGGCCGGAAAGGAGCTGGGCGTCCTCGTGCCGTTGCAGCGTGTCTTCGACCAGCTGCACGTAGGCGCGGAAGCGCGGGCCCTGCGCAGGATCAAGGCCGAGATTGCGGACCAGTGCATCCTGCAGCATGTCGGCCGGCGCGCCTGCGTTGAGCGCCTCGTCATAGGCCTTGGCCCGACCGTAATAGGCTTCGCCCATCTTGCGGATTTTCTTGCCGACGCTGAGGTCGCCCGTTCCGATGTCGCGCAACGCCTCGTCGAAGCCGTCGAACAGCGCGTTGGTCACGTCCTGCACCAGTTCGCGCCCGGCCGCGCCGGCCGTGCGAAGTCGGCGGAAGATCAGCACGGCGTGCAGCGAGGTCATCTCGAAGCGGCCGGAGAAATTGTCGCGGGACCCGCCGTCGAAATAGAAGTCAGGACGCAGGGCCTGGGTGATAATCGAGTTGTGCAGCTTGTCGACCGCCCAGCGGTTCTTCCTCTGCCGCTGGAACATGCCGAAAACCATGTCGCCCTCCCTGGGCCTCTGTCAGGCCGGCCGCATCCGATTGCGTCCCAGGTCCCCTGACCGGGGCGGGACACTAGCCGCCTCAGACCATGTGGCAAGTTGCCGAAACGGCAATTCCCGCCGCGATTTCGCCTGATATGCCACCGAGCCTTGCCAGCTGGCCCAAGGCGAAGCTATCTGGCCGTCCGTTTCGGAGTTGTTTTCATGGCGCTGCGCCGCCTCGCCCTTGCTGCCCTTTGCGCCACGGCCATTGCCGGCTGCGCCGCGCAGCGCGACTTCCACGGCTACCTGCCGGACCAGGCCCTGCCGGAAGACGTGCAGCCCACCGTCGACACGCGCTCAACCGTGCTGGCGCGCCTCGGCACGCCGTCCACCACCTCGATCTTCGACGACAAGCTGTGGGTCTACATGTCGTCCACGCGTGAGCTGCTGACCTTCTACTACCCCAAGACCGTGCAGCGTTCGATCATCGCCATCCAGTTCGACGACGAGGACGTGGTCTCCGACGTGCTGATCTACGATGTCAATGACGGGCGGACATTGTCCTACAATTCGCGCGTCACACCGACGCGCGGCCGCGAACTCGGAATTCTCGAACAGCTGTTTGGAACACTCGGCGCCATGGGCCAGCTTCCGCAGGACAATCGCGATCCGGGCCGCAGCCAGCGCCAGCCGGGCGAATAGGCTATCCGCCGAGCTGGCTGGCGATTTGCGTGAAGGTCATCGTGACCAGCGCATCCTTCTCGCCGAGAATTTCGTTCGCCGCCTTCAGGCATTCAGCAGCGGCCAGCTTTTCGTCCAGCTTGGTGATGTCGTCCTTCACGGCGAAGCTGGTGTGGTGCGCAGCACGCACGACTGCGTCACGGACGAAGTGAGCCTTCTCGCGATACTTCCACACGTCCTTGCCGGGGGCGGCGAGCATGCGGGCGCTGACGAAGATGTAGTTCCTCAGCTTGCCCTTTTCGTTGAACACCGGGAACACCAGCCCGTCGAGCTGTATGGAGCGCGCAAGCTCCTTGTCGTCCGCCGCGGCCTCGCCACCCTCTGCAGCGGCGCCGTGCTCGTCCTTGGGCGGCGCAGACAATGCCGGCGGGGCCGCGGCCAGCACGGCAAACGCAGCGAGGAAAAGCTTGCGGCGGCTGATTTTCAGAAGGTTGGGTCGCATGCGCGCACCCTGCCCGCGATAGGTTGAGGCCGCGTTTACGCCTCTGCGCCTGGCGCAGGCCCGAAATGCCGCCAACCGCCAAAACCTTCGAAAATTATGGGTTTGCCTGAGGCATCGAGAATGGTGACGGCCTTGCCGAACTCGACGCGACCGATACGAGTGACGTTCTCTCCCGAGGTCTCGATGGCGGCTCTCGCCGAGCCCGGCGCGGTAAACAGCGTCTGGTAGTCGTCTCCGCCGGTGAGCAGTGCGCGGAGGTCCGCCTTGCCGTTGGCGACATAGCCCTCCCCGGCAGCGCTAAGCGGAACCTTCGCCGCTTCGATGACCAGCAGAGCGCCCGAAGCGTCGGCTATGTGGCCGGCGTCGGCGAGAAGGCCATCAGACACATCGATGCTGCCGCTGGCGAATGTGGCGACGAGATCGGCCAAAGGAAGCCGCGGCGGCTCAGGTACGCGATACGTCGAGACAAGGAAGCTGCGTGCTTCTGTGCTCAGCGCACCAAACGCTCCTTGCGCCGCCCTGAGCCCAAGCCAGCTGTCGCCGATCGTTCCCGTCACCCAGATGTCGTCGCCCACCTTCGCGCCCGATCGGCGCACCGGGCCGCGGGCGCCCACCTTGCCGAGCAGAGTAAGCGAGAGCGTTAGCGGGCCATCGGTCGATGTCGTGTCGCCCCCGACCAGATGCGCGCCCCAGCGCGCCAGGTCCGCACCCAGAGCGCGCGAGAAGTCGCCCAACTGCTCCAACGGCCGCGACTTCGGCCACACCAGCGCCAGCAGCGCCGCATCCGGCTTGCCCCCCTTGGCGATGATGTCGGAGACGTTCACGCGGACGAGCTTCTGCGCCACCGTCGAGATCGGATCGTCCGGCAGGAAATGCACGCCCTCGACAATGGTGTCCGTCGTGGCGATCAGACCCGGCGCAATCTCCGCCACATCGTCGCGCAGGCCATCGGCGCCGGGCGAGCTTGCGAGCGGGGCAAAGTATCTCCGGATGAGATCGAACTCATCCATGTACGTCAGGATCCGCGCACATCCCGCGCCACCGCATCAAGCAACCCGTTGATGAACTTCGGCTCCGCGCCCTCGAAAAAAGCATGCGCGATCGAGACGTATTCATCGAGAATGATCTCTGACGGCAGGCTGATCTCGGCGATCAGCTCATAGACCGCGCCGCGCAGGATGGCGCGCGAGGTCGCGTCCAGCCGCTCGATCTTCCAGCCGTCAGCAAGCCGTTTCATGATTGCCGCATCGATGGCTTCCTGCCGGTCAACCACGCCCGCGACGATCGTCCGGAAGATGTCCGGATCGGCTTCCTCGATCGGCTCGCCTTCATCGTTGAGGCCGAGCCGGTCTTCCATGAAATCGGCGATGACGGCGCGCGCGGGCGCCTCCGTCTGTTCCATCTGGTAAAGCGCCTGCACAGCCGCGAGCCGGGCGCCCGACCGGCGCGCTGCCGTCAGCTTTCGCTCGGCTTCAGTTGAGGCTGCCTTCTGGCTCATCGTTCTCGGAATCCCGGAACCTGTATGATAGGCCCACCATGCGCAGGACCGCTGCTACGGCCTCGGCGCCCTTGTTCTTACCCTTGCGGTCCGCGCGGACCTTCGCCTGCTTCTCGTTCTCGACCGTCAGCACGCCGAACGCCACCGGCACGCCTGCGAGCGAGAGGTCCATCAACCCGCGCGCCACCTGCTGGCAGATATGATCATAGTGCGAGGTCTCGCCGCGGATCACGCAGCCGAGCGCCACAAAGCCGTCAAACTCGCCCGAATCCGCTGCCAGCGCGATGGCGCCCGGAATCTCGAACGCGCCGGGAACCTCCAGCAACTCGTAGCGGGCGCCGACCTTGTCGAGCCCTTCGGTCACGCCCGCCTCCAGTTCCGCCGCGATGTGGGCGTAGTAGCGTGAGGTGACAATCAATATGCGAGGAACGTCGGCCAACTCAGTCTCCGTCAATCCTGCGCCAGCCCTCGACCGTAAGCCCGTATCCGTCAAGGCCCGGCAACTGGTTGGGGCGCGTATTGCTCATCAGCACCATGCGGCGCACGCCCAGGTCCTTCAGGATCTGCGCGCCGACACCGTATTCGCGCAATGGATGGCCTGCTTCCTGGGCAGGAGCCTCGCCATCCTGCACGCCCAGCGAGCGGGCGATATCCTCGCCCATGCCCATACGCACGAACACCGCGACGCCGGGTTCCTCCGAAGCGGCCAGGCGTTCCATCGCCCGCTTGACCAGGCCTTTGCGCTTGCCTGCCTCGCCGAGAAAGTCGGACAGGAAGTCGATGCGGTGAACGCGCACCAGTGTCGGCTGGTCGCCCGTAATGCGGCCCTTCACGAGTGCGACATGCTCGGCGCCGTCCAGCGTGTTGCGGAACACGACGACGCGGAACTTGCCGCCCCAGGCGCTTTCAAAATCGGACTCGACACGCCGCTCGAGGAAACGGTCATGCCGCCTGCGCCAGGCAATCAGGTCGCTGATCGTGCCAATCTTCATGCCGTGAAGCTGCGCGAACGACACCAGCTCCGGCAGCCGCGCCATCGAGCCGTCATCGTTCATGATCTCGCAGATCACCGCCGCCGGATACAGACCGGCAAGGCGCGAGATATCCACGCTCGCTTCCGTATGCCCTGCCCGCACGAGCACGCCGCCTTCCTTGCACACCAGCGGGAAGACGTGACCTGGCGAGACGATGTCATCGGCCATCTTGGTCGGATCGATCGCCACCGCGATCGTATGCGCGCGGTCATGCGCAGAAATGCCGGTGGTGACGCCCTCCTTGGCCTCGATCGAAACCGTGAAGGCGGTCTTCATGCTCTCGCGGTTCTCACGCGCCATCATGTCGAGCTGCAGCACACGGGCGCGATCGCGGGTGAGCGACAGGCAGATCAGGCCGCGGCCGTGCTTGGCCATGAAGTTGACCTGGGCGGGCGTGGCGAACTGCGCCGGGATGATCAGGTCGCCTTCGTTCTCGCGGTCCTCAGCATCGACGAGGATGTACATGCGCCCGTTTCGCGCCTCCTCCACGATCTCCTCGATAGGAGAGATCGCGTCCGAGAAATCGTACTTCAGCTGCTCTTCTTTCATTGGGATCGCCATTCAAGCATGCGGGCGACATAGCGCGCCAGCATGTCCACCTCCAGATTGCATCTGTCGCCCGGAGTAAAGGTCCCCAGCGTCGTCACCTGCAGCGTATGAGGGATGATCGCCACCTCGAACCAGTCCGCGCCATCGCTCCGTCCCACGCCAGAAACCGTCAGCGAGACGCCGTCAACACAGATCGAGCCCTTCTCCGCGAGATACTTCGCCAGCCCCTCGGCGACCTCGATCCGTATCCTGCGGCTGTCGCCGTCAGGCGTCACCGAGCGTACGATGCCGAGCCCGTCGACATGTCCATAGACCAGGTGCCCGCCCAGTTCGTCGCCCAGTTTGAGCGACAGCTCCAGGTTCATCCGCGTGCCCTTGAGCCAGGCGCCCAGCGTCGTCCGCGATAACGTCTCAGGGATCGCCTCGACCGTCCACCAGGATCCACCCGGCGCCTCGCCGAACTCCACAACGGTCAGGCACACGCCCGAATGCTGCACCGAGGCGCCCATCTGCAGGACCGACACCGGGTACCTGCCCTCAACCGTCACGCGCCGCAGGCCATTGCGATCCTCGATGGATCGAACACGGCCGACATCGCTGACAAGTCCGGTGAACATCAGGCCTTCCGCACATAGCTTTCGTGAAGATCGACCCCGACCTCCATCACCCTTACCCGTACATAGGTGGGCGCGGTTGCAACGGTCTCCAAGCCCAGCCCCCCCAGGCAAGGCAATCCGTCGCCCCCTAGCAGGATCGGCGCGCGAAACCACTCGACCCGGTCCACAACTCCCGCCCGCACAAACGACGCGGCAAGCTGCCCCCCGCCCTCGATCATCAGGCTGGAAACGCCCGCCCGGCCCGCCGAATTGAGCAACTCCTCCACGGAAAGACTGCCCGTCCGCCCGTCCTTCGGCAGCATCCAGAACTGGATTCCCGGCGTCGACGGCCAGTGGTCGAGGTTGGCGGTCTCCAGCGTCGCCATGGCGACCGGCCCCTTGTCGAGCGTTGCAAAGATGCGCGCATTCGCAGGCGTGCGCGCCCGGCTGTCGGCGACGATGCGCAATGGCTGCTTCGCGGGCGGCGGCGTCAGGCGCGCCGTCAGCTCTGGATCATCCGCCAACACCGTGCCGGACCCCACCAGCACCGCGTCATGCGCCCCGCGCAACCGATGCGCTTCCACGCGCGCCGCTTCTCCGGTGATCCATTTCGACTGCCCGCTCGCCGTCGCGATACGGCCATCCAGCGAAGTCGCGAGTTTCAGCGTGACGGAAGGCCGCTGCGGAGTGGCGGGCGCGGCGCTCATTCGTCTTTGTCAGCTTCCTCGGCCTGCGAGGCCATGAACGCGGCGAAGTCCGCCGGCGTCTTGAAGTCCTTGTACACCGATGCGTAGCGGATGAACGCCACCGGATCGAGCGGGCCTAGCGACTCCATCACCATCTGCCCGATTGCTGATGTCGGGATTTCGGGCTCACCCATGTTCTCCAGCCGCCGCACGATGCCGGAAATCATCTGGTCGAGCTGCTCTTCCGTTACCGGCCGCTTCTGCAGCGCGATCTTGACCGACCGCCGCAGCTTGTCGCGCTCGAACGCTGCACGGCGTCCGTCGCGCTTCACCACGGTGAGGTCGCGAAGCTGGACGCGCTCGAACGTCGTGAACCTGCCGCCGCACTGCATGCAGCCGCGGCGGCGACGCACAGCCGTGTCTTCTTCAGCCGGGCGGCTGTCCTTCACGACCGAGTCGGCAAAGCCGCAGAAAGGACAGCGCAAGCATCACCCCTCGAGGTTCAAGACCACGCCGAGCCGTAGATCGGGAACCGCGCCGTCAGTTCCTTCACCTCGGCCCGCACCTTGTGCTCGACCGCCGACGTATCTCCGCCGCGCGCAAGCGCATCGATGACCTCGACCATCCACTTGCCGACCTGGGTGAATTCCGCCTTGCCGAAGCCACGCGTTGTTGCCGCGGGCGAGCCCACGCGCACGCCTGACGTCACCGTCGGCTTTTCCGGATCGAACGGCACGCCGTTCTTGTTGCAGGTGATCCAGGCGCGCTCCAGCGCCTGCTCGGTGGCATTGCCCTTCACGCCCTTGGGGCGCAGGTCGACCAGCATCAGGTGCGTATCCGTGCCGCCGGACACGATATCGACCCCGCCGGTCTTCAGCGTCTCGGCCAGCACGCGGGCGTTGTCGATCACGGCCTGCGCGTATTTCTTGAAGTCCGGCTTCATCGCTTCCCCGAACGCCACCGCCTTGCCCGCGATGACATGCACCAGCGGCCCGCCCTGGATCCCCGGGAACACCGCCGAATTCACTTTCTTCGCAATGTCCGCATCATTCGTCAGCACCATGCCGCCGCGTGGTCCGCGCAGCGTCTTGTGCGTTGTGGTCGTGACGATGTGCGCGTGCGGCATCGGGCTGGGGATCAGTCCCGCCGCCACCAGGCCTGCAAAGTGCGCCATGTCGACCATCAGGAACGCGCCGACCTCGTCTGCGATCTTGCGGAAGGCGGCGAAGTCGATGGTGCGCGAATACGCCGAGCCGCCCGCGATGATGATCTTCGGCTTCGCGTCGGAGGCGATCCTGTGCACCTCGTCGAAATCGATCCGCCCGTCCTGGCGCCGCACGCCATAGGCATGGGCCTTGAACCACTTGCCCGACTGGTTGGCCACGCCGCCATGGGTCAGGTGCCCGCCCGCATCCAGACTCATGCCCAGGATCGGATCGCCGGGCTTGATCAGCGCGTTGAACACCGCCTGGTTCGCCTGGCTGCCCGAGGACGGCTGCACGTTCGCGAACTCGGCGTTGAACAGCTGCTTGGCGCGCGAGATGGCGAGGCTCTCGATCTCGTCGACGAACTCGCAGCCGCCATAATAGCGCTTGCCGGGATAACCCTCCGCATACTTGTTGGTGAGTATCGATCCCTGCGCCTGGAGCACGGCGCGCGAGACGATGTTTTCGGACGCAATCAACTCGATTTGATGCGCCTGGCGGCCGAGCTCTTCCCGCACGAAACCGGCGATCGCCGGATCGGCGTCGGCCAGCCCTGCGGTGAAAAACTGGCTCATGAACGGCCTCCGGAAGCGCGAATTGTGGGCGGTCCAGCGGGCGATACGGGACGCCCTGTCAATTGGCAAGTCTTGGCGCTTTTATGGTTCACGGATGGATGAGAATCAGTATTTCCAGTTAATCGGCCGTCAGTGACTGGTAGTTAGTTGCTTTCTTCTTGAACCTGCGCATTGTTGACCGAGCGCAGGGGCCGTTGGGTAGAAGTCATGTCCGAGACGCCCGGTAATTCTGTGCTGTCGAACGATGAATTGATGCGGATGACTTCCGATATCGTGTCTTCGTTCGTCTCGAACAACCCCGTGACAACAGACGGCCTGCCCGACGTCATCCGCTCTGTTTACCGGACGGTATCTGGTCTGGCCGGCGCCCAAGAGAAAGCCGCAGAAGAAAAGCTGAAGCCCGCCGTTCCAGTGACAAAATCCGTCACCAATGACTACATCATCTGTCTCGAAGACGGTCGGAAACTCAAGATGCTTAAGCGCTACCTGCGCTCGCGCTACGACATGAGCCCGGACGATTATCGCCGCCGCTGGGGCCTCAACGCCGACTATCCCATGGTCGCCCCGAGCTACACCGAGCGGCGTTCCGAATTCGCCAAGAAGATCGGCCTGGGCAAGGGCGTCCGGAAGGCGCGCTGAGCCTAACCCTCGGCCTTCAGCAGCCTCCGCGCCTCCGCCAGCGCCCGCGCGGTCTGGGGCGGCATCTCCAGCTTCTCGGCCTGGACGATCGACTCGATCCACTGGGCGGCCACGCCGAACTCGCCGTTGTCCACGAAGTCCGCGATCAGCTCGCGGTCGGCCTCAGGCAATTTCGGAGCGATCCCCTCCAGCGCGCGCCAGAGGATGTCCGTCAGCTGTTGGCGATGCTTGTCCGTGTCCTTCAAACGATGATTCCGCCTCTGCTTCCGCCGCCCGTCGGCGAGCTTCCCTGCCCGCCGCCGCTGCTGCGCGATCGTACATAGGACAGCTTCAATCGCGCAAGATTCCGGATGTCGCTTTGTGCAGCGCTCGCTGGGGCGGTGAACACCACCTCCAGCCCGTCCCCCGCCGACACCGCCCGCACCTCGACCGCCCCGCCAATGCGGTTCATCTCGATGAGGATTTCGGCATCCGGATCGTCGGCCATCGCTGCCTCAGCCCTTGCCCTCGAACAGCCCGGCATAGGTCTGCCGCAGCAGGTTCTTCTGCACCTTGCCCATGGCGTTGCGCGGAAGGTCGGCCACGAAGATGATCCGCTTCGGCGCCTTGAACGCCGCCAGCTTCCTGCGGCACTCGGCGATCATCTGCGCCTCATCGCCCGCGCCGATCACCACGGCCGCGACGCCCTCGCCGAAATCCGGATGCGGCAGGCCGATGACGGCGCTCTCCGTCACGCCCGGCAGCTCGTCGAGGATCAGTTCGATCTCCTTCGGATAGACGTTGTAGCCGCCCGAGATGATCAGGTCCTTCGCCCGCCCCGAAATCCAGACGCGGCCATCCTTGTCCTGCCGCCCGACATCGCCGGTGATGAAGTAGCCGTCGCGGAACTCCTCCTTGTTCTTCTCCGGCATGCGCCAGTAGGCGCCGAACACGCTGGGCCCCTTGATCTCGATGACGCCGGTCTCTTCGTCCCCCGCAATGCGCAGCTCGACGCCTGGCAGGGGGAAGCCGACCGACCCGGCAATGCGATCCCCGTGCAGCGGGTTCGAGGTGATGATCACCGCCTCGCTCATGCCATAGCGCTCGAGGATACGCTGGCCCGTACGCTCCTCGAACTCCGCAAACGTCGTCGGCAAGAGCGGCGCCGAGCCGGAGATGAACACCCGCACGTTCGGCGCACTGTCCTTCGTGAAGCCCCTGTTGGCCAGCAACCGCGTGTAGAATGTCGGCACCCCCATCATCACCGTCGCGCGCTTCAGCCCCGCGAGCACCTCCGCATCCGCGAACTTCGGCAGCCAGATCATCGGGCAGCCCGACAGGAAGGCGCAGTGCATCGCCACGAACAGCCCATGCACGTGGAAGATCGGGAGGGCGTGCAGCAGCACGTCCTTCGGCGTAAAGCCCCAGATCTCGTGCAGCGCCAGCGCATTGGCTGCGAGATTGCCATGGCTCAGCATCGCGCCCTTGGACCGGCCCGTTGTTCCCGAGGTGTAGATCATCGAGGCGAGATCATCCTTCGTCACCAGCGGCACGGCCTTTTCCAGCCGCGCGCCGGTCTGCGACGCCTCGGCGAGGAACAAGCTGGCGGCATCGGTGATGAACGACTTCAGGCTCGGCATTGCTTGATCGAAATACTCGACCTCGCGGGCCGTGTAGGCCGAGTTCAGCGGCAGGAATACAGCCCCGGCCTTCAGCGTGGCGAGGTAGATCACCACTGCCCTCGACGCTCTTCTCATCCTGCATCGCCACGCGGTCGCCGGGCTTCACTGCCCTCGGCGATCAGATCGCCCCGCCACCGTGCGCCGCCGCATGTCTTCCAGCTCGCCATAGCTGATCTCGCGCCCATCGCTCAGGATGAAGCACGGCTTCGCGCGGTCTGCCGGAAAGCCCTTCGCCAGAAGCTCGTAGAGATTGTCCGACACGCGAAACTCCCGAACTCAGCCGCCCACGATCGCCCTCACGATCAGGTAGAAGATGGACGGCGCCACCAGGCAACCCAATCCCGTATGGAACGTCGCCGTCAACGCCCCATAGGGCACTAGCCGCGGGTCTGTGGCGGCAAGGCCTCCCGTCACGCCGCTCACCGTGCCCATCAGCCCGCCATACGCCATCGCCGACCGCGGATTGTTCAGCCCGATGAACCGCGCCACGAACGGCGTGCAGATCATCACCAGCACCGCCTTGAACACGCCCGTCGCGATCGACAACGCCATGACGGCCGAATCCGCACCGATCGCCGCGCCTGTCACCGGACCCACGATATACGTCACCGCCCCTGCCCCGATCGTCGTGATCGAAACCGCATCCGTGTAACCGAACGCCACCGCCGCCAGCGCGCCCACGATGAACGGCAGCACCGTCCCGATCGCCAGCGCCACCACGCCCAGCAGCCCCGCCTTCTTCGCCTCGACGACATTCACCTCGAACGCCGTCGCCACGATCGCAAAGTCGCGCAGCATCGCCCCGCCCATCAGGCCGACGCCCGACAGCACCTTCACATCCGCGATGCCTTTCGTACCACCCGTCATCACGCCGCCCACATAGGCCAGCGCCAGGCCGATCATGATGGCGATCGCCGAGCCGTGCACCCGTCCGAACGTCAGGTGCTTCGACATCCAGTACGACACCAGCATCACCGCGCCCACCAGCGCGAACGCCGCCACCAGCCCCTGGTCGACCAGGATCTTCTGCGCCGCCTCGATCACGGGCGCACCCCGTCCGGATCACCGGCGATCACCGCGCCCTCCACCGGCGTGACAGACGGCTTCTCCGGCGGCCACAGCCTCCCCAGCAGCGCCACGCACGCAAAGCACAGGGCCACCGTCGCGACCGCCGCCACGGCCACCATCGGACCGCCCTTCACAGCCACCACCACGTTCTGCTGCGCCGCCATCGCCACCACGATGGGGATGTACATCATCGCCCAGAACTCCACGCCGAACTTCAGGCCGTGCGACATCGCCCCCTTCCGCGACATCCACCACCGCACGGCAATCAGCATCAGCATCGCGATGCCCACCCCGCCGACGTTCGCCTTCACCCCCAGCGCCATGCCCAGCAGCTCGCCAAGGTATGCGCCAAGCAGCGTGCAGGCCGCGAGCAAGGCAACGCCGTAGATGGTCATGGTGAGCCCCCTCCGATCCGGGCATGCTGCCTGATCCACGCAGATTGGGCCAGCAGCAGCTTTGTCCTGCGCAAAACCGCCGGCGCGGGCCGAATTCGAATGAAATTTCGACTGCGGAATTAGCTCGCGGGTGGTCAAGCTCATTCTACATTGTCGCGAACACAGCCAAGGAGATGCGGCTATGACCCAGGGACGTATCGCGCGGGCGGCGCTTTATCTGGCGGGCGCATGGGCGGCGCTGGCCATGCTCCTGTTCGCCCTGCCCTGGATGCCCCCCGAGCCGACGATGCAAAGCGCGAAGCTGGTGCTGACGGCCGTCGCCGCCCTGGCGCTCGCAGTTTGCGCCTTCGGAGCGGGCGCGGCCCTGCTTGGACTTTCGGGAATGTCCCCAAAGGCTGAGGCGGCCCCGCGGCCTTACACTCCGCAGGCCTGAAGCTAACGATGCCCTCGCCCGACCCCTCTGTCGGAGAGCAAGCAACAGCGAAACCTGCGCCCCGGCTGAGCCATTCCGTACCCGTCATCCATGACGAAACGCCTGCGCTGGTGTAGGTTTGCCCCACAAGTCGGAGGGCAAGCAGTTGAGGACTGTCACGCTTTCGATCCTGCTGGCGGCCGGCGCGGTGCTCGCCTGCCCCGCCATTGCGCAGGAGACAAATGACCCGCGGCCGCCCGAGACGGTGAACAGCAGCTGGGACTACACGAGCCCCATGGGCAGTAACGCCTTCCAGCCCGGCCTCGACGCCCTGGATTCGGGGAACCTGGCCAAGGCCGAGATGATCTTCGCCCGCGCCCTGCGACGCAACCCGCGCAACGGCGCAGGCAATTTCTACCTCGGCGCTGTGAGGATGGACCTCGGCAAGTGGGATGCCGCGAAGAAGCATCTCGAGATCGCGGTCCAAAAGAGACCCACCCACCCCGATCCAAAAAGCCGCCTCGGCGTCACCTACGCCAAGCTCGGCGATGTGAGCGGGGCGATGAAGCAGCGCGACGAACTGGTGAAGATGAAGGACGCCTGCAAGGGCTCGTGCGAACTCTCGCCCTACATCATCGACGGCATCAAGATGATCGACGATGCGCTTGCCGAACCCGCGGCGACTCCCGCACCGCAGGGCTGAGGGGTCGTCCTACGCCGCGCGCTTGAGCCCGAGCTGCGCCCAGATCGCCAGCAGGGCGGCGACGAGGTCGTCCATCATCTGCTCGGTGTGGTGCGGCGACGGGGTGAAGCGCAGGCGCTCCGTACCCTTGGGCACGGTCGGGTAATTGATCGGCTGCACATAGATGCCGAAATCGAACAGCAGCGTGTCCGACAGCGCCTTGCACCGCTCGGCGTCGCCGACCAGCAGCGGCACGATGTGCGTGTCCGCCATCATCACCGGAAGTTTCGCGGCGATCAGCTTCTGGCGCAGCAATTCGGCCTTTTCCTGGTGGATCTTGCGCAGGTCGCGGCCAAAATCGCCGCGCAGCTTGCGGATCGAAGTCAGCGCGCCGGCGGCCAGCACCGGGCAGGTCGAGGTCGAGAAGATGAAGCCCGGCGCCGTCGAGCGGATCGCATCGACGATCACCGACTTGGAGGCGATATACCCTCCCATCACGCCGAACGCCTTGGCCAGCGTGCCCTCGCAGATGGTGATGCGGTGCATGACCTCGTCGCGCTGGGCGACGCCGGCGCCTTCATGTCCGTACATGCCGACCGCGTGGACCTCGTCCAGATAGGTCATGGCGTCGAACTCGTCGGCGAGATCGCACAGCTCCTTGAGCGGCGCGACGTCGCCATCCATCGAATAGACGCTCTCGAACGCGATCACTTTCGGCGCGTCCTTGGGATCGTTCTCCAGCAGCGCGCGGAGGTGGCCCATGTCGTTGTGGCGGAAAATGCGCTTGGCGCACTGGGCGCGCTTGATCCCCTCGATCATCGAGGCGTGGTTCAGCTCGTCCGAATAGATGATGACGTTGGGCATGATCTTCGCGAGCGTCGACAGTGTCGCGTCGTTCGACACATAGCCCGAAGTGAACAGCAGCGCGCCTTCCTTGCCGTGCAGGCTGGCGAGTTCCTTCTCGAGCTCCACGTGATAGCGCGTCGTGCCCGAGATGTTGCGCGTGCCGCCGGATCCCGCACCGAAGGTATCGACCGCTTCCTTCATCGAGGCGATCACGTCCGGGTCCTGGCCCATGCCGAGATAGTCGTTCGAGCACCAGACGATCACGTCTTGCTCGCTCCCGTCATTGTGGCGGACCGACGCCTTGGGGAACTGCCCGCGATAGCGCTTCACGTCGATGAAGACGCGATAGCGGCCCTCGGAGCGAATATCCTCGAGGGCATTCTCGAAAGCAGCGAGGTGTTTCATGGGGCGTTTCTCTTGGCGCGATCCGCATCGCGCCCCTGTCCAGGTTAGGAGCAAATCTAGGGCCGTCTTCGAAACCCTCCTAGACCTACGTCAAATCCCAACTGAAGGATTATGCCTTGTCGCCGCAGGTTTTTTGCGACTCGCTCGCAATTACAAAAGCTGCTCGGGCCTCGCCTTGAAGCGTTGAATGCACGATAATTCGCTCCCTTGGACGGGTGGGACAAGCCCATGCTGAAGCTGATCGGTGTTTTGGCGACCATCGTCGCGTGGAACGCATGTGCCTACGCCCAAGCGCCAGTCGCGCCCTCGCCTGACATTCCGCGCACCGCGGACGGCCATCCCGACTTCCAGGGTGTCTGGGAAACCCGCTGGCGGACGCCGATGCAGCGACCGAAAGAGGTAAAAGAGCCGGTGATCGCGGAGGCAGGGACTGCCGCGTTCGTGGCCATCCTCGACGCCAAGCACAAGGCGGATTATGGCGTCCATCATCCCGAACTGGATTTTGACTGGGGCCCGCTGCTGCCCGCAGCTGGAGGCGGCTATCGGACCTCGCTGATCATGGAGCCTGCCGATGGGCAGCGCCCGTTGACGCCTGCCGCGAAGGCCTGGGCCGAAACGCGAAACGCAGCGAGCGACCGGGCGGAAGGTCCCGAGGCCCTCAACCATGATGATCGATGCATGCGCGCTGGAGGAGCTGTGCCGCTCAGCATCAGTCCCGACAATATGAACCGGTTGATCGTGCAGACCCCGGATCACCTGGTGATCAACACCGAGGAGTTCTTTGCTACGCGGATAATCGAGCTCGCGGGGACGCGGCGACCGGCGGCCCTGGTGTCCTACATGGGCGACCCCATAGGCCGCTGGGACGGCGATACGCTGGTGATCGAGACGGGGTTGTTGCGGAGCGAACCCGCTTCGCCGCCCTCGGAGGCCGGCAAGTCGACGCGGAGGGTGACGGAGAGGCTGAGCTTCAATTCCGCCAACGAACTCGCATACAGCTATGTCGTCGTCGACCCGTCCATGTTTACGGCGCCGATGCGTGTCGAGTTCACCTTCGTGAGGTCCAGGAGCCGCATGTACGAAGCGGCCTGCCACGAGGGCAACTACGGCCTGACCAACATCCTGCGCGGGGCTCGCGTTGTCGAGGAACGGGCGGCAAGGCGACGCAAGCCATGATCCGCGCCATCCTCCTCATCCTGGCTTTCACCGCGACCGCCCAGGCACAAACACCAGGCATCCCCCGCGCCGCGGACGGCCATCCCGACTTTCAGGGTGTCTGGGAAGCTCGCTGGCGCACACCGCTCGAGCGGCCGGTCGAGGCTGATGGACCCATCGTCGCCGCGGACAAGGCCGAAGCGTTGGTCGCCGCGATGCATGCGCGGATAAGGGCAGCGGGCAATCAATCGCCTGACAGCGATATGGACTGGGGCCCGCTGATGCCCGCGCCCGGAGGAGGCTATCGCACCTCGCTCATCGTGGAGCCAGCAGACGGCAAGCGCCCCTTGAGCCCGGCCGCTCAGGATCAGGAAAAGGTTGTAAAGGACCGCACCGACAGGGCGGAAGGACCGGAGGCCCGCGGTCTCTCGGAGCGCTGCCTGCGCGCTTCTGGCGGGGCGCCACTAGGCGTGGCCGCCGACCAGTCCTACCGCCAGATTATCCAGACACCCGACCACGTAGTGATCTGGACCGAGGGGCTCGGCGACGCACGCATCATCAACATGCGCGGCCGTGGGCGCCCCGGCGCCGTGGTTTCGTGGCTCGGCGATTCCGCCGGTCGCTGGGAAGGCGACGTTCTGGTCTTGGAAACCCTGCTCATTCGCCCTGAGCCAGCACGTCCCGTCGCAGCCCAGGGGCAGCCGGAACGAAAGGTCACGGAGCGCTTCCAGTTCAACACGCCAGACGAGCTTGGCTACAGCTACACCATTGAAGACCCCGTGATGTTCACCGCGCCGCTTGTTGTCAATTTCATCCTCACCCGAACGGACAGCAGAATGTTCGAGTCAGGTTGCCACGAGGGCAATTACGGTCTCGCCAATATCCTTTCCGGCGCGCGCATAGCCGAGGCGCGCAAGCCGAAAACGAAAGCCAAGAAATGATCCGCGCGATCCTCCTCGCCGTCGCCCTCATCCCCGCCGCCTATGCGCAGGCGTCGATACCCCGCACGGCGGACGGCCATCCTGACTTCCAGGGAACGTGGTTGAACCCGCCCGCCGGCGCCACGCTCGAAAAGGGGCGGCTGGGCGACAAGCTTGTGGTGTCCCCGCAGGAAGCAAAGGCCCTGGGCGACGCTGCCCTTGCCCGCACTCATACCCTGCCGCAATTCCTGACCCAGGCCGACCTTCCCGAAGCGATGTCGCCGGCCATGGTCCGTGGCGAGTATCGCACCCGGCTGCTGGTCGAGCCCCCCGATGGAAAACTGCCCTATTCCGCCGAGGCGCAGAAAGCCGTCGACGGGTTCTTCGCAGCTTACAACGATGCGCGCGCCGGCGTGCTGGTGAACAATCATGAAGAGCGCGACCTGTCCGAACGCTGCATCATCAGCGAAGGACAGCCGCCCATGCAGTTCACCATGGGGAGCTTCCATCGGCAGATCGTGCAGACGGCCGATCGTCTGGTGATCTACTCCGAGAATTTCAACGAGACCCGTATCATCCGCCTGGGCGGCGCGTTCGGCCCGGAGGCTGCACGCAGCTGGTATGGCGACGCCGTCGGCCACTGGGAGGGCGACGTGCTGGTGGTCGAAACGCGTCACTTCCGGCTCGACCAGCCCTTCCATGCCTTTGTCGGACAGAAGCCGGTGATGATCGGTCCCAACAGCAGGGTGATCGAGCGCTTCACTGCGCGTGTCTCCTGACGAACTCGACTACACATTCACCGTGGTCGATCCCGAAATCTACGTCCGGCCCTGGCTCGGCGAATACGCCCTCACGCGCACATCGGAGCGGCTCCCCGAAATGTCGTGTCATGAGGGCAACCAGTCGGTCACCAACGTGCTTCAGGGCGGACGGATGACCGAACTGCGCGCGGCCCAGGAGGTGGCGGCCAAGGCCGCTGGAAAGCCTCGGGCAAAGCCGAAAGCGCGCGGGCGCTGATCTCTGACCGGCCGTAGGTCAACTGGCCTGAAGTCATGCCGCGGATGAAGTTTTCTCCGCCGCGCCGCAGTTGAAGGCCTGACCTGCGCCCGCCACGTCAGCCGTCCCCACCCGCCGCATCTCTGCGGACGGGCGATAACAACATGAAAACAGAAAAAATGATCAGAGCCCTCCTCCTCGCCATACCCCTCGCCTTTGCAACCGAAGCCGCCATCGCACAGACGTCGATCCGGACGTCCATCGAGCTGGAAAGCATCGCGCTTCCCGCCCAGACGGCCATGCCGGAGGCGGCCATTCCCCGCACAGCCGACGGCCATCCGGATTTCGGCGGGTTCTGGGAGCATGCGTTCATCACGCCGACCGGCCGCATCGACGGCGCAACAAAGCTTGTCGTTTCTGACGCCGAAGCGAAAGTGCTGTCAGAGAAGTTCGTCTCCTTCGCCAACTCCCCCATGGCCGGAACCCTTGTCGACCCGGACTTCTTCGTCGCCGGCGTCGACCAGCTCTCGCGCGTGAACGGCGAGTGGCGCACGGCGCTGATCTCCACCTCCGGCGGTGTCCAGCACTACACCGACATGGGCAACGCCATGGACGCCGAGCGCCGCGCCCTCAACGACAAGCCCGCCGACGGCCCCGAAATGCGCCCGCTGTTCGAGCGCTGCATCGTCGGCATCGGCAGCGCGCCGCTGACGGCGGTGCCCGGGACGCTGATCCGCCAGGTCGTGCAGACGTCAGAGCACGTCGTCATTGCTTCCGACGGCAATGACACGAGGATCATTGACTTCAATGCTGCGCCGCGCCCGGCGAACGTGACCAGCCCGCTGGGCAACAGCTCGGGCCACTGGGAGGGTGATGTGCTGGTGGTGCAGACGACGGGCCTTGCCGGTCAGGTGCACAAGAACATCATTACCCGGCCGCAGTCGCGCGTGATCGAGCGGTTCGAACTGATCAGCCAGGATGAGATCCTCTATCGCTTCACTGTCGAGGACACCGCCATTTACGCCCAGCCCTGGAGCGCCGAATTCGTGCTCCACCGCTCGCGCCATCAGGTCTACGAGTACGCCTGCCACGAGGGCAATTACAGCATGCCCAATATCCTGCGCGGCGCACGCGTGACGGAAGCGAAGCAAACGGCCAAGGCGAAGGCCAAGGGCGCCGGCGCCCAGTAGTCCACCTCTGAAAACAGGACCGCCGGCGCTGCGCGAGGCAGGCCGGCGGTATGGGTCTTCAAGCGACGGGTCCCGCTTGTCGCGAAAGTCCGTGCTTCCTCCCCAGGTCATCAGCCCCGAACTATCAGGTCAGGGTCTGTCGGAAACTTAGAGCTGGTAGCGGATCTGGTCGGACCAGAAGCGTTCCAGGCGGGCCAGCGCCTTGTTGAGCTGGTCGAGGTCGTCGGCGCGAACCGAAGCCGTCGGCTCGAGCGCGCCAGCCTGCTTCTCGAAGAGATCGGCGACGCGGGCGCGGACAGCCTTGCCCGAGGGCGTCAGCTTGAGGCGCACGGTGCGACGGTCATCGTTGGAGCGCGACTGCAGGAGGTAGCCACCCTCCTGGAGCTTCTTCACATTGTACGACATCGAGGTGCCGGCGAACGAGCCGCGGGCGCGGAGCGCCGAGGCGGGCGTTTCCGATTCACCGATTTCGTACAGCAGAAGAGCCTGCACGCCGGTCAGCGAGCGCTCGCCCGACCGTTCCAGCTTGTCCTTCACCACGTCGTGGAGACGGCGGTGAGCTTGCTCAAGCAGGGCCAGCGACTTCAGGAAGGATTGTTCGACAGACTCATCAGCGCCGGTTTCCCGGACTTTCGCGTTCAACATCACACCACCACCGTTTTGTTTTTAAGTTCGTGCCGATTTGCCCGGCTTATGGTGGAAGCTACACGAGCATAGCTAAGCAATCGCTAAGTCGAGCCAGTTTGATTGAATTTTAGACTGGTATTCGCGCGAGTTGGACTTCGTTCGTTATTGTAAGCGGCAAGTAAACGTCCGTGTACGAATTAGACGCCAAGGAAGCTCATCTGGCGCACCCTCAATCGAACGTCAGCTCCCCCTCGCCCAGCGGCGCGAAGATCTCGTCGAGCATCCGCTCCGACACGCCCGCCAGCGTCGGCGGATCCCATTTCGGCTTGTTGTCCTTGTCGACGATCACCGCCCGCACCCCCTCCTGGAAGTCATGCCGCCCCACCACGCGGCAGCCGATGCGGAACTCCATCCGCATGTTATCCTCAAACGTCTGCATCTGCAGCCCGAGCGACAGCTGGCGGTGCGTCACCTTCAGCGTCTGCGGCGACTTCGTGCGCAGCACCGCAAGCTGCGCCTTCGCCCACTCTCCCTCCTCGCCCTCCAGCGCCAGGAAGATGTCCTCCACGCTCGCCTTCCAGAAGCACCGCTGAATCACCTCCAGGTGCTTCTCGAACCCGCCCGCCTCGTCCCAGTCCATCGCCTCCAGCAGCTCCAGCCCGCCCGCGCACACGGACGCCTTCAGCTCGCGCACCACACCCGACTCCGCGAAGTGCGTCGCCACCCCCGCCGCGCACACATCGCCCCCCTTCAGCCGCTCCCCCGTCAGCGCCAGCCACATTCCCAGCGGCGGACCCAGTCGCGGCAGGAACCATCCTCCCCCCACATCCGGGAACAGTCCGATCCCCGTTTCCGGCATCGCAAACGTCGTCCGCTCTGTCGCCACGCGGTGCGAGCCATGCACGCTGATCCCCACCCCGCCGCCCATTGTCACCCCGTCGATGAACGCCACGTAAGGCTTCGGGTAATTCCGGATCCGCGCATTCAGCCGGTATTCCGCCCGGAAGAAGGCCTGCGCCGCCGACCCGTCCGCCGCCCCGCTCTCCGCCAGCATGCGGATGTCGCCCCCGGCGCAGAACCCCCGCGTCCCCTCCGCATGGTCCACCACCACCAGCTCCACCTCGGGATCGTCGGCCCACGCGATCAGCGCCGCGTCCATGGCGAGGCACATCTCCTCGTTCAGCGCATGCAGCGCCCCCGGCCGGTTCAGCGAAATCCGCCCGGCAACGCCCTCGCGGTGGATGATGACGTCGGCCATGCGATTCCTTTCGTGATCCCTAATCTATAGCGGCTGAGAACGGGACTCCCAATTGTCATGGAATCGGGCAGAGGAGTCGCCTATCGAGACCTTGGCGATGCTGGCTTGAGCCGCCCGCCACCGAGACCCCGAACGGGTCGGGCCTCCCATTCGAGTGTTCATTCCGATGCTACGGAGGCGCAGATGCATTGGCATACTGTGCGGTACGACGCGGCCAACAACCGCGTCGAGATCTACCGCCACGCAGACGACATGCTCGACGGCGAACCGGTCATCCTGATCGACGAGAAGATCGACCGCTTCGGCAAGAACCCTCAAGGCGCCGACCAGATGGCCGGATGGCTCGGCCGCATCCTGCTCGTCGACAACCCGGCCGTGCGCAAGGCGATGGGGCTGGGGTAGGGCAGCTCGCCCGCGCCGCACGCTCAGCCGCATCCCCGGCGGAGGCCGGGGCCCAGCGCAGACCTTGACCCTTGTTCCGGCCTGAAGCTGCAGCCCGAAGGCAGGGCAAGGTTCGGGTTGGTCACTAGGCCCCGGCCTTCGCCGGGGACACGGCCGAAAGGTTGGCGAAGAAAACCCTAGTCTACCGAGCCAGCGCAACAGATACGCGTGCGACCCCTCCAGAACCAGCACGCTGTCCTGGTTGTGCACCGTCGCCTTCATGCGGACGATCCCCGTCGTGCGCTGGCGTTCGAGCGCGGTGATCTCCAGCAGCGGATACATCGTGTCGCCCGGATAGACGCCCTTGAGGAATTTCGCCTGCACTTCGATGAAGCCGATCAGGCTCTCGCCGATCACATGCGGAAACAGCCCCGCCCCCGCCGCCGTCAGCGTGAGGATGTGGAGGCCGTGGGCGAGCAGGTCCCGATGCCCCGCCGCCGCGCAATAGGGCCGGTCATAATGGATCGGATGGTTGTCGCCCGAGAGCAGTTGGAACGCCGAGAAGTGCGCATCCGTCAGCGTCCGCGCCGGACACGGGAAGCGCTCGCCCACCTTCAGCTGATCGAACCCGCGATGCGCGACGAGGGGGCGGGAGAAGGGATCGAAGGGTTGGGTCATGGTTCTATGTTACGGCAAGCAATCCGCAGGAAAAGTCTTCAGCGCGTCGGTGAACCCATACATGGGAAACTCGGGCAAATCGACTTTGCGATCGTCGGGGCCGGTGACATTTACGTACAATGATGCGGCAAGTTTGCCGTAGCGAATGAAGTACGAAACGTATTCGGGAATCGAAACCGTTGAGGTCTGTGCCGTGTGTCGCCAGTCCTTGTCGAAGAATGGCGCTTTATCGAAGCGAATACGTACTTTGCGCCACGGCTTGGGATCTCGCCCAATCGGTTTGGTGGAGCTGATCGTTAGAGAAGCGCCGTCTTCGACTGTGCAGGATAGGGTGACTTTTCCACCGCCTTTGTCGCCGTTCGCCGCCACTGTTACCGACAACTCGGCTCGAACGCCGTCTGTCAGAGTCTGTGACGGAGTTGCTTTCCACTCGTCGTAGGTGGATTGGGCTGAAGCATAAGAAGACAGCATGGCAAGCGCCACCAAAACTGTCAGCGCTCGAACTCGCATAGGCCTCCCCTTCTCTACTGCCTCAGCATATCCCTCGACACGATCACGCGCATCACCTCGTTCGTGCCTTCCAAAATCTGGTGCACCCGCAGATCCCGCACGATCCTCTCGACCCCATAGTCCGACAGATAGCCGTAGCCGCCATGCAGTTGCAGCGCGTCATTGGCCACCTTGAAGCCGGTGTCCGTCACAAAGCGCTTGGCCATGGCGCACCAGCGCGTCGCCATCGGGCTCTTGGCGTCGAGCTCCTGCGCGGCGTTGTAGAGCATCACGCGGGCAGCCTGCGTTTCGGTCTCCATGTCGGCGAGCTTGAACTGCGTCGCCTGGAAATCCGCGATCGCCTGGCCGAATTGCCTGCGCTCCCGCACATAGGCCAGCGACTTGTCCAGCGCCTCCTGCATCCCGCCCAGCGAGCATGCCGCAATGTTGAGCCGGCCACCGTCGAGCCCGGCCATGGCGAAGCGGAAGCCATCGCCCTCCGCCCCCACGCGCCGGCTCGCCGGGATGCGCACGTCCTCGAAGATCACCTGCCGGGTCGGCTGCGAATTCCATCCCATCTTCTTTTCGTTGGCGCCGAACGACACGCCCTTGTCGTCCTTCATCACGATGAAGGTGGATATGCCCTTCGGCCCATCCGCACCTGTACGCGCCATTACAACATAGACGTCGCTGACGCCGGCGCCGGAGATGAACTGTTTCGCGCCATTGAGGACGTAGTCGTCACCCTGCTTCACGGCCCGCGTCTTCAGGCTCGCCGCGTCCGACCCCGAGCCTGGCTCGGTCAGGCAGTAGGATGACAGGAACTCCATCGAGGTCAGCTTGGGCAGCCACGCCTTGCGCATCTCGTCCGAGCCGAAGCGGTCGATCATCCAGCTGCACATATTGTGGATGGAAATGTACGCAGCGGTAGCAATGCAGCCCTGCGACAGTTGCTCAAATACCAGCACGGCATCAAATCGCGACAGGGCCGAGCCGCCGACGTCTTCGTTAACGTACAGGCCCGCAAAGCCGAGTCCCGCCGCTTCCCGTATGACGTCCACGGGAAAGTGCTTCTTTTCATCCCACTCGGCCGCGAACGGGCGCAATTTTTCAGCAGCGAAATCCGCTGCGGTCTGCCGTATCAAATTCTGTTCATCCGATAGTACTGTCATGTGGTCTGGTCCGATGTGACTTCAGACGGTATTCATCTGTCGCGTAGCACCAAGTCGCGTACCGATACACCCCGACCCAGGCTGGCGGCATCTCTCCATGGCGACCCTCATAACCGAAACCGCGCCGCAGTATCGCGTGCGGCCCGCGCGCGGAAACGAGGTCGGCGAACTCCAGAATATTGATATCGCTTCGGCTTCGCTCTTCAGGGGCACCGGCCTGATCGATTTCGGCCCGCTGGGCGAACCCAGCCAACCCATTCCGGAAGACCGTCTCCGCAAAGGCTTCGGCGACGGCCTGATCTGGGTCGCGGTCGACCACCTCGAAGAACTCGTCGGCTTCGCCCTGTGCTCGGACCGGGGCGATGATCTCTATCTCGACCAGCTTTCGGTCCTGCCGCGCCATGGCCGCCAGGGCCTCGGCGCCCGCCTCGTCCGCCGCTGCCTGCAGGAGGCGGAGGCCCGCTCGTTCAAGCGCGTGTCGCTCTCCACTTTCCGCAAGGTTCCGTGGAATGGCCCGTTCTACCGCAAGCTCGGCTTCCGTGAGATTCCCGTCTGGCGTCTCAACGACTGGCAGCTTGAAATCCGCGAACTCCAGCGCACCACCATGGACGTCAAGCTTCGCTGCTTCATGCAACGCACTGTAAAGCGGGGAAGGTAGGCGCCGGCCGGCTCCCATATCGGCTCGCGTCCATGAACATGAACGGGATGATCGCCGATCCTGCGTGCTCCCTGTTCACAGCGTGCAGATACGCGACGGAATTGCACTTAGATGGCGATGTGAGTGGACAAGACCTGCCGCCGATGATCCGACGAATAGGCGCAGTGCGCTGCAGGGTTTGAGCAATGTCCAGGTCGCTTCTGGCCGGAACGGTCTATTTCCTGATCGTCTTCGCCGCCGCCTTTGTGCTCGGCATCCTGCGCGTCGTGTTCGTCGCTCCGGCGGTCGGCGAGGTGTGGGCGACGCTGCTGGAGCTTCCCTTTACGCTCGCCATTTCGTGGATCGTCGCCGGCTGGATCATCCGCTTCATGGGCGCCTCGTCGCTGAGCCTGGCCATCGGTATCGGGGCCAGCGCCTTTGTCCTGCTGATGGGTGCGGAGGCTGCGGGCGCGGCCCTGATGTTCGGCCGCAGTCTCGACGATCATGTCGCCTCGTACGCGACGGTGGCTGGCGCCTGGGGCCTGGCCGGCCAGGCTGCGTTCGGTGTGTTCCCCGTCATCCAGTATCTCCGCAACGCGCCGAGATAGCGGGCGGTCCGTCACGGTCAGGAGGGCGGCCACTTCCATCCCGGCCCAGATGACACCACGCCGGACACCCGCTAGGTGTTCCGACAGAAGGAACACCCTCATGCCACGCTCTCTTGTCACCGGCGGCTACCCCTCCACCCGGATGCGCCGCCTGCGCCAGCATGACTGGGCTCGCCGGCTGACGCGCGAGACCAGGCCCAGCCCGGATGATCTCGTCTGGGGCATGATCGTCCACGATGGAAAGGAGAGGCGCGTCCCCGTCAAGACCATGCCGGGCGTCGACCGCCTCAATGTCGACGAGGCCGCGAAGGCCGCCGTGCGCGCCCGGGAACTCGGTATTCCGGCCATAGCCATCTTCCCGCATATCGACGCCTCGAAGAAGAACGAGGGCGGTGACGAAGCCATCAACGCCGAAGGGCTGATCCCCACCGTCATCCAGGCGATGAAAGCCGCCGCTCCCGAAGTCGGCGTCGCCTGCGACGTTGCGCTCGACCCCTTCACCAGCCACGGCCATGACGGGCTGCTCAACGAGGACGGCTATGTCCTCAACGACGAGACGGTCGCTGTCCTTACCGAACAGGCCCTCGTGCAGGCCCGCGCGGGCGCCGACATCGTCGCCCCGTCCGACATGATGGACGGCCGTATCGGCGCCATCCGGGAACTCCTGGACGAAGAGGGGCATGAGAACGTCATGATCCTCTCCTACGCCGCCAAGTATGCGTCGTGCTTCTACGGCCCCTACCGTGACGCCGTCGGCACCGCCTCCGTGCTCAAGGGCGACAAGAAGACCTACCAGATGGATTTCGGGAACACCGAGGAGGCGCTGCGCGAAGTCGCCATGGACATCGAGGAAGGCGCCGACATGGTGATGGTGAAGCCGGGCCTGCCCTATCTCGACATCGTCCAGCGCGTCTCGTCCGAGTTCGGCGTGCCCACCCTCGTCTTCCAGATCTCCGGCGAGTACGCCCAGATCAAGGCCGCCGCCGCCCAGGGCTGGCTCGACGAGGACCGGGCCATCGTCGAAACGCTCTCGGCTTTCAAACGCGCCGGCGCCTGTGGGGTGATCACTTATTTCGCGGAGCGCGCGGCACAACTGCTCGGGAAATAGCCTGCCGGCCTAGTGAACCCGGGCGTCGATATCCGACTCGTTTGCCGCAGCCGTCTGCGCCCTGAGCCGGGAATGCCGCCTGTGGAGCTTCCACATGAGGCCTTCCAGCACCTCCATCTTGTCTTCCGCCGGCCTGACATCGCCGCCGGACGCGCTTCGCACGGAAACGATGTCCATCAGCCTGGCAACCTGTTCGGCCAGCATGCTGACTTGATCTCGCGCCAAGGCGAGTTCGTCTTCACGGGTCATTTCGAGCCCTTCGAAAACGTCCCAGCACAATTACGCGCAGGCACTGAGTCGGGTTTCAAGTGACAGGCGAGTTAGACTGTGTCTCGAAACGACGCCGGATCGTCCGGGCGACCGCATACCCCACGGCGATGCCCGAATAGTCCGCCACGAGGTCGGTCAGCGATCCCGCCCGGCCGTACGGTCCCAGCCAGAGCTGTTGCACGACCTCGATGCCAACGCCGAGCATCGCCATATGCGCAATCCAGAACCACATGTAGCGCCGGGGCAGCACCAGCACCGCCGGACCCGTCAGGCCGCCAAACGCCAGGAAATGGAACACCTTGTCCTGGAACGGAAACAGCAGCGGCACGCCCTTCAGCGGGACGATGAAGGAATAGGCGGCATAGGCCATGGCCAGGCCCGAGCACACGCCCAGCACCAGATGGATGACGATTTCACGACGGTCGATCTGCACGCTGAACCTCCGGGGCCGGACCCAAGTTCCTCCCATTGAACGATACACAGCCGAATCGAGCGGCGCCGCCCAAGGCCGCAGCTGGCGCCTATCGACAGCCAAGGGCGATTGCTAATAATGGCGCGCCTTCGCCGAGCCCTCCACCGTAAGGATTCTGGGGAACGACCGGCGGGCACGAACAGGCTTTTCCCGTGCGCCTCGCCGCGACCCTTGCATGAGTTCGATTCCAGAGACTGGTCCGGTCCGCTGCCGCACGCCCCTGATGACGGGGACGCGCCCCCGATGATCCGCGACATGCAGGCCGGCGACATCGACGCGCTCGTGGCGATCGAAAAGGCATGCTTCGAAGCCGGCTATGCGGACAAGATGATGTCGCGCGAGGATTTCGCCGACGCCCTCAGCGAAGACGAGATGGAAGTCTTCTGCGCCGTCGAAGGCGCCGAGGTCGTCGGCTACGCCGCATTGATCCTTGAAGTCGATGGCTCGGTCAGCTTCGACAGCCTCGCCGTCTCTCCCGATCACCAGGGCAAGGGGCTGGGCCAACAACTCTTCAGCCATGTCGAACGCTATTGCGAGGACACCGGAGTCCCGCAGCTGAATCTCGAGATTAAGGAAACCAACTACGATCTGCTGCGGCGCTATCACCGCTTCGGCTACAAGTGCTTCCACGTCGAGCCGGATTTCTACGCCGATGGCTGGAGTGCAATCAGGATGAAGAAGCGCTTTGCGGTATGACTGGATCCTGATCGCGGACGACCTCCGGGACCTGGCCGCCCTCGGCGCACCATTCCGGATGATGACCTCGCGCGACTATGTGCTTCAGCCGAAGCTGCTCTCCGGCTCGCGCCCGAAGATCATCAACCTCGCGCGCAACTACAATTACCAGACCGACGGCTACTATGCCTCGCTCCTGGCGGAAGCCCGCGGCCACCGCGTTGTTCCCACCGTCGAGACCATGCTCGACCTCTACGACAAGGAACTGCCCGAGGACGCCATGTCCGTCCTCGAAGAACTGCTCAACAAGGACCTCGCCAAATTCCCCGAAAAGACCAGCGTGCCCGAGCGCATCGTCGTCTGCTTCGGTGAGACTGAGGACGAGCGCTTCCGCAAGTTCGGCCGCCAGCTCTTCGACTGGTACCGCGCGCCTGTGCTGGTCGTCACGACGGGCCTCAACGGCCAGCCGGGAAATTTCAAGATCAAGCGCATCAAGCTGACGCCCTTCACCCGCCTCGAAGACGAGGAGATGAAGTTCTTTGTCGACAGCCTGACCACCTACACCGGCCGCGTCTGGAAAAGCCCCAAGGCCCGCACCATCGCGAAATGGTCCATCGCCGTGCTGCACGACCCCAACGAACAACTCGCCCCCTCCAACATCGAGTCGCTGAAACACTGGGCGCGTCTGGCGGAAAAGGACGGCGTCGAGATCGAGCCGATCACCAAGAAGGATCTCGACCGCCTAGCCGAATTCGACGCCCTGATGATCCGCGAGACAACCTCGATCACCAATCACACCTACCGCTTCGCTCGCCGCGCCTGGGCCGAAGGCATGCCGGTGATCGACGATCCGGTTTCGATGATGAGGTGCACCAACAAGGTCTATCTCTGGGAGAGGCTGCTCGGCGCGGGCCTGCCTGCGCCCGAGACCATCATCATCCAGGACAAGACCAACCTCGAGGAAGTCGCCGACCGCCTCAAATTCCCGCTGGTGCTCAAGATTCCCGACGGCTCCTTCTCGCGCGGCGTAAAAAAGGCCGCCGACATGGCCGAACTGAAGCAGATCGTCGAAGCCCTGCTGGAAGAATCCGACCTCTGCATCGCCCAGAAATTCGTGCCCACCGAGTTCGACTGGCGCGTCGGCGTGCTCGACAAGCGCGCGATCTTCGTCTGCCAGTACAAGATGGCGCGCGGCCACTGGCAGATCATGAACCACAAACCCGACGGCCGCTCCATCGAAGGCGGCCACAAGACCATCGCCGTGGCCGAAGCCCCCGCCGACGTCGTCGACATCGGCGTGCGCGCCGCCAACCTGATCGGCGACGGCTTCTACGGCGTAGACATCAAGTCCGGCCCCGACGGCCCGATCGTGATCGAGATCAATGACAACCCCAACCTCGAACACGGCGTCGAGGACGAAGCGGACAAGCAGGTCTGGAACCACCTCACCGAATGGTTCGTGAAACGGCTCAACGCCTGATCTGGGACTGCGAGACGCCTGGCGGTTCCAGCTATTTCGGCGCCCACGGACTCCCGGCCACAAATGCCGGCCGCAAGTCGGCATCGGCCACGTCCTCCACCAGCCGGTAGAAGAACATGTTCATGTCGCGCGCCGCGCCCCAGTCCAGTGGCTGGCCCATATCGTCCTGCGGGCGGTGATAGCGGACCTGATACCATTCCCGATATCGCCGCTCGCTTTCCGTCCCCGGATCGAATCCGAACACGAAATTCGTCGCCGGCACACCCATCTTCAGAAACGGAAAGTGGTCCGTCCGCTGGTTGAGGTTGCGCTCGGGCTCTAGGTCGGGCCGGATCTCGATCCCCATCCCCGCCGCCACGCGCTTCACATTTACGGCCAGAGTCGTGTCGTCGATCGCGTGCATTGTCAGGATCTTGAGCGGAAACAGCGGCCGCAGCTGGTCGAGATTGATCACCGCCGCCAGGTTCGCTTTGGGCACGGTCAGGTGCTCACTCAGCCAGTTCGATCCGAGCAGCCCCTTTTCCTCACCGGTATAGACCGCAAACAGAACGCTGCGCCGGAATCCTTTCCCAGCCCGCGTCTCCGCCAACCGCACCAGCGTCGCCACATACGCCGCATCGTCGAAGGCGCCGTTGTAGAGGCTGTCGCCATTCACCGCCTCGCCGAAGCCATAGCCGTCGATGTGAGCGGAGACGATCACCACCTGGTCTTTCAGCGCCGGGTCCGTCCCAGGCAGGAAGCCGATCACATTGTCCGACGTGAACTCGCGCTGCGATAGCCGGAACGACGCCTTGATCACGGATGGAATGTCGAAGCTGGGGAGGGGCTGCGACGCCGCGCCCGCCTTCAGGATCGCCGCCGCATCCTGGCCCGAGCCCGCAATCACATCCGCCAGCGCCGCCGCAGACAGGCGCATCACCGCCAGCTTCGGCGAGGCCGGCGCCCCTGCATCGCGGAACGAGATCGACCGCGCATACGCCTCCGGCCAGCGCGATGGCTCGATCGTGAAGCCGGGGTCGTCCACATTGATCAACCCCAACGCGCCCGCATTGGCCGCCGCACGCAGCCTGTCCGCGCCACTGGGTATGCCCGCGCGCCGCCCGCCAAAGCACACCGCCACCCGCCCGCGCATCTCGCCCATCTCGGCGGCGGAGCAATACCCCCGGAACGCCAGCGGCGCCTCGATCGTCTCCGGCAGTTCCGCGCTCGGCCGCACCGTGATGTCATGCAGGAATCTAAGGCTCGCACGCGACTTGTCGCGCCGCACGATCCCGAACGCCGTCCCGTCCTTCTCGACCCGCACTTCTTTCAGCGGCAGTGTCTGCGTCCACCCACCATTGTCGCTCTTGGGGCTGAGCCCCGCCTTCTCGAACCGGTCGATGACATAGCGAACCGCCTTCGCATGCCCTTCCGAGCCGGTGTCACGCCCCTCCATCGCATCGCTGGAAAGATCGCCCGTGATCTTCCACCACTCGGCAGTATCGGCATCGACGCCAGCCGGGGGCAGTCCAACGGTGTCGCAAGCCGCAAGGGCGACCGCGAAACAGGCAAGGGCGACTCGACGCATTGCTTGCTCCTTCAAAACAGATCGCCAGTGTCGCTGTCGCCGCGCTTCGCGCGCCGGATGCGCGGGCGAGGCGCATCGGATGCGACCGACGGCGTCGATCCGGGACCGCCATGCGCCGGCCCGGCAGTCGCCGCCGGAGGCTGCGAGGGCGATGACGTCCCCGCCCGCGCCGCCACCTCGCCATCTGCAAACTTCAGGCGCAGCGCATCGCCCTCCGCCACCGCGCCCGCCGATCGCACCAGCGCGCCGTCCACCCTGGTCACCAGCGCAAACCCGCGCGCCAGGACGCTCTGGTAAGACAGCGTGTCGAGCACCCTTGCCTGCGCCTTCAGCGCCGCGCCGAACCGTTCCAGCCGCCGCGCTATCGCCGGGCGCAGCCGCGCCGCCAGCCGCACGATCTCGCCGCGCCTGGCCGCGGTCTCCCGCCGCAGCGCCGCCGGACGAAGCCCGCCGGCGGCCTTGTCAAACCGCGCCCGCTTCCTTGCCACCATGCGGCCGAGCGATCCGCCGAAGCGTTGCGAGGCCATGTCCAGCCTCTGCCTTGGTTGCTGCAGCAGAGAGTCCCTTCGCGGCAGCCTGCCGGTGGCCGATCTCAGCTCGAGCCGGCTTTTCTCCACCTTGCGCATGAGCAGCTTGCCCATCCGCGCGCCCAGGCTCGCAATCGCCGCCACCAGTTCCGAGCGCACCGGCAGCGCCATCTCCGCGGCGCCCGTGGGCGTCGGCGCGCGCCTGTCCGAGGCATAATCGATCAGCGTCGTATCCGTCTCGTGGCCTACCGCCGAGATAAGCGGGATCACGCTCTCCGCCGCCGCCCGCACCACGATCTCCTCATTGAACGGCCATAGGTCCTCGATCGACCCGCCGCCCCGCGCCACGATGATCACGTCCGGCCGCGGGATCGGCCCGCCCGGTTTGAGCGCATTGAACCCGCGTATCCCCGCCGCCACTTCCGCCGCCGCCTTCTCGCCCTGCACCAGCGCCGGCCAGATGATGACGTGACAGGGAAAGCGGTCGCGCACGCGATGCAGGATATCGCGGATCACCGCCCCGGTCGGGCTCGTCACCACGCCGATCACCGACGGCAGGTAGGGGATCGGCCTCTTGCGCTCCGCTGCGAACAGCCCCTCCGCCGCCAGCTTCTTCCGCCGCTCCTCCAGCAACTGCATCAGCGCGCCGAGCCCTGCCGGCCGCATCTTGTCGGCGATGAGCTGGTAGTTGGACCGTCCTGGATAGGTCGACAGGCGCCCCTCGGCCACCACTTCCAGGCCCTCTTCCGGCTTGAACGGCAGCCGCCCCGCCGAGCCCTTCCACATCACCGTGTTGAGCGTCGCGTCCGCATCCTTGATGTCGAAATAGAGATGCCCCGACTTGGCGAACACCACCCGCCCCAGCTCGCCCCGCACCCGCACGAAGGAATAGCTCTCCTCCACCGTGCGCTTCAGAGCATTGGCAAGCTCCGAGACCGACATCTCCGGAAGATTGTCGCCCGGCCCCGGCGGCGTCTGCGATTCGATGAACTCGTCCATGCGAGCAAGTATAGACTACCGCTTCAGTTCAACCTCAAGCTCGCGCTCCACGGCCTCGGCTTGCGCCCCGCGCGAGACGCGCACCAAGACGAAGCGGCCCTGCAGGTCGCCGATATCCCACTCGCCGTCGATCATCGTGAACTTCGGATCGACCGTGCCGGCATAGAAGACCGGGTCACGATGCACGCCCGGCGCGGGATGGTAGAGCTTGGTGAAGCGCACGCTCAACTCGCCGCGCGACCCGGAAAAGTCGGCGGACAGCTCGATCAGGCCAGGATGGGCGAATGTGTTCGGCTCCAGCGTGGTGCCCGTGATGCTGCCCGCTGTGTCCACCAGGTGCGCCGAAAACGGCACGGGCGGCCTCGGATAGCCAACATACCAGTATTCCCCCGACCACAACCCGGTCAGGTCGCTGTCGCGCGAAAAGAGTGCGGATTTATCGGCCATTGGTCTACCCGAACGATCAGCTTGTTTTCCGTACCCGGCCCGTACTAATGCGGACGCATCTTGTCAGCTATTGGGCATACCCGGCGCCAGGCCGTTTGGGCGAATTCGCATGAAAATCCTCATCGTGGGAAGCGGCGGCCGCGAACACGCCCTGGCCTGGAAGTTGAAACAGAGCCCGCGGGTAACCGATATCGTCGTCGCCCCCGGCAATCCGGGGCTCGCCGGCATCGCCCGCTGCGAGAATGTCGCCGCCGACAATATCGAGGGACAGGTCGCCCTCGCCAAGCTGGAACGCCCCAACCTGGTCATCATCGGCCCGGAAGTCCCTCTGGTCGCTGGCCTCGCCGACAAGCTGCGCGCGATCGACCTCCCGGTCTTCGGCCCCTCGGCCCGCGCGGCGATCCTCGAAGGCTCCAAGGGTTTCTCGAAGGACTTCATGGCCAAGTACGGCATCCCCACCGCCGCCTATGGCCGCTTCACCGAGGCCGGGAAGGCCAAGGCCTTCCTCGACAGGTTCAGCCCTCCCTATGTCCTCAAGGCCGATGGGCTCGCCGCGGGCAAGGGCGTCGTCATCGCCGAAACGCGCTCCGAAGCCGAAGCCGAGATCGACGCCATGCTTGGCGGCAAGTTCGGCGCAGCCTCGTCGACCCTGGTGATCGAGGAATTCATGGCCGGCGAGGAAGCGAGCTTCTTCGCCCTGTGCGACGGCGAGACCGCCGTCCCTCTGGCTGGCGCGCAGGACCACAAGCGCGTCGGCGATGGCGACACCGGCCCCAACACCGGCGGCATGGGCGCCTATTCGCCCGCGCCCATCCTCGACGCCGCCATGCAGGCGCGCGTCATGACCGAGATTGTCGAGCCCACCGTGCACGGCATGAAGGCCGAGGGCCGGCCCTACCGCGGCGTGCTCTTCGTCGGCCTGATGATCGAGAACGGAGCGCCGCGTGTCGTCGAATACAATGTCCGCTTCGGCGATCCTGAATGCCAGGTGATCATGGCGCGCCTCAAGGACGATCCGCTGCCGCAACTCCTCGCCTGCGCGATCGGCGGTCTCGCAGGCTGCAAGCGCCTCGAGCGTTTCTCTGACCCCGCCGTCACCGTGGTGATGGCCGGCGCAGGCTATCCGGGCGAGCCGAAAAAGGGCGGCGTCATCCGCGGGCTGGACGAGGCGGGAAAAGTCCCCGGCGTCACCGTCTTCCATGCCGGCACAGCAAGGCAGGGCGAAGACATCATCGCCAATGGCGGCCGCGTCCTCAACGTCACCGCCACCGGCCCAACCCTCCAGGACGCCGTCGCCCGCGCCTACCAGGCCGTCGACAGGATCGACTGGCCCGGACGGCTTCTGCCGAAGAGACATAGCCTGGAGGGCGCTGAACCGCACCTAGCGTCCGCAAGGGCAAGAAAGCCCTCGACCTGGCCAAAATCGCTGCTTAAGCACGGCCGAATAACCGGTATGCTGGCCTCCAGACCGGCAAACCGGCGTAGAGGGCAGGACATGGCTGACACCAATCCCAACGACCAGTTCAGCGGCACCAAGGACGTCGCCGAAAGCCATCGCTTCGACGAGGCCAGGCTCGCGCAGTGGATGCAGGCCAATGTCGAGGGCTATCACGGCCCGCTCACGGTGAAGCAATTCAAGGGCGGCCAGTCTAACCCCACCTACCAGCTCATCACGCCGAAGAAGAAATACGTCATGCGGCGCAAGCCGCCCGGCAAGCTTCTGCCCAGCGCTCACGCAGTCGACCGCGAATACCGCGTCATCGCTGCGCTCTATCCGCTCGGCTTTCCCGTGCCGAAACCCTTCGGCCTGTGCGAAGACGACAGCGTCGCCGGCACAACCTTCTACATCATGGACATGGTCGATGGCCGCATCCTCTGGGACGCAACACTGCCTGGCATGTCGCCGGCCGAACGCCGGGGCATCTTCGACGCAAAGCTATCGACCTTCGCCGCGCTCCACAATGTCGACTGGCGCAAGGCAGGCCTCGAAGGCTTCGGCAAGGAAGGCGACTACATCGCCCGCCAGATCCATCGCTGGACCAAGCAATACCAGCTCTCCGAGACCACCAGGATCCCGGAGATGGACAAGCTCATCGAGTGGCTTCCAAAGAACATCCCGCCCGGCGAGAAGACTTCCATCGTCCACGGCGACTACCGCCTCGACAACATGATCCTGCATCCCACCGAGCCGAAGGTGATCGCGGTGCTCGATTGGGAGCTTTCCACCCTTGGCGATCCGCTCGCCGATTTCACCTATCATCTCATGGGCTGGGTGATGCCCTCGTCCGATCCCAACCGGCCCTCGCTCGCCACCGTGCAGAACCTCGAAGCGCTGGGCATCCCGACCAAGGACCAGTACGTCGCCCGCTACTGCGAACTCACCGGCCGCAAGAGCCTGCCCGACCTGCAGTACTATTTCGCCTACAACGCCTTCCGCCTCGCCGGCATCCTCCAGGGCATTGTCGGCCGCGTGCGCGACGGCACGGCCAGCAACGCCGCCGCCGCCCAGAACGAAGGCCGCGTCGAGCCCCTCGCCAAGTTCGCCTACGCCTGCGCGCAACGGGCGGGGTTGCAGTAACCACCTGTGCTGGAAGCGGAGACTTCAGTCTCCGCTTCCAGAATGGCGCACCCTTGCTCCCCATCGCGCGCCATGCCTAGCTCCCGGCATACAAGCCGTGGGGTCTATCATGCGCAACACCATCTCTCGCCGCGGCCATCCTTCGCCGCCGGCCTCATCGCCGCGCCTGTCCTTTCGCAGACTGCGCCGACCGCAGCGCCCGACCCGCTCGCAGACATCGAGAAGAAGTTCGACGCCGCCATCGATCCCGCCGAAATGGGCGGGTGGATGAAGCGCATGGCCGCCGAACCCAACCATGTCGGCGCTGCGCACAACAAGGCCAACGCCGAATACACGCTCCAGCGCTTCAAGGACTGGGGGTGGGATGCAAGGATCGAGACCTTCAAGGTCCTCTATCCTACGCCGCAGAAAGTCGGCCTCGAACTTCTCGGCAAACAGCGCTTCAAGGCGACACTCACTGAGAAGCCAGTCCCCGGCGACGCCACCTCGTCGCGCACGAAGGACCAGCTTCCGGCCTATGTCGCCTTCCAGGGCGATGGCGATGTCACCGCGCCGCTGGTTTATGTGAACTACGGCATGCCCGACGACTACAAGGCGCTGCAGCGCATGGGCGTCGACGTCAAAGGCAAGATCGTCATCGCGCGTTACGGCCAGGGCTGGCGCGGCCTGAAACCGCAACTGGCGCAGGAAGCCGGCGCCATCGGCTGCATCATCTATTCCGACCCGCGCGATGACGGCTATTCGACCGACGACGTCTATCCCAAAGGCGCCGCCCGCCCGGCGCAAGGCTTCCAGCGCGGCTCCGTCGCCGCCATGCCGCTCTATCCCGGCGACCCGCTGACGCCGGGGTACGGCGCGACCGACGACGCAAAGCGCCTCGACCGCAAGGACGCGCCCACCATCCTCAAGATTCCTGTCCTGCCGGTCTCCTATGGCGACGCGCAGAAATTCCTGTCCGCCCTCGAAGGCCGCGTCGTTCCCGCCAACTGGCGTGGCGCACTGCCGATCACCTACCATGTCGGAGGCACCGACGCGGCCAGGGCGCACCTCACAGTCAAATCCGAATGGTCGCTCAAGCCTGCCTACAATGTCGTCGCCACCATGAAGGGCTCGGAATTCCCCGACCAGTGGATCCTCCGCGGCAACCACCATGACGGCTGGGTCTTCGGCGCATCCGATCCCATCAGCGGCCACATCGCCATGATGGCCGAAGCCAAGGCCATCGGCGAGCTGGCGAAGACCGGCTGGAAACCCAGGCGTACGCTCGTCTATCTCAGCTGGGACGCGGAAGAGCCCATGCTGCTCGGCTCCACCGAATGGGCCGAGACGCACGAGAACGAACTGAAAGAGAAGGCTCTCATCTACATCAACTCCGATGGCAATGGACGCGGCTTTCTCAATGTCGGCGGCAGTCACGCGCTGCAGAACTGGGTCGGCAGGATCGCCGCCGATGTCACCGACCCGCAGACCGGAGTCTCGGTCGACAAGCGCGCCCGCGCCGCCGCCATGGCGACGCCCGCAACCAGCGACAGCGCCCGCGCCGCGGCGAAGGCCGCCGCCGACGGCAAGGACCTGCCGCTGGATCCGCTGGGCTCAGGCTCAGACTATTCCAGCTTCCTGCAGCATCTCGGGCTCGCCTCGCTGAACGTCGGATATGGCGGCGAGGGCGAGAGCGGCGGGGTCTACCACTCCGCCTACGACACCTGGGAACACCACTCGAAATTCGTCGACCCGGGCTTCGCCTATGGCGGCGCGCTGGCGAGAACGGTGGGCCGAATGGTCATCCGCCTCGCCGACGCCGACCTGCCGGTGCAGCGCTATGGCGATTTCGCCGATACAGTTTCCATCTATGTCGACGAGGTCGTGAAACTCGCCGAGACCAAGCGCGAAACCCAGGCCAGCCAGGACAAGGCCCTCAAGGCCGATGCCTTCAAGCTCGCCGACGATCCCACGCTCAGCTCCGGCGCCCCAACGCCCCTCAAGGCAGTGCCTTATTTCAACCTGGCGCCGATGCAGAACGCGCTCGTCCGCCTCAAGGCCAGCGCCAAGGCTTACGACGAGACGCTGAAGACGAAAGGCGCCGGCCTCCCGTCTGCAACGAAAGGCAAGCTTGTCGCACTCGCTGGCAAGACAGAGCAGGCGCTGCTGGTCGAGCCGGGTCTGCCGGGCGGCCGCGGCTGGTACAAGAACATGATCTGGGCGCCCGGCCGCCTCACCGGCTATGGCGCGAAAACGCTGCCCGGCGTTCGCGAAGCCATCGAGGACGAGCGCTGGGAAGACGTCGACACCTATGCCGGCCTCGTCGCCAAGGCGCTTAACGCCTATTCCGACAAGCTCGACGAAGGCGTGAAACTGATCAACAGCGCCGTCGCCTCGGCGGCGCAATAGATGCGGGCGGCGGCGATCCTGGCCGGGCTGGCGCTCGCTGCCTGCTCCAGCGCGCCGCCGCAGTTCGACATCGCCGCACTCAAGCCTGGCGACGACATGGTCACGCTGACAGGCTGGTATCTGCCTGCCGGCGCCTTTCGCGAATTCCGCCTCTATCCCACCGGCAGCGGCCGCGGGATGGGCAAGGGCGAATGCGTTTCCGGCGCAGGCCTGTCTCTTGCCGGCGTCCCCCAGCCCGACTTTGCCAATCGCCGCATGACCATCACCGGCACGCTTCATCCCGCCGACTCGCCCGAGGTCGGCGAGGTCAAGGACACCTGCGGCAGCGGCCTCATCTTGCTGGCGATCGAAATCGACTACGCGCAAGACGCGCCATAGCGAACCTCCGCAACTCCGTCGGGCGGCTGAGCCGGAGGCGACATTCATCGTCCCCGGCCAACCGGCCAGGCGCGAACCTGTTGGGGATCCGCCGGACTTGTCCGACAGTTTGCCAAATCCGCGTTTCCGGCTTCCCCAGTGAATCCAGCCGCTTGCAGGAAATCCTGGCCGGTTCGGCCACGACTTTTCTGTAGGGCTAAAAACCTGCCGTATAATCCGCCCATCGCCACCGCAGGAGGGCAGCCGTGCACGCTGTTCAACGGCGCGGCGGCGATGGGATCGAGCGTGAAGAGCCCTCGGGAAGCCGGGCCTCTTGCAGGTAAGCGAGGGAGTGCTCCAGGGATCATGGTTGGAACAGCCATGACCTGCACGCCGCCGGGACACTGGTCAGGAGAGTGAAAGACCTCTCGGTTCCAGCCCGGCGATCAACGCTCCCTGGGGACGCGGGATCCGCGCTTCTCTTCGACCTGCCGGCAGCCGTCGCGAGACGGACGCCAACACCCACGCGGGGCATCCCGCGTCCCCACGCCCTCCATCGTTCCGGAGGGACACGCACCCCGGACGGCCCGCCGGTCCGATCGAGAGCGTGCGTCCGAACGCAAGACAGCCGCCGGTTGCCCGGCGGCTGCCCTGATTGCGTTGGACCTCCTAGCGGAAGTCGATCTGCACATCGTTGCCGCGCCCGCGCCCGCCGCCTATGTAGCAGACGGTGTTGACGTAGCTGTGGCCGCGGCGGTCGTGGAGCCGCATCCGGCCGACCATCTCCCAGCCGCGGCGGCCATCGACGAGTTTGGGGCCGTCATTGTACTGGGCGCTGTAGTAGTTCCGGCGCCAGGCTTCCTGGATGCCGGCCTTGGAGCACTGCTCCTGGGCCCATTGGAAGTCGGGGGCGCGGCGGCGGTCGTTGTTGTTCCAGTCGCCGCCCCAGTTGCCGTCGCGGTCGCGGTCGTAGTTCCGGTCGCGGTCGTAGTCGCGGTAGCCCGGCGCGCCGGCGAGGTCGTTGGTATTGCCAGGGCGGCCTTGCTGGGCAAGGGCCGGGGCCGAGATAAGGGCCACGGACGCAGCCAGAGCTGCGGCGGCGGCGCCAAACGTCCTGAGGTGCTTCATCATGAGGACGACAATGCCAGCCCCATCCGGAATGGAAGCTGAACACGATCTGCAGACTGCATGATGAACGGCTATTCAAAGAGCCGCGAAATCAACCAACAAGATCGAGGCGCCGATAGAGGTAGGTCTCCTCGCGCCCCGACGTCTGGTGCGTCGCCTTGCACGACACGTCGTAGCGATCCTTGCGCACATAGGCGCAGACCCATGTCCAGAAGCCGACCACCTCGCGCCGGAAATCCTCGTCGAATACTTTCGCATCCCGTCCCGCCTTGCGGTCCACATCGCGGTAGAACTGGTGCAGGTCTCCACGCGCCAGATCGCCGTCCGACAGGTCCAGCCTCCCGTCATGCGACTCCCACACCCGCGAACTGTCGCTGTCGAACTCGGCGCCGGAATAATCGTAGAGATAGACCGCGCGACGCTCGTCCCAGATCATGTTGTCGGTGTGCGTCGAATCGATCTTGTAGAATTTGAGCCGGCTCTCGACATCATAGTTGGCCGAAACGTCGAACGATCGCGTCGTCTGCTCGAGAAAATACTGTCCCGCCGACGTCGCCGCCCGGCTCGACACGATCTCGAAGATGCCGTCGCTCTGGTAGAAGGGCGAGAAACTCGCGAAACGTCCCGGCGCGAAATAGGATTCATAATCCTGCCGCGTGAACACCCGCTCCTGGGCGAACGCGCTCGCCGCCATCACCGCCGCACATGCGCCGACGGCGACACAACGCAGAGCAAACGCTATTCCCATGGCCACATTCGGCCTGAAACCATCCGGGAACTCAAGAGGGCGCAAGCAGCGCCATATCAGGTCGCAGCAGCCGGCAGCGCTTTCAGGAACGCCATCACCACGGCGGCGGAATTGTCCGAGGCGAGCTGCACGAAGGTCGTCCACTGGTTCTGGCCAGGGTCGCCCCCGGCAAGGTCCGACAGGCTGCGGAAGGCGATGAATGGCTTGCCGTTGGCATAAGCCACATGCGCGATCGCCGCTGTCTCCATGTCGAGCACGCGCGCCTCAAACGTCGCGAACGCCCATTCGCGGACGCCGGCATTGTCCACAAACGCCGGACCCGACACGCCATGGCCGCCCACGACCACCTTGGGCGGCGCCCTCAGGCATTGGTCCGCCACGCATGTCTGCAGGCTGACGCTGGCCGCGATATCGCGCGCCGCAATCAGCATCACGGGATCAGCATCGAACCAGAAGCGCCCCTCGGGCGGAGCATTTCCGCGCGGAATTTCCACCGCCCGCGTAAAGATCATTCCGAAATTCGCGAACCCTTGTTCGGATGGAGCGATCAGGCCCGGTGTCGGCGCGAACCCGGTCTTCGTCTCCCGTGCGATGACGCTTTCGAGATACTGGCCCCAGCGATCCGGCGCCACCACGTCGCCGACATCCAGCGCCGGATCGACCCCGCCCGCGATGCCCGAAACCACGATCCGCGTTATGGGAAAATGGTCGACCGCCATCTGCGTGGTCATCGCCGCGTTCACCATCGACACGCCGCTGAGGAACAGCACCACGTCCTTGCCGGCCAGCTTGCCCGTAATGAACGTCACCCCGCCGATCGTCTCCTCGCGCGGCGCCACAACCGCCTTGCGAAGCACGGCCAGCTCCGGCTCGAACGCCGAGATCACGGCAATGCGCGGCGTGGCGTCCCGCTCCGGTCCTGTCCTGCCGCAACCTGCGAGAACCAGAACCGCCAGAAACAGAATGAAGCTGCGCATGTCGCTCCCCGAGGCATCTCCCTTTCTAACCCGTGATCGCCGCGATGGCGCAAATATCCTTCGGGCGGGCCTCCATGGACGCTGGCCTGCCAATCCCGTGGGCGGACGCCGTGGTGCTTGAAGCAAGACGCTGAGACCGCCTTGCCGTTCTCGCTCGACCAAGCGTTAACTGGCGTCCGGATTCGGGCGCGGGGCAGGCATGCTGGAACGCATTTTCGGACTTAAGGCGCACGGAACCACGGTACGCACCGAGGCGCTGGCGGGGGCGACCACCTTCCTCACCATGGCCTACATCATCGTCGTGAACCCGGCGATCCTGGCCGAGGCGGGCCTGCCGGTTGCGGCCGTCGCCGCCGCGACCTGCCTTGCCGCAGGCATAGCTTCGATCATGATGGGGCTCGTCGCCAACTATCCGCTCGCCCTTGCGCCGGGCATGGGGCTCAACGCCTATTTCACCTACACGGTCGTCCTCGGCATGGGCGTGCCTTGGCAGACGGCGCTCGGCTGCGTGTTCATTTCCGGCGTGGCGTTCCTGATCCTCACGGCCGCAGGCATCCGCCAGATGATCGTGCGATCGATTCCGAAACCGCTGCTGGCGGCGACGGCCGCAGGCATCGGTATCTTCATCGCCTTCATTGGCCTGCGGAATGCCGGACTGGTCGTGTCCAACCCCGCCACCACCGTCGCGCTGGGCGACCTGAAAGCGCCCACAGCCCTGCTGGCGCTGGGCGGGCTCGTGCTGATCGCCGCGCTTCAGGCCTGGCGCATCAAGGGCGCTATGCTGATCGGAATCGTCGCGATCAGCGTCATCGGCGGGTTCCTCGGCCTGTCGACCTGGACCGGCTGGACATTTGGCCCCGCCGCTCTGATGGACACCGCCTTCAAGCTCGACATCGGGGCGGCGTTCAACCTCGGCGGATCGTTCGGCGTCGCGCTCATGGAGATCATCTTCGTCTTCCTGTTCGTCGATCTGTTCGACAATGTCGGAACCCTCGCCGCCGTGACCAAGCGCGCCGGGTTGCAGGGACCGGACGGCGAAATCCCGCGCCTCAACCGCATCCTCTATACCGACGCCACCGCAACCGTCGTCGGCGCCCTTGCAGGAACCAGCACCGTCACCAGCTATATCGAGAGCGCTTCAGGCGTCGCCGTCGGCGGCCGCACCGGCCTGACGGCGGTGGTGACCGGGCTTCTTTTCCTGGTGGCGCTTTTCCTCGCGCCGCTGGCAGGTCTTGTGCCAGCCGCCGCAACCGCGCCCGCGCTGATCCTCGTCGGCGCGATGATGGTCGGAGCGCTGGGCGAGGTCGACTGGAGCGAACCGCTGGACGCCGTGCCGGCCTTCCTCACGGTCGTGATGATCCCTCTGACTTTCTCGATCGCCAACGGCCTCGCGTTCGGCATCACGGCCTACGCGATCCTCAAGATCGCAACGGGCAAGGCAAAGCCAGCCGACTGGATGCTGTTCGTGCTGGGCGGCCTGTTCGTGCTGCGCTTCGCCTACCTGGCCGCAGGCTGAGGCAGGGCGTCGAGCCACAAGTCCAGCGCGCGCGCTTCGGCGCGGGTGCGGTCAGTGCGGCGGACGGCTTCGGCGTCCTCGCCCCATTGTTCGGCCTGGAAGGCCTCGTCGATGCGGTGGAGTTCGAACGCCTCGACCGCAGTGATCCGGCGACGCTCGACGGCAAGGCCGAGGACGGCGGAACCAAGCAGCGCCACGGCGTGGACCAGCGCCGTAAGGCGATAGTCGTCCAGCATCGACGCGTGAACGCGCAAGGCTTCGGCAGACGCCTCCGGCTGGGCGATGGCCATCACGCCTTCGACCGCGAACAACTTCACGCCCATCACCTGCGCCGCCCAGTCGCGCATCGGCGCCCAGCCTGCTTCCTGCCGCTTGCGCAGCGCTACGGGCGCCTCGGCGAGATGACAGACAAGGTCCGTGGCGGCGTAGCGGGCCGACTCGCGGACCAGTTCGGCGCGGGTTGCCGGCGTGCGGTCGATCACGACGTTCGCGAGGCGCGTGTTGAACATCGAGTGGAGGTCGATGCGCTCCGTCTGGGCGCGCCACTCGTCGGCGATGACATTGGCGAGCGCTTCCGTCGGCAAAACCAGCGCCTTGTCCTGCGGCGTGCGCACCGGACGGCCATCGAGATGCACGGCCCAGTTGTCACCGGCGCCGACGACGCCCACATCCCTGTAAAACCGCTTCGGGCGCTGGTCGATCTCGCCCTTGACGCCCCTGGCGTAGCCGTCCTTGTCCGTCTCGCTCATCGCGGCCGTCTCACACGCTTCAGGTCGAAGAAATTCTCGGCGCTGTCCTCGTCGAAGCCGAGTGCGTCGAAGGTCTGCTTCATGTGCGGCGGGATTTCCGCGACAATCTCGATCGGCTTGCCGCCTCTGTTGGGCAGGCGCAGCGCACGGGCATGGAGATGCAGGCCAGAGGCGAGGCCGCTTGGAACCTCCCGGCCGCAGACATACTTGCCGTCGCCGAGGATTGCCGTGCCGATCTCGGCCATGTGGAAACGAAGCTGGTGCGTGCGTCCTGTCTCGGGCTTGAGCGCGACCCACGCGGCCTTCTGGCCTGCATTCGAGATCACCGAATAATGCGTGACGGCGTGGACGGCGCCTTTCTCCTTCTGGTCCGCGGTGCGCATCTTCTCCTTCTCGCCGCCCGGACCCGCCGACTTGATCATGAAGCCGCGAATCTCGCCGGTCTGCGGATGCGGCACGCCGAGCGTCACCGCCCAGTAGATCTTGTCGAGCTCGCGCGAGCGGAACAGCTTGCCGAGCTGGTTGGCGACGCCCGCCGTCTTGGCGAGCACCAGCACGCCGGTGGTGTCGCGGTCGAGGCGGTGGACGAGGCGGGGCTTTTCCGCCGTGTCATCGACCAGCGCACGCGACAGCGCATCGATGTGGCGCGTGGTGCCCGTGCCGCCTTGCACCGCAAGCCCCGTCGGCTTGTTGAGGGCGATGATCTGGTCGTCCTCGTAGATCACCAGCGAGCGCATCATGTCGGCGTCGGACGACTTGACCCGGGCGCGCGGCCGGTCGTCTTCGTCGTCGCTCTCGCGGCCCTTGGGCGGCGTGATCGGCGGGATGCGCACGGTCTGGCCGGACTTGACGCGGGTGCTGGCCTTGGCGCGCCCGCCATCGACGCGGATCTCTCCCGTGCGGCAGGCCTTTTCGATCTGGCCCTGGGTGAGCCCGTGGAATTTCCGCTTCAGCCAGCGGTCGAGGCGCGTGTCATCCTCGTCGGGAATGACTTCCAGGGTGACGACCTGTCCGACGTTCCAGCTCATGCCAGCACCCGTCGCGCGAGGGCGATGCCGATGGCGACGGCGGCGAGGCCTGCGAGGACGGAGCCGATCGCATAGGCGGCGGCGCCTGTATTGTCTCCACGCTCGATCAGCCGCAGCGTCTCGAGCGAATAGGCCGAGAAGGTCGTGAAGCCGCCGAGCACGCCGACGCCAAGCAGGAGCCGCCATGGCTCGCCGGCTTCGCCCCGGGTCGACAGCCAGCCGGCGAGCAGGCCGATCAGCAGGCTGCCGGTGAGGTTGATCGAGAAGGTCGCCCACGGCCAGCCCTGGGCAGGCGCGGGAATGGCCAGCGAGACGCCATAGCGCGCCGTCGCGCCAGCTGCGCCGCCGAGGGCCACGAGGAGGAAATTCAACATTGCGGGCCAGCGTCTAGCGCTAACCGGGCGGCAAGGCCAGATCGGGGATGTCGCGGAGGCCGGCGGCGGCGAGGATCGCCCGGAAATCCGCTGGCGCGGGGGCGCAGAGCGAAAAGCGGCCGCCGGCGGGGTGCGGCAGGTCGAGCTTCCAGGCGTGCAGCATCAGGCGCGACACCGGCTCGCCTTTCAGGCTCTGCGCGCCGCCATAGTAGGGGTCGCCCAGGATCGGGCGGCCGGCGAGGGAGAGGTGGACGCGGAGCTGGTGCATGCGGCCGGTCTCGGGCGTCAGTTCGAGCAGGTGGAGGTCGCCTGCCGAGCCGAGCACCCGCCAGCGGGTGAGCGCCGCCTGTGGCTTCTGGTCGCCCGGACGCGCGGCCCGCATCAGTTCCAGCCCAGGTCGCGCGATGTGCCGCGACAGGGCCGCCTCGATCTCGCCGGTGGGTGTGTCGAACGGGCTGCCTGAGACGAGCGCGAGGTAGGTCTTGGAGACTTTCCGGTTGGCGAAGGCCTGGCTCATCACGGCGGCGGCGGGCTGGGTCTTGCCGGCGACGATCACGCCGGACGTCTGCGCGTCGAGACGGTGCACGAGACGCGGGCGCTTGCCGTTCGAGCGCGCGAAGGCGGCAAGCAGACGGTCGAGCGTGCGATCCTCGGGATCGCGGGTCTGCACCGGCAGGCCGGCGGGCTTGTCGAAGGCGAGCACGGCGGCATCCTCATGGATGACGAGGCCACGCACGAAGGCGCGGTCGGCATCCGAGACATCCAGGCTTTCATAGTCCCGCTTGGCCATGCCGCTAGTTGACCGACACGGGCCTGTCCTTGCCGCCCGCATCCGGCTTGCCCGTAACCGCGTCCGGCACGCCCGGCCCGCCATACTTTGCGAACCAGGCCAGCGTGTTGGTCACCTTGGCGATGAGGCCCGTGGGCCGGCCGGCGATCTCGTGCGAGGCGCCCGGCACGAGGATCAGCTGCGTCGGCACCTTCCGGATCTGCAGCGCCTGGTAGTACTGTTCCGCCTCGCTGTGCGGCGTGCGGTTGTCCTGTTCCCCCACGAGTACAGCCGTCGGCGTCTTCACATTTCCGACCTTGGACAGCGGCGAGTGAGCCCAATAGCGTTCCTGCGCACCCTTGTCCCACGGCATCTCTCCGAACCAGTAGCGTGCGTAGAACGTGCCTCCATCGGCGCTGAGCACGTGGCTGGTCCAGTTGATCACGGGCTTCTGCACCATCGCGGCGCGGAACCGGTCGGTCGATCCGACGATCCACGCCGTCAGCACGCCGCCGCCTGATCCACCGGTGACGAACAGCTTCGCCGTGTCGATCGGCTCGCTGGCGATCACCGCATCGACCACGCTTATCAGGTCGTCATAGTCCTGGCTGGGATAGTTGTGGCTGATCAGCGCCCCGAACTCGCCGCCATAGGATGTCGACCCGCGCGGGTTGGCGTAGACCACGACATAGCCCGCAGCCGCAAACAGCTGAATCTCGGCGGCAAACGCCGGCCCATAGGCCGAGTGCGGGCCGCCATGGATTTCGAGGAGCAGCGGATACTTCTTCGAGGCGTCAAAATCCGGCGGACGGATCACCCAGGCGTCCACCGCGCGCTTGTCGAAGCTGGACGGCACGGAGATGTGTTGCGCGCCCGGGATCATCTTGCCGGTGAAGAGGTCGCTGTTGAGATCGGTGAGCGTCTTCAGCTTGCCGCCCGAGGCGATGGCTACCTCCGAAGGCTTCTGCGATCCGCCGGTGGTGACGGCAAAGCGCCCCGCCTTGGAGACCGAGAAAGCGCCGCCCGTATAGGGGCGGTCCACCGAGGCGCCGGCCAGTTCGGTCGCCATCGTCTCGACCCTTCCGCCCCTGGATGGAACGCGCCCGAGACGGGTGTCGCCATGATCCTCGTAGAGGAACCAGATCGAACCATCGCTCGCCCATTGCGGATCGGAGATATCGCGATCGAACGAGGTTGTGAGCAGTTGCGGGCCTGAGCCGTCGGCGTTGGCGACGTAAAGATCGCTCACCTGATAGCTTGTACCGTTGTCCTCGAATCCCACATAGGCGATGCGCTTGCCATCGGGCGACACGACCGGGCTGCGCTCCGGCCCCTTGCGCGTCGTCAGCCGTTTGATGGCGCCGCCCGCGATGTCGAGAGCGTAGATGTCCTGGTCCTGCGGATTGTATTCCCAGTCCTTCTCCGCATTCGCCGAGAAGAACAGCGTTCCGCCCTCCGGGCTCCACGACAGCCGCCCGTCATGATTGCGCTCCGCAAAGGTAAGCTGGCGAGGTGTGCCGCCATCGGCGGGCAGGACGAAGATCTGCGTATAACCTGACTCAAGCAGGCCCTCGCCATCGGCTCTATAGTTGATCGTGTCATAGACCTTCACCGGCGCGGCCCATTGTGCGCCTTCCGGCTTGGGCGGCCTGCCGGCGGCAGATGGGCCTTCCTCCTTCACGAACATCTGGAAGGCCAGCGTGCGCCCGTCCGGCGACCAGGTGAGGTTGTCGGGGCCAGACGACGGACGCGCGAGCGTGGCCGGGCGTTGCGTGGCGAGGTCGAACACGCGCACTTCGGAAACCCCGTCCTCGGTGGCGACATAGGCGATCGAGCGGCCATCCGGCGACCAGGTCGGCGATGAATAGCTGCCCTTGCCCTGGGCCACAGGCCGGTTGGATTTGCCTGCCTCGTCGACCAGCCAGATCGAGCGGCGGAACCGGTCGGTCATCACATCGGCAGACACGCGCACATAGGCGACCAGCTTCCCGTCCGGCGAGATTTCCGGACTGGATGCGGACTCCAGGTTGAACACATCGGAGGCCGTGAACACGCGGACCGGTTCGCGTGGCGGCGCGGCGGCGGCGCTGGCCGCGACGGCGAGGCCGATGGCGGTGATGGCAAGGACGGCTGAACGCATTGGGAACCCCTCCCGGGCTGCACGACCATAGCCGGTGGGCGCGCGCGACGAAAGCGCGGCAGGGGCCCGGACTTGCTGATCGGGCCAAAAGAACGCTTGGCGCGAAACAGATGGCGCCGAAGACTGTGCGGGCGCAGCGGTCGGCCAGGAAACGGGGCCCATCTTCAATCCCGGTGAGTCTGCCTTGACACATGGCCAGCCTCGCGGCCGATGATCCTCGCCAGCGAGGAGCTTCGCGATGACCATCACGATTACCGCCTTTGAACGGTCGCCAGATGGCGGCAAGGGACTGGCGCGTGATACGCGCGTCCGCTGGGCGCTCGAAGAAGTGGGCCTGCCCTACGATGTCCGCCTTGTGTCGTTCGAAGCGATGAAACAGCCGGCGCATCTGGCGCTTCATCCTTTCGGCCAGATCCCCACCTATGAGGAAGGCGATCTCGCCCTGTTCGAGACAGGGTCGATCGTGCTCCACATCGCGCAGCGCCATGCGGGCCTGCTGCCAGCAGACGCCAACGCGCAGGCAAGGGCGATCACATGGATGTTCGCCGCGCTCAACTCGGTCGAGCCGGTGATCCTTGAACTCTTCACCGCCAGGATTCTGGAGGGTGACAAGCCCTGGAGCAAGGAGCGCCTGCCCGTGGTCGAGGACCGTATCCGCGGCCGGCTGAAGCAATTGTCCGCTCGTCTGGGCGAAGCCGACTGGCTCGATGGCGCCTTCAGCGCGGGCGACCTGATGATGGCGTCGGTGCTGCTCAGGATAAGATCGTCGGGCATACTGGACGAATTCCCGAACCTTGCCGCCTATCTCGCCCGCGGCGAGGCGCGGCCCGCCTACAAGCGGGCCTTCGCCGCGCAGTTGGCGATTAACGCCGCCAAGCCGCCGGCCGGCTGATCGAGGATTGTCCAGGACTCGAAGCCGGCCGAGCCCGTTCGGTCATGGGTCCTGACCCTGGTCTTTCGCACGCTCCCGCCGCAGCCTTGCCCACTGCTCTAGCTTTTCGCGGATCGGCCCCTCGCGGCCGGCGCCCCTGGGCTCGTAGAAGCTCTGCCGCTCCATGCCGTCCGGAAAGTAGTTCTGGCCGGAGAATTGCCCCTCGGCGTCGTGGTCGTACTGATAGCCGGCGCCGTAGCCGAGCTCCTTCATCATCTTCGTCGGCGCATTCAGGATGTGCTGCGGCGGGGCAAGCGATCCCGTTTCGCGAGCCGCGGCGCGGGCGGCGCCGAAGGCCTTGTAGGCGGCATTGGACTTCGGCGCAGTGGCGAGATGGATGACCGCCTGCGCCAGGGCCAGCTCGCCCTCCGGCGAGCCGAGCCGTTCATAGGCGGCGGCGGCCTCGTTGCAGATCATCAGCGCCGTGGGGTCGGCGAGCCCGATGTCTTCGCTCGCCGCGCGGATCATGCGGCGGGCGAGGAACAGCGGATCCTCGCCGCCTTCCAGCATCCGCGCGAACCAATAGAGCGCAGCGTCGGGATCCGACCCGCGCGTTGCCTTGTGCCAGGCCGAGATGAGATTGTAGTGCTCCTCGCGATCCTTGTCGTAGGCAGGCGCACGCTTCTGCAGCGCCGCCATCAGCGCCACGCCATCAAGCGGCCTCGGCGCATTCCACGCGAAGACCTCCTCCAGCAGGTTGAGGAAGTAGCGTCCATCGCCGTCCGCCATCGCCATCAGCGCGGCGCGGGCATCCTCGGTCAACGGTGCGGGCTTGCCCATGTGCGCTTCGGCGCGCGCGATCAGCTTGCCGAGCGCTGCATCATCGAGACGCTTCAGCACCATCACCTGCGTACGCGACAGCAGAGCGCCGTTGAGTTCGAAGCTGGGATTCTCCGTCGTTGCGCCGACCAGCGTGACGACGCCGCGCTCCACGAACGGAAGAAAGCCGTCCTGCTGCGCCCGGTTGAAACGGTGGATCTCGTCCACGAACAGCAGCGTGCCCTTGCCGGCGGCGCGGCGGCCTTCCGCCTTCTCGAACGCGGCGCGCAGGTCCTTCACGCCCGAAAAGATCGCCGAGAGCTGCTCGAAATCGAGATTGGCGCGTTTGGCGAGCAGGCGGGCGATGGTCGTCTTGCCCGTGCCCGGCGGCCCCCAGAGGATCAGGCTCGCAAGCCGCCCCTGCGCCAGCATGCGCCCGACCGGCGCGTCGGGGCCGAGCAGGTGGTCCTGCCCAACGACATCCTCCAGCGTTTCCGGACGCAGCCGGTCGGCCAGCGGACGGGGCGCTTCCTCGGTCAGTCCTGCGGCCTGGAAAAGATCGCTCACGGGAACGATCTAGCGCGGGCGGGCCGGCTATTCCAGTGAGGCTAGAGTTCGCGCTCGATCCGCTCGCCATTGCGCTCGATGGCGAGGCGCCAGGGCGAGCCGGGCGTCTTCTCGGTCTGGCTGATGGCGCGCTCGAGGTCCTGGGCCGTGTTGGTGGTGACGCCGTTGACCTCGCGGATGATGTCGCGCGACTGCAGGCCGACATTCCGGGCGATGGTGCGCGGCGGCACGCTGTAGACCAGCATGCCGTTCCTGAACTTGAACGGGTCGAGGCCCAGCTCCTCGGCGAGCGCGGGAGAGAGTTCCGCGACCTGGGCGCCGGTGAACGGGTTGCGGCCGCCGACGACTTTCAGCTCGGCCTTGTTGGTGCCCGGGGGTGCGGCGAGGCGAAGCTGGACGACGCGCTGGCGCCCGCCATTGAATACGGTGAGGTTGATCACGTCGCCCTCGGCCTTGGTGGCGGCGATGAACTTCATGCCCTTGTCGTCGAATACTTCGCGGCCATCGATGGCGAGGATGACGTCGCCCTTCCTGACGCCGGCCTTTTCGGCGGGGCCGCCGGGAAAGACATTGTTGATCAGCACGCCGCGCGGACGGTCGAGGCCGACCGCGGCCAGCTCCTTGCTGGTGACGGGATCGCCGCCGGCGCCGAGCCATGGCCGCACCAGCGTGCCGCCATGCACGGCGGCATCGACGACCCGGCGCACCATCTCGGACGGAATGGCGAAGCCGATGCCGTTGGAGCCGCCGCCCTTGGAGAAGATCATCGAGTTCACGCCGACCAGCCGTCCGTTCATGTCGACCAGCGCGCCGCCGGAATTGCCGGGGTTGATGGAAGCGTCGGTCTGGATGAAGGAAGCGATGTCGGAGACGCCGACATCGGCGCGGGCGAGCGCCGAGACGATCCCGCTGGAGACCGACTGGCCGACGCCGAAGGGGTTGCCGATGGCGAGCACGAGGTCGCCGACCTGCACGCCGCGCGTGTCGGCGTAGTCGAGCGTCGGCAGCTTCTCGTTTCCCGCGTCGATGCGGAGGACGGCGAGATCGGTCTTGGCGTCCGCCATCACCAGCGTGGCGGGGAATTCGCGGCGGTCGTTGAGCGCCACGCGGAACTGTTCGCCCTGCTCGACCACGTGGTTGTTGGTGACGATCACGCCGTCGGCGCCGACGATGACGCCCGAGCCCAGGGAGTTGTCGACCTTCTCGTTGCGGGTCTGCGAATTGCCGCCGCAATAGACCTGCGCCCAGAACGGATCATTGGCGTAGGGGCAGCTCGAGCGGCGGACGGTGACGCTGGAATAGACGTTGACCACGGCGGGGGCGGTGCGGCGCACGACCGGCGCGAAGGATTGCAGCATGGCGGCCTGCGACGCGGGGACGATCCGGTCGGCTTCCTGCGGGGCCGGGGCGGGCTCAACGGCCGCGGCGTGCGGCTGGACAAGCTGGCCCAGCGCCGGGAGGCCAAGCATCACGAGCGCCGTCGAGAGGGAGGCCGCCGCGACAAGGAGGATGTTCTGCCGATTCATCGTCTCACCCTTCTAAGCTCGAAGCGCATGCCGAGTCCTCACCCCCTTGGTGAGCTAGGCAGACATTCCGGCGCAAGCAAGGCATTAGGACAGCAGGTCCAACAGCGCCCACAAAAGCAAAAAGCCGCCCCGGAGGACGGCTTTCGCAATGCGAAATTCGCGTCAGATCAGGCTTCTTCCTGCTCGGCGGCGGCTTCGGCGCGGGCGCGGTCGTCAGAGCCTTTGGCGTCTTCGTCGCGGTCGACCAGTTCGATCACGGCCATCGGGGCGTTGTCGCCATGCCGGAAGCCGGCCTTGAGAACTCGGGTATAGCCGCCCTTGCGGTCCTTGTAGCGGTCGGCGAGCGTGTCGAAGAGCTTCACGACGACATCGCCTTCCTTGAGCTGGGCGGCGGCGAGGCGGCGGTTCGAGAGGCCGCCCTTCTTGCCGAGCGTGACCAGCTTGTCGACCACGGCGCGAAGTTCCTTCGCCTTGGGCAGCGTCGTCGTGATCTGTTCGTGGCGGATCAGCGCGCCGGCCATGTTGGCGAACATCGCCTTGCGGTGCGAGGCGGTGCGGTTGAGCTTACGAAGCGCGAAACCGTGGCGCATGTCACTACTCGGCCCCTTCCGGAGCCGCTCCTAATCAGGTGTGGTCTTCGTACTTCTTGGCGAGCTCTTCGATATTTTCCGGCGGCCAGCTCGGCACGTCCATGCCGAGGTGGAGGCCCATCGAGGCGAGCACTTCCTTGATCTCGTTGAGCGACTTGCGGCCGAAGTTCGGGGTGCGGAGCATTTCTGCTTCGGACTTCTGGATGAGGTCGCCGATGTAGACGATGTTGTCGTTGCGCAGGCAGTTGGCCGAACGCACCGAGAGTTCGAGCTCGTCGACCTTCTTGAGCAGCACCGGGTTGAAGCCCAGGTCCGGCTCGTCGTCGGCGGCCGAAGCGGCGACCGGTTCATCGAAGGTGATCAGGAGCTGGAGCTGGTCCTGCAGGATGCGCGCGGCGTAGGCCACCGCGTTCTCCGGCGTGACCGAGCCGTCCGTCTGCACTTCGAGGGTGAGCTTGTCGTAATCGAGCACCTGGCCGGCGCGGGTGTCTTCCACCAGCACGCTGACGCGCTCGACCGGCGAGAAGATCGCATCGATCGGGATGTAGCCGAGCGGGGCGTCATCCGGACGGTTGCGGTCGGCCGGGACATAGCCCTTGCCGGTGGCGACCGTGAATTCCATGCGGAGTTCCGAGCCCGCGTCGAGGTGGCAGATCACGTGATCCGGGTTGAGGATCTCGATGTCGCCGGGGACTTCGATCTGGCCGGCCTTGACCGCGCCGCCGCCGGACGCCTTCAGCATCATGCGCTTCGGCGTTTCGGAGACCATGCGGATGGCGACGCGCTTGAGGTTCAGCACGATGTCGGTGACGTCTTCGCGGACGCCCGGGATCGAGGAGAATTCGTGCACCACGCCGTCGATCTGGACGCCGGTGATGGCCGCGCCCTGCAGCGAGGACAGCAGCACGCGGCGCAGCGCGTTGCCGAGCGTCGTGCCGAAGCCGCGTTCCAGCGGTTCGATGACCAGCCTGGCTTTGCGGTTCGCATCGCGATCGTGCTCAACCACCGGACGGTTCGGGCGGATGAGGTCTTTCCAGTTCTTGTCGTTTACCGAAGCGGCGGGTTGCGCCATCGTTTCAGCCTCTCAAGGTTGTCCGGCCAGAAATACGCAGTCGCCTAGACGCGGCGGCGCTTCGGCGGACGGCAGCCGTTATGGGGTACGGCAGTGGTGTCGTGGATCGTGGTGACAGTGAAACCGACGGCCTGCAGCGCGCGGAGCGCCGACTCGCGGCCCGAGCCCGGACCGTGGACGAGAACTTCCAGCGTCTTCATGCCGTGTTCCATCGCCTTCTTGCCGGCGTCTTCAGCGGCGACCTGGGCGGCGTAGGGCGTCGACTTGCGCGAGCCCTTGAAGCCCATCGTGCCGGCCGACGACCAGGAGATCGTGTTGCCCTGCGCGTCGGTGATCGTGATGATGGTGTTGTTGAACGAGGCGTTCACATGGGCGACGCCCGACGCGATGTTCTTGCGCTCGCGGCGCTTGACGCGGGAGCCGTCCTTGGAACCGCCGGAAGACGGCGTTGCCGATGCGGCGGCGGGAGTTGCTTCGCGAGCCATGATCTATCCTCTCGCTTACGACTTCTTGCCGGCGATGGCCTTTGCGGGGCCCTTGCGCGTGCGTGCGTTGGTGTGGGTGCGCTGGCCGCGGACCGGCAGGCCCTTGCGGTGACGCAGGCCGCGATAGCAGCCAAGGTCCATGAGGCGCTTGATGTTCATCGCGACTTCGCGGCGGAGGTCACCCTCGACGATGTAGTCGGCGTCAATCGTCTCGCGGATCTTCAGTACTTCGGCGTCGGTGAGTTGGTTCACGCGGCGGGCGGCTTCGATGCCGACCTTGGAGCACAGCTCCTTGGCTTTCGCCGGACCGATGCCGTGGATGTAGGTCAGCGCGACTTCGACGCGCTTTGCCGTGGGAATGTTGACGCCTGCGATACGGGCCAAGGGCCTCTCCTGATCGGTCGCCTGGCCTTTCACGGCTGGCGGGAAAACTCGTTCGAAATGCTGTTGCGACGCGCATGGCCGCGCGGCGCCTGAGCGGCGCGGCGAAGCATATGCCCGTCGCGGAAGCCGCTCTTATAGAGGGACAACCTGCCCCGTCAACCGCTTATTTCCTCTGTCTATTCCCCCTTCCCGGCCTTTGAATCCAGCCGGTTTTGCTCAATTCACCTGGGCTTGCCGGACCTGTCCAGGACGGCCGAAATGGCGCCCGCGACAGACTCGACACTGGCCATGCCCTCGACTTCCGACAGTTTGCCTTCGCCCCGGTATTTCGGCAGCAGGGGCGCCGTCTGGGCGTTGTAGGCGGCCAGGCGCTTCTTGAAGGCTTCCGGATTGTCGTCGGCCCTGCCCTCGGCTTCGAACCGCTTGGTCACCCGGTCGATCAGGCCGGCCTCGTCGACCTTCAGGCGGATGACCGAATCCACCTTCTTGCCGCGCTTGGCGAGAGACGCGTCCAGCGCTTCCGCCTGCGGAATGGTCCTGGGAAACCCGTCGAAAATGAAGCCGGCGGCCTTTGGGTTCTTGTCGAGCTGCTCTTCGATCAGCGCGATCACAATCTCGTCCGAGACGAGACCGCCCGCATCCATGATGCCGGAAACCTTCTTGCCCAGCTCGGTGCCCGAGGACCGGGCGGCGCGCAGCATGTCGCCGGTGGAGAGCTGGATATACTTGCGTTCGGCAACCAGCTTCTTGGCCTGGGTTCCCTTGCCCGCGGCCGGCGGGCCGAACAGGATGAGGTTCACTTCTTCTTGCCCCCCAACCGAGACTTCTTGATCATGCCCTCATACTGGTGGCCGATCAGGTGCGACTGGATCTGCGTGACCGTGTCCATCGTCACCGACACCACGATCAGGATCGACGTACCGCCGATGTAGAACTGGTTGCCCAGCCCGCCGAATAGCTGCGGATTGCGCAGGACTTCAGGCAGAACGCAGACGAAGGCGATGTAGAGAGACCCGATCACCGTGAGGCGCGTCAGCACATAGTCCAGGTGCTCTGCCGTTCGCTTGCCTGGCCTGTAGCCTGGAATGAAGCCGCCATACTTGCGCAGGTTCTCGGCTGTCTCTTCCGGGTTGAAGATGATCGACGTGTAGAAGAAGCAGAAGAAGATGATCAGCGCCGCGTAAAGGAAAATGAACAGCGGCTGGCCGTGGCCCATATAGGCCTGGATGAACTGCAGGGTCTCGGCCCACCAGCCCGTGGTCTGCCCCTGTGCGTTGCTGAAGCCGGCCATGGTCGACGGCAGCAGCAGCAGCGACGATGCGAAGATCGGCGGGATGACGCCGGCGGAGTTGACCTTCAGCGGCAGGAAGGACGATTCCCCGCCGACCATGCGGTTGCCCTGCTGGCGCTTGGGATACTGGATCAGCAGCCGCCGCTGTGAGCGCTCGATGAAGACGATGAAGATGATGAGAGCGACGGCAAGCGCCGCAACCGCCAGCATGGTTGTGATGTTAAGCTGGCCGGCCCGCGCCTGGGTGAACGAGTTGGCAATGTAGCGCGGCAGTTCGGCCACGATGCCGGAGAAGATGATCAGCGAGATGCCGTTGCCGACGCCCCGCGCGGTGATCTGTTCGCCCAGCCACATCAGGAAGATCGTGCCGCCCACCAGCGTGATCATGGTGGATGCGAGGAAGTAGTAGCCAGGATCCACCGCCATGGAGAGGCCGGAACTCGGGTCGACCGCATTCATCGCGATCGCGACGCCGAAGGACTGCGCGATGGCGAGAACGACGGTGAGATAGCGGGTATACTGGTTGAGCTGCTTGCGGCCCGCCTCGCCTTCCTTCTTCAGCCGCTCCAGGGAGGGAATGGCGGTCGACAGGATCTGCACGATGATCGAGGCCGAAATGTATGGCATCACGTTGAGGGCGAAGATCGCCATGCGCTCGACCGCGCCGCCGGAGAACTGGTTCCACATGCCCAGGATGCCCTGGGCCGCCTGGCCGAACGACCGGGCGTACTGGACAGGGTCGACGCCGGGAATCGGGATGTGCGTGCCGAGACGATAGACAAGGAGCGCGCCCAGCGTGAACCAGATGCGGGCCTGCAACTCCTTCGCCTTGCCGAAGGTCGAGAAATTGATGTTCCGCGCGAGTTGCTCGGCTGCAGAAACCATTCGCCTGCCCCTCCTTGGATCGCGCCGTCTTCAGCCCCACCGCTCAAGGCGGGGACCGGACGACGCTCTTATTCGGCCGCTTCAGCTTCAACCGGCTTGGTCACGGTGACCTTGCCGCCCGCCTTCTCAACCGCTTCGATCGCGGCCTTGGAGGCGCCGTACACGACAACATCAACTTTGGACTTGATCTCGCCCTTTGCAAGGAGGCGGACGCCGTCCTTGGCGCGGCGCAGCAATCCGGACGCAATCAGGGCTTCGGCGTCGATCGTCTTCTTGGCGTCGAGCTTGCCCGCTTTCACGAACTCCTCGATCTTGCCGATGTTGACCTCGGCAAAGGATTTTGCGCCGTGGGGCGTGAAGCCGCGCTTCGGCAGGCGCATGTAGATCGGCATCTGGCCGCCTTCGAAGCCGTTGACGGCGACGCCGCGGCGCGCCTTCTGGCCCTTGACGCCGCGGCCTGCCGTCTTGCCCTTGCCCGAGCCGACGCCCAGGCCCACGCGCATCCGCTTCTTGCGGGCGCCGGGTTTGTCGGAGATCTGGTTCAGTTTCATGTCACGCTCCATGCCCTCGCCTGTTTCCGGGCGCCGGCAAAACTCCCTAGCTCACGACCTCGACGAGGTGGGCGACCTTGGCGATCATGCCGCGCACGGACGGCGTATCCTCGAGTTCGCGAACCTTCGAGACCTTGTTGAGGCCGAGGCCGACCAGGGTCGCGCGCTGCGAGGCTTCACGGCGCGAGGCGCTCCTGATCTGCTTGACGCGGACGGTTTTCTTGGCGGCCATGATCGTATCTCCGTCCTCGACTTGACTACTGCGCGGCTTCGGCGTTGCCCGAACCGTCGGTGCGGCGGGCGAGCACGTCCTGCACCTTCAGGCCGCGCTTGGACGCGATCTGTCGGGGTGAGGCCTGGTGCTTGAGGCCGTCCACGGTGGCGCGAACCATGTTGTAAGGGTTGGACGAGCCGGTCGACTTGGCGACCACGTCCTTGACGCCGAGCACGTCGAACACCGCGCGCATCGGGCCGCCGGCGATGACGCCGGTGCCGGCCGGCGCCGAGCGCATGTAGACCTTGCCCGCGCCCCAGCGCCCTGCGGCGTCATGGTGCAGCGTGCGGCCTTCGCGCAGCGGAACGCGGATCATGGAGCGCTTGGCTTCCTCGGTCGCCTTGCGGATCGCCTCGGGGACCTCGCGCGCCTTGCCGTGGCCGTAGCCGATGCGGCCCTTCTGGTCGCCGACGACGACGAGGGCTGCAAACGCGAAGTTCTTGCCGCCCTTCACCACCTTGGCGACGCGGTTGATCGCAACCAGCTTGTCGACGATCTCCGACTGTTCGCGATCGTCGCCGTCGCGGCCTTTGCGGCCGCCACGATCGCCACGCTCGCCTCTTTCACGCGCCATCAGAGACTCCTCAGAATTTCAGGCCGCCCTCGCGGGCGGCATCGGCGAGCGCTTTCACGCGGCCATGGAACAGGTAGCCGCCGCGGTCGAACACCACGTCGGTAACGCCGGCTTTCTTCGCCCGCTCGGCAATGAGCTTGCCGACCGAGGAGGCGTCGTCCGTCTTCTTCCCGCCCTTGAAGTCCTTTTCGAGCGACGACGCGGCGGCGACTGTGACGCCCTTCGCATCGTCGATGACCTGCACCGAGATGTGCTTGGTCGAACGGGTGACGGACAGGCGCAGCTTGCCCGCGCCGACGATCCGGAGCTTGGAGCGGACGCGCTGGGCGCGACGCGAGAAGGTTTTGTGAGAATGCGCGGCCATGGCTTACTTCTTCTTGCCTTCCTTGCGGCGGACATATTCGCCCACCTTGCGCACGCCCTTGCCCTTGTAGGGTTCAGGCGGGCGGAAACTGCGCAGCTCGGCGGCGACCTGGCCGACCTTCTGCTTGTCCGCGCCGGTGATCTTGATCTCGGTGGGCTTGGCGGAAGCGAAGGTGATCCCGGCAGGCGCCTTGTAGACGATCGGGTGCGAGTAGCCGAGCGAGAGTTCGAGGTCCTTGCCCTTCATCGCGGCGCGATAGCCGACGCCCTGAAGCTCAAGGTCTCTCTCGAAGCCCTTGGTCACGCCGACAACCATGTTCTGGATGTTGGCGCGGGCGGTGCCCCACATGGCCTTCGACTTGCGCTCGTCCGGGTTGCGGGCCGTGATCTGGACTTCGCCGTTGTCGACCTTCACGGACACTTCGTCCGAGACGTCCATCTTCAGCTCGCCCTTCGGGCCCTTCACGGTGACCTGGCCGCCGGCGACCTTGATGTCGACGCCCTTGACCGCAGCAATCGGTTTTTTTCCAACGCGAGACATGATCAGCTCACCCGGCAGAGGATTTCGCCGCCGACATTCTGGGTGCGCGCCTCGTTGTCCGACATCACGCCCTTGGGCGTGGAGAGGACCGAGATGCCGAGGCCGTTACGGACCAGCGGCAGATCGCGCACCGCCGAATACACACGGCGGCCCGGCTTGGAGATGCGGCGGATCTCGGAAATGACCGGGGCGCCGTCATAGTATTTCAGCTCGATGTCGAGCTCCCTGCGGCCGTCTTTCTCGATTTCCGAGAAGCCGCGGATGTAGCCTTCGCGCTGGAGCACTTCCAGCACGTGGGCGCGGAGTTTGGAGGACGGGGACGTCACCGTCGACCGGCCGCGGCGTTGCGCGTTCCGGATGCGGGTGAGCAGGTCTCCCAGGGGATCGTTCACAACCATGTTCTGACCTCCCCTACCAGCTTGACTTCACGAGGCCCGGGATCATCCCGGCGGACCCGTATTCGCGCAGTGCGATGCGCGACATCTTCATCTTGCGGTAGTAGGCCCGCGGCCGCCCTGAGATCTCGCAGCGGTTGCGCACGCGGCTCGGGGCCGAGTTGCGCGGCAGCTTGGCGAGCTTCATGCGCGCCGCGAACCGGTCTTCCAGCGGCAGAGCCTCGTTGAGGGCCTGCGCCTTCAGCTCGGCGCGCTTCTTCGCGTACTGCTCGGACATCTTGCGCCGGCGGTTGTTTTTCTCGATCGAACTTTTCTTAGCCATCTCGTTCTCTCCAGCGCGCCTAGGTGCGGAAGGGAAAGCCAAACTCCGTCAGGAGTGCCTTCGCTTCCTCGTTCGTGCGCGCCGTCGTGCACACAATGATGTCCATGCCCCAGACCGTCTCGATGTTGTCGTAGTTGATCTCCGGGAACACGATGTGCTCCTTGATCCCCATCGCGAAGTTGCCGCGGCCATCGAACGACTTGGCGTTGAGGCCCCGGAAATCCTTGACGCGGGGAAGGGCGATCGTGGTGAGACGGTCGACGAATTCGTACATGCGCTCGCGGCGCAGCGTGACCTTGGCGCCGATCGTCATGCCGTCGCGCAGCTTGAAGCTGGCGATCGACTTGCGCGACTTGGTTTCCAGCGGCTTCTGGCCGGTGATCGCCGCGAGGTCGGCAAGGGCCGAGCGGATCTTCTTGGAGTCGGCGACAGCTTCGCCAACGCCCATGTTGACCACGACCTTGTCCAGCGCCGGCACCTGCATGCCGTTGCTGTAGCTGAACTGCTCGGTCAGCTTCTTGCGGATCGCCTCGTCATAGAGCGACTTCAGGCGCGGCGTGTATTTCTTCGCCTCAGACATCGATATTCTCCCCGGAGCGCTTGGCGAAGCGCACCTTGCGGCCCTTGCCGTCGTCCTTGAACCCGACGCGGGTGGCCTTGCCATCCTTTGGGTCGACATGGGCGACGTTGGAAACGTGGATCGCGGCTTCCGTCCGCTTGATCCCGCCTTGCGGATCGCCCTGGCTCGGCTTGACGTGCCGGACGGCGATGTTGATCCCCGACACGAGAACGCGGTTCGCGTCCGGGAATGACTTGATCACTTCACCGGTGCGGCCCTTGTCCTTGCCGGTGAGGACGATGACCTTGTCGCCCTTCTTGATTCTGGCGGCCATTACAGGACCTCCGGAGCGAGCGAGATGATCTTCATGTGGTTCTTGGCGCGAAGCTCGCGCGGAACCGGTCCGAAGATGCGCGTGCCGATCGGCTCGTTCTGGTTGTTCACCAGCACGGCGGCGTTCGAGTCGAAGCGGATCACCGAACCGTCGCGGCGCTGGATGTCCTTGGACACCCGCACGACGATGGCGCGCTTAACTTCGCCTTTCTTCACGCGGCCCTTGGGGGCGGCTTCCTTGATCGAGACGACGATGACGTCGCCCACCGAGGCGTAGCGGCGCTTGGAGCCGCCGAGCACCTTGATGCACTGGACACGACGTGCGCCGGAATTGTCGGCGACATCGAGGTTTGTCTGCATCTGGATCATGCGGCATCCCCTTTGAAGGATACGATTTCCCAGCGCTTCAGCTTGGAGCGCGGCGGGCACTCCTGGATTTCGACCTTCTGGCCGACCTGGGCTTTGTTGTCCTGGTCGTGCGCATGGTAGCGCTTCGACTTCCGCACCGTCTTCTTGAAGAGCGGGTGCAGGAACGTCCGCTCGACTTTCACGACCGCGGTCTTGTCCATCTTGTTGGAGACGACCGTGCCTTCCATAATTCGCCTGGGCATCGCTCTCTCCTATGCCGCTTTCGACTTCGCGCCGAGGATCGTCTCGATCCGGGCGATGTCGCGGCGCACCTGGCGCACGCGCGAGGTTTTCTCCAGCTGGCCGGTCGCCTTCTGGAAGCGCAGGTTGAACTGCTCCTTCCGGAGATTGGCGAGCTGGTCGCGAAGCTGGTCCGGCGTCTTGTGACGCAGGTCCTCAGTCGATTTCATCTGTTTCTTGGTGGCCATCATCAGCCTCCGAGCCGTGTGACGATGCGGGTCTTGACCGACAGCTTGGCTGCGCCGAGCGACAGCGCGTAGCGCGCTACGTCGTCCGGAACGCCATCGATCTCGAACAGGATGCGGCCCGGTTTCACCCGGCACACCCAGAATTCCGGCGAGCCCTTGCCCGAACCCATGCGGACCTCGATGGGCTTCTTGGACACCGGCACGTCTGGGAACACGCGGATCCAAACCTTGCCGAGACGCTTCATCTCGCGGGTGAGAGCGCGGCGGGCAGCCTCGATCTCGCGCGCGGTGACGCGGTTCGGCTCGAGGGCCTTCAGCCCGTGCGAGCCGAAGTTGAGCGTGAAGCCGGCTTTCGCCTGGCCGTGAATGCGGCCCTTGAAGGCCTTGCGGTATTTGGTGCGCTTGGGTTGAAGCATGGCCTATCCTCTACGCGCCCTGGCCAGGACGATCGCGGTCGTTGCGATCGTTGCGGTCGCGGTCACGCCGGGGACGCGCATCGCCGCCGGCTTCCTGCTTGCGGTCCACGGCCATTGGGTCGTGTTCCATGATCTCGCCCTTGAAGACCCAGCACTTGATGCCGATGATGCCGTAGGTGGTCTTGGCTTCGGCCGTGCCGTAGTCGACGTCGGCGCGCAGCGTGTGCAGCGGAACGCGGCCTTCGCGATACCATTCCGTGCGCGCGATCTCGGCGCCGCCGAGGCGGCCGGCGACCGTGAGACGGATGCCCTGGGCGCCCATGCGCATCGCTGTCTGCATCGCGCGCTTCATGGCGCGGCGGAAGGAGACCCGGCGCTCGAGCTGGCGGGCCACGTCTTCGGCGACCAGGTTCGAGTCGATCTCCGGCTTGCGGATCTCGACGAGGTTCAGGAACACCTCGTCCTTGCACAGCCTGGCGACTTCCTTGCGGAGGGCGTCGATGCCCTCGCCTTTCTTGCCGATCACCATGCCCGGACGCGCGGTGTGCACCGTGATGCGGCACTTCTTGTGCGGGCGCTCGATGATGACCTTGGAAACGCCGGCCTGTTTCAGCTTTTCCTTGATGTGCTTGCGGATCTTGATGTCCTCGTGCAGCAGCCGGCCGAAGTCGGCGCTGTCCGCGTACCAGCGGCTGTCGGACGTGCGGTTGACGCCGAGGCGGAAACCGATCGGGTTGATCTTCTGACCCATTATGCGGCCTCGGAGGTTTTCGCGACCGCGGACGTATCGCGGAGCACGATGGTGAGCTGTGAGAACGGCTTTTCGACGCGAACGCCGCGGCCGCGTGCGCGCGCATGCATGCGCTTCATCACGAGGTTCTTGCCGACATGGGCTTCGGCCACGACCAGGCTGTCGATATCGAGGCCATGGTTGTTGTCGGCGTTGGCGACGGCGGATTTCAGCAGCTTGAGCACGCTGCCGGCCGCGCGCTTGCGCGAGAATTCGAGTTCGGCGATCGCCTTGTCGACCTTCTGGCCGCGGATCAGGCCGGCGATGAGGTTCAGCTTCTGCGAGCTGATGCGCTCCATGCGGAGCACGGCGCGGCTTTCGTTGGAGGCCTGTTTCGGAGGAGCCTTTGGCTTGCCCATGTTACGACTTCGCCCCCGGCGCCGGCTTGCGGGAGACCTTCTTGTCGCCGCCATGACCCTGGAAGGTGCGCGTCGGCGCGAACTCGCCGAGCTTGTGGCCGACCATCTCTTCCGAGACGTTCACCGGAACGAAAGTCTTGCCGTTGTGGACCTGGAAGGTCAGGCCGACGAAATCGGGCAGGATCGTCGAGCGGCGCGACCATGTCTTGATCGGCGACGAACGCGAGGCGCCCTTGGCGACTTCTGCCTTTTTGAGCAGATAGCCATCGACGAAGGGACCTTTCCAGACGGAGCGTGTCATCGTGCTTCTCTCCGTTACGCTTTGTGCCGACGACGCACGATGAGGCGGTCGGTCGACTTGTTCTTGCGGGTCTTGGGACCGCGGGTTTTCTTGCCCCACGGCGTGACCGGATGACGGCCGCCTGAGGTCTTGCCCTCGCCGCCGCCGTGCGGGTGGTCGACCGGGTTCATCGCAACGCCGCGAACGTGCGGGCGCTTGCCCTTGAGAACGTTGCGGCCGGCCTTGCCGATCACGACGTTCATGTTGTCCGGGTTCGAGACTGCGCCGATGGTGGCCATGCAGACTTCCGGAACGAGGCGGACCTCGCCCGAGCCGAGCTTGATCTGCGCGTAGCCATCGCCGCGGCCGACGAGCTGAGCGTAGGCGCCGGCGGAGCGAGCCATCTGCGCGCCCTTAAGCGGCTTCATCTCGATGTTGTGGATGATCGTGCCGACGGGAATGTTCTTCAGCGGAAGCGCATTGCCTGGTTTGATGTCGACATTCTCGCCGGCGATGATCGTGTCGCCGACCTCAACGCGCTGCGGCGCGATGATGTAGGCCTGCTCGCCATCGCTGTAGGTGATGAGCGCGATGAAGGCGGTGCGGTTCGGATCGTATTCCAGACGCTCGATCTTGCCCGGAACGTCGAACTTGCGGCGCTTGAAATCGATGATGCGGTAGCTCTTCTTGGCGCCGCCCCCGCGCCAGCGCGCGGTGCGGCGGCCGAGATTGTTGCGTCCGCCGGTCGAGTTCTTGCCTTCGGTCAGCGCCTTGACGGGGCCGCCCTTGTGCAGGCCGGAGCGGTCGATCAGCACGAGCTGGCGACGGCCGGGGGAAGTGGGATTGAAGGTCTTCAGCGCCATGATGCTTTGATCCTCAGAGCCCGGTCGTCACGTCGATGGACTGGCCATCTTTCAGCGTGACGATCGCTTTCTTGACGTCCGAGCGCTTGCCCGGCACGCCGCGGAACTGCTTGGTCTTGCCCTTCGTCACCATCGTGTTCACTGACATGACGTTGACGTTGAAGAGCGCCTCGACCGCTTCCTTGATCTGCGGCTTGGTGGCGTCGAGCGGAACGCGGAAGACGACCTTGTTCTGCTCGGAGATCATCGTCGATTTCTCGGTGATGATCGGCGAGGTGATCTTCGTGTAGTGGACGGCCCTGGGTGCGGCCTTTGGAGCGGATGCCATGTTGGTTACGCCTTCTCGGCTTCGGCGAAGCGGGCGTTGACGCCTTCCACCGCTTCGCGCGTCAGCACCAGCGTCTTGCGGCGCATCACGTCGTAGACGTTGAGGCCGGCAAGCGGGAGCACATCGATGTTCGGGATGTTGCGGGCGGCTTTGGCGAACTTCTCGTCCAGCTTGGCGCCGCCGATCACCAGGGCGTTCGAGATGCCAAGCGCCTTGAGCTGGGCCGACACGTCCTTGGTCTTGTCGCCGGCGAGCTCGTCAATGATGATGACCGCTTCGTCCTTCACTTTAGAAGAGAGCGCGTGCTTCATCGCCAGCGCGCGGACCTTCTTCGGCAGCGAGTGGGCGTGCGAGTGCGGGTGGGGGCCATGAGCAATGCCGCCGCCGACGAAGATCGGCGCGTTCTTCGAGCCGTGACGCGCGCCGCCCGTGCCCTTCTGGCGATAGAGCTTCTTGGTTGTGACGGACACGTCGTCGCGGTTCTGCGTCGAGTGCGTGCCGGCCTGGCGCTTGGACAACTGGTAGCGGACCATGCGCTGCAGGATGTCGGAGCGGATTTCGGTTATGCCGAACACGGCGTCGGAGAGTTCGATGTCTCCGGCCTTCTTGGCATCAAGCTTGACGACGGGGAGTTTCATCAGCCCTGCCCTTCCTTCTTCACGAGACCGGCAGGCTTCGGCGCATCCTTGTGGGCTTTCGCCTTCACCGCGTCGCGAACCTCGACCCAGCCATTGTCGGGACCGGGAACGGCGCCCTTGACGAGGATCAGCCCGCGCTCGGCATCGGTGCGGACGATTTCGAGGTTCTGGGTGGTGACGCGCTCGACGCCGAGGTGGCCGGCCATCTTCTTGCCCTTGAACGTCCGGCCCGGATCCTGGCGCTGGCCGGTCGAGCCGTGCGAGCGGTGCGAAACCGACACGCCGTGGCTGGCTTCCAGACCGCCGAAGTTCCAGCGCTTCATCGCGCCGGCGAAGCCCTTGCCCTTGGTGATGCCGGAGATGTCGACCTTCTGGCCGGAAACAAAATGGTCGGCGCTGATCTGGGCGCCGACCTCAAGCAGCATGTCATCGGACACGCGGAATTCACGCAGGATGGCCTTGGGTTCTACCGAGGCCTTGGCGAACTGGCCGCGAAGCGACTGGTTCACGTTCTTGGCCTTGCGCGACGCCGGCGCCAAGCACCACGGCGGTGTAGCCATCATTGGCTTTGCGCGAGCCGACCTTCTCGCCTTTTTTCTTCACGTCGACTTCACGCTCGACGTTCTTCTTCACGCCGACGACCTGGCAGCCTTCGAGCGACAGCACGGTGACCGGCTGGTGCGCGCCATCGGCGCCGAACACCCGGGTCATTCCGATTTTCTTTGCGACGATACCGGTGCGCATCAGCCGTTCCCCAGCTTGATCTCCACGGCGACGCCGGCGGAGAGGTCGAGTTTCATGAGGGCATCGACGGTCTGCGGGGTCGGGTCGACGATGTCGAGCACGCGCTTGTGCGTACGGATCTCGAACTGGTCGCGGGACTTCTTGTCGACGTGGGGCGAGCGGTTGACGGTGAATTTTTCGATGCGGGTGGGGAGCGGGACTGGTCCGCGGACCTGGGCGCCGGTGCGCTTGGCGGTCGAGACGATCTCGCGCGCCGACATGTCGAGCGCCCGGTGATCGAAGGCCTTGAGCCGGATTCGAATGTTCTGTTGTGACATCGCGACCACCGAAACAGCGCACGAACAACCAGACCGGGATCAAATCCCCCGGCGGGTCGCCGCGCTAGTTGAGTTTTTCCTTTTGTTTCCGGGTCTTGCGTATGTTCCGGATGAGCCGGAACACGGCCAAGGCCGTGGAAACGAGGCCGGGTGATAGTCTGGAGGGGTAACCACGTCAAGCGCCGGTTGCGAACGAACTGTCGCGGCACGCGCGCCGCTCAGTACGGCCCCGCTTCCCTGCCCGCCATCAACTCGGTGCGAGAGATGATTTTCGAACGCTTTTCGCGGAGCACCCGTGTCGCCGGATCATTGAAATAGGCCTCGAACGCGGCCTTGTCCGGGAAGCTGACGATGTGAAGTTCGTAAGGTGTGGCATCCTCTGGGCCGGCGCCCTCAAGCGGAACGAGACGGACGGCCTGATCGATCCGGCCGCCATGGCGGGCCATGATCCCGGCGGCCTCCCGCTCGAACGCCTCGAAAGCTTCCTCCTGCCCCGGATGGATCCAGAGCTGGACGACGCGGACATGGCGCTCGGACATGCAAACTCCCCTCTCGGCACGCCGCACCCGGGCGTCGCAATCCGGATGCCTCAGCCAAGACATCAAACCCTCATACCCGGAAGACTTCGCTGTGCTTCTTCAGGACTTCCGCGCCGTTGTCCTGCACGATCAGGTAGGCGGGGTTGTCCGCCTGGCCGATGCGCACGATGCGCGCCCCCTTGATGACACGCTGGACGCGGCCAATGAAAATCTCCCGCACAGCACCCTCGGCCCAGTGCGCGCCCCACTTCCACTTGACGCGGTCACCGACGGCGAAGGGATCGAGGGAGCGGTTCATTCGTCCTCGCGCGGTGGCCAGGTTGGTACGGCGCCTGATTTGATCTGGATTGATTGCCGGCTACGGCTTGCGCTTTTCCTCCCTCAGTCACGAAGTGGCTGGGGGAGGTGGATGGCCGCGTCTTCGCGGCCAGACGGAGGGGGCAGCCGCCGGATCAGGTTCGACGCACGCCGATCTGCTCAGCCACGAATACCCGCTGGCAGCTGCCCCCTCCGTCTCGCAGCTTCGCTGCGATCCACCTCCCCCGACCTTCGGTCGAGGGAGGAAAAGGCCGAACGAGCAAAGCCCTACAAAGCGAAAGGGCGCCGGTTTCCCGGCGCCCTCTCTCGTGTCCTACGTTAGAGCAGCTGGCGCGTCCGAGCCCCTGTCGGGGCGTTCGCTCCTCGATTTGGTCCCGCGGACCAAATCGCGCCTTCGGCGCCGTCGCTCACTAGTCGAGGATCTTGGCGACGACGCCCGATCCCACCGTGCGGCCGCCTTCGCGGATGGCGAAGCGCTGTTTTTCTTCCAGCGCGATCGGGGCGATCAGCTCGACCTTGAGCTTAATGTTGTCGCCCGGCATCACCATCTCGGTGCCGGCCGGAAGCTCCACGATGCCCGTCACGTCGGTCGTGCGGAAGTAGAACTGCGGCCGGTAGTTGGCGAAGAACGGCGTGTGACGGCCGCCCTCGTCCTTGTTGAGGACGTAGACCTCAGCCTCGAACTTCTTATGCGGCTTGACCGTGCCGGGCTTGCAGAGAACCTGGCCGCGCTCGACCTGCTCGCGGTCGATGCCGCGCAGGAGAACGCCGACGTTGTCGCCGGCCTGGCCCTGGTCGAGCAGCTTGCGGAACATTTCGACGCCCGTGCAGATGGTTTTCTGCGTGTCGCGGATGCCGACGATTTCGATTTCGTCGCCAACCTTCACGATACCGCGGTCGACCTTGCCGGTGACGACGGTGCCGCGGCCGGAGATCGAGAACACGTCTTCGATCGCCATCAGGAAGGGCTGGTCGAGCGGACGCTCAGGCGTCGGGATGTAGCTGTCGACGGCTTCCATCAGCTTGAGGATCGCCTGCTCGCCGATTTCCGGATCGCGGCCTTCGACAGCGGCCAGGGCCGAGCCGGGAACGATCGGGATCGTGTCGCCCGGGAATTCGTAGGACGACAGGAGTTCGCGAACTTCGAGTTCGACGAGCTCGAGCAGTTCCTTGTCGTCGACCATGTCGACCTTGTTCAGGAACACCACGAGAGCCGGGACGCCGACCTGGCGGGCGAGCAGGATGTGCTCGCGCGTCTGCGGCATCGGGCCGTCCGCCGCGGAGACGACAAGGATGCCGCCGTCCATCTGGGCCGCGCCCGTGATCATGTTCTTCACGTAGTCGGCGTGCCCAGGGCAATCGACGTGGGCGTAGTGACGGTTCTTCGTCTCGTACTCCACGTGCGCCGTGTTGATCGTGATGCCGCGCGCCTTTTCTTCCGGCGCAGCGTCGATCTCGTCATACTTCTTGGCGGTCGCGCCGCCGGACTTGGCGAGAATGATCGTGATGGCCGCCGTCAGCGTCGTCTTGCCGTGGTCAACGTGGCCAATCGTGCCGACGTTCACGTGGGGCTTCGTACGCGCGAATTTTTCCTTACCCATGGTCTTTTACTCCGTAGCTCCTGCTTCAGGGTGGCTGGGGCCAGAAGGCCCTCGCCTCATCACCCGCTGAGTTTCTCAATCACTTCCTTGGCGACGGCTTGCGGAACCGCCTCATAGTGGTCGAACTGCATCGTGTAGTTCGCCCTGCCCTGCGTTGCGGAGCGCAGGTTGTTCACATAGCCGAACATGTTGGCAAGGGGGACCATGGCGTTGATGACGGTGGCGTTGCCCCGCATCTCCTGCCCCAGGATCATCCCGCGCCGCGAGTTCAGGTCGCCGATCACCGTGCCGACATAGTCTTCCGGCGAGACGACTTCCACCTTCATGATCGGTTCGAGCAGCTTCATCTGGGCCTTTTGCGAGGCCTCACGGAAAGCCGCGCGAGACGCGATCTCGAACGCCAGGACGCTGGAGTCGACGTCGTGGAACGCGCCGTCCAGCAGCGTCGCCTTGAAGTCGATGACCGGGAAGCCCACGAGGGGTCCCGAGTTCATGACCGACTTGATGCCTTTTTCGACGCCCGGGATGAATTCACGGGGGATCGAGCCGCCGACGATCTCGTTGATGAACTCGTAGCCTGCGCCGGGCGCCTGCGGTTCGAACAGGATCTTCACGCGGGCGAACTGGCCCGTGCCGCCGGTCTGCTTCTTGTGCGTGTAGTCGATCTCGGTCGGCTTGCCGAGCGTCTCGCGGTACGCCACCTGCGGCGCGCCGATGTTCGCGTCGACCTTGTAGGTGCGGCGGAGGATGTCGACCTTGATGTCGAGGTGGAGTTCGCCCATGCCCTTGAGGCGGGTCTGGCCGGATTCGTGATCGGTCGAGACGCGGAAAGACGGATCCTCGGCGGCGAGGCGCTGCAGCGCCAGCGCCAGCTTCTCCTGGTCGGCCTTCGATTTCGGTTCGATCGCGATCTCGATGACCGGATCGGGGAATTCCATCTTCTCGAGAATGACCGGTTTGGCCGGGTCACACAGCGTGTCACCCGTGGTCGATTCCTTGAGGGCCGCCACCGCGACGATGTCGCCGGCGAAGGCTTCCTTGATGTCCTTGCGGTCGTTGGCATGCATTTCGAGCATGCGGCCGATGCGCTCCTTCTTCTCCTTGGTGGAGTTGAGCAGCGTCGTGCCGGAGTTCAGCGTGCCGGAATAGATGCGGCAGAACGTGATCGAGCCCACGAACGGGTCGTCCATGATCTTGAAGGCCAGCATAGACAGCGGCGCGTCGTCGGTCTGCGGACGCTCGATTTCGGAATCGTCCTTCGGATCGATGCCCTTGACCGCCGGCACGTCGAGCGGCGACGGCAGGAAAGTCGACGACGGCGTCGAGCAGCGGCTGCACGCCCTTGTTCTTGAACGCCGAGCCGCACAGGACCGGATAGAACGCGCCGGTCAGCACGGCCTTGCGGATCAGGCGCTTGATGGTGGGGACGTCCGGCTCCTTGCCTTCGAAGAAGGCGGCCATGACGTCGTCATCGAGTTCGGCGACGGCTTCGATCAGCTTGGCGCGGTACTCCGCGGCCTGCTCCTTCAGGTCGTCCGGGATCGGGACAATCTCGTATTTGGCGCCGAGCTGTTCATCGTTCCAGATGATGCCGCGCATCTCGACCAGGTCGACGACGCCCTTGAAGGTGTTCTCGATGCCGATCGGAAGCTGCAGCGGAATCGGCTTCACGCCGAGGCGCTTGATGAGGTCGTTGACGCAGTTGAAGAAGTCCGCGCCGATCTTGTCCATCTTGTTGGCGAAGACGATCCGCGGAACGTGATACTTGTCGGCCTGGCGCCAGACGGTTTCGGTCTGCGGCTCGACGCCCTGGTTGCCGTCGAGCACGGCCACGGCGCCGTCGAGGACGCGAAGCGAGCGTTCGACTTCGATGGTGAAGTCGACGTGGCCGGGGGTGTCGATGATGTTGAGGCGCTTGTCCTGCCAGAAGCAGGTCGTCGCGGCGGACGTGATGGTGATGCCGCGTTCCTGTTCCTGCTCCATCCAGTCCATAGTGGCCGCGCCATCGTGGACTTCGCCGATCTTGTGCGACTTGCCGGTGTAATAGAGAATCCGCTCGGTCACCGTCGTCTTGCCGGCGTCGATGTGCGCCATGATCCCGAAGTTTCGGTAATCGTTGAGCTGGTGGCTGCGAGGCATGGGGAGCGCTCTCTAGTTCATTTGGCGGCGAACCGCTGGATTACCAGCGGTAGTGCGAGAAGGCGCGGTTGGCTTCCGCCATGCGGTGCGTGTCTTCACGCTTCTTCACGGCGGAGCCGCGGCCGTGCGAGGCGTCGAGCATCTCGGCGGCCAGGCGCTCCTGCATCGTGTTTTCCGAACGGGCGCGCGCGTATTCGATCAGCCAGCGGATGGCCAGAGCCTGGCGGCGCTCCGGACGCACTTCCACCGGAACCTGATAGGTGGCGCCGCCGACGCGGCGCGAGCGGACTTCAACTGACGGAGCAACGTTCTCGAGCGCTTCGTGGAAGATTTCGGTCGCCGGCCGCTTGGACTTCTGCGCCACGGTTTCGAGCGCGCCGTAAACGATCTGTTCGGCGGCGGATTTCTTCCCCTGGTACATCACCTGGTTCATGAAGCGGGTGATCACCTGATCGCCGTACTGGGCGTCGGGAAGGACCTGGCGTTTTTCTGCGCGGTGGCGGCGGGACATGTTTCTGGGTTACCTGAATTATTTCGGACGCTTCACGCCGTAGAGCGAACGGCGCTGCTTGCGGTCTTTGACGCCCTGCGTGTCGAGGACGCCGCGGAGGATGTGGTAGCGCACGCCCGGCAAATCCTTGACGCGGCCGCCGCGGATGAGCACGACCGAGTGCTCCTGCAGGTTGTGGCCTTCGCCGGGAATGTAGCACACCGCCTCGTACTGCGTGGTGAGACGGACCTTGGCGACTTTCCGGAGCGCCGAGTTCGGCTTCTTCGGCGTCGTCGTGTAGACGCGGGTGCAGACGCCGCGACGCTGCGGGCACGATTTGAGCGCGGGAACCTTGTTCCGCTTCGGCTTGTCGTGCCGCGGCTTGCGGATCAGCTGCTGGATCGTCGGCATTAGTCCTCGCGTCTCGCTCTAGTCCGAAGGGCCACCTGGCCCGCCTGCCTGCGCCACCAAAAACACATGCCGCGACAAGGCTCGCGCCTGCCCCGGCCGGAACGTCTGTAGGAGGCTTTCGCTCTCTTAAGTCACATCGCAGGAACCGCGTCTGGAATGGATTCCACGGCCGGTCCGTCGATGTGAGGGGGGGTCATAATGGGGTGGGCCCTGCGGGTCAAGCCTTCCCGCGCGAACTCGGGGAGGGGAAGGCAGGACCAGTAAATCACCCGTAATGAGGCCGTTTCCGCCAGAGCCTGATCCGCTCGGCGAGCTGGTAGCCCCAGCGTGGCCGGGCCTCCGGGTGCGAGTTCCCCCGGAACCTGCCGGCGGCAATGTCATAGGGATCGCGCCAGAACACCGTTCCGTTGGGCTCGTCGGATGCAAGCGGGGTGAAATAGGAGCAACCGCCAAAGTAGTAGTGCGTGACCTGGCTGAGCCGCGTGAGGTCAGGATTGGCCTGCGGCGATCCGCCGTGGAAGAGATTTGCGGCCCAGATGAAGGCCTGGCCGCGCCGGATCGGGGCGGTCTCGCGCTTCAGGCCAGCCTTCTGCACTGTCTTCTCGATGAAATCCTCGTAGTCCTTCATAGCGGAATACGGCTTGCTGACGTCCGCCGTCGTGAAGACGGGAAGCTTCTGGCTGCCGGGGTAATACTGCAAAGGCCCCGAATCCGGGTGGATGTCCTCAAGCGCCACCCAGACCCCGCACATGAACCCGCCTGGCTTCGAGTTGAAGTGGAACGTGTCCGAATGGGTGCGTTGCTGCGACCCTTTGGGAAAATTCAGCGTCTGGAAGGGAAATGCCCTGCGCTGGTAGAGATCGTCTAGGAAGCCGGTCACCTTCGGGTGGGTGGCCAGGCTCTTCACTGCCCGGTTGGCCAGCCAGCCATCCTGCACGCGCCCGGCTGGCGCAGCTTTCGTGAAGGCGGCGGCTTCATCGAGATCTGCATCCGAAAACCCGAAATCGCGGATCAGGTAGCCCTTATCGCGGTACTCGGCTGCCGCTTCGAGCATGTCGGGACGGTTGGACATGGCTTTCGCCCGATCGCGATAGGCAGGATCGGGAAGGTCGAACCAGGGGCCTTCCTCGGACTTGGCCTCTGTCTTGGTCGCTCCGTCGGCCATCCGGCCTCCGCTCCCGTCTGCTTGCTTCAGGGTCTAGGACAGGACGCCCCCGGAATCCACCGACCAGCCCCATGTGGCCAGAAAGATGGCCCAGACGCAGCAACGGCGGGCTTTCGCCCGCCGCCGCCGTCAGAGGTTCGAAACACAGGTCCGCCCTACTCCGCCGCAGGCAGCGCGGGGACCGGCTGGGCCACCTTGCGCTGTTCCTTGAGGCGATCGTCTCGGTCGTGCGCGAGCTTGCGGTATTTCCGCAGCGCCCCGCCCGTACCCGCCGGGATGAGACGGCCGACGATGACGTTCTCCTTGAGCCCTTCCAGCGGATCGATCTTGCCCTGGATGGCCGCTTCCGTGAGAACGCGGGTGGTCTCCTGGAAGGAGGCCGCAGAGAAGAACGAGCGCGTCTGGAGCGACGCCTTGGTAATGCCGAGGAGTACGCGCATGCCCTTGGCGGGCTCGCGGCCCGCTTTGGTGGCAGCCAGGTTGGCTTCCTCGAAGTCGAGCGCATCGACCGCTTCGCCGGCGAGCATGGTGGTCGAGCCGCCTTCGGAGATTTCGACCTTCTGCAGCATCTGGCGAACGATGACTTCGATGTGCTTGTCGTCGATCGGCACGCCCTGCAGGCGGTAGACCTTCTGGATCTCGTTGACGAGATAGTCGGCCAGCGCCTCGACGCCGAGGATGGTGAGAATGTCCTGCGGCGCGGGATTGCCCTCGAGCAGGTATTCGCCCTTCTTCAGCAGATCGCCTTCCTGGACCATCAAGTGCTTGGTCTTCGGCACGAGATATTCCATCGGCTCCGCATCCGCTTCTTCCGGCACGAGCCGGACGCGGCGCTTGTTCTTGTAGTCGCGGCCGAATTCGACGCGGCCGGTGATCTCCGCGATGATCGCGTGATCCTTGGGACGGCGCGCCTCGAACAATTCGGCCACGCGCGGCAAACCGCCGGTGATATCGCGGGTCGTGGCGCCGCCGGTCTGGACACGCGCGAGCGTATCGCCGGGCTTCACCTCGTCGCCCTCGGCCACCGAGAGGATAGCGTCGACCGGCAGGAAGTAGCGGGCTTCCGCGCCGCCAGGGTGGCGGATCGGCGAGCCGTCTTCCGTGGTCAGCACGATGGACGGCTTGTGGTCGACCTTCTTGGAGGTAACGCGGGCGTCGATGACGACCTTGTTGGCGATGCCGGTGGCCTCGTCGGTTTCGTCACGCGTGGTGACGCCCTCGATGAGGTCCTCGTATTTCACGCGGCCGGCAAGGTCGGTGACGATCGGGGTCGCGAACGGATCCCAGTCGGCCACGCGCTCGCCGCGCTTGACCTTGTCGCCATCGCCATAGCGCAGGCGTGCGCCGTAGACAGGCTTGAACGTCTGCCGGATGCGGCCTTCGGAGTCGATGAGCTTGACCTCCATCGAGCGGCCAGTGACGACCAGCGTGCCGTCCTCGCGCTTGACCGTCGAGGCATTCTCGAAGCGCACGTCCGAGTCGAAGGCGGCCGAGAGCGAAGACTCCGTCGTCACCTGGGCGGCGCCGCCGATGTGGAACGTCCGCATCGTGAGCTGCGTGCCCGGTTCGCCGATCGACTGCGCGGCGATCACGCCGACAGCTTCACCGACGTTGACGCGCGTGCCGCGAGCAAGGTCGCGGCCATAGCAGGACGCGCACGTGCCGTTGCGGGTTTCGCAGGTCAGCACCGAGCGCACCAGGATGCGGTCGACGCCGGCCTTGTCGATCTGCGAGGCGATGTCCTCGTCCAGATAGGTGTTGGCCGGCGCGATGATCTGGCCGGAGTTCGGGTGCTTGATGTCTTCCGCCGTGGTGCGGCCGAGAGTGCGTTCGGCGAGCGAGACGATGACGTCCGCGCCTTCCATGACCGCGCCGAGCGTGATGCCCTTGTCGGTGCCGCAATCCTCTTCGGTGATGATGCAGTCCTGCGCCACGTCGACAAGACGCCGCGTGAGGTAGCCGGAGTTGGCGGTCTTGAGCGCGGTGTCGGCAAGGCCCTTGCGGGCGCCGTGGGTGGAGTTGAAGTACTCCAGCACGGTCAGGCCTTCCTTGAAGTTCGACACGATCGGCGTCTCGATGATCTCGCCCGACGGCTTGGCCATCAGGCCGCGCATGCCGGCGAGCTGTTTCATCTGGTTCTTCGAACCACGGGCGCCCGAGTGCGCCATCATGAACACCGAGTTGAGCTCGCCCGTTCCGGTGGCGCCGGCGGCGTCCATCATGGCGTCGGCGACCTTGTCCGTGCAGGCGGACCAGGCGTCGACGACCTTGTTGAACTTCTCGCCGCGGGTGATGAGGCCGTCGGCGTATTGCCGCTCGTACTCGTTCACCAGCTTGCGCGTGTCGGCGACCAGCTTGTCCTTCGACTTCGGAATGACCATGTCGTCCTTGCCGAAGGAGATGCCGGCGCGAGCCGCTTCCTTGAAGCCGAGCGCCATGACGCGGTCGCAGAAGATGACCGTCGCCTTCTGGCCGCAGTTCCGGTAGACGATGTCGATCAGCTTCCCGACCGACTTCTTGGTCATCAGTTCGTTGGCGACGCTGGGATCAAGGCCGTGCTCGCGCGGCAGGCAGTCCGCGATCATCATGCGGCCCGGCGTGGTCTGGAAGACCTTCGTGACTTCCTTGCCGGACGTGTCCTTGGTCGTGTAGCGCGCCCGGATCTTGGCGTGCAGCGTGACGCGGTTCTGCGACAGCGCGTGTTCGATCTCCGCGAGGTCGGCAAACACCAGGCCCTCGCCCACTTCCTTGTCGCGTTCGACCGAGAGGTAGTAGAGGCCAAGGACGATGTCCTGCGACGGCACGATGATCGGGCGGCCGTTGGCGGGCGAGAGGATGTTGTTGGTCGACATCATCAGCACACGCGCTTCAAGCTGCGCTTCAAGCGACAGCGGAACGTGCACGGCCATCTGGTCGCCGTCGAAGTCCGCGTTGAACGCGGCGCACACCAGCGGGTGAAGCTGGATGGCCTTGCCTTCGATCAGCTTCGGCTCGAACGCCTGGATGCCCAGGCGGTGAAGCGTCGGCGCACGGTTGAGCAGCACGGGATGTTCGCGGATCACCTCTTCGAGGATGTCCCAGACTTCCGGCTTTTCCTTCTCGACCAGCTTCTTGGCGGCTTTCACCGTTCCGGCGAGGCCCTTGGCGTCGAGCCGCGCGTAGATAAACGGCTTGAACAGTTCGAGCGCCATCTTCTTCGGCAGGCCGCACTGGTGAAGCTTCAGCTCCGGACCGACGACGATGACCGAACGGCCCGAATAGTCGACGCGCTTGCCGAGCAGGTTCTGGCGGAATCGGCCCTGCTTGCCCTTCAGCATGTCGGACAGCGACTTCAGCGGACGCTTGTTGGTGCCCGTGATGACGCGGCCGCGACGGCCGTTGTCGAACAGCGCGTCCACCGACTCCTGCAGCATCCGCTTCTCGTTGCGGATGATGATGTCCGGCGCGCGAAGCTCCATCAGACGCTTGAGGCGGTTGTTGCGGTTGATCACGCGGCGGTACAGGTCGTTGAGGTCAGACGTGGCGAAGCGGCCGCCGTCCAGCGGCACCAGCGGACGCAGGTCCGGCGGGATGACCGGCACGATCGTCAGGATCATCCACTCCGGGCGGCAGCCTGACTGGAGGAAGCTCTCGACCAGCTTGAGGCGCTTGGCGATCTTCTTGGGCTTCAGCTCGCCTGTCGCTTCCGCAAGATCGACGCGCAGGCGCTCGGCCTCGGCTTCGAGGTCATAGCCCTTGAGCAGTTCGCGGACAGCTTCGGCGCCGATCTGCGCGGTGAACGAGTCCTCGCCCAGGGCTTCCTGTTGCTGCATGTACTCCTCTTCCGTGAGGAGCTGCTTTTCCTTCAGCGGCGTGAGGCCCGGCTCGGTGACGATATAGCTTTCGAAGTAGAGCACGCGCTCCACGTCCTTCAGCGCCATGTCGAGCATCAGCGAGATGCGGGACGGCAGCGACTTCAGGAACCAGATGTGCGCAACCGGCGCCGCAAGCTCGATGTGGCCCATGCGCTCGCGCCGGACGCGGGCGAGCGTCACTTCCACGCCGCACTTCTCGCAGGTCACGCCGCGATACTTGATGCGCTTGTACTTGCCGCACAGGCACTCGTAGTCCTTGATCGGCCCGAAAATGCGCGCGCAGAAAAGACCGTCACGTTCCGGCTTGAACGTGCGGTAGTTGATCGTCTCGGGCTTCTTGATCTCGCCCGAAGACCACTTCTTGATCTCTTCCGGGCTGGCGATCGCGATCCGGATGGCCTCGAAGGTCGGAACCGGAACGTTAGGGCTGAACAGGTTGGTGATTTCCTGGCTCATCCTGAATTAGTCTCCCTCTTGGGGTGATCCGCCGGCCGGAGCCGGCGGAAGTTCATTGCGAAAGAAAAGGCGCGAGCACGTTGGTCCTTCGGGGATTACGTGGCGGCGCCCTCCTCTTCCGGTTCGGGTTCGCCTTCGAGCAGTTCGACGTTGAGGCCGAGCGAGCGCATTTCCTTGACCAGCACGTTGAACGATTCCGGGATGCCGGCCTCGAACGTGTCGTCGCCGCGGACGATCGCCTCGTAGACCTTCGCCCTGCCCGCCGTGTCGTCGGACTTCACGGTCAGCATTTCCTGCAGCGTGTAGGCGGCGCCGTAGGCTTCGAGCGCCCACACCTCCATCTCGCCGAAGCGCTGTCCGCCGAACTGCGCCTTGCCGCCCAGCGGCTGCTGGGTGACGAGCGAGTACGGGCCGGTTGAACGGGCGTGGATCTTCTCGTCCACAAGGTGGTGGAGCTTGAGGAGATACTTGTAGCCGACCGTGACCTTGCGGGTGAAACGCTCGCCCGTGCGGCCGTCATGCAGGTAGACTTGACCGGAACTGTCGAGACCCGCCTTCTTCAGCATCACGACGATGTCGTCCTCGTTGGCGCCGTCGAAGACCGGCGTCGCGATCGGAACACCTTTCACGAGATTGCCGGCGAGTTCTTCCATCTCGTCATTGGTCTTCGGCAGCTCTTCATCTTCGCCATAGGCGTCGCGAAGGGCGCGGCCGAGCGCCTTGCCGTCATGATCATGACGGTATTCCTTGAGAGCGCGGTCGATCATCTTGCCGATGCCGGCGCACGCCCAGCCGAGGTGGGTTTCGAGGATCTGTCCGACGTTCATGCGGGAGGGCACGCCCAGCGGGTTGAGCACGATATCGACCGGCGTGCCGTCTTCCAGGTACGGCATGTCTTCGAGCGGGTTGATCTTGGAGATCACGCCCTTGTTGCCGTGACGGCCGGCCATCTTGTCGCCCGGCTGGAGCTTGCGCTTCACCGCGACGAACACCTTGACCACCTTCATGACGCCCGGCGGCAGGTCGTCGCCGCGCTGGACCTTCTCGATCTTGTCGGCGATGCGCGCCTCGATCAGGGCCACGCTTTCGTCGAACGACGACTTGAGCGACTTGACCTGGTTGTCCACCGCGTCGTCGTCGACGCCGAGCTTCCAGAGGTCGGACGGCCCCACGCTGTCGAAATACTCGTTGGTGATGTCGGTCTTCTTGCCGCCGCGAGCGACGGCTTTCTGGCCGACCACCAGCGTGCGGAGACGGTTGAGGGCGTCGCGCTGGATGATGGCCAGCTCGTCGTCCTTGTCGGTCATGAGCTGGTCAATCTGCTCGCGCTCGATCTGCAGCGCGCGCTGGTCCTTATCGACGCCGTGACGGTTGAACACGCGGACTTCGACGACCGTGCCCGTGGCGCCCGGAGGCATGCGGAGCGAGGTGTCGCGGACGTCTGAGGCCTTCTCGCCGAAGATGGCGCGGAGCAGTTTCTCCTCCGGCGTCATCGGGCTCTCGCCCTTCGGCGTCACCTTGCCGACGAGGATGTCGCCGGCCTGCACTTCGGCGCCGACGGCCACGATGCCCGCTTCGTCGAGGTTGCGCAGGGCTTCCTCGCCGACGTTCGGAATGTCGCGCGTGATCTCTTCCGGCCCGAGCTTGGTGTCGCGGGCGGCGATCTCGAACTCCTCGATGTGGATCGAGGTGAACACGTCGTCGCGCACGATGCGCTCGGAGATGAGGATCGAGTCCTCGAAGTTGTAACCATTCCACGGCATGAACGCGACCAGCACGTTGCGGCCGAGCGCCAGTTCGCCGAGGTCGGTCGACGGCCCGTCGGCGATGATGTCGCCTTTCGAGACCTTGTCGCCCACCTTCACGATCGGACGCTGGTTGATGCACGAGTTCTGGTTCGAGCGCTGGTATTTCGACAGGCGATAGATATCGACGCCGGACTTGGAGGCTTCGAGATCCTCGGTCGCCTTGACGACGATGCGGGTCGCGTCGACCTGCTCGACGAGGCCGCCGCGCTTGGCGGCGACCGCGGCGCGGCTGTCGCGGGCGACGACGCCTTCGAGACCGGTGCCGACGAGCGGCGCCTCGGTCTGGATCAGCGGCACGGCCTGGCGCTGCATGTTCGAACCCATCAGCGCGCGGTTGGCGTCATCGTTCTCGAGGAACGGGATGAGCGCCGCGGCGACGGACACGACCTGCTTGGGCGACACGTCGATATAGTCGATGTTCTCCCGCGCCACGAGCATGGCGTCACGGGCGGGTCCGACCCGCGCGTTGACGAACTCGTTCTGCAGGTTGCCCTTGGCGTCCATCTTCGCGTTCGCCTGGGCGATGGAGTAGCGCTGCTCCTCCATTGCCGAGAGGTACTTCACCTCCTGCGTCAGCTTGCCGTCCTTCACCTTGCGGTACGGGCTTTCGATGAAGCCGTACTTGTTGATGCGGGCGTGCGTGGCCAGCGAGTTGATGAGGCCGATGTTCGGGCCTTCCGGCGTTTCGATCGGGCAGATGCGGCCATAATGCGTCGGGTGCACGTCGCGCACTTCGAAGCCGGCGCGCTCGCGGGTAAGACCGCCTGGCCCGAGCGCCGAGAGACGACGCTTGTGCGTGATCTCGGAAAGCGGGTTGGTCTGGTCCATGAACTGCGACAGCTGCGAGGAGCCGAAGAATTCGCGCACGGCGGCCACGACGGGTTTCGCGTTGATCAGGTCGTGCGGCATGACGGTGTCGATATCGACCGACGACATGCGCTCCTTGATCGCACGCTCCATGCGGACGAGGCCGACGCGGAACGAGTTCTCGAGCAGCTCGCCCACCGAGCGGACGCGGCGGTTGCCGAGGTTGTCGATGTCGTCGACTTCGCCCTTGCCGTCCTTGAGGTCGAGCACGGTGCGCATCACGGCGACGATGTCCTCCTCGCGCAGCGTGCGCTGCGTGTCGGGAGCTTCCATGCCGAGGCGCATGTTCATCTTCACGCGGCCGACGGCCGAGAGGTCATAGCGCTCGCGATCGAAGAAGAGCTGGTTGAACAGCGCTTCGCCGGCTTCGAGCGTCGGCGGCTCACCGGGACGCATGACGCGATAGATGTCCGACAGCGCGTCGATGCGGGACGTCGCCTTGTCCACTTTCAGCGTGTTGCGCAGCCAGGGTCCGCGGGCGTTGTCGCCGTCGGTGTCGAGCAGGTGGATGGTCTTGATCTTGGCGTCGCGCAGCGCCGCCACCGATTCCTCGGTCAGCTCGTCGCCGGCTTCGGCGTAGATCTCGCCCGTCGCGGCGTTGACGATGTCCTCGCCGATGAACTTGCCTTCCAGGAAGGACGACGGAACCAGGATGTCTTCCAGACCGTCGGCCTCGGCCTTCTTGGCCTTGACCGGCGTGATCTTCTTTCCGGCCGGGAAGACGACCTTGCCGGTCTTCTTGTCGACGAGTTCGAACTCTGGACGCGCGCCCTTCCAGCGGTCGGCCGAGAAGCCGGTGACCCAGCCGGCCTTGTCGAGCTTGTAGCTGACTTTGTTGTAGAAGGTGTCGAGGATCTTGGCGCCGGAATAGCCCAGCGCCTGCAGCAGCACGCTCGCCGGCAGCTTGCGCTTGCGGTCGATGCGGACGTGCAGGATGTCCTTGGCGTCGAATTCGAAGTCGAGCCACGAGCCGCGATACGGGATCACGCGAGCCGCGAACAGGAGCTTGCCCGATGCGTGCGTCTTGCCCTTGTCGTGGTCGAAGAACACGCCCGGCGAGCGGTGCATCTGGGAGACGATCACGCGCTCGGTGCCGTTGATGATGAACGTACCCTTGTCCGTCATCAGCGGGATGTCGCCGAGATAGACGTCCTGCTCCTTGATGTCCTTGATGGACTTGGCGCCGGTCTCTTCGTCCGTCTCGAACACGATCAGGCGCAGCTTGACCTTCAGCGGCGCGGCGAAGTTGAGGTCGCGCTGCATGCATTCCTGCACGTCGAACTTGGGCGCCTCGAACTCGAACGAGATGTATTCCAGGACCGCGCGGTCGGAGAAGTCCTTGATCGGGAACACCGACTTGAAGACGGATTCCAGCCCGTCCGGATCGCGCTTGTCCGGCGAGGTGTGCATCTGCAGGAATTGTTCATAGGACGAGCGCTGAACCTCGATCAGGTTCGGCATCAGGACAGTTTCAGTGATTACTCCATAGGATTTCCGAATACGCTTCTTCGCCGTGAACGACAGAGTCATGTCTGTTCCAGGTCCCATTTTCTTGTGGCCGCCGCGCTGGCCCCCGCCATCTCGGGGACAGTGCTGGCGACCGGCCATTTAGTCCGGGCATCAGTATTCGGCGCGCGACGGGCGACGGGACGAATCCCGCCGCCCGATAACTCTAACAGTGTCGTCAACCCCCTCCCCGTCGCGCGAGGGAGGGAGGTGACGGGCCGCCAATGGCCTACTTGATCTCGACCTTGGCGCCGGTTTCTTCGAGCTTCTTCTTGATGGTCTCGGCTTCTTCCTTCGACACGCCTTCCTTGACGGCCTTGGGAGCAGCTTCGACGAGGTCTTTCGCTTCCTTCAGGCCGAGGCTCGGCACGACTTCGCGAACGACCTTGATCACGTTGATCTTCTTGTCGCCGGCATCCTTGAGGATGACGGAGAACTCGGTCTGGGCTTCAGCGACCGGAGCAGCAGCGCCGCCACCGCCGCCGGCGGCGGCAACAGCAACCGGAGCGGCAGCCGAGACGCCCCACTTCTCTTCGAGAAGCTTGGCGAGGTCGGCGGCTTCGAGGACGGTCAGCGAGGACAGGTCCTCGACGATTTTATCCAGTTTCGACATTTCAGGTGTTCCTTGATGAGTACGGTTGTGTGACTTCGAATTTGACGTCGGGAGCAGGTCTCAGGCGGCGTCCTTGTTGGCGTAGGCGCCAATGACTCGGGCGAGTTGCGCGGCCGGCGCAGCCACGATTCCAGCGATCTTGGTCGCCGGAGCCTGGATGAGGCCGATGATCTTGCCGCGGAGCTGGTCCAGCGACGGCAGGGAAGCGAGCTGCTTCACGCCGGACTGGTCGAGCACCTGGTCGCCCATGAGCGCGCCAATGAGAACGAGCTTCTCGTTCCCCTTGGCGTAGTCCGCCACGACTTTCGAAGCCGCCACCGGATCGGGCGAGTAGGCGATCGCCACGGGGCCGACAAACATCGCCCCCGCTGCATCGCCGCCCTTGCCGTCCAGCGCGATCTTCGCGAGCCGGTTCTTGATGACCTTCAGAGCCGCGCCTTGGCCTTTCAGCTTCACGCGCAGGTCCGTGAGCTCCGCCACGGTCAATCCGGAATACTGCGTGACAACGATCACGCCCGCGTCGGCGAAGACCTTTTTATAGGCCTCGAGCGCCACCGCTTTTCCAGCTTTATCCATATGCGGTCTCCAGGTTGGACGACCGGACTAGCCCGATCGCCCCAGGAAGCGCACGCAGGACCCGCGGCCGTTTCACCCTTCCCAGCCCTTCCGAAGCCTGTAAGCTATCGGTCGGTCACGGAGAGAGCGCGCGGTCCGCATGACCAGCGTGCCCCCGTCCCAGGGCAGAAACGAACTCAAGGGTGTCGTCGTTAGCGATCACGCCAACTCCGCACCCTGTCCCGTCACACCCCGTCTCATGCAGGAAATTGAGGAGCAAAACCAGATAGTTAGTCTGGTCTGTACGCCTTGCTCCACCTGCAATCTTGGACGAGAAACGGCAGGCCCGAATTAACGAATCTGCCGCTCAGGGGGCTCCTATAGCCGCCCACCCGCTTTGTTGCAAGCGGCCCCTTGCTTTTTTCCAGAATGGTGATCCGGGCCGTTAGATAGGGCCGAAAATAGGGGTTTTGTCGTCAGCCATGCGTGCCGGACGTCGCCGGCATGGTCAAAAAACAAAAGGCCGGCGGATCGCTCCGCCGGCCTTGGCCATTGCGTCAGTCGGATCTCAGTTCGCCGAGGCGACCTGGTTGATGTCCGAGAGATCGATCGAAACGCCCGGACCCATCGTGGAGCAGATGGCGACCTTCTTCATGTAGGTGCCTTTTGCGCCGGAGGGCTTGGCTTTCGTGATCGCGCCGAGGAAGGCGCGGATGTTCTTCTCGATGTCGGCTTCCGAGAACGAGGCCTTGCCCACGCCGGCGTGGACGATGCCTTCCTTCTGCACGCGGAACTCGACCGAGCCCGCCTTCGCATCCTTCACCGCCTGAGCGATGTTGGGCGTGACGGTTCCGACCTTCGGGTTCGGCATCAGGCCGCGCGGGCCCAGCACTTTGCCCAGGCGGCCGACGAGGGCCATCATGTCCGGGCTGGCGATGACGCGGTCGAAGTCGACCTTGCCGCCGTTCACCACCTCGAACAGGTCTTCGGCGCCGACAATGTCTGCGCCGGCGGCGCGAGCTTCGTCAGCCTTCTTGTCGCGTGCGAACACGGCGACGCGGATCGCGCGTCCCGTTCCGGCCGGCAGGTTCACGACGCCGCGGACGTTCTGGTCCGCCTGCTTGGGATCGACGCCGAGGTTGATCGCGATCTCGATCGTCTCGTCGAACTTCGCCTTCGCGTTGCCCTTCACGATCTTCACGGCGTCGCCGACCTTGTAGGTCTTGGTTGGATCGACCTTGGCGCGCGCCGCGGTCGTGCGTTTTCCGAGCTTTGTCATGGACTACGCTCCCGTGACTTCGAGGCCCATCGCGCGGGCGGAGCCGGCGATGATCTTGGCGCCCGCCTCAACGTCGTTGGTGTTGAGGTCCTTGAGCTTCTTCTGTGCGATCTCGCGGCACTGGGCCATCGTGACCGTGCCGGCGCTTTCGCGGCCGGGCAGCTTGGAGCCGGACTGGATCTTGGCCGCCTGCTTGAGGAGATACGACGCCGGCGGCGTCTTGATCTCGAAGGTGAAGGACTTGTCCTGATAGTAGGTGATCACCACGGGAAGGGGCATGCCCTTCTGTTCCTGCTGGGTGCGTGCGTTGAACGCCTTGCAGAATTCCATGATGTTGATGCCGCGCTGACCGAGAGCGGGGCCGATGGGCGGAGACGGGTTTGCCGCTCCGGCGGGAACCTGAAGCTTCAGGCTCCCCAACAGTTTCTTCGCCATGTTTCCCTCTTTGTGGCAGCCCGAGAGGTATCAGCCCTCAGGCGGGCCTCGCCGGACCATCCGGAAAGGCGGGGGTTGCGTGGTGCGGCTGGGCCCAGGACTTAAGGGCGGCCTCCCACGCGAGGGGCGGCACATACATGGTACGGGCGGCCTTGGGAAGACCCTGCCGCCCGGCGGCCGAAAATGGCCCCCGTGACGGAAATTGGGGATCGAGGTGCTGGGCGATCAGCCATGCGACAAGGTCACGGACCGGTTTAAGCGTCCGTCGTTGGCTGATCTTGGCCCCTCAGTTGGCTTCCTCTTACCCGCAAGCTAGGCTCCCGCCGGGCGCATGACATGGCCGACATTTTCATCTCCTATGCTCGCGAAGACCGCGAGGCGGTCGAGAAGCTGGCCGCGCAGATCGAGGCGACCGGGCTCTCCTGCTGGTGGGACCGCCAGCTCCTGGCTGGCGCCCGCTATCTCGACCGCACGGAGGCCGAACTCAACGCCGCCAAAGGCGTCCTGGTCGTCTGGACGAAGCACTCCATCGGCTCCTACTGGGTCGCCGACGAGGCCGGTGTCGGGCGTGACAGCAGCCGGCTCGCCCCGATCTCGCTCGATGGGTCGGTCCCTCCGCTTGGCTTCCGCCAGTTCCAGGTCATCGACTTTTCCTCCTGGCGCAGCGGAGACGACCAGCCGATGCGCGATCTCCTCATCGCGTTGTCCGGGCTTGCGCCACAGGCCGAGGTGCGCCTCCCCGCTCCGCCCAGAAGCAGCGAGCCGGTGCTCGCCGTGCTGGCCTTCGACAACCTGTCCGGCGATCCCGAACTGGCGTTCTTTTCCGACGGCATATCCGACGAAATCCTCCAGACCGTGTCGCGCGGCCTCAAGACGATCGGGCGCGCCTCCAGCTTCCAGTTCCGCGGAGCCGACAAGGCCGTACGCAAGGTGGCCGCCGAACTTGGCGCCTCACACGTGCTGGACGGGTCGGTGCGGAGCGGCGGCGGGCTGGTGCGCATCAGTGCGCAGCTGGTCGAGGCCGCGAGCCAGGTCACCGTCTGGCACGGCCAGTACGAACGGCCGGCGCGCGACCTGTTCGCGGTGCAGGACGAAGTCGCCATCGCAGTGGCCGCTGCGCTCAACTGCCGGCTATCGCCGCCGCCGCACACGGGCGAGATCGAGCCCGAGACCTATGAACTCTTCCTGCGTGTGCGGCACATGTCGCTCAACCAGTTCCAGCCCGGTCAGATCGACCTGATCGATCAGGTGACGCACCGCGCCCCGGAATTCGGCCCCGGCTGGATCGAGGCCGCCCGCTCGCGCATCGGCGCTCGTACGGCCTTCGCCGCGGGCGTCCCCCGAGGCGCACCGCCTCTATCGAGGAGGCGCGCGCCGCCGCCGATCGCGCCGCCCAACTGATGGCGCCGGACGACGCCTCGCTGACCGCACTTCTGGTCGACATGCAGCCTTGGTGCGGCGCGTGGACCGAGTGCGAGAACCGGTTGCACTGGGCGCTCGCCGGCGCGCCACGCCACATCACGCTGAACCTCGCCCTCGGCACGCTGTTTCTGCACAATGGGCGTCTTGCTGACGCGATGATGCTGTTCCGGGAACTGCACGATCGCGAGCCGCGCAATTCCCGGCTACCCAGCCAGTATGCGCTCGCGCTCGATGGGCTGGGGCGGCACACCGAGGCCTTGGCCGTTCTCGAAGCCGCCTGCCGGCGCTGGCCGGACGTAACCCAGCCATGGTGGTTGCTCGTCACTTCCGCGGCTGGGCAGGAACGCTGGGACATTGTCGATGAGTGGATCGCGCCGCAGCGCGTCCAAGCGCTGCAGGACCAGGCGGTCCGCGCCGGCCTCGCGGTCGTCGACACTTTCCGCAATCCGACCGAGGAGAAGGCGGCCGGCCTGCTCAAGACGCTGGCCGACGCACTCCCACCGGGCGAGGGAATGCGGCTGCCCGCCGTCGCCGTGGCCGGGCGTTTCTGTGATCTCGACGCGGTCTACGATCTGGTCGACCGTGCCTCGTTCGAGCACCTGATCGATCCGCTGAAGGGTTTCGGCGACAGCAACTCACTGGTGCTCTTCTTGGCCTACGCCAAACGTCTGCGCAGCGATCCGCGCTTCGTCAAATTGTGCGCCCGGCTGGGCCTCGTGCGCCACTGGATCGAAACTGAACGCTGGCCCGACTGCGCGCTGACGACGCCTTACGACTTCCTGGCCCACGCCCGTCGGCTGGCTGATACGCCTCTGGGCTAGATCGACCAGCGAGCGTTGGGTTATCTCGGCAGGGCGAAGAGTCTAACCTGACTGCGCCGCCGGGGTCGCGTGTCCGCTCTGGCTATTTCCGGACCTAAACCTTGGACACCTGGCCGTAGTCCAGATCGACCGGGGTGGCGCGGCCGAAGATCGTGGCAGTCAACGTTTTACTCCACCGCCTCGAGCGCATGACGCGTCTGGTCGCCTCGTCCGACCAGCAGGCCCTCGACGGAAATATCCTCGTCCAGCTTCTCCCAATGCAGTCCGCGTCCGGATGGGCTGATGCTGACTTCCGCACGCTCTTCGGCGCTGGCGCGCATGAGGCGCGGAAACCAGGCGAGCGGCGCACCGATGGTGCGTCCGTCAGCAAGGTCGACCCACAAAGCCTCATTGTCGCAGCGCACTGCCTTAGCCGAAATGCTCATGCCACGCTCTCTCTATCTCCTCGCGCCGCCCTTCGACGAGGCGCGTCAGCTCCGCCAGTTCGCGCCGGCTGAAGCCATGGGAATCGGCCAGCGCCACATCCGGCCGCAGCCAGAACTTCGCCTCGCCGTCGCCTTTCAGGACGTGAACGTGAGCCGGTTCGCGCGGACTTCCCTCATTCGAGAAGAAAAAGAACCGTGCGCCCCGCTCGCGAAAGACAACAGGCATAGTCTACCTTAGCACGGTTTGGGCGACGCCGAAACGGCCGCTTGCGACGGGCGCTTGTGATGGTCGTTCAGCACGCGCTGCCCCAGCGGGGGCCTCAGACCTTCGAGACCTGGCCATAGTCAAGATCAACCGGGGTGGCGCGGCCGAAGATCGAGACGGTGACCTTCAAGCGGCCCGTGTCCTCGTCGATCGAGTCCACCGCGCCTTCGAAGGAGGCGAACGGGCCGTCGGTCACCTTCACCTTCTCGCCGATCTCGAACTGCATCTTCGGGCGCGCACGCTCGACCGTTCCGCTCTCGATCTTGCCGAGGATCTGGTCGACTTCGCGCTGCGGGACCGGCAGCGGCTTCTTGCCCTGCTCGGCGCCCAGGAAGCCCGTGACCTTCGGCGTGTTCTTGATGAGGTGGTAGGCCTCGTCGGTCATCTTCATCTTGACCAGCACATAGCCTGGCATGTGACGCTTCTCGACCGTGCGCTTGCGGCCGCGGACGACCTCGACGACTTCCTCGGTCGGAACCTCGATCTCCTCGATCAGGTCGCTGAGGCCCTGCATCTCGGCCTGCTCACGGATGGTGGAGGCGACCTTCTTCTCGAAGTTCGAGTAGGCGTGGACGATGTACCACTTTCCATCGGTCATGAGAGCGAGCCTGTGCCAGTCAGGAACCGGACGGCGATGTTCACCACCGCATCGGCGACGTAGAAGAAGATCGACGCCAGGACGACCATCACGATCACCATGATCGTCGCCGCCACGGTCTCCTGTCGCGTCGTCCAGGTCACCTTGCGGGCTTCGGCGCGGACCTGACCGATGAACGTGAAGGGGCCGACCCGCTTCTTCGGCGGGGCAGAGGCGGCAGTCTCGGAGGTTCCGGTCGGGGTTTTCATGTCTGTCTGGGGTTTGGACGGGACCGTCTAAGGCATCAGGGGCCGGGCGTCCATGGGGTTTATGACGATCAGGCAAGGGGAATAGGGAATGTGGAGTAGGGACTGGTTTCAAGGCATTGCGCCTGCCCTACTCCCCATTCCCTATTCCCCATTCCCTGCGCCCACTAGATGGGAATGTATTTCGGCCGGGCCAGCTTCAGCCACAGCGCTGAAATGAAGCGGGCGACCATGACCGAGGTAAACAGCGAAGTCGCGATCCCGATGGCCAGGGTCGCCGCGAACCCGCGGATCGGGCCTGAGCCGAGCTGGAACATGATCAGGCCAGCGATGAAGTGGGTGGCGTTGGCGTCGATGATCGTCGCCATGGCGTGCTCGAAGCCCTGATCGACCGCAGAAACCGGGCTTCGACCCGCCTTCTGTTCGTCGCGGATGCGCTCGTTGATCAGCACGTTGGCGTCGACCGCCATGCCCATGGTCAGCAGGATGCCGGCGATACCCGGCAAGGTAAGCGTCGCCCCGAAACCGGAGAGCACCCCAAGCATCAGCATCAGGTTGAAATAGACGGCGATAACCGCAAACAGGCCAAGCAGGCCATAGACCGCGATCATGAAGATCGAGATCGCCACCACGCCGACGACCGTCGCCGTCACGCCCGCCCGGATCGAATCCGCCCCGAGGCTCGCATCCACGAGACCGCGCGATGCGACGCGCAGCTTGGCGGGCAGTGCGCCGGACCGCAGGATGACCGCCATGTCCTCGGCTTCCTGGACGCTGAAACTGCCGGTGATCTGGCCGCTGCCGCCCATGATCGGGCTGATGATGTTCGGCGCCGACACGATGCGGTTGTCGAGCACGATGGCAAACGGCTTGCCGACGTTCTGCGACGTCGCCTGGCCAAATTTGCGCGCGCCTGTCGGATGCAGCTGGAACGAGATGCTCGGCCGGTTGGCGTCGTCATAGGCCTGGCTGGCGCCGGCAAGATCCGCCCCGGTGATGATCGAGTCGGTGAAGATCACCTGGATCTGCCCGTTCAGGCTGTCGTCCGGCAGCGCCTGGCGCGGACCGCGAATCTCCTGGGCCGTCCATTCGCTGGGGTTCGCCGCGACGTCGACCATGTTGAACGTCAGCACGCCAGCGGCCGTCAGCACGTTGACAAGCTTGGTCATGCCATCGGCGTCGAGGCCCGGGACCTCGACGATCAGGCGCGTGTCGCCCTGGGGCTGCACGTTGGATTCGACGAGGCCGGAATTGTTGACCCGCCGCTCGACCGCTTCACGCGAACTCTTGAGCGCATCGGCCTGCTTCTGCTGGAAAGCGGCGTCGGTGAAGGTGACGACGATGGCCCCATCTGGCCGCTGGGCGACATTCAGGCTGTTCTGCTGGCCAACAGCGCCCACCGCCGGATTGCCCAGCTTCCTGATGAGGCTGATCGCCGCCTCGGCGTCCGCAGGATTGTTGACGCGAACCTGCAATTCCTTGCCGAGCCCGGGAGACGGGAAAAGCTTCCGCCCGTTTTCAGGCGAGAGCGGGATCTTCGCTTTGCGCATCTCCTCGCGCACGCTGGTCGACAGCAGCGAAAGCTGGTTGTGACGCAACTCGTCCGGATCGACTTCGAGCAGGATCGACGCCCCGCCCTTCAGGTCGAGGCCCAGGTTGAGCGGTCCGGTCGGGATCCATCCGCGCGCGCCCGGCGGCAGGATGTTCGGCAGGCAGAGAATGCCGCCAATGACGAGCGTCACGACCAGGATGACGATCTTCCAGGCTGGATACTTCAGCAGCATGAAGGATCAGCTTTCCTTCACATCGTTCGCCGGCTGGGGCTCGGCGCGGTTGCGCACATCGAGGATCATGGCGCGCACGATCCGCAGCTTGGCGCCGCCCTCGCCCGTGTCGATCGTCACCTCGTCATCGGCAATCTTGGAGACCTTGCCGATGATACCGCCCTGCGTGACGACCGTGTCGCCCTTCTTGAGCTGGCCCAGCATTTCCTTGTGCTTCTTCATCCGGTTGTTCTGCGGCCGGATCAGCAGGAAATAGAAGATCGCGATCATGCCGATCGGCAGCAGCAGCGTACCAAGCATGCCGCCCATCGGATCAGCTGCAGCCGCGTCACCGGCTGCAGGTGCGGCTTGCTGGAAGAACATCACGATCGGCAGCATACTGGCTCCCATGGGAATCTTTTCACGCTCCACGCCGGATCGAGGGGAGCTTATGGCGCGCGGACTATATCCAGCGGCGTTTCCTTTGCAATCGAAGCCTCCGCGACCGATTTCCCCGCCGTTATGCGCCGGAAATCGCGGTGTCTCAGATGCTGGTCGGGGGATTCGGAGCTCGGCCTACAATCGTTCTGCAAGCCTGGCTCAGAGTCGCGCCGGTCCTCGCCCTGCCCCGCCGCGCGCGGCATACGCCGCCTTGCTGGAGTTTCGGCAACATGGTCAGTAATTGCCGTTCCGACGAGGAGGGCTCGATGGATCGTCGTCGCATTCTGCAGATTTCCGCAGCAGCCGCCGCCACCGGCCTCGCGCCGCGCGGGTTCGCGCAGACGCCGGGAGCGCCGACAGCTGAAGGCGTGGCGGACGCCTGGCTGGCGTCGCTTGCGCTGATCGAGATGGCGGCGGCCCGAGCGCGGATGCTTGATCTCACGTCGCCGGGCCAGCACGCCGGGCTGAACGTGTTCGTGCATACCCGCAAGCTGATCGAGGCAGGCGACCGTGCGATCACCACGCCGAACAACGACACGCTCTACTCCAGCGCCTTCATCGACCTGACCAAGGGGCCTGTCACGCTGACAGTGCCGGATGCAGGGCGGCGCTATCTGTCGGTGGCCGTGATGGACATGTACACCAACAACAATGTCGTGCTCGGCGCGCGCACGCCAGGCGGGGCGGCGGGAACCTACACGCTGATGGCGCCCGGCTCGACACAAACGGGACAGCGCGTGCTGAAGGTGGCGACGCCGCACGCCTGGGTGCTGGCGCGCACGCTGGTGGACGGGCCGGAGGACATGGCCGCTGCGCATCGCGTTCAGGACGGGCTAGAAGTGAAGGGGCCGGCCGCCGGACCCTATCCGAAATACGCAACACGCATGGACGCGTGGCCGGACTACTTCAAGTCGGTCGACGCGCTGCTGCAGGCCGACCCCGCGCCAACGCAGGCGGGACTGGCGGCGGTCGCGGCGCTGAAGGCCAAGGGTTTCGACCGCGCGGCGCTTGGGGCCGATGCCGCCCGGGTCGACGCCGGGGTCGAGCAGGCGAAGGCCTTTCTTGGCGTTGCGCGGTCACGCATGAACTTCAAGGATGGTTGGCTCTATCCGGCGCCGGAACTCGGCAATTTCGGCGACAACTACCGCTATCGCGCCGTCGTGGCCCTGTCGGGCATCGGCGCGCTGGTGCCGGCGGAGGCGATATACATGCGCGCCGCCGGCGACAATGGCGATGGCCGGTTCAACGGCGACGGTGTCTACAGGCTCTCGCTGCCCGGCGCTCTGCCAGTGAACGCCTTCTGGTCGCTGACCATGTACCAGGCGACGCCGGACGGGCAGTCCTTCTTCGCCGAAAATCCGATCGGGCGCTACGCCATCGGCGACCGCACGCGTGGCCTGAAGAAGTCGGCCAACGGCTCGCTGGACATATGGATCTCACGCACCGATCCAGGCGGAGACAGATCGTCCAACTGGCTGCCTGCGCCAAGGACGGGCCCGTTCGGGATGGTCATGCGCGCTTACCTGCCCAAGCCGGAGCTGCTGCAGGGCAGCTACAAGCTGCCGCCCGTCGTCGCTTTGTAGATCTTCTCGGCGATGCGGGCTTCAGCCCTTGAGCGCCGGCAGGTATTCGCCCGGATCGACCGGCTCCTTGCCCTTGCGCAGCTCGAAATGCACTTGCGGAAACGGAGCATTTCCGGTGGCGCCCGAGGCGGCAATCGTCTGTCCCTGCGCCACCTGCTCGCCTTCCTTCACACTCAGGCTGTCGGCGTGGGCATAGGCCGACACCCAGCCTCCGGCATGGCGGATCAGCACCAGATTGCCGAAGCCGACGAGCTCGTCGCCCGCATAGACCACCTCGCCTGCTGCGGCTGCTTTCACCGGCGTGCCCTTCGGCGCCTCGATGTTGACGCCGTCATTGCGTTGCCCGTCAGCGCCTGAGCCGTAACCCTTGATCACCTGACCGCTGACCGGCCAGATGAACTCCGCGCGGCCCTTTGGATTTTCTGCGACCCGCACTGGCCGAGGCGCAGCAGCTATTGCAGCCGTCTTGGGCGCTGCGCCGATCAATGCGATTGGCGACTCGCTCGCTTCGATCGCAGGTGTGGCCAGCTTTGCCGAAGGCCGGGCCGGCGTCGGGCTCGCCTTCACCGCAACCGGGGCTGCCGGCTGGACCCTCCGCCCCTGGTCGCGCGCGAGTGGCGGCAGGAGCAATTCATCCCCCGGCCACACCGTCCACGGGCGCGCCAGCCCGTTAAGCAGCGCCAGCGAGCGTGTGTCGACATTGTAGCGCCGCGACACCGAGTAGAGCGTCTCTCCGCGCTCGATCACATGGATATTCGGCGCCGGCAGGTGCACCACGCTGCCGGGGTTCAGCGCATAGGGCGGCTCGAGCCGGTTGGTCTCGATCAGCGCGCGCATGTTGACCGAATAGCGCCGCGAAATGTCATAGAGCGTATCGCCGTTCAGCACCTCGATGGCGCGCGCGTCTGCGCTGTCCTTCGGCTGGCGCATCGACCCGCCCGGCCGCACGCCGGATTCCGGCGCCAGCGCCTTCGCCTCGACAATGGCGGGCGAGGTCGAAACGCCCATGTCCACCACACGCGGCGGCGGCGCGGTTGCCTGCACGACAGGGGCCTTGGCTTTCGGCTTTGTCGCCACGACAGGCGCCTTGGCCGCCTGCATGGGTTTGGCGTTTGGATTGGCGGCGCGATAGACGATCGGCGCCCGCTCTGGCGCAACAGGGTTCGAGGCACACGCCGACACGGCGAGCGCAACAGACCCCAGGAGCGACAGGCGCAACAGCATTCCTCATCCTTCAGGCCGCAGAACCGGCCATCCGGACCACCTTGGTTAAAGGTCGTTAAAGCTGCCTAAAGCTCGCGCGCAATGCCTTGCTGGAGAGGCGTGAACCTGCCCTTTTCAACGGCCGTTTCACGCAGACTGCCGTCCGGCAGCTTGTCCAGCCGGACAATGAGATGGTCCCCGCCCCGCTCCACCGGCAGCACCGCCACCCCGCCTGGCGCCAATTGTCCTGCCAGCGCTTCCGGCAGTTCGGCGACCGATCCCATCAGCAGCACCCGGTCGAACGGCGCCGCTTCCGGCCAGCCGAGCAACCCATCGGCATGCCGCAGCTCCACCCGCGACGCCCCCAGCTGGTCCAGGGCCAGCCGCGCCCGGTCGATCAGCGTGCGGTACCGGTCGATCGAATAGACACGGCGCGCCAGCCGCGACAGGGCCGCCGCAACATAGCCCGAGCCACAGCCGACCTCGAGGACGGTGTGCTCGCGCTGCGCACTCAGCGCCTGCAACATCACCCCGACCGTCACCGGCCGCGTCAGTGTCTGGCCGCAATCAATCGGCAGCTCCACATTTTCCCATGCGCTGTCGAGAAAAGGCCGTGGCACGAACGGCTCGCGCGGCGTCTTCTCCAGCGCCTCCGTCACGCGCTGGTCCGTGACCCCCGCCTGGCGCAGCGCCAGCACGAGCCGGGCGGCATGGAACTGGCGCTCGTTCTCGATCATGCCCCAAGCCTACTCCAACTTCAGCGACCGGGAGAGGTCCGCCAGCGAGGCATGGTGCGTCATGTCGATGTGCAGCGGCGTCACCGAAATCTTGCCGTCATAGATGGCGCGAAGGTCGGTTCCCTCCGGCGGACTGGAAATCTTGCTGGAATAGCCGATCCAGAAATAGTCGGCGCCGCGAAGGTCGGAGCGCTTCTCAAGCGTCGAGACCGCCTCGTCGCGGAACCCCTGCGCCGTCACCTCCCAACCCTCCACCTGGTCCGGCAGGCGATCCGGGAAATTGACATTGATCACGCAGTTCTTCGGCCAGCCTGCCTTGAGCAGCGCCTTCAGCACGCGCGGCCCCCACACGCGGCCTGTCTCCCACGGGATCGGCTCTCCGCGCCGGAAATTGCGCGCCTGGCTGAACGCAATGGACGGGATGCCCAGATGCATGCCCTCGATCGCCGCCGCGACCGTGCCCGACTGGCTGGTGTCTTCGGCGAGGTTCTGGCCGCGGTTGACGCCGGAGAGAACGAGATCTGGCGGATGGTCCTTGAGGATGTCGAGCACGCCCAGCAGCACCGCGTCCGCCGGCGTCCCGCTCACCGCAAACCGCCGCTCCGTCTCCTCCCGCACGCGCACCGGAGCATTCAGCGTCACCGCGCGCGCCTTGCCGGATTGTTCCTCATGTGGAGCGACAATCCAGACATCGTCGCTGACCGAGCGGGCAATGTCTTCCAGCACCGCCAGCCCGGGGGCGAACACGCCGTCATCATTGGAAAGCAGGATCCGCATGACGCCTCTTGCTACAGGCGTCCTGCCTCCCCCGTTCAGCGCGTGAAGTCAAATCCGGGAGCGCTCCGCGCCTGTCCGCATGCGTCTGGGCGGCCAGGTGCGGACCCTGTGCGACACTCCCCTGTCCGATCGGGTCAGTACGGCCCGGACAGAGGATCAGCAATGCGCGAGGTACAGCCACAGCGGAAGGTGGTGCATCTGCGCCACGCTCGCCCGTGACATCATCAGCAGTCCCATCGCGCGGCGCAGCGGCGTGTCGCGAAACATGTGCTTCAGCGACCGCAGCGGGAACAGCCGCACGGTCGTCGCGATCGCCTTGACTGCTTCCCACCGCTCGCCCCGCTGGGCCCGCATCAGCGCCGAGTCGGCGAAATAGCGGAAGAAGTGCAGCAGCGTTCCCGAGTAGGCGCGCAGGTACGCCATCGGCGACGACCAGATCTGCCAACGCCGCAACGCATGCCGGTTGAACACCCGCCGGTCGAAGCGCAGCCGCTCGAGCTGCAGCCGGTCGAACGTGCCCAGCCGCCTCTGCGCGAACAGGATGCAGGGCGTCTCCACGAAGCCCAGCGCATCGCGGCCGGCCATGCGCAGCAGCCAGTCGAGATCTTCCCCGCCGATGAGCTTGGCGTCGAACCCGCCGAGTTCGGAGAGCACCCGCCTGCGCACCACAGCCGTGCCGATCTGCGGGAAATACCCTGAGAGCATCCGGCGCAGCAGGTCATCACTCTTGCCCGGATGCTTGTCGGGCCAGGGCGCCCCGAAGGGCTTCAGGTCCTCGTCGCAATACATCACCTGCCCGATCGCGCCATCGAGCTGGGGCTGCTCGTCGAGCAGTTTCAGCTGCGCATCGAGATGGCCCGGCAGCCACGCATCATCGTCATCGAGGAACGCGAAATAATCGCCCGTCGCCGCGCGCATCGCGGCATTGCGCGCTTCGCTCGGGCCCCTGGGCGTCACGGCAAGGTAAACGGCGTTGAATTCGTCCGCGACCGTCCGCGTCTCGGCGGAGCAGGCATTGTCGGCGATCAGGATTTCGAGCTGCAGGTCGGCCCGCTCGACCGCCCGGATGCTCGCCAGCGCCCGCCGCAGCGTCGCCGTCCTGTTGCACGTCGGAACCACCACCGAAACGCGGCGCGCCGCCATCCTCGTCCCCTAAGTCACCGCAGCGAACGCCGTGACGGCTCCCGCTCAAACCACTGCAATTGATGCCCTTTGCATCAAATTGTGTCGACAAGACTCCGCCCTGAGTGGTTCCTCGCACAGGGCTTTCCCCCTGGGCGCGAGCCCGTGTTTCAAAACAGGATTTGGAGCCCCAACGGCACGTGTCTCAGGATAAGCTAGAAGCAAGCGTAAGTCCTGTTACGCGCCTGGCCGGATCACGATCGTGTAGGTGGTCCCGGCGAAAGATCGTCGGCTTCGCGCCGCGCGAGAGAACGCAGGCGAGTGATCACTGCCCAGCCGGACGCGGCGCGCGAACCACGACGCTCTCCACCGTCTTCAGCCGGCGCGTCATGGAGGTGGAACGGATTGCCGCAGCCATCTGCTCGGCCTCGCCGGCCGAGAACTGGCCCTGGATCTGTCCCGCCCCGCCAGTAACCGGCGCACGAATGGTCGGCGCGGACATCACCAGCCCGTCGAACACGATGGCGAAACGCCTGTCGACGTTCTTGGCCGTCGCGGCCGCGAACTTCCTTGCCCCCTCCGGGGTCAGCTTGAACGAAACCATCGGCTGGTTGCCGGCGTCGAAGCCAGCATCGGCAGACGCAAAGTCGCCATTCGTGACGATGGGATTGGTGAACACGACTTCCGGAAAGCCGCCATCGCTGATGTTGGGCAGCGCAATCCGCCCGCCGAGAGGCGCGCCGATCTGGTAGTCGGCGAGTTTCGCATCCATGTCGACCAGGTTGAACGTCACCTCGCTGTCGACGCCCATCAGCTTCGCAATGTGGTCGAGTTCCACCTGGTCCGCACCTGGCGCATCGACGCGCAGGCGACCGTCCGGCTGCTTCACGATCGTCGCGTCCGTGACGCCGCCGGCGCGCAGCCGCCGGCTCGCCGCCTCGATCGCCGCCGCCATGGACTCGTCGAAATCGCGCGGCCGAATGCCCTCGGACTCAAGCACCAGATGCGACACCGGCGTTGGCGGAAGCGGGATCTCTCCTGTGCCGGCAGACGGGTTGCTCGGCGGCGAGCACGCCGCCAGCACAAGCACCGCAAGACACAGGAAGCGGATCATGCTTCCTCCACCCGCGTCAGCTCCAGCGCGTTGAACAGAGGAATGTCGTCGTCGAAGCCCATCTGGTCGTGGCGAAAGCCGGTGATCTCTTCTGCAAGGTCCAGCGGGATCTCGAAAATCAGGTCGACGCCGCCGCCGTCGCGGTCGGTCTCGGCCTGCAGGGCCGTGATCTCCTCGCGGATCATCTCGAAGCTTTCGGGAAGCTGGCCCTCGACCTGAAGCTGCTTCTGCTCCGCCGAGCCGTCCCAGAACACCGACCACACCTGCCGGCCGTCCCGCCATTCCATCGCCAGCGAGTTCATCGTGTCCTCGTGGGCGATGCAGGCGATCAGCCGTCCGCCCGCCGACCACAGCGCCAGCCGCGCCGGGTCGACGAAATCGACCCGCTCGGTCACCAGCACATACCACCCGTCGGGCAACTCGCCGCCGGAATGCTCCGCCTCGAAATACTCGTCCGCCTCGCCTGCGTCGGTGAACCCCGCGCGCTCCAGAAACACCTCGGGATCGAGGCCCTGCACGGCGAACCAGGCGAGATTGAAGCCCATCGCTAACCTATGACCTCCAGCCCGCCCATGTACGGGACCAGCGCCGCCGGCACGCGGACCTGGCCGTTGGCCTCCTGGTAGTTTTCGAGGATCGCCACCAGCGTGCGCCCCACCGCCAGCCCCGAGCCGTTGAGCGTGTGCACGAATTCCGGCTTCGGCTTGGCGTTCTCCTTCGTCGCCTCGGGCCGGTATCGCGCATCCATCCGCCGCGCCTGGAAATCGCCGCAGGTCGAGCAGGACGAGATCTCGCGATACGTGTTCTGCGACGGCAGCCACACTTCGAGGTCGTACGTCTTCCGCGCGCCAAACCCCATGTCGCCCGCGCACAGCATCACGGTGCGATAAGGCAGTTCGAGTCGCTCCAGAATGCCCTCGGCGCACTGCGTCATGCGCTCCAGTTCGGCGTCGGAATCCTCCGGCTTGGTGATCGACACCAGCTCCACCTTGATGAACTGGTGCATCCGGATCATGCCCTTGGTGTCCCGCCCCGCACTCCCCGCCTCCGACCGGAAGCACGGCGTCGCCGCCGTCATCCGCATCGGCAACTGCGACGCGATCGAGGATTTGCTCGCGCACGATGTTGGTGAGGGAGACTTCGGCGGTGGGGATGAGGTATTGCTCGACCTCGAACAGCTCGTGGCATTTCTAGTCGAGCTTAGAGCGCGAGCATATCCGAAATTCGCTGTTCGCAACGGTAGTCATTGACGCTTCTGCGATTCTTCGTTCTTGCCAGTCGTATTTACTGCCTTTCCAGCAAAACGTCTGTATCTGAAACACAACGCTTGCCCGGCCCAGTGATCGCGCGAAGTCCGCTTTTGTGAATGGAGCATTGCCCAACTCCGATAATGTCGGACGGATCGAGGCTTTTGCATTGAGATGCCGAAGTACAGATCCTCGCCAAACTTCGGCAGCTGACCCGTCCCGTACATTGCGTGCTCTTTCACCAGCAACGGCGGCGCGTGCTCGGCATACCCATTCTCCCCCGTCTGCACGTCGAGCATGAACGCCGCCAGCGCGCGCTCCAGACGCGCCAGCTGTCCCTTCAGCACCACGAACCGCGCGCCGCTCATGCGGGCGGCGGCCTCGAAGTCCATCATCCCCAGCGCCTCGCCGAGATCGGCGTGGTCCCGGGGCGGGAAGTTGAACTTGCGCGGTTCGCCCTTCCTCTTCACTTCCTTGTTCGCATGCTCGTCCGCGCCATCGGGCACATCGTCCTTGGGCAGGTTCGGCAAGCGCGCGAGAAGATCGTCACGCTTGGCGATCGCCGCCGCCTCGGCCGCGCCTGCCGCCTCGATCGTCGCCTTGGCCTCCGCCACCTCCGCCATCAGCTTCGCCGCCAGCGCCTCGTCCTTCGAAGCCTTGGCCTTGCCGATCTCCTTGGACTTCGCGTTGCGCGCCTGCTCGGCCTGCTCCTTCTCAAGGATCGCCGCGCGCACCTCCGAATCGAGCGCAAGGATCACCTCCGTCACCGGCTTGCCCTCATAAAGATGCACGCCGCCCGAGCGACGCGACCAGGCCTTCTGGAAGGCCTGGGGCTGCTCGCGGATGGCTCGGATATCGTGCATGGGCCGGATCCTGGCTGATGGCTGTGCGGGGTCTAGCGCGGGTCGCCTGTCTGTCCAAGGGAGAGGGTCTGTCCAAGGAAGGAGAGAGGTCTGTCCGCCGTGTCCCCGGCGGAGGCCGGGGCCCAGCGACCACCTCGAACCTTGCATTGCCTTGCGGCTGCGGCCTGGTGCTGCGGCTTGCGGTCAGGACCAGCCTGGAGGACGGGCCCCGGCCCCGCGGGGAACGCGGCCTGAAGGCCGCGCCCGACTCTGCCTACTCCCCCGCCGCCGGCGATTGCGACGGGGCCCCCGCAGCAGCCGAAGCGCGGCGCTTGGCGGCTTCGGCTTCGCGCTTGGCTTCCTCTTCCTCGCGGCGGGCTTCCTCGGCGTCGCGGCGCTTCCTGCCGCGCTCGATCAGCCAGGCGCAGACGATGCCGGACTCATAGAGCAGGCACAGCGGCACGCCGAGGATGAACTGGCTGAACGGGTCGGGCGGCGTCATCACGGCGGCGACGACGAAGATCACCAGGATCGCGTACTTCCGCCCCTTGCGCAGGCTCTTCGCCTCGACGACGCCCGCACGCGACAGCAGCGCCATGATCACCGGCAACTGGAACGCCAGCCCAAAGGCCGACAGCAGCGAGATGGCGAGGTCGTAGTATTCCTTGACCTTCGGCAGGTAGCTGACCGTCGCCGACGCGCCGGTGAATTCCTGGTCGAACGACAGGTCCATGAAGACCGGCAGCACGGAATAATAGACCAGCGCCGCCCCGGCGATGAACAGCAGCGGCATGACGATCAGGAACGGGACGACCGCCGCGCGCTCCTTCTTGTAGAGCCCGGGCGCCACGAAGCCATAGACCTGGAAGGCGAAGTAGGGAAACCCGACCGCGACCGCGATCAGGAAGGCGAGCTTGAGCTTGATGAACAGCAGTTCGAGCGGCGCGGTGAAAACGACCTGCGAGCCATCCTTGCCGTGGCGCACGGCTGCGTCGCTGAACGGCACCAGCAGCGCATCGAGCGCAGGCTGGGTGACAAACCAGGCGGCGATGAACAGCACGACAAGGGCGATGGTGATGCGCACCAGCCGGTCGCGCAGCTCGACCAGATGATCCATCAGCGGCGCGCGGCTGGCCTCGATCTCGTCCGCCGGCTCTGGCGGCTGCGACGGCGGCGGGACGGCGGGCGGCGCGGCGGGAGTCGGAACCGCGGGCGGCTTTGGATCATCAGCCGGGGCGCTCACGCGGGCGTATCCTGCTTGACGGATTGCGGCTCTGCGTCGGCGGCGGCTGTCGCGGGCGCCGCCGGCTCGGGTTCGGACGGATGCCCCTCGATGCGGAAATCATCGCCTGTGTCATAGCCCGGATGATCCGCCGACAGCCCCGCATACGGCGCCGGTTCCGGCGCAGCCGCCGCGCCATTGGCGGCGGGCGGCAAGGCTGGCGTCCCCGGCGATGGCGATGGCGCCGCAAGCGTCTTGTTCACGTCGCTTTCGAGCTTGCGCGCGTCCTCGTTGAAATCGCGTTCGATCTCTTCGAGGCCGGTGTGCTTCTTGAGGTCCATGACCTCCTTGCGCAGCTCTTCCAGTTCAGCCTGGCGGCCCAGCTCGTCGAAGCCCTGTTTGAACTCGAACGCCATCGCGCGCATCTTGCCGGTGAAGCGCCCGAACTTGCGCATCATCAAAGGCAGGTCCTTCGGCCCGATCACCACCACGGCGAGCAGGACAAGCAACACTGTTTCGAGGAAGCCGACACCCGGCATCATCGGCTGGGCGCTCCTAACTCAAGTGACAAGACCGTGGCTCAGGCCTTCGACTTGTCTTTCTCGGGCGTGACGTTGATCGGCTCGTTCACCAGCGCGCCGCTGGTGGTCTGGCTGGTGTCGACCTCGTCGCCGTCCTTCATGCCCTTGCGAAAGCTTTTGATGCCCTTGGCCATGTCGCTCATCATGCCGGAAATCTTCCCCTTGCCGCCGAACACCAGCAGCAGCAGGGCGAGGATAATGATGATCTCGAGCGGACCGAGACGTCCAAACATTGGTTCTACTCCGTATCGCCTCGACGCGCTCCCAAGTCAGTCGCGGCTGGGCTCTGAACGCAACGTAACCCCCAAGGGCGGTTCCTGCAAACCGGACACGGTCACGGAGTCACGATTTCCGGGCGAATTCACGTTAACCGCGTCATTCGCGGTCTTCCGCGCCCTCCAGGAAGTCCGGCTGGAAATCGCCATCCTCCAGCGGGTCCTCGCCCAGCAGGTCGCCCGTCTCCAGGTCGCGCGGCGTCCCGGCGAACTCGAAATCGCGTGGAATCTCCGCGCTCAGCAGGCCGGCCGCCGCCAGGTCCGCGCGGCCCGGCAGGCTGTCGACCGCATCGAGCCCGAAGTGGACCAGGAACGACTCAGTGGTTCCATATGTCACAGGACGCCCTGGCGTCCGCCGCCGCCCCCGCGGCCGCACCCAGCCGGCCTCCATCAGGATGTCCAGCGTGCCCGACGACACCGCGACCCCACGCACATCCTCGATCTCCGCCCGCGTCACCGGCTGGCAGTAGGCGATGATCGCCAGCGTCTCCAGCGCCGCGCGCGATAGCGCCTTGGGCTGCTCTCGCGTCTCCTCGAACAGGAAAGCCAGGTCCGGCGCCGACTGGAACCGCCACTTGCCCGCAACCTCGACAAGCTGCACGCCCTTGCTCGCGTACTCGGCCTTCAGCTTCACCAGCACATCGCCAGGCTCGACGCCCTGCGGCAGGGCCTGCGCCAGCGTCGGCGCATCGATCGGCTCGTCCGACGCAAACAGCACCGCCTCCGCGCGCCGCACCGCGTCCGCCAGCTTCTCGGGATCGACCGGCGAGCGCGGCCTCGGCTCGGCCTTCGGCGCCGCCTTCGCCGGAGTAGCGGCCGCAACGTGCGCCGCTCCCGGATTGCCCAGCTCGGTCTGCGTGCGCGCTGCCGTCTTTGACAGCTTCGCGACCGCATCGCGCATCTTGTCGAGCCCTTCGGGCGGCTTGTCTTTCCTCCCGCTCATTCGGCCGCCTTGAGCACGCCTGCGCGGCGCACATAGACGTCCGAGAAAGGCTGGTCCTGCCGCAGGTCGACTGCACGGTCCTTGGTCAGCTCCAGCGCTGCAGAAAAGAAGCTCGCCACTTCCGAACGCCGCGGCGCATCCTTCGAGGCCTCGTCGATCGCATGCATCTCGTTGATCGAGGCCCAGTCGATCAGGTCGGGGATCAGAGCCGCCAGGTGCCGCCGCGCCGACTCCAGAGGCAACACCGGCTGGCGCCTGATAATGTGGGTGCGCACCTTAACCTTGCGCACATGGATGTCGCCGAACGCTTTCAGGACGTCATGCAGCGTGCTGTTCCACAGCGGCCTGCGGATGATCCTCGCATTCTCGGGATCGCCTCTCCGGAACACGTCCCGTCCGTCCAGGTGCCCGCGATAAAGCTCGTCCACCGCCTTTCGCATGGCGTCCAGCCGCCGCAGCCGGAAGGCCAGCCTGCCCGCCAGCGCCTCGGGATCGAGTTCGTCCTCCTCCGGCTTGTCCGATGGCAGCAGCAGCTTCGATTTGAGGTAGGCGAGCCAGGCCGCCATCAGCAGATAGTCAGCCGCGAGGTCCACGCGCATGTCCTGCGCGTTGCGGATATAGTCGAGATACTGGTTCGCGAGGTCGAGGATCGAGATCTTCGCGAGGTCCACCTTCTGCCGCCGCGCCAGGTCAAGCAGCAGGTGGAGCGGGCCCTCATAGCCGTCGAGGTCGACGCGGAACGCGTGCGCGCCATCCGCGTCCGCGGCTTCGCCGGCCGCATGGGCCAGCAGATCCTCATCGGAAGAACCGGTCATGCCGCCGCATTACCGGACGGCGAGACACGGGACAACAGCCTGTGCAGCGTCTCCCAGCCAAGCCGCCCGGTCGAAATTCTCCTTGTGGAAGACGGCCTGCTCGGCGATTTTCGCGCGCCGCAGGGCCTCGCCCGAGAGTTCGGGGCAGGCATCCGCCACCTCGCTGGACTCCGCGAACACCACGCCCGGGTCCTTCAGCACCTTGCCATACGCATCCAGGCCCGCGCAGTGCAGGATCACATCGCACCCTGCCTCCAGCGCCCGGCTCGCCCGGCTGGCGAGCGTTCCGCCCAACGCCTTCATCCCCAGATCGTCCGTCATCAGCAGGCCGTCAAACCCGATCTGCCCGCGGATAACGCCCGAGATGATCGCCGGCGAATGCGTCGCCGGCAGGTCCTTGTCCCACGCATCGAACAGCAGGTGCGCCGTCATCCCCATCGCCGCATCGTTCACCGCCCTGAACGGTGCGATGTCTGCCGCGAGTTCCTCGGCGCCTTCCAGAACCACCGGCATCGAATGATGGCTGTCCACCTGCGCGCGGCCATGTCCCGGCAGGTGCTTGATCACGCCTGCGACGCCGCCCGCCTCCAGCCCATCCAGCGCTGCCTGCGCCAGCGCCGCTACCATGTCAGGCGCATCTCCGAACGAGCGGTCGCCAACAATGTCGTGGGCGCCCGGATGGCGCAGGTCGACCACCGGTGCGCAGTCCGCCCGGATGCCCATCGGCTCCAGTTCGGACGCCATCAGCCGGTGATGCAGCCACACCGCCTCGATCCCGGCCGCGCGATCCTTCCTGTAAAGCTCGCCATAGCGCCCCGGCGCCGCAAAGTCCGGCCATGCCGGCGGACGCAGCCGCCGCACGCGGCCGCCTTCCTGGTCGATGAAGATCAGCGCCTCGCGCCCCAGCGCCGACCAGATCTCCTCCACCAGCGCCCTCACCTGCGCCGGGCTTTCGCACGAGCGCCCCATGAGGATCACGCCCCACGGTGTCTTCGAGGTGAGGAACTTGCGTTCGTCGCCAGTGAGTTTCGTTCCCGAAACGCTGAGGATGCAGGCCCTGGGATTCGCCATGCCGGCAGTCTAGGCGGCTATTTCGCGACCCGGAAGCACTCGCCGCCCCTGGCCTTGAACGCATTGCAGAAGCTGTCCGCATCTGCGGCGGTTGCAAACGAACCCGCCCGCACGCGATACACGGTCCGCCCGTTCACATCCGCCTGGACGATGACCTTTTCGGCCGCAGCAAAGAGGTCCGGCGCTTTCTTCGCATGCCGGTTCCATTCCGCCGACGCCCCCTCTTCCGACGAGGCCGCTGCGATCTGGACAGCGAACTTGCCTCCCGCCGCAATTGCGGGGGCCGCGGCAGCAGCGCCGGCAAGCTGGATCGGAGCATCAGCCGGCTTGGACACAGCAACCGGCGCCGGGATCACGGCCTTGGTCTGCATCGCCACGGCAACCGGAGCAGCCGCCGTCGGCGGTGGCGCGGTAGCAGTCCGTGCGGCAGTTTTCGTTTCCACCGTCGGCGCCGGCTTGGCGGCCTGGGGCGCCGCAGGCTTGGCCTGTGCAGTTGGCGCCGCAACCTTGGCGGCCGGCGCCGGAGCCGCCGCAGCGGGCGGAACAACCTGCTCACGCACCTCTGGCGCCGGGGCCGCCAGCGGCTTGGCCGGAGCTTCAACCTGGTCGAAGACCGTGGCTTCCGCCGCCGTGGACTTCACGGCCTCTACCGGCTTCGACTTGAACGGACCCGCGTCGGCAAGTTGTGTCGCTGCCGAATCTTCCGGCCGAACGCCGTCGCGATACGCGCTCCACACCACGACGCCGAACACCGCGACGATCACAAGGGCGCCGACCAGCAGGATCGGTCCGCGCTTGCCGCCTTCGCTGTGTTCGCGGTAGCCGCGGCCTTCGCCGGGCAGCGGAGCAAAATCGGACTCGCGCCGCTTGCCGCCCTTGCGACGGTCGGACGACGCACGCTCGATCAGCGTCGAGACCTCGACGGCGGGGATCTCATCGACGGAATCGTCATCCGCGTCGTTCGCCGCAACCTCGCGACGGCCCCTGACATTGGGACGGTCAACAGCCCTGTCTTCAGACTTGTTGCCGAACACGAGGCTGTCGACATCCGCCGCGGCATTGCTGGAGCGGCCCGGAATTACCGATCTGCTATAGCGTGTCATCGCTGAAAATTCCTGCGCCTGGCTCTCAATCCTGGCTCGTCGCCGGCGTCCACGCCCGAGCATGCGGAAGCCAATAGCCCCGCCACGCTCGCATCGTGCCGCGGGGCCGTTAACGAAGCGGTAATTTCCGGAAGAATTTGGGCGCGTCAGCCGCCCGGAACGAAGGTGTCTGCCCGCTGGATCGCTGGCCGTCCCGCTAAGCCCACCGCTCAAGATTGAACAGCCGCCGGTGTTCGTCGATCGCGTAGGTGTCCGTCATCCCGGCGATGTAGTCGCACACCACCCTCGCCTTCTTGGTCGTGTCCTTGCCGGCGTCCTTGGCCCGCTCCCGCCATGGCGACGGCAGGGTTTCCGGCTCGGCGAGGAACAGGCCGAACAGTTCGCGCACGATGCGGCGCGCCTGGCTCATCATGCGGTTGACCTTGTGATGCCGGTACATCCGCTCGAACAGGAAGCTGCGCAGCGGTTTCTGCCGGTCGTCGATCTCGCTGGAAAACGCAGCGAGCGGGCGGGCGAGCGCCCTAACCTCCTCCACGGTCTGCGGCTTTTCCTCGGCGGCGCGGCGCTGGAATTCCGCGATCAGGTCAGCGATCCAGAGCCCGATCAGGCGGCGGACGGCCTCCGAGATCAGCCGGTGGCGGTCGATCCCCGGATAGTCCGCCATCACCTTCCGGAATACGTCGCCGGTCAGCGGGATCTGCATCAGCTCCTCGATCTCGAACAGGCCCGCGCGCAGCCCGTCCTCGATGTCATGGTTGTTGTAGGCGATGTCGTCCGCCAGCGCCGCCACCTGCGCCTCTGGCCCCGCGAACGTGTCGAGCCCAAGCGATTGCAGCGCCTCATAGTCGCGGAATGCCGCCGGGAGCGCCGCGAGCGGCTTGTCCGCTCGCACAAGAGGCCCGTTGTGCTTGATGACGCCTTCCAGCGTCTCCCAGGCAAGATTGAGCCCGTCGAATTTCGGGTATTTGCGCTCGAGCTTGGTGAGGACGCGCAACGCCTGCGCGTTGTGGTCGAACCCGCCATGCTGCGCCATCTGTGCGTCGAGCGCCGTCTCGCCCGCATGTCCGAACGGCGGATGTCCGATGTCGTGGGCCAGCGCCAACACCTCGGCGAGATCCTCGTCCAGCCCCAGCACGCGAGAGGCCGTGCGCGCGATCTGCGAGACTTCCAGCGAGTGCGTCAGGCGCGTGCGATAGTGGTCGCCCTCGTGCGCCACGAACACCTGCGTCTTCTGCTTGAGGCGCCGGAAGGCGTCCGAATGGATGATCCGGTCACGGTCCCGCTGGAATTCCGTCCGCGTCGCCGAAGCCGATTCCGCATGCAACCGCCCCCGAGACCGCCCCGGATCACTGGCGAACGGCGCCTTTGGCGGGGCAATGAAGGGCTTGGCCATGGGCGCAGCTTTGGGCTGCGTTGCCAGCGCGCGTCAAGCCGGCGATCAGGTCGACGGCGCTTCGCCAGACATCTATGGCTTCGACAGGTGTTCGGCGGCGAGCAGCCTCACACGCACGGCTTCGTAGATCGCCGACACCGCGCCCTCGAAGTCGCGATCCAGATCCTGTACCGGAAACCGCAGCACGTCGAACCCCTCGCGGCCCATGCGCCGGTCGCGCACGACGTCGCGTGCAGCATCGTGCATGGGCCCATCCACCTCCACCACAAGGCGCAATGGCACACAGCAGAAATCGGTGAACCGGCCGGTGACGGAATGCTGCCGCCTGAAGGGCGCACCCATCTGCCCGTGCGAGAGCCGTAGCCAAAGCCTGCGCTCTGTCTTGGATGCTTCACGCTTGAGGCGCCGCGCGATGGCCGTCTGCTCGGGCGTGCGGGTGAAGCGCGGCTTGCGCGCGTTGGGATAGGTCCGCTTCGGCTTTGGCGACGGCTTGGGGTCGTCGTCCTTGTCCATAGGCCCCACCCTTTCCGGCATCGCCGTCTTACCGGGAACACCGTTCGGAACAAGACCTCGGGCCGTCCGGCAGGCGATCCCAGCCAGTCGAACAAGGTGCGGACCCCCACCTGTCCTCCCCCTTGCAGGGGCGACTATATACTTGACAACGGAAGCGGGCGCAGCCATATAAACAGCCACAGGAGCTGAACATGGCCGCCGCCGATCTTCAAAACCCCGCGTTCCACAATGAGGACAAGGCCCGCGAAGCGCTTGAGGCGATCCGCTGGCCCGAGGGGCCCATATGCCCTCAATGCGGCAACTTGGACCAAGAGAAGATCGCACGTGGCAAAGGCGAAGCTCACCGCCCCGGCCTGTACTACTGCGCCGCGTGCAACGGACAGTTCACCGTGACGGTCGGCACCGTCATGGAGCGCAGCAAAATTCCTCTGTCCAAATGGCTTCTCGCCATGCACCTGATGGGCGCCAGCAAGAAGGGCGTTAGCGCCCTCCAGCTTCAGCGCATGCTGGGCGTCACCTACAAGACCGCTTGGTTCCTCTGCCATCGCATTCGCGAGGCCATGAAGCCTGCCCCTCGCGGCCCTCTGGGCGGCGAGGGGAAGATTGTCGAAGCCGACGAGACGTACATAGGCGGCAAGGAAAAGAACAAGCACGTCAGTAAGCGCACGAAGGGCAACCTCGGCGGCAAAGGCAAGCTCGTCGTATTCGCGCTCGTCGAACGTGACGGGCTGTCTCACTCCTTTCGGGTCGCGAAGGTCAGCGGGGAGGACCTCCGCCCCTTCATCGTCACTTACGCCGATACCAAGTCGTCGCTCATGACTGATCAGGGTGGGCAGTATTATCACGTTGGCAAAGAGTATTCGCGCCATGAGGTCGTGAACCACGGCGCCGACGAATACGTCAGAGGCGACGCCTACACGAACACGGCAGAATGCCGCTTCAGCCTCATGAAGCGCGCTGTTTACGGGGCGCACCACTCGATCAGCGAAGCTCACCTGCCTCGCTACCTGTCGGAGTGGGATTTCAAATGGAACACGCGGAAGATTTCCGATGGAGAACGTGCGACGCTGATTGCCAAGGGTATTGAAGGCAAGCGCCTCACGTACCGGCCAGCTCACGGAGATCACCGCGCGCAGTCAATTCATTAAGCGTCATGCCGCTTGGCGGAAGAGGCGCGGCCTTTAGGGCTGCGCTTCTTCTTTTTCGCCACAGGTCGGCCGACCTTCATATCTTCATGCGGCTTGGGCGGCATCGCCAGAACACGCTTGGCTAGATCAATCGTTGCTTTGTCGAGGTCTGGCTTCTTGCTGCTCATGGCTACGCCGCCCTCTTGATGGGGCCGACAAGCGCGGGGATTTCGAGCTTCGGCGCAAAGAACATGACTTCCCTGCCAACTCTCGTGTCCCTGGCCGTGTACCCCACGTCGTAAACGATCTTCCGGAATCCGGAGTAGAGTTTGTTGATTGGTTGGACGTTGTCGTACGACACGATCCAGCGGCGGCTCTTCATGTGCGCTCCGATGAACTTTGCCAGCTCAGCGTGGTTCTCCGGCTTGTAGAAATCATAATATAGCTCCCTGCCTGCCTCGTAGTAGGGAGGGTCTAAGTAGATCAGAGTCTTGTCTGTCCATTTCGGCAGGCCGTGCCGCAACAGGGCAAGGGCATCGCTGCGCGTGAGTTTGATTTTGCGGCGCATCTTCGCAATGGACTCAACCCGAAAAACCAGCTCGTCGGCGTTGTACCGGGCATCGATCTTCCATGGGCCAGTCTGGTCACGACCTCCGATGATGCCACCGTTGAGAATGCCCGAGCGGTTCGTACGGTTCAGGAAGAACGTCGCGAAGCCAAGTTGGACGTAGCTGTGATCATCGGGGTTGGAGAAAATGCGCTTCTGCCGATCCCATGAAGGAACCGACCGCCGCGTGTTCTTGATAAGGCGACAGAGTTCTTCCGTGTCGTTGAGCACGGCCTTCCAGAAGGAATAGACCGGTTGACTAAGGTCGTTGATGTGGACCTTTGAGACGTACTCTTGGAACAGCAGTTCAAGGCCGATAGCCGCGCCGCCCGCATAGGGCTCGACGTACTCGCCGTCGAACAGCTTGTTGTGCCGAATAATCTCCTTCAGGTAGGCCGCGAGCTTCGCTTTGCCCCCCGGATAGCGCAGCGGCGTGAAGTGCACTAACCGGCGCGGCTCGCCCTCCGATTTGGTCATGGCCAGATTTTCTCAAACAGCGGCTGCGCATGATCCCAAGCGGCCGTTAGCTCGCCCTGCGACGGAGTGGCAAACCGGTCATGCACATAGAGATGGAACAGATCGATATTCATCGGACTCGTTTTGACGCTCAAGCTGCGAAGCACTGCCGCGAAATGACTTCTCGGCACGCCGATGTTTACCAGCATGTCCACGGTCTCGGCCAGCTTTTTGTCCAGCTTCTTGAACTTGTCACCGCCGCCAGTTTTGACCAACAGCGTGCCTCCGTTGTTTTCCAGAAAGTGGTCAACGGACATCTCCAAAAAGACGCGCAATAGGACGGCGATGCTATTCCGCGCGTCCACAAGCTTCAGCGTGCGCAACTCGCGATAGATGTCCGCGATCCTATTGTTCGTGACGTGCAGTTGGCAGTTCTTCGGCACGACTTCCCGCCGGTCGCTGGGATCTGGCCGGCGCCTTGCTTTGCGCTTGGCTGGTGTCGCGAACTCGGAAATCGGAATCTCGTCAATGGCCCGCGTAGTGTCCTTGGCCTTGGTGAGGTCCGGCAGATCGTCCTTGTCGAAGCCCTTTATGTAACTGAGCATCTGGTCGGTCTTCATTAGACTGCCGACTTTTCGGGTCCCCTTGGCGAGATCGAGGATTACCCGCTTTAGCGGCTTGACCACTTCCGGGGCCGGAAGGGTGGTGACCAGCTTGCCTTGCTTCACATCCAGCCCGAGCGCCTGACGTACCTGGCGGTCCTCGACGAAACGTTGCAGCGTGGAGAGGGGAAATTTGCTTTGGACCTGCGCCAGTTCCTCGGCCGAAAGGCCGCCGCGCTCCGTGACCATTTCGAGCGCTTGGATGGCAGGTGACCGCCCCCGAAACCGTTGTTGCGCTCCGGGCTCCCAGCCGACGATTCCGGCGCCGCCCTGTTCGCCCTTATGCCGAAGCTCCAGCCAGTAGTCGCCCTCCTGACGAGACGCCAACTCGAACCCGGCGATAGGCTCAACCCTCCCTTTGTAGAAATCACGAGCCAGCTTCTCGAAAATCTTCCGCATCGGTTCCGGCATGTCCAAGCCGCTCATGACGGCAGGATTGGACAACAGCTTGAACACGGCGACTCGGCGGTTGCCTTCCAGCCCGATGAAGCGTGGCGGCTTCGAGCCAGCGACCCGTAGAACCAGCAGCCGGTCCATGGGATTCAGGCCATGCTCGGCGATGCTCTGGGCGAGCTTCACGAGCTTGGTCTTCTGATCCTTGAGTATTTTCTGGAGGGCTTCCTGCTGCCCCTCGGCATGCAGAATGCGCGGGTTGTCGTGGTCTAGAACGAGATCATCGATCTTCAGCTTGATTTCAGGCATGCGTCCCCTCCCCTAGTAGGGAAGGGTTAACGCCCCCTGTACTCCGTTGTCAAGTATATAGTCGCCCTTGCAGGAGGGAGGAACCGCGTGGTGGGAGTCAGATACTCAACTTCGATCGATAACGCAGCAACCAGCGCCCGACCGTTTGTAAGCTCGACCAACAGGGTCCCTCCCGCCTGCAAGGGGGAGGACAGGTGGGGGTCCGCACCTTGTTCCGCAGTTCGAGTCGATGGCGCTCTCGATCGGGCGCCTCTGCGCTCCAGCCGGTCTTGGCGGAGCCCTTCTCGAAGCAATACCAGTCGCCATCGGGGTCCGCTTCGACCGGGGTTTCCTCGCCCAGCAGCCGGCAAAGGTCGATGAAACGCTCCTGCGGGCCCTGGCGCTCGCGCACCCGGGCAGCACTCCATTTGTCGACGAATTCCCTGGGCTTCATATGCGCGAATCCCTCCCCCAAGGCGCTCTATCCACCTCCTTTAGATTTGAAAGGGAGGAAAGGGCACGGTCAGCCGCCTTCCCATTGGCCGTGAACCTTCTTATCTGAGGGACATGACCCAGACCCTGGAAGCCAGTCAGGACGTCCGCCTCAGCGCCTCGGCGGCGCGGCGGATCAACAGGATCACGGCCGGGCAGCCGGCGGGCACGATGCTACGCGTCGAGGTGATCGGGGGCGGCTGTTCGGGCTTTTCCTACCGCTTCGGTTTCGCCGACAGTGTGAAGCCGGACGACCGTGTGATCGAACGGGACGGCGCCCGGGTCGCGATCGACGAAGCCAGCCTGCCCTTCCTGGCCGGTTCCGAGATCGATTTCGTCGAGGAAATCATCGGCGCCGCCTTCAAGGTTCACAACCCCAACGCCACCTCGGCGTGCGGCTGTGGAACCAGCTTTGCGGTCTAGACTCTAATCGCGACCGCGACCGCGACCATTGTCGTCACCACTGCGACCACTGCTGCGACCACTGGAACGACCACCGTCCCCACCGCGCTGACCCATGTCGCCACTACCGCGCACGGACTGCCCACCACCGCGCCCGCGATCGCTGCCACCATCGCGACCAACGTCGCCCCCACTATCCCGACCACGCCCACCCTGACCGCCACCACTCTGCGGCGGCGGTGCGGATTGGGGTTGCTGGTTTTGCCAGCCGTTCCAGCCGCCGGTGCGGCCGTTGTTGCCGTTGCGGGGGCCGCCGTCGAGGCCACTGTCGTTGCGGTCGTTGCGGTTGTTGTTGTCGTTCCGGTCTCGGTTCCAGTCTCCGCCCCAGCTGGGGTTGCCGTCGCCGCGGGGGCGGTCTTCGTAGCGGAAGCGCTGGCCGCCGCCGAAATTGTCGCGGCGGAAATGGCGGCCGCCGTCGCGGACGTAAACCCCGCCCAGGCGCGGCTGGTAATAGAAGAAGCCGTCGGTGGCCCAATAGCCGCCGTACACAGGACCATAGAAATTGTTGTAGAAGCCGTCGTGATAGATCAGGCTGCCGCCATACGGATAGCCGTAGTTGGAGCGGTAGCTGTCATAGCCATAGCCGCCATAGCTGCTGTAGCCGCCGACGCTTCCGCCATAGCCCCCATAGCCGTAATCATCATAGACGCACCCGCCCAGCACCATGAGCGCGGCGGGAATGCTCGCAAGAGCAAGGATCTTTTTCATTCCGCACACATAACATGGCGGACATGAATGGACGGCAACATGCGCCGTCCAATGGCAGATGGGCGTCCGGCAAGCCTAACCTGCGTCAACCGTGACCTTTGTCGCGCGGCGGGCTGCCCGGTCCGTAATAGGGGCCGTAAGAGCCGCCCTCCAACGCAAACCGCGAAACCCCGTCATACTGGCCCCCGCCAGCACTCGCGCAGCCGGAGAGCCCGCACAGGGCCATGGACGCCGCCAGAGTTGCAAAGAGAGCCTTCATCGTCTGCCCTCCTGTCAGGCTCCTTCTGAACCCGTCTGGAGAAGCGATGTTCCGATGCAAACCGCGGAACCTGCCAAAGTCCCGGTCAGGCGTTCATCGTCGGTCCCGGACCTGGCTTGTCGCCGGGAGGGGCAGGAAGTTCGGGCAGGTCAGCCATGGTGATTTTCCGCGGCCGGAACACGCGCGTCATCCCGAACCCGACAATGCCGGCCATGCCGAGCGTCATCACGCCCGCAATAATCCAAGGGACCATGTGCGCACACCTTTGCTGTCCGTCCCGCAGTCCAGCTCCCGGACGCGAGGCTGACCGTCGCCGCTGGCCTGGGCAACCGAATAAATGGTCATGTTGCGGGCCATGATCCGGCCAGAATCCGGCGTGCGGAATCGCCAGGTGGCGGGCGCATCGTCACGGCGTCGAGCGACAACGTCGCCAAGGCGCGGGCCGTACGGGAGATCGTGACCGCCGACGCGAGGGGCAGGTGGAAATTGGCTGCAGCTCGCAGTGGCGAGCGAAGTGGAATATGGCGTTCACGAAGCAGAATGTGAAAACGCTGCCCCGCACTGCAGGGCGAGGCCGCCGCCGCGGAGACAGGCGACTACGTTGGTCTAAGCGGAGGTGGGTTGACGGATGAGGTGCTCGTCAGGGCGGCTGTTAAACAGCCGGCGGCACTGACGTAGCATTGGCCTGTTCAGGCATATATCATTGTCCCCTACCTTCCAAAGTGTGGCCGGCTGACGTTATGGTCAACCTGAAAAGGTGATCCGCATGAATGTGACCGAAGCCGTCCGCAATCGCATTTCGACACGGGGATTCCTCGACAGGGCGATCAGCCGGGCGGAGCTTTCCGACCTGCTGGAGACGGCGCAGCGCTCGCCTTCGGGAGGCAATTTGCAGCCGTGGCAGGTGGTGGCCGTGGCGGGCAAGGCGAAGGACGAGATCATCGCGATGGCGCAGCGGGTGCTGGCGGCGGACCCGATGGCGGTGGTGGCGCAGGAACGGCCGGTCTATCCCGACCTCAAGGCGATCGATCCGGTCTATGACGCGCGGCGGCGGCGCGTCGGCGAGATGATGTACGAGACGATCGGCATCCCGAAGGAAGACCGCGAGGGGCGCATCCGCTGGTTCGCCCACAACTACCGCTTCTTCGGCGCGCCGGTGGGGTTGTTCCTGGTGATCGACAAGCGCATGGGCCATGGCCAGTGGGCGCACATGGGCATGTACATGCAGACCATCGCGCTGCTGGCGGAGGAGCGCGGCTGGGGCACCTGCATGCAGGAATGCTGGTCGCGCCTGCGGGTGGAGCTGCACGACCTGTTCGGCCTCGACGAAAACCACATGGTCTATGCAGGGATCGCGCTGGGCTATCCCGATCCGAACGAGCCGGCGAACGACCTCTACGCCGAACGGGCGCCGCAGGCCGAAGTGGTGGACTTCCGGGGGTTCTGAGGATTGACAACGGAGCGCGAGGGTATTACTTTTTACGAAAAGTAATGGCCCCCGTCATGCAATCGACACTCACGTCAAAAGGCCAGGCTACGATCCCCAAAGAGGTGCGCGAGCATCTTGGCATCAAGCCGGGAGACACGGTGAAGTATTTCCTGCTCCCCGATGGGCGAGCTTATATGCTTCCCGTAGCGCCGCTATCATCTGCGAAAGGCGCGGTCAAAGGGCGACCTCGGCGGAAAAAGCCTGCATCGACCGAAGAGATGAATCAGGCCGTCCGAGAGATGGCTGTGAAGCGCTATCTGCGTAGCCGCAAGTGATTGGTCTCGACACAAATGTCGTCGTGCGACTGCTGACTCAAGATCATCCCGAACAGTATGAGATCGCCCGAACGATCGTAGAAAAGCGACTGACCGCATCTGAGCCGGGGTATATCAGTCTTGCGGTGGTTCTTGAAACCGCCTGGGTGCTGCAAAATGTCTACGAGTATTCTGGGCCCGATGTCGCGGCAGCCCTGAAAGCGCTTCTCGCTGATCCTGCGTTGAGCATTGAGGCGGAGCAGGAAGTCTTGATCGCCGCGCTTGCGCTCGAAGAGAATGGAGCGCCATTCGAGGACAGCCTGATATCTGCGCTAGCGATGGCCGCTGGATGTTCGGTGACATTTACCTTCGACAGAAAGGCGGCGCGCCTTCCCGGCTTTGAGCTGGCGAAGTGAGCCGGTTGAGATTGCTTCCAGGAGGCCCAGCAGGCCCGCAATCACGAGCGCGAGGTGGGCGTTCGGCTTGGCCGATGGTTTGTGCTGGACAAGTCCGCCTGACCGTCAGCCGCTGGTGCCGAGGCCGATCCAGCGGCCGGCGGCGGCGACGGTGAACCAGGCGAGGATGGCCAGCAGGCCGATGAGGCGGTTGAGCGCAGGCGGCGCGTTGGCAGTCTTGCCGGCGCGGCCAAACTCCCAGAGCGCGAAGCCGGCGACCAGAAGCGCACCGAGGCGCAGCGTCCAGCGGTTGATCTCCATGACGATGTCGTAGTTGTCGAGCGGGTTGTAGACGACATAGGTGACGACGCCGACGACGATTACGATGGCGGCGGTGATTGCGCCGAGGGCGATGCGCGTCATGCGCGAGCCGAAAGCCATGACGATGAGCCAGCCGGCGGTGATGATGTGGAACGCGCCCGGCGCCGCGCCGTAGGCCGTGCCGAAGATGAGGACCGCGGCGAGCCACACGGCCAGGGCGACGCCAGCCATGATCTTCGCATTCCGGGTGATGACGCCGTCGCGGCTGGCGATCGAGCGGACGACGGCCAGTGACAGGATCAGCGCCGGGACAAGGGCTATCACCTTCACGAGGAAGGCCGGCCGGCTGTAGAGCCGCATCGGGTTGACCATGCCCATCAGCACGCCGGTGATCACAAGCACGACCAGCGCGCCCCACAGCCACGGGCGCACGGTCTTCTCGATCGAGGCCGGAGACTCGGTTGTCATTCCCACGCCCATCAGGCGCAGGCCCGGCAGCAGGATGGCGCCGCCGACGGTGACGAGGCCCAGCAGGTGCGTGACCAGGATGGCGTGGAACATCCAGCTCGACGACTTGATCATCGGGACCGGCCAGAGCGTGGAGAGGCTCTGCACCCACGGCTTGAGATCGGGAAAGAGCGTGGCGAAATCCATCTTTAGTCTTTCCGCTCCGAGGCCGCGGGCGGTTTGGCCTGTTCGGGCGCCGCGTCTTCTGAGGGCGCCGCTTCATCAGGGGCGGCTACTTCCTCTGACGCGCCGTCTTCGGGGACCGCCTCTTCTTCAACCGCTCCTTCCTCGTTCATCTGCTCAACGGCGCGCATCACGGGCTCGCATTCGGCGAAAACATAGCCAAACGTGCCGCGAGGCATGTTCTCGCACTCGAAGAAGGTCAGGGCGGTGAGGCGACCGAACAGGATCACCAGAACCCAGGAAGCAAGCGAGACGCCGGCTGCGAGCTTGACCAGGGGCGGCGGGCTGGGCAGCGCATCCCATTCGGCAAGAGTCTTCTGAACCCGGTAGTGAAACCAGAAGATGTTCACAGCCGCGACGATGAGGAAGAGGATTTTCGCGCGAAAGAAGACCGAATGATAGTAGTGCACCGGGTTCGAGAAGAAGAGCAGCAGGCCCGTGACCGTGGCGATGGCAAAGCCGGCGACGGTGAGCGGCAGCACCTTGTTGTTGAGCGCCGAGTAAGGGACGTTCCTGAACACGACCCCGAGCATGCGCAGGTCGACCATCAGGATGGTGCCGGCGAACAGCATCAGCGAGAGGACGTGCGTTCCCTCTGTCAGCGCCCAGAGGTGCAGCGAGCCGCCGAACTGCTGGCTCCAAGACGTCGTGGGATCGCCATCGGCGGCGCCGGGCACATCCTGCAGCCATTGAAGCAGATCGTGAAACAAGCCCCGACGTCTCCCCGAACGGACGCACCCACTTGGTCGGGGCGCGACGGCAGTGTCAAGTAAGGCCACGACTGTGTGAGGCGCCCTGTGCGGCGGCTGGCGCGACGTCACGCCGGCATCTAGACTGCGGGCAACACGATGAGGACCGGCCAAATCGAGCCAGGTTCCCGAGGGAGTGATGGACATGACCGCTGATCGCAGGATCGGGCGCACGCGCCGCGAAACCATTGCAATGCTGGGCGCGGGCGTGGCCGCAGCGGCGCTCTCGGGCGCAGCGAGCGCGCAGGCGGCGTTTCCCAAAGGCGCGGTGATCCGCACGCTCCTCAAGGACCATGCGCCGGAAGACCTGGCTGGCGGCGCCACGCTTTTCCACGAGCACATGTCGCTGCGAGACGGATTCCTGGCCGACTGGTCGCGCTTTGCCGCAGAGAGCCGCGCGGCGAACCGCGCGCCGAACGCCGCCGCGCCTGCCACAGCCGCCGCTGCCGCTGCTCCTGCCGCGCCAGCGGCGGCAGCGCCCTACTTCATGGATGATGTGGACCTGATGTCGGACGAGATGGCGAAGGCCAAGGCCGACGGCATCGCCTGCATCGTCGATGGCGGCCACCCCGACATGGGCCGCGACATGAGTTTCCTGCGCAAGATCTCGCAGAAATCTGGCCTGCCGATCGTCGCAAGCGCCGGCTTCTACGCGCAGCCTTTCTATCCGAAAGAGCTGAGCGGCTGGAGCGAGGACCAGGTCTACCAGCAGATCATGAAGCAGGTGAACGCCGACAATATCGGCGCGCTCGGCGAGATCGGATCGTGGGACTACATCACCCGGGACGAGCGCAAGGTGTTTCGCGCCATCGGCCGCGTGCATGTCGCAACCAACATCCCGATCTTCACCCACACTGGCATTCCCGGAAAATCGGCGCTGCAGCAGCTCGACATTCTCGAGGACGCAGGGGTCGACCCGAAGCATGTGGTGATCGGCCATCTTGGGAATCTGGTGGACGCCAACACCGAGATCCAGCGCGCCATCATCCGTCGCGGCGCCTTCGTCGGCTTCGACCGCCAGGGCGGCGCAGGCGACGGTCCGGTCGTGCCGATGGTGATGTCGCTGATCGAGGCGGGCTATGCCGGCAGCCTGATGTTCTCTTCCGACCTGTCCTCGGCGCGGGAACTGAAGCGCAACAACCCGAATGGCGGATATGGGAAGACGCTCACCGTCTTCGTCCCCAAGCTGAAGGCGGCAGGCGCGAGCGACGAGGTGCTGCGCCAGATCATGGTCGACAACCCTCGCCGCTTCCTCGCCTTCACGCCGAAGATCAAGCGCAAGGGCTGAAAGTCTCCGCTCAGCTCGACGCCATCACCCCCAGCTTGCCAAGGCCCTGGCGCTGGGCCGCCGCCATCACGTGGGCGACGGCGCCGTATTTCGTGAGACGGCTGGGCCGGATGTGGATTTCGGGCTGCTTCGCGCGGCGAGCTTCGGCGGCGAGGCGCTGGTCGAGGTCGGCGAGCGTGATGGTCGCGCCATTCCAGGAGAGAGAGCCGTCGAAGTCGAGGGCGATGGTGATGGGATCCGGCGCCTTGTCCTCCGGGCAGTCCGCGCCGCACGGCAAGGGCGTATCCAACTTGATGGCGTGGCGCTGCGGCGGCAACGTGACGATCAGCATGACCAGAAGCACCAGCATCACGTCGATCAGCGGCGTGGTGTTGATGTCTGCATTTGGTTCTCCATCCCTGGCAGGTTCTGTCTGCATCGCCATGTCAATCTCCCCTGGGCTTGCAAGTCCGCGATACGGGCAAGGCTTGGGGCCTTGCGCGCCGATGCGCACGTGCGTTGCGGTTGTGGATTACATATGTAATCTACATTCGCCCTGCAGGCAATGGATACGCACAAGTCCACCGAAAAAATCTGCGGGCGCCGCAAACGGGAACGTCAGGCGCTTCCGTTTGGCGAGGCGCGCGCTATCAAGGCCGGATGAAGATCGCCACCTGGAACGTGAACTCCGTCAATGCGCGCCTGCCGACGGTGGTGGAGGTGCTGAAGAGCGTCGATGCCGACGTGTGGTGCCTGCAGGAGATCAAGTGCGTCGACGAGAAGTTCCCGCGCGAGGAGCTGGAGGCGCTCGGCTTCAACTGTGCCGTGTTCGGCCAGAAGACGTATAATGGCGTGGCGGTGCTTTCGAAGCACCGCATTTCGGACGAGGTGCGTGGGCTTGCGAGGGAAGATGGCGACGAGCAGAGCCGGTATCTCGAAGTGCTGATCGAAAGCCCGCGGCCGGTGCGCGTGGCGTCGGTCTACCTGCCGAACGGCAATCCGCGGCCGGGCGAGAAATACGACTACAAGCTGCGCTGGATGGACCGGCTGATCGCCAGGGCGAAGCAGTTGCTGGAGACTGAAGAGGCGATCGTGCTGGCGGGGGACTTCAACTGCATCCCGCGCGACGAGGATTGCTGGGATCCCAAAGCGTGGGCCGAGGATGCGCTCGCCTTCGCCACCACGCGGGAGAAGTTCCGCACGCTGCAGCACCTGGGCTACACCGACGCCTTCATGGCGCGCGATGGACGGATGCAGAAATACACGTTCTGGGACTACCAGGCCGGCGCCTGGCAGAAGGACTGGGGCATCCGCATCGACCACCTGATGTGCAGCCCGCAGGCGGCCGACCGGTTGCACTCGATCGCCATCCACCGCACGGCGCGCGGCCTGGACAAGCCGTCGGACCACGTGCCGGTAATTGCAGCGCTGGCAGACTAGGGATTGAGGAGCGCCACGATGATGCCTTTCGGATGGACGACCAGGCCGCTCTCGGCCGCTGCGGCGGGGCTGATGCTTCTCGCCCTTGCCGCTTGCGCCAGCATGCCGAAAGCGGCCTTCGAGCCGTGGGCTGCGACGATCTCCAGTCCCGGCGAGATTTATTCGACACTGGAATGGCGGCCGGAACTGGTCGCGGCTCTCTCTGCCGCGGGGCGGGAGAAGGACCTCGATGTGATCAAGGCGCACTATACGGAGCCAGGTTGGCCGGCAAAGCTCGCCAGCTTCGATGCTCGGCAGGATGGCAAGGACACGATCAGGCTCTACAAGGTCGAGGTGATCGCGCAATTCCGGTTCAACAACAACGACGCCGTGCTGCTGCTCGTTCCGGCGAAGACCAACCAGCATATGCCCGAGGGGTGGAGACCGACGGAAGACATCTACATCGCCGTCCGCGGCGCCGGAGTTACGCGCGCAGGCTGATCCACAGGGTTCCGTCCGGCGCGACGCATGCTATCCTTCTCTCCGGGGACGCATGGCATGGCGGACGTTTTTCTCTCCTATTCCAGCAAGGACCGCGCGGCGGCGGAGCGCGTGCAGGCAGCCCTGTCGCGGGCCGGCATCGACGTGTTCTGGGATCAGGAAACCCCTCCCGGCGTCGACTGGGACACCTGGATAAGGGGCAAGCTCTCGAACGCCAGGGCGGCCGTGGTGCTGTGGTCGAAGGAGTCGATCGCCAGCCCCAATGTGCGGCACGAGGCGATTGTCGCGCGCGATGCGGGCAAGCTTGTGCCGGTGATGATCGAGACGCTGGCGGCCAGCGATTTCCCGATGGGGCTCTATCTGGTTCAGGGCATCCAGCTGCAGGACTGGCGCAACGCCAGCTCCGGCGGCATGGCGCGGCTGGTGACGGAAGTGGAAGCGCGGCTGGGCCGCGGCGTGGGGGCAGGTCGTGCGCCGCCGAAGACGCCTTATCTTACACCGGTCCCGACCGCCGCGCAGAAGCAGGCGCGGATGTTTCTAGGCCTCGTAGTGCTCGCGATCGTCGCGCTCGCGGTAGTGGGTACGCTCGCCATGCAGACGTTTTTTGACCAGAACGCGAAGACGTCCGATCCGACCATGTCTGGGCCTGAAGCCTCCGTGGGGCCTACCGGCCTCGGTCCCACCTGTCTCGACGGCTCCGATCCTTCATCCGAAACGTGCGCGAACGGCGCCCGCCCCATTCCCCCTGCGCCCGCGCTCGGCGGCGGCGACTCCTTCGCTCAACGTGTCATTGGGCGTTGGCGGTGGAGCGACGGCCAGCCCTGCGCTGCGGGCCCCAAGATTACGCTGGAGAGCGGCAGGCTGATCGTCACCACGCCGGAAAATCGGTTCGTCCACATGATCGACGCCGACGCAGCGCTTCAGCTGCGCACAACCGTGCTGGAGCCCGCCGAGCAGGTAGGGCATAGTTATGTGCTGACGCCGGAGTTCATGGCCACGACCGACATTCGCAGTTTCAATCTCGTTGTCGAGGACAAGACCGAAGGATCAAGGAACGTGTGGACGCCATGCGAACTGTAGTCGTCGCCGCGGTCATGGGATGCGCGCTTGCCGGCCCGATGGCGTTGCTAGGAGAAGGCCAGCAGGCGGCCGCGCCCGCCGCAAAAACCGACGAGACCGTTCCGCCCGTTCAGACGACCGGCAAGAGTGTCGCGAGCATGGGCGGCGAGGAAGAGATCTGGGCAGCAGCAAAACGGCAAGGTTGCGCCGGGGTGCGCTCCTATCTCGCACAGCCCGGCCGCGCCAAAAAATACTGCGGCGAGGCGTACAAGTATCTAAGCGAGCAGAAATGTAGCGGCTCGGAGGTCACAACTTCTGGCGAGTGCGCTCTCTAGAGCCGGATCAATAGCCCTCGGGTCAGCCCGGAGAAGCCGCCACCGAAGTCGCCACGGCTGCAGGCGCGGCGGGCGGGCCAGGTCTTGATCCCGGCGAAGCCTCCCCCTTCGGTGTGTTCCGATCTGGCGGTGTCGCGCCGATCAGTTCCTTGACGAAGAAGTCCCATCGTCTGTGTTCGCCGTAGGCGCCGCCTTCGGTGTGGCCGGCGCCGGGAAGGAGGAGGAAGTCGAACGTCTTGCCGGCGCGGACCAGGGCGTCGACCACCTGGTAGGTCGAGGAGGGATCGACATTGGTGTCGAGTTCGCCGACCACCAGCATCAGCTTGCCCTGCAGGCGCCAGGCGTTGTCGACATTGGACGAGGCGGAATACTCCGGGCCGACCGGCCAGCCCATGTACTGTTCATTCCACCAGATCTTGTCCATCCGGTTGTCGTGGCTGCCGGCAAAGGCCCAGGCGGCTTTGTAGAACCCGGGATGGAACAGCAGCGCGGCCATCGCATTCTGCCCGCCCGCCGAGCCACCAAAGACGCCGACGCGCGTGATGTCGTACCATGGATACGCCGCGGCAACCGCCTTGTGCCAGAGGATGCGGTCCGGGAAGCCGGCGTCGGCGAGATTCTTCCACGCAACATCATGGAAGGCCTTGGAGCGGTAGTTCGTGCCCATGCCGTCGACCTGCACGACGATGAAGCCGAGTTCCGCCTGCGCTTGCATGGGGCGATAGGCGGCAAACCCCTTGGGCGCGAAGGCCCCTTGCGGACCGGCATAGATGCTTTCGACCACCGGATATTTTTTCGAGGGGTCGAAATTGGTCGGCTTGAAGATCACGCCGTGGATGTCGGTGCTGCCGTCCCGTCCCTTGGCGACAAAAGGTTGGGGAGGCGACCAACCCGCCGCAACGAGGGCCGCAGCATCGCCGCGTTCCAGCTCCAGCAACCTGGCTCCATCGGAGGCGCGGCGGAGCTCGGCGACCTGCGGCTGGTCGAGACGCGACCAGATATCGACATAGGTCTGCTTGTCTGGCGAGAAGATGACGGTGTGGTAGCCGACGCCTTCGGTAAGCGCGACCAGCCCCGTACCATCGAGATTGATGCGGTAGTAGTGGACGAAGTAGGGATCCTCGCCCGGCCTCATGCCATTGGCGCTGAACGTGACGGTGCGGTTCTTCTCGTCGACGTCGATCACTTCGCGCACGGCCCAGGCGCCACGCGTGATCTGCTTCTTCACCACGCCCTTGACGCCGTCATAGAGATAGAGGTGACACCAGCCGTCACGCTCCGACATCCAGACGATTTCCCTGCCGTCATTGACCGGCTCGAACACCGTCTTGGAATTGTATTCGATATAGGTCCGGCTCTCCTCGTTGATGATGGCGCGGGCGACGCCCTTCCGGTTCACCTCGATGATCCTGTAGGCCTGATGGCCGCGCTGGTTGTAGCGGATGTAGAAACCCCGCCCATCCTTCCACCATTTCGGTTCGCTCTGCGAATAGGCGTTAGGAAAAAGCGAGCGGTCGATCGCGGTCGACTGGCCGCTGGGCACGTCGATCAGCACCGGCTGGCGGTCGGCCAGCACGTCGCCGGGCTTGTTGTACGGCATCTCCGTCAGCTCGGGCTGTTTCTGGCCGCCCGGCGAGCTTTCGACATAGGTGACATAACGCTCGGCTCCCGGGCGAAGGCGCGAGACGGCAAGCATGCGCGAGTCCGGCGACCAGCTCTCCTCCGTCACGACGTAGTGGTCCGCCTTCGAGCCATCAAATGTCAGCTGGCGAATCTCGCGTGCGCCCGGCGCGCGAACGAAGACGTTGAAGTCGCGGACGAGGGCTTCCTGCGACCCATCGGGCGACTTCACGGGCTCGCGCTCCGGCAGTTGCGGCCGCCCCGTGCCGATCGGTTTACGTACGCCCATGCCTTCGATCACAGGCGGGCGCACCCAGTCGCCAGTGCGCTCGCACGCATAGTCGGCAAACTTGCAGCTCCACTTGCCCGTGCCGGCCTCGAAGCTCATCGAGGCGCGATCGTCCGCAAGCGCGTAGCGCGGGAATGGCAGTCGGTCGAATTCATAAGGCCTGCCGGAAAGGCTCGACAGAGAGCGGGCCAGCCGCGGCTGGTCGAAGGCCGGCGACTTCTTAAGCGTGGCGATATCGACAGAGACGAACTCGGTCCCTCCGCCCATCAGCGAGCGGCGATAGACCAGCGTCCTGCTGTCGGCGCTGAAATTGGGTTCGTCGGCGATGCCGGGGACGAGGCCGAAGAATTTCGTCCGCAACGTATCTGCGCGGGCGTAGTCGTCAGGCAGGCCCTGAGCCTGTGCGGAAACCGAAACGAATGCCGCAGCGAGGACCAGCGCCGCGAGATAACCGAGCCGCGTCAGCCGCATGGCTGTCCCCTATGGCGAATTACCTTCGGGATTGACGATCTCGCGGCCCGCCGGTGTCAAGCGTTTCCGCCGCATTCCCGCCCCAAACAATCGCGTCATCGCCCCTTTCCGGACGATCCAACGCCGCGTGGCGTGCGTACTCAGGATCATTCTCTCCCCCGAGAATCACCCTTAGCCCCGTCGGCATTGCCGGCGGGGCTTTTCTTTTGCGGGGGTGAACTTCAGTGGGCCTTCTGGTGGCCAGAGAGCCAGTCCATCAGGGCGAGGAGCACGCCGGAGACCACAAAGGTCAGGTGGACAATCACCTGCCACATCAGCTTGACCTGCTCGACAGGACCGAATTCGTGGCCGTCGCCGAGTTCGAGGAAGGCCTTCAGCAGCGCGATCCCGGAGATCGCAACGATCGAGGCGATGAGCTTCAGCTTGAGATCCGAAAAATCCACCGTCCCCATCCAGCCCGGCCGGTCCTCGTGGTCGCCGGTGTCGATCTTGGAGACGAAGTTCTCGTAGCCGGCGAACATCACGATGACGACGAGGTTGCCCGCCAGCGACAGGTCGATCAGCGACAGGGCCAGAAGGATCGCCTTTTCGGCAGTCATCTCGAAATGGCCTGAGGCGTCGAACGTCCACAGCGCCGGCAGGTCGAACCAGAGTTCCTGGAAGAACACGACCATCAGCGCGCCGAGGGCTGCGATCAGGCCGACATAGAACGGCGCCATCAGCCAGCGCGAGGCGAAGAGGCCGCCTTCAAGCAGTTTTTCGAAGAAAGGCTTCTTGGACATCGGTCTTGCTACCGGTCTTTCTGCGCTGGAGGCGGGTTCAGGCGCCGGGGGTTCTGAGGGCATCGGGCGTCAGGCGCTGCGACATCGCGTCGATCAGCAGGAAGATGGCGGCGAAGTCCTGCAGCATTTCCCTCACACGCCCAAGATCGTCCATCCGCCGGTGCATCGAGCCTGCTTCCAGCAGATTCTTGCCCGCCACGGCAAGCAGCATCTCCCCTCCGGCGAACGCACAGCGCAACTGCTTGCCCTGGAAGGCGCGTTCGAGGCCGATCAGGCGCTCCATAAAGTCCGGCGTCAGCAGAAAGCGGGCTTCGACCTGGTCGGAGCCATAGACCTCGAAGGCCTTTTCGAAGACAGGGTCTTCCAGCCTCACTTTCTGTTCCTTCACCCCCATCTTGGCCAGCCAGTTGAAGGCGCCCATGTCGCGGTAGACCTTCGTTACCCCAACGAAATCCTTCGGGAACTTCACGGCGAGGCACTGGCCGCGGAAGACGGTGACCCAAGTGGTGCGCGTGCGGCCCCGCTCTGTCGTCGTGCGCTTCTCCTCGAGGTGCGCCTCGAAGAATTCAAAGGGCGATTCCGCTCGCATGCCGGTGAGCCGGTCCTCATAGCTCGCCCGGTCCCAGCGCGGCACCAGGCCGAGGCCGTGACAGCGCTGGATGGAGTCCGGCTGGGGCGGGGCGAGTTCGAACTGCATCCCGAATTCCGCCGACACCGGATCGATCAGCAACAGCTTGGTCTCGGTCTTGAGACGGTTGACGTCGGTCGAGCCCCAGGCGTAGAGGCCGCCGCCGACAACGAAGCCGAGAATGGCCACGGCCGGGTGCTGGAACAGCGCGACGCCTCCGCCGCTCAGCACCAGCGCCGCGATGACGGCATAGATCGTGAAGTTGCGCTGCTTCCTGACCGCCCGGACGCGCTCATCCTCGCGCCCGGCGAGCTGCGGCTGGATCACGGTCTTGTAGCGATCGGCGAAGAACGCAAAATCGGGTGGGAGGCCAGACATGGCCTCTTCGATCGTCTGCGCCACCCCTTGCCCCTGCTCAGCCATCTAGAGATCCGCGTAAATGTGGGTTTCGGCTTCGCCGCCGGGATGGGTCACCGCGCCAAGGTGGGCGGGGCCGACTGTCTGGACGTATTTCCACAGCGTGCCGGAATTGTAGTTGGTCTTTTTCGGCTTCCACGTCTTCTTGCGTGTCGCAAGTTCGGCGGCGGAGACCTCGATGTCGATCGCGCCCCTGACCGCGTCGAGGACGATGATGTCGCCGTCCTCCACGAGCGCGATGGGGCCGCCGTCCTGCGCTTCGGGTCCGACATGGCCGACGCAGAAGCCGCGTGTCGCGCCAGAGAATCGGCCGTCCGTGATGAGGGCGACCTTGTCGCCCATGTCCTGGCCGTAGATCGCGGCCGTTGTCGCCAGCATCTCGCGCATGCCGGGGCCGCCTTTCGGCCCCTCATAGCGGATGACCAGCACCTCGCCCGCCTTGTACTGGCGCTTCTCGACGGCATCGAACGCCGCCTGCTCGCCATCGAACACGCGGGCGGGGCCGCGGAACACCTGGGTCTTGAGGCCGGCAACCTTCACGATGGCGCCGTCCGGCGCCAGCGAACCCTTGAGGCCGACGACGCCGCCGGTCTCGGTGATGGGCCGGGTCGCGGGATGGATCACGTCCTGGTCCGAGCGCCAGACAACATTCCTGAGATTCTCGCGGATCGTCTTGCCGGTCACGGTCATGCAGTCGCCGTGGAGCAGCCCCGCATCAAGGAGCGTCTTCAGCAGCATGGGTACGCCGCCGGCCTCGCCCATGGCCTTGGCGACGTATTTTCCGCCCGGCTTGAGGTCGGCGAGGTAGGGCGTCTTGCGCATGATGGCGACGCAGTCGTCGAGCGTGAACCGGATGCCCGCCTCGTGCGCCATCGCCGGCAGGTGCAGCCCGCCATTGGTGGAGCCGCCGGTCGCCGCCACGACGATGGCCGCATTCTCGAACGCCTCGCGCGTGCAGATGTCGCGCGGGCGGATGTTCTTCTCGACCAGGTCCATGACGGCCTTGCCGGACGCCAGCGCATACTGGTCGCGATCCTTGTAGGGCGCCGGCAGCGCAGACGAAAGCGGCAGGGCGAGGCCAATGGCTTCGGAGACGCAGGCCATGGTGTTGGCGGTATACTGACCGCCGCACGCGCCATCGCCCGGGCAAGCGTGCTGCTCGATCAGGCAGAGCTCTTCCGAGGTGATCTTGCCCGACGAGAATGCGCCGACGCCTTCGAACACGTCCTGCACCGTCAGTTCCTTGCCGTTGAGCATCCCCGGCAGGATGGAGCCGCCATAGAGGAACACGCTCGGCACGTTGAGGCGCAGCATCGCCATCATCATGCCCGGCAGGGACTTGTCGCACCCGGCGACGCCGACCAGCGCGTCATAGCCATGGCCGCGCATGGTGAGTTCGACGGAGTCCGCGATCACGTCGCGCGACACCAGCGAGGAGCGCATGCCTTCATGCCCCATGGCGATGCCGTCAGTGACAGTGATGGTGCAGAATTCGCGCGGGGTGCCGAACGCCTGCTTGACGCCTTCGGAGACGACCTGCGCCTGGCGCATCAGGGCGGTGTTGCACGGCGCAGCCTGGTTCCAGCACGATGCCACGCCGACGAAGGGCTGCTCGATCTCCTTCGTGCCGAGGCCCATGGCGTAATAGTAGGAGCGCTGCGGCGCCTTGTTCGGGCCAATGGTGACGTGCCGGCTCGGCATGCGCGACTTGTCCCAGGCTTTCCTGCCCGGAGTTTTCTGGGTGGCCATGGCGTCTTCCCGCAGTTCGACTTGCCGCCGCTATAGCATGCCATGGCGCTGCGTGAAGGGTGACGCAGGAGCAGCGCCGGCTAGACCACGGTCGCCTTGCCATTGTGGAACATGCGCAGGATCAGCACGTCGGCGCCGCGTCGGCGGTTGACCACGACATAGGGCGTTCCCTCGACCGGCAGTTCGCGCACACCCACGCGCCGCGTCTTGCGGCCGAGCTGGTCGAAGCGGATGAGCTGCAGGATCTTGGCCTCGACCAGGGACTTGTCGCGGGAAGCAGCGGCCGTGTTGCCGGCCGTGGCCGCGTCGATAAGTTGCTCGAAGTCATCCGCAGCGCGGGGACGCCAGACGATGTTCATCGCCCGAACCTCCCGCGCATGCGGACCATCACATCGTTATGGGAAAGTCGCACGCCATCGTCCGTGTCGAGCTCGACTTCCACCTCCGCCCACTGTGCGGGCGTCAGAAGCGAGGCAGGCTCGGTGAGCAGGCCCTCGATCTCGCCGGCGAGCATGTCCTGCTCAGCCTCCGGCAGTGCGCGCAGGCGGGTGATGGCGTCTTCGAGTCTGGACATGCACAATTGCTATCACGTCAGCGCGGGCAATGCACATTCGGACGGTTTGCTGGCTTCCAGGCCGCTTTCGGCCCGGGCGGTGAGGCAGGACAAGTGTTGAGTCGCCCGCGCTAGCCCAGGCGGATGACATGGCCGTCGCTGGGGCGCGAGCGGCCGGAGACAAGATCGCCGAAGACCTGGGCGGCGGCGGACAGGCCTTGCCCTTCGAGGACATTCGTCGTGCGCGCCGCCGTAGGCAGGAAGGCGCGCCAGGCCGCGCCGACGCGGCGCTGGAACTCGGCGCCGCCCCAGTCAGCGATGCGCTTCTGGATGATGCCGGGAGCAAAGAACATCTGCGGCTGCGGGCCAGGCAGCTGCGCGTCGGGGCGCGCAGCATCCCAGTGCGTGGCGCCGACGGCGCAGCTGTATTTCAGGTTGTCGCGGAAGGTGGAATGAACAGCGAGACGCACGGCGCTGTCGCCGGCGATATCGACGAAGACGGTGGGCGCAGAGGCGTCTAGCGAGGCGATCGCGCTGTAGGGCGCGACCTTGTCGTAAAAGCCGAGGCTATCGACATAGGCGATATTGCCCGGCGACGTGAGCCCGATGACTTTCGTTCCGCGCATCTTGAGAAGCTGGGCGGCGGCGTAGGACGTCTTGGCCGATGCGCTGGAAAAGATCACCTGGCCGGCGCCGAAATGACCGCTGTCGGCGATGAAGTCGTCGATCAGGAACGAGGTGGTGAACAGCGGACGGAACAGCACCTGCAGCGCCTCGGTGTCGGGCGTGTAGAGCGGATCCTCGGTGTTCAAAACGTAGCTGTTGTAGACCGGAGACAGGCCGGCGCGGTGGGCGCTTTCGTCGGCGAAGCCGCCGTGGCGGCGCGGGCCCGGGCGAATGCGCAATGCGGTCGACATCGGGAGATAGCCGTAGACCCGCTCGCCGGCCTTGGCGTTGGGCGAGCGGCTGGCCGTGACCGTGGCGAAACCCCAGACGGGCACGCGGCCCCAGCCTTCAGGCGCAGGAAAGAACTGCCAGTATTTCAGGAAGTCGCCAAACGCGCCGTAGGTGACGTTGTTGGCGGTGAGGGAAAACGCATCGACGCGGAGTGCTGCCTCGCCTTCGGCCAGGTCGATCGGCGCGGCAGGCGCCAGTTTCGTCTCGGCCAGCGCGGTGCGTTTCACCAGCAGGTCCATCGCTTCGGCCATCTTGCTTCCCTCTAGAGATCGAGCGCCTTCATGTCGTCGGCAGTGAGCTTCAGCGCAGCGGCGGGCGCAAGTTCTTTCAGCTGGGCGACGCTGGTGGCGCTGGCGATCGGCGCAGTGACGCTGGGGCGAGCCATCAGCCAGGCCAGCGCCGCCTGGGCCGGAGTCGCGTTGTGCGCTTTCGAGACCTTGTCCAGCGCGCCGAGGAGTTTCAGGCCGCCGCCCTGCGCGGAAGGCGAGCATTTGCTCACGCGGGTCGTGTTTCCGTAGAAGGCCTACGCGATTGACACGCGCCTATGGCCGGGATGGGCTTGGGTCGTCAGCATCGACGGCGCCCCTTGGGCATGACAAGGACCAGCAACAGATGACCACGACATCGTCCCCGAAGGTCGTCCGTCGGTCGCCCGCCGCCGGCGCGATCCTGGCAGCGTCGGCGCTCCTGCTCGCCAGCTGTGGCGGCGGCGGAGGCGCGCCGGCAGCGACAGCTCCAACGCCTGCCCCCAGCCCGCTCACCACTGCGCAGCGCAGCGCGGCCGCGCAAACGACCGCGCAGAGCGCCGCCAACCCCTGCTTCGCCATCCGGCCGTTCTACTGGGAGATCGGCGATGCGAACGCCATGCTGGCGTCCGGTTCGATCGAGACCGGCGGCGGCCCCCCCAGCATCACCGCCACCACGCCAATGGCCATCGCGTCCGCATCGAAATGGCTCTACGGCGCCTATGTGGTGCAAAAGCAGAACGGCGCAACCAACGCCACCGACGTAAAGCACCTGACGTTCCGGAGCGGCTACACCAGCTTCAGTTCATGCTCGTCCGGCCAGACCGTCGACGACTGCGTGAACGCCGGCAGCAATGGCGTCTATACAGCCGCCCGCGACGGTTTTTTCTTTTACGACGGCGGGCACATGCAGAAGCATGCGAGCCTGTTCGGGCTTGGAGCGCTCGGCAGCGTGGCGCTTGCCGCGGAAATGCAAACCCAGCTTGGGCCTGACGTGACCTTCACCTTCCTGCAGCCGCAACTCGCAGGCGGCGCGGCCAGCAGCGCGGGCGGCTACGCGGTCTTCCTGCGCAAGCTGCTCGCCGGCACGCTCCGCCTCGGACCCTTGCTCGGCACGCAGGCGGTCTGCACCAACCCCACGACATGCGCGCAGGCGCTTTTCGCCCCGGTCGCGGCCAGCGAGCAGTGGCATTACAGCCTTGGACACTGGGTCGAGGACGATCCCGTCGTCGGAGACGGCGCCTTCAGCAGCGCGGGCGCATTCGGCTTCTATCCCTGGATCGACGCCGGCCGCACGCACTACGGGGTGCTCGCGCGGGCAGTTGCCCAGACAAACGCAGGCGCCGACTCCGTGCGATGCGGGCGGCTGATCCGAAAGGCCTGGGTGACTGGGACAGCACAATAGCGTGCGCTGGACCTGTCAGGCGAACGGCCGCCCCTCGTTCACAGCGAGACACTTTCCTCACGTCTTCAATCGAGCGGGAATTCCAGCTCCATCGCCTCGCCGAAGGGCGTGGCGCGCCAGCGGCCTTGCACCTGGCGCAGGCGTTCGAGCGCGCGGGCGATCACGTCCGCCGACAGCCACTCTGGCGGCTCACGGCCGATATTGGCCCACATCGCCTTGAGCTGCCGCATGAAAGCTTCAGGATCGACCTCGCCCTTGATTGCGCCCTGCAACGCGCCGACGACCATCTCGGTCCGCACGCCTTCGCCGTCCGAGGCCAGGTCCTCGTAACCCGCCCCGCGCGCAAGCTGGCCGTAGAAGGACTTCCTGAGCCCCGCCTCCAGTTCGACGGCGTAATGGACCAGGTCGTGCATGAGGAAGCTGCGCGACTCCAGCTCGCGGATCTCCACACTGCCGCCGGGCCGGATAGCCTCGAAGCGGTGCCGGTCATTGCTGAGGCGCGTAAAGCGGACGCGCAGAACGCTCATTCGTCGGCGTAGATCGCCACATCCTTGCGGCCGGACGCATCGGCCCGGCCGCGGAACATGCCTTCGGTGTTCATCGACAGCGCGACCTTGCCGTCTGCGCCGAGCACGATGACGCCGCCGGTGCCGCCCATTGCCTTCACCTCGTCGAGCGTCGCCTTCGCGGCGGCTTCGGGGCTGAGATGCTGCATGGCGACGCGCGCGCAGATCATGCGGGCGACGCTGGCGCGGATGAAGTATTCGCCATCGCCCGTGGACGACACGGCGCAGACCCCATTCTGCGCATAGGTGCCCGCGCCGATGATCGGCGCATCGCCTATGCGGCCCGGCGGCTTGGCGTTCATGCCGCCCGTGGAGGTTCCCGCCGCGAGGTTGCCGGCCTTGTCCACCGCCACGGCGCCAACGGTGCCATAGCGGTCCATCGGCTGGAGGTTTCCCGCCATCGCCCGCTTCAGCGCCTCGAGCCGGCGCGGTGTGATGAAATATTCGGGCGGTACAATCTCGAGGCCGCCTTTTGCGGCGAGCGCATCGGCGTCCTTGCCGGCAAACATCACCCGGCCCGTCGTCTCCATCACCAGGCGCGCGGCGCGGATAGGGTTCTTCACCGTGCGCACCTGCGCCACGGCCCCCGCCTTGCGGTCGCGCCCGTCCATGATCGAGGCGTCAAGTTCGGCAACGCCCTCGCGCGTGAGAACAGCGCCCTTGCCGGCGTTGAAGTTGGGATTGTCTTCGAGGACGCGGATGGCGGCTTCGACTGCATCGAGCGAGGCGCCGCCCCCGGCCAGCACTTTCGATCCAGCATCCAGGGCGTCGTTGAGCCCGGCGCGGTAGGCCGCATCCATCTCGGGCGACATCTCGGCGCGGCGCATCACGCCGGCGCCGCCATGGATCAGCAGGGTCCATTCAGCCTTCGCCATCGGCGCCTCCATGCTGGTGCAGGCGGAAAGGACAAAGGCGGCCAGTGCAATCAAGTAGCGCATCTTGCTCTCCCCAGGATCACCGTATTGTAGGGTGGATTGAGCGGATGCGAAATCCACCTTTTTGGGCCGTTGGCGAGATGGTGGATTTCGCCTTCGGCTCTATCCAAACTACCCCGCGCCCTCCAGCTGCTTCAGCGCATCGCTCAGTTTCACGCGCGCGGCTTCCGCCGCGGTGCGGCGTTCGTGCTGTTCTTCAACGACCTCAGGCGGCGCCTTGGCGACGAACTGCTCGTTGGCGAGCTTCTTGTCGATGCCGGAAATCTCGCCTTCGAGGCGCGCGATCTCTTTCTTGAGGCGCACCTTTTCGGCGGCGAGGTCGATCAGGCTCGGCGACATGCAGGCACGCCGTCGCCTCGCCGATGCACGATGCGTATCGTGCCCTTCGGCGGCTCTGTCGGCAGACGCGATGTTGATCGAGCCTGCGCCATTCGCTCGACTACAGTCGACTGTACATTGCCAGGCGGGTCAGCCGTTGCCTTCGACGCACCGACCAGTGTCAGCGGGACTTTCGCGCCGAGCAGGCACGTTGAGGTCCTGACGCGCCGAGCGGATCGCGGTGACGAGGTCGGATCACCCAGTCAACTTCGGCATCGGCGGCGTTATCGATCAGACTGTCGCCCAGCTCCGGCCACTTGCGCGCGATCAGCAGGCCGCGATCCTTGCCGAAGCTCTGGAACAGCTCCTCCGTCACATACGGCATGAAGGGATGGAGCAGGTGGACGATCTGGTCGAGCGACCCATGCCGCCGTGGCGCGGGTCTCGGCCTTGGCCGCCGCGTCGTCGCCGTTCAGCACCGGCTTGATCAGTTCGAGATACCAGTCGCAGAACACGTTCCACACGAAGCGATAGGCGCCGCCCGCCGCCTCGTTGAACTTGTACTCCTCGATGCCCTTGCCGACCGTCGCCGCCGTGCGCGTCAGCTCCGACACGATCCAGCGGTTGAGCGTGTGCTTCGTCTTCGCCGGATCGAATTTCGGGTCGAGTCGGCACTCGTTCATGTCCGCGAACTTCGCGGCGTTCCACAGCTTGGTCGAGAAGTTGCGATAGCCTTCGACGCGCTGCTTCGACAGCTTGATGTCGCGGCCCTGCGCCGCCATCGCCGACAGCGTCATGCGCAGCGCATCGGCGCCGAACTCGTCGACCAGTTCCAGCGGGTCGATGACGTTGCCTTTCGACTTCGACATCTTCTGGCCCTTCTCGTCGCGGACCAGCGCGTGGATGTAGACGTCCTTGAACGGAACCTCGCCCATGAAATGCAGGCCCTGCATCATCATGCGCGCAACCCAGAAGAAGATGATGTCGAACGCGGTGACCAGCACCGAGCCCGGATAGAACTCCTTCAGCGCCGGATCGACATCGCCTGGCCATCCCATCGTCGAGAACGGCCACAGCGCGGACGAGAACCAGGTGTCGAGGACGTCTTCGTCCTGATAAATTGCGATGGTGGCTACGTCGTCAGCCTCGAAGGAATTGTGGATCAGCGCATCGTTCCAGTTGTCTTTGACCACTATGCCTTTGATTTTCAGATCCTTGTCCTTCCGGTAGAGGTCAAGCGCCATCCCTTTGGCGTCCTCCTCTGTTGCAGCGACGAAGACGTGTGCAATAACCGTCTGGTTGATATTGTCTTGCTCATCGACCGGCGGCCCGTACCACGCCGGAATGCGATGCCCCCACCAGAGCTGTCGGCTAACGCACCACGGCTCGATGTTGCGCATCCACTCGTAATAGGTCTTGGCCCACGTCTCGGGCACGAACTTGGTATCGCCCTTTTCGACAGCTGCAATGGCAGGCTTGGCCAGCGTCTTGGCGTCCACATACCACTGGTCGGTGAGGTAGGGCTCGATGACGACCTGAGAGCGATCGCCGAAGGGCTGCTGGATCACGGTGCTCTCGATGGCGTGCAGCAGGCCCAGCGCTTCGATGTCGGCGACCACCTTCTTGCGCGCCGCGAACCGCTCCAGCCCGCGATAAGCTTCCGGAACCTCGTCGACGATATGCGCATCGCCAGTGAAGATGTTGATCATCGGCAGCTTGTTGCGCTTGCCGACCTGGTAGTCGTTGAAGTCGTGCGCCGGGCGTGATCTTCACCGCGCCTGTGCCCTTGGCCGGGTCGGCGTAGTCGTCCGCGATGATGGGAATGAGGCGGCCGGTGAGCGGCAGCTTTACCTGCTTGCCGACGATCCTCGCATAGCGCTCGTCGGTCGGATGCACGGCCACGGCCGTATCGCCCAGCATCGTCTCCGGACGCGTGGTGGCGACCACGATGTAGTCGCGTGTCTCCCACTCCGTCGCCTTGCCGGCTTCGTCGAACGCGATCGGGAATTTGTAGGTTGAGCCGTCGGCCAGCGGATAGCGGAAGTGCCAGAAATGGCCCTTCACTTCGCGCGTCTCGACTTCGAGGTCGGAGATGGCGGTCTGGAATTGCGGGTCCCAGTTCACCAGCCGCTTGTCGCGGTAGATCAGGCCTTCCTGGTAGAGTTCGACGAAGACTTTCGTGACGGCTTCGGAAAGACCCTTGTCGAGCGTGAAGCGCTCGCGGCTCCAGTCGCAGCTCGCGCCGAGGCGCTTGAGCTGTTGCGTGATGGCGCCGCCCGAAACTTCCTTCCATGCCCAGACGCGCTCGAGGAATTTCTCGCGGCCCATCTCGCGGCGGCCGGCATTGCCTTCCTTCGCCAGCTCGCGCTCGACAACCATCTGCGTGGCGATGCCGGCGTGGTCAGTCCCCGGCTGCCACAGCACGCGGCGCCCCAGCATGCGGTGATAGCGCACCAGCACATCCTGCAGCGTGTTGTTGAGCGCATGGCCCATGTGCAGCACGCCGGTGACGTTCGGCGGCGGGATCACGATGGAATAGGGCTCGCCCTTGCCGGATGGCTTGAACGCGCCGGATGTCTCCCACGCCTCATAGATGCGGGGCTCGGCGGATGCAGGGTCGAAACGCTGGTCGATCATCGGTCCGGATCAGGCTGCGGAATACGCCGAAGCGATAGCTTGCGTGCAGGCAACTCACAACCCGTTTGCCTCCAGTCAGGGATAGCTCTTTGCGCTCGGCGGACCATCTGCAAGATTTGGCTGCTCATTGCGGACGGGGATTCATGGCCAGCGCGCGCATCTGGGTCTACCGGCACGCCGAAAGCCTGGCCAATGCGGGCGAGAAGACCAGAGCGCCGCAGGACATCGACTTGTCCGACGCAGGTCGCGCGCAGGCGGAGGCCCTGGCTGCGTCCATCGAGGAACGGCCCGGCCGGCTGATCGCATCGCCTTTCGTGCGCACCACCCACACGCTCGCGCCAATCGGCCGGCGCTTTCCGGACGTGGCGACCGAGGTCTGGCCGATCCAGGAATTCACCTACCTCGCGCCGGCCTCTTGCGTGGGCACGTCGTGGCGCGAGCGCAAGCCGCGGATCGACGCCTACTGGCGACGGCTGTTTCCCGATTCAATCGACGGGCCGGGCGCCGAAAGCTTCGAGGACCTGCTCGCCCGCGCCAACGCCTTTCTGCGCCGCATCGCCTTGCTGGATGACGGGCTCACCATCGCGGTCAGCCACGGCCAGTTCATGCAGGCAGCGATGATGCTTGCCGAGGAAGGCCCGAAGTCGCCGCACGCCGCCATGGCCGCCTTCCTGGATCGCCAGAAGCGGGGCTCGTTCCGGAACTGCGAACGCTTGCGCCTGGTTGCAGACGACGGCCGGGTGGAGGTCGAAGGCCGCGGCTGAAAACACAAAAGGCGCACCGGTTAAGGTGCGCCCTTGTTTCGTGGTGTCGGTTCAAAGTTCGTTGGGTCAGTGCGTTTGTGCGGTTGATGTCGCTCCAGCCGGCGACCGGGGTCCGTGCATCGTCCCTAGCGGGACATGCGGCGGATGCGATCGATCTCCTTTGCAACTTCGGCTTCGACGATGTGCGGAAGGTTGGCGTCGAGCCATTCCTTCAGAAGCGGCTTGAGCAGGTCGCGGACGACGTCGTCCAGCGTATTGCCCGAGGAAACGAACATCGAGCCCATCAGCTTGCCGAGCGCAGCGGAAGCATGGTTGGCGACCGGGTCGCTGACCAGCGGGCGCTGCGGCTGGGCCGGCTGCGGGTTCCATTCAGGTTGCGCGGGACGGGGCGCTGCGGCGATCGGCGGAGTCTCGGGCTCTGGTTCGCGCTCGAGGATCATCAGTTCATCTTCCAGCGGACGTCCGGAAGCATGCTCGTCTTCGGGCTCCTCGAAGACCGCGGGCGGCGGCGCCTTGGCGGCCACAGGAGGCGCGGGTGCAGGCTTGGGAATCTCGACCGGCTTGGGCGCAGGCGCGGGCTGCGGGACGGGCTTCGCCTCGGCGACCGGCGCCGGCGGCGGCTGGAGGTCAAGCACCTCGCCGCCTTCGGCGGGCTTGTCTTCCTCGGAGATGATCCGGCGAATGGACGCGAGGATCTCCTCCATGGTCGGTTCGCGCTGGGCTTGTTCCGCAGACATCGCAGTCCTCGTTCAATCTGGGCGCGTGCAAGGAATGCGATTCCCCGCCCATCATTAAGGAATAGACAGTCCTATGGTGTGGAATTCGTTAACGTCCGACCGTCTCGGGCCCCAGGCGTCCTGTCGCAGCCAGAAGCTGGTGGACGGCGATATAGGCGGCGCGTTCCGAGTCGACGAGGCCGAGTTGCGCCTCAAGCAGTTCGCGCTCTTGGTCGAGCACGTCGAGCGTGATGCGCGTGCCGACCGCCAGCTCCTGCTTGGCGCCTTCCAGCGCCACTTGCGCCGCCGAAACGCGGCTGCGCGACGCCGTGATCGCCTCGCGCGCCGCGATGACAGCGTGCCAGGCCGTTGTCGTCTGCGCCGTCACCTCGCGCTCGACCGCCATGCGCTGGTAGCGCGCGCGATCGGCTTCGAGGCGCGAGGCGCGCGTCTTCGATGACAGCAGTCCGCCCTCGAACAGGGGGACCTTCACCTGCGCGCTGAGGCCGACATTGGTGTCGCGGAATGTCCGGTCCTGGTAGGTTTCGATCGCGCCGGCGTTTCCGACGAGATCGACCTGCGGAAGCAGCTGGCCCCGGGCGACGTCGATGCCGCGCGCGGCGGCCTCTTCCTGCGCGCGAGCCGAGAGGATATCGGGATTGGCGCCCTGCGCCGTCGCGGCCGCTTCTTCCAGCGTGCCGGGAATCTGCGGCGCGACCGGCGGCTCGGCGAGCTGCACGGGCGGGCGGCCGACAATGCGCTGGTAGGTGGAGCGCGCGGCCGCGAGATCGGCGCGCGCCTTCGCCAGGGCGCCTTCGGATCCCGCCGCCTGCGATTCCGCCTGCGCCACATCGGTGCGCGTGACTTCGCCGACATCGAAGCGATCCTTCGCGGCCTGCACCTGCTGGCGCAGCGAATCCACATTCGTCTCGCGGATGACGACTTCCTGCTCGGCGCGGCGCACGTCGACGAAGGACGTCACGACCGCCAGCACGAGATTCTGTTCAGCGCCGCGAAGCTGCGCCTCGGCCGCCGTGACGCCGGCTTCCGCCTGCTTGCGCTGCGCGGTCTTCGAGCCGCCGGACCAGATCGACTGGCGCGCTTCGAGGCCAAGGGTCGCCCGCTCCTGGTTGCCATCGAGCGGGAACGTGCCGGCGGGCGTGGTGAAGGTGCGGCCGTAGCCAAGTTCCTGCGCGCCATAGCTGCCATTGAGCCCGACGCTCGGCAGCATGCCGGCCCGCGCCTGCGCCAGCGTTTCATCGGCGACGCTGCGGGTCGCGCGCTCGGCCATCAGTTGCGGGTTGTTGCCGATCGCGGCGGCGACGGCGTCGGCCAGCGTCTCGCGGCTCGCCTGCGCCATGGCAGGCGCGGACAGCGAGACCAGCAGGAAGGCTGCGGCGAACATTCTCATCAGGGGCTCCGTGTCGAAATCGCGTGTCCGGGCAAGCCAGCGTGCGCCCACTTAGGCTGAGCCGCGTTAACGGAGCCCATCGACGCGCCGTCGCCTAGAGGGCGCAGCAAGGCCCGGGCCCGCCAATGGATTCATCCGGCGGGAGAAATTCCGGTCAGAGACGGAATTCGGCGGCCCGCTCGAACCCGGGAAGCGCCGGCGCCTGGCAGTCGAACGGCGTACGGTAGGCCGTGTTGCCGCCCGAGCGGGTGTAAACTCGCGCGCGGCGAACCCCGCCCTCGGCAACCGGGGCAACCAGCCGCCCGCCTTCGGCAAGCTGATCGAGCAGGGCCTTGGGCACTTCCTCGACGGCGCCATTCAGGAAAACAACGTCGAACGGCGCCTTGGACGGCGCTCCGGCCTTCAGCGGGCCTGCGACGACATCGGCCACGACACCGGTCCGGGCGAGGCTCTCACGCAGGGTTTTGGCGGTTGCCTCGTCCTGCTCCAGCGCCACCACGGTCGCGCCCATTCCGGCCAGCACCGCGGTCGAATAGCCTGTGCCCGGCCCCACATCGAGAACCTTGTCGGTCTCCGTGATCGCAGCGGCAAAGACCAGCTTGGAAAAGTCGCGCGGCGCCAACATCCAGCGGCCCGGACCCGTCTCGATCGCGATGTCGGCATAGGCGAGCGAGCGCTGGGCCGGCGTCACGAACGCCTCGCGCGGCACGGACGCCATGACGCCGATGAGCCGCCGGTCCGTCACGTCGTTGGGGCGGACCTGGCTGTCGATCATGGCGGCGCGTGCGGCTTGCAGATCCACCTGATCACTCCCTGCGCTGGATACCCCGAACTCCGGGCACTTGTGCGGCCCCGGCTCTTAGCATACGGACCACCCGGCGCAACGCGCCCGGCAGCCGCCCCGCCAGCGGCCTGTCGCAGGTGAGGCCTCGTGGCGGAGTGGTGACGCAGAGGACTGCAAATCCTTGCACCCCGGTTCGATTCCGGGCGAGGCCTCCAAATCCATCCACAGGCCGTCCCGGCCCACAGACAGCCTGGCGCGAAAGATGAAAACCGTTCCGGCAGGCGGACGGGTTTCGTTTACCTGTCATTAACCTCGACGGCGCATCTTGGTCCCGTCTTCCCTTGAAGACACCCCACCATCACCCAAACGCCTTTGCGGGAGCCTCTGGCTCCCGCCCTCTTCTTTTGCGTTGGGACCATTGGGAATTCCCGGTGAATCGCCTGTGAATCCGCGACCCTGGAGCAGGTCCGCTATTGAAGCGGTAACCCTCGGGAGCTATACCCCCGCCTCCAACCGTGCTCCCTGATAGCTCAGTTGGTAGAGCATTCGACTGTTAATCGAATGGTCGCTGGTTCGAAGTCCAGCTCAGGGAGCCAGTTCCTTTTTTCGCTGTTTCGCCCCTGTTTAGCGCCCTCTTCGCCTTTTGTGGTGGCGACGGTTTCCGCAAGCAAATCAAATGGCTGCTTGAAATCGGCGCGAAGTTCGCCGTTTCCCCAAGTCAAGTTCGAACACGCCAAATTCAGAAGCAATCTTTTGCGGGCTGAGGGCTCGCTCTTGAAGATGGTTCCGGCCTTTTGCGCCAAGGTCAGAAGCGCGATTCCGTCGTCCATGTAGTCCCAATTCGCCTGGTCGAGCCTCTGAGCATCGCGCGCGCAGCGCGCCAGTTCGTCCCGCCATTGAGCGGACATGCTCTCGTAGAAGCGCTCGTCGATCCTACCGTCGGCCTTATCGACCCAAAGCATTTCAAGGCGCTTGTTGAGCCGATCCTGCTCCGCGCGCAAGCGAGCGAGGGCTTCAGCATGCTCCTTGGTTTCGACGGCGAAGCTCTCCTTCAGCGCGCGGGTCATGAGCCCGAGCGTTTCCTCGTCAAACCGTAGCCGCTCGAGCACGGCCGCGCATTGCTCCTCCAGAACCTTCTCGCGGACATAAGGTTCGCCACAGCGACCCTTATTCCCGGAACAGCGATAGTAGATATATTTCTGCTTCTTGATGTCGCCGACCAACGCGCATCCGCAATGCCGGCAGGTCATCATCCCAGTGAACGTAAAGTCGTGCACGGTGCTGCCACGCAGCTTGGCGCTACCGCGGCCCTCCAGGACCTCCTGGACCTGCGTCCAAATCTCCTCGCTGACGAGCGGCACATGCGATCCCGGATAGATTTTGCCTAGCCACTCGAATTTGCCGGTGTAGATCCGGTGCTTCAGCATCTGATGAATTGTGCTGACGCCAATGCGGTTACGGCTCTTGCGATAGACCAGCCCGATGTCGCGCGCCTTCGCCGCCACCTCCTTCAGTGAATAGAGTCCGGTCGAGTACCATTCGAAAAGTTGCTGAACGAGCGGCGCCATCTCAGGGTCTACAGTGATGACGCGTTTGCCGTTCGCCATCTGAACATTCTTGTAGCCCATCGGGGCGAACGTCGGCCAAAGGCCCTGCTGGGCTTTCTCCAGCATGCCCTTCCGTGTCTCCTCTGAGAGGTTGTCGATATAGTTCTTCGCAACGAGCACCTTGATGCCGTGCATGAATTTCTCGGACGACCGGGACTTGCCGGAGAGAACGACATTCTCTTTCACGAAATGAATTTCGACGCCGAGTTCATCAACCGTGACCCAGTCCTTGAGATTGCGATAGAGCCGATCGGTCTTCTCGACCAAAATCGAGCGGACGGCAGGATGCCTCTTCAAGTATTGCATCATCGCACCGAAATTCGTCCGACCACTGCGCTTGGCGGTTTCGACGTCAGCGAATTCCTCGACGATGCGCATCCTGTTTGCTTGCGCGTAGTCGCTTAACAGTTTTGACTGCGCTGGGATTGAGAAGCCCTCGCGCTCCTGATCCTTTGAGGACACGCGTACATACGCGACGGTCTGAACCGCCCCGGGTTTGTCGGAGGCCCATCTCTTTGAGAAAGTGGAGCCATGAGCAAGAAGCAACGACCGAAGTATTCGCCTGAGGTTCGCGATCGAGCGGTCCGGATGGTGATGGAGCATGGGGCTGAGCACGCGTCGCGGTGGGCGGCGATCGTCTCGATTGCGGCCAAGATCGGGTGCACGGCGCAGACCCTGGACAACTGGGTGAAGCAGGCCGAACGAGATCGGGGCGCACGGGCGGGTCTGTCGACCGAGGAGCGCGAGCGGATGAAGGCGCTGGAGCGCGAGGTCCGCGAGCTGCGCCAGGCCAACGAGATCCTGCGCAAGGCCAGCGCGTATTTTGCTCAGGCGGAGCTCGACCGCCGGTTCAAGCCATGATCGCCTTCATCGACGATCATCGCGCTGACGTACGGGGTCGAGCCGATCTGCCGGGTTTTGAAGATCGCCCCGTCCACCTTCCATGCACACGCTTCGCGGCGGCGACGCCCTGACAAAGCGCCGCCGCGGGTGCAGCGCGATGAGGCGCTGAAGCCCCAGATTCTTCGGGTCTTCAGCGAGAACTTCCAGGTCTATGGCGTCCGCAAAGTCTGGCGGCAACTGCTGCGTGAAGGCTTTGAGGTCGCTCGTTGCACGGTCTCAAGGCTGATGAAGGCCATGGGACTGAAGGGCGTCATCCGCGGCAAGCCGCATCGCACCACGTTCAGCGACAAGTCGGCGCCTTGCCCGCTCGATCGGGTAAATCGCAACTTCCACGCGCCGGCGCCGAACGTGCTCTGGGTCTGCGACTTTACCTATGTCGCCACCTGGTCGGGCTTCGTCTACGTCGCCTTCGTCATCGACGTCTACGCCAGGAAGATCGTCGGTTGGCGCGTCAGTCGCTCGGCTCACGCCGGCTTCGTTCTCGATGCACTCGAACAGGCGCTGCATGATCGCAGGCCGATCTCCGGCGGCGGACTCGTCTGTCACTCGGACCGCGGATCGCAATACGTGTCCATCAAGTACACCGAGCGCCTCGCCGAAGCCGGCCTTGAGCCTTCCGTCGGCAGTGTCGGCGACAGCTATGACAACGCTCTCGCTGAGACGATCAATGGGCTCTACAAGGCGGAGGTGATCTGGCGGAAAGGGCCGTGGCGATCGCTCGACGTCGTCGAGTACGCCACGCTCGAATGGGTCGACTGGTACAATAATCGCCGGCTGCTCGAGCCCATCGGCAACATCCCGCCCGCCGAAGCAGAAGCCGCCTACTATGCTATGATGGAGAACCAAGCCGTCGCAGCCTGACTCAAACCAAACAGCCTCCGGGGTTACCGGGGCGGTTCAGTCCGATTGGCTCGTCTCCTGGCTCTCCAGTTTCGGCCGCCCAGGCGCGCCATGATTTTTCTCCCGCTCTAATTCGTCAGCTCCAACTTCGTCAATGAGCTGTGCCGACGCAATCAATCCAACGAAAGTGACCGCTAACTTGCAGGAAAACTTGGCACGCCGCACGCGCAGTACGCAATGCCCGCCCGCATTTTATTTCTAAGAGTTCGAGTTGCGTCTCTTCCGGGGTATGCGCGCGCATCGTCAGAAATTGAGTTGCATGTCATCTGGGCCTCGCGCGCGCACCGGCGTCGCGCCTCCAGCAACTTCGAAGACGCTTAGCCGAGTGATCAGCGCGGGCCCACAGCCTTTAGCAAACGAACAAAGCCCGGCAAGGTTTGCGAGCATCGCACGCGCTTCGCCTTCACTAATTTCTCTGTGCATCCGTCTACCAAAAACGGCCTGCGCATCATGCACCAGTTCCGGCGTAAAAAGTCGGGCCAGACGGGCCGGCGGCGGCGGCTCAAAACCGTCACCCATCGTGCCGATTTAGGAGACGCAGACGGGGTTTGCTGGATCGGCGAGAGGTTTGTCATCGTACCCACTCCTGGCTTCTGTCGCGCTTTGCGGAGTGATAATGCGCACTGTGACTCGGTGGCGGTAACGAACGGAAACCGCC
>CAVQYJ010000006.1:0-11483 GCA_963718145.1 uncultured Alphaproteobacteria bacterium | reverse complement strand
CTAGAACCCCCGGAAGTCCACCACTTCGGCCTGCGGCGCCCGTTCGGCGTAGAGGTCGTTCGCCGGCTCGTTCGGGTCGGGATAGCCCAGCGCGATCCCCGCATAGACCATGTGGTTCTCGTCGAGGCCGAACAGGTCGTGCAGCTCCACCCGCAGGCGCGACCAGCATTCCTGCATGCAGGTGCCCCAGCCGCGCTCCTCCGCCAGCAGCGCGATGGTCTGCATGTACATGCCCATGTGCGCCCACTGGCCATGGCCCATGCGCTTGTCGATCACAAGGAACAGCCCCACCGGCGCGCCGAAGAAGCGGTAGTTGTGGGCGAACCAGCGGATGCGCCCCTCGCGGTCTTCCTTCGGAATGCCGATCTTGTCGTACATCATCTCGCCGACGCGCCGCCGCCGTGCGTCATAGACCGGATCGATCGCCTTGAGGTCGGGATAGACCGGCCGTTCCTGCGGCACCACCGCCATCGGATCCGCCGCCAGCACCCGCTGCGCCATCGCGATGATCTCGTCCTTCGCCTTGCCCGCCACGGCCACCACCTGCCACGGCTGCAAATTGCCTCCCGAAGGCGAGCGCTGCGCCGTCTCCAGCAGGTCGGAAAGCTCCGCCCGGCTGATCGCCCTGTCGAGGAATCCCCGCGTCGAAATGCGATTGCGGACGGCTTCGGTCACATTCATGCGGATCACCTTTTCATGTTGACCATAGCGTCAGTCGGCCGCTCCTTGGAAGGTGGTGACGCGATGACATGTGCCAAACCGGCAGGACGCTACGTCAGCGCGGGCGGCAGCCTAGCTGCCGCCGGGACAAGCGCCTCTTCCGACAAAACACCTCAGCAGGGGCTGACGAAGTCGCCTGTCTCTGCACCGCCTGCCTCGCATTGTGGCACTGTGCAGATGCGCTGGGTAGTACAGTGGCTGGCCCCGGCCGCAGGACCGCCGCCGATCGTGCTGACGTTCGCGCTGTTCCTCGCAGTGGTCTGGGCGACGTATCAGCGCGGGGGTTATGTGCACCACGGGACGCGTTGCCTCGGCCCATGTTGAATGCGAGAGTGGGACCTCGGGAATACCGAGGGGTCAGGACCGGGGGGTCAGGGTGGACGTCGGGGTAATCTTACTCTGGTACAATGAACTTCCGACGGCCTGGAAGTTCCTCGCCGGAGGCGCACTCGCTTTCGCGGCCGCGCTTTCATTCCTCAAACTTGTCCTGGAAATCTGGAAACTCTGGCCTCGCAAAGGCGAGGCTCAAGGCAACGCGCCAACGCGGGCAGCTTCCGCTTCCGGCCAGTCTGCATCGGCGGGAACAGCCTCACGCGCGCCTCCGTCCCTCAGGATCGGGGTCTTTCTTCTGAGCGCCGCCGCGCTGCTGGTCGCCGTCGCGGTCTTTGTGACGTTTGCCGTCGACGTATCGATCAAACCCGGCTCGCTTACATTGTTTCCGAAAAATGGCCGCGAAATCGAAGGGCGCGGATTCTATCGCGATCTCACGGGCAAGAACGCAAGCGGCGAGCGAAATTACTACGTCACGTTCGAGGATATGAAACTGGTCGTCTATGAATCCGACGATGTTCGCGGAGTGTCGTACGGGCCGGTGCAGGATCCCAGCCAGGGGGACACGGTGATGATAAGGAAGGACTTCAGCCAGATTGGATACATGGTGAATGGCTTCCTGTTCCTGAGCTACCGGATAACCAGGGAGGAGGGAGGCAAGCACATTCCGACCGGCGTCGGATCCTACGCCCTGAAGCAGGCGCGTACGACGTACACGGGAGAAGTGCTCATGCGCGACAGCGACAACGACACGACCCTGTCTTGCCCCTATGTGCTCTCGACGGCGTCGACCGATCAGAAGCTTGACGACGTCGAAGCCCTGAAGCGCTGGCCGATGCTCGGCTGCGGATGCCGGGAGGTGAACGTGGATTTGCAGCGACGCCCACCTACCGTGCCTTCGGATGCATGCGGATGATCGAAAAAGGGGGACCATCCGCCTGGCTTCGCCAAAGGCTCCTTCTGCCTCTGCCGACACCTTGGCGGTCCTGCCTTCGGACGCCGTGACGAAGCGCCTGCCTTCGGGCGATTCCATACCCCCGATTTGGGCGAGACCGTGGCCCGCAACATGACCATTTATTCGGTTGCCCAGGCCAGCGGCGACGGTCAGCCTCGCGTCCGGGAGTTGGACTGCGGGACGGACAGCAAAGGTGTGCGCACATGGTCCCTTGGATTATTGCGGGCGTGATGACGCTCGGCATGGCCGGCATTGTCGGGTTCGGGATGACGCGGGTGTTCCGGCCTCGGAAAATCACCATGGCTGACCTGCCCGAACTTCCTGCCCCTCCCGGCGACAAGCCAGGTCCGGGACCGACGATGAACGCCTGACCGGGACTTTGGCAGGTTCCGCGGTTTGCATCGGAACATCGCTTCTCCAGACGGGTTCAGACGGAGCCTGACAGGAGGGCAGACGATGAAGGCTCTCATTGCAACTCTGGCGGCGTCCATGGCCCTGTGCGGCCTCGCCGCCTGCGCGAGTGCCGGCGGGGGCCAGTATGACGGGGTTTCGCGGTTTGCGGTGGAGGGCGGCTCTTACGGCCCCAATTACGGACCGGGCAGCCCGCCGCGCGATAACGGTCACGGTTGACGCAGGTTAGGCTTGCCGGCGCACACCTGCAATTGGGCGGCGCATGTTGCCGTCCATTCATGTCCGCCATGTTATGTGTGCGGAATGAAAAAGATCCTTGCTCTTGCGAGCATTCCCGCCGCGCTCATGGTGCTGGGCGGGTGCGTCTATGATGATTACGGCTATGGGGGCTATGGCGGCAGCGTCGGCGGCTACAGCAGCTATGGTGGCTATGGCTATGACGGCTACCGCTCCAACTACGGCTATCCGTATGGCGGCAGCCTGATCTATCACGACGGCTTCTACGACAATTTCTATGGTCCTGTGTACGGCGGCTATTGGGCCACCGACGGCTTCTTCTATTACCAGCCGCGCCTGGGCGGGGTTTACGTCCGCGACGGCGGCCGCCATTTCCGCCGCGACAATTTCGGCGGCGGCCAGCGCTTCCGCTACGAAGACCGCCCCCGCGGCGACGGCAACCCCAGCTGGGGCGGAGACTGGAACCGCGACCGGAACGACAACAACAACCGCAACGACCGCAACAGCGGCAACTCCAACCCCGCCCCCCCTCCCCAGAACGGCAACCGCAATGACGGTGGGCTCGACGGTGGCCCCCGCAACGGCAACCGTGGCGGCGACAACAACGGCCGCACCGGCGGCTGGAACGGCTGGCAAAACCAGCAACCCCAATCCGCACCGCCGCCGCAGGGTGGTGGCGGTCAGGCTGGGCGTGGTCGGGATAGTGGGGGCGACTTGGTCGCGAGTGGCAGCGATCGTGGGCGCGGTGGTGGGCAGTCCGTGCGCGGTAGTGGCGACATGGGTCAGCGCGGTGGGGACGGTGGTCGTTCCAGTGGTCGCAGCAGTCCGGTCGCAGTGGTGACGACAATGGTCGCGGTCGCGGTCGCAATTAGAGTCTAGACCGCAAAGCTGGTTCCACAGCCGCACGCTGAGGTGGCGTTGGGGTTGTGAACCTTGAAGGCGGCGCCGATGATTTCCTCGACGAAATCGATCTCGGAACCGGCCAGGAAGGGCAGGCTGGCTTCGTCGATCGCGACCCGGGCGCCGTCCCGCTCGATCACACGGTCGTCCGGCTTCACACTGTCGGCGAAACCGAAGCGGTAGGAAAAGCCCGAACAGCCGCCCCCGATCACCTCGACGCGTAGCATCGTGCCCGCCGGCTGCCCGGCCGTGATCCTGTTGATCCGCCGCGCCGCCGAGGCGCTGAGGCGGACGTCCTGACTGGCTTCCAGGGTCTGGGTCATGTCCTTCAGATAAGAAGGTTCACGGCCAATGGGAAGGCGGCTGACCGTGCCCTTGCCTCCCCCCAAATGTAAGGGAGGTGGATTGAGCGCCTGAGGGAGCGAGATTCGCGCACACGAAGCCCCAGGAATTCGTCGATAAATAGAGTGTGGCCAAGGTGCGCGAGCGCCAGGGCCCGCAGGAGCGTTTCATCGACCTTTGCCGCCTGCTGGGCGAGGAAACCCCGGTCGAAGCGGACCCCCATGGCGAATGGTGTTGTTTCGAAAAGGGCGCCGCCAAGACCGGCTGGAGCGCAGAGGCGCCCAATCGAGAGCGCCATCGACTCGAACTGCGGAACAAGGCGCAGACCCCCACCTGTCCTCCCCCTTGCAGGAGGGAGGAACCGCGTGGTGGGAGTCAGCTACTCAACCTCGATCGATAACGCAGCAACCAGCGCCCGATGCTTTGTAAGCTCGACCAACAGGGTTCCTCCCTCCTGCAAGGGGGAGGACAGGTGGGGGTCCGCACTTTTGACTGGCTTGGAAACCTGCCGGACGGCCCGAGGTCTTGTTCCGGACGAGCTTCGGGGTAAGACGGCAGGAAGGGTGATGCCCCATGGACAAGGACGACGACACCAAGCCGCCGCCAAAGCCGAAGCGGACCTATCCCAACGCGCGCAAGCCGCGCTTCACCCGCGCGCCCGAGCAGACGGCCATGGCGCGGCGCCTCAAGCGCGAAGCGTCCAAGACAGAGCGCAGGCTTTGGCTACGGCTCTCACACGGGCAGATGGGTGCGCCCTTCAGGCGGCAGCATTCCGTCACCGGCCGGTTCACCGATTTCTGCTGTGTGCCATTGCGCCTTGTGGTGGAGGTGGATGGGCCCATGCACAATGCTGCACGCGACATCGTGCGCGACCGGCGCATGGGCCGCGAGGGGTTCGACGTGCTGCGGTTTCCGGTAGAGGATCTGGATCGCGACTTCGAGGGCGCGGTGTCGGCGATCCACGAAGCCGTGCGTGTGAGGCTGCTCGCCGCCGAACACCTGTCGAAGCCATAGATGTCTGGCGAAGCGCCGTCGACTTATCGCCGGCTTGACGCGCGCTGGCAACGCAGCCCAAAGCTGCGCCCATGGCCAAGCCCTTCATTGCCCCGCCAAAGGCGCCGTTCGCCAGTGATCCGGGGCGGTCTCGGGGGCGGTTGCATGCGGAATCGCCTTCGGCGACGCGGACGGAATTCCAGCGGGACCGTGACCGGATCATCCATTCGGACGCCTTCCGGCGCCTCAAGCAGAAGACCCAGGTGTTCGTGGCGCACGAGGGCGACCACTATCGCACGCGCCTGACGCACTCGCTGGAAGTCTCGCAGATCGCGCGCACGGCCTCTCGCGTGCTGGGGCTGGACGAGGATCTCGCCGAGGTGTTGGCGCTGGCCCACGACATCGGACATCCGCCGTTCGGACATGCGGGCGAGACGGCGCTCGACGCACAGATGGCGCAGCATGGCGGGTTCGACCACAACGCGCAGGCGTTGCGCGTCCTCACCAAGCTCGAGCGCAAATACCCGAAATTCGACGGGCTCAATCTTGCCTGGGAGACGCTGGAAGGCGTCATCAAGCACAACGGGCCTCTTGTGCGAGCGGACAAGCCGCTCGCGGCGCTCCCGGCAGCATTCCGCGACTATGAGGCGCTGCAATCGCTTGGGCTCGACACGTTCGCGGGGCCGGAGGCGCAGGTGGCGGCGCTGGCGGACGACATCGCCTACAACAACCATGACATCGAGGACGGGCTGCGCGCGGGCCTGTTCGAGATCGAGGAGCTGATGCAGATCCCGCTGACCGGCGACGTATTCCGGAAGGTGATGGCGGACTATCCGGGGATCGACCGCCACCGGCTGATCTCCGAGGCCGTCCGCCGCCTGATCGGGCTCTGGATCGCTGACCTGATCGCGGAATTCCAGCGCCGCGCCGCCGAGGAAAAGCCGCAGACCGTGGAGGAGGTTAGGGCGCTCGCCCGCCCGCTCGCTGCGTTTTCCAGCGAGATCGACGATCGGCAGAAACCGCTGCGCAGCTTCCTGTTCGAGCGGATGTACCGGCATCACAAGGTCAACCGCATGATGAGCCAGGCGCGCCGCATCGTGCGCGAACTGTTCGGCCTGTTCCTCGCCGAGCCGGAAACCCTGCCGTCGCCATGGCGGGAGCGGGCCAAGGACGCCGGCAAGGACACGACCAAGAAGGCGAGGGTGGTGTGCGACTACATCGCCGGGATGACGGACACCTACGCGATCGACGAACACCGGCGGCTGTTCAACCTGGAGCGGTGGGCTTAGCGGGACGGCCAGCGATCCAGCGGGCAGACACCTTCGTTCCGGGCGGCTGACGCGCCCAAATTCTTCCGGAAATTACCGCTTCGTTAACGGCCCCGCGGCACGATGCGAGCGTGGCGGGGCTATTGGCTTCCGCATGCTCGGGCGTGGACGCCGGCGACGAGCCAGGATTGAGAGCCAGGCGCAGGAATTTTCAGCGATGACACGCTATAGCAGATCGGTAATTCCGGGCCGCTCCAGCAATGCCGCGGCGGATGTCGACAGCCTCGTGTTCGGCAACAAGTCTGAAGACAGGGCTGTTGACCGTCCCAATGTCAGGGGCCGTCGCGAGGTTGCGGCGAACGACGCGGATGACGATTCCGTCGATGAGATCCCCGCCGTCGAGGTCTCGACGCTGATCGAGCGTGCGTCGTCCGACCGTCGCAAGGGCGGCAAGCGGCGCGAGTCCGATTTTGCTCCGCTGCCCGGCGAAGGCCGCGGCTACCGCGAACACAGCGAAGGTGGCAAGCGCGGACCGATCCTGCTGGTCGGCGCCCTTGTGATCGTCGCGGTGTTCGGCGTCGTGGTGTGGAGCGCGTATCGCGACGGCGTTCGGCCGGAAGATTTCGGCAGCGACACAACTTGCCGACGCGGGTCCGTTCAAGTCGAAGCCGGTAGAAGCCGTGAAGTCCACGGCGGCGGAAGCCACGGTCTTCGACCAGGTTGAAGCTCCGGCCAAGCCGCTGGCGGCCCCGGCGCCAGAGGTGCGTGAGCAGGTTGTTCCGCCCGCTGCGACGGCTCCGGCGCCGGCCGCCAAGGTTGCGGCGCCAACTGCACAGGCCAAGCCTGCGGCGCCCCAGGCCGCCAAGCCGGCGCCGACGGTGGAAACGAAAACTGCCGCACGGACTGCTACCGCGCCACCGCCGACGGCACACCTGTGGCCCTTTTCTGGTCTGGCCTCAGGCGTGAAGCTGCAGCGCCGCCGCCGGCACCTTCAGCGCATCGTCGCGTCTGGCCACCTGGATGGTGACGTTCGCCGTCATGCCCGGCTTCAGCTGCAGCTCGTGGTTCGGCGACGTCGATGATCATCGAGTAGGTGACGACGTTCTGCACACGTCGGCGGCTGCAGCCGAACCTGCGAGACGCGCCGTCGAACGTTCGGCCGGATACGCGTCGACCCGTGAACGTCACCTGCTGCCCTCTGCGATCCGCCCGATTCCGACTCGTCGAGGCTCGCCTTCACCTGCATCTTGGTCAGGTCGGCGGCGAGCACGAACAGCGTCGGCGCCTGCATGCTCGCGGCGACCGTCTGGCCCACGTCGACCGTGCGCGAGATCACGATGCCGTCGATCGGCGCGGTGATGACGGTGTTCTCCAGGTTGACCTCGCCTGCTCAGCGCGCCCGCGCCTGCGTGACCTGCGCCTGCTCGGACGAGCGCATCTGGGCCTCTGCCGAACGAGCGTCCACAGCCGCGGCATCGAGCTCGCTCTGCGGGAGCAGTCTGACGCTCCGACAGCTCCTGGGCCCGCGTAGCTTGTGTTGGCATCCTGGAGCGCGACTTCGGACGCTCCACGTCTGCTTGGGCGCGGACGAGGTTGGCGCGGGCCTGCGTCGACCTGCGCCTGGAACAGCGAAGGGTCCAGCCGGGCCAGCACCTGACCCCTTTTGACGATCGAGTTGAAGTCCGCGCCGAGCGACTGGATGGTGCCGGACACCTGCGTGCCGACCTGAACGGTCGTCACCGCCTGAAGCGTACCGGTCGAGCTCGATGCGTCCACAATCGCCCCGCGTGTGACTGGCGCAGTGATCGGAAGGGTCGGCGCCGCCTCGAGTCTTCCTCGAACTGTAGAAGGTGTACCCGAACCGCCGACGCTGACGCTGACGAGCGCCGCGACCGCGAGCAGTCGTTTGATGGGTTTCTGCACGTCTCCGTCCTCTCAATTGATTGGACGGAGGATGTGAACAAACGATGGCGCCGGCGCGACAAAAACGGCGGCTTGCTCAGGCAGCAGCACCTTCGGCGACAGTCGCTTCGAGAATCCGCCACACCAGATCGTCGAACTCGATGCCCGACGGCGCGCGCGGCCTTCGGGACGAGCGAATGGCTCGTCATGCCCGGCGACGTGTTGCATTTCGAGCAGAAAATTGCGCCCGCTGCGATCGCGCATCACGTCCACGCGCCCCCAGCCGGGGCAGCCGGCCGCCCGGAACGCCCGCAAAGCGAGCGTGCCGATTCCCGGTCCGGCCTGTCCCTCGAGCCCCGGGCAGATGTACTGCGTCGTGTCGGCGACGTACTTCGCGTGGTAGTCGTAGTACTCCCCGGCCGGCACGATCCGGATGCTCGGCAGCGCCTCCTCGCCGAGCACCCGACCGTGACTCGTCGCCCTCGATCAGCTGCTCCATCAGCAGCTCGCCGGGATACCGCCGCGCCAGCGCCATCGCCTCCGGGCAGCTCCGCCTCCGTCTTCACGCGGCTGACACCGACGCTCGACCCTTCGTTCGACGGCTTCACGATCACCGGCAATCCGAGCGTCCCCGCGGCTGCGCCACATCGTCGTCGTGCTGCGAGAGCGGGCGTAACGAGGCGTCGGCAGGCCGAGCGACAGCCAGACCTGCTTCGTGCGGATCTTGTCCATCGCGAGCGCGGAACCGAGCACGTCCGAGCCGGTGTACGGCACGCCGAACGCCTCGAGCAGCCCCTGCACGATGCCGTCTTCGCCGCCGCCGCGCTGGCCGTGAAGGATGTTGAAGACGCGATCGAATCGCCGCTCGACGAGCGCCGCCACCAGCGCCGGAATGCCGTCCACCGGCTTCGGCCTGGACCCCGCGGCGCGAGAGCGCCTCCAGGACGTTCTGTCCCGAGTCGAGCGACACCTCACGTTCCGACGAGGCGCCTCCCATGAGCACAGCGACCCGGCCGAAGCTGCGGGATCGGTCGTACGCGGCGGGTGTGGCCCTGGGCTCACGGAATCTCGTCTTCGGTTCACGCGGCAAGGCGGCCGTCACACGCTCCAGCCGGTTGGCGCGCGACCCTTTGACGAGCACCACGACGTCGGCGCGCAGGCTCTTGCGCGCCTCGGCGATGAGATCGTCGATGTTCTCGAACCAGGCGCCACCGGGGCCGAACGCTTCGGCAGCCAGCTTGGCCCGGGCCCGAACGCCAGCAGCCGATCGACGCCCGACTGCTCGCGCGTACGCGCCCGACCTCGCGCATGCAGTTCGTCGGCCGGTCGCCCAAGCTCCATCATGTCGCCCAGCACCAGCCACCGCGCGGCCGTTGAACGAGCGAAACGCATCGAGCCCGGCTCTCAGCGACCCCGGATTCGCATTGTAGGAATCGTCGACCAGCACCGCCCCGTTGATGGCCTGGTCGACCTCGAAGCGGCCCTTGACCGGCTTCACGGCACCGAGCCCCTGCGCGATGTCGGCGAGCGACGCGCCCGCCGCCTACGCGGCCGCGGCCGCGCCCAGCGCGTTCCGCAGATTGTGCATGACCCGCCAGCTGCGAGACGGACAGCGCGCGGTTCCCACCGGCGATACCAGATCGAACGTCTGGACGGGACCGGACGGTCCCGATCGACGACGGCGACATGACGGGCCGTGAAGTCGGCGGCCGTCCACGCCGAACGTCACCACGCGGCGGCCCGCCGCCATCGAGCGCCAGGCCGGTGCGAATCGATCGTCGGCATTGATCGACCGCCGACGCCATCCGCCGGCAGCCCCGCGAAGAGCTCGCCCTTCCCCGCGGCCACGCCTTCGAGCGACCCGAACCCTTCGAGATGGGCGGCGCCCGGCGTTGGTCACGAGCCCGACGTCGGGCTCGGCGATCGACGCCAGATGCGCGATCTCACCGCGATGGTTCGCGCCCATCTCGATCACGGCATATCGGTGGCCGGCGCGAGCCGCAGCAGCGTCAGCGGCACGCCGATGTGGTTGTTGAGATTGCCGCGGGTGACGAGACATGGGCCCGGCCCGCGAGAATCGCGCCGATCATCTCCTTGGTCGTGGTCTTGCCGTTGCTGCCGGTGATGGCGATCACCGGGCCGCGGAACCGACGGCGCTGCGCGCGGGCGCACGCGTCCGTGAGCGCGCCGAGCGTGTCAGGGACGATGACCTGCGGCAGATCAATCGGGCAGCTCGCGCTCGACCAGCAGGCCGCATGCGCCGCGAGCCGGCCGCAGCCGCCGGCGAATTCGTGGCCGTCGACGAGTTCGCCCTTCAACGCGACGAACAGCGCGCCAGCCGTCAGCGTGCGTGAATCGATTCAGATGCCGTTGACGACCCGATCGACGCCGGTCAGACGTTTCCGCTGCCGCAGCGCGCGAGGTCGGCAAACATCAGGGGCGTCAGTGTTTGCGCATCCAATGTGCCGGGGTAGTGTACCCGCGAATTCAGCGCGAAGAGTCTTCGGCGCCGCGCGCGCGCCTCTGCGTAGATGTCGTGGGGGCGCGGCGTCCAACCGCGGTCCAACTGAGTGCCCTCGCGAAGTGCACCGCCAGGTCGGCGCGAAGCGCGCCGGAGATCGCGGCCGGCCACTTCGAGAGTCCGATGCGCGAGGCCGGCATGTCGCCCGGCGTCCACAGCGCTCCGCGCGCGCCATCGCCGGTAATGACGCGGAACGTGGGAATGCCGGTGACCACCGGGATCGCGCCGCACGCGCACGCCTCAATCAGCGCGTAACCGCTGCCCTCGTATCGGCTGCCGAGCACGAAGATATCCGCCGCGCTGTAATACGCGGGCAGCTTGTCGTGCGGCACCTGGCCGACAAGGCGCACGGAGTGGGCCAGCGGTGCAGACTGAGACAGCCGGGGTCCGAATCTCCGGCAAGAGCTCGTCCGACCCGAACACCTCGTCAACGATGCGTCGGGATACGCCGGAATGATCCGCTCGAACCCCGCGAGCACGGTCATCGGATCCTGTTCGGATTGAGGCGGCCGACCCAGAGGAGCGCGGCGATCCGGCGATGCCGCTCGCGTCGCGCGCGGCAGCACGGGCCATCGGCCGGAGGGTGGTGCTGGCTTCGAGCACTTCGTCGACGTGATGGTGGCGCCTGTCGATGATGTTCGCCGCGCGCCAGGGATCCGCCAGCCGGGCGGCCGTGAACAGGAACGCGTCCACGCCGCGGATCCCCAGCGCCGCACTACGCGTGATGCGGCCTGCTGAGCCCTGGCGGCGGCCCGGTGGCGTGATCCTGGACGATGATTGGCACGTGCGCGGAGCTCCGCCAACCGCCCGCGAAGGCGGTGCGTGTGCACTGGACAATTCAGCCCGTTGACGTGCGCGACGTTGACGGAACCGGAGGTCGGCGGCGGCGACCTAGGCAAATGGT
>CAVQYJ010000005.1:0-4221 GCA_963718145.1 uncultured Alphaproteobacteria bacterium | reverse complement strand
GCCCTCCGGTTGCCCATTCCCAGGCCCGCTCGTGACCCTGCAAGCAAGAGCGGGCGCCTCAAAAGAGGTAGTCTTTGCGCCGGGTTTGTCAGACATACGTATACGTTTTTCTGACAAACTTTACTTTCCATTTGTCAGAAGAGGGTATACATACTTCTGACAAAAGGCGGTTCCCATGCGCGGTCCCGGACTCGATCTCAAGACCGCCATCGCCAAGCGTATGGCGGACCAGGCGCCCTTCGGCGTGTGGACGCCGGTCGATTTCATCGACCTCGGCCCTCGCGACGCCGTCGATCAAGCGCTCCATCGGCTCACCCGCGCAGGCGACATCCGGCGCATCTCGCGCGGTCTTTATGACAAGCCAGGCCTCAACTCGCTGACGGCCAAGACCACCAACCCCGATGCCCGCGCCGTCGTCGATGCCCTGGCTCGCCGCGACAAGTACCGCATGATCGTCGACGGCATCACGGCGGCGAACGATCTGGGCCTCTCCGATGCAGTGCCCGCACGGATCGTCATCCATACCGATGCGCGCCTGAAGCCGCTCGACCTTGGAAACCTCAGAATCAATTTCCGGCAGGCGGCGCCGAGCAAGCTTTACTGGGCAGGCCGACCCGCCATGCGCGTCGTCCAGGCGCTTCACTGGCTGAAGGACAGATTGGCTGCCGACCGGGCCAACGTGCACAAACGCCTCGCCGCGATCTTCTCCGATCCGACGCACGGGCCGGCCATCCTCGCCGATCTTCGCGATGGCGCAGCGGCGCTGCCAGACTGGATGCGGACCTTTCTCAAGGACATGCTCGCTGCACCGCGCGATGGCCCGCCTGGCGAGCGAAAGAACACCGGGCGCCGCAAAGCCAAGGTCCGGCATGGGGGACGTCGATGACGCAGGGCTACGACACCTTTCTGGCGGCCACCGCAAATGACCGCCGGGACGCCTTCATTGCCGCCGGTCGCAGGCTGGGCGCTGCTGAACAGAACATCGAGAAGGACTTCTGGGTGTGCTGGACGCTGGACGCCCTGTTCAACCGCCTTCCGGCTGGTGGTCCCCGACTGCTCTTCAAAGGTGGGACATCGCTGTCGAAGGCCTTCGGTCTGATCGCTCGCTTCTCCGAGGACATCGACGTGACTGTCTTCCGCGATGATCTCGGCGAAGGCGCCAGCGTCGAGGCGCTAGAGGAGATGAGCGGCAAGAAGCGCAAGGAGAAGCTGGAGGCGATCAGAGACGCCTGCCAGGCTTATATAGCCGGGTCGCTGCTCACCCAGCTCGCCAGCCTTCTGACGACGTCTCTTGCGCAGGCCGGCATCGCCGCGGGCGGCGCCCGTGTTGAAATCGACGAAGCCGACGACGGGCGGCAGACCCTGCTGCTCTGGTATCCAAGCATGACGGCTGCAACAGACGGCTACATCCGGCCCGCCGTGAAGATCGAATCCGGCGCCAAGTCGGCGCTCGATCCACACCATCTGGTCACGATCCGCCCCTACGTCGCCGACGACCTGAACGGGATCGACCTTGCTGTCGCCAATGTCACCACAGTCGATGCGGAACGGACATTCTGGGACAAGGTCGTGATCCTTCACGGCCTGCGTCGCTGGTTCGAGAAGCGCGGGGAGCTGCGCGGCGGCGGCCAGCGTGTCTCGCGCCACTACTATGACCTTCATCGCCTGTTGAGCGACGACGTTGCAGCAAAAGCCCTTGCCGACTCTGAGCTCGGCCGGGACTGCGTGCGGCACGCCCGCATGTTCTTCAACAGCCCGGACCTCGATCTCGCTACGGCAGAGCCAGGGTCATTCGTGCTGGGCCCAACGGATTCGATGCTCGAACGTTTGCGCCGAGACTACGTCGCCATGACCGGTATGATCTTTGGCGACGCTCCTGCGTTCGAAGCAGTTATCGCGAGCGTCACCGGCCTTGAGACCCGGCTGAACGCCGCGCCCCGAGGCGGGCGTCGGCAAGCAGGGTGATCCCGCGTGCCTAGACTAGCAGCCTTCAGGCGGCTTCAGGCCCTCTCCTTCGCCCGGCGCCAGTGGCGGCATGATGAACCCCGCAGCCTTCGAAGCTATCGAGGCGGCCTGAAGATCGCGCGGTTGTCGCCTTCGAGCACTCCAGCCAGCGCCGAGTAGTCCGCATGGCGAACAGTGGTGCCACGCCCAGCTCGCCACAGGAAGCAGAACAGAGCTCCGCGACCAGTTCTTCGCGTGCGTAGCCTCACCGCCAACGTCCCGAGAAATCGCGGTTGAGACGTGAGACATGACCGGTCCAGTGACCGAGTTCATGCAGCCTTGTCCGATACCAGTTGATCGGCTCGAAGAACGCCTGCTGCGGCGGGACCTGGATGAAGTCGTGACTCGGCGATAGAACGCCATCTCGCCCCAATCGAATATCGGCGCCAGTCGCCGCAATGACCGCCTCAACATGCGGCAGGATCTCGTGCGTCCCGGCAGGGCGCTGCATCCGGTCGGCTGGCAACCCTCACACTGTCGACATGGAAGACGGTGAAGCGCTTCAGAAGCCGACACGGCGCGCTTCCTCGCCGGACACCCGCCTTCTCCTGCTCAGCCTCGGGATGAAAGTGTCGCATAGACGACCATCGTCCCCTTCTCGCCCTTGCGCACGGCGCCTCCAAGCCACAGCGCCTGCTTGGTGGTCAGCCATCGCAGCGAGGGCCTTCCCTGCTCGATCGCGGCTGCCCAGAGCAGCAGGATGTTGGTGCCGGAATAGGTTCGGCCGGTCGATGCATTCTGCGGGAGCCCCAGAGGCGCACCTCCCGATGGGGATGCCCAGGGCTGCACCCATGGGGCGCGTCCCTGCTCGAGTTCGGCGATGATGCGGGCTGCGACGGCGTCATAGAGTGATTGCGTATTCGCGCTGGCAATCATGGCGACCTGCTTTATTTGACGTGTTGGAGAAGCGAAGGAGGGCCGGCGGCTTGCCCGCCGGCCCAGCCATCAGGCGGCGCGTCCGCGCTTCGCTTTCGGAGAGTCTTCGCGGAGCAGGCGCAGCCTCGGATTCGGCGCTAGCCTTCGGCTTGCCGCGTGCGAGGATTTCGACTTCGCCAAAGCCGGTCACGACGAACTCCACGGAAGAGCGGGTCTGGCCACGCTCATCTTCCCAGGCGCCAGGACGGATCTGCCCGACGAGGCGGAGCCGCGTGCCCTTGTGGACGGCGGCTTCGATCAGGTCGACCTTCGCTGGCGCAAAGACCGCGACGCGGTGCCAGAAAGTCTTCTCTTGTGCGTCGCCGCCATCGGCTTTCCAGCGCTCGGAGGTGGCCAGGGAGATGATGGCGAGTTTCTTCCCTCCTTGATCGACTTGATCTCGAGCTTGCCGACATTGCCGATGAGTTCGAACTGCGCGCGGTCCATAGCGATGTTCCTTCTGATCCCGCGGGATGATCCCCGCCGGGGTTCGCGCTTGGCGAACGCCCGTCAGAAGCGGCCGGAACGCCAAGCGAAGCGGCGACCGCGCAAGGGGTTGGTGCGGCCTGCAGCGCCCCTCTTTCCTATTGGGGCGCGAAGCCTCGGCCCCTTGAGCGGGCGTGCGGCGGACGCTTGATCGGGCGAATAAAGCAAACGTGTCCCTGACGGCGTTCTGCGCGAGGAATCTGATCAGGTGGCCTTGGCGGCGACATACAGGCGACACTGCCGTGAGCGGTGAAGAAATGGCTGGGCTCAAGTGGCGAACGGGCGGGTCTAGCTGGTGTCGACATGCCAGTCTAGGAATGGTTCTCTGAGACCGGCTTCCTAATCAGCAGGCAGATTGCCATCGTCTGGAGGGCGAAAGCAGTTGGTCACATTGTCTCCTTGAGTAGCCAGCTACCAAAGTGGGCCAACATGGCCGATCCGCAGAACGTTTCCATATCCTGACTGTCGGCCGAGGCGCCGCATACATATGGGGTGTCAACTTGAGGTGTTCAGGTATGCTCACCGTCGACAGCAAGTATGTCCGTCGATACCCAAGAACGACCGCGCAGAAGCAACACTGGCGATCCCGCCGGTTGCTTAAGGACAGAGTGACTGCGGTCGGCCACTAGCTGCCGGCGTGTTTCGTTCCTGTCAGAACCGCACCTGAAATCATCCCAAGGCGACCGCTCACCATCGTATCGCAATGAAGGGCTGAAGTGGCTTACCGATTCGGACACTGCAGCTATCGGGGCCTACCTTTAGAGCTCAACCACTATAGTAAGTCGCCGCCACAGGCACCTGCAGTCGTACCGGTCG
>CAVQYJ010000004.1:0-242582 GCA_963718145.1 uncultured Alphaproteobacteria bacterium | reverse complement strand
TGACCGAGCGGCTGGACGATCCCGCGGTCGTCGTCGGCGGCTACTCGCTGCGCTTTGCCTCGACGAGTTCGAAATACGCCCTGCACCGCTGGCAGTCAGAAACTTCAGAGTGCCTTAAGGCGGATGATCGCAACCAGGCGCCGGGCCGCTACGTGTTCTCCTCCAACGTGCTCGTCCACAGGGATGTCCTTGCAGAGTGCCCTTTCGACGAAGGCTTCGAGGGCTGGGGCTGGGAAGATACGGACTGGGGGTTGACGCTCGAAGGCAGGTTCCCGATCCACCACATCGACAACCCGGCGACACACCTCGGCCTCGACGAGGACCGCGCCCTGATGGGCAAGTATGGCCGCTCGGCCACCAACTTCGCTCGCATGGCGCGCCGTCATCCTGAAGCCGCTAGTGCGATGCCGCTCTACAGGGCCGCGAAGGCCGCGCGCGGCCTGCCGCTCCGGTGTGTTTTCAAGGTTCTCGCACGGCTTGTTGCGAAGCTGCGTGTGCTTCCCGTCGGGCTGCGCGGCCGCGCCCTCAAGGCCTGGCGCGCGCTTGTGTATGCGGAGGCGCTCTAGGTGCAGCAGTCGCCGCCAAGCAGCAATGGACCTATGCACCCTCGCGTTCGGCTCCGGCGAAGCTGCAGCGGCGCGTGGTGCAATGGCGCAGAGCCGCCCGTGCGCTTGTGGCCCCGGATCGCCCCGTCGTGACCTTCACCTTCGACGACTTCCCAAAGTCCGCCCTCAACGGCGCCGACATCGTCGAAAAGCATGGCGGCCACGGAGGCTTCTACGCCTGCACGTCGTTCCTCGGCCAGAAGAGCCCGGTGATGGGCGAGATGTTCGATGCCGAGACGCTGACGGAACTCAGCCAGCGTGGGCACGAGATCGGCGCGCACTCGCACGCACACATGGACTGCGCGCGTCATCGCCTCGCGCTTGTCGAGAAGGATCTCGGAAAGAACCTCGTCGCCCTCTCGGAGGCCGGTCACGTCGAGACTGTCTCGGCGTTCGCCTATCCCTATGGCGAGACGACCTATCCGGTGAAGCGCTGGGTGGCCGATGTGTTCGCGACGGGCCGCGGCATCCTGCCAGGCGTCAATGTCGGCGAAGCAGATCGGGCTCAGTTGCGTGCAGTCGAGCTTGGAGGCTCGACTGCGAGCCGGCGGCGTGCGCTGGCGATGCTCAAAACTTGCATCGACTCAAAAGGCTGGCTTTTCTTCTTCACGCACGACGTGAGCGCGTCACCCTCGCCCCATGGTGCGCCAACGGACCTGATCGAGGAGCTTGCGAAGCGGGCCGTCGACATGGGCGCAGTGCTGGCGGCGCCGACGCTGGGCGCCGTGCTCTCCGGTGTGATGGACTAGCGGACGCTCGGGCTGCGCTGCGCGAACGGGGCCGGAACATCAGCAGGCCCCCGGGCGTCAAGCGCCAGCTTGCAGCTCACGAACGCGTACATCGCCCAGAGGATGGAATTCTGGGCGAGGATGATGCTCTCCGACATTGCGAACAGCATGAACTGCGCGAGGAAGCCGATGGCGAAGACGCCGATCGGAGAAACGAGTGCGAGTCTCACCGCCCGCCAAGCCGACATCGCCACATCCGTTGCGTAGACCACAACGCCCGCGACGCCGAGCGAGATGGCAAGGTCGAGCCAGCCATTGTGGCCGGAAGGTGCGTTCCACGCCAGCGCTCTTCGCAAGCCAGTAGCGCGGCTCGGAGTCCGGCGCCCAGAAGGCAAGATAGCCGTAACCGAGCGCGGGCTTCTGCGAGATGGCGGTTGCGAGTTCTGCCCAGATATCGGTGCGGCCAGTCAGAGTTGCGTCGCGGCCTACAACGCCGAGCACGGCCCCGGGCGCCATCGCGAACGCCACGGCGCCGAGGCCGATGACCGAAGCGCCAATCCACATCAGGGCCAGCGACCATGTGCGGCCCTTCAGCATCCACCACGCCGAGACGAGTACGGTCAGGCCCAGAACGGTCCCCAGCAGCGCGGTCGCGGACTTCGACAACACGACGAGCGCCACAGAGACCAGGAGCGCCGCGCCCCACGTCCTGCGGAATGCTTCATCGCGCCACGTCAGGAAGGCGAACAGGAAGGCCGACCGCGCGGCGTGGCCTCCGAGCTGGTTCTTCTCCCACCAGCCCCCCGTCCAAGCGCCGGGGTGGATCTCCTGCATCCGTCCGAAGCCCGGAGCAACCAGACCGGCAGCGAAACTCGCCAGCATCAGCGCGATCCACACGCCCGCAAGCAGGCGCAGGGCCGTGAGCCAGTCGAACCGCGCCGCGAGATAGACGCCGAGCAGTGTCGTGGCCAGGACGGCGATCCCCCGGCGAAAGCTGAGATCAGGATCGATGGACCAGACTGCCGAGACCATCGCCGTGATGCTGAGGAGAAGCAGCCACGGGGCCGAAAGGATGGCGCGCCAGGCATCGCGTCCGGCCGCAACAAGTCCAAGCGCGACAACGCCGTAGAACGGCAACCACAAGTAGCGCAGCAGGGTGCTTTCGGGGATTTCGCCGGTTACGTCCACCGCGCTCGGCGCGAAAAGACGTGGCACGAACGCTTCGGCGAACATGAACAGCGTCACGGCCGCCGCCGCAAGCTCGGCCCAATGGACTTTTCGAGGCGCGGGTGGCCGCGCGGCCATCACTGCGCCAGCCGGTCAATGAAACGGGCGTCGTCCTTTTCGCGATTCAGGACAACGCCGCCGACCTTGCCGCCATGCGCCTCGATCTCGGCGCGCACGGCATCGAGCTCCGCCGGCGTCGTCTCGTCGGCGCTCGCCACAATCACGACGCGGTCCATCTGCGAGGCGATCGCAAGACCAGCGCCTGCACGCTCCAACGCCGGCGCATCCACCACCGCCCAGTCGGTCGCCGTACGCACAGCCTGCCAGTAGCTCGCCTGGGTGCGAATGCGTAGCGAGCTGCCCGCCTTGAGGCGCGAGGCGTCGAATTGCGTCACCATGAGGCGCGTCTCGCCAACACGATGAGCGGTGAAGAGGCCAAGACCGGCGTTGGCTTCCGGGTCGTTCGGTTCAATCGAGAAGAAGGGCTGGGTCTTGAGGCTGGCGGAATATGGCGGCCCGACGCCGCCGAACGCATCCGCGAACGGGCCGAGCGCAAAAGTGTTGAACAGATGGTTGCGCTTGAGGTCGAGGTCGACCAGCCACACCGGCTTGCGCGCCGAAGCGGCCGCCATCAGCGCGAAGGATACCGCAACGCTGGAGACGCCTTCGCCTGCGCGCGCCGACATGAACATGACCGTGCGCCCACCTTCGGTCGCAGGTACTTGCGAGAGAGCACGGTGCAAGTCGGCGAGGTCGTCGCGCAGGTCTTTCATCGCTCAGCGCTCCCGCGCCGTGGCGAGGACGCGAAGGCCCAGCGTGCGTTCAACCGACCCCGCGCTCGGGAATGACCGGATCGACCAGACACGCAGGAGGCCGGCGGCCAGGGCCGTCAGCAAGCCGAACACGGCAGCGACCAGTGCGATGATCCGCTTGGGAGAATCCCCTCGAGCCGGCGCTCGCGCAGGCTCGTAGACGGAGATGTTGTCGACGCTGCGCGAGGCTAGTTCGCTGCGCGCACGCTCGGTCTGCTCTCGCGTGGCGAAAGTGCCGGCGGAAGCTTCGAGCGCATCGCGGTCGCGTTTCAGTCGCAGGTATTCCGGCTCCAACGCAGCAAGGGTAGCGAGGCGGTGTTGCGCGTTTTCCTTCTGCCGCGCGAGTTCCTGCGACCTGCCCGTCAGCGCCGCTGACCGTGGCGCTTTGCACCGCCTCGTCGGCCTCCAGCGCCTGGAAGGTCGGGTTGGGCCCAATGCGGCGCAGGCCAGCGGCCGGCGCTGACTTAAGGAAGGTTTCAAGTTGGGCGATGCGCTTGTCGATGTCCTGCACGGCGCGGCTATCGGGCCGGTAGCGCGTCAGCAGGTCCTGCCGCTCGACCCGCATCTTCATCAGGTCCTGTTCGGAGGTGGTCTCGACGTAGAGGTCGACTTCGCGTGGCGTCGTCTGCATCAGGCGGCGCAGGCCCGTGGCTTTCGCAGCGGACTCGCTGAGCGATGCGTCGACCTTTGAAGCTTCGTCGGAGATGTCGGCGAAGAGCTTTGTCGCGGCTGTATTTTCGGCATCGAAGTCCGAGAGGCCGTTGCGCGCGAGATAGGCTTGCAGCCCTTTGTCCGCGGCCTCGAGCCGCGACTCGATCACACCGCGCTGCTCGCTCAGGCCAGCGACCTCGCCGCGCGACAGAACTTCGCGGCGATACATGAGATACTCGGCCACGAATGCGTTGAGCGTATCAGCCGCAAGCTGCGGCTCGGGGTGCGCGTAGGTGAGGCGGAGGATCGATGATTTTGGCGCGGACCTCACGTCTAGATCCTTGCCGAAGGCCTCCAGCGCCCGCTGGTCGATGGCGTAGGACTCGCCGTTCTTCGCCCTCGCCTTCGCCACGGCGAGGTTCGGATAGAGATGATCGAGACCAATGCGCTTGATCACGCGCTCCGCGATCACCGGCGAGCGCGCCAGCTCCGTTTCCGCTTGCAGCACTTCTTCCTGTTGAGGGAATGCGCCCTTGGCTGCGTCTCCCACAACGGGGTCGAATACATATTCCTGGCCGAGGCGTACAAGCAGCCGCGTCGACGCCGGATACTTTGTCGGGACCAGAAGGGCGATCGCGATGCCGAAGAGCGCGATGGGCAGAAAAACGAAGAGCATCAGCCACTTCGCCCGCCACAGTTGAAGCGCCGTATCAGCCGCCCCGAGGCGCACGCGCATGCGGCCCGCGCGCTCTGCAGAACGCCCCTCCGGACGCGCAGACGCGGCAGGCGCTGCGGCGCCCTGAGCCTCCCGTTCGTTCCAGGTTTCTACGCTCAAAAGACATGCTTCCGGTGGTTAACAGGGCAGCTTTCCCCTGCTCCGCTTAAGAACCGGTTATCCATCTTGGGCGACACCTTGATCCATGTCGCGCCTGCCTTTCTTCGGCCTGGGCCTAGCAAGCCTTGCCGCCCTTGCTGGATGCCTGGGCGACCCCCTGCCGCGCCCGTCCGCCGGGTTTCCAATTGACAAATTTCCGGCCTGGCAGGCAGGCGACCAGACCTATCGCTTCTATCCCGGCGACAAGTTCCGCATGGATATCCGCACCGCGCCGGAGCTTTCAGGCGAACTCACGATTGCCCCGGACGGACGGGTTGCGCTGCCAACCATCGGCCCCCTGATGGCAGCCGGCCAGACGGTGCGGGAACTTCAGACGGCGGTTGAAGATATCTATGGCAATGAGCTGATCGATCCCGCCCTGGTCATCACGCCCACGAATTTCGGCTCCCAGAAGGTTTTCGTTGGCGGCGAAGTGAAGCAGCCTGGCGCGTTCGAGCTCCCCGGTGAAATCGACGCCCTGCAGGCCATCATGCTGGCCGGCGGCTGGACGGAGGAAGGCAAGCCCACGAAAGTCATCGTCATGCGCCGCGCCCCTGGCGGCGAAATCATGACCCGTGTGCTCGATGTCAGGAACGGCCTCGCCAAGCAGAGCCTCTACGATATTGGTCCCCTGCGTCGGTTTGACGTCGTCTATGTGACTCGCAAGGCCATCGCCGACGAGAACCTGTTCGTGAAACAGTTCATAAGGGACGGCCTGCCCGTGGATTTCTCGCTGTTTTACGACGTAGCGAGATTCTAGGGGACTTTCCCGCCGTCGCGCGCACGCCTAGCCTGCCGCGCATGAAACTCGAAGCGCTCCCCCGGCGGCGTTACACGCCGCATCCGACGCCGATCCAGAAGCTGGAGCGCCTGTCGAAGCATCTCGGCGGGCCGGAGATCTGGATCAAGCGCGATGATCTCACCGGGCTTGCGGGCGGCGGCAACAAGACGCGCAAGCTGGAATTCCTGGTCGCCGAAGCCCTGAAACAAGGCGCCGACACGCTGATCACGGTTGGCGCCGTGCAGTCGAACCATTGCCGCCTCACGCTCGCAGCAGCGGCGCATGAAGGGCTGAAGTGCCGGCTGGTGCTCGAGCAGCGCGTCAAGGGCAGCTACAAGAAAGAGGCTTCGGGCAACAACTTCCTGTTCGATCTGCTCGGCGCCGAGAGCTTGACCGTGGTCGATGCCGGCGTCGATCTCGCCGCGGCGATGCAGGCCGAAGCTGACAAGCTCAGGCAGCTAGGACGCAAGGGCTACATCATTCCCGGCGGCGGATCGAATGCGCTGGGAGCGATGGGGTATGTCGTGTGTGCGCGCGAAATCCTGCAGCAGTCGCTGGATATGGGCGTGGCGTATGACGAGATCATCGTTGCCTCCGGCAGCGCGGGCACGCATGCAGGACTGCTTGTGGGCTTCAGTGGAGCGAATGCTGGCGTACCGTTGACGGGAATCAATGTGCGTCGGCCTCGCGTAGAGCAGGAAGGCAATGTCCACAAGCTCGCGGCCGAAACCGCCAAATTCGCAGAGCTTCCGGTCCCGTCGCGCGAAGGCGTCGTCGCACTCGATGAATGGGTCGGCCCGGGCTATTCCCTGCCGACCGACGAGATGGTGGAAGCGGTCCGCCTGTTCGCACGGCTGGAAGGAGTGCTGCTCGATCCGGTCTATACCGGCAAGGCGGCGGCCGGGCTTGTCGGCCTGATCCGTCGCAACCACTTCAAGCAGCACGCGAAGATACTGTTCGTACACACGGGCGGCGCACCATCCCTGTTCGCCTATCAGGGCGTGCTGCAGTCATGAGCGACACGAAGACAGTCGGTGTGATCGGCGGCCTCGGCCCCGCTGCGACGCTCGATTTCTTTGACCGGATTCTGAAGCGAACCAAGGCGCTGCGCGACCAAGATCATCTGCGTCTCATCATCGACAACAACACCAAGCTGCCGGATCGCAACGACTTCGCCGCGGGAAATGGCCCCGATCCCGGCCCGGCAATCGCCGCCGCGGCCCGCGCGCTGCAGGATGCGGGAGCGGAGTTTATCGTGATGGCCTGCAACACCGCGCATGCCTACGAGGCGGAAATCCTTGGATCGATCTCCGTGCCCTTCCTCAACATGATCGACGAGACGGTGAAAGTAGTCGCCGAGTTGGGAACCCGACGCGCTGGCGTCCTCGCGGGCGACGCGTGTCTCGCGGCAAGACTTTATCAGGATGGATTGAGAAAGGCTGGCGTCGAGCCGGTGCTGCTGCCGGCGGACTCGCAGCGCTCCTTCATGGAGCTGCTCTACCGCATCAAGGGCGGCGACACCGGCGGCACAGTTCGGCGCGCAATGGCGACGCTGGCCAAGAAACTGGAAGCCCAGGGCGCGGACGTGATCGTCGCAGGCTGCACCGAAGTTCCGCTGGTGCTCACAGACGAAGACATCGATTCAGAACTGGTCAACTCGACGGACGTCCTGGTGGAGCGGACGATCCTATTTGCTGGAGCGGAGCTGAAAACCTAGTTGGCTTTCTTCATCCACTCGCGGGCGGCCTTCTGGGCTTTCACGACGTCGGCGGCGGGCATCATGTCCGCCATTTCCTGGCGGCACAGCTTGCCTTCACGATGACCGCGCGATGCGGCGAGGTTGAAGAACTTGTGTGCGCTGATCAGGTCGACCGCGACATCGAGGCCTTCGGAATAGATGAGGCCCATGCGATAGAGGTCATCGGCAGACGCATCCTTTGTGAGGATGGCTTCAGGCCGTTCGAACTGCACATCCGCGTACGCCATTCTGGCATCCCTTCGACTTTGGGAAGAGCGCCTCGTCTCTTCGGACTTCGGCGCGTCTTCCACCCACCTGCCGCATCAGCGGCGTCAGGGATCATTCAAGCGGAGAAGATTTGCAGCGTGGTTAATACTGCAAAGTTTTCGGGATGAATCTGCATTTATTTCAGTATACGGAGATTCAGAAGTCTGAATCAAAACTGTCGAAGTATAGATACAGCAACGCACATCAGCCCGGTTCGCGTGCGATGATCCGCATACTGAGCGAATGATACAGTCGCTGCGCTGCAAGGTTTTCTTCGCGCACCTTCAGGTCGACATGCTCCGCGCCACGCGCCTTGAAGGCCTCGAACGCGGCAATCATGAGCGCCCGCCCGATGCCGCGCCGCCGCACGCGAGGGTGGACGGCGAGATCCTTGACGAATGCGCTGGTCCAGCACTGACAGACGCCGACAATTCCGTCAGCGTCTGCAGCAAGGAAGCACAGCGCCGGATCGAACTCAGCATCCTTGCGAAGCTTCGACCACCACTTCGAGAACTGTGGCGCGCCGCCCCCGCCCTCGTAATAGCCGGCTTCGAGCACGGCGTGCGCGGCCTGCGCATCTTGTTGCTGCAGCGTAGTGATGCGAATGCCGCCAGGCCCGGGTTCTGTCACAAAGTCCCTCAGGTCGCGCCGCATGCGCAGCACGAAGGGCCTGGGGGCCATCAGGTGCGAGCCTTCTGGCCAAAGAGGATTTTCCGGGCCTCCTCGGCTTCCTTCGAGTTTTCGGTGAGCGGGGCGCCCCGAAGCTCCTCGCCCGCCTTCCTGCCCTTCTCGAAGCCGGCCCGCTCGCGGCACTGGCCAAACCAACGATTCAGCGCGGGGAACTGTGAGAGATCCTGCCCCTGGCTCTTGTAGACGGCGATCCACGGCCAGGTGGCGAAATCGGCGATCGAGATGGGTCCCGCCAGGAATTCCCGGTCCCGCAGCCGAACCTCGGCCACGCCGAACAGGCGGTTGGTCTCGTTGAAGAAGCGCTCCTGCCCGTATTTCAGCTTCTCCGGGTCGGGCTCGATCTTGGGTGCATAATTCCTGAAGTGGTTGTGGTGGCCCATGACCGGCCCGAGATTGGCGATTTGCCAGGCCAGCCAGCCTTCGACCTCGGCCTGTTCCCGCGCATTCGTCCCGCCGAACTTGCCGGATTTCCGCGCCAGATATTGAAGTATCGCGCCGCTCTCGAAGACCGAGACCGGCTGGCCGTCCGGCCCTTCCGGATCGACGATCGCCGGCATCCGGTTGTTGGGGCTGATCCTGAGGAATTCGTCCTTGAACTGGTCGCCCTTGCCGATGTTCACCGGGACAATGTTGTAGGGCAGGCCCATTTCCTCGAGCGCGATGGTGATTTTCCGGCCGTTTGGCGTGGGCCAGAAATGGACATCGATCGGCTTTGTCGCTGCGGCCATGGGCATCTCTTTCCTGCATTATATACTAGCGCCATGTAGCGGCAGGGCGCGGACGGCGCCAGACTGCCCCCCGATACCACTCTTGAGAATGCCTGAGGGCAAAATGACCGCAACGACCGCCAGCCTGTTCGACCCGATCTCCTACACCCTGTTCAAAAAGGACCCGAAAGCCTTCGCAGACAGGCTCGGCGCGAGCTTTCGCGAGACGGGGTTCGCCGTGATCCAGGATCACCCGATCGACCAGGGCGTGATCGACCGCGGCGTCAACGCCGGCAAGACGTTCTTCGCCCTGCCCGACGAGACGAAGCGCAGATACTTCATCCCCGGCGGCGGCGGGCAACGCGCCTACACGCCCTTCGCCACCGAAGTCGCCAAGGGCGCCAAGGCTAAGGACCTCAAGGAATTCTGGCATGTCGCCCGTGAACTGCCCAAGGGCCACAGGTTTGCGAGCATCATGGGCGAGAACCTCTACGTCGCAGAGGCGCCGGGCTGGAAGGAAGCCACCACCGCCATGTACAAGGCGTTGGACGATTTCGGCCTCGAAATCCTCTCCGCCATCGCCATGCACCTGAAGCTGGAGCCGCACTTCTTCGACAGGACGGTGCAGGACGGCAACTCCATCCTCCGCCTGCTGCACTATCCCCCGCAAACCGAGCCGCCGCCGGAAGGCTCTGTCCGCGCCGGCGCACACGAAGACATCAACGTCATCACCCTGCTGTTAGGCGCTGAGGAAGGCGGGCTGGAGGTGCTCCACCGCAACGGCCAATGGATCGCGGTCAACCCGCCGGCCGGATCGCTGGTGGTCAATGTCGGCGACATGCTGCAGCGGCTGACCAACCACGTCCTGCCATCGACGACGCACCGGGTGGTCAACCCCAAACCGGAGCGTTCGCGCTTCCCACGCTATTCGACGCCGTTCTTCCTGCACTTCAACCCGGACTATGAAATCAAGACCTTGCCCGGCTGCATTTCGGCAGACAGGCCCAACCGTTACCCCGAACCGCTGAACGCGCAGGACTTCCTAGAGACCCGGCTCAAGGAAATCGGCCTCAGGATGTAGGTCTCACGCGGCAGGTTCGAGCACTCTGGATTCTGCAGCTGCCGCAGCCGGCATGACGACTTGAGCCGGGGGCTTGGGCGCCGCAAGGCGTTTCTGCGGCTCCGGCTTGTTGTAGACCGCAGGCGGTGCGGCAAGACCAAATAGCTCGCCCTGGGCAAGGTCGCATCCCAGCGCGCCCAGCGCCCTGGCCTGCTCCAGGGTCGAGACGCCTTCGGCGATGACGCTGAGATCCAGATTCTGGGCGAGGCCAACGACTGTGCGCACCATCACGCCGGCGTCGCGATCGTCCAGCATTGAATGCACCAGCGATCGGTCGACCTTTACCCTGTCGAAGGGGAGCTCCCTCAACTGCCGGAGGCTGGCATGGCCTTCGCCGAAATTGTCGAGCGCGATGCGGACGCCCTGTTCCTTCAGGCTGGTGAAGATCGCGCGCGCCGCCTCGAAGTCGGACACCAGCGCCGACTCGGTGAGCTCGATCTCAAGGCGTCCCGGCTGGAAGCCGGTCTCGACCAGCACTTTCAGGATCTTGCGGTCGATGTCGCGGTCCTGCAGCAGCGCGGGTGACAGGTTGATTGACAGCGACGGCTGGTTTGGCCAGCCCACCGACTCTCGGCAGGCCTTGCGCATGATGTTGAGCGTGAGGTCGCCGATCAGAGCCGCGCCTTCGGCAGCCGGGATGAACTGGTCGGGCGGAACCTGGCCGCGCGTCTCGTGCGTCCAGCGCGCAAGGATCTCGTAGCCGCGCACCTGACTGTCGCTGAGACTGGCGATTGGCTGGAACCACGGCTCCAGCAAGTCATCGCGCACGGCGACCCAGAGGTCGTGCTCGAACGCCGCGCGCTCGTGCACGCGCTCGTCCATGCCGGCCTTGAAGAAGGCAAACCAGCCACGCGTCTTTTCCTTCGCCCGGCGTAGCGCCACGTCGGCGCGGTGCAGCAGGGTTTCGGCGTCCTGGCCGTCGGTGGGCGCAAGCGCGACGCCGATAGTGGCGCCGATATCGACTTCCTTTGTGGTCAGCTTGACCGGAGTTTCGATCATGGTGAGGACGGCGGACATCCAGTCCATCAATTGCTCTTCCGAGCGGCGCAACAGCACGACCGCGAAATTGTCCTCGCCCAGCCGCGCCGCGAATCCATTGACCCCGGCGCGCATGTTGAGCAGCTCGCCGATGCGCGTGAGCAGTTCGTCGCCCACCTGGCGGCCGTGCAGGTCGTTCACATCGCGGAAGCCGTCGAGATTGATCGCGATCACGGCGAGCTTGCGAGCGTCGCCGGTCTGGCTCAGATGCCAGTTGAGGATCGCCTTGAGATGGCGGCGGTTCGGCAGGCCGGTGAGCTGGTCGTGCATTGCTGCGCGCTGCGCCAGTTCTTCCGCCTTCACTCGCCCGCCGAGCTGCTTGAGCCTGGACCCGAAGCGTGTGAGGCAATAAAGAGCCAGGCCGATCGCCGCCATGAAGCAGGCGCCGAAGAACTCGGTGACCCGCGGGCCCTGATAGGCGCTGGCCAGACCCTGCAGGCGCGCGAACACGTCGAGCTGCACGGCGAGGATGTATCCGGCGGCGTTGAACCCCGCGAAGATCAGGAGATCACGAACGACCTGGGCATCAAGGCTGCGGGATCTGGCCGGCGCTTCTTTTGCGATCACAGCGCGCATGAATTCTCCCGAAACACAAAGCTTCTAGCCCAGCGTGCGCGGGAGATTTTAAGGTTGAACATCGAGGACTGCCGCAATTCCTTGCGACGGATTCACATAACCATGAAGGGCGTTTCACGCGTCTCGCCGCGCATGGATTCACGGGATCCGTAGTTAATCGTCGCTGATACGCCCGCGATTGCGCTTCACTTCGGAGCGCTTTGACTTGCCTTCCAGGCGCTTTTCTTTCTGGCCACGACTGGGTTTTGTCTTCAATCGCTTCTTTGGTTTCACCAGCGCCTTTTCGAGCAGTTCGACCAGCCGCTCGCGGGCTTCCTCGCGGTTGCGCACCTGGCTGCGATGGGTCTGGACGAACAGAACCAGCTCGCCTTCATCGTTGATGCGGTTGGCGAGGGCGCGCCGGATCATCCATTTCTGTTCGTCGTCGAAGGCGTGCGAGGTCTTGATGTTGAAGCGCAACTGCACGGCGCTCGCCACCTTGTTGACGTTCTGCCCGCCGGGACCGCCGGCGGTGACGAACTTCTCTTCGAGTTCGTGTTCGAACTGATGAAGGAAGACAGCCACGCTCAGCTCTTCCGGTTGAGCCGGGAAATGAGGCTCGACGTGTCCCAGCGGCCGTGGCCTTCGGCCTGCACATCGGCGTAGAACTGGTCGACAAGGGCGGTCAGAGGCGTCGAAGCGCCGGCGTTGCGGGCGGCGTCGAGGGCGATGCGCAGGTCCTTGCGCATCCAGTCGACGGCGAAGCCGAAGTCGAACTTGCCATCGACCATCGTCTTCCAGCGATTCTCCATCTGCCAGCTCTGGGCGGCGCCCTTGGAGATGGCCTCGATCACCTTCGCCTCATCCAGCCCGTTGGCGCGTGCGAAGTGTAAACCCTCGGCCAGCCCCTGAACGATGCCGGCGATGCAGATCTGGTTGACCGATTTCGCCAACTGCCCTGCCCCGCTCTCGCCGATCAAGGTGATCTGCTTCGAGTAGGCGCGCATCACCGGTTCGGCTTTGGCGAAAGCTTCGGCATCGCCGCCGACCATCACCGTCAACTGTCCGTTCTCGGCGCCAGCTTGCCCGCCTGAGACCGGAGCGTCGAGAAACTGACCGCCATGAGACCTGTGCCGCCTCGCCAGATCACGCGCGAGATCGGCCGAGGCCGTGGTGTGATCGATGACGATCGCGCCGCGCCTGACATCCGATTCCACGTCGTCAAACACGGCCTTCACGTCAGGATCATCGCCCAGGCACAGAAAGACGAAATCCGCTTCGCGCACGGCTTCGCGCGCGCTGGCGGCAGCTTTGCCCTTGCCGCCTTTTGCGGTCCAGGCGGCGACGCGCTCCGGCGAGCGGTTCCACACCGTGACGTCATGGCCCTTCTGCGAGAGATGCCGGGCCATCGGCCCGCCCATCACGCCCAGACCCAGATATGCACAAGTCGCCATTGCCCGTGTCCCGCAAGCCAATGACAGGACACATAGAGACGCAGGCCGCGCTTGTCATCCCGCGGCCAGGGCCAGTCGCTACAGCGTCTTCACCAACGCATTGAACTTCTCCGAGCCCTGAGTGAGCGTTTCGGTGAAGCCCATGGAGTGGGTCAGGTCGCGGTCGGAGATAGAGGCAAAACGGGCGACCATGCGCCATTTCGTCTGCGCACCGTGGTCTTCAAGCGTGACCTCGGAGATGCGCGCGGGCGGGCCGCTGGTGCGCCTGCCATAGTCCTCATCCTGCCAGACGAGGCGTGTGGGTTTCCTCACTTCGACATAGACGGAGTTGATCGTGTATTCCTGCCCGTTGGGGGTGCGCATCACATGCTTCCATGTTCCCCCGGTGCGGACGTCCATTTCGCAGACGGGATTTGAAAATCCTGCGCCGCCGAACCAGACCTTCACATGCTCGGGCCGGGTGAAGCACTCCCAGACCTTTTCAATCGGAGCATCGAACATGCGTGACATGATGATGGTGGCCTCGCCGGACTTCGGGTCCTCGATGGTCATGCGGGATGCTGTGGCCGTCATGGGGCTCGCCTTTCAGGTCAGGATCGGGATTTGCGGCTGGGCCGGCGCCTGAGTTTCCGGGCAGGCATGGTCTTGAGATAATCGCTGAGCGCGTCGAGGCTGCGGTCCCAGAAGCGGCGATAGTCTTCCAGCCATTCCTCGACGGCCTGCAACGGCGCGGCTTCGAGGTGGCAGGGGCGGTATTGTGCCTCCCTGCCCCGCGAGATCAGGCCGGCGCCTTCGAGAACCTTGAGATGCTTGGACACCGCGGCGAGACTCATGTCGTAGGGCTCCGCGAGTTCGCCGACGGTGGCGTCGCCCGTGGCGAGCCGGGCGAGGATGCCGCGCCGCGTCGGGTCGGCGAGCGCAGAAAGCGTTCCGGAAAGACGGTCTGTCGCCATTCGTATTCAACCACATAGTGTTCAACCTAATAGTTGAATAAAGGGCTCACCTTCGCAGGTCAAGAGCGGTCCGGAGATTTTCAGGAAGCGCCGGGGTCGCCTGACTTCAGCGTGACGAACTTGCCGCGGAAGAAGCCCAGCGCATCAACGCCGGGATCGGCTCGATAGGTGACGACGTCGCCATAGATTACCTCATGGTCGCCCATCGACTGGCGCAGGCGCATGCGGCAGTCGAGGCTGGCGACGGCGGCTGTCAGGCACGGCGCGCCGGTTTCCATGGCGCAGGTCTGGTCGGGCGGGATAATCCGGTCACCCTTGCGCGAGAATTGCTGCGCCACCCCTTCATCGCCCGAACGCAGGATGTTCAGGGAAAAGCAGGCGGCGTTGGTGAAGACGTGGAAGGCGTTGGAAGCGTTCGCAAGGCACCACAGCATGATCGGCGGGTGCAGCGACACGGACGTCAAGGAATTGATGATCATGCCGTGCGCTTGGCCGCGGGCGTCGTGCGCCGCCACCAGGGCCACACCCGTGCCGAAGCCGCCCAGCGCGCTGCGATAGGCCTTTGGATCGAATGTCTGACTGTCCGAGCCTTGGCCCATGCACCCGGCCTTAACCGAAACCTGACTAGAAACACCAGTTATACGTGAAATTCCTTCAATTGAACTGACCAGGACATGAGCGCCAGCCCGGGCAACAAAGCCCCAGTTATCAAGAAGGTGAAGAAGGTCATTGGCGGCGGCCATCATGGCGGCGCCTGGAAAGTGGCCTACGCCGACTTCGTGACCGCAATGATGGCGTTCTTCCTGCTGATGTGGCTGATCAACACCACCTCCCCGGAACAGAAGCGCGGCATCGCCGATTATTTTGCGCCTGCGAGCGTCTCCCGTTCGACGCAGGGGTCGGATGGCCTGCTCGGCGGCACGGCGTTCCAGGAAGATGGGGCGCGCGCGTCGGGTTCCAACCGGCCCATCACGGAAAGCCAGCAGGCCAGTCGGAGCGCGGCTCGCGGCGGCGCCGATGCCGATGGCACGGGCGACGCCGGTTCTGCAACCGACGAAGCGATGGCCCGGGCGATGGCCCGTCGCAGCGAAGGCTCCGAGTTCCGGAGCGCAGAGGAAAGCCTGCGCCAGGCGCTGCAGGACATGCCGGATGTGGCCGAATTGTCCAAGCATGTGATGATCGACCAGACGCCGGAAGGCCTGCGGATCCAGCTCGTCGACCAGGAAGGCCGCGCGATGTTCTCCGGTTCTTCGGCCGAACCGCTGCCGCGGACCCAGCGCCTGCTCGAAACTGTCGCAAAAGTCATCCAGGAACTGCCGAACCGCATCAGCATCTCCGGGCACACCGATACTTCGGCGCCGCCACGCTCTGGCTATACCAACTGGGACCTGTCCTCGGACCGGGCGAATGCGGCCCGGAGGCTGCTGTCGGCCGATGGTGTGGACAATGACAGGATCTACCAGGTGACCGGAAAGGCCTCGGAAGAGCCGCTCTATCCAGACGATCCGGACCAGCCGGCGAACCGCAGGATCAGCATTGTGCTGCTGCGCGAGGCGCCGGTGCTGCCGGCGGATCACGGGCTTTGAGATCCGGCGGCTCCAGCCGCGACCCAGCGAAAGTGCAGCTTTTTTGCTATGGCGTAACGGCCCTTCCGCCGTTTACAGTCGAATCACAATGAAAGAGGCCGACACCAAGGAAATCATCCCGCCGGATTTCGTCCGGAAGATGAAGTTCTATCTCACTTCGCCCCAGCCCTGCCCCTACCTTCCGGGCAAGATGGAGCGAAAGGTGTTCGCCAATCTCGCCGTGGACGGCGCAGTCAACCTCAATGACAGCCTCACACGGTCCGGCTTCCGGAGATCGCAGACGATCGCGTATCGCCCTGCCTGCAAGGCGTGCGGCGCCTGCCGATCGGTGCGGATCGATGTTGCAGCGTTCCAGATGACGCGGCGGTGGAAGCGGGTGCTGGCCAAGAATGCGATGCTGGAGCGCGAGCCGTGCAACGCCCGCGGCACGCGCGAGCAGTTCCGGTTGCTCAAGCGCTATCTCAACGAGCGCCATCCGGGCGGCGGGATGACAGAGATGGAAATCCGCGACTATGCCGGGATGGTCGATGCGAGCCCGGTTCGCACCGTCGTGTTCGAATACCGCAACCGCGTGATGCCTGGACCCGAAGACGACGGCACGCTGCAGGCGGCGGCGCTGACCGATGTGCTGCGCGACGGCCTGTCGATGGTGTATTCCTTCTTCAAGCCCGAACTCTCGGACCGCAGCGCGGGCGCCTTCATGGTGCTGGACCATATCCGTTTGGCCTCGGAGCTCGGCCTGCCCTACGTCTATCTCGGTTACTGGGTGAAGGGCTCCCTGAAGATGGGCTACAAGTCCGACTTCATGCCCCTCGAAGTCTTCGACGGCGAGACGTGGCGCCCGCTGCGGGAAGACGAGATCTAGCTTTTTCCGGTCACACACGAGTTCGCGATGCCGCGCGCTGGAGTGCGGGCTTTCAAGTCTTCTACGGCGCTGAATCGTTCGAAGGCCGTTCATCGCCAGGTTTGGCTAGTGGTGACCTGTCCCTACGATTTTCGATGGCGTGGCGCCGTGCATGGACCTTTCGGGCGTTCACTCTTGAGCTTGGACCGGGATGACGGCGGCGGGCGTGGTTTGGGTTGAGGCAGGCGCCGGATCGCGGGTGCGGTCGCGGCGCGCCTTACGCCTCGGTTGTGGGCGTGGCGCAAGGAGGGGCTACGCGTCGCCGTGCGAGACCCGTGTTCCCACAAGTCGGGCTTATCCACAGATGTGCGGGACATGGCAGAATCGCACGCAGAACAAAGCTGAATCGGAAGCCGAACCTTGGCGTCAGGATGAGGCTGTCTCGGCTTCCAGCCAGGCGGCGTAGGCGGGATCGACGGCAGCCAGGTCCATCGCGACCACGCAGGGCGTGTCGTAAGGGTGGAGCGCTTTCACGCGTGTGCTGAGGCGCTCGAACAGGCTTGCTCGAGTCTTGAGCGTGAGCGGAATTTCGTCGGCCTGCTCCACGGCGCCTTTCCACCGGTAGATGCTGGTGACGCCCTGGCCGACATTGGCGCAGGCGGCGAGGCGCTCGTCGATCGCCATGCGGGCGATCCCTTCGGCCGATGACCGGTCGGGACAGAGGACCAGGACGTCGATGAAGTTCATGGCTTCCAGCCCTCCGCCTCTGCTCCGGGCTTTCGTCGCTCGATCCGGCGCCCTCAATGTCTCGAGGCGCCACCGGGGTTAGCAGCGGCGCCTCGATCATAGCCTCGGCGTATCTTGAGGCTACTAGCTTGAGTGTGGTCCAGGAGACCCTCGGCGAGGGGGGTCAGGGGCCAAACGCCTGCACGGATGGCGAGTTCCGCTGTGGGACAGGCGTCTGGCGGCGCCGGCTAGAGGACAAGCTCGAGCTGTACGTCGGCCCGCGCATAGGGCGAGGGCTGGGGCTGCTTCAACGGCTGGAACCCAGCCTCGCGATAGAGCTTGAGTGCGGGGCCCAGTTTCGAATTCGTTTCGATGTAGACACGGGACTTGCCCATAGCGCGGGCGTGCACGATGGCGGCGGCGACAAGCATGCGGCCCGCGCCCCTGCCCTGCGCCGACGGCCGCACGCCCATCTTGGCAAGCTCCACCGAGCCGCCGTCCATCACCATCAGGGCGACGACACCGAGAACCTCATCGCCGTCGCATGCCAGCAGGATCGCGCCGCCAGGGTCGAGGATGTATTTCTGCGGGTCGCCGAGGACATCGCGATCCTTCTGCTCGACGGCGAAGAAGCGCTCGATCCATTCGAGGTTGATGTCGCGGAAGACAGCCTGGTCCCCGGGCTGAAAAGCTCGGACGGTGACCGCCATCTAGAATTTGACTTCCGGCACCGTGTTGAGCTTCGCGCGCTCGGCCTCGCCGACATCGAAGAACTCGCGCTTCGAGAACCCGGTGGAGCCGGCAATGACGGAGGCCGGGAACTGTTCGACCGCCGTGTTGTAGTCGCCGACCGACGAATTGTAGAAGCGGCGCGACGCAGCCACCTTGTCCTCGATCGCGGACAGCTCGGTCTGCAGCCGCAGGAAATTCTGGTTGGCCTTGAGATCGGGATAGGCTTCGGCGAGCGCGAAGATCTTGCCGAGCGCTCCGGAAAGTGCGCCCTCGGCGGCGCCGATCGCGGCAGGGCCCTGGGCGTTAGCCGCGGCGTTGCGGGCTGCGATTACGGCATCCAGCGTCGATTTCTCGTGGGCCGCATAGGCCTTCACGGTCTCGACGAGGTTGGGGATCAGCTCGCGGCGCAGCTTCAGTTGGACGTCGATGCCGGAGAAGGACTCGTTCACCTGCTGCCGCTTGGCGACAAGGCCGTTGTAAAGAACGATGAGAAAGAGAATGAGCAGCGCAACCACGCCCAGCGCGATGTAGATCGGCATCATTTCCATGGCCCTGTTCCCCTAGCGTGAGTTCGACGTCCAGCGTTCGTCCAGCGATTCCGGCATAGCGCAGAGGGGCAAATGAATCCAGAGGCGTAGCGGCGGCCCGGGCATGGCGGTCTTTTACGGCTGCAGGATGCGATCTAGGGTGTCCTTCGGTCAGGCTGAAGCAGGGTGCGTCATGGGTGAGCTGGGCAAACACGCCATCGTGGCCGGCGCGGGCATGGCCGGGCTTGCGGCGGCCGCGGCGCTGGCAAAGGCGTTTTCCTCGGTCACGATCCTGGACCGCGACGCGCTTCCCGATGACGCGAAGGTCCGCATGGGCGTGGGCCAGGGCGCGCATGCGCACCAGCTGCTGAAAGCAGGCGAAGAGAGCCTGGAGCGGCTGCTGCCTGGCGTGACGGCGGCATTCTACCGGGCGGGGGCCGTCGGCATGCGCGTCGGGCGGGACGTGAAGGTCCATGATTTCGGCGGCTTGATGGACGAGTGCGACGCGGGCTTCTCGGTCACCAGCCTGTCGCGGCCGGCCTATGAGAAGGTGGTGCGCGACCGCGTGAGCGGCCTGCCCGGCGTGACGATCACCGGCGGGGTTCCGGTGAAGCGGTTCACGGTGGAAGGCGGCAGATGCACGGGCGTGGAGCTGGAGGACGGCGCCATGATCGCTGCGGACGTGGTGGTGGATGCATCCGGCATGACCGCGCCGCTGATGCGCCAGCTCGCCGAGGACGGACACGCGGCGTTCGAGACCGAGGATATCAGGATCAATGTCGGCTACACGACGGGGCGGTTCAGGCGGCCGCAGAAGTATCGCGACGAGGCGCTGGGGTTCTTTGCACTGCCGGCGCCGCCGGCGCGGCAGTTCGGCTTCATCTTGCCGATCGAGAATGGCGAGTGGATCCTGTCGCTGGGCGGACGCGGTGCGGATGTTCCTCCGCGCGATCTCGACGGGTTCCGCGCCTATGCGAAGGCGCTGCCCGATCCGGCGATCTATGAGCGGATCAAAGATGCTGAACTGATCGGCGACTTGAAGACGTTTCGCAAGGGCACGGCGACGCGGCGCAAGATCTGGGAAGCGACGACATGGCCGGACCGGCTGTTGCCGGTGGGCGATGCGCTGTCGAGCGTCAATCCTACCTATGGCCAGGGCATGACGGTGGCGGCGTGCGAGGCGGACGCGCTGGCGGGCATGCTGGCGAAGCGGAAGGAGGCGGCCACGGGCCTGGATGGCATTGCGGCGGAATTCCTGCCGGCGGCGGAGACGTTTTCGAAACGCGCCTGGAGCCTCGCGATCAACTCCGACTATGTCTATCCGGAGACCGAGGGCGAACGGCCGGCGAACTTCGCCATGAGCCGGGCGATGGCGGCGACGTTGCGGCGGCTGGCGGACGAGGATCTGGAGTTCCGCATCCTGCGCTACCGGCTGGTGCACATGGTCGATCCCGATACCGCGCTGCGCGACGGGCCACTGGCGATGCGGTTCTTTGCAGCGCTGCAGGGATCCATGGCGCCGGGGGCGCCGGGGGCGTCGTGAGGCTGCGGCCAGCCTCGACGGGCGACATTCCGCGGATGCTGGATATCGAGATGGCGGCGGCCGAGCTGTTCCGCGGGACGGGCCTGATCGACGTGGACGATGTCATGGTCGTGACGACCAGCGACCATGTTGCGGCGATCGAGGCGGCGCTGTCGCTGGTCGCCGATGTGGACGGGCGGGTCGCAGGCTTTGCGATGGGCGAGATGTACGGCGCCGAAGCGTATCTGCATGAACTCGACGTCGATCCGGCGTTTCAGCGGCAAGGGATCGGTGCGGCGCTGGTGAGCGGGTTCGTGGAGGCGGCCCGAGCGAAGCGGGCGCTGGCGGTCTATTTGTCGACGTTCCGCGATCCGCCGTGGAATGCGCCCTTCTACCGGCGCATGGGGTTCCGCGATTTGCTGCGCGGCGACTACCTGCCGTGGATGGTCGGGATCGAACAGCAGCAGGCCGAGGTGCTGGATCTTTCGACACGGGTGTTCATGCGGCTGGACCCGTGAAGCGTCAGGTCATGCCGGCGCGCTGCAGCTGTTCGATCAGGTCGGGCGGGACGGGCGAGCGGTAGGCGGAGACGCCGAGGCGCTGACGCACGGTGTCGAGGGGCGAGGCCCAGACATCGGGCCAGTCGACGCCCAGCAGCGACGGCGTTTCGCGGCCATGGCGCCAGCCGGTGAGGATGATCTCCAGGAGCAGGCCGACGCCTTCGGGACGCTTCAGCGCCGCCTTGGTCGTGACCACGGCGAGGAACTGCGCCGAATAGTTGTGGCCGAACTGCGAGAGCTGGAAGGCCGAGATCGCGACCTCGTGCAGCGCGGTGGTGTGGTAGCCGCCGACAATGTGCCAGAGATCGTGGCACTGCAGCGCCCGGGCATTGAGATAGTCGAGCGGCGGACGGAGTTTCGACGAGGCCCAGCGCATCGCGATCGAGCACTTCGAGGTCGAACTTGTTGTCGACGATCAGGCGGTGGAATTCGCCGCCGAGGGAGCTGCCTGGACAGGCGGCGAGATCGGAGAGCTGGAACTTTGCGGGCCAGCCCTGCGCGACCGCATCGCGCACGCCGGGAAAGGCGAGGCTGGCGTCGCCTGCCCGTTCGGCGAAGCCGGCGTCGACGAACGCTCCGAGCCCAGCCGTGCGCATGGTGAACGCGCCTGCGTCCATTTTCGACTCATCGTCGAGGAAGGCCCAGAACGGCGCCCAGAGATCGGGAGAGGCCTCGCCGCGTCCGCCGCGGAGGGTCGTGGACGGAGACGCCTCGCCGAACCAGCCGCGTGCGGCGGCGTCGTAGGTGTCGATGATCAGGGCAGGCTCGACAAATCCGGCTCGGGCGAAGAGCGCGCCGAGATCGGCGGCGGCCTGCATGTCGCCCTGCTTGGCGGCGCGGGCGAAGATAGCTGGATCGCCATCGCCCGATGCTGCCAGCGCTTCAAATCTCTGTCTTGCCGTGTCGGAGATCATGGGAGCCTCCAGTTCGGAAAAGCTGCTCGCCTCGCGGGTGACCGTCAAGGTGATGTAGCGCCAAGTTTGCGCAGGTTGTCCTCGTGCGACGAGCGGTCGAGGGAATAGAGGGAGATCACGCCGATCATGGCGATCCGCAACAGCGCCATCACCGGAATGTACCACCATCCGAGCGCCTGAAGCGTTGCATCCGGCACCTGCTCGGGCGTGGCGCCGGCGGGGAAGCTCGCAAGCGCGAGCACCAGCGTCGCGATCATGACGCCGAGGCCCGAGGTCATCTTCTGGATGAAGGTGTTGGCGGCGAAGAAGACGCCTTCCGAGCGGCGGCCAGTCTTCACCTCCGCCTGTTCGACGAGGTCTGAAATCATCGAGGCGACCAGCACCTGGAAGGCGACGACGATGACGACATCGGCCTGTCCCTGCAGGAAGACGAACCAGAATGCCGCATCGGTTCCCGGCTGGAGCACGCCAAGGAGGCGGAGGATGATCGCAACGGGAGAGATCACCAGACCGACGAGCCCCAAGGCGATGGCAGCCCGTTTCTTGCCCAAGCGCCGCGTGAGGACGGGAGCGATCATCGCGCCGACCGTCGCCGAGATGAAGATCGCCAGCGTGATGAGGCCGATCTGCTCGGACCTGAAACCCCAGAAATAGGTGGTGAAGTAGACAGACAGCGCGCTGCCGAGGCCGGCTGCGGCGAAGGCGAACATGGCGGTGAGAAAGATGGAGAGGAAGGACCGGTTGGCCAGGGTTTCGAACATTTCGCGGAAGACAAGGCCAAGGGTCAGCTTGCGCGCGGGGGGCGCCCGAAGCTTCGGCGTCTGGCCGTGGGTGCCGATCGAGGAGATCAGGATCGCGGCGAAAATGGCGCCGGCGGCGATCCAGCCATAGGCGCCATAGGCTTCGCGGTTGAACTGGCCGTTGGGGATAGTCGCGGTGACGAAGGCCGGGAACAGGATGAAGAACATCAGCACGGTCATAGCGTTGCCGCCCGTCCAGCCGAAAAAGCTGCGCCACGACATCAGGCTGCTGCGCTCGTCATAGTCACGCGTGAGTTCCGGACCGAGCGCTGCGCTTGGCGTCTCGAAGAAGGTGAGGAAGGTTCGAGTGAGGACGGCGAGGACAAGCACGTACCAGAACAGCGCGTCGTTGCTCAATCCCGCAGGCGGACGCCACAGCAGGAGATAGCTGACGGCGACGGGGAGGGCGGAGGCGTACATGAACGGATGGCGCCTGCCCCACTTCGACCGGAAATTGTCCGACCAGTAGCCGACGATCGGGTCGGAGATCGCATCGAGCACCAGCGCGATGGTGAGCGCGAGGCCGACCATCGGCGCAGGGACGCCCATGACCTGGCTGTAGAAGATGAGGAGGAAGTAGTTGAAGCCCTGATCCTTGATGCCGAACGCCGCCGAACCGACGCCGTAGCTTAGCTTCGTCCAAATCGATGGCTTTGTAGCGGCGATGCCCGCCTCCTCGTGTCCCCGCTTCAGAGGTTAGGTCTGTCGAGGATCAGACAGCAATGGCGCCCTAGCGTCAGCCGGTGAACTTCCCGTTCTTGTTGAACCCTCGCGGAGCGAGCCTGCCGGACTGGGAGCGTTTGCCGATCCAGTCCTTCCAGTCGTCGGACGATTGCTGGCGGCCGCCCGAGTCGGTCCAGGACAAGCCTTCGGACTTGTTGAAGGTCTTGAGATCGACGAGACCGCCGTCCTTGAAGGACTGGATCTTGACGCCCTTGCCGCGGGCCATTTCCGGCAGCTCGTCGGTCTTGAAGATGACCATCTTGCGGTTGTCGCCGATCGAGGCGGTCATGTCGCCCGCGACCCTGGCGCAGACGACCAGCTCCTCATCGCCAGCATTGAGGATGATCTTGCCCTTGCGGGTGGACGAGACGAGTTCGGCATCGGGCACGATGAACCCATAGCCCTTCGACGACGCCACGATGCGGCGGGCTTTGTCTTCGGGCACGAACATGGCGACGATGGCTTCGGCTTCCGGCACTTCGAGGTTGAGGCGGATCGGCTCGCCATGACCCCTGCCCCCTGGCAGCCTGTCGGCGCCCAGCGTGAAGGCGCGGCCGCCCGACGCCATGAGTACGACCTTGTCGGTGGTCTGGCATTCGAGCGTCATCGCCAGCTCGTCGCCTTCCTTGAATTTCACCTGGTCGAGTTTCTGGTTGTGGCCCTTGAGGCCGCGAATCCAGCCCATGGTCGAGAGCACGACCGTCACCGGCTCCTTCACGATCATGGCTTCCATGGCCGCTTCGGTGTCGATCTCCTTCGCGACCTCGAAGTTGGAGCGGCGCTTGCCGAGCTTCTTCGACGGGTCGAAAATGTCGCGAGCGGCCTTGAGCTGGCGCTTCACTTCGGTCCACTGGCGGCCGGTCGAGCCGAGCAGTTGTTCGATCTCGCGCTTCTCTTCGGACAGTTCCTTGTGCTCGCGCCGGATCTCAATCTCTTCGAGCTTGCGCAACGCCCGCAGGCGCATGTTGAGGATGGCTTCCACCTGGATATCCGACAGGCGGAAGCGCTTCATCATCACGGCCTTCGGATCATCCTCGTAGCGGATGATGCGGATGACCTCGTCGATGTTGAGATAGGCCTTGAGCAGGCCGTCCAGCACTTCCAGGCGATGGTCGATCTTGCCCAGGCGGTGCTTGTTGCGGCGGACGATCACCTCGCGGCGGTGATCGAGATAGCAGGTCAGGATCTCCTTGAGGCCCATGACCTTGGGCACGCCGTGATCCAGCACGTTCATGTTGACCGGGAAGCGCGTCTCAAGCTCGCACTGCCGGAACAGGCTGGCCATGAAGACTTCGGCATCGACCGTGCGCGACTTTGGCGTGAGGACGATGCGAACATCTTCCGTCGACTCGTCCATCGCGTCTTCGAGCAGCGGCGCCTTCTTGGTTTCGATCAGCTCGGCCAGGCGCTCCATCAGCTTGGACTTCTGCACCTGGTAGGGAATTTCGGTGATGATGACGCGCCACATGCCGCGGCCGAGATCTTCCTTGCGCCAGCGCGCCTGCAGCCGCACGCCTCCTCGGCCTGTCGCGTAGACTTCGCGCAGGCCTTCCTTCGTTTCGACAACAACGCCGCCGGTCGGAAAATCCGGACCGGGGATGATCTTCATCAGCTCGTCGACGCTGGCCTTCGGGTGATCGAGCAGGTGGATGGCTGCGTCGATGCACTCGACCGGATTGTGCGGCGGGATCGACGTCGCCATGCCGACGGCGATGCCCGACGAGCCGTTGGCGAGCAGGTTCGGGAAGCCGGCGGCGAGCACCACAGGCTCGCGATTCTGGGTGTCGTAGGTCTCGCGGAAATCGACGGCGTCCTCGTCGAGGCCTTCCAGCATCAGCATGGCGGCGGGCGTGAGGCGCGCCTCGGTATAACGGAAGGCGGCGGCCGCATCGCCGTCGATGTTGCCGAAATTGCCCTGGCCATCGACCATCGGCACGCGGGCCGCAAAGTCCTGCGCCAGGCGAACCATGGCGTCGTAGATCGATTGGTCGCCGTGCGGGTGATACTTGCCGATGACTTCGCCCACCACGGTGGCGGACTTTCGGAACGATCCGGTGGGCGAAAGGCCGAGCTGGGCCATCGAATAGAGCACGCGGCGGTGCACGGGCTTCAGGCCATCGCGCACATCGGGCAGCGCACGCGCCGTGATGGTCGACATGGCATAGGCGAGATAGCGCCGCGACAGCGCCTCGCTCATTCCCTCTTCGATGATCTCCCCGCCATTGTCGGGCGGATCGAGCGTCGTGTTCTTGGCCATCTGGCAAGTCCCAGTTCAGGAATGGGCGAATCAGGTGGGGGAGAGTCGCCCTGAGCGCTCCAGCCGGTCAATCATCAGGAAGCGCGCTTCGGGCACGGGCTTGTTGAGATCGGCGAACAGTCTCTCGGACAGGAAGTGTCCGGTCAGGCGGAAGCCATTGTGGATATCTTGCGGGGTGGCCGGAGCGCGCGGATCGGTCAGGAATCCCGGCAGCGGCAACAGGCGTGACAGGTAGTCGCCGGCCTCCGACCCGCGAACGGCGCGGCCGGATTTGGGGCTCACATGGGTCAGACCGTCATTGGCGCCGGAGATGACGCAATTGGTGAGGTCGATGCCGTAGCCGAGCATGGTGAGCAGGCCGAGCTCCCAACGTACGAACAGGGCTGGCCAGATGTCTTCGTTGTTGAGGTTGTCGAGCAGAGTCTCGGCGGCGTCGTAGAGTGCGGGTTTCGCTTCACCCTCCGGCAGCGCCGCCGCGAGAAGTTCGGCGAGAGCGGACAGGGCCGCGAGCGCGTTGGCGTCGGCCATGTAGACGGCTGCGCGCTCCTGCTCGGTTTCAGCCAGCGAGAAGAAGCCGAGATTGTCGTCCGTGCGCGCCTTCCACGTGACGGCGAGCGTGTTGCCGGCCTGCATCGGCGCGCGCTTGGTTCGCGAGGCGCCGCCATAGACGAGGCCGCGCCGCCTGCCCTGCTCGCGCGCGAACACTTCGAGGATCGCCCCGGTCTCGCCGAAGCGCCTCAGCCCGAGGGAAATCCCGCGATCACTCCATTCGGCCATGGCGATGGCATAGGCCCGTGGGCCGGGAACACAAGCGCCAGGCCGGCGCCTACTCCTCGCGAGACTCGGGATCGGCAGGGCCGCTGGACACAGGCAAGAGGCCGCTGCCGCCGAGCACAACCGTGGGCGGGGCTTTGCCCGGGCCGCCTGCAAGCGCCTGCAGGAGGCGAAGGTTCATCAGCTCCGGATTTCCCTTGAGCATCCGTGCGGCGTTGGAAAGCGAGCGAAGCGAAGCCTGTTCGCCGCGGGCACGTTCAAGGGCGGCCTGTCCGTCCTTTTGCGCCTTCCATATATCGGCAAAGGCCTGGCGCGCGGGACCTGCGATGGCGAGGTCGCGCAGTTCGGCGCCCAAGAGGTCGATGCCCATGGCTCGAGCACCGGCCGCGATACCGGCTGCGAAGCCGACGACCAGCTTCTCGCGGTCGGCCATCAATTCATCGAGTGTCACGGCTGCGACGCGCCTGCGCAGTTCAAGCTGCACATCTTCGTACAGGCGGGTGATCGACTGGGATGAGCCCGCGCGATAGAGCTTCGCATCCACGATCTTGTAGCGAACCAAAATCGACGACTTCACCGGTAGGAGATCGCGCGTGAGCACTTCCTGCCCGGCGACCTGCAGCGATTGCTCCCGGATGTCGTAAAGCTCGATCCGGTCGGTGGTGAGCCAGGTTGAGTACTGGCCAGGGCCAAGGACCGCCGAGACCACGCCCTTGCGGATGCGAAGCCCGACCTGCGCCTCGTCGACGGTGACGGTCTTTGCACGGACGCCACGCAGGACACGACCGACCGCGAATGCGGCAAGGATCGTGACGGCGACGGCGATCAGCAGGACAACCGTTTCGTAGCCGCTCCAGTCCCACATCGTCCAACACCTGTTTGCGCCCGCAGAGACCTTCGCCTTCCACGGGACGGGCGCGGGGATACTTCATCCGCAGGGCGCAAGTCCGGCTGCCCGAGGGCAGGAAAGCGAAGGTCCCCATTTTCAACCAAGAGCGAGCGGGATTCGAACCCGAAGCCATGCAAACGGAGCCTGCGGGTCGCTACGCTTCCCCGGCCCTCTCACATGGCGCGGACCATCCTATGTCCACGCCCGGGTTCGGGGAAGTGGGTCAGCGCGCGGGGCCGCCGTCTGTTTCGCGGTCGATGGTGAACTCATGCTCGGCATGCAGGCCGCAAAAGAGGCTGGGCTTGCCGTTGACAGTGCCCGGCGTGTGGCGGTCGCGATCCGCCCAGGCAAGCACCGCATTGTCGAGTCGCGCAAAGCCGCTGGACGAGATCACCAGCACATTCTCCACCTTTCCTTCCGGGGAGACGCAGTAGGTGATGACGACCTTGCCTCGCTCGCGGCAACGGAAGGAGGCGGATGGATAGGCAGGCGCCACTCCAAGCAGCCGCTTGGGCTGGACGACGGCGGCGCCACGTGGCGGCGCAGGCACGAAGCCAGGTGTCGGCAGCGGCGCCTGATAGAGCGTCTGGGTTTTCGTCGGACAACTGGAGGCAGGCGCAGCCGCTGCGACCGCGGCAGACGCAGGGGCAGCAGCCGCGACCGGGACCGGCGTCGAACAGGCGGCGAGCGCCAGCAAGGCGCCTGTCAGAAATGCAGGTGCAATCGTGGATCGCATGGTCGCTCTCCTGTCCGAAGGATCGACTATGCGCCCCGGACTGAGTTCCGCAATCCTTGCGGCATCGCGATGGTGATTGACGCAACATGAGCCTAGTCCCAAATCGCAAACACGCGATGACGGATTGGCGATCCGCAAGTCATTCTTGCGCTTGCCATCCGGGACGGCTCGATCTTGAAGGAGGACGGCATGGCCTGGGTCTATCTCGGCGTCGCAGGCGTGCTGGAAGTTATCTGGGCGCTCGCACTCAAGCAATCAGCAGGATTTTCAAAGCCTGTCGAGGCGACGATCGCGATCATCGCCATGATCGCCAGCTTCGTCGTCCTCTCGCTGGCGATGAAATCGCTGCCGCTGGGCACGGCCTACACGATCTGGACCGGCATCGGCGCGATCGGGGCGTTCGTGCTCGGCGTGATGGTTCTGGGCGAGGCGGCGACGCCGATGCGCGTAGGCTCAGCGGCGCTGATCTTGGCGGGCATCGTCGGACTGCGGCTGTCGGCGGGCTGATGGGCGCAGCAGCCGGCGGGCGCGACAGCCGCGTTAGCCGGGGAGCTCGCGCAAGACGTATTCGACTTTCGAGCCCTGCGCGTTGAAGGCGCATTTCACCCAGCGGCCGGAAGCGTCGTACCAGAAGTTGGCTTCGATCTCAGACTTCACATTGTACTTGCGCGCCTCGACCGCGCCGGCGCCGACCTTCACGGTCTCCAGCCCCAGGTCGGTGACGGTCATCGGCAGCATGGCGCCGGTTTCGGTCGAGAACATTGCGGCCTGCTTCATCTCGTCGGCGTTCCAGTGCGTCGAGGGAATCACCAGCCCCGTACGCAGACCCTTGAAAGCCGCACCCAGGACTTTCAGCCCGCCTTCAACGGCGTCGGCGGCAAGGGTCTTCCACTTGCCGTCCTTCTTGGTCTTCGCGGCGACAGACAGAAGACGCCCGGAGGAGTATCGCTCGGTCACGTCGTGTACATAGTGGAAGAGATTGATCGGGCCGAGATCGACGCGCAGCTCGATATCGCTTTCGACCGTGAGATCGTCGCCTGTCTTGGAGAAGCTGACGATATGCTTCCCGAATTTCGAGCCGTCGCGGAAGACGTCGAAGACGAGCGTGTCGCCATCGGAAGGTTGCCAGGCGGGCTGAGCGTAGGCAGGCGATGCGAGAAGAGCGACAGCTGCGAGGATCGCTCTCATACGCATCATGCCGCTTCCTTCTCTACTCGATTGCCGAAATTCCCGAGGCCGATGAAGCCGAGGAAATCCTGGAAGCCGCTGCCAGGCTCTGCGGCAAGCAGGCAGACGCATGTCTGATTTCCCACGGCGCGCGGCTCGTGCTTCATGCCCGGTTCGGCGAAGGCGAGATCTCCACGTTCATAGACGCCATACTGATCGGCGAAAGCGCCTTGCAGCACAACTGTGACATCGCGCCGGCCATGACCGTGCGCCGGGGCGCGCTGGCCGGGATCGAGCCGCAGAAGGCTGGCGTTGGGCATGTCGGTTGGACGGGTCTGGACGCCGAAAATGCTCTTGCGCCATTTCAGGGCGAGCAGGTCGCCCTTGATGTAAGGATCGAGGTGCGACGGGGACAGTCCGAGCGCCTCCTGGCCGTCGAGCTTCGCCGTGTCGAAATAGCCAGGCGAAACCGGCTTCGCCCGCTCGAGCAGGGTTCCGCCGACTGCGTCCAACAGGCGTGCGTTGCGCGCCCCTTCGCGTGACAGCGTACGGTGGATATCGGCCGCCAGACGCTCGGCCGGGGAAAGCCCGCCGGTGGCATAGTCCAGCATGAAGGCGGCGTAGGTGTTATCGTAGGTGGTCATGGGGACCCGAAAACCGCTTTATCCAGAGACAGTACGCAGAATTCTCCCTGCCGGATCATAGCCCAGCCGGCCCTTGGCGGTTGATCGGAGAGGATAATCTCCCTAGGTCATTAGGCGCATTCCAGAAGCCCTCTGGGGCGAAGGGCCTTACCGTCATGCGGACATACGCCAACGTCATCGACGCTATCGGCAGCACGCCCTTGATCCGTCTGCGGAAAGCCTCGGAGATCACCGGAGCCAACATCTATGGCAAGGCCGAGTTCCTGAATCCGGGCCAGTCTGTGAAGGACCGGGCTGCGCTGGGGATGATCCGCGACGCAGAAGCTTCCGGCCGGCTGAAGCCCGGCGGCGTGATTGTCGAGGGCACGGCCGGCAATACCGGGATCGGGCTGGCGGTCGTCGGCAATGCCCTGGGCTATCGCACGGTGATCGTGATGCCGCGCACCCAGAGCCAGGAAAAGAAGGACGCTGTGAGGAGCCTTGGAGCCAGGCTGGTCGAGGTGGACGCCGTGCCGTACGCCAACCCCAACCACTATGTGAAGTATTCGCAGCGCCTCGCCGACGAGATGGCGAAGACTGAGCCCAATGGCGCAGTCTGGGCCAATCAGTTCGACAACGTCGCCAACCGGAAGGCGCACTACGACACCACCGGGCCCGAGATCTGGGAGCAGACGGACGGCAAGATCGATGGCTTCATCTGCTCGGTGGGATCCGGCGGCACGCTCGGCGGAGTCTCGATGGCGCTAAAGGAGCGCTCGAAGAAAGTGCGCATCGGCATTGCTGATCCGGGCGGAGCGTCGCTCTTCTCGTACTACACCACCGGCGAACTCAAGGCTGAAGGCACGTCCATCACCGAAGGCATCGGCCAGTCACGCATCACCGCAAACCTCGAAGGCGTGAAGGTGGACGACGCCTGGCGCATCGACGATGCCGACGCGCTGAAAGTGCTATTCGACCTGACCAAGAACGAAGGCATGTGCCTTGGCGGCTCGTCAGGCATCAACATCATGGGCGCGATTGAGATGGCCAAGGCGCTGGGCAAGGGATCGACCGTGGTCACGATTCTCTGCGACTATGGCACGCGCTATCTCTCGAAGCTCTACAACGCTGCCTGGCTCAGGGAAAAAGGCCTGCCCGCGCCCGACTGGTATGAGGGCTGAACGCGCTCAGCCGAACAGGCGCGAGGCGATGTAGGCGATGCCGGCCCAGAAGGCCGTGCAGAACACGACGACACCGATCGTGACTTTCCACGCCGGCCACTTCGGTTCGTCCACAAATGGATCGGGAGGCGTCATCGACGGCCGGCGCTCTGGATTCGGATAAGATCCGCCGCCACGCGAAGGGTTCGCGTCATCCACCAGGGACGAAAACGAAGCTGCGCGAAACTCGGTCAAAGATCCTCCTCGGGTAAGTCCAACTTATCAGGCCATGCTGTCGCCCGCCGCTTAACAATCGGAGAGCCGCAGCGCTGGGTCGCCCATCCTGACAGCAAGTTTAAGTGTTGCGTCAGGCCGGCGAGGCAAAAGCCGGATCGTCCCGAATGCAACAACGCGCGGTACGGGAAAGAGGTTCCACGCACGCCTCACATGATGTCGACGGGAAGAATGCCGCGCTGCGGCGTGGCGTTAGTAGGCGCCGCGCCCGAACAGGACGACGGGAATGGCGCGCGCGAGGATGACGATGTCGGCCCACAGGCTCCATGTCTGCACGTATTCGATGTCGTAGGCGACGCGCTGGGCGTAGCTCAGCTTGTTGCGGCCGGAGACCTGCCAGAGGCCGACGACGCCAGGACGGGCCGCCGTGTAGAACGGATAGTCGGCGCCATAGCGGTGGATCTCGCTCGACTGGACGGGGCGCGGGCCGACGACCGACATTTCGCCCTTCACGATGTTGAGGAGCTGCGGCAGTTCATCCAGGCTCGACTTGCGAAGGAACTTGCCGAGCATCGTGACGCGCGGATCGTTCCTGAGCTTCTCGTACTTCGCCCATTCGGCGGCGGCGGCAGGATCGCTTTTCAGCAGGGAATCAAGCCTGGACTGCGCATCCACGCGCATCGTGCGGAATTTGTAGACGGTGAACATCTTGCCGTCCTTGCCGACGCGAAGCTGCAGGAACAGCGCAGGACCCGGATCGAAGATCTTGATAAGGGCGTAGATGAACATCAGGAGCGGCGAGAGAAACACGACGAGCGGATAGGACATCGCAATGTCCATCGCGCGCTTCAGGCCGCTGTTCTGGATTTTCCGGTACTCACCTGGAGTCGCCGCGGCCGTCCACGTGCCAACCCGGTCGGCTTCAACGCCGCTGCCGTTCTTCATCACAACACCCACCCGGTCCGACCACCGGCCGGCACCCGATCACGCAACATGCGGACCAGAAATTCCGGTCCTCAGGACACCCTCCTCGACACCCCTCAGAGGGTCACGCACGAGCCCCGCCAACTGCCGGCCGGGCATAAAAACGTCCCGGCGCGCGAGTGATCTGGAAGCGGTTCCCGACAAGCGGGAAATGACAGCCCGTTAACCGACCTAAGCCCGGTACTGCACCGCAAACAACCGCTATCGCCCTGCGCGAGAGGGCTGCGATGCCTATTCAATTCAAGGGACTTCCTGTCGTGAGCCTGTTGCGTTCCTGAACACCCGTGCTGCGATGCACCAGTTGCTTCATCCTCTCGCGAAGGGTCTCGCGCCGCGTGCGCGACAGGGCGATTCATGCCTCCATTCACGGCGCTGACGAGGCCCCAGCGAAACTCCGTCGAGCTTCGCCTTGCGCGAGAGCGAGGCGCTCTGTAGGTCAACGCACTCGCCCCGGTCTTGTCGAAGGATTCCGCAACACGATGGTCGCGCGCTTCACGCCCGAAAAGCCGATCGTCTCCGCCGCGTGGCTGAAGTCGCACCTGACCGCGCCCGACGTGCGGGTGCTCGACTGCACCTACTTTATGCCAGGCGAGCCGCGCACCGGGAAGCAGGCCTACGATGCGCACCACGTTACCGGCGCGCGCTTTTTTGACATCGACGATATCGCAGACACGGACAGCTCCCTGCCCCACATGCTGCCACCGCCGGAGAAGTTCTCCTCGCGCGTCCGCAAGCTGGGCCTCGGCGATGGCCACCGCATCGTCTGCTATGACCAGAATGGCTTTCTTGCCTCGGCGCGGGCGTGGTGGATGTTCCGCACCATGGGCCACGCCGATGTCGCGGTGCTCGACGGCGGGTTCGAGGCGTGGAAGCACGCGGGCGGCGCGGTCGAGGACCTGCCGCCGCACTTCCAGGCCGACCGCCATTTCACCGTAAGACCCCGCCGCGATCTCGTGCGCGACATGGACCAGCTTCAGCAGGCGCTTTCGGCAAAGTCGGCGCAGGTCGTGGACGCGCGCTCCGGCGCGCGCTTCCGCGGCGAGGTGGAAGAGCCCCGGCCCAATCTCCGCCGCGGCCACATGCCCGGCGCGGTGAGCGTGCCGTTTAGCGAGATGGTCGCGGCAAGCGGACTTCTCAAATCGGAAGCCGAGATCAAGACCGTGTTCGACAAGGCCGGGGTCGACCTGGCCAGGCCCATCATCAACACTTGCGGATCGGGCGTGACCGCCGCCGTGCTGGCGCTGGCGCAGTCTGTGGCCGGTCACGACGATGCGGCCGTCTATGACGGTTCATGGGCCGAATGGGGCGCGAAGACTGCTTCGACCCCGGTTGCAACAGGCACATGAGACAATGAGTTCCGGTCCGAAAAAGCCCGGAAAAGGCAGGCTTTCCACTCGCATCGCGCATGCCGCCCGCGACCGCAGGCTGACACAGGGCGGCGTAAACCCCGTCGTCCAGCGCGCCTCCACCGTCATCGTCGAGAGCGCCGACAAGCTGTTTGCGCCGGGCGGCTGGACCTATGGACGGCACGGCACGGCCACGCACGAGGCGCTGAAGCAGGCGCTCGTCGAAGTCGAAGACGCCAAGCATTGCGCGCTGGTCGCGTCAGGGCTTCTCGCCTGCACCGTTCCCTTCCTCGCCTTCTGCGACGCCGGCTCGCATGCGCTCGTCGGCGACAATATCTACGGCCCGACACGCAGGTTCTGCGACCGGACTCTGAAGCGCTGGAGCTGCGAGGTCGAGTATTTCGACGCGACGCTCGGCGCTGGCATTTCGAAGCTGATGCGGCCGAACACGAAGCTGGTGTTCTTCGAAAGCCCGGGCTCGCAGACATTCGAGGTGGCGGATGCTCCGGCGATCGCGACGGCGGCCAGGACCTCAGGCGCCATCAGCGTGCTCGACAACACGTGGAGCGCTGGCGTCTATCACAAGCCGCTGGCGCTGGGCGTCGACCTTTCGGTGCAGGCCAACACCAAATACATCAGCGGCGGCGCCGACGTGATCAACGGCGCGATCCTCACGAACAACGACGACTGATTGCGCGACTGAAGGAAACCATCGCCGACCTCGGCATCAATGTCGCGGCCGACGACGCGTACGCAACCCTGCGGGGCCTGCGCTCGCTGCCGACGCGGATGGCGCAGCACCAGGCGAGCGCTCTCGAGGTTGCACGGTGGCTGAAGACACATCCCGCCGTGCAGCGGGTGCTGCATCCGGCGCTGGAAGACGATCCCGGCCACGCCTTGTGGAAGCGCGACTTCAGCGGCGCGTCGGGACTTTTCAGCATCGTCCTGAAGCAGATGCCGACAAAGCAGGTGCACGTCTTTCTCGACGCGCTGGAGCTCTTCGGCCTTGGCTTCTCCTATGGCGGCTTCGAGAGCCTGGCGATCCATTGCGATCCGCAGCTCAAGCGCACCGCAACCAGGTCGAATTTCGGCGGCCCACTGATCCGGCTCAGCTGCGGCCTCGAAGACCCTGCCGACCTGATCGCCGATCTCGAGCAGGCGTTGGCCAAGGTGGCGTAGCCCCTGAAACGAGAACGGCCCGCACCCGAAGGTGCGAGCCGCCTGCTCGCCCAGCATCAGTCGGTGGCTATCAGCCCTCGTGATAGTATTTCGAGTACGCCTTGTAGTCGGCGCTCGTGTAGGCGTGGTGCGCGCGCTTGCGCAGGTCGACGAAGGTGAGCACGACGCCCGCCACGTTGGCGTGGAAATCGCGCAGGATCTTCATGGTCTCGCGCAGCGTGCCGCGGTTCGTTTTCCGCCAGCGCGTGGCCACGACGACCTGGTCGACCTTGGACGTCACCACGCGGGTTTCGGCCATCAGCAGGATCGGGCCCGTGTCGATGATGATGAGGTCGTAGGTCTGCTGCAGCATGTTGAGCAGCGCGTCGAAGGCGCGGCTGCCGAACACATCGCGCGGCGTATGCTTGCGGTCGGTGAGCGGCAGGATGTGCAGGCCGGTCTTTTCGTCGGTGTGGATCGCCTCGGCCAGGCGCGCCTCGCCGAACAGGTATTCAAGGAGGCCCGCTTCCGCGTTGACGCCCGAGACTTCCGTGAGCTGGCGCAGACGGATATCGCCGTCGATCACGATGGTCTTGGTGCCCGACATGGCGGCCATGCGGCCGAGGCAGAAGGTCATGCTCGTCTTACCCTCGCTGGGAAGCGAGGAGACGACGGCCACGGTCTTCGCGGCCTTGTCGATGTCGGCGAACATGATCGAGGCGCGCAGGTGGCGGTACGCTTCCGCAAAGCCCGAGTGCGGCTTGTCGATCAGGTATTCGGCAGGCTTGATGCGCGCCTTGGTGAAGTTTCCGGCGGCGGGCAGCAGCGGGATCTGGCCGATGTAAGGAACGCCTGTGACCTGCTCCACCTCTTCCGGAGAAGAAAGATAGCTGTCGAGCAGTTCTGTCACGAGGCCAGCGAAGCCCGCCAGGGCCAGGCCCAGCATGATGCCGAAGGCGAGGTTGAGCGAGGTGTTCGGGAAGCTCGGCCCTCCCGGCGTCGGCGCCAGGGATTCGATGACGGCGTCGGCCTCGGTGATGTCGTCGACCTGGGTGGTTTCCTTCAGCCGGTCGTTGAACTTCTGGAACATGTCGCGGCTGGCCTGAGCCTCGCGCTCAAGGGCGGCCTGCTCCACGCCAGCGCTGTTGGCCGAGGTCAGATTGCCTTTCTCGCGATTGAGGCTGGTCTGGATCGCGCGCACTTTCTCGCGGGCGATGAGCTGTTCGCCTTCGAGCGAGGCGGCGAGCTTGCCGAGTTCGGCCTGGATGCGGCGGTCGAGGTCGGCCTGGTCGTTCTGGACCTTCTTGTACTCCGGGTGCTGGACGTCGTACTTGCGCTCGGCTTCGGCCTTGCGCGAGGACAACTGGGCCTGTTCCGACTTCAGCGCGATGATGTTCGGCGAAGTCAGAGCTTCAGTCATCGAGTCGATGCCGGCGCCGGACTGGATCTGCGCTTCGAGATTGTTGAGGCGCGTCGATTTCGTCGCGTAGTCGGCTTCGGCGGCGGAAAGCTGTGCCGTGAGGTCGCGCACAGTCTGCTCGATCAGCGTCGAGCCTTCGGCGGAGATCAGCCCGCTGCGGTCGCGGTGAGCCTGCGCATTGCTTTCGGCGATGCGCACCTCTTCCTTGAGTTCAGCGACGCGGCTGTCGAGCCAGCGCTGGGCGTTGCGCGTCGCGTCGTATTTCTGTTCGAGCTGGTTGTTCAGGTAGACGGCCGCCAGCGTGTTGGCGATGAGCGCCGCCTTCTTGGGATCGTGGCTGCCGGCGCTGATCTCGATGATGAAGGTGGACCCGACACGGTTCACCCACACCGAATTGCGCACGGCGCTGATGACGCCGTCGAGTTCGGAGCGTTCGGCTTCCGCCGGATCGACCTGCGGGCCGGCGTCGGCAGACGCCTTCTTCTTGTTGCCGAACGGCATCAGGCTCTTGATGAAGCTCTTTACCGCGCCGATGCGCTTGTCCATTTCGCTGGGCTCAGCCTTGGCCCAGTTGAATTCGGGATCGTTCACCAGGTCGAGGCGGCGCACGACCTTTTCGATGAGCGAACGGCTGCGGAGGATTTCCGCTTCCGTATCGACCACGGCGGCGTTGGCAGGCAGGCCGGACAGGAAGGACGAGATATCGACGATGTCTTTCGCACGCGTGGCGACGATGACGCGCGAGGTGGCCGAGTAGGACGGCTGGAGCTGGTAGGTGAAGACCGCGACCCCGGCGAAGGTCAGCACAAACACCGCGATCATGAGGCTGAGGCGGCGGCGGACGGCGCGGATGACACGCTGGATGCTGATCACATCCTCGCCTTCCGGCCCCGCAGTGGGAGCAGGCGCTGAGCCACGCGGGTATCCCGTCGTGACGTCCAGAGGATAGACCTTGTTCAACGCGCTCACTCCGAACTCACTTGTCTTTTTCTGGCCGGGGCGGGGAGGTCCCGGGAGAGGCTACGGGCCTCAGGGATAAACCCTGAAGCCCGCGCTGATGATGTTCTGGTCGACGTCCTGGCGGGTCGGATCGGCGTTCACGCCGCTCGAGTCCTGCTTGTGCAGCCGGTATTCAATCTCGAATCGTGCGTGCCGGTTGAGCTTGTAGGCGCCGCCAACGGCGAAATCGGAGAACTTGTCCTCGCGGTTGTAGTTCGCGGCGAAACCGTCGAATTCGTACTTGCCGAAACCTGCATCGCCGAACAGCACGATGTTGCGGCGCAGCTCGTGATCGACCCGCACGCCGAAATTCGTGTTCTTGGCCGAGGCCGCCGCGCGGATGCCCGGATCGAACACGCCGCTGTTGGCGCGGAACGTGACGGTCGTCAGCTGCGTCAGGAACCACTCCAGCTTGGCGTCGGCGGAGAGGCCATCGACGTCGTTGAGCGCCGGGTTGTCCTTCTCTTCCTTGATCGAACCGATCGCGATCTCGCCGCGGAACGGCGACTGCAGTTCGAAGCTCGTGCCGACCTGGACCGACGTGCGTTTGCCGTCGCGGTTCGGATCCAGCAGCGTGCCAGGATTGTCGTAGTCCTGCTCGGCGGTGCGGCCCTGCACGAAGAACGAGACGTCCGGCGACACGGCGTAGGAGCCGCGGCCGGTGAAGAACGTCTCGCTCACGTCGCGGATGTTGTAGAAGGTGTTGAAGTCGTCGGAGACGACGCCGCCGCTGCCTTCGATCTGGACACGGCCATTGCGATAGGCGGCGCCCGCGTTGAAGCCGAGGCGGTCATACTGCGCCGGCTCGGTGGCGCCGACCTGGTTGCCCGCGGGCTCGTAGCGCGGCTCGGTGACATGGGCGGCATTGACGCGGCCAGTGAGCTGGAAGCTGCGCTGGACGTCGAGGCGGCCGCCGACATAGCCGTTATAGTTGGTGACGGTCTCTTCGTCGTTGGCGATGTACTCGTCATGGCCGATGGAGAGACCGGCGTTGAGCTGGTGCGTGGACCAGGTCGAGCGGGCTTCAATGTCCGGCTGGATGCGCACGATCGTGTCGTCATCCGGGCCGGTGCGCTCGGCGAAGAGGTTGTCGTTGTATTCGGCGCTGACGCCGAGGCTTGACTGGACCTCGAAGGCGCCAGCGCGGGTCGGCAGCGGATCATAGCCATCCTGGCGACGTTCGCCCACGGAGGCGTAGCGGCCACGGAGGAAGGGGTTGTCACCCTGCTGGGCGCTGGCCGCCGGCGCAACAACGCCGACGAAAGCCGAAGCCATGACGGAAGACAGTGCAATTTGCTTGAGACCGAACTTCATGGGATTTCCTTTTCAGGCCAGGCTGCTCAACCAGGCGGGGTAGCAAGATCGGGGCCGCTGTCGCGGCGCCGTCAGGGATAATGGCGCGAACACTAGGGGCGGCTGTCTGCCCGTCTAGGATCGCCGGGTCACGGTCGCCGGCCATCTGCAGGGACCGGCCGGCTAGAGGCCCGGATTCCTTCCTTTGGTCAGGTTTGGGGGCGGGGGCCCGACTTCGAATTTCAGGTTGGCGGCGCGCCGTTCGGCTTCGGCCAGTGTCTGCGCGACGATGCTCCGGGAGGCGGCGGCAATCCTGTCATCGCTGGTGTCGTCGCCGACGGCCGGTCCGGCGCGGCTGATGGCGAGGCCGATCGCGGCGTCATGCAGCGGCTGGCAGGCGTCCGGGTCGGCGGCGACTGTGTCCAGCGCAGCGGCGATGTCTGCTGTTGGCGCCTCGGATCTGGTGATCGCGGCTTCCAGTGCGCTCATGGCGCCTGACGAGCACGGGACGTCCTTGCGCAAGTCGGCTGCGAGCGTCTTGGCGCCCTGCCCCAGGGCGGGCGCGGCGACCAGCATGACGCCGGCGGCGACAACAACGAGGCGCAGAGGTCGCTCCATTTGGCTCCCCAGCACGGGCGTTTCTCCTAGAGAGAGCGCGATCAGGGTCAAGGCGATTCCCCCTGCGGGAGGTGCAAGAAGGGCGCCCGTTCGCGCACCGCGTCGAACCTGGCCGGGTCGCGGATGAACCCTAGAAGAAGCGCTCGCGCACGCGGATGCGGTCGCCGGGGTGGATCGGCGTGGTGGGCGTGAGGACGACTTCCTTCTCGACGCCATCCGCGCCGGTGACCATGATCTTCTTCCTGTCCGCGCGGTAGGTGAAGTCGCCGGCGGCGGCGATGGCGTTGATCACGGTGAGGCCGGCGGTGAACGGATACTCGCCTGCCTTGTTGACTTCGCCGGTGATGTAAAAGGGGCGGCCCTTGGTCATCTCGACCGTGACGCGCGGATCGCGCAGGTAACGGCCTTCCCTGAACTTCGCCTGGATCAGGGCCTGCGCTTCGCTGCGCGTGAGGTTCTTCACCATGATCTGGTCGATCAGGTTCATCGTGATGGCGCCCTGACCGTCCACGATGAAGGCGCCGGACAGGTCAGGCTCGTCGAATACGGTAACCTTGATCTCGTCACCTGTGCCGAGACGGTACCCGTCCAGGCTGCCGGTCGACTGTTGCTGTTGCGGGCTCGCGGCGGCAGGACCGGTCGAGCAAGCCGCGGCAACGCACGCCGCCACGCCGATGATCGCGAAAACCGCTGCCTTGAGCGCCTTCATCGAGACCTCCCGTTAGCCCCGGGCGGCGGCAACGGGCACAGCAGCAGCCTCGATCCGCGGACCCGTGGTGATGAACTCGACGGTCTCATGCTCAAATCGGGCCGCGGTCAGTTTTCCGCTGAGATAGGCCCCGGTATCGAGGCCGATGCGGCGGCCGTCACGGAACGGGCGCGCCGCGGGCGTGTGGCCATGAACGATCACGGCGCCGAGCGGGCGGCGGTCCATCAGGAACTCTTCGCGGATCCAGAGCAGGTCCTGCTCGGCCTGAGCCTCGAGCGGAACGCCTGGACGAACGCCGGCATGAACGAACACATAATCGCCGATGCGCACGGAGAGATCGAGACTGTTGAGGAAGTGGACGTGCTCCGGCGGGATCACCCTATGCAGCTCGTCGCAGGCTGCGCGCCATTCATCGACGCTGGTCTGGGTGCGCGGCGGCTTGACGCCGTAGGACACAAGCGTTTCGGCTCCGCCGAACTGTGTCCAGCGCGGCCCGATCCCCGGGTCGCCCAGGAACTGGAGCATCGCCTGCTCGTGATTGCCCTTGAGGAAGTATGTTTCGAACGGAGACAGGGCGCTGCTCAGCAGGATGTCGATCACATCCTTCGACTGAAACCCGCGATCGACATAGTCGCCGAGGAAGATCAGGATCGGCCGGCCTTCGTATTCGCCGCGCCGTGAATCCTCGAGCAGGTCGTCAACAAGGCGCAGCAGCAGGTCGGCGCGGCCATGGATGTCGCCCACGGCGTAAACGCGGCGCCCAGCCGGAACGCGCGCCGGGGGTCCGCTGATCTTGACGGGTTTCGGCAAACGCTCCTCGTCCTTGCCGCCGAAGGCGCGCACAATGGACCGGCCCGCGCCGCCAAAGGCGTCGCCCGTTCCCTTTGCGAGCCCTCCAAGGGCCTCAAGGATGCGCAGTTGCGCCATCGTCCCGGAATACTCCTTTGCCGGACCAAGCGTCTCAAATAGGCCATGTTGCGAAGCGCGTACCCTCAGGTCGGCCTCAGCCGCACTCCCCTAGCAATGCCGAAGCCAACTCGCGCGGCGACGGTCATAACCTGTGACGCATTCTGCTACGCCGAGAGGCGTTGTGGAAAACACTTCGCCTGTAACGTGCAGGGTTAATGCAGTTTGCGACTTGATTGCCTCACTCTGACCCTCCGGTCCGCGGTTTGCACAAATTTCGTCCATGACACGAATTGCCTTCTTCGGTCACGACGCCGCCGACGCCGCAGTCCGCCGCCGCGTGCAGGGGTTCCGGGACGATGGCCTAAGCATCATAGGCTACATGATGCGACGCCGCGATGACGTCGCCGTTAACTGGGAAAATGTCGATCTCGGCCGCACCTTTGACGGCAACTATGTGCAGCGCGTCAAATCCATAGTCGGTGGAGCCAGGAAGGCTGCAGCGGACAAGGACCGACTGGCCGCAGCAGATGTCATCTACGCCCGGAACCTGGACATGCTGGCGACGGCATTCCTGGCCAAGCGCTACGCCCGGCTCAAGACCCCCGTGATCTACGAATCCCTCGACGTTCACCGATTGCTAACCAGGAAAGACGTGATCGGTCTGGTCTTTAGGCGGATCGAGGGCGCCCTGCTCGCGCGCACGCGAAGGCTTGTGGTGTCCTCGCCCGCCTTCCTCGAAAACCATTTCGAGGTTCGCCACAGGGGCAAATACCGGCCGAGCCTGATCGAAAACCGGCTTGCCGCCGGCGGCGACTATGGTCCGCGCCCGGATCGCAGCCCACCTGCGCCCGCATCGTCACACCCCCTTCGAATTGGCTGGATTGGCGTGCTGCGCTGCTCGCGGAGCCTCGGCCTGCTGCTCGGACTGGCCAGAATGTTTGGGCCGCAGGTCAGGATCATCATGCACGGCATGCCTGCACTGACGGAAATCCCGGACTTTCACGAGAAGATCAAAGACCTGCCGAATGTCGAATTCCATGGCCGCTACAAGGCGCCGGAGGACCTTTCCCGCATCTATTCCGGCCTCGACGTCGTGTGGGCGGGCGACTTCATGGAGGCGGGGTACAATTCCGTGTGGCTGCTGCCGAACCGGCTCTACGAGGGCGGCTACTACGCGGTGCCGCCCATAGCACCCTCGGGCACACAGACAGCAAAATGGATCCTCGATCGCGGCATCGGCTTCACCGCGGACGAAGACCTGTCGGTTAACCTTGCCGCGTTGGTGAAGCGGCTGATTGCCGACGGTCGCGATATCGCGGACCGGCGCGAGCGCCTTCTCGACCTGCCGGAAGCCACGTTCGTGCAACACCGCGGCGAGCTGGCCGCCCTGATTGAGGACAGTCTTCGGGACGCGACAGGTCCGGCCCGTTCCACCCTGCATCAGTCCGGCACAACCGGCGCGCGAATTTCGGCAGGGCCGGCCGCTTCGAAGAGCGCAGCACGCGAACCCTAGATCGCCTCGCCGGCGCTCGAAATGGACTCGTCCTTGCGTCGGTCTATCGTCCTTACTCGCTGGGCCTGGAAACGCCGGGATGAACGATAATTCGCCGGAAGCCGCAATCGGCTGGGGCGCCCGCCGGGCTCGCCAGCGCGCGCCGCTGCGCCGCCGAGATTTCGTCCCGCCGCTGATCGCCATCGCCGTGCTGACGCTTGCGCTGATGCTTTACGGCGCCGGTCAGGCAATGTCCGCCCTGGTGATTTCCGCGATGCTGGTCGGCGCCGCCATCGCTTCCGTCGCCGGCGCCGGGCAGCGCCATGTCACCCTCGGAATGGCGGTCGGAGCTGGCCTGATCTGGATCTGGGCCGCCGCCGGTCTTGCAGGCCAGATCGACCGCGCCGCGCCGGATCTTGCCGTGCTGTTCTCGGCAGGCAGCGTCTGGATCATCGGCTATGTCGCCGCCCGCAGGCGCGGCGCGCTCGACATCGCGTGGGCCGGCCTGGTGTGGGCGGGCTTCGCCTATTGCGCCTGGATGTTCTTCTCACATGTCGCGCTGATGATGTCCGGACCCGGCGCAGCACTCGATCGCCGACGCGTTCGACACGCCGGTCTCGGCTTCGGTGCTGTTCGGGCTGCTCGCGCTCATCGGCTCCGCCCGCGTGCTTCACGTAGTGAAGCAGATGGATGCCGAAGCACTGGCCCGCGCCGAGATGATCGGGCGCCTGCTGAGCGATGCGCTTGGCGGCCTGCTGCTGACAGGCTTCGCCCTAACCTGCCTGGTGCTGGTGGGATCGCAGGTCGGCGTGATGCTCGCCTCCGCGGTCATCCTGTTCCACGCCTGGTGGGACACACGCGCAATCTCCAGCCGCTCGCATCGCGGCTTTCCGATCCGCCTCGCCAGCCGCGTTGCGCCCGTCGCGGCAATCGCCCTGGCAGCCTGGGGCGTCGCGCTCGGCTGGATGCACGACGAGACCATCGCCGCAGGCGTCGGCCTTGGAGCTGATCTGCCCCGCCTCCAGCGCGCGGAAGCCTATCTCGGGGCATTCCTGCAACAGCCCCTGTCAGGGCATGGGCTGGGTTCGGCCGGAGCCGTAGGCGATCGCGCCACAACGCTGTTCAACGCCAAGGCCATGCTCGCGCCAGGAGATGCGCAGAACGTCTTTATTCATTGGCTAGTCGAGGCCGGCTCGGTCGGGCTTGCCCTGATGCTGGCCGTTCTGGGCGCTATGTACTTCAGGATCATATCCGGCCTGGGACAGCGAGGCGCGGTGCGGACATTCCTGCGTCTTGCCGTGGCGGCAGGGGCGTTCCTTTTCCTCAGGGGTGTGACGGATTCCTCACTCGACCTGCCGGGCGTGACTTGGGTATACGCGCTCCTCATGGGCGCCGCGTGCGGAGTGGCGACGACCAGGTCGAGCTCCCGGAGCCCCGACAAGCCGATTTGACGGGAGCCACTCTCGAAGATGCCTGCTCTCATCGCGGCTATTGCAAATCTCAAGGGCGGTGTCGGCAAGTCGACCACCACTGTCATGCTGGCCGACGGCCTCGCGCATTATTACGGCATGAACGTGCTGGTCATCGATCTCGACCCGCAGGCCAACTCCAGCCAGATGCTGTTGACGGAACGCGGCGTCCAGGCGGCGTCCGACCAGGGCAAGGGCGTCAATCACGTGATGGCGAACTTCGTGGCCGGCAAGCCGCCTTCCGCTGCGCCATTCATCATGCCCAACGCCGTGACCCTGGAAGAGCTGCGCGTTGCGGAGGAACAGGACGAGCGCAAGGGCTGGATCTCGGCTCTGCCGTCTCATCCGCAACTGCGCCTTCGCGAGTTGAGCCTTGAGGAGGAATGGTATTCCAAGGCGGGCACGCCCACGACGCTGTCGGCCGCGATTTCGAAGTACTTTGCCGAAGCCTTCGCGCCGCTGACCAACCTCTACGACATCATCCTGCTCGACTGCCCTCCCCACCTTTCGCCTCTCGCGCGAGCTGGCCTTGCCCTCGCTGACGTTTTCGTGACCCCCACCATCGCGGACTCAGTGTCGACCTGGGGCACGAAGCAGTTCTCCGACTGGGTCGGAAAATTCATCGCTCCCGACCTTCCCAGCCGCAATTTTGTGCTGATCACGCGATTCCGCGACACCAAGTACGCCCGGCAGGTCGCTTCCGACCTTCGCGAAATTTATCTGAAAGATCGGTGGTTTGGCCCGGTCATCCCGGAGTCCGTGCATGTCCTGAACGCTATGGATCGTGCGGCGCCGGACAGCTACAACACGTTCCGCGGCAAGTATGCCGGCGTAACAGGGGACGTTCGACGGCTGGCCGAACGCTTCACCGATTTCATCAGCCAGCGAACGGGCTCGACATGGCAGAAGGTACGGGACTGACGCCGGTCGAATACATCGACCGGTTTTTCGACGAACTTCGCAACGAGGTGCGCTCGAATCCCCAACTGGCGGCGCGTCTCGTCAAGGCGCTGGGCGGCAATGTGGTTTTTGAAGACTCGACGCGCGCCGAAGTGGCGAACCCCTACCAGATGGCCGCCTCCGGGTCGAAGGCGGCCTTCCTCTCAGTGTTCGGCGCGATGAAGCCAGGCGATCTGAAGCGGGTGCTGAAGGACTATAACCTCGCGACCCGCGTCGACATGCACAACAAGTGCCCGCAGCAGCTGATCGACATGCTTTACGACCGGGCGGCGATGAAGGTGAGCGAGCGGAAGAGCTCGATTTTCTAGGCTGGCTTCTGCCCGCGCAGGACCTGCCGGAAGAACCCGGCCGACCACGACATGTGCATGATCGCCGACGCCGGACCCGCCATAAGCCCGACCGCCGACCTGCGCCTGACCGCAAGGCCGACGGACGCCAGCGCCAGAGCGCCGAGATAGCCGCCCGGCAGGATCAGGCCCCATGCGGTAAACGGCGCAGCCGCCAGACCCACAGTGCAAGCCGCCAGGGTGGCGGGCGGGATCATCTGGCGCAGCTTCGGCTTCTGATGATGCTTCAGGATCGTTCGCGCGCGGCCCTTGCCGTAGTTGAAATACTGCCGGGCCAGAGCGCCGGCCCTGGCGCGCGGCAGATAGGCCAGCCGGATATCCGCATCAAGGAAGATGCGCCCGCCGGACGCCCTTAACCGTGTGTCGAACTCGGCGTCCTCGTTGTGCGAGAAGGTTTCGTCATAGCCGCCGACACGCAGGAAGGTCTTGAGATCGAACCCGGCATGATGGCCGTGGTCGACAAACATGGACTTTCGCCCGCCACGATGAGCCGACCCACCCGAACCCAGCGGGGTATCGACGATCCAGGCGTTGGCGAGCTGGAACCCGCCCTTGCCGACGGCGTCCATCGGCACGACCAGCGAGGCAACGTCGCGGCCGACGAGCGAATCCGCCACGGCCATCACGAAGTTCTCAGGGTAAATGGAATGGGCATCGCATCGCACCAGAACGCGCTTGCCGCCGCCGCAGGTGCGCGCGGCAAGGTTGACAGCCGCCGATTGCAGCCTCTTCGGATTGTCGATCAGGCGGAGGTTCGGGAATTCATCGCTCAGGTCGTTCACGATCGCCCGCGTACGGTCCGTGCTGCCGCCGTCCGCGACCACGAAGTCCGCCTCCAGCAGCCGCGCATCGCCCTTCATCAGCGAGCGGATGCACGCCTCGATGTGCGCGGCCTCGTTCAGGGTCGGGATCGCCACCAGCACGCCTGCGCCTTCGACCCGGCGCGCGCCGTTAACCGTGGAGGTTTCCGCATGAAGGAGTGCCGTATCGGCCATCAGGTACGAGGCCTCAGCAAGTCCGCCGCCACGGCTTGCGGCGTTGGCGCGAGATCCCAGCCCCGCACCGGCGTCTTCACAGCCGAGCGATAGGCTTCGAACGGAATGCCGGCGAGTTCCGCCTTCACCCGCATCTCGCCGAGGAATTCGCGGTTCTGGCCAACCCAGCGCAGGATGTCGGCCTGTTCGAAGGCGCGGCGACGAAGGTCATCCGGCACGTCGCGCCAGTTCGCCAGCACGAAGTTGAACCGCCAGCGGATAAGGTCCTGGTTGCAGACGGGACAGGCGTCCATCGACTGCTCGAGAGCATCGAGCGCCGCGGGGGTCACCTTGCCCGCCTTCGAATAATCCAGCCAGGCGAGTTCCGCCCATGCGCCGGCGCGCGAGGGATCAGCCTTGACGGCGCGCTGCGCGGCGGCGTAGGCGGCATCGGTGTTCCTTGTTGCGTCCTGCACACCCAACTCGGCTAGCATTTCGAGGTAGGCAGGCGATGCGCCGGCCGGCCCGCCATGCGCCAGGTCCGCCTTTACGCTTGCGTCGCCCGCCTGCAGCAGTGTCCAGGTTTCCAGCTCCTTCCCCGCAAAGTTCACGATGGGAAAAAGGGTCGCCAGGCCAGCCAGAATGATCCCGCCCCACAGAGCGGTGCGGCCATCTATCTTTATCTTCTTGGGCTGAGCTTTCGCTGCCGCGCGCAGCGTCGCCTCGACGCGGCCACGCTGGATGACGTCGGCCGGGCGTGCGGCGGAAGTGGTGTCGGCATCGCTCATGCGCGTCTCTCGAACCCGAACCTAGTCGCCATCGTCATCCGCTTCACGCTGCCTCGCCCGTTGCGTGCGCCGTCTTCGCGTGACCGGGGCAGGAACACTGCGTGCCTTGTCGCCTGCGCAGCTCAATAGAGCTGCAACGGCGCCTTTCCGAGGATTCCGCTGAGCACGCCGGCGTGGAACGCCCCGCGGACGAGCGCCCGGCGCCACATGACAGCGTTCCACATCGTCGCCATGCCTGCCGCCGCACAGAAGCCGATCTTCACCAGCGATTTGACGCCGATGATCAGCCGGTTCCTGCCATTGGCCCGCAGCACGATGGAAAAGCTCTGGCCGGAGCGGAAGGACCGGCGGTTCAGCCATTCCAGGCTGACGCGTTCCTTAACGACTGGCTCGTCCACCACGGCGTTGTAGGCATAGGCCATGAACACGCCGTTCCGGGTGAGCGATCCGAAGAAGATCGTATCTTCGCCTCCTGTAGCGGCCGAATGCCGGATCAAAGCGCAGCTCGCTCACCGTCTCGCGGCGCAGCAGAACGTTGCAGGTATACCCGCCCTCGATGCGCCCATTGCGGAAGAAGGCTTCGGTCGAATGCATGTCGCCGTTCACCATCCACGCCGGCGCATCCTCGTTGTAGACTGCCTGGACCCGCCCGAAGACGACGCCGGAGCCGGTTGCGCGCATGCGGTTCAAAAGGTTGGCGGCCCAGTCCGGATGAGCCGTCTCGTCATCGTCGATGAAAGCCGCGTAGGGCGCCGTGGCTGCATCGAGGCACGCATTGCGCGCGACCGAGATGTTCTGGAACGGGGCGTGAATGTAGACGCCCTCGAGGCCGTGCCTGGCGAAAGCCGCCTCGACGTTCTCCTTCGCCGACGGCGTCTGGTCATTGTCGGCGACGAACACCCGCATCTTCCAGCCTTCCAGCAGGCGCTGCCTCGCCAGTGAGGCGAGTGTCTCCGCCACGGACGCACGGCGGAAGGTGCAGACGCACACGTCGATGGTGCGGGAGAGGTCGATCGATAGGGATGTTGTGTCGGCCATTGCGCCGCAGGCTGCAAACGACGCGCCATTTCGAGAGAGGTTAATCGCTCTCCGGCTCGTCCTGCATCCGTCGCGCCAGCCAGCGGTCAAGCAGCCAGCATGCCGACGCCCAGGCGGCGCCCGCGCACCACCCGGCCAGCACGTCGCTCGCCCAGTGCACGCCGAGATAGATGCGCGTGAAGCCGACCATCAGTGCGACAAGGATCGCGACCACGATGATGTAGGCGCGGATCACCCTGTGCTGGGTCGACCGTGCGAGAAGGGCGCCGAGCGACAGGTAGACCACGGCTGAAAGCAGCGCGTGCCCGCTTGGAAAACTGGCGTTGATCGCATCGACCGTGCGGTAGATGTCAGGCGGCCGCTCCCGCCCGAAAACGCCCTTGAGCAGTTGGCTGATCAGCAGGCCGCCCCCGCCCGCAAGGGCCAGCAGTCCAGCTTCCAGCCAGCGCCTGCGGATCACGAGAAAGCCGATGACGACGAGCGATATGGTCGCCAGCACGGACACGCTGCCCAGGGATGTGAAGTCCTGCGCCGCATATTGAAACCAGCCCGGCCCGATCGGTTTGCCCGGCTCCGGCTGAAGCACCTGCAGCACTGCCATGTCGAAGGCGTGGGCATCTCCCTCCGCCATTTCGTCGGCGATACCGATGAAAGCGAGCACGGCTCCGGCAATCACGGCGAACGCGCCAAGCCACGCAGCCTCCGACCTCGCATAGGCAAGGATCGCCGAAACGGCGGCTCGAGGGCGAGTGGTCCACGTCACGGCTGGCGAACGCTCATGCGAAGAGTTGGTTGCTGACTTTATCCGGACTTGCGGAAACCGTCTCCGGGTTCCCGCGTTGAGAGAGTGTCATCCCCGACACAAAAGGAGAGGTCATGCCCACACCAACAGGCCACACCAGCGCCATCCGCGCTTCGAAGGTCATCGGAACCAGCGTCTACAACGGCGCCGGCGAGAAGATCGGCAAGGTTGAGGATGTCGTCCTCGACAAGCAATCGAACAACATCATGTTTGCCGTCGTTGGCTTCGGCGGCTTCCTTGGCATGAACGAAAAATTCCATCCCCTGCCGTGGTCGACGCTCGATTACCAAAAGGGCCAGGACGGTTATGTCGTCAACCTGACCAAGGACCAGCTCCAGGCCGCGCCGGCCGACGCGATCGATGAACTTACGAAGCTGGACGGCGACGGCCTGCGCAACGAGATCTACGACTACTACAAGGCGCCGCGTTACTGGCAGTAGGCGCCGCGAGGTATAGGGCTATGGTCTCGGGTCCAAATTGACCATGGTCCGAGGGCCGGGCGGAGGTGCAGCCTGCTCGGCCCAATAAAAGCCCGGGAAGCTTCGTGCTTCCCGGGTCTTTTTTACGTCGGGTTGGGTGTCCGTACGAGTCGCAAAAACAAAACCCGGAAAGCGAGGCTTTCCGGGTTTCTCGTCTGTCGGTCAGGCGACAGCAACGTCAGTTGGCCTGCGCCGTCTTCAGCGCGTCTTCGTGCCATTCGTAGATCCGGTGGATGCTGCAGTCGCCGTCATTGTAGCGGGCGTCCGTGATCAGCCTGTCTCCCGGCGTCAGGCAGGATCCGCCGCCAAAGCGCGAAACCAGGCCAATCGAGGTGAAGGCGTCTTCCGGGGCGCATGTGCCGACGAGGTCGAGCTTGTATTCCTGTTTCATCCCTTTCTCGACGATGACGGCGCGCCTGTCCTTCTTGTCCGTGCGCCAGTTCTTGATCTGCGACTGGAAGCAGACTTGGCGAACTTCAGGCCCGAGCCGAGGGTCAGGCGTCTTGGCTTCGGCCGACTGCGTCGTCGCCGCAGGGGTCGAGCAGGCGGCGATGAGGAGCGTGGAAGCGCAGGCCGCCAATATGGTCTTGAGCGTATGTTTCATGTCTGTCTCCGTTTGCGGGTCCTCAAGGGCGGGACCGTGCTGCAGCGCCGGGAGGCTGCGAGGTCTGGCCTGAACGGGCCCTGAACTACTAGCCCACAACGCAGATATGGAACGCTTCGCGAGCTAGCGGAACAGCGCCCAAGGTCAATTTACGTGCGTCTTCTGCCCTTTCCGCCCAGGGCAAGCCCGTCAGGACGGCGCCCTCGGGCTAAGGAAAGCGCATTTCTTCCCGCTTGCCAGCGTGTGCAGCCGCTCGCCGCGCATCATCTGCGGTATCGCATCGTTCATGTTCGTCAGCATTGCCGATGATTCGCGACTGGCCTGTTTAACCTGCGAATCTACGGACGCCATCTGGGCGGCGGCAAATCCGCCGGAAAGCCAGCCCATGCCGGGGATCACCGAAGCCGCGGCGCCCGCAATCCCTGCGCCGATGCCGGTTGCCAGAGCCCCAGCCTGCGCCTGTTGCTGGCGCGCCAACTGGGCCTGTGCCTGTGCGCCCATGGCGTCGATGCTGGCCCGGAATTTCGGGTCCTGGAACAAGGCTGTCATCTCGACCTGGAGTTGGTCGCAGGTCATCGCTTCATCGCCTGGACGGTTGGCGCTTGCCTGGCTCATCGCCATGTTTGCCTGCATCTCGGCGCTCTGGGCCTGACGCTGTGCGACAGCATCCTGCATCGTGCCGCTCATGCCTCCGCCCATCCCCGGTATCGGCATGGCAACACACCCTGCAAGAGCGAGCACGGCACAACCCAGCAGAAGCGGCTTCATCGGGTCCTCCCCAAATAAAAATGGTCCAAGGCGGCGGATCATCCTCCTGACTTACACTGTACGCAAGAACCTATCGGCGCCCCGGACTGCAGGAACTCGTTTCGGCAGCCATGCGCTTCCCCGGCACGTTCTCCCTGCCGGGCCGCGGAAAATTCCATGATGTCTGGGCGCAGGAAGAAATCGCCCGCGAGGATCAGCCGAGCGACTTCACAAGCCTGGTTGGGGCCACGGCGCGATAGCTCTGATCGATCCAGCCCTTCATCGTCTCGAAGTCGAGATCCTTTGCCGCCGTGACACGCGCTGTCACCCAACCCGACTTGCCCAGCCCATAGCCTGTCTTCTCGACCCACGGCAGCGTCAGCGCCATTTCGGCTGAAACCGGCAGCTTCACCGTCATCGAGAATTCCCGGTGATCGCCTTCCTTGCCGCCGAAGGTCGCGAACATCTTGCCGCGCACCTTCACCGCATCATGCCCCCACGGATGCTCGAGCACCGCCTCCGGGAAAGTCAGCGCGTACCTGATCATCTTCTGTTCGCCCAGCTTGACGGAAGCCTTCGCCATTGTACTCCCCGGCACCATGCGCATCCGCATCGACTATCGCGACAAGCCCTGGATATCGCCCCTGACGCCCTGGGTGCACAAGGGCGTCGGCGCCTCCTACTGGAAGGCAACCGTCTTCGATCCGCCCATGCCGCAAGCCATCCACGACAAGGGCTGGCCCGTCTGGGTGATCGAGCATCGCGGTCGCGAACTCGTCTTCGCCTCACCCGAAGAGATCGCCCACGCCATCGACGTCCTCGGCGCCAGGATCCTGCCCGTCACCCGCGACCTCGGAATGCCCTACCGCGCGGTCAACTCCCACTGGCTGTCGCGCCTGCACTCCAGCTTCAAGCCATGGAAAGTCCGGCAGGAACTGGTAAGACGCCTCAGGCAGGCGCCACCAGCCTAGAACGCGGCCTGCACGATCCACAACGTCAGCGGAATGGTCACCAGGCTGAGCAACGTCGTCAGAGTGATGATGTTGGCCATCAGCGGCGCATCGCCGCCGAGCTGCTTCGACAGGATATACGCCGACGTCGCCACCGGCGCGGCGACGCAGATCATCGCGATCTCGAACGACATGCCGCGCACGCCCATCACCATGCACATCCCCGCCGCCACCGCAGGCATCACCGCCAGACGCAACACCACACCCACCGCCAAAGGCCACTTCGCAGCGCGCATCGAGGAGAAGTCCAGCGCCGCCCCCACGCAGATCAACCCCAGCGACACCGTCGCATCGCCCAGCAGGTTCAGCGTATCGCCCACCGGCTCGCTCACCCGCGCGCCCATCCGCACCAGCACCACCGCCAGCACCGTCGAGATGATCAGCGGATTGGTCAGCAGCAGGCGGATTACACCCAGGAAAGGCGTCGGCGTGTGGCCGGCGTACCGGCTGAGCACCAGTACGCTCATCACATTGTTGATCGGCACCAGCACCGCAAAGCCCACCGCTGCGAGCGCCACGCCCTCCTCGCCATGCAGCCCGGCGATCACGCCCAGCGCCACATAGCCATTCCAGCGGATGCCGGCCTGGAAGACGCTGGAAAACTGCGCCCCGGTCTTTGCGACCGCCGGGCGCGCCAGCAGCATGAGGATCGCCATGAATGCGACCGTGCCCGCCAGCGCCACGCCAAGCTTCAGCGCCTCTTCCCCTGCGAACGATCCCTCGACGATGCTCATGAACATCAGCGGCGGGAACAGCACGAAGTAGGTCAGCCGCTCCAGCGCCGCCCACCCGTCCGCCGACAGCAGCGCAAAGCGGCGCAGCAGCGCGCCGAGGGCGATCAGCGAGAACACCGGAACGAGGGAGAGTACGACGTCGAGCATTGCTGCGGTTCTGACAGAGTCGGCAGGAGCTTGCGAGTTGGCTCGTTTTCCGCGCGAACACCCTGAAGGACGCGACGTCGTTTGAGACATCCGCGCAGTTAAGACCCGTTAACCGGATTGCCGGACACTCCCCGCCCATGCAGGCCTATGATCTCATTGTCATCGGTTCCGGTCCCGCGGGGCGACGCGCCGCCGTACAGGCGGCCAAGCTGAAGAAGCGCGTGCTGGTCATCGAGAAGGGCCGTCGTGTCGGCGGCGTCTGCGTGCACACGGGCACCATCCCGTCCAAGACGCTGCGCGAGACCGTGCTCAATCTTTCCGGCTGGCGCGAGCGCGGCTTCTATGGCCGCGCCCACCGCGCCAAGCACGACATATCCGCCGCCGACCTGCGCCAGCGCCTGTCGATCACGCTCGACCACGAGGTCGAGGTGCTGGAACACCAGTTCGCGCGCAACAATGTCGCCTGCGCCGTAGGCGCCGCGCGCTTCCTCGATCCATGGACGATCGAGGTCGCCCACGAAGGCAAGGTACAACGCTTCACCGCGGCGAAAGTCATCCTCGCCGTCGGCACGTCGCCCTATCGCCCACCGCACATTCCGTTCGATGGCGATACCATCCTAGATGCCGACGAAATCCTCGATCTCAAGCGCCTGCCCCGCTCACTCTCCGTCATCGGCGGGAGCGTGATCGGTATCGAATATGCCACGATCTTTTCCGCGCTGGACGTGAAGGTCACCGTGATCGACCCTGCCGACCGCGTGCTCTCCTTCATCGACAAGGAGCTGGTCGACGAGTTCGTCCACGACATGCGCGACCGTGGCATGACGTTGCGCTTCGAGAGCAAGGTGAAGACCGTCAGCAAGCGGGGCCCGGACGCCTGCCTCATCCAGCTTGAAGACGGTCGCGAGATCTGGAGCGAGATGATCCTGTTCGCCGCGGGGCGAAAAGGCGCGATCGACGGACTCGGCCTCGAAGCCGCGGGACTCGGCGGCGACGAACGCGGCCGGATCGAAGTCGACCGCACGACCTTCCAGACGAAGGTCCCCCACATCTACGCCGTCGGCGACATCATCGGCTTTCCGAGCCTCGCCTCGACCTCGATGGAACAGGGCCGCATCGCCGCGTGCCTGGCCTTCGGCGCAAGCGCCCACGCGCCGCCGGAATTCTTTCCGTACGGCATCTATTCCGTGCCCGAACTCTCCACCATCGGCATGACCGAGGAGCAGGTGCGCACGAAGAAGATCCCCTACGAGTGCGGCATCGCCCGCTTCCGCGAGACTTCGCGCGGCCATATCATGGGGCTCTCGTCCGGCTTCATGAAGATGATCTTCTCGCTGGAGACGCGCCGCCTGCTTGGCGTGCACATCGTCGGCGAAGGCGCGACCGAGCTGATCCATATCGGCCAGGCCGTGCTCAATCTCGGCGGCACGCTCGACTACTTCGTCGAGAACACCTTCAACTACCCGACCCTCGCCGAAGCCTACAAGATCGCCGCGCTCGACGCCTGGAACCGCATGCCGCACAGGCAGCCCAGCGTCGCCGCCATCGAGGATGCGACAGCGGCGCTGGAGCGGTTTGCGCAAGCCGCGCGCTCAGGCTGATCGCGCAGGCTGCGTCGCCACCCAGGTGATCCAGATAAACACGGGCTGGAACAGCAGCCGCGCCCAGAGGGCGGCCAGGCCGAGCGGTCCGACGTCTCCCGCGCGAACCAGCATGTCGATGTGAACCGGCGTCACGCATACTGTGAGCGCAATCAGCGCCAGCCCCGCCATCCTCCGCAATTGCGGGACGAGCAGCGCGAATGCGCCGGCGATCTCGCAGGCGCCCGTGAACAGGACGAACTCTTTCGGAAAGGGCACGTAGGGCGGCACGATCGATGTGAACATCTTCGTCAGAACGAAATGCCCCGCGCCGCCGAGGAGGAACCAGAGCAAGACGAACACGAGGCCCGCCGTGCGCCACCGGTTGCGAGGCGGACGAGAGGCGGCTTCGCTCATCCTGCGGCCACGCGAAAGTTCGCCTGCCGTTTGAGTCGTTGTATCGGTATCGGTCTGGTTTCACGCATGGGACGGAATTTGCAGGGCTCTCCGGGATCGGGCGTTGACGGGTACTTGTAACCGGCGGCGCGCGAAAGGATATGAGTGCGCCCTTAACCATCGCGGTTCCTGCGGCGTTGCGTCATGTCTTTTGGCGCGCCATGTTGCCCGGAAGAATCGGCAGGCGCTTGCGGGAGACAAATCGGCATGTCAGCGACCTTCGTGATCGCGCAGGGAGGCGGGCCAACCGCCGTCATCAACCAGACGCTGGTCGGCGCCGTTCTGGAGGCCAAGAAGCGCCATCCCGGCGCAAAAGTGCTCGGCGCGCGCCATGGCGTTCGCGGCATTCGCGATGGCGACTTTGTCGATCTTGCCGCCGTTCCCGAGGCGCAACTGAGGCTGATCGCCGGCACGCCGAGCGCCGCGCTGGGCTCGACGCGCGACAAGCCGGACGCGGCCTATTGCGAAGTTGTGCTGAAGGGCCTGAAAAAGGCCGGCGCCGACGCCTTCATCTATATCGGCGGCAACGACACGGCCGGCACGCAGCAGATCCTCACCCAGGCGGCCGGCGGCTCGATGGCCTTCGTGCATGCGCCCAAGACGATCGACAACGACCTCGTCGACAACGACCACACGCCCGGCTTCATTTCGGCCGGCGAGTTCGTCGCCTCCGCCTTCCTCAGTGTCGATCTCGATTTCCGCGCCCTGCCTGGCATCTATGTCGGTATCGTCATGGGCCGCCATGCCGGCTTCCTCACCGCCGCCGCCGCCGCGTGGCGCCTCGACGAGGATAGCGGCCCGCATCTGGTCTACGTGCCGGAGCGCGGTTTTTCGGTGAAGCGTTTCGTCGATGACGTGAAGAACACGATGGACCGCCACAAGCGCTGCATCGTCGCCGTCTCCGAAGGCGTGACCATGGAAGACGGCCGCTCGCTGGTCGAGCACGTCGTGCCGGCGGACAAGCTGGAGCGCGATGCGCACGGCAACCTCAAGCTCTCGGGCACCGACCTTGGCGCGGCGTTCGAGCAGGCGCTGGCGACAGGCTTGCCCGGCAAGCGCGCCCGCGTCGATACGCTCGGCTACCTGCCCCGCGGCGCCGTCTCGATGGTGAGCCCTGTCGATGCAAGGGAAGCCTTCGACGCCGGCGCTTTCGCCGTCGATGCCGCAGGCAAGGGCGGCGGCTCGGTCGCTCTGCAGGTCGAAGGCGGCAAGACCGTCATCCGCCTCGTGCCGCTCTCCAACGTCGCCGGCAAGACACGCCACATGCCGGCCGATTTCCTGAAGCCAGACGAGAACCAGATGTCGGCCACTGGCATGGCCTACTTCCACCGCCTGCTCCCGAAAAAGTTCGAGGTCGGCAAGCCGTTCGTGTGAAGCGTCGGTGACCTGCGCCCGGGTTCAAGCCAGGCTCTCGCCGCTCAAGCCGGGGCGGACAGCGACAAACGGATCCCGGCGGAGGGTCCCGTTACCCCGCCTTCGGGCAGTTTCCGGTGATCGCCTCGCCCGCGAAGGCCTTCTTCACGAAGGGCGTTGAATCCGCCAGAGAGCCGTTGACCGTGCCTGAGTGGTTCAATTCCGGATAGACATGCCGCTCGATCACCGAGCCCGCGGCGCAGGCATCGTTGAACAGGCGCTCCTGCCCGGGGGGCGGCACGTCCTCGTCCTTGCCGCCAGTGCCCATAAAGACGGGACCCTTCACCTTCAGCGTGGAGTACGCCATCAGCGGGTAATATTTCGCCGTGACCGGCGTCGGGTCCTTCACGAAGGCGTTGGTCTGGTTGAGGCCTTCCTTCTCGATCTGGTCCCACGCCGCGCGGAGACAGGCTGTGCGCGTGGTTTCCATGACGGGCCTGGCCTTCTCGCTCACATAGTCGGCGATCTTGAAGTCGGGATCGGCCTGTTCGACGAGATACAGGATGTAGAGGGAGTAGGCGAAGACGCCGCTCACCTTGTTGGGATCGCGTACGGCCGGGGCGCTGGTCGCTGTGAAATAGGGCGTGCCCGTCGCGACCGAGCCGCGGATGTCGAGTTCGGGCGCATACGCCGCCGCCTCGCCCGCCGTGGCGAACGCGGCGCCGCCGCCCTGGCTCTGCCCGACGATCACGACGCTCTTTGCAAGACCGTATCCTGGCTGGCTCTGCACCGCGCGGATCGAGTCGAGCACCGAATAGGCTTCGGGCCGGGTCGCCAGATAGGGGTGCCCGCCCGGAGTTCCGAGACCCTGATAGTCCGACGCCACGACCGCATAGCCCTGGCTCAGCCAGTGATTGAGATAGGTCTTGTCCCGCTCCGACCGCGAATTCTTCGAGGGTGCGCACGCGTCGCTGACGCCCACCGTTCCGTGCGCCCAGGCGATCAGCGGCCAGCCCCCTGCCGGGGGCTCACCCTTTGGGAGGAAGACGGCGCCGCCGACGAGCGCGAGATTGTCGTTGTTGAGGCCGTTGGTGGAGACGTAGATGAACCGCTCGGCCTTGGCCGCCTGCTCGAGCCCCATGTCGGCGGGCAGCGCCTCGCTGCGCAGGAACGCGCCGGGCTTCGCGGCCACGTCCGCTGCAGGCGGATCGGCGTAGAATCCGGTCGGCGCCAAATCGCCCTGGGATTCGTCGTAGTCGATCACCAGCATGGGGCCGGCCTGCGCCGTATCGGGCCCCAGTTCGGGCGCCGGAGGGTCCTTGGGTTTCTCGCCGCAAGCCGCCAGCGCGATTGCGGCAACGCCTGCAGCCAGCAAACCAGAAATCCGGGTCATCACGTCCTCCACTTGGCTCTTCGCCACGAGCCATAGCCCCGGCCCCCGCACCACGCCACCCCCTGCCCCCGCGTAATAAAGGAGGCTCCGCCGGTAGGGGCTGGCTGCGGCTGGCCGCTATGGCAGCTTGCTGATCCTGCGGTATTTGTTAACTCGACGCCGCGACTCTCCGGCCCTGCATTTCCGCCGATTTTCTGGTATCAGTATCCTGCCATGCCGTCCGTCACACGCCTCGACCCCAAGACCATCTTCACGCCCGACGAATGGGCGACCCTCTCCCGTCATTCCGCGTGGAAGGGCCCGGCGCTGGTCGCCAGCGCGTGGGTCGTGATCATCGGCGCAGGCGGGCTGTTCATCGCCTTCCCCAACCCGGTCACCTATGTCCTCGCCGTGATGCTGATCGGCGCGCGCCAGCTTGGCCTTGCGATCCTGGAGCACGATGCGGCCCATGGCGCGCTGCACCCGAACGCCCGGCTCAACGACTGGATGGCGGAATGGCTCTGCGGCTCGGCGGTTGGCGGCAGCCTCAAGCGCTATCGCCCCTACCATCTCACCCACCACAAATACACCGAGCAGCCGGAAGATCCTGACCTCGGCCTGTCCCGGCCCTTCCCGGTCACGCCGGACTCGCTCAAGCGCAAGTTCGTCCGCGACCTCACGGGCCAGACCTTCTACAAGCAGCGCATCTCTCCCTTCATCGCCAGGCTCAGGGGCAAGACCAGCAAGCCCCCACGCGTGCCGGATTCTCCCGGCCGCCGCTTCTGGATCGTCAACGGCGTAATGATCGTGGCCACCACGGCGCTCGGCTATTGGTGGGCATGGCCTGCGCTCTGGATCGTGCCGATGGCGACGTGGTTCCCCCTGGTCACTCGCCTGCGCTCGATGGCCGAGCACGCGATGGTCAACACGCAAGACGATCCCTTCACGCACGCGCGCACAACGCTGGCCAATCCGCTGGAGCGGCTCTTCATCGCGCCGTTCTGGGTGCACTTTCACTGCGAGCACCACGTCTTCATGTACGTGCCGTGCTACAATCTCGAGAAGACCCACAAGCTGCTGTTGCAGAAGGGCTACCGCGAGCGCATGCGCATCACGAAGGGCTATGTCGAGGTGCTGAAACGCTGCGGATCGAAACCGCAAGACGCCATGCGCCCGCCGGGCCAACCCGCCGAACGCCTCGCGCGCGAGCCCGGCATGGACTTCTGAGGCAGACGCTCCGCTGGCTGCGTGATACCGAGGCCCAATGTATTTCGCCATCGTCATTCTTACCACGGTCCTGCTGCCGATCGGGTCGGGGTTGGCGGACGCTTTTCAATACGGCGAACTCCCTCCGCTGCATTGGGCAATTGTGTCGCTCGGCAATGGTATGTCTTCTGGGCCGGCGGCGTTCGTCTGTTCCTCGCGGGCCTGCGCCAAGCCTTCACGCCCAAGTTCACCGCCAGGGAAATCTTCGAGATGAAGGGCGAGGAAGCCCTGCCCATCGTGCAGGAACTCGGTTTCGCCAACCTGTCGATGGGCGCGCTGTGCCTTGTGGCGCCCTTCATCGGGGCGCCGCTTGCCGGCGCAATCGTCTCAGGGCTGTACTATGGCCTCGCAGGCTTCCGGCATCTCACGTCCCGCGAGCACCGCAACGCCCAGCGCACGCTCGCCATGGCGACCGACTTCCTGGTGTTCGCCGTGCTGGCGACCTACGTAACGTTCACGGCGTGGAACATGTCAGGGGCCGCCTGACGCCTCACGGGGCATCCACGATTGCAAGCGCATCCGCATAGGCCTTCGCCGCAGCGCAATTGCTCGCCGCGCACCTTGTCTGGCTCGCCGCGATCTGCTCGCGGATCGCCGTGGACGCGGCCGCGTTGCCCAGCTTCTTCTCGACCCAGCCAAGCCGGGCGCGGGCATCGATCACGCCCGCCTTTAGGTTGAGTGTGTGTTCGTAAGACGCCTTGGCGCCGGCGAGATTGCCCAGGCCCTGCTGCGCCTGGCCAAGGAAGTAGCTGGCTTCCCAGTCATCCGGCTTGGCGGCCACGACTTCCTTGAACGCACTTTCCGCCTCGGCATACTTCCTGGCGTTGATCGCATCGACGCCCGCATTGAACCGCGCCGCCGTGTTCACGATCGTCACCGGCGCACCATCCAGCGTTGCGAAGGCCGCGGTGATCACGTTGGCTTCCGGGCAGGTCCCCTTGCATTCGTCCTTGATCTTCTGGAGAGCCGCGCGCTGCGTGGCCGCGCCGGCGGCATTGCCGAGCTTGGCTTCGACCCAGCCAAGCCGTCCGATCGCTTCGGGGAAGTTCGGCTTCTCGGTAGTGGCGCGGGCGAGATAGCGGCGCGCTTCCTGCAAATCGTTGAGGCCGATCTGCGCAACGCCCATCATCATGTTGGTCGCCGGATCCTGCTCGCGAACCTCGAGCACCTGCCGGAACGAAGCGATGGCGCGGGCGTAGTCCTTGGTCTTCAGGTAGTCGACGCCCTTGGTGTAGAATGGCGTCACGTCGATCGTGTCGGTGCGCGGCAGCTCCTTGCTGCCGCCGCCGGTCTGGCGGCCATCGCCCTGCTGCGCGAGCGCAGGCATCACCGCCACCACGCTCACCACCACGCCCAGCACCGCACCCACAACCACCCGCATGCGTCACTCCATTGTCTGGCTTTGCCGAGCCTTTTTCTGCGCCGCATCATGCCCAAACCGAGGCTGTCGGCAAGGTAGCCACGACAGGCCCGAGGCATTACCGTTGGGCCATATTGCAACGGGAAAATGCCATGGCCGGCGCGCTCGACGGGCTCAGAGTTCTGGACTGCACCCATGTTATTGCGGGCGCCTGGTGCTCGCTCCTGCTGGCCGACATGGGAGCCGACGTCATCAAGATCGAGACGCCGGAAGGCGAGACGACACGCGGTCGTGAAGACTCCGCCTTCAAGCCGTATGACTTCGTCAACCGCAACAAGCGCGCCATCGCCCTCGATGTGACCCGGCCCGAAGGCGCCGCCGCCGTGCGCCGCCTTGTCGAAACCGCCGACGTGTTCGTCGAGAATTTCCGCCCCGGCGCCATGGCCCGCAACGGCCTCGGCTACGAGGATATCCGGAAAATCAAGCCGGACATCATCTACTGCTCCATCTCTGGCTTCGGCCAGACCGGACCCTACCGCGACCGCGGCGGCTTCGACCTGATCGCCCAGGCCATGTCCGGCATCATGAGCTTCACCGGCGAGATCGGCTCGATCAAGCCCACCGCCTGCGGTGTTCCGATCTCGGATCTCAACGCCGGCATGTTCGGCGCGCTGTCCGTCCTCGCCGCGCTCAACCATCGCCACCACACCGGCGAAGGCCAGTATGTCGAGACGTCGCTGCTCGAAGCCGCCCTCGCCTACACCGTCTGGGAGACCGGCAAGAACATCATGAACGGAGAGGTCGCCGTCCCAGCCGGCTCGCGCCACCGCCTCGCTGCGCCCTATGAAGCGCTCAAGACACGGGATGGCTACATGGTCGTTGGCGTCAACTCCCAGCGTCTCTGGGAGAAATTCTGCCGCGCGCTTGGCGATCCCGACCTGCACGACGATCCGCGCTTCGCCAAGAAATACGCCCGCGTCGACAACCGCGAGGCGCTCAGCCTGCGCCTCGAATCCATCCTCAGCCACGGCACCACCGCCGAATGGATGGAGCGCCTGCTCAAGGAGGGCGTGCCCTGCGGCCCGCTCAACACCATCGACAAGGCGCTTGCCGACCCGCAAGTGAAGGCGCGCGAATTCCTGGTCGAAGCCGACGGCCGCATGTTCCCGCGCACGCCGGTCTCCCTGTCAAAGACACCTGTGAGGCTGAAGCGCGGAGCGCCTCGCATCGGACAGCACACGCGCGAGGTGCTGTTCTCCGCCGGCTTCAGCGTCGACGAGATCGCCGCACTCAAGACCGCCGGCGCCATCCGCATCGATGGAGAACCCGCATGAGCGGCGAGCTTCACATCACCCGGCCGGCCGACCATGTCGCGCACATCCGCATCGACAATCCGCCACGCAACGCCCTCAACACGGCCCTGCGCGAGCGCTTCCTCGCCGAGCTCGATGCGCTCGAGGCCGATCTTTCCATCCGCTGCCTCGTCATCACCGGCACAGGCGCCGCGTTCTGCTCGGGCGATGACCTGCGCGAAGCCGCCACGCGCGGCGCGGGCGTCCAGGAAAGCCTGCGCCAGTTCGGCAAGCTGCTCGCCCGCGTCGAGAGTTTCCGTTGCCCCATCATCGCCAGCGTCAACGGCCACGCCGTTGGCGGAGGGCTCGAACTCGCGCTGTGCTGCGACCTCCGCATCGCCTCGCCGAACGCCAGCTTCATCGCCGCCGGCGTCAATGTCGGACTTATGGCTTCGGTCTTCCGCCTGCCTCGCCTGATCGGCGTCGCCCGCGCCAAGCGCATGCTGCTCACCGGCCTGCCGGTCGACGCCGTCACCGCCCAGGAATGGGGCCTCGTGACGGATCTCGTCTCCGCCGAAACCTTCGCCGAGGAGACCATGCAGTTCGCCCGCCGCATCGCCAGCCGCGCGCCGCTCTCGGTCGAGGCCGCCAAGCGGCAGTCGTCCCGCGCCTTCGACAACACGGCGGACGAAGCGCAGGCCGCCGCCCGCGCCGAACTCGAAATCCTCGCCAGCAGCGCCGACCACAAGGAAGGGCTCGCCGCGTTCAGCGAACGCCGCGAGCCCCGGTTCAAGCGAGAATAGTTCCTAGAACTTCAGCAACGCCGAGATGGCCAGCGAGTCGAGATCACCTTCGTCCACTTCGTAGTGGGTATAGTCCGCACGGGCGCGGATGAAGAAGATGTTGAAGTTGATCCCGGCGCCGTAGGCGAGACCCGATCCATCCGGCGCAAGGCTGCCGGGCGAGTCATCGTCGATGGAGAAGTTGGCGTAGCCAACGCGGCCGAACACATCGATCGGCCCCAGCGGCGCCTTGCCCACGACGAACCCGCCGACTTCGTTGTCGATGCCGACATTGTAGGACGTGCCGGCAACGGTGAAATCGTCATCCTCCAGCCCGATGGCGCCTTCAGCCTCCAGGGCGAGGTTCGGGCCGATGTCAAATCCGGCGCGCGCCATGAAGGCGCCAAGCTGGACATCGTCGGACCCCGCATCCGCCTGGAACACGGCGACGCCGCCGCCCAGGTAGAGCTGCGCCGAAGCGGACGGTGCGGTCGCGAACACGGCAGTGATCGCCATCGCAATCATGAGGATAGTCTTCTTCATTCCAATCCCCGTTGTCGTTGTTGATACGGCCGCCTCATTGCGGCTTTCGGAAATCTAGACCCCTCCGCACGGCTGACGATCCGGAGGCGGGTTACGTCTTGTCCATCGAAGGAAAAACCGGTCCCTCGTGGCCGGCGCGCCACGGTCAGGGCTTCGAGCCCCGCGCCCGCGCCTTTGTGACAACCACGTTCACGGCGCTGATCACGGCCTGGGGCTGGTCGGCCTGGATCATGTGTCCGGCCTGCGCGACGGTCCGGTGCTCGCCCGCGGTCGAAAGCGCAACCATCTCCAGATGCATCGCGACCCAGACCTTCTTCATGCCCGCGCGATCCCGGGCGGACATGCCCGCCGGCATGCCGATCTCATAGTCCCCGCGGGTCAGCACGATCAGCGGCAGGTCGCCATACGACCTGCGCGACTGTGTCAGCTGCTCCGTGCTCGCCCCCTCCATGGAGTCGATTTCGGATTGCGCCTGCTCGAACACGTCGGGGTCGTTCGTGCCGTTGCACGCCTTGACCAGCGGATCGCTGCGCAGGACGAGTTTCTCCCGCAGCCGCGTTGCACAACCCGCAGCCTTTGCCTCGTCGGCCTGCCGGGCCAACATCTCGACGACCTTGGGCATCACCTGGTTGAACCGCGCCGTCTGCCCGTCGCCGGACGGATCGACCAGCACCATACCGGCCACCTTCTCCAGCCGGGTATTGGCGAACTGACGCACATGGTAGCTGCCGAGCGAATGGCCCACGAGCACGTAGGGCGCAGGTATGCCTACCGATGTCAGCATCGCATCGAGGTCGTCAGCGACCGCAGAGGCATCGAGCGGCAGCGGCCGCGGATCACTGAGCCCATGCCCCGCGCGATCATAGGCGCAGGCAAGCGTTGTCTTTGCGATCTCGTCATGCACCCTCTCCCATGCGGCGCTCGTCGACCCCGCCCCTGAATCGAAGATCACCGCCGGCGCACCCTCGCCCCGGCAGTCGAGGAACATCTGCCGTCCGTCTACGAGCGCCACGAACATCCTGCCGTCGAGATCGGGAGGGTTGGTGAACCCCATCACCGCGGCCAGCTCGCCGTCCTTGCTTGTCCACGTCCCGGACCATTTCTGCCCCTCGGCTTTCCTCGCCGACCACGACATCTCGAGTCCGGGCACGATGAAGGACATCGCGCTGTCCGACACCACGGCGTTGCGGATCGGATACATCTTGCCGCTGCGCCAGATCCGGCCGGCGGGTCCATGGCTTGTCTGGTGGATGTTAAGCCCGATCGGGCTCGATCCGCCGGGCTGTCCCGAGAACATGTACCAGTCGTCTGCATAGCCCGGCGTCTCGGGCCTGGCCGCAGTGAACTCCGGCTTCGGGCTGCATCCTGCCAGCGCCAGCATCGCCGCAAACACCAGAACAACACGCAGGCGCGCCATTTCATCCATCCCGGGACATGTTTCCTGCTGACAAAGCATGTGCCGCAGCGCCCCGCAAATCACGCCCCCGATGGTTTGAACCTGCGCCCGGCCTCGCTTACCTATGGCGCATGGACTCGCCCGAAACCCCTGAAGACGCGCCGGAAGCCGATGCGCCCGATATCGAGGAGATCGCCTCTCCCCACGAGCCCGACGCCGACCCGGCGCCCGGCGTGCGGCTGATCGGGCCTGACGTCATCAAGGACAATCTCCGCCGCCTGCCCGGCAAGCCCGGCGTCTATCGCATGTTCGGGGAAGGCGCGGAGCTGCTTTATGTCGGCAAGGCCCGCAACCTGAAGGCGCGCGTCGGCAGCTATGCCAAGCTAGGCGGCCACACCCAGCGCATCGCCCGCATGATCTCGCTCACCCGCACCATGGAATTCGTGGTCACGGCCAGCGAGACGGAAGCTCTCCTCCTCGAAGCCAACCTGATCAAGCGACTGAAGCCGCGCTTCAACATCATCCTGCGCGACGACAAGAGCTTCCCCCACATCCTCATCCGCGAGGATCATGAAGCGCCCCAGGCGCTCAAGCACCGCGGCGCCAAGAAGATCAAGGGGCAGTATTTCGGTCCTTTTGCGTCAGCAGGAGCGGTCGACCACACGCTCGACACGCTGCAGAAGGTCTTCCTCCTGCGCACCTGCACCGACAACATCTACGCGACCCGATCCCGCCCCTGCATGCTCCACCAGATGGGCCGGTGCTCGGCGCCCTGCGTCGGCCTCATCCCGCTCGATGAATACCGCGACCTTGTCCGGGAGGCAGAGCGCTTCCTCAATGGCGACGCCGAGACGCTGCAGGACCAACTCGCACAGCAGATGGAGAGAGCGGCGCAAGCCACCGACTACGAACGCGCCGCACGCCTGCGCGACCGCATCCGGGCGCTGGCCGCCGTCCGCCAGTCGCAGAACATCAATCCCGAAGGCCTCGTCGAAGCCGATGTCTTCGCCATCCATTGCGAGGCGGGGCAGTCTGCCGTGCAGGCGTTCTTCTTCCGCGCCGGCCAGAACTGGGGCGCCACCGTCTGGTATCCCAAGCACGACAAGGAAGACACGGCCGAGCAGATCCTCGCCGCCTTCCTCGCCCAGTTCTACGACGAGCGGCCCGTGCCGAAGATGATCCTCCTCAGCCACGACATCGAGGAGGTCGACCTCATCACCGAGGCGCTGGAACTGAAGGCAGACCACAAGGTCGAGATCCGCACGCCCCAGCGCGGCGAGAAGCTGCGCATCGTCGAGCAGGCCCAGCTCAACGCCCGAGAAGCGCTCGGCCGCCGCCTCGCCGAAACACAGAGCCAGCAGAAGATCTTCGCCGCCGTCCAGAAAGTGTTCGACCTGCCCGACCTGCCGAGGCGCATCGAGGTCTATGACAACTCCCACATCATGGGCACGAACATGGTCGGCGGCATGATCGTCGCGGGGCCGGAAGGCTTCGAGAAGACCAGCTACCGCAAGTTCAACATCAAGGACGAAGGCATAGAGCCAGGCGACGACTTCGCCATGATGCGCGAGGTGATGCGCCGCAGGTTCGGGAGGCTCAAGAAGGAACAGGAAGAAATCGACGCGCTCTACGCGGCAGAGGCCGAAGCCTTGCCTCCACCGGTTGCAACGCAACCGGGGGAGGTGGCGGCTGACCCGCAGGGGCAGACGACGGAGGGGGTCTCTCCTTCCGTGCTCAACATCGAGACCCCCTCCGTCTCGCCGGCTTCGCCGTCGATCCACCTCCCCCACTCTTCGAGTGAGGGAGGCAATTCCCCCCGCCGCCGCGCCGACGCCTGGCCCGATCTTGTCCTCATCGATGGCGGCCTCGGCCAGCTTTCCGCCGTGCGCGAAGCCATCGCCGAAGTCGGTTTCGCCGAGGGCGAACTCAACCTCGTCGCCATCGCCAAGGGGCCGGACCGCAATGCCGGCCGCGAGCAGTTCTTCCGCCCGAACCGCCAGCCCTTCCAGCTCCCTCCCAACGATCCCGCGCTCTACTATCTCCAGCGCCTGCGCGACGAGGCGCACCGCTGGGCCATCGGCGCCCACAGGGCAAAACGCTCAGCCGCGATCGCCGGGCAGAACCCGCTCGATGAAATCGCGGGCATCGGCGTGCGCCGCAAGAAGGCCCTGCTCCACCGCTTCGGTTCCGCCAAGGGCGTCAGCCGCGCCACCGCCGAGGACCTGCAGACCGTCGAAGGCGTCAACGCCGCGCTGGCGCAGCGGATCTATGACCACTTCCATGGCGGGGGGTGACGCATGCCTGACGTCTCCAGCAATCGACGCCCCGTCCATCTTGTCCGGCACGACCCCACATGGGCAGCGCAAGCCGCCGCCGAATCACAGCGTATCGCGCAAGCCATCGGCCCCACGCTGATCCGCATCGAGCATGTCGGCTCGACCGCCATCCCCGGCATCGTTGCAAAGCCGGTCATCGACCTGTTGCCCATGGTGCGCAGCCTCGCGGCGCTCGACGCCCGCCGGCCCCAGGTCGAGGCGCTGGGCTATGTGTGGCGCGGCGAGTTCGGCATTCCCGGTCGCCGCTATTGCCCGCGCGATGTCGCCGGCGTCCGCCGCTTCCACGCGCATTGCCTGGCCGAGGGCGATCGGGAGATCGCACGCATGCTGGTCTTCCGCGACTATCTCCGCGCCCATCCAGACGAGGCGCGCGGCTACGAAACCGCCAAGCGCGAAGCCGCCGCCGCCCACCCGGGCGACACGCAAGCCTACAATGTTCACAAGGAGCCGTGGCTACTCGCCTGCCGCGCTCGCGCCGAAGCCTGGGCGATGGGCTGAAAATCCGCGCCTCTGAACGCCGCCACGCGGCCGAGCAGCTCCCGGCGCCGCCACATTGCAGCCCCGCCACATTCAGGACCCATTCATGACTGATCCCGCATCTGACGGTTCATGAGCGCCAAGTCCCGGGGGTTCCCGTTGCTCCGCAAGTTGTCATTCGCGATCCTCGCAGGCCTCCTGGCCCTGCCCGCCACAGCCCAGGTCAGCCCGGACGAGCCCGGCCCGGGCGAGCCGGGCCACAAGCGCGCCTTGCTCGCCAAGTTCGCCGGATCGTTTGTTGTGACCCAAGCCCAGTTTGGGGCCAATGTAATCTCGCAGACATTCGAGAACGCCCTCAAGCGCTCGCGCGACTCCGCCCGCTTGTCTTCCAGGCCGATACCCGACGAGATCCGCGACGCCCTCGTCCCGTTCTATCCGACCGAGGTTCTGGAAAATGTGCGCTACACGGTCGGCGACACATCGCCTGCCGGCCTCGCCGGCTTTGCGATCCGCAACGGCAAGGCTGCAGCCGTGACCCTTGTCGATACCATCGTCTTCAAGGACGAGGGTTATGTGCAGAACGTCGCCCTTTGGTCACACGAGATGCATCACATCGAGCAGTACAAGTCGTGGGGCGTGCTGGGATTCGCCCAGCGCTATCTCTTCGGCTGGCAGGATGTCGAGGCCGAAGCGGAAGCCAGGGCGCGCGACTTCGTGACCTGGTACAAGGCCCGTCACAACTGACCCCGGGTTTCGGCCGCCCCTATCCATGCCACGGAAATTGACGGATGCTCCGCCGGTTTCGGGAGGGATCGATGCGGAAGATAATCCTCGCGCTGGCGGCGGCTGCGCTTGCCGGTTGCGCCACGCCTGCCGAAGCTCCGCAGGCCGCGGCCGCCGCTCCCCCTGTGCCGATGCCGCCACCCGCAATCGGGGCGGACCCACAGACCTTCAACGTCCTGCTGGCCCCCGGCAATGATCCACAGTCCGGCCGCCTGATCGTCGTCGCGGCGCCGGCATCGTCTGTTCGCCTGTCGCCCGCTTTGGCATATCCCGCGACGCTCTCCTCCGGCGGCGGCCTCGTCGCTGCGCAGGCGGCGCCGCTGGTGACGCCCGCCGAAGCCACGCGCCTCGACGCCGACATGCTCGCCTATCCGCGTCCTTTCTCGCGCATCGAGCCCGGCGAATACTGGGTGCAGGTGCGCCTCGACACCAACGGCAACGCCGCCTATCGCTTCGCCGATCGCGGACAACGACTTCACAAGCGTGCCGGTCAGGATGATGTTGCCCGCCGCTGGGCCTGTCAGCATCACGCTGAAACCAGAGCGCGAGGTGGTCCGCGGCGCAAACCCGAACGCGACCACGCCTTCCGCACAGGTCACACCGCCCGCCACCGAAGCCGACGCCAACATCAAGCCGATCGATTTCGTCAGCCCGTCCCTGTCCGAATTCTGGGGCAAGCCGATCCACATTCGCGGCTACGTCCTGCTGCCGCCCGACTACGAATCGAGCCGCGAGAAACACCCGACGGTCTACCGCACGGAAGGCTTCGGCGCCTCGCTCGCCAGCCTGCCGCCGACCGCGCGCCGCCACTACGCCATGATGAAGTCGGGCGAGACGCCGCCGATGATCCGCGTCTTCCTTGATCACTCTTCGCCCTGGGGCACGCACGAGTTCGCAGATTCGGTGAACACCGGCCCGTGGGGCCTCGCCCTCACCGAAGAGCTGATCCCGTGGCTTGAAACTCAATACCGTATGGACACGAAGCCTTCGGGGCGCTTCACCACCGGGCATTCCTCCGGCGGCTGGTTCGCGATCTGGCAGCAGGTGCGCTACCCGAACGTCTTCGGCGGCACATGGGCCCGCGCGCCTGATCCCGTCGACTTCCGCTCCTTCACCGGCATCGACATCTATCGCGAGAACGCCAACGCCTATGTGCGCCCCGACGGCTCGCCGCAATATCTCGTGCGCGATCCCTCCGGCAAGGAAACGACATCGTTCAGGGACTACGCACAGCGCGAGAATGTGCTCGGCGACTACGGCGGCCAGATCGACAGTTTCGACTGGGTCTTCTCCCCGCGTGGCCAGGATGGCCGCCCCCAGCCCCTGTTCGACCGCGCCACCGGCAAGGTCGATCCCGTTGTCGCGAGGTACTGGCGCGACCATTTCGACATCAGCCACATCATCCGCCGCGACTGGACTTCGATGAAGCCGGTGCTCGACGGCAAGATTCACCTGATCATGGGCACGCTCGATACCTTCCACCTCGACGAAGCGGCGCTGCTGCTCGACCAGGAAATGCAGAAACTCGACGCGAAAGCCGACTTCTTCTGGATGGACGGCCGCAACCATGGCACGCTCGACCGCATCGGCGACGACCCAATGGGCCTCGAGAAGAAGATCGCGTGGGAGATGTACGTCGTCGCGCGGCCCGCTTCGCCGCTGAAGCCCGCGACCTATGTGACGCCGTCCACCCGGACTGCGCCGTCCGGGCAGTAGAGATGCGACATGCCTGAGTCCATCATCGACCCCGCCCAGCGCATCATCGATCCGCACCACCATCTGTGGGACCGCCGCCACCTTGTCGGCGCCCTGCCCAACCCGCTCGTGCATCCCTTCCAGAACGTGCTGAAGCGCTCGCCCCACTACATGCTCGACGAGCTGCTCGCCGACGTGAAGTCCGGGCACAATGTCGTGGCGACCGTCTTCATCGAATGCCGCGCCTCCTATCGCGCGGACGGTCCCGATGCGATGAAGCCCGTGGGCGAAGTCGAGTTCGTCAACGGCATAGCCGCCCTGTCCGCTAGCGGCGTCTATGGCCCCTCGCGCTTGTGCGCCGGCATTGTCGGCCACGCCGACCTCATGCAGGGCGTGAAAGCCGGCGAGGTGCTGGATGCACTCACCGCCGCGGGCAATGGCCGCTTCCGCGGCATCCGTCACACCGCCTCGCATGACGCCGACAGCGCCGTGCTCGGACCCCTCGCGCTCCGCGCGGCAAACCTCTTCCTCGACGCCAAATTCCGCGAAGGCTTCGCCGAAGTGGTCAAACGCGACCTCACCTTCGAAGCCTGGATGCTCGAACCACAACTCCCCGACCTCATCGACCTCGCCCGCGCCTTCCCCGACGCTCGCATCGTCCTCGACCATGTCGGCACGCCGCTGGGCATTGCCGGCTACAAGGGCAAGCGCGAGGAACGCTTCCCCGTCTGGCGCGATAACATCCGCACGCTCGCCAAGTGCGAGAACGTCCACGTCAAGCTCGGCGGCCTCGCCATGCCCTTCTGCGGTTTCGACTCGTGCCTCTCCGAACCCCGCGCACCGTCAGCACAGCTCGCGAAGGAATGGGGCCCCTACATCGAAACCTGTATCGAAGCCTTCGGCTCCCAGCGCGCCATGTTCGAGAGCAACTTCCCCGTCGACGAACTCAGCTGCGACTACGCCACGCTCTGGAACGCCCTCAAACTCTCCGTGAAAGGCGCCAGCGCAGCTGAGAAGGACGACCTCTTCTTCGGCGCGGCGAACCGGTTCTACAAGCTCGGTCTCTAACTTTGTGATGAGTGGTGAGAGAGACCTTTCCTCCCTCAAGCAAGCGGTCCATCCTCCTCTCACCAGCGCCAGACTGGAGCCAGGGAAGCCACATGAATTTCGAGCTAGAGGAAGACCACCGCCTCCTGCAGGATCTCGTCTCCAAATTCGTGGCGGAGAACCTGCTCCCGCTCGAACAGGAAGTCCTCAAGCGCGACGCCACCGGCCACGGCGCCTATCTCTCCCACGAGGAGCGCGACCGCATCGACGCCCGCTCGCGCGATCTCGGCCTCTGGGGCCTTGATGCGCCCGAGGATGTGGGCGGCGCGGACCTTCCCGCCGTCGCCATGATCGGCGTCAACATCGAGATGGGGAAAACCTGCGTCCCCTACCACCTGCCTCCCGACTAGCCCGAACCTGCGCATGCTGATGGCCACGGTCAACGAAGACCAGCGCGAGCGCTATCTCGCCCCCTACGTCCAGCGCGGCACCGTCTCCGCCATCGGCATTTCCGAGCCCGGCGCCGGCGCCGACCCCGCCGCGATGACGACGCGCGCCGTCAAAGAGGGCAACGAGTGGGTCATCAACGGCCGCAAGATCTGGATCAGCCGCGCCGCCGAAGCCGACTTCACAATCCTCATGGCCGTCACGGATAAACAGAAAGGCGCCCGCGGCGGCATCTCGGCCTTCCTCGTGGACAAGGGCACGCCCGGCTTCAACGTCCTCCGCCGCATCCCGATGATCGGCGGCCAGTTCACTTACGAAGTCGCCCTCGAAAACTGCCGCGTGCCCGCCGCCAACCTCCTCGGCAAGGAAGGCAATGGCTTCGCCCCCATGCAGGTGCGCCTCTCCACTCGCCGCCTGCAGATGGCTTCATGGTCCATCGGCATGGCGCAACGCGCGCTAGACATGATGCTCGAATACGCCCCGCAACGCGTGGTCTTCGGCGAACCGCTCTCGCAACGCCAGGCCATCCAGTGGTGGATCGCCGACGCCTACACCAGGATCAAAGCCGCCCGCCTGATGACCTACGAGACCGCGTGGAAGCTGGATCAAAAGGCCGACGTCCGCACCGAGGTTTCCGCCGTGAAGGCCTTCGCCACCGAGATGGCCTACGAGGTCCTCGACCACGCCATGCAGATGTACGGCGCCATGGGCATGACCAAGGAACTCCCCCTCTCCCTCATGCAAGCGCAAATGCGCACCATGCGCATCTACGACGGCCCGACCGAGGTGCATAAGTGGGTGGTGGCGAGGAATTTGTTGGGGTTGAAGCGGTAGACACGCCCTTGCTCGTCTATGAGGAGCGATAGGTTCGGTCTATAGGTTTGGGCTAGCGCCCGATGCCGACTGAGAGGAATCGAGATCTAACTGAGGAGCACGAAAAGCATGAGGCAGCTTGCCTTTCGAGGGTGTGTTGGACTTGTAGCGCTATGTGCCGCCCCTCTTTCGGACGCTCAGACCACTACGCGATGCGGAGAGGAACTAGGCAAGTGGGTATGTCGCGACGACCCGCCGGCACGCACGCCGAATTCTGGGGGTTCGACCTTCGAAAGCTTCGCCCGTGGTCTTGCGGCCGGGCAACAGAATCGAACCCAGGAAGAAACTGCGGAACGACCCGCAACTGCGCCGCCCTCAACAACGGGATCGACCAATTCTCGACCGCGAGATAGACCCACGATCAAGTTTTCAGCAGAGAGCGTCCAAGAATTGTTTGTTGCCTGTAGGAGCACTGAGAAGCCTGATGACACTTGGACAGACCACGACGCGATCAATTTCGCGGTTTGTATCAACATAGTGGACGGCCTAACTGCTGGAGCAGCAACCGCCTCTAGCTGGGCAGACGTGTTGCCGCCATTCTGCGTGCCCAAACAAACGACAGTTGGACAACGAGTGAAGGTCTTCATGAACTGGGCCGATAGGAACCCTCAGCATTGGCACAAAGGCCCAGTCTTTGGGGTCTTCTCGTCCATGACAGAGGCGTTTGCCTGTTCATCTGCCCAGTGAACATGACCACCGACCGTATCGGCGACATCCACATCACGCGCGACGGCCATGTCGCGACCGTCACCATCCGCAAGCCGCCGAACAATTCGGTCAGCGTCGACCTGATGCGCGATCTCGCCGATGTGCTGGAAGCCCTCGACAAGGAACCCAACACCCGCGCCGTCGTGCTGGCGACCGAGGGGAAAATCTTCTGCGGCGGCGCTGACCTATCCAACCGCGCCTCCGAAGTCGGCCTCGATGCCCCGAAGACCAACCCGCTCTACGACCAGGCCGTCCGCCTCCACGCCACCGAACTCCCCATCATCGCGGCAGTCCAGGGCGCAGCCATCGGCGCCGGCCTCGGCCTCGCGCTCATTGCCGATTTCCGAATAGCTACGCCCGAAGCGCGCTTCGCCGCCAACTTCACCAAGCTCGGCTTCCACCCCGGCTTCGGCCTCACCCACACCCTCCCGCGCCTCGTCGGCAAGCAGGAGGCCGCGCTCATGTTCCTCACCGGCCGCCGCCTGAAGGCAGAGGAAGCTCTCACAATCGGCCTCGTCGACCAGGTCGTCGCGCAAGACGCCCTCCTGCCCGCCGCCCACCAACTCGCCGCCGAGATCGCTGAAAACGCTCCCCTCGCCGTGCGCTCCACCCGCAAGACACTGCGCGCCGAGCTAGCCGCCGCCGTCCGCTCGGCGACCGACCGTGAGTTCGCCGAACAGCAATGGCTGATGAAGACCGACGACTTCAAGGAAGGCGTGAAGTCCGTGGCGGAGCGCCGGCCGGGGAATTTCAGGGGGCGATAGCGGCGCGGCGCCGACCTTGTCCTGCCTCGGCCTAAGGCCGGGGGAGGACAAGGGCACACCTTCTTCGCCGGCGCCTTCTGCGTGTCGATCCAGCGGTGGATCTTCGCTTCAAGCACAGGCAGCGGCATGCCACCGCCGCCGATCACCACGTCGTGGAAAGCGCGCAGGTCAAACTTCGTCCCCAGCGCCGCCTTCGCCTCGTCGCGCAGCTTCTGGATCGTGATCATCCCGATCTTGTACGTTGTCGCCTGCCCCGGCCACAGCAGGAAGCGCCGCACCTCGCTGCGCACCGCCGTCTCCGGCCGCGGAGAATTCGCCAGCGCCCACTGCACCGCCTCCTCCTCCGTCCACCCCTTCGCATGCAGCCCCGTATCCACCACCAGCCGCACCGACCGCCACAGCTCCGACGACAGCCGTCCGAAATCATTGTAGGGATCGGCGAAGAACCCCATCGTCTTGCCGAGTTCCTCCGCATAGAGGCCCCAGCCCTCGCTGAACGACGAGTAGCCGTACTGCGTCCTGAACAGCGGGATGTCGGTCAGCTCGTTCTGGATGGCGATCTGCATATGATGGCCCGGCACGCCCTCGTGATAGGCGAGACTCTCCAGCGCCCACACCGACACCGCCTTCATGTCGACGAGGTGCGCATAGAAAATGCCAGGCTGCTTCCCATCTGGCGTCGGCCGGAAATAGTGCGCGGCGCCTCCCGGCGTCTCCCGGAACGCCTCCACCCGCTTCACCACCAGCGGCGCCTTCGGCAGCCGGCCAAAATACTCCGGCAGCTTCACCTGCATCGCCTCAAGATAGCCCTCGGCCTTCTTCAGGTAGGCCGCGCGGCCCTCGTCGGTATTGGGCAGGTAGAATTGCGGATCGGTCCGCATGAACTCGAAGAACGCCTTGGCGTCGCCCTTGAAGCCGGTCGCCACCCGGATCTTGTCCATCTCGCCATGGATGCGCTCGACCTCCCTGAGCCCCAGCTCATGGATTTCATCCGCGGTCATGTTGGTGGTGGTCAGCAGCTCCAGCGAGACATCGTACCACTCCGGCCCCTTGGGCAGCGTCAGCGCGCCGACCTTGCCGGAGGGAGCTTGCTTCATGTCCTCCTTCAGCCACGCGATCAGCCGCTGATAGGCCGGCTTCACCTTTTCATTCAACGCCGCCTTCGCCCCTGCTTCCCACTCCGCGCCCTGTTCGCTCGTCGCCCGGTCCGACGCCAGCAGGACGCCGATCTTCGTCTTGATGTCGGCCCACAGCGGCGAATCTTGGCCTGGCCCGAACGGCGCGCCGGTGATGATGGACTGCGCCTCTTTCGCCGTGCGCTCGTATCCGAATTTCGGCGTGCGCACGCCGTCCGCCGCCGCCAGTTTCGCCCGCTCCGTCAACTGGTCCATCGCCCGCGCCAGCTCGCCCAGCCGCGAGATGTAGGCGTCCATGTCGGACGGCTGGTCCACCTTGTGGAACGAGATCAGGAAAGTCGGGATGTCGGTGTGCGGCCCGCCATAGCCGAACACATAGGCCCAGCGCAGCCAGGTCGCGCGCTTCTCGGCCCTGCCCAGCTCGCTCTCCCAGATGTCCCACGACGTCTGTGCATCATCGGACAGCTTTGTGCGATCGAACTGCTTCTCCATCCCGGCGACCGACTCGCGCCGCCACGCGAGCTGCCTCTGCACGTCGGCCTCGGAGAAGCCATCGAGCCTGTCGTACTGCTCCTTCCGCCCGAGCTGGGTCAGCCGCATCGGGCTCATCGCCAGCTCTTCCTCGAACTCGGCGTTGAGATAGGCCGTGAGTTTCTGCGTCTCCGCCGCCGGATCGACAGGCTTGTCCGGAGCGCTCGGAGAGCAAGCGGCCGCAAGCGCCACAACCGCACAAGCAATCAGCAGACGCATGATTTCATCTCCCGCCCTAACCTCGCTCATCCCGACGAAAGCGTGCCCCGAAGCGGTGATCAGCTTCGACGCGGTGATTGAGTACGGGACGCTAACTCTTCGCCGGCGCCGGCGCCTTTTGTGTCTCGATCCAGCGCCGCACCTTCGCCTCAAGCACCGGCAGCGGCAGGCCTCCGCCGCCCAGCACCGTGTCGTGGAAGGTGCGGTAGTCGAACTTGGTGCCCAGCGCCGCCTTGGCCTCGTCGCGCAGCTTCTGGATGGTGATCATCCCGATCTTGTAGCTGCACGCCTGCCCTGGCCCGAGGATATAGCGCTCGATCTCCGACTTGATCGCCTGCGCCGGCTGCGCCGAGTTGGCGAGGAAATAGTCCTCGGCCTGCTGCTGCGTCCAGCCCTTGGAGTGGATGCCGGTGTCGACCACCAGCCGGATCGCACGCCAGATCTCGCCCGAGAGCCTGCCGAAATCGTTGTAGGGGTCCTTGTCGAAGCCCATCTCCTTGGCCAGCGCTTCCGAATACAGCCCCCAGCCTTCCGAAAACGCGCCATAGCCGTACTGCGTGCGGAATTTCGGAATGCCCGTCAGCTCCTGCGCAATCGAGATCTGCATGTGATGGCCCGGCACGCCTTCATGGTAGGCGATGTTCTCGAGCTGGTAGACCGGCATCGCGTTCATGTCGGAGAGGTGGGCGTAGAAGATGCCCGGGCGCGATCCATCCGGCGTCGCCGACATATAATGCTGGGCCGCGCCTGGCTGTTCGCGGAACGGCTCCACGCGGCGCACTTCCAGCCTGGCCTTCGGCAGGATGCCGAAATACTCCGGCAGCTTCGCTTCCATGCCCTTGAGATAGCTGTCCGACAGCCTGATGTATTCCTGCCGGCCTGCATCAGTGTTGGGCAGGTAGAAGCGCTTGTCCGTGCGCATGAACACGAAGAACTCTTCCAGCGTGCCCTTGAAGCCCGTCTGTTCCTTGACCTTCTCCATCTCGCCGCGCAGGCGTGCGACTTCGCTGAGCCCCAGATCATGGATCTGGTCCGCCGTCATGTCGGTCGTGGTCTGCAGGTAGAGCATGGCGTTGTAGAAGGCCGCGCCGTTGGGCAGCGCCAGCGCGCCCTGCCTGTCCGCCTTCTGCGCGTTGGGCTTGTCGTCCGTGATGAATGCCGCCACGCGGTCATAGGCCGGTTTCATCTGCTGCGTCATTGCGTCCGAAACCTGCTTCTCGAACACCTTGCCCTCGTCAGCGGTGATCTTGCCCGCCTTCACCAGCGTCGCGATCTTGCCCTTGGCGTCGGCGAACAGCGCCGAGTCCTTGCCCTTGGTGAAGGGCGCGCCCGTGGTCACGCGCGAAATCTCGCTCAGCGACTGGTCGTAGGTGAAGCCCGGCATGTGGACTCCATCGGCCTGCGCCGCCTTCGCCCGCACGATGAGCTGGTCCATCGCCTCGTCGATTGCGCTGACCCGGGAAATATACGCCTCCATGTCCATCGGCTCGTCGACACGGTGCTGGTTGATCAGGAAGTTGGGAATGCCCGTCGGCGCGCCGCCGCGGCCGAAGACGTAGCGGTTGCGCCGCCACTTCGCTCCCTCTTCCGCCCGCTTCAGCTCCAGCTCCCACACATCGTAGGACAGCCGAGCATCTTCGCTCAGGTTGGCGGGATCGAACTTCGCCTTCATCTCGGCGACGCTTTCCTTGCGCCATTCCAGCCGCTTGTCCGCCGCCGCCTCGCTGCGGTCGTCCAGCGCGCCGTAGTGATCCTTGCGGCCTTGGCTGGTCAGTTCTTCCGGGCTCTGCTGCAGCTCTTCCTCGTATTCTGCGTCGAGATAGGCGGTGAGGTCGGCGCTGGACTTGGCGATCGTCTCGGCCGTGGGGCCCGCCGCGGGCTTCTCGCCCGAACAAGCAGCCAGCACCACCATCATGGCGGTAACGCCAAAGATCTTCCTCATTGCACCCTCGCGCTGGAATCCCGTGCCCGCCGAAGGCATCGATATAGCGTGGCCCCGCCCCGAAACGCCAGCGCCCTTTTCCTCGCCCCAGCCTGGGCCTAGAGGTGGTTCCAACGAGAATTTAGGAGGAAAACTGCGCCATGCGCTTCAAGGGCAAGTCGGTCATCGTCACGGGCGCCGCATCCGGCATTGGCCGCGCCAGCGCCATGCTCTTTGCCGCCGAAGGCGCCTATGTCATCGCCGCCGACAAGGCCGCGACCGTCAACGACACCGTCGCCGCCATCACCAGGGCTGGAGGCAAGGCCATCGCTCTCGAAATGGACGCGGGCAATTCGGCGGATGTGAAAAAGCTGGTCGACCTCGCAATGAACACCAACAGCCGCATCGACGTGATCTACGCCAATGCCGGCATCTCCGGCGGCACGCCCAACATCTTCGAGCAGACCGAGGACCAGTGGAAGACCATCCTCCAGGTCAACCTCATCGGCCCCATGCTCGCCATCCAGATCGGCGCGCCGCACATGATCAGACAAGGCGGCGGCGCCATTGTCTGCACCGCCAGCGTGGCAGGTCTGCGCAATGGTGCAGGCAGCCCCGCCTACTCAGCCTCGAAAGCCGGAGTGATCTCGCTGGTGTCCCTTGCCGCCAACAATCTCGCCGGCACGGGCGTGCGCGTAAACGGCATCTGCCCCGGCCTCATCGAGACCGGCATGACCAAGCCTGTCTTCGACCGCGCCCGCGAGCGCGGCACCGAAGACCGCATCGGCCAGCTCAATGCCCTGCGCCGCCCCGGCCAGCCCGACGAGATCGCGAAAGTCGCGCTCTTCCTCGCCAGTGACGACGCCAGCTACGTCAATGGACAAGTGCTCCCCGTCGACGGCGGCCTCTCCTCCAGCCTTCCCGTCATCCCGCCGAAGCCGTCCAGAGGCTAATCATGTGAGAGGCTGAGCATGCCCACGCCGGATCGCGTCAAGGCCTTCATCGCCCGCGTCGAAGCGCTCGACCATCTCGGCGCCATTCGCGATTTCTATCACGCCGACGCCAGCATGCAGGAAAACCTCGGCGCGAAACGCGAAGGCCTTGCGGCCCTTATCGCCGGCGAGGAGGCCGCCCTCAAGCGGATGGGCGGCGCACCCGTCAGCACCTGCCGCCGCTTCGCCATCGACGGCGACACTGTCTTCATCAACTGGACGTTCGAGATGGGCCCCGGCGAGCCCAGACGCATCCTTGACGAAATCGCTGTGCAGACTTGGCGCGGCGACCGCATCGCCGATGAGCGGTTCTACTATGATCCCGGCTCAATGAAGTAGGGCAGTCGTGCGCGTCCCCGCAGGGTGGATGAGCCGAAGGCGACATCTGCCGTCCCCGGTCGATGGAATGAGCCCCAGCTGTCGGGGATCCGCCGGACTTGTCCAACAGTTTGGCCAATCTGCGTTTCCAGCTTCCCCAACTAATGCAACCGCTTGCAGGAAATCTTGGCCGGTTCGGCCGACGACTTTTCTGTAGGGCTAAAAACCTGCCGTATAATCCCCCCATCGCCACCGCAGGAGGGCAGCCGTGCACGCTGTTCAACGGCGCGGCGGCGATGGGATCGAGCGTGAAGAGCCCTCGGGAAGCCGGGCCTCTTGCAGGTAAGCGAGGGAGTGCTCCAGGGACCGGGACTGGAACACCCTGGCCTGCACGCCGCCGGGACACTGGTCAGGAGAGTGAAAGACCTCTCGGTTCCAGCCCGTCGCGACCAACGATCCCCGGGGACGCGGGACCAACGCGCCACCCCTACCCATGCCGGCGCTGCCGCCTGAAGCGGCAGAGGCCAACACTCGCGCGGGGCCATCCCGCGTCCCCACGCCCTCCATCGTTCCGGAGGGACACGCAGCCCGGACGGCTCAGCCGGTCCGAATCGAGAGTGTGCGCCTAGAAATCCGCCCGCAGCGCCACGCGGACATTCCGGCCTGCCTGTGGCGCGATCTCCTTCAGCGGCGAGGCATGCACGCGTACCTCCTCGTCGGTGAAATTCCGAGCTTCGAGGATCAGGTGAACGTTGTCCGTCAAGTCGATCCCGATCCTCGCGTCGAAGGTGAGATAGTCCTCCGTCAGCGTCTCGAACGCGGCGATGTCGTCCTGCCCGGCGCCATACTGCGCTTCGAGCCGGCCCATCATCCCGCCCCTTCGCCCCTCGATTCCGGCATTGACCGTCATCGGCGGGATCAGCGGCAGGTTGCCGCCCGCATCCAGCCCCGCCCGAACGAAGTCGATCGAACCGTCTGCCTTCCAGTCGACGCCGAATGCATTGCCCAGCTTCGCATCCCCCGAAAGCTCGGCGCCTGTGAAGTTTGCCCCCGCCTGCACGACCTGGAAGATCGGCAGGTCGCCCTCCGGGCTCACATCCACCAGCCCGGTGTCTTCGAGATAGATGAAGCTGTCGAAGTCGAAGCGATAGAGACTGCCCGAAATATTGACCGCTTCTCCCTCCCACCGCACACTGAGCTCGTAGTTGACGCCCTGTTCCGTCTCCAGCGCGTCGTCGCCCGTCTCGAACTGCCCGGTCGCCAGGTGCGGCCCGTCGGCGAACAGCTCGATATCCGTCGGCGCTCGCTCCGTCCGCGCCACCGATGCACCAAGGAAGATGTGATCGCCGACATGCATGTGCACGCCCAGGCTCGCATTCACCGCCTCGAAGCTGCGGCGCCGCCCTGTGATGTTGTCGATGCGGGCCTCGTCATAGCGCAGCCCCCCTTCGGCGCCCCACTGCCCTGCATCCCACGTCTCGTAGACGAACACGCCGGCCTGCCGTGTGCCGGTTGGCCCGATCAGCGCCTCGTCGCCGATGGCCGCAAAATCGCGGTCGGACGCCTGCACACCAATGCTGCCCTCGAGCTTGCCCGCCGAAAAATCCAGCGGCGCGAGCCCCGCCTCGATCCGCCCTTCCCACCCCTCATTGGTGAACGCGGTTCCCGGCTGGCCCGGACTTTCGAATTCCGTGTGCTGGTAGTCCACGGTCGAGGCCGTCAATCGCAGCGACTTCAGCGGCCCTTCATCGAGATCGACCCCGCCACGCAGGTCGTATCGCGTCTGTTGCATGTCGATGAATGCATCGTCCTCGGCGACGATGCCGTAGGTGTTCTCGACCTGCCGCACCGCACCGCCGAGGAATGCGTCTTCTCCGACCCACGACAGCCCGCCGCTCAGCGCCTGGTTGTTGACCGAAGAATTCGGCAGCGCGCCGTTCGCGAACTCCGCCGGATTGGCGCCGCCGGCGATCGCGGCCGCGCGCGCCGCCTGCGACAACGCGAAGCCCGGAATGTCGATGTCGCTCGTATCCAGCCAGCCGGCGTTCAGCACGCCGACGAACTTGCCCGCGCTTCCCACCAGCCGCAGCGCCGCCTGCTTGCCCTCGTCCACGCTCGTCAGCGCGCCATAGACCGAACCAGAGAACGCTTTTTCCGGCAGACGCTCGACGATCAGCCCGTCGATCACATTGACCACGCCGCCCGTCGCCCCGCCGCCATAGGCCAGCGATGCTGGGCCGCGCAGGATCTCGATGCGCTCCGCCCCGAGCGGATCGCTCGTCACCGCGTGATCGGGGCTCGCCGCCGACGCATCGATTACGCCGATGCCGTTCGACAGAACTTGAACACGCTCCGCGCCCAACCCACGTATGATCGGTCGGCTTGCTCCCGGTCCGAACGCTGTCGACGAGACGCCAGGCAGGCCGGCGAGCGTGTCGCCAAGACCGCCCGCCAGCCTCTCTTGCACGTCGCTTGTGTCGAGCACGGTGGTCGATGCGATCAGCTCGTCGCTCGTCCGCGCCGGGCCGATGCCGGTGACGACGACCACGTCGCCGCGTTCTGTCTCGGGCGGCGCCGGCGATTGCCCGGCGACCTGCGCCCAGGCGGCGCCAGAGGCCAGACACCCCAGCGCGGCGGCGCTGGTCGCCAGTGTCCACCGCAGTCGCATGAGGCAGGTCTCCATTCTTGTTATAATGTAACGCTACGGTATAACATCTGAGAGTCAAGACTGGCCCGCCCTGCAATCGTTGCGCGTGCGGAAGCGCGCGTCCGCGCCCTTCGCCCACCCGCGCTTTCCCGCTAGCCTCCCGCCCGTGGAGTTAAGTCCCCCATGCTGAAGCACCTGCCCAATGTGCTGACCGGGTCGCGGCTGGCCCTGGCGCCGGTGATCGCGCTCGCGGTGTGGCAGGCCTATGCAATGCCGGAGGCGCCGATCTGGCCGCTGCTCGCCGCAGGCCTGTTCCTGTTCGCCGCCCTCACCGACCTGTTCGACGGCATCGCCGCACGCATTCTGAAGGCGGAATCGAAGTTCGGCCGCATCCTCGATCCGATCGCGGACAAGGCGCTGGTCGGCCTGCCGCTGATCGCGATCTCGCTCGTGATCTGGCAGCTCGGCCAACCGCTGTGGTGGGTTGCGGCGACAGCGACCGCCGTGATCGTGATACGCGATTTTGCCATCACGATCTGGCGCTTCCTGGCGCCCGACGGCGAAGGCGCGCGCGTCTCACCGCTGGCGAAATGGAAGACGGCGATCGAGCTTGTCGCTGTCGGCTTCCCCATCCTGATGGTGGCGGCGCCGTCCTTCCTGCGCGCGACGGAACTCGGCCAGGGCATCCCGCAGGAACTGACAGTCGCGATGATGTTCGTGTGGTTCGTGCTGCTGGTGATCGCGGCCGGACTCTCCGCCGTGACGGCGGTGCAGTACATCTCCGGCAAGCCGATGCCTCTGGTGCAGCCGGCAGCGGACCGGTCCGTCGAGATGGATGTGACGGCGACGGATTCAGCGATCGAAAGCCAGTCCGGCGAAGCGCCCCTTGCGACCACGCCCGACGCTCCTCCATCAACACCTCGCCAGGCGACGCCGCCCGAAGCAGAACTGCCGGCTTGGCAGCAACCCGCGCCGCCGCCGTCTCAGTCTGGCGTCTCTCAGGGCGAGGCGGGCGCCGAACCAGGGGTCAGCCGCGGAAGAGATCCTGAAGCGGCTTCCCTGAGCGTGCAGGGCGATTGAGTCAGCCCTTCAGACCGCCAAGATTTCCGCGGAGCAATTGCTGGATGCCCGAGAAATCCTTGGCCCCGAAGCCGAGCCGGTCGAACAACGCGTAGATCGCCTCCGCCTGGTTGCCCAGCGGCGTCGTCGCGCCAGACTTCGCCGCCGCCTCCTGCGCCAGCTTCAGGTCCTTCAGCATCATCGCCGCCGCAAACCCGCCCTCATAGTTGCGGTCCGAAGCCGTCTGCGGGCCGACGCCCGGCCACGGCGCATACGTCGTCAGCGACCAGCACTGCCCCGACGACTTCGACGCGATCTCGAAGAAGCGATCCGCCTCGAGGCCCAGCTTCTCCGCCAGCGCGAACGCCTCGCACGTCCCGATCATCGAGATCCCCAGCAGCATGTTGTTGCAGATCTTCGCCGCCTGCCCTGCGCCGTGCTCGCCTGCGCGGATCACCACGCGCGCCATCGGCTTCAGCGTCTCCTCCACCTGCGCGAAGTCCGCCTCCGCGCAGCCCACCATGAACGCCAGCGTGCCCGCATCCGCCGCCGCCGTGCCGCCCGACACGGGCGCATCCGCGAACCTGAACCCCGCCGCCTTCGCCTGCGCCGCTACCGCGCGCGCGCTCTCCACATCGATCGTCGAGCAGTCCACCAGCAGCGCCGACTTCGGCGCATGCGGCAGGATGTGCTCGTCATAGACCTTCCGCACATGCGGCCCCGCCGGCAGCATGGTGATCACCGCATCCGCGCTCTCCACCGCCTTCGCGACGCTCCCCGCCGGATGCGCGCCATGCGCCGCCACCCTCTTCACCGCAGCCTCGCTAAGGTCGAACGCCACAACCTCACGCCCGCCCACCACCTGCCGCGCAGCCATCCCCCCGCCCATATTGCCAAGGCCGATGAATGCGATGCGGGTCATGTCGAGAACTCCCATTGCAAAGGCGCCGGCAATTGATCGGCGCTATAATCTATTCGGATCGCGCGACGGCTGGTCATGTGCTGCGCGGCCTCGGAACGGTGCAAGATCAGCGCCTTTGCCGCCAACACGTCGCCGCGCCGGGCAACGCATTGCTCCGTGACGTCGGCAGATGCAATCCCTACCGCGCGGTCAGCTTCGATAATGCCCCGCGAATGCGATCCCGTCGCTATCTGCGAGACACCCGTTCTTCCGCCTTGGCCGGGTCGAGATCGGATTGCTCAGGAAAATCATTCGCCGCAGCAATCCGATCGGCGGCTCGACATGCCAGACGCCCGACTTGCGGGTCCAGTTGAAGAAGCCCAGCGTATCGACTCGGCTCTCGCACGGCGATCACGCGATCCTGATGCCACGGCAGAGCCCAGTTAGCGGCCTCGGACTTGTTGAACGCCACGACCCGCACCGGTCGCGCCCCGGGCAGGATGCTGGCGGCGATCCGGTTGGTGACCGTAAGCGCACCCGCGATCGTAGCGCCGCTGCCAAGCCGAATGCCTGGGGCATCGTCGCCTGGACAGGCGGCATCGAACGCCACGAGATCGAGACTCGTCCAGCGCATCGCGAAACCAAACGCTGCCTTTGTCCGTCAAGGGCGCGCGTCAGATCGCGCACAGGCTACCGCATCGTCGGGATGACGAAGCTCGAATCGCCCACATCGCCTTCCGGCCAGCGGGCGGTGACGGTCTTCACCTTGGTCCAGAACTTCACGCCTTCCATGCCGTGCTGGTTGGTGTCGCCGAAGGCGGAGCGCTTCCAGCCGCCGAAGGTGTGATAGGCGACCGGCACCGGGATCGGCACGTTGATGCCGACCATGCCGACATTGACCCTGGCCGCGAAATCGCGCGCCGCCTTGCCATTGCGCGTGAAGATCGCAACCCCATTTCCATACTGGTGCTTCGAGGGAAGCTGGATCGCCTGCTCCAGCGTCTCGGCGCGCACGATCTGCAGCACGGGTCCGAAGATTTCTTCCTGGTAGGTCTTCATGCCCGGCTTCACATTGTCGAACAGCGATGGACCGATGAAGAAGCCTTTCTCATAGCCCTGCAGGGAGAAGTTGCGGCCATCGACCACAAGCTCCGCGCCCTCGTCCTTGCCGAGCTGGATGTAGTCGGAGATCTTCTTCTTGTGCGCCGCCGTCACCACCGGCCCATATTGTGCGGCCGTATCGGTGGACACGCCGACCTTCAGCGTCTCGATCTCGGCGACCATGCGCTCGCGCAGCTCGTCGCCCGTCTTCTTGCCGACCGGCACGACCACCGGCAGCGCCATGCAGCGCTCGCCCGCCGAACCGAAGGCGGCGCCGGAAAGGTCCTTCACCACCTGGTCCATGTCGGCGTCGGGCAGCACGATGCCGTGGTTCTTCGCCCCGCCCATTGCCTGCACGCGTTTGCCGTTCGCTGCGCCGGTTTGATAGATGTAGTGCGCGATATCGGACGAGCCGACGAAGCTGACCGCACGGATTTCGGGATGGTTGCAGGATGGCGTCGACCGCCACCTTGTCGCCATGCACGACATTGAGCACGCCGGCGACGTCGAGCCCTGCAGCAGCGCCCGCTTCCATGAACAGTTCGCCAAGGCGCACCGGCACGCTGGGGTCGCGCTCCGACGGCTTTAGGATGAAGGTGTTGCCCACGGCGATCGCGACGCCGAACATCCACATCGGAATCATGGCCGGGAAGTTGAACGGCGTGATGCCGGCGACGACGCCCAGCGACTGGCGCATCGAATAGACGTCGATGCCCGACCCGGCGCCTTCGGTGTATTCGCCCTTCAGCGCATGGGGGATGCCGCAGGCGAACTCGATCACTTCGAGGCCGCGCTGGATGTCGCCCTTCGAGTCGGCGATGACTTTCCCATGTTCGCTGGAGAGCAGTTCGGCGAGCGGGTTCATGTTGGCTTCGACCAGCCGCTTGAACTCGAACATCACCCGGGCGCGCCTTTGCGGGTTGACCGTGCTCCACACCGCATGCGCCTTCACGGCCGCCTGCACCGCCGTGTCGATGTCGGAAACGCTGGCGAAGCCCACCTTGGCCTGAACTTCGCCGGTATTGGGATTGAACACGTCCCCTTCCCGCTGGCTGCTTGCCTTGGTGCTCTTGCCGCCAATGAAGCCGTCGATGCGTCTCATGTCCGAACTCCTCCACGGGGTTCGATACCTCTCCCTGCTTGACCTGACAAACGGAAGCTGGCGCCGTCGCCAAATGACGCAAACGAGGGGTAAGCTGCCGATGACACCGTCCTCGCAGGACGCAGCGTTCCGCCGCGCCGTCCGTTTCGTCGCCACGGCGAACCTGCTGTATTTCGGCGTTGAATTCGGGATCGGCCAGGCGATCGGCTCGGTGTCCCTGTTCGCCGACAGCATCGACTTCCTCGAGGACGCCTCGGTCAACCTGCTGATCCTGGTCGCGCTGGGCTGGTCGGCCCGCTCACGCGCCCGTGTAGGAATGGTCCTCGCCGGGCTGCTCTTGATCCCCTTCCTGGCGACTCTGCTGACGGTCTGGCGGCAGATCAACCACCCGATCGCGCCCGAGCCGCTGACAATGTCCGTCACCGGCCTGGGCGCGCTGGCCGTCAACCTGACCTGCGCCTTTGTGCTGGTCCGGTTCCGCAAGTCGGAGGGCAGCCTGTCGAAGGCCGCCTTCCTCTCCGCCCGCAACGACGCCTTCGCCAATATCGGGATCATCGGCGCGGGCGCTGTAACCCTGGCCGCACCTTCGATCTGGCCCGACCTCATCGTCGGCCTCGTCATCGGCGCGCTGAACCTGGGCGCCGCCCACGAAGTGTGGGAGGCGGCGCGCAAGGAACACGCAACGCAACCTTGACCCGGGCCGCCAAAGCTGGCCCGTTCTGCGCGGCTGAGGAGAGCACAAATGAAGACCCGCGCCGCTGTCGCCTTCGAGGCCAAGAGGCCTCTGGAGATCGTCGAACTCGATCTCGAAGGGCCAAAGGCCGGCGAGGTGCTGGTCGAGATCAAGGCGACCGGCATCTGCCACACCGACGCCTACACGCTCGACGGCTTCGACTCGGAAGGGATTTTCCCCTCGATCCTCGGCCATGAAGGCGCGGGCGTGGTTGTCGAGGTCGGCCCCGGCGTGACGTCGGTCAAACCCGGCGACCATGTGATCCCGCTCTACACGCCCGAATGCCGCCAGTGCAAAAGCTGCCTCAGCCACAAGACCAACCTCTGCACCGCCATCCGCGCAACGCAGGGCAAGGGCGTGATGCCGGACGGCACGACGCGGTTCAGCCATCGGGGCAAGCCGGTCTACCATTACATGGGCTGCTCGACATTCTCCAACTACACGGTCCTGCCCGAGATTGCCGTCGCGAAAATCCGCACCGACGCGCCGTTCGACAAGGCCTGCTACATCGGCTGCGGGGTGACCACCGGCGTGGGCGCTGTGGTGAAGACGGCGAAGGTTGAGCCGGGCGTCGAACTGCATCGTGTTCGGCCTCGGCGGCATCGGGCTCAACGTGATCCAGGGCCTGCGCATGGTGGGCGCCGACAGGATCATCGGCGTCGACATCAACCCGATGAAGAAGGAATGGGGCGAGCGCTTCGGCATGACGCACTTCGTCAACCCGACCAACGTCACGACCGATCTGGTGCAGTTCCTCGTCGCACTCACCGATGGCGGCGCAGACTATACGTTCGACTGCACCGGCAATGTGCAGGTGATGCGCCAGGCGCTGGAAAGCTGCCATCGCGGCTGGGGAACCAGCATCATCATCGGCGTCGCGGAGTCCGGCAAGGAGATCGCCACGCGGCCGTTCCAGCTTGTCACCGGGCGCGTGTGGAAGGGCTCGGCCTTCGGCGGCGCGCGCGGGCGCACCGACGTGCCGAAGATCGTCGACTGGTACATGGACAGGAAGATCGAGATCGACCCGATGATCACCCACACGCTCCGACTCGAAGACATCAACAAGGGCTTCGACCTGATGCACAGGGGCGAAAGCATCCGGAGCGTCGTTGTGTACTGACCGGCGCTGGGGCGAGGAACGGCAATGTCTGAATGGTTTGCTCGCCCCGTCCTGCACGTCGCTGACGTTCAACGCTCCATCGACTTCTACATCGAAAAGCTGGGGTTCGTGGAATCCTGGCGCTTTGCCGAGGACGGCAATCTTCTCGTGGCGCAAGTCGATCGCGAAGGCTGCGCCCTCATCTTCTCCAGCCAGTGGCCGGAGAAGAACGGTACGGGCAGGATGTTCATCTCGCTTGACGACATCGACACGGTCCGCGCCGAACTGGAGACACGCGGCGCGCCGGTGAGGGACGGCCGGTGGGGCTATCGCCTGATGGTAATCGAGGATCCGGACGGCAACGCCCTCTACTTCAACTATCCCGACGACTGATGCGGAATCCGGCTCTCATCCTGCGAACTGCGCAGCCGATCGCGGCATGGCAGCCTCTCGCATCCGGCGCTCGCCGCGTGTAGAACGCGGCATGACCATCGAGACCGTGAAATCCCATCGCATCGCCGGCGGCGACCTGCGCTATTGCCGCCATCACAGCGCGGCGACCGGCACGCCGATGGCGTTCAGCGTGTTCACGCCCGAGGGGCCGGGACCGTTTCCCGTGCTGCTCTGGCTGTCGGGCCTCACCTGCACCGAGGACAACTTCACCACCAAGGCCGGCGCCTATCCAGCCGCGGCCGAACATGGGCTCATGATCGTTGCGCCGGATACCTCGCCACGCGGCGACAGCGTGGCCGACGATGCCGCCTATGATCTCGGCCAGGGCGCGGGCTTCTATGTCGATGCAACGCAGGCCCCGTGGGCGCCGAATTTCAGGATGGAATCCTGGATCATCCGCGATCTTGCGCCCGCGATCCGGGCCGGCTTTCCCGCCGACCCGGTACGGATGGGCGTATCGGGGCATTCGATGGGCGGGCATGGGGCGCTGACCCTGGCGCTGCGCCATCCAGAAATCTTCCGCTCCGTTTCAGCGTTTGCGCCGATATGTTCGCCGCTGAACTGTCCATGGGGTGAGAAAGCGTTCGGCGCTTACCTTGGCCCCGGCCGCGAGACTTGGCTGGAGCACGACGCCTGCGAACTCATCCGCGCCGGGGTCTCGCGCGGGTACTACGACGATATCCTTGTCGACCAGGGACTGAGCGACCAGTTCCTCTCGAGCCAGCTCAAGCCCGAGCTTCTGGAACATGCATGTCGCGAGGCCGGGCAGAACCTCACTCTCCGGCTGCAGCACGGCTACGACCACAGCTATTTCTTCATAGCCAGCTTCATCGCCGAACACGTCAGCTGGCATGCGCGCCGGCTGACCTGAATACTGTCTGCAAGCAAATGGAACAGACGGCGGCAAGATAGATTTATGCCCGCCAACGCAATTTTGTTTGAGACACCGTCCTAAAAATCCATATAACGCACAATCGGGATGGGGCCGATCTCTGAATTCAATCCGTCAGTCACAGGGTCAGACATGGCTTCCAAGCTTCCCAATATCGACAACCTTTCGCTCTCCGACCTCAATGAACTGATTGCGCGGGCGCAGAAGGCCATCGCATCCAAGAAGGACGAGGCGAAAAGCGAGTTCATCGCCAAGATGCGCGCCGATGCCGCTGCGCACGGGCTGAGCTTCGACGAGATCATGGGCAAGGGTTCGGGCGGCCGCCGCCAGCGTTCCGACAAGGGCGTCAAGCTGAAGCCGAAATATGTCGGACCGAACGGCGAGATCTATACCGGCCGCGGCCCCACGCCGAAATGGCTCAAGGCGCTGGAACGCAAGGGCGAGAAGCGCGACAAATACCTCGCGAGGTAAGTTCAACGGATCGAGGAATACACGCGGCCCGGGACAGCCATGAGACGGCAACATCTCGCCGGCGTCGGTCATCAAGCTCGGCAGTCTCGGAGTCCGCACTGCTGTGATGCGTTCTCGCGAGTTCGTCGAGGCGCTGACGGCCGCAACCGACCCGCGCCTGGCTCTCGTTGTGGGTGACGACAAGGTGACTACGCCTGAGAATGGCAGGCGTGTTACCCAAAGTGCAGCGCAGAGATAGTTTACTGCCGCGCTGGGACTGAGGAGGAAAATCATGAAGGCGTCATTGATCGCCGTGTTCGCGCTTGCCGTTACGGCGCCGATGTCGCTGGCCCACGCCCAGAAGCCGCCCAAGCCTGCTGACGCGAATTTCAAGACGCCATACAACAGCTTTGGCCAGCCCGATCTCAGCGGCTACTGGACGAACGTAACGTTGACGCCGCTTGTGCGCTCTACGATCTACGGCGACCGGGCGGTCTACACCGACGCAGAGGTCGCGACGATCGAAGGCGATGTCGCCCGGCAGCACAAGCAGGGCTCGGCCGCCACCGACCCGAGCAAAGGTGCGCCGGCAGCTGGCCAGGGTGTCGGCGGCTACAACACCCCCTACCTCGACCCGGGCAACCTCATCATGCGCGTCGGCGGAGAGCCGCGCACCTCGCTCATCACGACGCCGAACGGGCGGCCGCCGCTGACCAAGGCCCAGCAGGCCGCTCAAGGCAGCGGTAGCGGCGGCGCCCCGGCTGCAAGCCGTTCCCGCGGCGGATCGTTCGCGCAAACCCTGGCGCCGGGCGCCGTCAGCGGCGCGCCGATCGGCGGGATCGCCTTCCGTATCGAGGAGGACGGCACGATTGCCCCGCTCGACGGCGACCTCAGCGAAAAATGGCGGCCCACGGACAATCCTGAAGAGCGCGCGACCAGCGAGCGGTGTCTGACCTCGTTCGGCCGCAACGCAGCCCCGCCGATGGGCGCCAACGGCTATTACAACAACAATTACCAGTTCACTCAGGGCAAGGATGCGGTGGCCGTCCTTGTCGAGATGGTTCACGACGTTCGCATCATTCGCCTCAACAGCAAGCACCGCACCGACGGCATCCGCCCCTGGTTCGGCGACTCGATCGGCCGATACGAGGGCGACACGCTGGTAGTCGAAACAACCAATTTCCCGAGATCGCAAGGGTTTCAGGGTTCGTGGGAGAACCTGAAGGTGACCGAGCGTTTCAAGCGTGTGGCCGAGGACCGGGTGCTCTACCAGTTCACTGTCGAAGACTCGACCGTGTGGGACAAACCCTGGGGCGGTGAATACGAGTTCGGCGCGCTCGGCGGGCGCGTCTATGAGTACGCCTGCCACGAAGGCAACCATTCGATGTGGAACATGCTCGCCGGCTCGCGGGAAGAGGAGCGGAAAGAGGCCGCGGCGAAACGTAAAGGCCGGTAAGCCCGGCGCGCAGATCGAGCGCAACGCTCGAACAATGGCGATCTACGGAGAAAGGCCGGAATGGCCAACAGTTGTCGCTCGCGGCTAGTTCCTGAATGACTAATCAGAGCCTCATCGTTGTCATTCCGTGACTTGGCCGTACGGGTGTCACCTCAACATGAGGTCCGACGCTTCAGGCATCAGCCCGTGGCCCCCGGTTTTCAGGATCGTCGTGCGTCTGTTGCAACTTCCAATGGCCGTGCATTGGAACAGCACTCCGCCGCGGTCGCATTGGAAATATCGTGGGCTCCTAACCATCCCGGAGGGAGACTTGGACGGACCAAACTTGGGAATTTGCAGTCGAAAAGCGCTATTTCCTGCAAATTCCTCTTGAGGCTGGTAGTGGGACCCGGAATCGAACCGGGGACCTCAGGATTATGAGTCCTGCGCTCTAACCGGCTGAGCTATCCCACCGGAGCCATGAGGGGCTGGGATATACGCGGCGGGTCAAGGATGCGCAAGCAGACCGATCCGGCCCTTAAACCCCCGCCATTTCGGCCACTTTTTCGCCGATCGCGAGCGACGATGTGAGCCCCGGGCTTTCGATGCCGATGAGGTTCACGAGGCCGGAGACGCCATGGCTTTCCGGCCCGTCGATCAGGAAATCGGCGGAGGGCTGGCCGGGGCCAACAATCTTGGGGCGCACGCCGGAATAGTCGGGCGACAGGGCGCCGTCCTTGAGGCCCGGCCAGTAGCGGCGGACGGCCGTGTAGAATATTCTCGCGCGGGCCTCGTCGACCTCGTAGTCGAACGGAGGCGCCGTTCCATCCGGCAACCATTCGGCGTCCGGCCCCAGCCGCGTGCGGCCGCCGAGGTCGATGGCGAGGTGCAGCCCCTGGCTCGCCTGGGAGTGTATCGGATAAATCAGCCGCGCGAACGCCGCCCGGCCGGACGCGACGAAGTAGGACCCCTTCACCCACCACATCTTCAGGCCAGGATAGTGCGGCCCGCCTTCGATCCCGCGCGCGATGGCAAGCGCGTGGTGTCCCGCCGAATTGATCACTGTCCGGGCCCGGATGCGCGAAGGCGATGCGCCGCCCGTCTCGATCTCGACGCCGGATGCGGTCACGACGCCGCGCACGACGGGGCTGTCGAACGCGATGGCGCCGCCGCGATCCTCGAACTCACCCTGCAGGGCGAGGAAGTAGGCGTGACTGTCGAACAGGCCGGAGACTTCAGCGTGGATCGCCACGCGGATATCCGGATTCAGCGCCGGCTCCAGCCGCCGCGCCTCGGCGCCGTCGACCAGCCACGTTTCCTCGACGCCATTGTCGAGCGCGCGCTGCAGCAGGGCTGGCGTCGCCGCCGCCTCGGCGTCGTCCACAGCCACGACGAGCTTGCCGCACCTGTGCGCCTCGACGCCGTGGGCCCCGCAATACTCGTAAAGCTTGCGCCGCCCGGTGACGCACAGCTGCGCCTTCAACGAGCCCGGCGCGTAGTAGATGCCGGCGTGAATCACCTCGGAATTGCGCGACGAGGTCTCGGTGGCGATGGCGGACGTCGCCTCCAGCACCAGCACCTCGCGCCCCTTCAAGGCGAGCGCGCGGGCGCAGGCGAGGCCCACCGCCCCTGCCCCGATCACCACCGCGTCTGCGTCAAATATCTCCATCGCCCCGAGGACTAGGGGCAAATGTTGAAATTGTCATTGCCTGTGGCTGGCTCTCCGGAATGCGTCTGTCGCCGAGCGCGCATTTGACCCCGATCAAACCATGCAGGATGCGAAGTTGGGAGCCTTGGCAGGTCTGGGAAACCCTGCCGTGGCGCCGAGCACCCATCAGGTCTTTGATCTGTATTGCCGCAACTGCGGTCAGACCGGGCATCTTGGACTGACATCCCGGGGCCAAGGCGACTGGAGCTTCACCGCAGTTGGCTTCATTGGCCTGGCCGTCAACCGTCACAACCCGCCCAACTCCGTCCTACGTTGCAATGGATGCGGATCGCCTCAGGTGTGGGTGAAGAAGCGCGAAACGGACGACGCACAGGATCAGCATCCGCAGGCAGCGCGGACTCGCTCGGGCTGACAGCCTACGTTACAGCCTCAAGCGCCAGCCATACCAGCGCAACAAAACTGGGATAGGCTGTGAGTCCCATGCCGAACGCCCTGGCCCAGGGGGCATAGAGGTAGCCCAGCCAGAACGCCGCCCGGCCCACGCCGAACAGGATCGCCAGGCGCGGGATGATGCCGAGCTGATCGACTGGCAGCGCGAGCGCCAGACCGCCCCACGCCACTGCCGCCAACGCAAACTGCTCCAGCGTGTTCTGGTTGTAGCGGAGATTGATTTCGAACGACTTGCGTTCGACCCGCCGCTCGCCATCGATCGCGTCTGCCGACAGGAAACGCTGGTTGGCGGTCATGCCGATGCCGGCGACCAGCGCCAGCCCGGGGATCAACAGCCATCGCACGGCAAAGGCGAGACGCTCGCCGGCGCCAACAGGCGCCGGATCGGGCGCGCCCCAATCGAGGTACAGGCCCACACCGAGGCAAACCGCCACGGCCGCAAGCATGCCGACGAAGATGAGAACCTGTTTCTGCCGGAACATCGGCGCCTCCCGCGTGAATTTCGCACGAGGGACGCCCGAGCGCTACTCCGCCGCCATCATCGGCGTGCGCGGCGCCGGCGCGCTTCCGGCGCTCCATTTCGCCATCAGGATGGTGAGGCGTTTTTCGGCGAGGTCGACCGATTTTTCCTTCACATGGCCATAGCCACGGATCTCGTCAGGCAGCGACGCGATCTCGACGGCCAGGGCATGATTGTCGGCGGCGAGGCCCGCAGACAGTTTCTCGATGCGCTCGAGATATTCATCGCGCAAGCGACGCTCCATCCTGCGCTCGGCGGTCATGCCGAAGACATCAAGCGACGAGCCACGCAGCCATTTCATGCGCTTCAGCATCTTGAAGCCCGTCATCATCCAAGGGCCGAAGGGCTGCTTGATCAGCTCTCCCTTGTGGTTCTTCTTCGAGATCAGCGGCGGCGCCATCAGGAAGGTCAGCTTAGCGCCCTTGCCGAATGTTTCCTCGACGGCCTGCCTGTATTCCGGCGCAGCATAGAGGCGCGCGACCTCGTACTCGTCCTTGTAGGCCATCAGCTTGGCGAGCCAGGTCGCCGCGGCGCGGGTGAGGCCTTCGCCGAGCTTGAGATTGCTTTCCGCCGCGCGGACGCGGGCGATGCGGGCTTCGTAAAGGTCGCCATAGGCGGCATTCTGGTAGCTGCGCAGCATCTCGGCACGGCGGGCGATGAGTTCGTCCAGCGTCGGCGGATCGATTTCGGGACGCTTGGGCGCGAGGGCCTGGATCGTCTCCGGCTTGACGGCGGCGATGCGGCCGAGATCGAAGGCGGCGGCGTTGGCCTCGACCTTCACCTTGTTCAGGCGGTTGGCTTCGTAGATCGCCGTGTCGCTGATCGGGATGAGGCCGTTCTGCCAGGCCATGCCGAGCATGATCATGTTGGTGTAGATCGCGTCGCCGAAATGATGCTCGGCAATGGCTTCGGCGTTTGTCGCGGCGAACGACCTGGCGCGGCTGCGGACACGCGCCGTCAGCAGGTCGGGATCGAAACGCGCGTTGCGGTCCTCGATGAATTCCTTGGTCGGCGTCACGTCGTGGTTGGCGACGACGGCCGTGCGGCCCTTGTCGAACATGACCAGCGCATCGCCGGACGCGGCGACAATGAGGTCGCACGCGATGATGACGTCGGCGGAGGCAGGCGGCGTCTTGCCGGCCTTGATGTCGTCCGGGTTCAGCGCGAAGCGCACGTGGCTCAGCACCGGGCCGCCTTTCTGGGCAAGGCCGGTCATGTCGAGCGTCTGCGAGGCCTTGCCGTCGACGTGCGCCGCCATGGCGAGGACTGCGGCGACTGTGGTGACGCCGGTGCCGCCCACGCCGGTGAAGACGACGTTCCACGCTTCATGGCCCAGCGGCGGCAAGGTTGGCCGCGGCAGGCCCGCGACATCGAACTTTGGCGTCGCGCGCTCGGCATCGGTCTTGCGGTCGCCGCCCGTGACGGTGACAAACGAGGGACAGAAGCCTTCGAGGCAGGAATAGTCGGTGTTGCAGGTCGACTGGTTGATCTGGCGCTTGCGGCCGTACTCGGTCTCGACCGGCTCGACCGACAGGCAGTTCGATTTCACCGAGCAGTCGCCACAGCCTTCGCACACCGCCGTGTTGATGAAGGCGCGCTTGGTCGGCGCCTCCATCTTGCCGCGCTTGATCCGGCGCCGCTTTTCGGTGGCGCAGACCTGGTCGTAGATGAGGACGCTGACGCCCGGCGTGTCGCGCAATTCCTGCTGCACTTCGTCGAGCTTGCGCCGGTCGAAGATGCGCGTGCCTTCGGGGAGGTCCGAGACGGATGCATAGCGCGTGGTGTCGTCGGCCACGATCACGATGGTCTTGACGCCCTCGGCCTCGACTTGGCGCGCGATCTGCGGAACCGTCTGGCCAGACTCGACCTGCTGCCCGCCGGTCATGGCGACGGCGTCGTTGTAGAGGATCTTGTAGGTGGCGTTGACCTTGCCTGAAATCGCCGCGCGGATCGCGAGTGATCCAGAGTGGCTGTAGGTGCCATCGCCGAGATTGACGAAGACATGCTTCTCGTCGGTGAAGGGCGACTGGCCGATCCAGGGCGTGCCCTCGCCGCCCATCTGCGTGTGCATGTCGGTGCGGCGCTCCGGCGTAAACGTCGCCATGTAGTGGCAGCCGATGCCGGCGAGCGCGCGTGAGCCTTCGGGCAGTGTCGTGGAGGTGTTGTGCGGGCAGCCCGAGCAGAAGTGCGGCTTGCGGGTGTTGATCTGGTTCATGCCGGCGACCGCCGACTGTGCGCCTCTCACCTTGGTGAAGTAGGCGTCGGCCTTCGCACGGTGCGGTCCATCCGGCAGGCGGCCGACCATGGCCAGCGCGATGTCGGCGGTCGACAGCGAAGCAATGTCCGACAGCAGCGGCGCGCCGTCGCGGTCGCGCTTGCCTTCGACGATCGGGCGCTCGCCCTCGCCGAGGTGATAGAGGATCGCCTTCAGCTGCGGCTCGACCACGGCGCGCTTGTGCTCGACCACAAGGACGCGTTCGAAGCCACGGCAGAATTGCGTGATCGCCTGCGGCTCCAGCGGCCACGGCATCCCGACCTTGAAGATCGAGACGCCGAGGTCTGCGGCCATCTCGGGCGTGAGGCCCATCGCAGCCAGCGCCTCGAACACGTCGCGCGCCGCCTGCCCCGCCACGATGACGCCGAGGCGCTTGGTCTTTCCCTGCAGCAATGGCCGGTCGAGGCCGTTGGCGCGCACGAAGGCCTGCGCTGCGGGAATCTTGATCTGCCGGAGCCGTTGCTCTTTCGCCAAGGGCGTATCGCCGATGCGCAGGCCGACGCCGCCCTCGGGCAGCACGAAATCCGCCGGACGGACGGTGGCGTAACGGTGGAGGCCAACTTCCACGACAGCGCCGGAATCCATCGTATCAGCCAGGCAGATCATCGAGGCCCACAGCCCCGAATACCGGCTCAGCTCCCAGCCGATCATCCCGTAGTCGAGCACGTCCTGGATCGAGGCCGGCGCCAGCACCGGCATCTCCGCATCGATCATCGCGAATTCGGATTGCGAAGCCAACGTGGAGGATTTCGAGTTCGGGTCGTCGCCGCACAGCGCCAGCACGCCGCCCTTGGGATCCGTGCCGGCCATGTTGGCGTGCTTGAACACATCGCCGGTGCGGTCGACGCCAGGCGCCTTGCCGTACCAGATGCCGAACACGCCATCGAACTTCGCGCCTGGAAACAGGTGAGTCTGCTGCGATCCCCATACGGCGGTCGCGCCGAGGTCCTCGTTGAGACCCTCCCACACCTTCACATCGTGAGCATCCAGCAGCTTTTTCGCTGCGGCGAGTTGCTGGTCGTAGCCGCCAAGCGGAGAGCCGCGATAGCCGGAAATGAACCCCGCCGTATTAAGGCCTGATTTGCGGTCGAGTCTCTTGCGGTCCAGCGGCAGGCGAACGAGCGCCTGGACGCCGGTCATGAAGGCGCGACCGCTTTCGGCGAGATACTTGTCGTCGAGCGAAACAGAGCCAGTTACAGGGCTTCCGTGCTTCAATGTCGTGTGCCTCCGGCCTTGGATATGGCCACGCGAAATTATTGCTCAATACCGCGAGAAGTAATTGCCATATCGTGCGTGATATGCCATGGTTCGAGCAATAATCGACTAAGAACTCCACAAAAGGCGCAAAATAGTGACAACCGACCTTGACGCCATCGACGCCAAGATTCTCGACCTCATCCAGCGCGACGCGGCCCTCTCCGTAGCCGAGATCGCGGAGAAAGTCGGCCTGTCTTCCAGCCCCTGCTGGCGACGCATCAAGCGCATGGAAGAGCAAGGCATCATTGCCCGCCGTGTCACATTGCTCAACTACGACAAGCTCGGATTGAACTTCGAAGTTGTGGCGAACGTGAAGCTTCAGCTCCCAAGCCGCGAGAACCTCGAGAAATTCGAACAGGCCGTGCGCAAATGGCCGGAGTGCATCGAGTGCATGACCGTCACGGGCGCCGTTGACTACGTAATGCGCATCGTGACGACCGACATGCATGCCTACGACAATTTTCTGCGCGACAAGATTCTGGCGCTGGGACTGGTGTCGGACATCCAGAGCCGAATCATCGTCAACGTCTCGAAGCGCACGACGGCGGCGCCGCTGGGCCTGATCTCGCCCTACGTGCCGACGCAGGACCGGTAGGGTCAGGCGCTCTCTCGCATCAGAACCACGTCATGGAGCGGCCGTGGGGATCGACTTCGCCGAGGGTTTCCTCGCCTGCGCTTGCCCGCATCCCATGTCACCACGTTCAGAACATAGCGAACATGTTCGCGTGGGCCGCCGATGACGCTTTCGGGTTCGAAGCGGACCCAGGCGAGGCGGCGGTCTGATGTGGTGCGCGCACCGGCCTCCTCGATGTTGTCGCGGATGGCGTGACGGACGTCTCGGGGCGGATACTGGAAGAACACGGAGTGGTAGACGACGCTCGTGCCCGCCGGGAGCTGGCCGGCGAGCTTGCGCTTGACCCAGTCGGCGGCGTCGGCCTTTTCGGGGTTCGTCTTCATCTGGCGCGCCAGATCGAGCGCGGCGTTGAGGCGGTCCATCCGCGCCGTCTGGTCCGCCCAGATATAGGAGCGCAGACGCAGGCGCGCATCGGCATCCGATGGATCGAGCGGGTTCTGGTCGCAGGCGGAGCGCGAGGCGATCGTGATGTCGCGCCAGGCGGGCGCGTGGCCGGTGATGACCGTCGGGATCGCCGGGCCGCCATTTCCGGCGCGGCCCCACGGCGGATGGGCGTAGGCGAACCTCTCCCAGTTGAGGTTCAATCCGGCGCTCGCGCCGAGCTCCAGCATGTGGAAGGGCTGGGGCGAGCGCGCGGCCGTCCATAGAAAGCCGCAGGCAAGGCCCGTGGCGCGGCCGGTTTCGTTGGTCTGCGGCGGCGAAGTCATGAACGCGCGCACCCACGTCTCCTCACGTTCGAGGAAATCGCGGGCGACGGGCCACGCGCGCGCCATCGTCCAGTTGGGCTTGGCCTCGGGATATTCCGACGCAAGCTCCGGATCGCGGCCGGTCAAGGCTGCTGCATGAAGCGCGCCGGCCAGGCGGAGCGAAACCGCGTCGCCGCGCGGATGGCCGGGCCAGTTGTGCGTCAGTTTTGCGACGATGCCGCCTGCGTCGATGTCGTCAGCGCATCTTGCGAGCAGTTCGTCGGTGAAGCGCGACCCGAATTCGCCGCAGAAGCGCGCCTGCAGCCGGAATTCCTCAAGGACCGTGACCATTCCCTGCCCCTGATGCCGAGCTAAGCCGGCGTCATCACCACGCGGCCGATCACCTTGCCGTCGCGCAGGTCGTTGAGCGCGGCGTTGACCTGGTCGAGCGGCCGGGTTGCGACGGGAACGCTCGGCATGCCCTTGGCTTTCACCAGGTCCATCAGCTCGGCCATTTCCGGCAGGCTGCCGACATAGGAGCCCTGAAGGGTCATGGCCTTCATCGGGAAGAACGGCGTCGGGATCAGGACATCCCCGCCGAAGAGACCGACGACAACGACCCTGCCGCCCTTGATCGCGGCGTCGACGCCCAGCTTCACCGTGGGGCCTGCCCCGACAAAATCGATGGTCGCCCATGAACCACCGCCAGTCAGCGCCCGGACCTGGTCGAGCGCGTCCTTGGCGCCGCCATCGACGACATGGGACGCGCCGGCCTGCTTCGCAACCTCGCGCTTGGCCGGATCGAGGTCGACGACGATGGCGGACTTGCCGCCCATCGACCTGTGCAGCGCAAGCGCCATCAGCCCGACGCCCCCGGCCCCGATCATCACCACGGGCTCGTCCTTCAGCGTCTGCGACGCCTTCTTGAGTGCGCCATAGGCGGTGACGCCCGAGCAGGCCAGCGGCGCCGCGCGTTCCGGCGCGATTTTGCCGATGTCGAACAGGTAGCGCGGATGCGGAACGAGCACGTGGGTCGCAAAGCCGCCGCCGCGATGGATGCCGACGCTGCACGGCTTGAGGCAGAGGTTTTCCTCGCCGCGCCTGCACACGGCGCATTCACCGCAGCCCATCCACGGATGGATCAGGCGCCTGTCGCCGACGCTGACGCCCCTTGCATCGGGGCCGACGGCGATCACCTCGCCGACATTCTCATGGCCCATGGTGAGCGGCAGCTTGATCCCGCGATCCAGCAGCTGGAGCTTCTGCCCGCCGCCAATGTCGTAATAGCCGTCCCAGATGTGCAGGTCAGAGTGGCAGACGCCCGCAGCGAGCACCTTGAGCACCACTTCCGCCCCCTTCGGCTTCGGCGTCTCGCGCTCCATGCGCTGCAGCGGCGCGCCGCACTGGCAGACATCGAAGCTATGCATCGGGCCCTCCTGCGCAGGCATTTCAATGCCTGTCGCGGGCAGCCTATCGTGCGCGAGGGCGTTCGCAAGCGAGCACTTGGGGCAGGATCACTCGCAGTCGCTCAGACGTGATCCAATTCGGTCAGGCTGTGCTCGATCTGGTTTGGCGCCGCTTCGCGCAGGTCTTTCGCGATTTCGGCCTTCAGCACAGCCTTGAGCCGCGCCGAATAGTCAGGCCGGATCATTCCCAGGAAGCGGGGCGAAGCGAACAGCACCACCTTCGGCTGCTCCTTGCCATGGACATGGGCGCCGACGAGTTCGTCGAGGCGGGTCGCCAGACGCTTGGCGAACTCGCGCTCGGCCTGGTCGTGGTAGTCAGGCCCCGCCACTGCGGTTTTCGCGCCGCCGGGCGTAAACATGCGGCCGGGCTTGTCGGAACCCACATCGCGCGTGAACGACCTGTTATGCGCATCGTGGTTTTCCACGATCTCCAGCTTGGCGACGCCCTCATGGCCGGTGTTGCGATAGATCACCGCACCGCCGCCATCGGCAGCAACGACGAATGTTCCGTGTTCGACGATCATGTGCGTGCTCCAATGGCCAGAACAGGCGGAAGCCGGTTCAAATCGCCATTTTGTCTTGGACGCGCAGGACGGCCTTGAGCTGCGACAATTCCGGCCTAGCCGCGTGTCACCACCGCATCGGCTTCCACTTCAACCAGCCAGCCGGGATTGATCAGCGCATTCGTGCCGAGGAAGGATGTCGCCGGTTCGATCTTGCCGAAGACCTCGCCGTGAGCCTCGCCTGCTTCCTTCCAGCGCGACATGTCGGTGAGGAAGATACGCGTGCGGACGACATGCTTCATGTCGGCGCCGGCGGCCTGCAATGCGGCCTCGATGATCTCGAAGCAGCGCTTGGTCTGACCCTTCATATCGCCAGGCGCAGCGACCCCGCCATCGGCGGCGATCGGCGCACATCCGGAGACGAACACGAAATCGCCGACGCGCACGGCCCGCGAGAAACCGATTCCAAGCTTCGAGCCGCTTGGAACCTTCATGACGTCGGCCATGCCGCCTCACTCCGCATCAGGCGCCCCTTCAGGGCGCGTCATAGCCTTCGGCAAAAACGACGTTCGACATCGTGCTGTCGAGGCGCAGCTTCAGCAGAGGCGCGTATTCCGGGCTGTCGTAGAAGCGCCTTGCGTCGGCCATGGATGGAAACTCGAGTACGACCAGGCGGGCGATGGGAAGGTGACCTTCGACCGTCGTGACCGCGCCGCCGCGCACGAGATACCGTCCGCCATGGGCTGCGATTACCGCGCCGACCTTCTGGCGATAGCCCTCGAACGCCGCGGGGTCGCGAACCTCGATGCTCCCTATCAGATAGCCCTTCACCTGCTCACCCTTTGGTCCATGCCGCCGGGCGGTTCGTCAGGCCCGCTCGATCGCCATGGCGATGCCTTCGCCGCCGCCGATGCAGAGCGCGGCCATGCCGCGCTTCACGCCCTTCTGCTCCATGGCGTTGATCAGCGTGACCACGACCCTTGCTCCGGAAGCTCCAATCGGGTGGCCGAGCGCACAGGCGCCGCCATTGACGTTGATCCGGTCGTGCGTGATGCCGAGTTCCTTCATCGCGATCATCGGCACGACGGCGAACGCCTCATTGATCTCCCACAGGTCGACGTCGGAGGTTTTCCAGCCGGCTTTCTCCAGCGCCTTCTTCATCGCCGGCACGGGGGCCGTGGTGAAGTAGGCGGGCTCGTGGCTGTGCGCGGCGGTGGCGACGATTTTCGCGAGCGGCTTGAGGCCACGCTTCTTGGCTTCGGATTCGCGCATCAGCACGAGGGCCGCGGCGCCATCCGAAATCCCGGAGGCGTTGGCGGCGGTGACCGTACCGTCCTTCGAGAAGGCGGGGCGCAGGGTCGGGATCTTGTCCGGCATGGCGGTGCGCGGAAGTTCGTCGGTGTCGATGGTGACATCGCCCTTCTTGCCTTTCACCGTCACGGGCGAAATCTCGCGCTTGAAGCGGCCCTCCTTGGTGGCGGACTGGGCGCGGGCCAGCGTTTCGAGCGCGTAGGCGTCCTGCTGTTCGCGGGTGAACTGGTATTCCTTGGCGATCATGTCGGCGAAATTGCCCATCGCGCCGCCGGCATAGGCGTCTTCCAGGCCGTCTGTCGCCATGTGGTCCTTGAGCGCTGCCGCGCCGTACTTGTGTCCCTTGCGAAGATCGACCAGGTGGGGCGCGTTGGTCATGCTTTCCATGCCGCCCGCGACGACGACCTTGGCCTCGCCTGCGAGGATGGCGTTGCGGCCCATGACCGCCGCCTGCATGCCTGAGCCGCACATCTTGTTGATGGTGGTGGCCTCGGCGCCCTTGGGCAGCCCCGACTTGATCCCCGCCTGTCGCGCCGGCGCCTGGCCCTGTCCAGCCGGAAGACAATTGCCCATGTAGACCAGCTCGACGTCCTCGCCCTTGACCCCGGCTTCGGCCATTGCGCCCTTGATGGCGTGCGCCCCGAGTTCGTTGGCAGAGAAGCCGGCCAGTTCGCCGAGCATCGCGCCCATCGGCGTGCGAGCCATGCCTACGATGACGACCGGGTCCGAAGCGCTCATGGGAAATTCCTTCTTTGTATGTGCGCCGCACAATCTGCTTGGCGCCCTGCAACGTCAAGCGTTTGGAACGGCCTTGCCCGCCATTCGTTGGGCTCCATGAAGCCGAAACCGGAGACCGATGCATGGCAGGCGTAAGGATCGATCACGACGCGTGGGTGATGGTCGGCGATGGTGAAAAGGCTCTGTTCTTCAGGAATGAGGGCGATGCCGCCTATCCCAACCTCGAAGTGGTGAACGTGCTTCAGCATGACAACCCGCGCACCGGCGAACAGGGATCCGACCGGCCCGGGCGCGCCTTCGCTTCCGTCGGGACAGCCCGGAGCGCGATGCAGGAAACCAATTGGCACAAGCTGGAGAAGCACCGCTTCGCCAGGGAGATTGCCGACACGCTCTACACGGCGGCGCATGACGGGCGGTATTCCAAGCTCATCATCGCCGCGCCGCCGATTACCATGGGCGACCTGCGCAAGGCTTTCCACAAGGAAGTGTCGGACCGGGTCGTCGCCGAGATTTCCAAGGATCTCACCAACATGCCGTCGCACGAGATCGAGCGCGCGCTGGCCAGGCACGGGCACGCCGGCCCGAAAGACGCCAGCGCCTGATACCGTCCGCAACCCCGACCCGCGCGCTGCTGCAGGATTTGAGAGCGGCATAGGAAGGAGCGCAGGGCGCCGTTGGCCCACAAGATCATGTGGGGTCGCTCCCACTTCCATTTCAACAGCCCGGCATTTCAACAGCCCGGCCTCCGAGTGGCTCTTCTTTCTGGATGTGTCACAATGCGCGCACGCCGCTTGAGACGGCCAGGAAGGATGCAATGCGCGTGTTGGTCGCCGCCTTGTTGGGTATCGCCGCGCCGGCAATCCGCGCAGCAGGGCGAGCCGGATCCGAAGACATCCGCCGGCCAGGTGCAGCGCTACCTGCAGGTCCTGACCACGTGCCAGACGCAGGGGCTGGCCGACATGATCGATCCGGAGGTCTCCTCGATCGGGCTGCGCGGGGCTTTTGCGCAGTCGCGGCCGATCTATGTGCAGGCGGTGCAGGCTCAGTGCGCCATGAGCGTGAAGCTGGAGGTTCAGTCCATGGTGCTGCGGCATGCGGAAATCGGCGACATGGCGCTCGCGGCGCTGGAGCTGACGGGCAAGTCCGTCGTTGGCGGGCGCAGCACCCCGGCGGACCTGCGCGTGCCGCTGGCGCCACGGCGGGGAGCGGATGGGGTGTGGCGCATCCTGCATTCGCAGACCGGCACGGCGTTCTGATGGCCGGGAGTTTCATCAAGCTCGAGATCGAGGGCCGGATCGCCGTCGTGCGGTTCGACCGGGGCGACAAGGCCAATGCGCTGTCGGCGGAGGCGCTGCGGCAACTGACAGATGTGGCGCTGGAGTTTCATGCGCGGCCTGAGATTTCGGCGGTGGTGCTGACCGGGCAGGCGCGGAATTTCACGCTTGGCGCCGACCTCAAGGATCCCGAGCGGGCGGCGATGCGCGGACAGGGTCTGTCCGAGCGGCGTCTGTCCCTGCGCCTCGGCCCCGACATGTGCGCGGCGTGGGAGAAGATCGACGCCATCACCATCATGGCGGTCGAGGGGTGGTGCGTGGGGGGCGGTGTGGCGCTCGCTGTGGCGTGCGACCTGCGTGTGATGGCGCGCGGCGCCGTGGTGTATGTGCCGGAGGTGGCGCGCGGGATGAACATGAGCTGGGGATCGGTGCCGCGGATGGTGGCGCTGGTGGGTCCGGCGCGCGCGAAGCGGATGGCGGCGCTGTGCGAGAAGGTGGATGCGGCGAGCGCGCTGGCGTGGGGGCTGGCCGATGCGGTGGCGGAGGACGGGCAGGCGCTGGCGCGCGCGATGGAGTTTGCGCATGCGGCTGCGGCGCTGCCGCCGACGGCGCTGAAGATGGTGAAGCGCGACGTGAACGTGGCGGCGCTGGCGCTCGCGCATGCGACGGCGCACAGGGACCTGGAGGCGTTCGCGCTGATGGAGCAAAGCGACGACTTCGCCGAAGGCGTGTCGTCCTTCCTGGAGGGGCGCGAGCCGAAATTTACAGGAGACTAGTGGTTGCTCTCGTCGAATTCCCCCGTTCCGGCCCGGTAGTCGCGGAGGATTTCGTCGAGCCTGGACATGGGTGGTGAGGCGGCGGGTTCACACTCGGCCTCTTCGCGCTGGCGCTTGGCTGCTTCGACGTCTCGCCGGATCAGGCGGTCGACGTTGGCGTGGAAATGGCTGCGGACCAGCACGTGGCGATCGGCCAGCTTCAGCCAGCGTTCGGCGGCGGCGATGTCGCCCCCGCGCCGGGCCTTGCGGGCGTGGTAGAGTGCGGTGTTGTACTCGCTGCGGCGCGACCATTTTGTCATGTGGGCTCCTTTGGAAATGGGATGAGACGCACCCTCTCGATCAGGCCGGTGTGACCGCCTGGGATGCATGTGCGCCTCCCTGGTGGGAGGGCCTGGGGACGCGGGGATGCCCCGCGTGGATTGGCGTCTCCGGTTGCCCGGATCTGCCGGCAGTGGACGAGAAGCGCGGTTTCCCCGCGTCCCCGCACATCGTCTGGCCGGCGGCCTCGGACAAGGCGATCGTTTCACGCCTCTGCCGTAGGTATCGCCGCCGGCGTGCAGGTCATGGATGTTCGGCCATGATCCCTGGACATCCTCCCCTACTTGGCCAGCCCTCCTGGCTGGCATACGCGGGGCTGAGCTCGGCCTGCGGGTCCGGGAGACCCGGACAGGAGGCGCTGTGCTCCACGCTCGATGCGCATCGCCGCCGCGCTGTTGAACAGTGTACAGCCGCCCTCCCGGCGGAGGCGATGGGCGCATTATACGCCCGCTTTTTCATCCTACAGAAAACTCGCAGGCCAACCGGCCAGGATTTCTCGCAAGCGACTGGATTCACTGGGGAAGCCCGAAACGCAGAGTCGCCAAACTGTCGGACAAGTCCGGCGCATCCCCAACAGCTGGGGCTCATTCCATCGGCCAGGGATGGCGGACTACGGCCTTTGGCCTGGTGAACCCTACGGGCTGCGCCGTTGAACGTCTTCGCCCTACGACTCGCCCACTCCGGCGAGGGATTCTCGGGCTGCGGCCCTGCACCCCTTACCCGAGCATGACGAGGGAGGTTACGACGCAGCGCTCACCGTTCCTGTGATGAACCCACCGCCCAGCACGGTGCGGCCGTCGGGGGCGGCGTAGAGGACGCAGGCCTGGCCGGGGGCGACGCCTTCTTCGGGGGTGTCGAAGGTGAAGCCGGGTTGGACTTTGCCCTCAGAATCCGGGATGAGCGCCATGCGGCCTGCCACGGGGGCGCGGGTGGAGCGGACGCGGGCGAGTGCGGGGACGCTGTTGGCGCAGGCGTCCACAAGAGAGCCATGCCCGAGCCAGTTGGATTCGCCGATGCTGAGCGCGCTGGTGAGCAGCGCTTCGCGCGGGCCGACGATGACGCGCTTGTTGGGCGCGTCGAGCTTGACGACGAACAAGGGGTCGCCGGTGGCGACGCCGAGGCCCCTCCTTTGTCCAATCGTGTAGCGGATGACGCCTTCGTGGCGGCCCAAGACGCGGCCGTCCATGTGGACGATGTCGCCGGGCTCGACCGCGCCGGGGCGCAGCTTCTCGACGATGTCGGAATACTTGCCCTGGGGCACGAAGCAGATGTCCTGGCTGTCGGGCTTGGCGGCGACCTGAAGGCCAAGCGCGGAGGCGGCGCGGCGCACGTCGGGCTTCTTCATGCCGCCGAGCGGGAAGCGCAGGAAGTCGAGTTGTTCCCTCGTTGTGGCAAAGAGGAAATAGGATTGGTCGCGGTCCGGATCGGCGGCGCGGCTGAGTTCAGCCACGCCGTTCCGCGTCGTGCGGCGGATGTAGTGGCCGGTGGCCATGGCGTCGGCGCCGAGGTCCTTCGCCGTCGAGAGAAGGTCGGAGAACTTGACCGTCTGGTTGCAGCGGATGCACGGGATCGGCGTCGAGCCCTTAAGGTAGGTGTCCGCGAAGTCTTCCATGACCTGCGCCCGGAATCGGCTTTCATAATCGAGCACGTAATGCGGAATCTGGAGCGCTTCTGCGACACGCCGGGCATCGTGGATGTCCTGCCCGGCGCAGCAGGCGCCGGTCTTCTTCAGGGCCGCCCCGAAATCGTAGAGCTGCAGTGTGACGCCGACGACATCATAGCCCGCGTATTTCAGGAGGGCCGCGACGACGGATGAATCCACGCCGCCGGACATGGCGGCGACGATACGGGTTTCGGAGCGGGGCTTGTCGCTTCCCGGAAACAGATCGAGGTCAGCGCCAGAGAGGTCGACGTCGGCAAGGCGCGAGAAATCGCAGAGGGCGCCATCCGGGACAGGCGCGACGGGAAAGTCGGGCTGGACAGGCGCAACAGGGGCAGCAGGCGCCCCGCGGGGCCCGATGAGGGTCGGCATTCTTGTCTCTCCCACGGGGTCAAGGCCCGAAGCAGATGGATGATGGGGCGGCTCTTACACGAGACTTGCGGCGAAAGGTAGGCCCGCCCTGCTCCTGGAATGGTCCAGATTCCAACACCAAGTCACCAAGGACGCACCAAGGGCACAAAGGTTCTCTGGCGTGCAGGGTCCGCGGCGTTTCTCAGCGCTGGGCGGCGCGGCACTGAACGCCATCGAGCAGGGCCCGCGCGCCGTCGTTTTCGCGGACGAGAACGCAGGCGCCGTCTTCGAGTTCGAGGCGGAAGGTCGTGGGCCGGGCGAGGCTGCGGTCTTCGTAGGGGCTGAGCGGAAGCGGGAGCACGGAGATCACGGAGGTCTGCGTCGGGTCGCCTGGGCCGAGGTCGATCGGCGTCCTGCCCATTGCCTTGGCCAGCGCGGCCTTGAGGCTTTCCATCGCGGGCGGGTCCGCACGTGTCATGACGGCGGGGACGGACATGGACTGGCAGGCGGCGGCGGTCGCGGCGAGAAGGATCGGGATGGAGCGCCGGCCGGTCATTGTCGTGCGCCTCACTGTGGAGCGGCCTGGCCGGGCCGGCGCAGGTCGCGGTTGCTGCGCAGGATGTCGGCGGCTTCGGAACGGCCAGAGGTTTCCATCGAAAGACCATCGCCCGCACGCGCGACGGTTTGGCTGGAGGCAGGAGGCGCGGGACAGGACCCCGTTGCGCGATGGCCGAGGGCGGCGGCGAGCAGCGCCTCGCTGGAATCGCCGAGTTCGTGGCTGAGATCGTCGGCGACGGCGCAGCCGGGAATCTTCATGGGCAGGGCGGCGCTGGAATTGGCCGGCGCGAATCCGTCCGGATAATCGCCGAAACTCTTGTTGTTGACGCCCTGGAACTGGATCGAGAAGTAGGTCTGCCCGCAATTGTCCGTCGGGTAGAAGCCAAAGGGCTTGCCGCAGGTCGTTGCGCCGATCAACACGACATCGACATCGATGCCGCGCAAGCCGTTGACGACGGACTCGCTGGCGCTGCAGGTGCTGGACGTGGAGAGGACATAGACGCGCGGCAGGCCGAGTGTCTGGATCGGTGCGCCGTTGGTGACGGAAAAGCCGAGGCCTGTGCTGTAGAACGGCGTTGGCGTGTTGGTGGCCCCGGTGACCGGGTCGGACCCGCCGGCGGCGGCGTTGAATTGCAGGCGCTCGAAATTCTTGCCCGCCGTGCGCGTGGGGCCGGCGACCATGTAGCTGAGCTGGGAGGCGAGTGCGAGCAGGCCTCCGCCATTGTAGCGCAGGTCGAGCACGACATCGTTCACGCCCTGGGCCCTGAGCGCGGCGATGGCGTCGACGAGGCCCCTTTCCGTGCTGAACGGACTGAAGGTGTTGAGGAGGATGTAACCGACATTTCCGGTGGGCGTGGACAGTACGGTCGTGCGGTTGACCGGCGTCTCCGAAATGGAGGCAGAGGTCAGCGTGAAGCTCCGCTCCGTATTGTCAGGATTGCGCACGGTGAAGGAGTGGGTTTCGCCGGCCGTGCGCGGAAATGTTCCGTTGTTGAGGATGTCGATCTGGGCCTGGCTCGTTCCGCCATTGACCAGATCCACGCCATCGACGGTGAGCAGGCGCACGCCGCGCGACAGTTTCGGCGCGCCGCCTACGAGTTCGGTAGCCGGCGTGCCGGCCTGGGTGTAGAGCACGCGGACATCGCGCGGAACCGTGCCGGAATAGATGCGGATCTCCGCGCCATAGCTGGCGGAAGGCGCCGACGTCACCTGCGCGAGATAGTCGGCGGTCGGGATCATGAAATGGAAGCGGTCCTTCGGCTGGCCGGACGAGGCGAGCGCGCTGGTCTTGAGAACGCTGAAATAGGAAGACTGGCTGGCGAACGAAGCCGGGTTCTGGTCCGTCACCTCGGTGTTCCAGAGATAGGTCAGGTTGGTCCAGGAGCGCAGCCAGAACAGTTCTTCCAGCAGCGCTGCCGGCGCGGTCGGGGAATGCCCTGCCCTGGGCGTCGACGCCGGTGCGAACGACGGCGCAGCGGTCCTCGAATGTCGCGGCGGACTGGAAGACGCCGGATGTCCAGGTAGGCCCGGTGACGAGTCGGAGGACTTCCGGCGGCGGGCTCGCGGGAGGGCTGCCTCCGCCGCCTCCGCCGCACGCGGCAAGAGCAGCGAGCAGGATGGCGCGGACAACGACACGCCCGGACGATACCGCCATGGACTACCGACCCTTCCTGCCGTGTGGAAACATGCTTCGTAGCGGCGACCGGAAGCGAGTCCCGACGGCCTGTGGCGCGAGTTTTCGCTCCGTTCTTGGCGCAGTCTAGGCTGCGACGCCCTGCCCGGTAAATCCCGAAGAACGGCAAACGCTAGAACCTGAACGACAAGTTCATTTCGGAGAAGCGTTCCGCATCGACCTGCTGGTCGTAGGTCGTGGACGCATCGGTGACGGCGAAGGTGAGGCGCAGGCGCTGCCATGTGGCGACGAGGCCGAGGGTGACCTGCGAGCGGAATTTGTCGCGCGTGATCTGGTCGCCGGCGCGGATGAGGTCGCTGTCGCGGCCGCCAGGCTCGTCGAGGAAGACGTCCCAGGGGACGTAGCTGGCGTTTGCTGCGGCGAAGCCATAGAGGCTGAAGCCTTGTCCGCCATGGGCGAGCGATCCGCCGAAGGCGCCGGTGCGCGGCGGGCCGAAATCAGTCTCAAGGCCTGTGCCGACGCGCAGCATGGCGCCGGCGTTTATGGCGTCGCTAACCGTGCCGAGCTCGACGCCGATCGCAGGCGAGAGATCGACGGCGATGCCATTGGAGATCGGGATGATGTTGCGCCAGCGCCGTTCCCAGCTCGCATTCAGGCCGAGTCGATCCTGGATCTGGTTATCCCATCCGAGCTGGTCGTAGCCAGAGAAGACGTTGTGGAAGAACTTCGTGATCTGCTCGCCCTGCGCCGACGGGCCGACGACGCCGATGTCGAGGCGCCAGGAGTCGAGGTGGGTGGACGTCTCGGCGTTGAGGAGGCCGGAGACATAGAGCCAGCCGGCATAGGGGCGCTGGTCGCGGATCGGCGCGGCGGAGGCGAGGAAGCGGGGCTCGTAGAAGGATGCGCCTGCGCCGACGCCGGGCAGGATTTTTGCGCTGGGCTCGATGCCGGGCAGCAGGCTGACAATCGTCCTGGCGCTCTCGGCCCAGCTCGCGTCCATCCAGGCGAAGCGCGTGCCTTGCGAGTATTCCCAGTCCGTCTGCTTGCCGCCCCACTCGTCATTGTCGTGGACGGCGGTGAAGAACGCCTGAGCCGACGCGGCGGGGGCGAGCGACAGAAGCCCAAGACAAGCGGAAACCCTACGGATCATCGCCCCTGTCTAGAAGGCCGCCGAGGTACGCTCAAGACGCTTCGCACAGGCGATGCGTCGCGCTAGCCTCGGACTATGACCGACCTGCCCGCCGATTTTCGTTTTGAGACCAGCCAGCCGCGAGAGCTGCTGGCGTGTGCGGAGTTTGCGGCGGGACAGGCTGAGCAGGCCGGCGATGACCATGGCGCGTGGCGGTGGCTGGTGATCTCGATGACGCTGGCGGTGCAGAATGCCTGCCTGTGTGCGCTCGACACCGGTGACGAGTTCGGAACGAAAGGCATGAGCCGCATCGATGCGAAGATCGTGCGGCGGTGGACCAGCAATGGACGGCGCGGACCGGCGCCTCTGGCGGTGCGCGAGCCGCGGATCGTCTCGCCTCTTGAGCTGCTGCGGCGCGTGGGCGATCCGTTCTTCCTGCGGCCGCCTTTCCAGGTTCCGCTGGATCACCAGACCACCGAGGCGTTCGACGACCTGACCGACCTGCGCAACACCTTCCTGCATTTCAGCGAGGATGGCTGGAGCGTCGACCTGCGCGAGGTGCCGCCGCTGATCCTCGCCGCCTGCCGGGTGGTGCGGCACCTGGCGGTGACGCAGCCGGTCTATCTCAAGCGCGCCGGGCGCAATCACAGCGCGCGCGTGGCGGCGGCGCTGGACCGCATCGTGGCGGCGATGGAACACTACCCGGACGCCGAGCCGCCTCGCGACGCGCCGGAGTCGTGATGTTGCGCGAGATCATCCTGAAGTTCATGTCGCCGAAGATGCGGGCGGATGTCGAGGAGTCGTCGCGCAACTGGGTGGCAGTGTGCCCGCGCTGCCAGGCGCAGAACTCGATCTGGGATATCGGCGGCGTGCGCCACCAGGCGGCGGGGGCGAAGTCGTCGCTGGCGCGCTGCACCAGCTGCGGCAAGACGAGCTTCATGCAGTTTTCGAGGAAGCGGTAGGCTCTCGCCTGCCTCCGAGGTTGGCTGGACGGCTGGGGCGGGCCGGTCCATCCTGCATGAAAATCAAGCAAATGTTGCTTGCCAGTCGGTGAGAGACTTCATCTGCTGGCAATGACGACACACCACCGGAGGAGAGCCGTGAACCAGTCCGCAACCCTACGCGCCCTGTTTGTCAGCCTTGCTGTTCTTGGCGCAGCGACCGTGCCGGCCGCAGCCAGCGCTCAGCAGGCGACCAACGCTCCGGCTGTCCGTCCCGGCTACCAGCCGCCGCGGCTGTCGACAGGCAAGCCCGACCTGAATGGCGTGTGGACCAACGCCACCGCCACGAACCTGGAGCGCGCGTCAAAGTATGGCGAGCAGCTGATCCTCTCGGACGAGGAAATGGCCCAGATGGAGAAGGACACCTTCACCCGCAACGCCCGCCAGAATGCGCGGACGCCGAAGGAGATCCAGGACAACTGGAGCAAGATCGCAAAAGGTCCGGACACGCTGGACGAATGCCGCAGCGGATCGCGCGGGCCGGCGTGCGGCTATAACGCAGGATGGACCGATCCGGGCGACTGGGTGATGCGCGTGAACGGCAAGGGGCGGACGTCGCTGATCACCTATCCGAAGAACGGCCGGATGCCCCCACGGGTGGCAGGCGCCTCCACGGGCCGCGCCCGGATCGTCACATCGAGCGAGGAAGACACAACGCGCGGCGCGGCCGACAATCCCGAGGACCGCTCGCTGGGCGAACGCTGCATCATGAGCTTCGGCGTCTCGTCAGGGCCGGTGATGACCGACCAGCTCTACAACAACACCTACCAGTTCGTTCAGACCAAGGACAATTTCGTCATCTGGGTCGAGATGGTCCACGACGCGCGCATCGTCCGGATGGACGCCAAGCACCGCACCGACGGCATCAAGCCGTGGATGGGCGATGCAATCGGCTGGTGGGAGGGCGACACGCTGGTGGTCGAGACCATCGGCTACAACCCGAAACAGAACCTTCGCGGCGGCGGGCCGAAGCTGAAGCTCACCGAACGCTTTACCCGCGTGGCGGCGGATCGGCTCCACTACGCCTTCAATGTCGAGGATCCGGACACCTGGGTCGAGCCGTGGGGCGGCGAATACGAGTTCGACGCGGTGGACGGCTCCGTCTACGAATACGCCTGCCACGAGGGCAATTACGGGCTGTCCGGCATTCTCTCTGGCGCACGTGCGGACGACGTGAAGGCCGAGGCCGCGAAGAAAGCGGCTGCGAAGGGCAAGAGCGCCGCCGGCAAGAACTAGCAGCCATCTCGTCGCTTCTCGCCGGCCTTCGGGCTTGTGATGCGCCAGGCCGGGCGAACCTCGCCTCGTTGAACGCCCGTCAGCGCGTGCGGCCCATCGAGGCGAGCACGGTATCGGGATCAAGGCCCAGCTTGCGGACGGCCTCTTCCCAGCGGGCGAGCGCATCCCAGTAATAGTCGAAGATGCAGGGCGAGCAGCCGCGCTGGCAGCAGGAGTAATCCTCCGGCTTGTTGGGTGGCGTTGGGATGGCCGGCGCGGTCATTTGCCCGCACCTAATCCAAATCGGCGGCCGAGTCAGCCTTGCGCGGGGATTCACACTTTCATGGGGATTTCGAAGTCAAATTAGGCCGGTTGCCTGAGGCGTGTTAGGCTTTGACCCGTCGGTATCGTTGAGGGCGCACTTCCCAGCCCCTGGAGAGGTCCGACCCCAGGCCATTGGATGATGCAGAAGCTGCAGCCGGACATGCAGCCGCCAGAAGGGCGGCGCGCAAATCTTGAGCCGCGGCCCGAACTTCCCATGGATCTTGAAGAAGAAAACGCGCTGCTGCGCGCGGCGCTGGCGCGGTCCGAGGGGGCCGGCGTCCGGCGCGACCTGATCACGCAGGAACTCAAGCACCGTATCGGCAACCTGCTGTCGGTTGTGCAGGCCGTGGCGCGCCAGACGTTCAAGGATGCGGACGCGGCGAAGGTGGACGATTTCAGCGCCCGGCTGCTGGCGCTCGGCGCGGCGCAGAAGCTGCTGATCGATTCCGAGACACGTTCCGCGAAGATCGCGGAAGTGGTGGCCATGGCGCTGGCGCCGCATTGCATCGATGGCGAGCGCGCGATCGATATCGGGGCCCGAGACGGCTCTTGACGGGCGGCGCGCCCATGCGCTGACGTTGGCGCTGCACGAGCTTGGCACCAACGCCGCCAAGTATGGCGCGCTGTCGGTGAATGGCGGCTGGATCGAGATCGTGTGGACGATCACCGAAGGCGAGCTGGATTTTCTATGGCGCGAGCACGGCGCTCCGGTAGCTGTCGCGCCGACGCGGCGCGGGTTTGGAACGCTGTTGATCACCCGCAATCTCGGCATAGCGTTCGCGGGAACGGTCGACCTGTCGTTCAACCCGTCGGGCGTCGAGTGCCGGCTGCAGCGCGCAGTTGCCAGGCAAGCCATTGCCACGTCGGCCTGCTGCAGCACGGAGGCGAGCATGACGACGCGGACGAGCACGAAGACCGTGACCTTCGCCAGGCCCTTCATGCTCGATGAGGTGGGTGCGGACCTGCCTGCCGGCGACTATCAGGTCGAGACCGAGGAAGAGACGCTCGATGGCGTGTCGTTCCTCGCCTACCGCCGCGTGGCGACGCACATCATGGTGCGGACGGGTTCGGGCGTGCAGGTGTGGGCGATCCAGCCGGACGGACTCGACTCTGCGCTGGCGCGGGACCGGGCCGTCAGCGCGCCCACCCTGTCGACATCGACGCGATAAGCGCGGCCGCCAGGGTCAGCGTCGCCGTGCTGGTCAGCAGGAGGATGATGCGGCCGGTCTTGCTCATGGTCACGCGACTTCCAGGCGGCGTTTGAGGCTGGCGGCCTGCTGCATGATGTCCTCGAACGCATTCGCCGAAGAAATCTCCGTGCGCGAGCGCTGGCCCGAGGCGTTGCGTTCCAGCATGGCGGCAAGCGCTGCACGAGCGCGGCTGACGCGGCTTTTGACCGTGCCGACAGCGCAGCCGCAGATCAGGGCGGTTTCGTCGTAAGAGAGACCGGCGGGCCCAGCAAGGATCAGAGCCTCGCGCTGGTCGTGCGGCAGGAGCTGCATGGCGTTGCGCACGTCGAGCAGTTCCTCGCTGGAGGATGGATCGTCGTTGGCGACCAGCGTGTTCTCGGCGACGCCGTGTTCGAGCGGCGTGCTGCGCCAGGCACGGCGCTTGGCGGAGAGGAACTGGTTGCGCAGGATGGTGAAGACCCACGCCTTCATGTTGGTGCCTGCCTGATAGCCGGCGCGCGAATTCCAGGCCTTGGCCATCGCGTCCTGCGCCAGATCCTCGCCGGCCGTGCGGCCCGCCATGCTGATGGCGAAGGCGCGCAGGTGCGGGATCAGCTGAACAAGCTCAGCCTTGAACGCGGCGTCCTGGGCGGGTGAGAGGGGGGCTCGGGGGCCGGCGGGGACGTCTGCTGTGGCGCGGGCATGGTTTTCCGGTCCACGCTGGCCAGCAGTTGCAGAAGTTCGTCTGGCGCCGGTTCGGCCGCGATGCTGGCGTAGAGCCGCGCCAGTTCCTTGCCGATCGCCTTCTGGAGGCGTCGGCCGGCCTGCTGCTGCGCCGGCGAAAGTTGGCTGTTGGTCATGCAATGGCTTGCCTCGCGCGCAGCCATGAGACGGGCCACGGGGTTGAGTCCTGATGCGTTCGGTTGGGCGGGACGACGCGCAGGGCGCCGAACACAACAATACGGCCCGCGCGATGGAAGGTTCCATCACCCGGGCCGATTTAGCTGCGGCAGCGAAAAACCGTCCGATTCAGCCTATTTGCACTCGAACTGGTCCGGATTCTTGCCATCGCCCGCGCCCTTGAACGTCTGGGTTTTGGGATAGGCGCAGACCTTGCGGCCGCCGCCGGCGGCGAAGTTGGCGGTGAGTTCTTCAGGCGCTGCGCCATTGGTCGACCATTTGTCGATGGCGTCGAGATAGTCGATGCGGTCCGGTCCGGGACCGCCCTGGCAGTGCAAGACGCCGGGCAGCATGAAGAGGCGCACGTCCTTCGAAGCGGTCGCATCCTTCGCCATCACCTGGTCGAAATAGCGGATGCTCATCAGAGGCGAGAGCGCCGAGTCCGACCAGCCATGATACATCAGGAGCTTGCCGCCCTTGGCCCGGAAGGCCGAGAGGTCGGGTCGGTCGGCGACAGGGTCGCCTGCAGCGCCTTCGTCTCGTTGGTGTAGGTGGTGAGGTTGAAGTCCTTGTAGGACCAGCTGGCGTCCTGCTTCACGAAGTAGCGCAGGAAGTCGAGCGAGAAGCCATAGGCGAGGCTCGGCCTGCCCGGCCCGCCTGCATTGTTGAGGCCGACCAGCCAGGTGGGCCAGCCCGCAGGATTGCTCTCGCCGCCATACGGGAAGCCGACATGGTAGGGCTTGCCTTCGAGCATCGGGCCCTTGGTGATCGACTCGACCGCGGCGATCTCCTGCTTGGAGAGACAGCCATCGGCGTTGGCGCCCTTGCAGGCGACGGCCTTGATGTCGAACTTGCACGAGCGCGGATCGGTCATGACGCCGTCGGTGAGGCCGTCAGCGGCGTCGCACTGGGCGAGCACGGCCTTGCCGAGCGCCTGCTGGTCGGGACCCGAGAGGACGGCTTTGTCGACCTTGGCCGGGTCGGGATACATTGTCTTGGTGATGTTCAGGAAGGTGGCGATGATGCCGCGGATGTCCTGCGCTGGCGCGCCGGCGACGATGGCGTTGAAATCGTCCGGATAGCGCTGCGCTGCGATCAGCGCCTCGCGGCCGCCATTCGAGCAGCCGGCGAAGTAGGATTTTTCCGGCGCGCGGCCATAGCGCGCCTTGGTCAGCGCCTTCGAGGTTTCGGTGACGCGGTGGATGCCGGCGTGGGCGTAGTTGACCACGCGCTCAAGATTGCCGAGCGCCCAGGCGCCATCGGTCGCCCCGCCCGGTCCGACATGGCCTGTGTCGGTGCCGGCGACGGCATAGCCCTTCTGCAGGGCCTGCATGCTCATCGCCTGGCTTTCGACGCGGCCGGCATAGCCGCCCTGTCCGCCCATGACGAACTTGCCGTTCCACGCTTCGGGCAGCCAGACTGAGAAGCCGATCTCCTTGCCGATGACGCCATCGACCTTGCAAAGCGGCACCGGGCTGGCGGCGGCGGCGGCGGCGGTGATCCTCACATCGGGCGCCGAGAAGCCCTTCATGGACTCGCACGACACCTGCGCGTGGGCTGCGCCCGCCATCGCCATCAGCGCCGCAGCGCAGACGCCCGATTGAACAACTGTCCTGATCATCACGACCTCCCGGAAGATTCTGGCGTTGACCCTGCCACGGCGCAGCGCCCGCTTCAACGCGCTGGTCGGGACGTGCTAGATTCAGGCCCGATGTCAGACCTTACGCCGCGTCCGGAAGAGAAACCCACGTTAGTCCCGGGCCGCTCGTGCCGGGACTGCACGCTTTGCTGCAAGCTGGTGGCGGTGCACGAGCTCAAAAAGCCTGCGCAGAGCTGGTGCGAGCATTGCGAGATCGGCGTCGGCTGCAAGGTCTATGAGACGCGCCCGGCCGACTGCCGCACCTTCTATTGCGGCTGGCTGGTCGATCCGCGCATCGCGGATGCGTGGGAGCCGAACCGGTCGAAGATGGTGGTGAAATTCGAGGCAAGGCGCATCGTCATCCATGTCGACAAGGACCGGCGCGGCCAGTGGCGCAGGGAGCCCTATCACTCCCAGATCCGCGCTTGGGCGCAGGCCGGCATGGCGCATCAGGGCGAGGTGATCGTGTGGGAGGGGTTGGACGCGCTGCGCATCCATCCCGCGGGCGAGGAGAAGTTGGGACGCGATCCCAGGCGGTGACGCGCTACTGCAGCACGTTGAGCAGCGACATGTTGCGCAGGACGTTGAACACGCCGGCGCTGGCCTGGTAGGCGAACTGGGCCTGGTTGAGGCGCACGGCGACTTCGGCGAGATCGACATTGACGATCTCGCCGATCGCGCCGTTGAGCGCGTCCTGTTGCGCCGTCTGGCGGGCCTGGGCGCTGTCGACCTCCTTGAGCATGCGGCCATTCTCCGCCTGGGAGGAGAGGATGCGGTCGAACGCAATGGAGAGCTGGTCGAGCTCGGCCTGGATCGCGGTCTTCTGGACCGGGGTGAGATCGCCGCCGAAAGGGCCGTCGGGACCCTCGTCCAGTTCGGCGAGGCGCTTGATCGAGGCCATGGCCAGCGAGATCACGTCATCCGCCACCAGGCCGGCCCGCACGGTGCGGCCTTCCTCCACGCGCATGATCTGGGCATCGGCGCCGGGTGGGATCGAGGCAGTCAACGGATCCGTCGCGAGCTGGGTGACGGAGACCGCCGTCACCGGCGCCTGGTCGTTGACGACGCCGCCAAACAGGTAGCGGCCGCCAAGATTGGTGTTCATTGTGTCCTTCAGCACGGCGAACGTCTCCTCGAGCTGCGAGCGCACGCCCTCGCCGCTTTCGAGACCGACGTTCTGGAAGAGGTCGTCCTTGAGCTTGGCGACCACGTCCGACGCGCGGCCGAGGGCGACGTCCTGGATCTGCATGCGCGTCTGAAGCTCGCGCGAGGTCATCAAGAAACCCTGGGTGCGGGCGACGAGGCGCTCGGCGGAGACGAGCGTCTGCGCTTCGCGGCCATAGCCCTTGAGGTCGTGCGCCTTGGTCTGCGCCGAGCTTTGCCGTGCGGCTTCGACCAGCGCCTGCTGGGCCCTGGACAGGTCGGCCAGCGAGGCGGCCGGGATCATGGCGGACGAGATGCGTGTCATGCTGTGTGCTCTCAGACCATGTTGAGGACGATGTCGTACATATCCTTCGCCGCGGTGATCATTCGCGACGCGGCAGCGTAAGCCTGCTGGTAGGTCGTCATCTTGACGAGTTCCTCGTCGAGATTGACGCCCTCCTCGCTCATGCGGCGCTGCTTGACCTCCTCGCGGACGGATTCGGCGGCGGCCCTGGCGGCGTCGAGCGCCTCGGCGCGCACCCCGGCATGGCCGGCGAGGCGGGCGGCGTAGTCGGCGATCGAGGTGACCTGGCCGGTGAGGCCGCCGGCATCGTAGAACTGGCGCGGGTTCGATCCGGCCTGCTCGATGGCGAGAGCGCCGCGGCCATCGCCGGGAGCCAGGACGCGCGTGCCGGCGGCGACGCTCGCGCCGTTGACATAGAGGTCGGCGCTGCCGCTGCCGAGAAGGCTCGGGCTGGTCGCGATGGCGGCGTTGACCTGCAGGTTGCGCGAGCGCTCTGCGGGCAGCGTCTCGCCGAGGCCAAAGATGTCAGAGAGCGAGAGGTTGGTCGTTCCCCGCGCCGTGGTGTCCTGGAGCACGTCGATGCGGCCGATGTCGTTGTTGGTCGGACGCAACGTCATGCGGCCGTTGGCGTCGAAGGTCGTCTGGCCATAGCCGGTGAGCGCTGCATCCATCGAATTGCGCAACTGCTGGATGGTCGTGCCCGCGGTGACGTTGAAGTTGATGGTGCGGATGATCGCCCCGTCTTTGTTGCGCATCGCGAAGGTCATCATGCCGGCGCTGAAGCCGTGCTGGTCGAGGTTTGAAAGGCCCGTCGCATAGGTGAGCGGCTTGCCTTTGGTCACCAGGTCATTGAGGCCGAAAGTGTGCGAGAAGCCGCGGCCGGCGCGTGCGGCGGGGGTTGTCGGATCATCGGTGACGACGACGCCGTTGCCCGCAGTGTCGGCGCCGATGGTCATCACGCCATTGGCGAAGCTGGCGGAACCGGTGGCGCCCATGGCGGTGTCGAGGGCGGTGGCGAAGTCGCCGATCGAGTTGGCGAACACGGTCGGCGGGTTGCCGAGATCGTCAGTGATCGTGCCGGCGCCGAAATTGACGCGGTAGTTGCGGACGACGTTGCCGCCGGCGTCGACCACGGCAATGTTGGTCGCGCCCGTGAAGTTGAGCAGGTCGGTGCCGATGAGGCCGGTGTTGCGGCCGGTCAGGGCGGCGGGCGCGGGCACGCTGGTGGCGGTGTTGTGCGCGGCGTTGATCGTTTCGGCGGCGCCGGCGGAGAATTCGCCGAAGGCGAGCTGCAGGTTGACCAGTTCCTTGTCGCGCGCGCGCAGGAGGCCCTTGAGCTCGCCGCCATTGATGTGCGTCTCGAGCGGGGTCTCGGTCGTGGCGCGCGGGGCGATCATCACCGTGCCGGGATAGGTTTCGCCCTGCGTCGTGGAGGACAGGCCGAAGGTCGCGGCGTCGAGATCGACGAGCAGGAGGCCGTCATTGGTGCGCACTTCGACGCCGCCGAGCGAGCGTTGCTGCGTGCGGATGTCGATGATCTCGGACAGGCGGTCGAGCATGCGCGCCTGTTCGGTCTCGGCTTCGCTCGCCGACAGGCCGGCGATGGTGTTGCGCTGGATCGACGTGTTGAGACGCGCGATCCCCGACATCAGGGAGTTCGCTTCCTCCATAGACGCCACGGCGCGCGAATGCGCCTCGTCGCGCAAGGCGCTGATCTCGCCGGCCGTGGTGTCGAGCTGGTTGAGCATGGTGGTGAGGTCGGAGAGGACGGCGCTGCGGCGCAGGGCGGACGCGGGATCCACAGCAAGCGCGCCGAAGGAGGCGAACACCGGATCGAGCGAGGCGAAGACGGTGGACGAGTTGGACGGATCGCCCAGCAGGCCCTGGGCGCGATCCATGAACTGGGAGAGAATGTCGGCCGAGGCGACGTCCGCCGCGCCGCGCATTTCGGCGGCGGCGAGATAGGCGTTGGCGACGCGAGTGATCTCGACCTCGACGCCCTGCATCCCGCCGGACGCCTGGCGCGAGATGAACTCGACATTCAGTCGCGAATAGCCGGTGGTGTTGACGTTGGCGACGTTGGTGGAGACGGCCTTCATCGCCTGCTGGTTTGCCGCCAGCGCCGCGAGGCCTGTTCCCATGATGCTCGAGATCGACACGATGGCATCTCCGCCGCCGGTAGCCTGCAGATCTTGCCCACCTGACCAGGCAGGCGGCGCAATCTGCCGGGCCGCATCCACGCGGCCAGTCTTCACCGGCGTCGTTCCACCCTCCTGAATCGCCACGGTTTAATTGCGTGGCGCGAGCTTCTGCCCGGAACGTGCTGGCGCTCTGGCCGCAACGTTGCCGTTAACCATGCAAGGCTGGGGCCAGCGGGTTGACGATGGCACAAAATACCACTTTATTGACAAAGTTTGCTAAGTCTTGTAGGTGTCCCAAGGTAGAAAGTGAGCACAATGGCGACCATGAACGTGTCCCTCCCCGAGCCCCTGAAGGCATGGGTCGAAGCCCAGGCGGCGACAGGCCGCTACGCCAATGCAAGCGACTATGTTCGCGACCTGATCCGCAAGGATCAGGAGCGCACGAGCAAGCTCGATGCGCTGCAGCGTCTGATCACGGAAGGGCTGGAAAGCGGCAAGAGCGAAGACCTCGACGTCGCCGCGTTCCTGAAGGGGATGCGCGCGAAACATGGGTCCAAGTCGAAATAGATACTGCCGGTATCGGCCGGCGGCAGGCGCTGATCTCGAAAACCTCTGGCTCTTCGGGGCCGAAAGATGGTCGGTCGCGCAGGCTGATACCTATGTCAGCGAGCTGGTCGCCGCGATGGAGCGTGTCGCGCTCAATCCGCAGATTGTGCGCGAGCGTAACGAATTCACGCCGCCGGTGCGTATCTACACATTTCGCTCCCACATCGTCGTCTTCCGCGACGAAGGCGATCACCTCGACATCATCCGCATCCGGCATGGCAGCGAAGACTGGGCCGCCGACCCGGCGGGCGAGGGCTGACCCGGCAACAAGTTCCCAGCGGGCCGCCATCCTTGCCGGGGCGAATGCGTTGCGTGCAGGCGGCGTTAATCACTCAACCCAGCATTTGCAGTGCGTTTCTCCGGTAAAGATTACTGGCTCGCGCGTTGCACGCCTCGGCTTCGCTTCGCGCCCGTGAAGGGCCGAAGGCGTGAGGAGCAATGCACGAGATGGCGGACGACTTCCTGCCCATCGCACAGCCCGCAGCCCGGCCGGAGCCGGCCGCTGCGCGCAAGACTGCGTTTGCTTCCGCTGACACGAACGACAAGAGTTTTGCAGACATCCTTGGCGCCGAGGTGAAGGCGATGGATGCGATCGACAAGGATGTCGGCGGCGTGGAAGCGCTGGAAGCGACCCCTGCTGTCGCCGCGCCGGCCCAATCTGCACCTCCGCCTGCGAATACGGCTGCCTTCGCGGCGGTCGCAGCGGCGCTGCAACCTGTTTTGACGCCCGACGCCCAGACTGCAACATCGGCTGGCCCACAAGATTCGCCGTCTGCATCGCCGGTTGTTGCGCCACCCGCACAGGATGCGTCTGCTATCATCGCTGCTGCGCTTGCGGCTGCGGCCTCGGCGGCTGGCGCCGCCGCGACTTCATCGTCTCAGGCAGCGCCGGTGGCGCCGCAGAAGTCCGGCAAGGTCCTGGATGCTGGCGGCGCGAATGCTCCGGAGGATGGCGATGCGGCATCGGCTGTGCCGGCTGCGGGCTCGAACGCTGCCGCTGAGGCGGCTGTTCCGGTTGCGGCCTTCCTTGGCGATGCAGCGGCTGCTGCAAAGCCTGCTGCGCCGGTCCCCGAGGCGGGTCCGGGTGCCCGCCGCGCGGAAAGCGGCGACGCGCAGGCGCCCGCTGTGCAATCGACAGACTCGGCCAAGCCCGCCCATGCCGCGGCTTCGGCTTCGAGCGCGCAGGGGCCAAATCCTGCAGCGCAGGCAGGCGCACAGGCGCCTGTCGCCGACGCCTCCGCGGGGCCGGACCTCAGGATGGATGCCGCGGCGCCTTCATCCAACGCTTCAACTTCCGCCACCGCCTCGCTGACGCCGCAGAGCCATACGGGACAAGCAGCGGATGCTGCGCGTGCGCAAAACCCCGCCCTCGCCAATGCGCCGACAGCGGCGATCCAGGTCTATACGCGCATGATCGAGCGCATGGACGGACGCGCGCAGCGCTTCGAGGTGCGGCTTGATCCGGCTGAACTTGGCCGGGTCGACGTGCGCATCGAAGTGGGCGCCGACAGGAAGGTGCATGCGGTGCTCGCAGCGCATGACAGCGCAGCGCTGACCGACCTGATGAAGGGCCAGAAGGCGCTGGAACAGGCGCTGAGCGATGCAGGCATCGACCTCGCCGATGGCGGCATCCAGTTCGAGATGTCGAAGGATTCAGGACAGGGCCTCACCGGTAACGACCAGAGACAGGAGGGCTGGTCCTCGCCCGACCAGCTCGATGTGTGGCGCGGGTTCTCGACCGTCGATGTCGGCGTCGAGGCCGGGCCAGACGATCTCACACTAGCGACACGCGCCTATTCCCGGCGCACCGCCCGCCTCGATCTTGTGGCCTAGGAGATAGACGATGACAGACATGATCTCCTTTGTTCCGGCGGCGACCGCGACGAGCACGTCCGCCAACTCGGCCGCGTCGCTGTCGCAGAACTTTGACACCTTCCTCAAAATCCTCACGGCGCAGATCCAGAACCAGGATCCGCTCGAGCCGATGGATTCCAGCAAGTTCACCGACCAGCTTGTGCAGTTCTCCGGCGTCGAACAGCAGATCCGGTCCAACAAGCAGCTCGAGACGCTGATCAGCGCGACCAATTCGAATGCCGGCGCATCCCTGTCGGGTTATCTGGGCCAACAGGCGGAGATCGATACGGCAGGCGCGGAATACACGGGCGATGCGATCCACTGGCGCTATACCCTGCCCGCGGATTCGTCTTCGACCACCGTCACCGTCACCAATGCGGCAGGCAAGGTGATCTACTCGAAGACCGGCGAAAAGGCGGCCGGCAGCCATGATTTCGAGTGGGACGGCACGGTGTTCGGCGGCGGCAAGGCCGACGAGAACCAGCCCTACTGGATCAGCGTCGTCGCCGAGGACGCAAACAAGAAGGCGATCACGCCGATGCATTCGCTCGTGACCACCATCACGGGCGTCGACCTCACCTATGGAGAACCGGCGCTGACGACCTCTGCGGGCGTCTTCGCCTACGCCGACATCAAGCGGCTGATGCGCAACTAGCATCGGCCAGGAACAAGCGGCGCAGAAGCGCGCCGTCGGGCTGCATAAGCAGCCGAAAACCCGATCACACTTCGAACCCGTCTGGGAGCTTCGACCATGAGTATCAATTCGGCCATGCTTGCCGGCGCTGCGGGCATGCGCGCCAACTCGTCCGCCCTTGCCTCGATCTCGGACAACATCGCGAACGTCAATACCGTCGGCTACAAGCGCATGCGCACCGACTTCACGGCGTTGCTGAACTCGCAGAACCGGCAAACGACATACAATGCGGGCGGCGTGCTCTCGACGTCCTCGCCGCTGATGGCCGAGCAAGGCTCGACGCAGGCGTCCACGGTTTCAACACACCTTGCCGTCTCTGGCACGGGCTACTTCGTGGTGCGCGGCCGCTCGGATGACGCCACCTCGCGCGATCCCTATTTCTACACGCGCGCCGGTCAGTTTTCGCCGGATTCCGACGGATACCTGAAGAACACCGGCAACTACTTCCTGCACGGCTGGCCGGTGGATTCGACGGGGGCCGTCACAGCGAACCCGACCGATCTCAATGCGCTGGAGCCGATCCGCGTCTCCGGAATCGCCGGCGGCGCCGAGGCAACCGCGCGCCTGTCGCTCTCCGCCAACCTGCAATCCAGCCAGGCGGTTTCGGGCCAGGCCTACACCGCCACCAACTCGGCGCAGAACATGGCGTCGGGCGCCGTGACGCCGGACTTCCAGATCCCGATCCAGGTCTATGACAGCGAGGGCGGCCTGCACACGCTGACCATGTCTTTCCTCAAGGCCGGGCCGAACGCCTGGAACACCGAGGTGCACCTGCCGGCCGGAGAAGTCACCGGCGGCGCGCCGCTGGTCGACGGCCAGCTTGCGACGGGCATTCTTGCGCTTCACGCCATTCGGCCAGCTCGACGTGGCCAACTCCACCCTGCCGACCTCGATCACGGTGTCGGAGAACGGTGTCGGCGCGGGCGTGCAGTGGGGGCCGACCATGGGCCTTGCCACGCAGACCATCGACCTCGACATGGGCGGACCCGGCACGCCGGGCGGCCTCACCAACTACGATTCGCCTTCGGTTCTCGGCACCAGCCAGGTGGACGGCACGCCGTTCGGCTCGCTCGCCTCGGTCGATGTCGACGATGACGGCTTCGTCACGGCGATCTTCACCAACGGCCTGACGCGCCGGATCTACCAGATCCCGCTGGCCACCTTCGGCAATGTCGACGGCCTCGTGCCGGAGCATGGCGGCGTCTATCGCCTCGGGCCGAGCGCGGGAGCGCTCTCGATGCGTGGCGCAGGCGTCGGCGGCGCCGGCAGCATCAAGTCGCGCGCCCTGGAATCCTCCACGGTCGATCTCGCCGAGGAGTTCTCCAACCTGATCATGACCCAGCGCGCCTATTCTGCCTCGTCGAAGATCATAACGACGGCGGACGAGATGCTGGACGAGCTGATCCGGCTGAAACGGTAAAGAATTGGGAAGCCGGGAATAGGGAGTAGGGAGGAGTGGAGACTGGCGGAAATCCAGGCAGCGCACTTCATTTCGACATTCCCTATCCCCGATTCTCGACCGCCCGGCCTCCTTTGTCATGGTGGCCGGCATCGGCGCAATTCGATCCAATTTTCCGGCAAACCCGCCTCTCCCTCAAAGCGTGACCTTAAAAGGCGGCGCGTATGGTCCCTCATGTACTGAGCAGCAAAGGGAGCCATCCATGCTGAGCCAAAGCGCGACAAGCGCGGCCGTCATCGGACCCGACGGACGCAACATCACTCTCGCTGATCTCCCTCCGGCGGGGATCAAGCGCTGGGTCACCCGCCGCAAGGCGGAAGTGGTTGCCGCCGTGCGCGGCGGCCTCCTCACCGAAGACGACGCCTGCCGGCGCTATGAACTTTCGAAAGAAGAGTTCGGCGGCTGGGAGAAGCTCTACGAGCGTCATGGTGTGAAGGGCCTGCGCACCACGCGTCTGCAGAACTACCGCTAGGGCCTCTCCGCGAGCGCACCCCCGGTGCTGGGGAGGGGCGCCGCGGACGGATTCCAGGCGCGTGGCGCCGCAAGGTCTTAATCTCTCGCTAACCATATCGATCAGCGCCCTTAAGGCGCCGTTTACCGGGCGCCGGGAAATTCCTGCCTAGTCGCAAACCGCGGCAGGCAGTTTTTTCCGGGCGTTCATGGCCGACCCTTCCCCCGCTGAATCATCCAGCTTCATCGCCAACCTGGCGAAGTCGGGCCGCATGCGGATTGCGGCGGCGCTGATCGTCACCGCGCTGGTGGGCGGCGGGCTCGGCGTCATCATGCTGCGCGGCGACGCCAGCGGCAAAGCCCTGCTCTTCTCCGGCCTCGACCTCGAGGAAGCCGGCGAGATGACCAAGCGGTTGGACACGGCCGGCGTCAAATACACCCTCGAAGGCGGCGGATCGGCAATCTTTGTCGATGCCGCCAAGGTCGACGAAGCCCGAATGATGCTGTCCGAGCAGAACCTGCCGACGCGGGGATCGGTGGGCTGGGAGATTTTCGACAAGTCCGACGCGCTGGGCGACACGCAATTCGTGCTCAACATCAAGAAACTGCGCGCCCTGGAGGGCGAACTCGAGCGCACCATCGCCTCCTACGACATGGTTCAGACGGCGCGAGTCCACTTGTCGATACCGGACCGCCCGCTGTTCCAGCGTGACACCGAGCGCCCGAAAGCCTCGGTGGTGCTGAAGATCACGGGCAACATGATCCCGATGGAGAAGGTCCGCGCCATCCGCACGCTGGTGGCGGGCCAGGTGGCGGGTCTGGAACTCGGCGCGATCAGCATTTCCGACACGACAGGCCGGCTGCTCGCCGCCGCGACGAATGACGGCGCCGGCGGCGCGGGCGGCGGAGCGGATGTCGACGAACGCAAGTCGGCGCTGGAAGAGACCTATCGCAAGAAGGTCCTCGAAGTGATCGAGAACATTGCGGGGCCAGGCGCAGCGAAGGTCACGGTGTCGCTCGACGTCGACTTCAACAAGGTCACGCAGACCTCGGAACTCTTCAACCCCGACAGCCGCGTGGTGCGGTCCTCGACCGAGATCACGGATACATCCAGCAGCGCCGATGCGGCGCCAGGCGATGAAACCACGGTCGACAACAATGTTCCGACGGGCGCTGCGCCGCCCGTCGCGCCAGGCCAGCCGAAGAACCAGTCCTCCTCCAATCGCAGCGAGGCGACCACCAATTACGAGATTTCGAAGGACGTCCGCACCGAAATCATCGAGGGCGGCAAGATCACGCGGCTCTCCGTGGCGGTCGCGATCGACCAGATGCGCGTGCCCGGCGCCGACGGCGCCCCGCCGACCTATCAGGAACGTCCGCAGGAAGAACTCGACAAGATGGCCGAGCTGGTGCGCTCCGCCGTCGGCTATAGCGAGCAGCGGGGCGACATCGTCACCATCAAGAGCGCCGCTTTCGCCCGTCCCGACATCGCCCTTGCGGACGCCAAGCCGCCGGGGGCGTTCGACTTCGACAAGTTCGACCTCGTCCGCGCGGGCGAGATCGGCGCGCTGCTGGTCACCGCCCTTGCGCTTGTCTTCTTCGTGCTGCGTCCGCTGATCTCGGGGCTGTTCACCAAGCCCGAACCCGAAGATCTGCCGTCTGAGATCCTGGCGCTGAAAGGCGCCAAGCGGACCAAGGCCATCGCCGCCATGCGGCAGGCGCAGGCCGAGGCGGTGATCGCCGCGGCGGCCGCAAACGCCGGGAATGGAAGGGGCGGCGGCGACAGCGGCGTGCGCAACGTCTCGCTGCCAGACGGCAAGTCGGTCGGCTTCGACATCCCGACGCCCGAGCGGCTCGATGCCGGCATCGACGTGGCGCGCATCTCCGGCCAGGTGAAGGCGTCATCGATCAAGAAGATTTCGGAAGTCGTCGCCAGCCATCCGGATGAATCGATCGCCATCATCCGCTCGTGGCTTGCTGAAGAGCCTTCGGATCGCGCCGCATGAGCCAGGCCGCGATCGCCCATAAGCAGGAAGCCGCCCCGGCCCCCGCCGCTCCGCCAGCCGGGACGAGCGGCCTCACGCGCGAAGACACGCACAACGACACCAGCCGCCGCATCAACGAGACGCTCACCGCAATCAAGGCCCTGCATGGCTCGGAGAAGGCCGCCATCCTGCTGCTGGCGCTTGGCGAGGACGCTAAGCCCGTGTGGGCGCGGCTGGACGACGAAGAGCTGCGCGAGATTTCCTCGGCGATGTCCAACCTCGGCCCGGTGCGTTCCGAAATGGTCGAGTTCCTGATCAAGGATTTCGTCAACCGCCTTTCGGGATCCGGCGCCGTCACCGGCAACTATGACCAGACGCACAAGCTGCTGCTGCAATTCCTGCCCACCGACAAGGTCGACGGGCTGATGGAAGAGCTGCGCGGCCCGGCCGGCCGCACGATGTGGGACAAGCTGGGCAATGTGAACGAGCAGGTGCTCGCGAACTATCTGAAGAACGAATATCCGCAGACCGTCTCCGTCGTCCTCTCCAAGATCAAGAGCGAGCACGCTGCGCGGGTGCTGACCGCGCTGCCGCCAGAATTTGCGCTCGAAGTGATCCAGCGCATGCTGCGCATGGAGCCGGTGCAGCGCGACATCCTCGAAAAGATCGAGAGCACGCTGCGCGTCGAGTTCATGACCAACCTGGCGCGCACGTCGAAGCGCGACAGCCACGAGCAGATGGCCGCGATCTTCAACAATTTCGACCGCCAGACAGAGGGGCGGTTCATCGGGCTGCTGGAAGAGAAGAACAAGGATTCGGCCGACCGCATCCGGTCGCTGATGTTCGTGTTCGAGGATCTCTCCAAGCTCGATCCGGGCGGGGTGCAGACGCTCCTCCGCTCCGTCGACAAGGCCAAGCTCGCACTCGCCCTCAAGGGCGCCAACGAGGAAATGCGGAATCTCTTCATGTCGAACATGTCGGAGCGCGCCGCCAAGATCATGCGCGATGAAATGTCGGCGATGGGTCCGGTCAAGCTCAAGGACGTGGAGGCGGCGCAGCAGGAAATGGTGACGGTGGCGAAGGCGCTGGCCGACCGCGGCGAGATCATGCTCGCCGACGGCGGCGGCCAGGACGAGCTGATCTACTGATGCAAAACGCCCAGCCCTTCTCCTTCGAAACGGAATTCACGCCCAGCGGCGACGTGCTTGGCGGTCCTGCGCGCAAGTTTGTCTCGCGCGAGGAGGCTGACCAGCTCGCGGCGAAGGCGCTGGCCGATGGCGAGGCTCGGGCGCGACAGGCAGCAGAAGTGAAGGGCTTTGCCTCCGTCGATCGCATCGTCGCGCATCTCGCACCGGTGTCTGCCCAGCTCGCCCAGCTTGCACAGACGCTGCGCCGCGAAGCAGCCGAGCTCGCGCTGATCGCCGCCAAGAAGATCGCGGGTGACGCGCTCGACAAGGCCGGCGCCGAGGCCGCAGCCACGGCGATCAACGAGGCGGTGCGCCAGCTCAAGAACAATCCGGTCGTCACCGTCAGCCTGCAGCCCGAGGCTATTCCTGAAGTGGAGCGGCGTCTCGAGCACCTGCGACGCAACGGCCAAGCGGCCAACATCGCCTTCATCGCCGATCCCGCGGCCAGGCCAGGAGACTGGCGCGTGGAGTGGGCCGAAGGTTCGGTCGGCTTCACCCGCGACCAGGTCGAAGCTGGCATCGACGCCATCGTCAACGCGCGGCTCAACGATCCTGTCGAACCGCAACTTGAACTCTTCTCTGCCGCGTAGGAACCACCCATGAGCTCCAGCGATCTCAATCTTCCGGACCTTGCCCAGGGCGGCGCGCCCATGGTGCAGGGCAATGGCGGCGGAGGGCCGCCGGCCGAGGACATGCGCGAGAAGATCGCCGCTGACCTGAAACCCGTGTTCGACGTGCCGGTCTCCGTGCAGGCGGTGATCGGACGCACGACGATGGAAGTCGCCGCCCTGCTCGAACTCGGCCCCGGATCGGTGCTCGAACTCGACCGGCGCGTCGGCGAGGCCATCGACATCTACGTCAATTCGCGCCTGGTCGCGCGTGGCGAGGTCGTCGTCGTCGATGACCGGCTGGGCGTGACCATGACGGAAATCATCAAGAACTCGGACGCCTAAGGAAATCGCCATGCGTGTTCTGATCATCGGAAACCTCGCGGGCCAGCTATCGGCCGCAACCAAGATGGCCTTCGACAAGGGCGCGAAGGTGCTGCACGCGCCCAATGCGGACGCCGCGATGGAGCTGCTGCGCACCGGGCGCGGCGCAGACATCGTCATGATCGACGTGCACGAGGACATTTCGGGCCTCGTTGTCGCCATGAAGACTGAGCGCATCGTCGCCCCGGTCGTCGCCTGCGGCGTCGCCACCGACGCCAACACGGCCGCGAAAGCCATCCGCGACGGCGCACGGGAGTTCATCCCCCTGCCGCCCGACCCGGAACTGATCGCTGCGGTGCTCGCCGCGATCGCGGACGATGACCGTCCCCTCATCGCCACCGACAAGGCGATGCTCGACCTGCGCATGCTGGCCGACCAGATCTCGCCCTCGGACGCCTCGATCCTGATCACGGGCGAGAGCGGCGTCGGCAAGGAGGTGATGGCGCGTTACGTCCACAAGAAATCGAAGCGCGCCGACAAGCCGTTCATTTCGGTGAACTGTGCGGCGATCCCGGAAAACCTGCTGGAGTCCGAACTGTTCGGGCACGAGAAGGGCGCGTTCACCGGCGCCGTGGCGCGCCGGATCGGCAAGTTCGAGGAGGCGGACGGCGGCACGCTGCTGCTGGACGAGATTTCCGAGATGGACGTGCGCCTGCAGGCCAAGCTGCTGCGTGCGATCCAGGAACGCGAGATCGACCGCGTCGGCGGCGCCAAGCCCGTATCAATTGATATCCGCATCATCGCCACGTCCAACCGCATCCTCCAGGAAGCGGTAATGCGCGGCGACTTCCGGAAGGACCTTCTCTACCGCCTGAATGTGCTGAACCTGCATATCCCGCCGCTGCGCGAGCGGCCGAACGATGTCGTCGCCCTCGCCGACTACTTCATCGACAAGTATTCGAAAGCCAACGGCCTCAACCCGCGCAAGCTTTCGGACGCCGCGCGCGAACGCATCCTGTCGGCGGCCTGGCAGGGCAATGTGCGCGAGCTCGAGAACGCCATGCACCGCGCGGTGATCCTGGCGCAAGGCGACGTGATCGATGTCGACGACCTGCGCACGCCGGATGGACGTCCGGTGCCGGTGAACGCGATCGATGCCGCCGCCGAGCGCGCGCTCAACGTCGCCGAGAGCGCGATCAACGGCGCCGCCCTGCGCATCGGCCAGACCGTGGCGGAAGTCGAGCAGGACCTGATCCTCTCGACGCTTGACCACTGCCTGGGCAACCGCACCCATGCGGCCAACATCCTCGGCATCTCGATCCGCACGCTGCGCAACAAGCTGCGCGCCTATTCCGACGCCGGCGTCCCGATCGCCCAGCCAGGCGAAACCCGGGCGGCCGGCTAACCCATGGCGCAGGCAGGTACAGTTTCGTTCGGCGGCGGCGGCGGGTTCGACTGGAACTCGATCACCAAGATGTTCGCCCGGGGCGAATATGCGCTCGGCGTCGGCGTGATGGCGCTGGTGATCATGCTGATCATCCCGATCCCGGCCTTCCTGCTCGACTTCCTCCTGGCAATCTCGATCACGCTCTCCGTCCTCATCCTGATGACGGCGCTGCTGATCCGGAAGCCGCTGGAATTCTCGGCCTTCCCGACCATCCTCCTGCTCGCCACCCTGCTCCGCCTCGCGCTCAATATCGCGACCACGCGCCTGATCCTCGCGCACGGGCACCAGGGCGACGACGCCGCCGGCAACATCATCAAGGCCTTCGGCGGCTTTGTGATGCAGGGCAATTTCGTCATCGGCGTCGTCGTCTTCATCATCCTGGTGATCGTCAACTTCGTCGTCATCACCAAGGGCTCGGGCCGCATCGCCGAAGTCGCAGCGCGGTTCACCCTCGACGCCATGCCCGGCAAGCAGATGGCCATCGACGCCGACCTGTCCTCCGGCATCATCAACGAGGACGAGGCGCGCCGCCGCCGCAAGGAACTCGAAGGCGAGAGCAATTTCTTCGGGGCCATGGACGGCGCGAGCAAGTTCGTGCGCGGCGACGCCATGGCCGGCATCATGATCACGTTCATCAACATCATCGGCGGCATGATCATCGGCGTCGCGCAGGAAGGCATCAGCTTCGAACAGGCCGCCAACACCTACACCCTCCTGACCGTCGGTGACGGCATCGTGTCGCAGATCCCCGCCCTGATCGTCTCGGTCGCGGCCGGCATGCTCGTCTCGAAGGCCGGCGTCGAAGGCGCCGCCGACGTGGCGATCGGCAACCAGCTCTTCTCCAACCCGCAGGGCCTCGCCATGGCCGCGGTCGCCGCCGGGTTCGCCGGCATCCTGCCTGGCATGCCGCTGATTCCGTTCGCGTTGCTGGCAGCCGCCGCCGGCTACGCCGCGTACCGCGCCTTCCGGGGCCAGAAGGAGCGCGCCGCCGCCGTCGAACAGGAAGCGCGCGACGTGCAGCGCAAGAAGCCCGTCATGGAAGCGCCGATCCAGGAATCGCTCGCCGTCGACGATCTCAAGATCGAACTCGGCTTCGGCCTGCTCGGCTTCATCAATGAGACGTCGGGCCGCAAGCTCACCGACCAGGTCAAGGCGGTGCGCCGCCAGGTCGCCAGCGAGTTCGGCTTCGTCGTGCCGCAAGTGCGGATCATCGACAATCTGGAGCTCGGCTCGGAAGACTACCGCATCCTCATCAAGGAAGTTGTCGCAGGCCGCGGCAAGCTGCGCCCGCAGCTGCACCTCGCCATGGACGCTTCCGGCAACGCGCCGCAGATCGCCGGCGAGCGCGTGCAGGAGCCGGTGTTCGGCCTGCCCGCCGTGTGGATCGACGACTCGCAGAAAGAGACCGCCGCATTCTCCGGCTATACCATTGTCGACGCGGCAACCGTGCTGACCACGCACTTCACCGAACTGGTGAAGGAGAACATGGCGGAGCTTCTGACTTTCGCCGCTGTGAAACAGCTCATCGAGGACCTTCAGCCCAAGCAGAAAGTGCTGGTCGACGATATCACGCCCGGCCAGATCACGGTGTCCGGCATCCAGCGCGTGCTGCAGAACCTGCTGCGCGAGCGCATTTCGGTGCGCGACTTCGGCACTATTCTGGAAGCGGTCGCGGAAGCGAGCTCGACCAACACCGACCTGCTGACAGTCACCGAGCATGTGCGCACGCGCCTTGCCCGCCAGCTCTGCAACTCGCACCTCGATGCGTCAGGCGCCCTGCCCGTCGTCGCCCTGTCGCCGAACTGGGAACAGGCGTTTGCGGAATCCCTCATTGGAGCGGGCGCGGACCGCCAGCTCGCGCTTGAACCCTCGCGCCTGCACCAGTTCGTCGCCGACCTGCGCGGCGCATTCGAGCGTGCGGCGCAGATGGGCGATTCACCAGTGCTGCTCACCTCGGGCGCCGTGCGTCCCTATGTGCGCTCGCTGGTCGAACGCTTCCGCCCGCAGACCATCGTGATGTCGCAGAACGAGATCCACCCCAAAGCCCGGCTGCGTTCAGCCGGCGCTGTGTAAAGGAGCACCCCGATGAAAATGAAGATGTTCGTCGGACGAACGGTCGAGGAGGCGATGGACATGGTCCGCGCCGAGATGGGGCCCGACGCCGTCATCCTCTCGACGCGCGACGAGGATGGGCGCGTCGAGATCCGCGCCGCAATCGAGCGTTCGTTCGGCCACAAGTTCGCGGCGCCGAAATTCGCCGAGGTGCGTCCGATGTTCGACGAGACGCGGTCGCAGCTCTCCTCGTCCCTGCGCTGGCATGGTGCGCCGGACGGCTTCGTGCACATGGTCGCAGAAGCCGGCGGCCGCCTCGGCGCAGGACTGGAACAGCTCGGCTCCCTGTCGGCGGCGCTGGAGGGCGTGCTGACGTTCAACCCGCTGAATCCGCAGCCGCAGAAATCCTACTTCCTCATCGGGCCGCATGGCTCGGGCAAGACGACGGCGGCGGCCAAGATCGCGAATTATCTCTCGGACGCGAAACATCCGCTGGAGGCCGTCGCCGCTGATTTTGATTTCTCCGGGCAGACGGCCCGGCTCGCTGCCTTAATGCTTAAGGTCTCGGTAACCAGTTCCATCTCGCCCGACCATTTGATCCGTCTGCTGAAGGATGCGGACGATCGAGGGCAGAAACTGGTGATTGACGGCCCCCCTTTCAATCCTTGCGATGCGGACGACATGAGACGCTGCAGTGACCTGATTTCACGCATGAATGTGGAGCCTGTGCTGGTGCTTGCGGCCGATGGAAATCCGATGGATCTGGAGGACAATGCCCGCGCCTTCGCCCAGGTGGGCGTGCGCCGCGTGATCCTGACCAGGCTTGATGCGGTAAGGCGCCGCGGAGGAGCGATTGCAGCAATTTCTTCGTCGCGGTTAAGCATCGCTCAACTAGGTTTGACGCCTAGTGTACGTGGCGGACTAGTTCCCGCTTCGGCGAGTCGCATAGCCCAGCTGCTGATGGCCGGGTCTCCCGAGACGGAACTGCTCAAAGGAGCCGCGTGATGACTTTCGCGTTGAGAAAACCTGAAAGCAAGGGGCCCCGTTCGCGGGTGGCGCCTGCATCCGTGATTGCTGTCGCCTCCGGAAAAGGCGGCGTCGGCAAGACCTGGCTTTCCACGACTCTCGCCGCCTGCTTTGCGAAGATGGGCCGGCGCACGCTTCTTGTTGACGGCGACCTTGGCCTCGCCAATGTCGACGTCCAGCTCGGCATCGCGCCGGAGACCGACCTCGCCGCGGTGATCGCGGGCTGGGTCGAACTCGAGGACGCGGTCTGCAAGGTGAATGGCGGGGCCGGATCCGAAATCGGTTTCGACGTTCTTCCCGGCCGCTCTGGATCGGGCGCGCTTGCCGGCCTGCCGGCGGAAGAAGCCTCACGCCTCGCGGCGGCCCTCACGGCGCTGGCCCTGCAGTATGACCAGGTCATCGTCGACCTCGGCGCCGGAATCGAAGACAACGTCATGCGCCTCGCACGGGCGTGCGACCGCTGCCTGATCGTGGCGAACGATGAGCCGACCTCGATGACGGACGCCTATGCGTTCATCAAGGTTCTGCGTGGATATGCGCCCAGCGTGCAACCGTGGATCGCCGTCAACATGGCGGACACCCGCGTTGCAGGCCGCCGCACATACGAGGCGCTGGCTCGCGCAAGCCAGACCTTCCTCGGCTTCCGCCCGCCGCTTGCCGGCATCATCCTGCGCGACCTCAAGGTGCGCGAGGCGATCCGCCAGCAGAAGACCATTGTGAGCATCGATCCGCAGGCGCAAGCCGCCCTCGACGCCCACCAGATCGCCGAAGCCCTCATCCGCGGCGGCGCCGAAGGCGTCACCGAAGCGAAGTCGGCCTAAAAGGCTTCCCCGAACACCAGCCTCGGTCTCGCTCCCGTCAGGAGCGGGGCCGAGCGCGTTTACGGTGCGGTTTGGGCGGGCTTCAGGTAGCGGCAAAAACCACCGGCGTTGTGTGCGGTGGGAGATGCAACAACCCCACCCTATTCGCGAACCAGGCTGGACCCAGCTCTGGATGCTGCCGCTTATTCTCTTCCATGTGATCTGCCAGCTCTTCGCCGTCCAGACCCGGCAGCTCAAGGCTGTCCGCCGCACCGGCCGTCCGCCTGGAGAGCGGCGGAAGGAGATCGACGCCCTGCAGGAAGCCGAATGGCCGATGCTGGTCGTCAGGGTTGAAGGCGCGGAGGCCTCTTGCGGGCGAGGCGCTCGACCTGCCGTCGATCCTCGTCACGGACCCGCCGCCTGACCTGCTCTGGGCGCCGCCAGGCTCAGCTGAAGCGCTCCACAGGCGCATCGCGTCGCTCACCCGCTTCTGGTCGGACCCCAAGCGCCATGTCCGCCGGCATGCAGCGCGGATCGTGCGGGCGCCTCGCAGCCCCATTGCGGCGCTGGCGTCCGCTCCCTTCCCGTTCCCGCATCCGGGTCGCATCCCCGGGGGCCAGACGCACGACACCGCGTCTCTTTGAGCCTGTTCCAGGGTTTGCGCCCGCGCACGCCTCCCTGGCTCCACCTCCATCCCAGCAGACCCACCCGCCTCGCAGCTTCCTGCGAGATCGCACCGTCATGTCCGGAACCCGGCCGCCCCTCAGGCATTGGGTGAAGAACGCCCCTTATGCTCGGGATTTGCAGATGAAATTGCTTGGGTATGCCTTCCTGTTTGTCGTCGCGGCGGGGTTCATCACCGTCATCGCCATCGGCGCGGCGTTCAAGCTGATCGGGCTGATTTTCATGGCGCTGCTGGTCGTCGGCGGCGTGACGTTCGTCATCCGCAAGCTGCGCAAGCGCGATCCGATGACCATCGACCATCCGATTGAAGCGGAACGCCTGCCGCGCTGAATTATGGGCCGCGTGAAGCAAACCCTGATTATTTCCCGACGGCGCCGGCCCGGTTGATCGCGACTTCGTCGAGCATCGCCTGTTCTTTCGCAGCGCGCTCGGTCGCCTTCCGGATCGCTTCCTGTTCGATCAGGTGCTGGAACCTGGATTTCTCCTGGTAGGCTGCGGTCAGCCGCTCACGGATTTCGGCGAGCGTCGACTCCGCCTTGGCCACCTCGACCCCGATCTGGTCCCGCTGCCACTTCACCCGCAAACGATACGCCGGCAGCAGCGAAGCCAACTCCACATTGCCCGCGGCAAGCCGGATCTCGTTATCCTCGCGCGCCGCAAGCGCCGAGCCCCTGGCTCGCATGGCTGCCATCTCGGTTCCGATTCGCGCCGCCTCGACGCCGAGTTCGTCCATGCGCCGCTGTGCAACCTTCAGAAGCGTTTCAAGCGATTTCATCAGCGTCTGACCAGGATGGGCGCGAAGGCTGCGGGCGCCGCCGCAGGCGCGAGCAACGCTTCGAGCCGGGCGAACGCCTCGTCCGGATTCGACTTCTCGAACACGTCCTGGGCGAGGAATTGCTCCAGCATCGGCCAGACGCGCACGGCCTCGTCGACTTCCGGGTCGGCGCCTTTGGCGTAGGCCCCGATGCGCACAAGTTCTTCCATGCTGGAATACAGCGCCATCAGGCGCCGGGCCTTGAGGGCCAGCTCCTTCTCCTTCGGCGCCTGCAGGATCTGCTGCAGGCGGGAGATGGACTTGAGGACGTCCACTGCGGGGAAGCGGCCGCGCTCGGCGATGTGGCGGGACAGGGTGATGTGGCCGTCGAGGATGGCGCGGACGGCATCCGAGATCGGCTCGTTGTGATCATCGCCATCGACCAGAACCGTGAAAAGGCCGGTGATGTGGCCCTGCTTCTCGCCGTCGGCGACGGTGACGCCCGGCCCCGCCCGCTCGAGCAGCTTGGGCAGTTCGGCGAAGACGGAGGGCGTGTAGCCGCGCGTGGTCGGCGGCTCGCCGGCGGCGAGGCCGATCTCGCGCTGGGCCATGGCGAAGCGCGTGACGCTGTCGAGGAAGCAGACGACCTGCCTGCCTTCGTCGCGGAAGTGTTCGGCGACAGCGAGCGTCAGCCAGGCGGCGCGGCGGCGGCGGGGAGCAGCCTCGTCGGACGTGGCTGTGACGATGACGGCGCGCTTGAGGCCTTCGGGGCCCAGCGTGTCCTCGACGAATTCGCGCACCTCGCGTCCGCGTTCGCCGATCAGGCCGATGACGATGATGTCTGCATCGGCGCCGCGAGCGAGCATGGAGAGTATGGTCGACTTGCCGACGCCCGATCCCGCGAACACGCCAAGACGCTGGCCACGCGCGCAGGGCGCGAACACGTCGATCGCCTTGACCCCGAGCGTCATCTTTTCGTCGACGCGCGCACGGGCCTGGGCATTGGGAGCGATCGCCCTCACCTGCCGCGGCTTCCAGCCGGAGCGAAGGGGGCCCTTGCCGTCGAGAGGGTCGGCGAAAGCGTCGATCACGCGGCCGAGCCACGCATCGCTTGGCCGAACCGTGTCGAGGCCCGACGTGAAGAGCACCGGTGCGCCGGGTCCGAGGCCGGCGAGTTCATCGCAGGCGAGAAGGATGGCGCGCTCGCCCTCGAAACCGACGAGTTCTCCGCGCGGACCATTTTCGGAACCGAAACGCACGGATGCGCCAAGCCTCAGTGCGGCGGCGGGGCCTGCTGCTTCGATCCGGAGGCCTTCCAGCGCGGTGACGCGGCCTTCGAAGCGGCGCGGCTCCATGGCCTTGAGGTCGCGGATGGCGGAGGCCAGCATTCGGCGGGGACCGTGAACAGAGGGGCCAGGTGAGCCGTGCGGCTCATTAATTCGTCCGATCTGATCTCGATCCGGGTTTCCGGGTCCTTAATCCGGGAAATCCGCAGATTGCGTTGAGAACCCTGGTTTCCATGGATTTTTTCTGGTCTTTGCGACTCATGGAATCACGGTAAGGGTTCTGAATCGATCCGCTCGGATCGAAACCTGCTGTTAACGATTAGAGCGTCTTAATGCGAGGGTTAACGCAACCGCCGCAAGGCTTGCGCGATTCGGGAGAGACTAATGCGAGTCTTGTTGATCGAGGATGATGAGCAGGTTGCTCGCAGCATCGAGCTGATGCTGAAGGCCGCAGGCTTCAACATCTATACGACCGACATGGGCGAAGATGGCGTCGACCTGGGCAAGGTCTACGAATACGACATCATCGTTCTTGACCTCGGCCTGCCGGACATTTCCGGCTACGAGGTCCTCAAACAGCTGCGCCTGGCGCGTGTGAACACGCCGGTGCTGATCCTCTCCGGAAACCCGGATATCGAGGCCAAGGTGAAGACGCTCGGCTTCGGCGCCGACGACTATCTCACCAAGCCGTTCAACAAGGACGAGCTGATCGCCCGCATCACCGCGATCGTCCGCCGCTCGAAGGGCCACGCCGAGAGCGTGATCCGCACCGGCGACATCATCGTGAACCTGGATGCGAAGACGGTCGAAGTGAACAACGGCCGCGTTCACCTCACCGGCAAGGAATACCAGATGTTCGAGCTGCTCTCCCTGCGCAAGGGGACGACGCTCACGAAGGAAATGTTCCTCAACCATCTCTATGGCGGGATGGACGAGCCGGAACTCAAGATCATCGACGTCTTCATCTGCAAGCTACGCAAGAAGCTAGCTCAAGCCACAGGTGGAGACCATTTCATCGAAACAGTGTGGGGGCGCGGTTACGTGCTGCGTGATCCCGATCCCCGCGTGGCGGCCGCGGAGCAAGCAGCGTAGCTGCCTTTAGCCCTCCGCGGGCGCACGACACACTGACCCAACCGAGAAAGGGCAGGCCGAAAGGCCTGCCCTTTCGCCGTTCTGGGGCTGGCGCCGAGGGCAGGCGTCCAGCGCGGCGACGCGATCGTGCGTGCGGGCATCGACCTGCATCGCAAGCGCCTCACCTGAAGCGTGAGCGATTTCACCAGCAGCGACATCTGGCCTGATCTGCGTCAAGCTTCGGATTGCGGCGCACTGCGACGAGGTCGCCGGACAGATGGCGGAGCAAGACCATGGATCTTCGCGAACAGCTCGCGCGCGACCTGCTGGGCGACAGTTATGCCGGGCTAAGCGAGCAGAAGAAGAGCGTGATCGACCTGATCGCCGACCAGAGGCCGAGCGGGCTGGGGCCGGTGCTCAAGGACGATCGCGGTTTCTGGGAAGGGCTGGCGGACAGTGTTGCGAGGGTTGGGGGTTCGTGGAGCTTCATCATCGGCTTCGCCAGCGCGCTCGCCGTCTGGATTGCGGTCAACATCATCCTGGGTGAATCGGGCCGGTCGTTCGACCCCTACCCCTTCATCTTCCTGAACCTGCTCCTGTCGATGGTTGCGGCCCTGCAGGCGCCGATCATCATGATGAGCCAGAACCGGCAGTCGGCGAAGGACCGTGCAGCGGCGGAGCATGACTACGCCGTCAACCTGCGCGCCGAGTTGGAGATCATGCTGTTGCACGACAAGCTCGATGCGCTGCGCGAACGCGACATCGTCGCGCGGACGGATTCGATCGATCAGACGTTGAGATCGTTGTGCGTGGACGTCGCTGCGATGAGGGCCGCCCTGGACGGAAGGCCCTAAGCCGCCGCGGTGCGGAGCTGTTCGCGGTTCACTTCGCGGAGTTCAACGGCGCGCTTTTCGAGATCGGCGATCAGGAGGCGCAGGTTCCTGGTGTTGGACTTGAATGCGATGTCGAAGATGTCGCCGACGACCGGCAGGGCGCCCACGGTGAAGTCGATGACCCAGTTCACCACCATGCGCGCCATGGTCCAGCGCGTCGCGCCGAGCCGACGGGCTTCGATGATCACGTAGAGTCCAAGCGCGCCGGTGACCATGTCGCCGACGATTGGCACAAGGCCGATAACGCCATCGAGTCCGAACTGGACTCCCAGCACGTTGAACTGCCGGTCCAGACGCTGCTCCAGCCGTTTCAGCCGGGCCACGCCATCGCACTTGTTAGGCATCTACCATCACCACCAGGAACGCTTCTGCGTCGGTATTACGTTGACGTAATACAACGTCCAAGCTTCTGAAAGGTTCACGGACACAGCCCCTGCGCCGCACGACTTTCGCAAAGCCACTTCGGCACCGCAGCAATGAACTTAGCAAGCCCTGAGCCGGGCTTTGCGGGCGCATTATGCCGCAGCCACCAGAACCCTGACTCTTCGATCATCACCCTGTTTCTTCTGGATATTCAGTGGTGTTTCTTGCCGTAGGCCGCGGCCTGCTTGCCAACGATTCTCACAAGATCCCCCATGGAATGGTCCACATCGATGAGGTGGAGGCCCCAGGACAGGTCCGGTCCGGTAGGACGGATTATCTCGCCGGCAAGCTCGTCCGTGCGCTTGTCCTTGGGGTCGGCATTCACGTGCATCGCGAGATAGCTGAAGTCACCATTCTTGACGCATTCCGTGGAGACGAGGCCAGGGACCTTCACGAACGGCGTCTCGACTTTCGGCGCGGGGTTCGCCCACGCAGGCTGGGTCGTGCCGCCGGATCCGTTGAGGAAGCCCTGGGCGAGGAAATAGCTGTCGGGCGCGCCCTTCCCTGACTTGAGGTTCGCGGGGTTGGTGCAGGCGGCGACCATGCCGCTGGCGCCGCGGCCGAAGCGCGAGGCGGCGGGTGGCGGGTTGGTGTCGCGGAAGGAGGCGTAGCTGATGATGCAGCCGAGTTGGTCGTCCGCACGGCAGAGCGGGATCGCCTTGTAGGTGCCGCCCGTGTCCTTGCCTTCGGGCACAGAGACGGCCGAACCAAGGATAATGCCGGAAATAAACTGGTGCTCGACGGGCTTGCCCTCGATCTCGGCAGCAATCAGGCGCGCGATGACGCCGGCGCCCTGCGAGTGGCCGACAAGCACGACGCCGCGACCCTTATTCTCGTTGGCCAGGTACCAGTTCCAGGCATCGACGACGTCGGCATAGCCGCCGCCGGTTGGGCGCTCGCCCGCTGGGGCCGGACCGCCGCTGGCGACGCGAAGCGCGGTCAACGTTGTCTGGCGGTAGATCGGAGCGAAGGTGCGGCATACAGAGCCGAAGCGCGCGAACTGCAGCTTCACGTCGTCCCATTCCATCCTGTCGGGGTCGAAATCCGACTGCCAGCCGGGATCGAGCGACACCGTGGGATAGACGAAGAAGCAGTCGATCGCAGGATTGCTCGCCGCCTTGAACTTCTCCACCGACGTCGATCCGTTCGGCTTGATGACGGTGGCGTCGAGGTTGACCTTGCACTTATCATTGGCGATGCCCGGCTTGCAGAGCCAGAGTGCGGGATTGGAGTAGTCGGCGTGGGCGACTTTCGGGTCCGGCGCCTGCGCCCATGCAGAAGGGGCAGAGGCCGGAGCCATGATTGCGGCAGCCAGGACGGCGCTCGCCAGAATTCCACGCATTTTTGTTCTCCCGTGTGCGGGTCGCCTGCCCGCTCTGGCGGAGAGCTAAGTGAGAAGCGGGGCCGGAGGCAAGTCACTCCGCCTTGAGATCACAGCCCTGTGGCTGGTTCACCGGATTGCAGCGGGTTACGGCGCGTCTCGGGAAGCTGGACCGCATAACCGTTGCCGAAGCGGGGGTCGGGGTCCTGGTAGTCGGTGGAGATGAACTGGGCGCCGGAGGCGAAGGCGGCGGCGCGGCGCGTCGTGTCGTTGGTGCGGGCTTCGCGAGTGTCGGCATCGGCGCGGGTCCGGACGAGGAAGCCCTGCTTCACCCTCTCCTGGATCAGGGCCTGGTCCTTGACCGGATCGTTCATGGTGAAATAAGCGGCCTCCGGCGCATCGGGGAAAGTCGTCATGAAAGCGGCCCTGCCCTGCAGCGAGGGATGGCCTTCGGCATAGGGGGCGTTGGCTTCGGGTGAGAGATCGACCGCGAAGATCACCTTGCCGCGTGCTTCGGCCAGTTGTGGCCAGCCGCCGCTGGTGACGGCTTCGCGGAGCGTGTCGTGGTCGTCGCGCACGTCGTCGGGCTCGATGATCTGCGAGGGCGGGAAGACGGAGCGGATTTCGGCGTCCATACGCTCGAACGCGTCCCTGCCCCATGGCAGCACATTGGCGGCGCCGGGCCACGAGATCCCTGAGGATTTCGGGTTGATCATCATCAGGATCGGCGTGTGCGTGGGATGCGCATCTGACCAGACCTTCACCTGCTGCAGGCAGTCGATGAAGAGCATGCAATGCGAGCGGTAGTCGATGTCGTGGGCGTGGATCACCTTGAGGCCCGGCTGGGAGAGGACGGAAAGGTCGTAGTCCGGCGGCGTGATCTTCCGGTCCGTGAGGATCTTGCGCATCAGCGGTGTCGAGTAGAGGCCGCCCTCCGGATCATCGGACGGATCGATCTCGAGCTGGCGCGCGCCCCTGTCGAGCTGTGCGGCGAGGGTCTCGTGCGAATAATCGAGCGTGATGGCGGCGTCGGGGTTGCGCTCGCGGATGATAGCCATCTCGGCGTCGGGAATCGCGATCTTGTAGGAGTTGTGGGTGCCGACCGTTTGTAGCTGGTTCATCGCGACATTGGCGTCGATCCATTTGGCGCCGCAGCCAGCCAGCGCGGTTTCCGCCAGGCTGGCGCTGGCGGCCTTGAGATCGCATGTCGCCGCTGTTTCCGGGCTCTTGCTGCACGCGGCTGCAGCAGCGAACACCAGGGCCGCCATGGCGGGAAGCCAGACCAAGAGTCGCTTCATTGATTCCTCCAGCGTCTGGAGGCGATGCTAGCGCAAAATCGGCAAAGTTGGATGACAGATCCGGAATTCAGACGCCTGCGACCGGCCTGGTCGTCACGTGCATATCAAAACCGGCGATCAGGGGCCGGCCCGTGGCAATCGCGGCTTTTATTTCCGGAAGCTGGAGCGAGGCCGCGTGGCTGGCTTCGTCATTCCAGACTTCGGTGATCCAGAGGACGTCGGGATCCGCCGGGTCTTCAGCTATGACGTAGCTTCTGCAGCCGGGCATCGCTTGTGTGCCGCCGGAGAGGATTGCGATGAGCTCGTTCCGCCTTCCCTGCGCCGAGCGCATCTTTCCTATGAGACCGAACATCAGCTGGCCCGTTTCTCCAGGAAGACGTGCATGTTGTCGTTGGTGAAGATGGTGGCCTTGTTCTTGACCGTCATGGTGTAGCCCTCGGCTTCGGCGAGGCGCTTGAGCGAGGACGGCTCGAAATAGTTGAGATGATCCGGGAAACGGAAGCCGCACCATTCGCGGCCGCGGACCATCCTGTTTACAGTCGCAAAGTTCGGCACCTTCACATAGATGACGCCGCCCGGTTTCAGCTTGCCATGGCAGGCGCGCAGCACGTCGCGCGGCTTCATCTCGTGTTCGAGGTAGGAACGCATAATGACGCCATCGAGCGAGCCATCGTCGAATTTCGAAAGTCCTTCGAGTGCAGGCGCGTGGATGACGAAGCCGCCTTTCTTCGACATCAGGTCGTTGGCGATCGCAGCGGCTTCCTTCTCGATCTCGATGCCGAAGGGCGTGAACTTCTCCGGCACATGGTTGATCGTGCCGCAGCCGACATCGAGCACGTTGCCGGTCTTCACTTTTGCCGAGATGTAATCCCACTCGTTGTCGCGGAACATGTGCAGGCGCCAGCGCGTCTTGCGGTCCAGCCAGCTCATCACCGGCGTCTTCTCGCGCCGGCGCTTGGCTTCCTTGGCGAACTGCTTGGTCCAGGCGAGATCTTCGGACAGCGCCTCGTAGACCGGCGCCTCTTTCAGGAACACGAAGCCGCAATCCCAGCATTTGACGGTCGCCCAGTCGGGATGGCTGTAGGCGGGCAGCTGCTCCGCCTTTGCGCCCTCACACACAGGGCAAGCTCGCTGGATGCGCTTCATGGAACCCAACTCCGAGGCGCGCCACCAATGGACGCCCGACGGAGGCGGACCATATCGGGCGGGTTCAAGTCAAGGCAATCAAGCTGCGAGGAAGCGTCTCACAGTAGAAGCGGTCAGGTTCGGCTCTTGGGCTATGGCTGTTTTCATCGACGCCAGCAGGCCCTGGCCCAACGCAGATATCTCGGCGCTCACGTGACAGATGGCGGGACAGCATGTGAAATGTCCTTTTTTAGGGGGCCAAATGACACTCCAGGATATCTCCGACCTCAGCCAAGCTGTGGCCGCCGTCGCCGTGCTTGCCTCGCTGGTGTTCGTCGGCATCCAGCTCCGCATGAACGCCTCGCAGCAGAAGGAAGCGAACATCCTCGCCCGCATGGAAATCGGCGGGGATGCAATGAAGCTTTTCCAGGGACACGTCAGCAAGCTGATGGACCGCGATCTCGCGACGACATTTCGCAAGGTCATGTTCGATAAATCCGAGCTGACGCCGGTCGAGACGACGCAGATCCTGACCTACCTCAACCTGTGCATCGGCGCGCACTCGCAGGCCCACGCGGCCCTGGAGCATGGCCTGATCACCCAGGAAAATATCGAGTCTCTTGAGCACAACAGCGCCTGGTACCTGACCGCGCCACTCTTCGCGAGCGAATGGCGGCGCGTTCAACGTCTTGGCCTGTATCCGCAGTCGTTTGCAGACCATCTGAACCGGCGCGCGGCCGAGTTGTACCCGGGACGCGTTCCGCAAACCGATCCACAGGCCAAAGCGCCTGACGCCGCCTGAAGGCGGTCAGGCCGCCCTTACGGCGCGAGAGGAGAGCTTGTAGAGGCCGCGGCGGTCCTGCGTCGCCTCGAACGCTGTCGAGAGGCCGACGACCGACTCCGAGGCGCCCAGCATCAGGAAGCCGCCCGGGTTCATCTGCTGGGCCATGCGGTCCAGCACCTCGCTCTTGGTGGGGCCGTCGAAATAGATCAGCACGTTGCGGCAGAAGACGATGTCGAACTTTCCAAGGGCGTAGTTCGGCTCGATCAGGTTCTGCTTCTTGAACGTCACCTGCTGGCGGATGCGCTCGGAGACCCGCCAGTGATCATCCTGCTGGGTGAAGTAGTGCATCAGCATCTGGATCGGCAGGCCGCGCTGGACTTCGAACTGGGTGAAGAGGCCCTGGCGGGCGCGCTCCAGGCAGCGGTCCGAGATGTCGGTCGCCACGATCTCGACGGGCACGCCGCCGGTCAGCATCGGGGTCTGGTCGAGCATCATGGCGATCGAATACGGCTCCTGCCCTGTCGAGCAGGCGGCGCACCAGATGCGGATGCGGCCGCCGCGGCGGGCGTTGGCGAGCAGCGGGAAGATCGCGTCCTTGAGGTGCTCGAACGGCGTCTTGTCGCGGAAGAAGAATGTCTCGTTGGTGGTCATGACGTCGACGACCGACGTGATCAGGCGTTCCTCGCGACGCGAGCGGACGACGTGGATGAGGTCGTCGATCGAGGGCAAGCCCTCCTTGCGCGCGAGCGGCGCCAGCCTGCTTTCAAGCAGGTACATCTTGTCGCCGGTGAGGACGATCCCCGCGCGCTTGCGCAGCAGTTGCGCCACGAACTCGAAATCCTGGCTGTTCACGCACGCTCTCCGTTCATCATCCTCAGCGCCAGCGGCGCGAGATCCCTCAGCGGCTTGATCGCTTCGGCGTGGCCCGCCCTAGCGACCGATCCAGGCATGCCCCAAACCACGCTGGTCGCTTCGTCCTGCACGATCACGCGCCCGCCTGCCTCGACAATTCGGCCGGCGCCAGCAGCGCCGTCCTGCCCGATGCCGGTGAGCACGACGCCGAGCACACGCGGGCCGAACGCTGCGGCGGCGCTTTCGAAAAGCGGATCGGCGGCGGGACGGCAGAAGTGGACCTGTTGCTCCTTGTCGAGATGGACCATTCGCCCGGCAGGGCAACGGGCGATGCGCATGTGATGATCCCCGGGAGCCAGCAGCATCGTTCCAGGCGCGAGAGTATCGCCGTCGCGCGCTTCGCGGCAGTGCTTGCCGGTCGCCTGCTCCAGCTTGCCAGCGAAGAGAGGCGTGAAACTGGCGGGCATGTGCTGCACGATCAGGATCGGCGCCTCGATGCGGCGGGCGATTGGCGCGAGGAAAGCCTGCAGCGCGTTAGGTCCGCCGGTGGATGCGGCCACGACCATCACGGAAGCGGGGCCGGCGGCCATGGGCCCGGCGCGGAGCCGGAAGTTCGGCGCGCGCATCGAAACGCCGGCGAAAGCGGCGCGCTCGCCAAGCGCAATGATCTTCTCGATCAATTCGCGCTTGTAGGCGTCGACGCTGCCAACGGCGCTGGCTTCGGGCTTGGTGACGAAATCGGCGGCGCCGTGCGACAGCGCCTTCACCGTGGCGGCGGCGCCGTGGGCAGTGAGCGTGGAGGCCATGACGATGCGGGCGTCGGGGGCCGCCTTGCGCAGCAGCGGAAGAGCGGTCAGGCCATCCATGTTCGGCATGTCGATGTCGAGCACGATCACGTCGGGACGGCAGGCGGCGACATCGGCTACGGCCTGGGCGCCGTCGGAACAGGCGCGCACCAGTTCGATCCGGTGGTCGTCCTCGATCCAGCGCCGCATGAAGCCGCGCACGATCGCGCTGTGGTCCGCGAACATCACGCGGATCCGGCGATCTGTGCTGGGCTGGCGTGCGGCGGCTGTCACTTCATTGCTGTCAGACGAGTCCGACTTCGGAGAACTTGGCTTCGATGATCTCGGAGTCGAACGGCTTCATGATGTATTCGTTGGCGCCCGAGCGCATGGCCTCGGCGATGTGGCTCATGTCGTTCTCGGTGGTGCAGAAGACGACGACGGGGCGCTCGCCGCCGGGCTCGCGGCGAAGGGCGCGCAGGAAGTCGATGCCGTTCATCACCGGCATGTTCCAGTCGAGCAGCACCGCGTCCGGCATCTGCTTGCGGCAGGTTTCGAGAGCCTGCTGGCCGTCGGCGGCTTCGTCCGCATCAAAGCGGAGATCCTCGACGATGCGGCGCGCAACTTTGCGAACCACGCGGCTATCGTCCACGATGAGACAGCGTTTCATGCCGAACTTCTCCCAGTGAGCCGTGGGTCTACGCCGCGGCTGCTGCATCCTCAGCGCCCGCTCCGGGCAGCATCCGGCGATGTCCAGGATCACCAGAAGGCTGTCGTCGAGGCGGTACGATGCGACGATAGGTGCGCCGGGTAGCGTCAAGGTTAACGCCTTCTCGTCTCGCGTCGCTTTCATCGGGATTTGCAGCCTAGCCAGAGGGCGACAGGATTGCCCGGTCTTCCGCGCCGACATCCGTGTTCAGGGATCGAAGGCCCTGATTTCGTTCGCCGCAATGGCCGCAGCGGCGATCGCAACCTTGGACTTAAGACTTTGTTGACGAGTATTAACTCGACCAGCGGCGCCTGCGGCGTCGACGCGCATCAGGGAATGGTGAGCGCGCCTACGGAGGTGATGCCGGCTGCGCCCGGAGGCGTGCGAGCCTCAAGCGTCATGCCGATCTCTTCGGCGAGGAGGCGGGTGAAATAGGGTTGCACCGCGCCGCCGCCCCAGCCGCCCTGCGGCTCCCGGCCGGCGAGTGCTTCCTGAACTTCCTGCTTCAGGTTCGAGAGCGGGCCGAGGGCCTCGACGTCGAGGACGAGCTGGTCGCCCGATTCCTTCACGGTGACGCGGCAGACGCCCTTGTGCGCCGGATCGATCATCATCAGGGCGATGTTCATCAGCACGCGCATCTGCCGGTTGGAGATGCGTGTGGTCTGGCACTGCCAGTCGAGTTCGACCTTGGAATTGGTCGCGAAAAGCTTCTGGAACAGGTCGCGCGCCTCGTTGGTGTTGGCGGGGCCGTCGTTCAGCGCCTGGCTGCCGACCGCAAAGCGCAGGAAGCGCAGCTTGGCTTCCAGCGTCGCGATGGCGTGCCGCAGGGTCTTCTCGCCTTCAGCCTTCATGGCTGGGCCCATGCTATCGTCGAACAGCATCTCGCAGCTCTGCATGAGCGGCGTCAGCGGCGAGGCGATATCGTGGCAGATGCGAGAGGCGACATAGGACGCCAGCCTGGAGGATTCCATCTCTCGTTGTCTCCCGAGCCCGTCAAAACGAATCGGGAAGCTAGCGGATTTCGAGTCCGCGCCAAGCCTGGAATTTTTCCCTAATTTTCATGTCCCATCCGAGTCCTGTCGGCTCCCGGCCGGGTCGTCCTGGATGTCCTGGGCCCGATCATCGAAACCGCGCCGCGAACTGAAGAAGACAAGCGCGAACAGGCCCACCGACAAGAGAACTGTCGCCGTGGCGCCCACCGTAAAGGCGATGACGAAGTTCGCGTTGGGAAAGCGCGGGATGAGAAAAGTGGCCCAGCCTGTCGAGGCAAGGACTGAGATCACCGCAACCGGAACCAGAACGAGCGCGAGGATCAGGAGGGTTTTGCGAGACACCGGGTCTGCCTGCCCTCCTGATGTCTACTGCATCTTCGTCCAGGGATCGCTGGCGCCGGGCTTCACGAGTTCGCCCGACTGGGCGCGCTCGGCCTGCTTCTGCGCGGCGAGGCCGGCGACGACCTGGACGGTCTGGCCATTCTTCTGCGCGACGTCGGTGTAGGCCTGCAGACGGCCGGCGTTGACTTCATCCACCCGGCGCTTGAGATCGGCCGAGGCCTTCGACGGATCAACGATGCCGAGATAGCCGGTGTACATCTCTCCGATGATGCCTTGCGCCTTTGCCTGCTCGATCACGGGATCGGCGGCGTAGGCGGTCATCAGAGTCGCGGCCGCGAACATGGCGGCGACGGCTGCGAGAATGTTTCTGATCATGCTCATGATGAGGCTCCTTTTCCTGCCTCAGAACAAATCTGGGTTCTTGGCGATCAGGTCTTCGAGGTCCTTGTCGATACGGACCCGAACTTCCTGGTCGATCTTGACGTTCAGATTGATCTCAATGGGCTTGTCGGGGGCGGCAAGCTTGATCGTCGGCGCACAGCCTGCTGCGCTTGCCGCGATCGCGACAGCCCCGGCCGACAGCAGTGTTTTCATCGGCATGAGCCGCTCCTTGATCAGCGGGTCGAACCTTCCCCTATTAACGCGCTTCGTCAATTGGGGGCTCCCACAACTGCGCCGGTCACCGCATCGCCTATGCGAGAGCGCCATTGCGTGGTGTTCAGCAGCTCCATAAGGGCGCTGTCTATGGAGATTCCCAGCTTGAACTGGGCGCCGTCCAGCACGGTCGGATTGCGACCGAGCAGCTGCATGGACAACACTATCCTGTCTGCAATGTCTCCGTTCACGCCCACTTTCAGCACCTCGTAGCGGAAGTCCTTCAGCGCATCGAACAGCATCTTGGCGTTGGAGTCCGCCTGCGCCGCTGCGTCGCCGGTGGAACCGGTATACTGAATCTTGCCTCCGACATTGGAGGCTTCGAGCTGAGCATTGTCGATCGAGGCTGAACCGGTGCTGAATGAAACAGGAATGTCTCCGCTGATGGTTCCGGAGAGCTTCACGTCGGGCACCTTGAACTGCTCGACGATGGTGTTGAGATCCCAGTTCACCGCCTGAGCGATGATGCGGTTTTCCACATCGCCGAACCTGAAGTCGATGGGCTTGATGCGGATCGAGCCGCCGACGAACGGCCATTCGGCGCCTTCGAGGCGGATCGCATCGTAGCCGATCAACTGGAAGTGGATCGCGCCCTTCTCGATCGGCAGGCCGAGCGTCACCTTGTCGAGCGTGATCGTCTGGTTGGGCTCGGACTTCATGTTCAGGAGGTCGGAGATCTCGACCTTGCCATTGACGCCTTCAAAGATGCCCGCGGTTGACAGCACGAAGCCGATTCTGCGCAGGTCGAGCGTGGCGTTCGACGTGACGCCGTCCTCCGACCACGATGCGCCGCCGGAGATATCCGCGCGGCCGGTGACGTTGGCGGGACCGCGCAGCAGCGAGGAAAGATGGTAGGGCTGGAAGGCGCGCGGTACGAAGATCAGCGGGGTCGGCTCGAATGTCAGCGAGCCTGAGCCGGTCTTGAGACTGTGTGCGCCGCGAATGCTGGCAATCTGGATGGCGGGCCGTGCAAGCGTGAACTGGCCGGTGAAGGTCGCTACGCTCTTCAGCAGCGTGGCTGCCCCTTCGAACCTTGCCTCCTCGTACCGGCGCGTGGCCTCCGGCAACGGATCGAAGATGCGCATCGCGACGTCGCTGACGGCGCCGTTGAGGTCGCCGCCCTCGCCGCCGATATCGAACTTGCCGGCGAGGCCCGAGATCGTGGCTTCCGCCGCCCTGGCCTCGCCGCCCGAGAAGCCGCCCTTCACACGCCAGCCATCGCGCAGGTCGAGCGTGCCGCTGACATCCTGGATCGTGACGGGCGTGGTGCGCTCGGCCCAGTTGAGGTCGATCGTAGAGGGTTCCGCGTTGAAACCGATCTGCATGCCGCCCTCGGCACGCCAATTGATCGCCGTGGCGCCGAGCGAGGCCTTGGCCGAGTAGCCCTCGGACGTCACCGGCACAACGAGCTTCGCCAGCGACCCCTGGCCGACAATGGCCTTGCCACTCTGCTCGGCGAGGCGCCCCCTTGGCACATAGTGCAGCGCACTGGCGCCGATCGTCAGGCCGCCATACTTGCCTTCCTTCCACTGGATCACGAGGCCCCGCGGGGCTTCGGCGTAGAAGGCGCCTTTCGACCATGCCGCCCTGACCTGGCCGGTCGCTTCCGCATCTTTCCATACGCCGCCGCCGAGGCCGCCATCGAGACGCACGGTGAACTGGCCGGCCGCACCGCCGCCATCGCTGCGAGTGTCGAATTCGAGGCCGGTGGCTTCGGCGGCGAGGACATCATCGCCCACACGCCACGAGGCGAGTTTTGCGGCGCCGGCCAAGGAGACGTCCTCGCCGTGGCCTGTCGCTCGCACCAGGTCGATCGTGACGCCCGGCGCACCGCCGCCGGACAGGCTGAGGGATCCTGCCGCCGACCAGCGGCCGCCATTCGCCGTGCTCCAGGTCACGCTTTCCTGCCGGTCCGAAGCCGGCGCCGCCTTGATCAGGAGACCGCTGGCCGACTTGATCTGGGCGGTGCGCGTGGAAATGTCGAAGCCGGATTCCGTGGCTGCTATCGACCATGGCGTGGCAATCTCGAATGCCTGCCCTGCACGTTCCGCCGCGCGAGCAATCGCGGCGCCGAAGGTCGGCAGCGCCGCCATGAAAGGATCCGACAGCGCTTTCGCCAGATCATCGCGCTGTTCCGCCGTGAGGCTGCCGCCGATCCAGGCTGCCGTTCCCTGCGCGCTCGGACGCCCGCCTGAGGGGAGATCAATCCTCCCATCGATCCGAAGCTGGTCGGCCGAGCCCGGTTTCAGCTTCACCCTGTCCGCCACGAAGGAGATGTCGCCGCCAGAGCCGCCGTCGGCGCGCGGTTCGATCAGCGCGGTGAGCATGCCCTTGTCCCACGCAATTCCCTCGATCGCGCCGGGACCTGCGGTGGCGTTGAGCGAAAGCTTCCGGACGTTCGCAACCCACGCGTTGAAATCGAGCGCCGCAGGATCGACGGCCGCGGATTCGACGCTTGCCTTCGCCTCGGCGCTCGCGAGCTTGGTGTTCCTGAGATCGACGGCGCCAAGGCTTGCCGTGCCCGCCCCGCGCAGCACGCCTGCGGATTGTTCCAGCGACATGTCCAGCCTGACGTCGGAGATGTCGGAGTTGGCTGTCTTGAATGTGACGAGTCCGAGCTGGGCCTTTGCGGAGATCGCCCCGCCCTTCACCGCGGCGTTGAGCTGCGCGCCGGCGAGATCGAGTTCCGCGCCATAGAGCGCAAGCTTCGAGGGCGCCGCATTGAGCGCGATCACGAAGTCGTCGGGCCCCGTTGCGACGACCTGCCCGCGCGCTTCCACGGGCCCGCCTGGCGTCTCGCCGATGACGCGAAGCGACTTGAAGTCGAGCTGCGGCATCGGGCCGGGCTTCGCCGGACCTTTGGTGAAGTTCTTCACCGCCGCGTCAAGATCGCCGAGAATCGGGCGGGCGCCGGAGAGATCGACGCGCAGGGTGATCTCGTCGCCGCCGATCATTGAAGCACGCGGTGAGAAGAGCGAATCCCATGTCAGATCGATCGCGAGACGATCGGCGGAGAGGGCAGGCTTCTGAGCTTTCGGGCCCGCAATTGCGAGGCCTTTGAAGGTGAGCCCTCCGAAGTCGAGGCGGCTCACGGTTAACCTGCAGGTGAGATTCTGGCCCGCACAGATGCCTTGGGCGATTCCCCCGGCGACATGCTGCCGAAACACCACGAGCAGCGCGACCAAAAGCAGCAATGCGGCGCCAATCAGGCGAAATCGCCAGCGTTTGCGCTGTTTTGGCAGCGGGTTCTCAAGTTTTTCTTCAGTCATCTCGGGCAAAATATGCATTCGTTCTTGTCGAAAAGCAGCCAAACGTTTTTACTTAGTTGCTTCGGCCCGCAGCGCATCGACAAGCGATGAGGGGAAATAGTGCAGCGGCCGGTTTCCGTTCCGAAAGGAACTTCTGGAGCACCCATGAAAAACACTTGGTTTGAGTGGGGGCTGGGAGTAGCTGCGGCTGCTCTCATGGGGACTGGACTGGTTTTCGCCGGCGCAAGCGCGCGGCCTGTCGAGGCCGCAACTGCGGACGCGGCGCCCGATCCGCGACTGCTTCTCGCGTCCCTCACGAGCGTCGACCAGCTCGAACCCGCATCGCGCGAAATGAAGCGCGTGTCGGTCCAGCGGAATGAGACGCTGTCTTCCGTGCTCGACCGCCTCGGCGCATCCCGCGAGGAGGCCAACGGCGCCGTCTTCGCGGCAAGCCAGATCACCGACCTGCGCAACATGCGTCCGGGCGACGACGTTACCGCGTGGATGGAAACCGATCCATCGACCGGCGGCGTCAAGCTCTCCGGCATCAGCCTGCGTCCCGAAGTCGAGCGCCAGGTCCTCGTCTCGCGCGGCCTCGATGGCGCTTGGACGACGCACGAACTCAAGACGGAAATGTCGGCGGGATACAACTTCGTCGCCGGCGATATCGAGACCTCGATCTACGAGACGGCCCTCAGTCTCGGCGCGGGCGACCAGCAGGTCGTCGACTACGCGACGATTTTCGGTTACGACATCGACTTCCAGCGCGAGATGCAGCCGGGCGACCATTTCGAGTTCCTCTACGAGACGTTCGACGACGAGCGTGGCGCGGAAGTGAAGGCCGGCAACATGCTGATGGCCTCGCTCGAAGGCGCAGCGCTCACCAAGAACTTCTACCGCTACAAGCCCTCGGACGACGGCATCGTCGATTATTTCGACGACCAAGGCCAGAGCGCGAAGAAGTTCCTGATGAAGACTCCGATCAACGGCGCGCGGCTGTCGTCGGGCTTCGGCAACCGCAGGCACCCGATCCTCGGCTACACCAAGATGCACAAGGGAACCGACTTCGCGGCCCCACGCGGCACTCCGATCTACGCAGCAGGCAATGGCGTGGTCGAGCGCGCGGGTCCGTATTCGACCTTCGGCAACTATATCAGGATCCAGCACGCCAACGGCTACGAGACCGCCTACGCGCACATGAACGGCTTCGCGAAGGGCATCCGTCGCGGCAGTCATGTGCGCCAAGGCGAGGTGATCGGCTATGTTGGCACAACCGGCCAGTCGACTGGCCCGCACCTGCACTACGAGGTCTATATCAGCGGCAAGCCGATGAATGCGATGACGCTGAAGCTGCCGACGGGCCGCAAGCTCGCCGGCGCGCAGCTTGAGGCGTTCAAGTCGGAGAAGGCCCGGATCGATGCGATCCGCGATGCCGAGATCACCGAAAAGGTCCTTGTCGCCGCTGCAGAACCGGCGCCCGGACCCGCGTTCTCGACGATTCCGGCCGCCGCGACCGCAGCGCCCGACACGCGAGACGGTATCGCCAAACCGTAAGGCAATGTGACGCCCCGCTAGCGCGTGCCGAGTTGATCCACAACGCGCGCTTGTCGCATTGCCCCCGCCTGCGCTAGGTCTCGCCCAGATCCTTTTGCTCCGTGGGGACTGCCATGACCGCACGCATCCGATCTTTCTTCGCCGTCGCCCTCTGCGCGACTACGATTGGCGCCTGCGCGTCCGGACCCGATCCGGCGACTGCGGGCCGGCTTGCCTTCATGACCGGCTGCTGGATTTCCGCCGACGGCGCCAATCAGGAAGTCTGGTCATTGCCGCGCGGCGGCGTGATGTTCGGCTATGCCACGACCATGCAAGGCGCGCAGCTCGGCTTCTTCGAACAATCGCGCATCGACCTGCGCCAGCCCATGGCCGCCTATACCGCCTCGCCGGACGGCCAGAGGCCGGTCATTTTCTCGGAGGCAACCATGACGCCGACCATAACGCCGAATGGGAAGCCCATAGCGGCCACGTCTGTTACCTTTGAGAATCCCGAGCATGATTATCCGCAGCGCATCAGCTATCGCGCCACAAAGAAGGGCCTCGAAGCGACGATCTCGCGAATGGACGGCCAACGGCCCACCAACTATTCGTGGGTTCGCTGCAAGTAGGGTTCAGATCGCCTCGATCCCGCCGACGAACACCTTCACTGCCCGATCGACGGTATCGCGGATCTCCGCCTCCGTCGGCGTGTAGCTGGCGTTGAGCAGGGCGCGATACTGGATACGCGCGCGCAACAGGTCGAAGAACACTGAAGCGGCGAGATCAGGGTTGCTGATGCGGATTTCCCCGGCCTTGGCCCGGTCTACAAGATAGTCTGCGAGCGCCTTGCGGACGATTTCCGTTCCGCGCTTGCTCCAGTTGGCCGCCAAGTCGGGAAATTTCTTCGCCTGGGCGACCATGAGCCGGAACACATCGAGGGATTCATCCTCGACCTGCTTGGTGAGGAATGTCTCGCCAATTCGCCGCAGCCCCTCGCGAAGGGGAGCGTGGGCGGCAAGTTCGATATGCATCTGCGCGGCGAGATCGTTTACCCGCGCATCGATCATCGCCTCGAACAGGCCCTTCTTTCCGCCGAACTGGCCGTACAGTGTGGACAGCGAACCCCCTGCCCGCTTTACGATTTCCGCCATGTTGGCGGCTTCGTAGCCGTATTCGAGGAACACCTCGCGCGCTGCCTTGAGGAAGGCGGCGCGGCGGAGTTCCGCCCTGCCGGCTTCCGGTTCCGCGGTCATCTTGAGGGAATCGTCCTGAGCCATCCCTTTAGAGATACTCGTTGCGCAGCCCGCTTGATACTCGGGCAAGTGAGGTTACATTTCAACTGAAACGTAACGCTGATTACATATCCTGTACGCTGAACCGGCGTGCGGGCTGTAAGACCGGCCCAGGACAGGACGTTCTGCGATGGCCTTGAAAACCGTGAAACTCGAAGCGGGCGCTCCCCAGCCGGAAACCCCTGCCGGCCAGGCGCCGAAGGCGAACGCGGCTTCCATAGGGGCTTCCGACATTGCCGAATCCGTCAATGGCGGCGCTCGAATGAGGATCCTGGCTATCGCCGGCTCGGTCGCTGCGCTGCTGCTGGCGGTGCTTGGCGGCAACTGGCTGCTCAACGGCCGCTTCGAGATCAAGACCGACAACGCGCAGATCCGGGCAGACATCACGCGCGTCACGCCGAAGGTGCAAGGCTATGTCACCGCCGTCCATGTCAACGACAACCAGCCCGTGAAAGCTGGCGACCTGCTCATCTCGCTCGAGGCAGCCGACTTCCAGGCGCGCGTCGCCGAAGCGCGCGCCGCGCTCGCGCAGGCCGAAGCCGACTCGGCCCAGGCGCGCGCGCGCATCGCCGCGCAGCGCGATACGCTTGCCGAAGCGCGCGCCGCCCGCGAAGCCGCCGACAGCGCCGCCGACTACTCCTCCTCCGACGCCAAACGCCTTGCCGAACTTGCCGAGAAGGGCTGGTATCCCAAGGCGCGCGTCGAACAGGCGCAGGCCGCCGAACGCACCGCCAACGCGCAGCGTACGCAGGCCGACGCTTCGGTGACCTCACAGCAGAGCCAGCTCACCAGCACGCAGGCCGCCGCCGCCTCCGCCGAAGCGAAGATCGCCGCCGCCACGGCCAAGCTTCAAGCCGCCGAACTCGATCTCGGCCGCACTGAAATCCGTGCGCCGGTCGATGGCGTCGTCGCCAACAAGAACGTCATCGAGGGGCAGCTTCTCTCGCCCAACCAGGTCGCACTGGCGATCGTGACATCGAGCGAGGCCTATGTCGTCGCCAACTACAAGGAGACGCAGGTCGAGAACATGCGGCCGGGCCAGTGCGTCGACATCCACATCGACGCCTATCCGTCGCTGAAGGTGAAGGGCAAGGTGGAAAGCCTCGCGCCTGCGACCGGCGCCACGTTCAGCCTGGTGCCCGCCGACACGGCCACCGGCAATTTCACCAAGATCGTTCAGCGCGTTCCCGTGCGCATCGCGATCGACAAGGCGTCGCTGTCGACCGGCCTGCTGCGGTCCGGCCTTGCCGTCGTCACGACGGTTTCGACCAAGCCGAACTGCGAGTAGTCGCCGATGAGCGCAACCGGCGCTCCTCCCGCCAATCTTGGCGGCATGCCGGCGGCGCAGGCGCCTGCGAAGGGCAGCCGCGAAATGCTGATGCTGAACATCGGCTTCTTCGCCATGGTCATCGGCATGTTCATGGCGATCCTGGACATCCAGATCGTCGCCTCCTCCATCGCGCAGATCCAGGCAGGGGTCTCGGCCAGCGCCGACGAGATCGCGTGGATCCAGACCAGCTACCTGATCGCCGAAGTGATCGGCATCCCGCTGTCGGGACTGCTCAACCGTGCGCTGTCGATGCGGCGCCTGTTCGTCTATTCGTGCGTCGGCTTCACGGCATCGAGCGCCCTGTGCGCGCTGGCTTGGGACCTCAACAGCCTGATCGTGTTCCGCTGCATCCAGGGCTTCCTTGGCGCGGCGATGATCCCGACGACAATGGCCGCGGCGTTCTCGCTGTTCGGACCGAACCGCTCGATGCTGCAGCAGGTGATGATCGGCATGGTGGCGACGCTCGCGCCGTCCATCGGCCCGACGCTTGGCGGCTGGATCACCGAGCACCTGAGCTGGCACTGGCTCTTCCTCGTCAACATCATTCCCGGGATCGTCTCTGCGACCCTGGTGTGGTCGCTGATTCCCAGGAGCCCGTCCGACGTCAGCCTGATCCGGCGGATCGACATCATCGGGCTTGCCGCGATGGCGCTGTTCCTGGGTTCGTTCGAATACCTGTTCGAGGAAGGCCCAGCGAATGGCTGGTTCGAGGAGAGCGAGCTGGTGATGTGGGCGTTTGTCTGCTCGATCGCCGGCGTCGTGTTCTTCTGGCGGGCCTTCACGCGCGACAACCCCGTCGTTGACCTCACCATCTTCAGGAACCGCAACTTCGCTGTCGGATCGGCAGTGGCGAGCTGTGTCGGATTCGGACTGTTTGGCGCGGTCTACCTGACGCCGATGTTCCTGGGGAGCGTGCGCGGCTTCAACTCCCTGCAGATTGGCCAGATCATGAGCGTGGGCGGTCTCGCCATGTTCATCGGCGGGCCCGTGGCGGGTGCAATGATCCGCCGGTTCGATCCGCGGATCGTGCTGGCGATAGGGCTCGGCTTCGCAGCCATCGGGCTTTACTGGAACCAGTTCCTGACCGCGGATTCCTCATTCGAGGAGCTGTTCTGGCCGCAGGTCTTCCGCGGACTTGGCCTCATCATGTCGATGGTGCCATCGAACTATATCGCGCTCGGCACGGTGCCGCCCATGAAGCTGCCAAACGCCACGGGGCTGGTGACGGTCTGCCGCAATCTCGGCGGGGCGGTCGGAATGGCGGCGCTCAACACCATGCGCCTAAGCTACAACAACCTGCACACGCAGGAGCTGGGCGCTGCGCTCGACCCCAGCCGTCCCGAGGTGCAGAGCTGGCTCGAGCAGGCGGAGGCGAACCTCAGCGCGCTGGGATCCGCAGACCCTCACGGCCAGGCGATCGCGCAGCTCACTCGCCGGATGCAGATGGAAGCTGCTGTCATGACCTTCAACAACCTTTTCCTGGTGATGGCGATCTGCTTTACCGTCATGCTGTGCATGGTGCCGCTGCTGAAGCGCCCCGCCCCCGCCGGCCAGCCGCAACCGGGCGCCCATTGACCCGCTCGTCTTCCGTCAGACTGTCACGGGAATCGCCGGAAGCCTGAATGTTGCGACGAGGCCGGTATCGCGATAGTCGCGCTGCACCGTGCCGCCAAGCGTGCGTTCGATCATCATCTCGATCAGTGAAGATCCGAATCCGGTCCGGGCCGCCGGATCGGGCGCAGGGCCGCCGCGCTCTGTCCAGGTCAGCGTCAGGCCCGCATCGCTCTCCGCCCAGTCGAGCCGCACCGAACCTTCGGCAGCCGACCAGGCGCCATACTTGGCGGCGTTGGTCGCCATCTCGTGCAGGACGAGGCCGATTGCCTGCGCCGTCGCCGGGGCAAAGCGGATGCCTGCCTCTCCGGCCAGGTCCAGCCGCCCGGGATGGTCGGCGGCGAAAGGCTCGAGCTGGGTCTCGGCCAGTTGCCGTACCGGCACAGAACCCGACGGCGATGCAGACATCGTGTCGATCGAACGGCCCAGCGCCGCCAGGCGCGCCACGAGATCATCGCGCAACTGGCCGACGTTTTCGGCCGAACGGGCGGAAAGGCGCGTCAGCGCCGACGCGATCGCGATCTGGTTCTTCGCGCGGTGCGCCGTCTCGCGCAGCAGGACCTTCAGCTCTTCCTCGTGCTGCAGCCGGCTGCGTGCGGCGCGCGTGAGTGTCGCCATCACGTCATCAACTTCGCGCACGACAGAGCGCGTCTCGGGCACGTCGCCGCCGGCATCGAGCGCGCGTCCCACGGTTGCCGCGCGGCGGATTGCGCCGGCGAGCATCTGGCCCAGCGCCGCGCCTGCAATGATGGCGATCGCCACGACGGACAGGGTGAGAATGGTGAAATTGCGCCAACGCTGCGAGATGGACGCGTCCGTCTGGTTCGACGATGTCCACACGCAGGCGCGCCAGCCCCATGGCTCCAGCTTCTCGCTGGCCGCAGAGAAACGGACAGCGCCGGATCTCATCTCGTTGATCTCCGGCCCGTCCTTCGAGCAGAGCTGGCTCAGGAATTGCGGCCCTGCCGCCTGAGGCTCCTCGCCTGTTACACGCATTCCCTTGCTGTCGAGGATAGCGTAGGTCCAGCCCTGCGGCGGCAGCCGCCCTTCGAAGATCGACCCCAGGGTGTCGATGTTGCGAGTCAGGATCAGCGCCTTCATCCTGAGTTCGCCGGAGATGATCGGCATCACGACGTTGAACACATCCTTCTGCGCCACCTGGCCGAAGAAAACGTCGGACACGGTCGGCTGGCCTGTCTGGAGCGCAAGGGCGAAAGACTTCGGCTTCGCTCGACGCCGTGAGCGGCGTGCCCCACGGCACGCGCGTGTTGAGGATCTGTTGGTTCTCGGCATCGACGGCGATCAGGAAGGTCTCGGTCCCTTTCAGCGCTTCGGTCGCGCGTGCATGCAGCCGGTCGTATTCCTCCGCCTCGACCCACCCGCTGGAGGCAAGGAGCGCGAGGTTGGTCACCATGCTTCGCAGTTCGCGGTCGAGCGTTTCAGTGATGCCGTCAAGGCCTTGCGCCGCACGGTTCAACATGGCGGTGCGATTGACGTTGTCCGACTGGAGCAGCAGCAGGGCCGAGAAGGTCAGTGATGGCGCCGCCAAAGCCAGGATCAGCGCCAGGATCAGCGCCGTTACCGGCGCCCGCCACTTCTTCCGGGCCTGAGGGGACTGGGTGTTCATGCGGGCCGTGGAGAGGAAGCATTCGACAGGCGAAAGCGATGGGCCCCGCGCACTTGATGCGATCGGCCGGCCGCCCAAGCCATGGGGGACTGCCTCGTCATGAATTTCGCTCGATTTCCAGTCCCAGATACCCCGACCATCGGATGCTAGCTCACGGGCTCGCGACTCTCCAGACACATAAAGTTCAAAGCGGTAGCGGCGTGCGGCTCCAAGGCCGGGAGTAACGCCACTAGTCGAGATGCAGGTAGGACCGGTCGAACGCCGAAATCTCGGCGAGCCTGTCGCGGTCGAGCAGGTCGATCTGTCCCTTGCGGTATTCGGCCGTCTTGTCCTCTGACAGCCGTCGGAATGTGCGGTTCACGTGGATGACGCTGATGCCGAGAATGTCGGCGAAGTCTTCCTGGTTGAGGGGAAGCTCGATCGTCTGCCCCTTCATCTGGCCAATGGCCGAAAGGCGCGCTTCCAGTTCGCACAGTGCGTGCGCCAGCTTTTCCAGGCTGTCGCGCCGGCCGAGGGAGACCACGCGCTCGGCGAGGATGGATTCCTCCTGTCCCGTCGTCCAGGCGAGGGCGGCGGAGAGGCCGGGGTACTTGTCGAACACTTCCGCCGAACTCGGCGCCTCGATGCGGATGGCGGTGACGGCGGTGCGCGCGGTGAGATCGAAGCTGGATGCCTTGAACAACACGGAATCGGCGCAGAGGATGTCGCCTGGCAAGGCGTAGTTGACGATCTGGCGCCGGCCGGATGCGAGACCGCGAGAGCGAAACACCCACCCGGACTCGATGAGGTAAAGCTGCGGACAGCGTTCGCGCTCTTTGACGATCGCCCTGCCAGCGGAGATGTCGATACGATCGCGGGCGAGCGCCTTCAGGTCGCCGACAACAGCCTCGGAGACAGCTCCAAGACTGGCCATCTTGCGACGCAACAGCTCAACCGCCTTCTCCAGGGTGGAGTCCGTCCTGGCCATCATGGTCAGGTCCGTCACTGGGCTTGCCGGTCGCGGCGAGCCGCGGCGACCTTGCTTGACAGGAGGAACGCGCAGGCGCCGCCGACGTGAAAAAACTCAACACGGGCAAATGCACAAGAGTATTGCGGGCGAAGCATCAACCACCTTCGTTCGTATCTCCCGCCCGACTAGCTTAGAACAAGCCAACGCGACTTTACCCTTGTTAGTTCCCTTAAAAAAACATGAGGTTTGAGGCGTCTGCGCGGCTTTTGCGCTGCCCCGGCGGTCAGCAGTAGCCGCAGGATGCGCCTCGCTCTGGCCTCGTTTGCACACGACACCAAAGTGTCGAGGTGCGTCGTCGCTAGCGCACGCTAACCGGTCGCGAGGCGAGCACGGCGCGCCCGCCGGGAGCGTCGAGGACGTAGCGGACCACCCACTCGCCGGCCTCGGGCGCGGTCAACTCGCCCGAATTGCCCTGCGCGACATAGAAGTAGTCCTTCTCGCCGCTGGTCGCCGTGTAGCCCTTGGGGACGAGATCGACATAGTCCCCGCTCGAGCGTGGGCCGGTCCAGTCGACCTTGAAGGCCTTACCCTTCGCGGCATTGTCCGGGGCGGCCAGCGCGGCCTGCGGCAGCGACACCTTAAGCGCCGAGGTCGCGATGATCTTCCGGCCGCCGGCGCCTTCGAGCAAGTAGCGGATCTCATAATCGCCTGCAGCCGAGGGGGCTTCCATCTTCGCGGGGTTGCCGGCGCTGGTGTAGGCGTAAGTGATCTCGCCGGAGGTGGCGGTGCTTCCGGCCTTCATGAGGTCGATATAGTCGCCCGAACCGTTGGGGCCTGTCCACTCGATGGCGAACTCCTGCCCTGCATCAGCCGCGGCCGGCGCTTTCAGCGTCGCCCCACCTGCCGTGACAGTCAGGGGCGAAGCGGTCTTCACCGAACGAGTGCCGGACATGTCGAGGACATAGCGTACGTCGTACTCGCCCGCCGCCGTGGGTACGCGCAGGCTGACCTCGCCCTTGCTATCCTTGACGTAGGCGTAGGAGATTTCGCCCGTCGTGGCCGCGGCGCCGCGAGGGACAATGTCGATGTAGTCGGATGCATTGCCCGGACCCGTCCACGCGACCTTGATCTCGGCGCCGGCGGCCGCACTGGGAGGCGACGTGATGGAGACGGCGCCATCGATGGCCGGCGCATTGGGATTGCCCCCCGCGGCGGAACCAGCAGGCGCATCCGCCGCCGGAGCGTCAGGCGCTGCAGCCGTCGGCTCGGGCTTCTTCTCGCAGGCGGCCAGGACCAGAGCCAGAATGCTGGTCGCCAGAAGTGTCTTGCGCATGACGTTCTCCCACATTCCCTTGAATTCACCCGTCTGACGCAAACATTTTACCTCAGCGCCTGCGGCTGCAACAGGCCAAGCCGCAGCCCTAATCATCTGACAGTACAGTCACCATATGAGCGGCTCGAGAGGTTTCGGATGCTGCTGTCCTGGATCGCTACCGCCGTCGCGCTGATAATCGGCGACCAGTTGCTTGCAGGCGTCTTCGTCGGCGGCGTCGTTTCGGCGCTGGTCGCAGCAGCGGTGCTCGGCCTCGTCAACATGACCATCAAGCCGATCCTATTCATCCTGACCCTCCCCATCACCCTCCTGACGCTGGGACTCTTCACCTTTGTCATCAACGCGATGATGCTGGGGCTCGTGAGCTGGCTCCTGCCAGGCTTCGAGGTGCGCAGCCTGCTCACCGGCATCGCGCTCGCGATCATTGTCGCCATCGTCCATGCCGTCGCCGTCAGCCTGTTCGGCAAGGACCGCGAAGCCCGCCGCTTCCCGCGATAGAGCCTAAGCACATCCTCCGCGCATTTTGTGCCGATGACCCGTGGGGGAACACGTTTTGCTTCGTCGAGGCTGGGACGGTTTACGCAGGCTGACGCCCCCTTGCACCGCCTCCAGGCGACCCTAACTCTTGCGGTGGATCAATCGCGCGTCCTTATGGAGCGCTACTGGTCCGTGACGCCGTTTGCGGGTCACACCACATCTCAGACTGACTGCTTGTGACAAGGGTCAAACATGGATTTTGAACGCTATACCGAGCGTGCCCGCGCCGCCGTGCAGAGCGCCCAGACGAGCGCGCTTGCTGCTGGCCACCCGCAAATCCTGCCCGAACATCTGCTCAAGGCGCTGTTCACGGATCGCGACCGCCTGACGACCAACCTTGTCCGCGCGGCGGGCGGCGATCCCGAACAGGCGCAGCAGAATATCGACAAGCTTCTTGCCGCCCTGCCCAGGTCCACAGGCGGGTCGCAGCCGGGTCTGGGCCAGGAACTCGCCCAGCTTTTCCAGCTTGCCGAGAAGGAAGCAACCGAAGCGGGCGATGACTACGTCACCATCGAGCGCCTGCTGCTGTCCGCCACGAAGGGCAAGGGCAAGGCTGCCGACGCGCTGAAGTCCGCGGGGGCGACCACCAGTGCGCTGGTGAAAGCCATTGCGGACCTGCGCAAGGGCCGCACGGCGGATACGGCGACATCCGAAGAGAAATACGAAGCGCTGAAGAAATACTCGCGCGACCTCACCGAAGCGGCGCGCACCGGCAAGCTCGATCCGGTGATCGGCCGCGATGAAGAAATCCGCCGTTGCATCCAGGTGCTGAGCCGGCGCACCAAGAACAACCCCGTCCTCATCGGCGAGCCAGGCGTCGGCAAGACCGCGATCGCCGAAGGTCTTGCGATCCGAATCGTCAACGGCGATGTGCCGGAGTTGCTCAAGGAAAAGAAGTTGCTCGCCCTCGACATGGGCTCGCTCATCGCCGGCGCCAAATTCCGCGGCGAGTTCGAGGAGCGGCTGAAGGCCGTGCTGCAGGAGGTGACACAGGCGGCAGGCGAGATCATCCTGTTCATCGACGAGATGCATACGCTGGTCGGCGCGGGCAAGGCCGAAGGCGCGATGGATGCCTCCAACATGCTGAAGCCCGCCCTCGCGCGCGGCGAACTTCACTGCGTCGGGGCCACCACGCTCGATGAATACCGCAAGAATATCGAGAAGGACGCAGCGCTCGCCCGCCGCTTCCAGCCCGTCTTCGTCGGCGAGCCGAGCGTCGAGGACACGATCTCGATCCTGCGCGGCCTGAAGGAGAAGTACGAAGTTCACCACGGCATCCGCATCTCGGACGCCGCCATTGTCGCTGCGGCGACGCTGTCGAACCGCTACATCGCCGACCGCTTCCTGCCCGACAAGGCCATCGACCTGATGGACGAGGCGGCCGCGCGGCTGCGCATGGCGGTGGAGAGCAAGCCCGAGGAGCTCGACGAGATCGACCGGCGCCTGATGCAGATCCGCATCGAGGCTGAGGCGCTGAAGAAGGAGAAGGACGACGCCTCCAGGGACCGCCTGAAGCGGCGCGAAGCCGAGATCAAGGAATTGCAGGCGAAGTCGGACGAGATCTCCGCCACGTGGAGGGCCGAGAAGACCCGCCTTGCCGGCGCCACCAACGCCAAGGAACGCCTTGATCGCGCCCGCGCCGATCTCGCAGACGCCGAGCGGCGCGGCGATTTCAGCCGGGCCGGCGAGATCAAGTATGGCGACATTCCCGCGCTCGAGAAGCTGATCTCGGAAGCCGAGGGCCGCACCGACTCGAGCGACAAGAACGCCAAGGCCCCGCTGGTGAAGGAAGTGGTCGACGCCGACGCCATCGCCGCCGTCGTCTCGCGCTGGACCGGCATCCCGGTCGACAAGATGATGGAGGGCGAGCGCGAGAAGCTGCTCCACATGGAAGAGGGCCTGCGCAAGCGGGTCGTCGGCCAGGACGAGGCGCTGGAGATCGTCGCCAACGCCGTGCGGCGCGCGCGCGCCGGCTTGCAGGACCCCAACCGGCCGATCGGCAGCTTCATCTTCGTTGGCCCAACCGGCGTGGGAAAGACCGAGCTCACAAAAGCACTCGCCGAATTTCTCTTTGATGATGAGCATGCGGTCCTTCGCCTCGACATGTCGGAGTACATGGAGAAGCACGCCGTCAGCCGCATGATCGGCGCGCCTCCGGGCTATGTCGGCTATGAAGAGGGCGGCGCGCTGACCGAAGCCGTGCGCCGGCGTCCCTACCAGGTCATCCTGTTCGACGAGATCGAGAAGGCGCACCCGGACGTGTTCAACACGCTGCTGCAGGTGCTCGACGATGGCCGCCTGACCGACGGCCAGGGCCGCACGGTGAACTTCAACAACACGCTGATCGTGATGACCTCCAACCTCGGCGCCCACGCCATCGCCGACGACAAGTCAGAGGGCGACATATCCGGCCGCACGCGCGATGAAGTGATGGAGGCGATCCGGCAGCATTTCCGCCCGGAATTCCTCAACCGCATCGACGAGATCGTGTTCTTCAAGCGCCTCGGCCGAGCCGAGATCGACCGCATCGTCGGCGTGCAGCTCAAGCGGCTGGAAAAAATCCTCGCCGACCGCCGCATCACCATCAAGGTCGACGACACGGCGATGCACTGGCTGGCCGAGCGCGGCTACGATCCGGTCTATGGCGCAAGGCCGCTTAAGCGCGCGATCCAGAAAGAAGTGCAGGACCCCCTCGCCCGCATGATCCTCGAAGGCCGCATCAAGGACGGCGACGAAGTCAAGGTCACCGTCGAAGCCGGCGCGCTGGCCCTGAACGGCGTGCCGACGGGATTGATCGGGAAGAAGGCGGGGATGAACTGACGCAGGCTATCCCTTGAACACCGCTTCGCGATGGAACTTGAGATAGGTTTTGTGCGGCCGAACGTCGTCTCTCTCCGGCAAGATGAGCTTGCGGTTTTCGTGGATCATTCGTTTTGCGGCGTCCGGCAACCGGTCTTCCGCTACAAGAATCGAATAGTCGTCATCGATCGAGATCAAGCCGCGGTCGAACATCCAGTGGACGGTACCGGACAACGCGACGCCGTTTCGAACTGAATCAGAACCACCGTGCTCCACTGCGCGGATGTGCGCTGCTTGAACTTCGGCGCGCCCCCCTCCGTTGATGATCTGAAGACCAGTCACAGCGCATGTCCTATTGTAGGCCGAAACCACCCCCGCTGCGAAGGCGCGGTCTCGGAACGGACGCGCGATGAGTTGCTCTACAAGGGGACGCTCGAATTCGGCGCCTTCTTCGGCCAGTTCAGGCAAGACCCTTGTCGCGATAGCGGTTGTCTGAGTTGCCACGGTTGGAGACACTCGACCAAGCGTTGCGACAAACCCAGCTTGTAAGACCAGTTCGTATTCCGCTTCCGGAATTGGCCGCACCGAGTTTTGGTACCAGCCAGATTTCGTCGTCCCATCGGGGTTTCTGCCTCCGCTCTCGTAGAAGTGTGCGCCGTCTCGCATCGGTACGGGCTGATCGAACTCCAGATAGTTGTCGACGTATCCGTAGAAGTGATCTGGCGTCGTGGGATCAGGCACTATCTGCCTCAATCGTGCGGTAGCGTAGTATACTAGCCGGCCTCCACCCCGCCGAGATTCGTAGTATAAAATCCAATCCCCGAGCGCCTGCTGCGCTCTGGTCAAATACTGACGTGGAAAATGGTAGTACTGCTCCGGCAAGTCGTCGTAGGCCGGATCAACCTTCGATGTGAAAACGGCCTTGGCCACGCCCAACCCTCCGCCGCACATTGTGCGCGCAATCCAACCGAGGCGCCAAGCAAAACAAAACCCGCTCCGGGCAAGCCGAAGCGGGTTTGATCCATGTCCTACAAAAGGTCTGCCTAATTCTTCTTCGCGATCGAGATCGGCATTGAGATGCCGGGCCAGTCGGTGGGGGCGCCGCCTTTTTCGGCGGGGGTGTATTTCATGTTCTTCACCGCCTCGATCACCAGCGGGTCAGCGGCCTCGATCGTGCAGTTCGGCACGATGTCCTTAGGAACGCCGTCGGCGCCGACCGTGAATTTGAGGTCGCACTTGTCCTCGGGCTTGAGCTTGGCGATCACGCGCATGAGGTCGGCTTCCTTCACGGCGCGCATCATCACGGGCGGCTTCTCGCCGCGCGGATCGACCGCGGCGACGGTGACCGTGCCGAACTTGAACGACTGCCGGCGCGGGCGGGATTTGAAGAAGTATCCGCCCACGACCTCGGCCTCCCACTCGGCGCCTTCAACTGCGCGCACCACGTAGGGAACGAAGTCGGCCGAAGGACAGTCGGCGGTGACGTTCTGGGCCTTGCCGTCGGCGCCGACGACATAGGTTGCGGTGCAGATGCCGCTCTGCCCGGTCGCCTTCATCCCTTCGAGAATCGGCGCCTGGTCGAATTCCTTGATCTGCTTCATCGGCCGGTCCGGCAGGTCGGTCTTGACGTCCTGGGCGAAGGCCGGCGTCGCAGCGCAAGACGCCAGAGCAATTGCAAGAAGCCATTTCATCTTGGGTGATCTCCCGAAATCCATGGACCGCGAGCGCCCGTATCCAGACGCACCCGGCCCCCTGTTGCGCGCATTCTATATCCGGGGCGAGGCCTTGATCGAAGGGGGAAAAAGCGGCAGGAGTACGGGGAGCTGGCCTTTGTGCCGTCACGGCCGCGTGAGGCGCTGCCGGATGGCGCCCAAAACATCACACCAGAGGCCTTCTTCACGTTCTGTTGTGCATGTGCGAACACTACGGACTCGCGGCTTCGGGGCCGCGTGCTAGCGTTCCGGCGCAAACGTTCACAGGACAGGCTTCGGCACGGCATGAGCGGCATTCGCACCATCGGCGTTATCGGCGCCGGACAGATGGGTAACGGCATCGCGCATGTATGCGCGCTGGCGGGGTTCGACGTCCTGCTCAATGATGTCTCGATCGACAGGCTCGATGCCGGCATCAAGACGATCCAGAAGAACCTGGACCGCCAGGTCCATCGCCAGATGATCACCAAGGAACAGCGCGACGCCGCCGTGAAGCGGATCAAGCCTGCGAAGTCGCTCGCCGAATTCGCCAATGTCGAATTCGCCATCGAGGCGGCGACCGAGAAGGAAAACGTCAAGCGCGCCATCTTCGACGAGCTGTGCCCGAAGCTGCCGAAGGACGCCATGCTGGCGACCAACACCTCGTCGATTTCGATCACGCGCCTCGGCACCTCGACCGACCGGCCCGAGCGCTTCATCGGCCTGCACTTCATGAACCCCGTGCCGCTGATGCAGCTCGTCGAAGTGATCCGGGGACTCGCCACCGACCAGGAAACCTATGACGCGGCAATCCACATCGTGGAGCGGCTCGGCAAGCATGTCACCAACGCGGAAGACTTCCCGGCCTTCATCGTCAACCGCGTGCTGATGCCGATGATCAACGAGGCGGTCTACACGCTCTATGAAGGCGTCGGAACGGTCGAGTCGATCGATACCGCGATGAAGCTGGGCGCCAACCATCCGATGGGCCCGCTGGAACTCGCCGACTTCATCGGCCTCGACACCTGCCTGTCGATCATGCAGGTCCTGCACGACGGCCTTGCCGACACCAAATACCGTCCCTGCCCGCTGCTGGTGAAATACGTGGAAGCGGGATGGGTCGGCAAGAAAGTGGGACGGGGCTTCTACGACTATCGCGGCGAGAAGCCGGTCCCGACGCGCTGATCTCTTGAGCCGACAACCTGGGAGCCGGCTCGCCGGTCGTGACTGAATGGCCGTCGCACTGATCACTGGCGCCAATCGCGGCATCGGCCTTGCGCTGGTGAAGGCCTATGTCGGCCGCCGCGACAAGGTCTTCGCCGCCATCCGCCGCACATCCGACCGCGCCGAACTCGACGCCTTCGCAGAGACCCAGCGCAAATGGGTCGAGGTGATCGAGATGGACGTGGCCGACCCCGCCGACATCGCCAAGGCGCGCCGCCGGCTGGAAGCGGAGCCCATCGACGTGCTGGTCAACAATGCCGGCGTCATGGGCCCCGACCGCCAGACCGCGACCGACATGGACTATGACGGCCTCGCAGAGACGATCAACGTCAATGCAATCTCGCCCCTGCGCATCGCCAACGCCTTCCTGCCGAACGTGAAGGCCGCGAAGGGCAAGATCATCACGCTGTCGAGCCAGATGGGCTCGATGCAGAGCGCCTCGCCGGATTCGCTCGCCTATCGCGTCTCCAAGGCGGCAGTGAACCGCCTGATGCGCGGCCTCGCCACCGAGCTAAAGCCGCAGGGCATTCCCGTGCTGATCGTCCACCCCGGCTGGGTGAAGACCGAAATGGGCGGCGACGGCGCCACGCTCTCCCCCGCAGACTCGGCAGCCCAGCTTCTCAAGCTGATCGACAAGCTCGACGTCTCCTCGACGGGGCGCTTCCTCGCCTGGAACGGCAAGGAGCTGGCCTGGTAGCCGCGCGCTGATTCAGCCCGGCGCTACTGCCCGCCCTTCGGCTTGGCTGCCGGTTTGGCGCCTGCCTTCGCAGCCTCAGCAGCCTTCGCCTCCGCCTTGGCTTCCTGGACGCGCGCGCCGGACATGATGCCGTGCAGCGCGTAGTTGCCTTCGTGGCAGGCGTATTCGTAGAGACGCTGCACTTCCAGCGGGTGGAATTCGTATTCCCCGCCCCACGGCGCATCCCACAGCGTCCGGTCGTCGATGGTGAACTGGTAGAGCAGCCGGTCTTCCGCCACGCGCTTGAAGCGCTCGGTGACTTTCAGGTCCTTCCACGAGCCCATGAACTGCTGGCTCTGCGGAATGTTGGTCGTCTCGACAACCAGCGTGTCGCCTTCGAACCAGCCGATCGAGTCGCCGAAATAGGGGCGCACATCGTCGGTGCGGTGCTTTGAGTTGAGCCGGATGATCCGTGCGTCGTGGTTCATCTCGACCTGGATCACGATCGCCTGCGGCGACTGCGAGATCTGGTAGTTGTTGTTGTAGAACCCGTTGGCGAACATCGGCGGCCCGCCATTGCGGCCGAACGAGACGATGCAGCGCTCGCCGGCGCCGCGCGATTCCATGTTGTCGAACGCGCCGCCGCGCGCGATCGGGCTGGCGCCGAGCAGCGCCACCGCAGCGGATGGCGCGGGCGCGGCGGCCGGGGTGGCGTTGGCCTTGCGCGGCGGAGGCGAGCCGGTGGGCGTGGTGTAGAGCGAGGTGCGCGGCTCGCCATTGACGCGCATCACGTGGTTGCCGGGGTCGAGCCAGCCGCGGTTGTAGCCGCCGACCGCGCCGCCGGCCGCAGCAAACTCAGGCCGCACGTTCGAAGGTTGCTTGAAGTCGGCGCCCGAATTCGGGTCGGTGCGCTTGTTGCCTTCCTCGACTTCCTCGATCACCGCAGCCTCGAGCTTCCTGACTTCTTCTTCAGTGAAGGCCGCCCTGTCTTTCGCCGACGCGGGGCGCGACTGGGTGGTTAGGGAGGCGTTGCTCCACACGCCCTGCAGGTCCGGCTGGCCGATCTTGAGGCGCGGCGCCGTGTAAGCCGGATAGGGCTTGGTGGGATCATATTTCGGGGCGGCCGCGGCGGCCTTCACCGGCCGGTTTCCACCCAGCGGGGCCTGTGTCGTCTGCTGCGCAACCGCGACAGCGCCGACCGACAGCGCGGTTCCAAGGGCAAGAATAAGGGCAAGTCTCACAGGGGGCCTCCGGAAAGCGTTGTCGCCGCTGCGGTGCGGCGTTCGAATAACGCGTACGCTGCTCAACTCCGTCGGGCAATATCTGCCATTGGGAAGCGTCCGAGCGTCGCAGGCGCCCCTTGAAACGGAGTTTTTGCCTGGAGTGCGGGACAGCGATCGCCGCGAATAAACTTCGCCGGCCTAATTCAGGTCGCGCATCGCGGCCGTCAGGGTTGGCCCGATCTCGTCATTCAGGACGAGGTCGGCGATCTCGTCCAGCGGCGTCTCCTCCCGGTTCAGAATGACCAGCCGTGCCCCGTTGCGTTTCGCCTTCACGGGAAAGAGAGCCGCAGGCGTCACCACCAGAGACGACCCCAGCACCAGGAAGAGATCGCAGCCTGCTGTCTCCTCCTCCGCACGCACCATCGGCCCTTCCGGCATCTGCTGGCCGAACGAGATCGTCGCCGTCTTCACCAACTCGCCGCAATCGCGGCACACCGGGATTTCACCCTGGACGACAAACACAGAGCGCAGCTCCTCCAGTTCGTGGCGCAGGCCGCAGGAGAGGCAAGTCGCATAGCTGGCATTGCCGTGCAGCTCGATCACGCGATCGTCGGGCACGCCCGACGCCTGGTGGAGATTGTCGACGTTCTGCGTGATCACCGATGTCGCCCGGCCGCTCGCCACCAGCCGCGCCACCGCGTGGTGCCCGGCGTTCGGCTGCTTGCCGACCCAGCCGGCGGCGCCGGAGAACACCCGGGTCCATGCTTCCCTGCGCCGGGCCTCGCTTCCCACGAACTCCTGGAAGTAGATCGGCTTCATCTTCGACCACACGCCGCCCGGCGAACGGAAATCCGGAATGCCGGACTTCGGTCGAAATCCCCGCGCCTGTGAATACGACGATGCGCGAGGCCTTCTGGAGTTGTTCGGCAAGAAGCTCGGCGGAGGTGACGATCATGTGGCCAACCATGCGCGGAATAGGCCGCGTGGCAAGACGGCGTCAGTCGGCGCAGACGAGGAACACGTCACATGCAATGCCTTGAATCCCGCGAGGGCCGATCACCACGGATTGCCCCCTCAACTGCGGCGTGCTTGCGCGCGATACGGCCCGGTCCTATCCCTCGTACAAAGAGTTCAGGGAGAAAACACATGGCCGACCTCATCGAAACGAAACAGGACGGCGTCGCCATCCTCACCATGAACCGGCCCGAGGCGAAGAATGCGCTCTCGACCGCCATGCTCGACGGCCTGCTCGAAGCCCTGCCGCGCCTGGCGCAGGATCCCTCCATAGGCGCGGTAATCATCACCGGGGCCGGCGGCGCGTTCTGCGCGGGCGGCGACGTCAAAGGCTTCGCCAGAAAGCGAAGGCGGCGCGAACCATGGCCGCACGCCGGAAGAAGCCTCCTACGACCTGCGCCGGCGCATGGAAGTGTCGCGCTGGCTGCACGACATGCCGAAGATCACCATTGCCGCCATCCCCGGCGCAGCAGCCGGCGCCGGCCTTTCCATCGCGCTCGCCTGCGACTTCCGCATCGCCGCCCGCGGAGCGAAGATCACGACGGCGTTCGCGAAAGTCGGCCTCTCCGGAGACTTCGGCGGCACGTATTTCCTCACGCAGCTTGTCGGCGCCGCGAAGGCGAAGGAACTCTACCTGCTTTCCGACGTGATCCTCGCCGAGGAGGCCGAGCGGCTCGGCGTCGTCAACCGCGCTGTAGATCCCAAGGAGTTGCAGGACGAAGCGATGACCCTTGGCCAGACGTTTTGCCAACGGTCCCCGCATTACGCTCGGCCTCATCAAGAAGAACGTGAACACCGCCGAGCGCGGCGACCTTGTCCTCTCCTTCGACACCGAAGCGATGAACCATTCCCGCGCTGCGCAAACGGCCGACCACGCCGAAGCGTCCAAGGCCTTCGTCGAGAAACGCGCGCCCGTATTCAAGGGCAGGTAGCAAGCCTGCGCGGCTGCGTCGCCCATGCACCGCGCCCGCTGGGCATCGCGAAGCGGCAGGGCGGCGCCGTCGCGTCTACTCGCCGTCCTTCTCGATGGCCGTGTCCATCCCGATCGCGTCGCCCCGCAGGATGCCGGGCAACGCATAATTGCCCTCGTGACAGGCGTATTCGTAGAGGTGCTCCTTCGAGCGGCGCAGCGGCATCTCACCTGTCCACGCCTGCGAGTAGAAAACCGGATCGTCCACCGTGAACTGGTAAAGCAGCTCAAGGTCGGAGACGCGCCTGAACTTCTCTGTCACCTTGCCCTTCGGCGACAGAGGAATGTAGCCGCCAACGGACTGGATGGGATGGACGTTGCGGGTCTCGACCACCAGCGTTTCGCCGTCCCAGTGCGCCACTGAATCCCCGAACCATTGCTTGATCGCATCCGGCCGCGGCTTGCCGCCGATCGTGATGATGCGGGCGTCATGGTTCATCTCGGTGTCGATCATGACGTTCGTGGGCGTCTGCACGATCTGGTAGTGGTTGTTGTACATGCCGTTGACCATCGGCGGGCCGGCCTGGCTGGTGTAGGAGATCAGGCAGCGGTCGCCGAGCGTGCGCGGCTCCGGTCCCGTGTTCTTCGCCTTGCGGAATTCCGCCACACGCGCCGCCCGCGCCGCGCGGCCGGCATCCGAGTAGGGCACGCGGCCATTCGCCGTCGACGTGATCCAGGACGAGCGCCACTCGCCATTGACCCTGGCGTATTCGGCGCCGGGATCGATCCAGAACGCGTTGTATCCGGCGTTGGAGTTCTTGTCCTTGAAGGCGCCCTGCGCGAGGTCGGACCGTCCGCCCTGCGCCTTGTAGGCCTGCGCATAGTAGGACTCGCCCGTGAACTTCGCGACCTGTTCGTCGGGGATGACCAGCGCGTCGGTCTTGATCCCGCCGCCATAGCTGATGCCTCGTTCAAGCGTCGTAAGCGACGCGCTCGACCACACGCCCTGCAGGTCGGGCTTCCCGTCCGGCGTGCGCGGCGCCTTGTAGGCGGGATCCCATTTCGGCAGGTCGCGGAAGGAGGGGATCGGGCTGACATAGTTCTTCGATCCCGCAATCGTCGCCTGCGCATGCGCCGACCCAGCCGCCGCCAGAACGATCACAGCCAGAGACGCGAGGCCCAGAGCCGTTTTCATCTCAATTGCCTCCGGTTGGAGCGGGCTTGGCAGCATCCGCCGCCCTGACCCGCGGCGCCATCGCAGCGAAATACTCGGTCTTGTCGAGCCCGCCATCATGGTTGGAGTCGATCGCCGTGAAGTTCGCCTTGAGCTTCTCGAAGCGTTTCCCGCGCAACTCGGCCGGCTGGATCTTGCGGTCGATATTGTCGTCGAGGACGCTGAACCCGATCGACTTCGTGATCTCCGCCTGCACCTCGTCCTTGGGATGCTGCAGGTCCTCGCCGACGATCTTGTAGTGCAGGTAGGTGAACAGCATCTCCTCGAACGTCTGCTCGCCGAAGGCGACATTCACCTTCGGATCCGGGTTCGACCTGTTGTTCACCGAATTGTCGAAGATGTAGTCCGCGATCATGATCGATCCCTTGGGGATCGGCAGCCAGTCCTTGAACACATACTCACGCTGCCAGTTGAAATCATAGATCGGCTGGTTGTGCAGGATCTCTTCCCGGCCATCCGGATAACGCACCGTCAGCCGCGTGGCGTAACCGCGCGAATGCGCGTGCGGACGCACGCGGTATAGCATCACATCGGCCGGGAATTCGACATAACCGCGCTCATGGTGAAGCCCCTCGCCCGCCGGGATCTCGATCGAGAAGTCGGCAATGCCGAGCTGGCGCAGGATGTTCTGCGGCGGCTCCTTCTTGTAATAGATGCCGACCCGGGTGTGATCGGTCTGCGCCTTACCGTTCGGCGTGTAGTGCATCTGGAAGACGAACTCGCCATCGGCCGGCACCATATTGCCGGTGTCGGAGGGATAGTTGGTCGGCTCCGAGCCGGGCCCCCATCCGCCGGTATCCACTTGCCAACCCTGGCCCATTGACTGCTTGCCGTCCGGATTCCAGCCGGCGACAATGTGGTGCAGCGCCTGCTTGGCGCCCGGCAGGTAGGCGACGGCCTGCAGGAATTTGGCTTCCTTCGTCGGATTTTTCACGACGAGGTGCTGGTAGGCGACGATCCCGCTTGCCGGCACGTCGAACGGCGGCAGCTCCAGGACCACGTCGGGCTGGCCATACGGCCATTCCGGTGCGGTGAAGTTCACCTTCGCCAACGGATCCTCGCCCCCGCCCCGCGGAGCGCCGCCTTCGATCCAGTTGATCAGTGTCTTCGTCTGCGCATTCGACAGCGTCATGTCGATCTTCAGTTCGTGGCCGTGCTTGCCGGCATGGAAGGGCGGCATGCGCTTGGCCATCACCGCCTCGCGGATCATCGGTGCAAAGCCCTTCACGACCTCGTAGCTGTTCATGGCGAACGGCGCGACGCCGCCGGCGGCATGGCAGCTCACGCACTTGCTGGCGAGGATCGGCGCAACGTCACTGGAATAGGAAATCTTCCTGAACTCGGCAGCCCGCTTGCGATCCGGGAAGTCCAGCGCCGTGCCCTTCACTGCCGCATCCGTCACCGGCGCCGCCTTGCCCGCCAGCACGGCGTCAAGCGCCGCAGCGAGCGTGGCGCCCTTCTCTTTCTTCTGTGCGAACGCATCATCGACCGGGCCGTGATAGGCGACCTTCCAGGTCTTCGTATCGACCACGAACACTTCTGCGGTCGATGTCACGCCCAGTGAGCGGCCGACAAGCTGCAGGTCGTCGTCCAGAACGGCCAGGCTTTTTGACTTGGCCAACGCGCCGAGCGGGGCGTTGCCTGCCTTGCCGGAACTGTCGAGCCCGAAGAACACCACACCCTTCGCCTCATAGCCGCCGCGCAGTTTCTCCACCGCCTCGATGGCCTTCGCCGATATCTTGTCGCCTGCCGCCATGGTCACGAGCACCACCGCCGGATTGCTCCTGTAGTAATGAAGCTGGTGGCCGATCCCCTGCTGGTCGATCAGCATGAAATTGTCGACCTTGGCCCCCGCCAACTTGTTTCCCGACGGCGCAGCCACCGCAGTGACCGCCACAGCCACGGCGCACACGCCGGCCGCGAGCCCGGCAACAAGCATCCGAGATGTCATGCTCAATCTCCCCAATGGTTATCGGGAGAATGATCCTCTTTCCGCAGACGGCAATCCGGTGACGTAGGGCGTGACGCCACGTCATACAGATCACAAGTATTGGAAGTCCGCAGTCGAGCGGCCAGCGCCTGGCTACCGTCGTTAAGAGCGCAACCGCCGGGAGGCCAGCATTGTTGACGGAGTCGCTCGCGACCATCACCCTGGCCTCATCTCTTGGTTATTGATCCGAACATCGGCGCTGCTTGTACGATGAGATCTGCCCGCGAATCCCGATCGGCCATCGCGCTATACTTAGCTAACTATAGCGTGTAGAAACGAGTGCTGGCCAGCAACTCTGAGAACCGTTCGCAAGAAATGGTCCTGGCTGCCCGTTGCGCATGCTCACTCGCGCAAGCGTGTTTCGTCCGGAAAGAGAATCCGGAGCGAACACGCTGCGATTGCATTGGCGTTGTTCCGCGCATCCGTTATGGATTCTCCCAAGACCTGTTCCCTTCACAGGGGCAGTTGCGTCGCGGGTTAGAAACTGGGCGGAGGAGCCGGAAGTCATTCCGGAACGCGCCTGCGGAGCTCCAAATGACGAAATACACAATCAACGTGAACGGCAAGACGCAGACGGTGGATGTCGATGGCGACATGCCCTTGCTCTGGGTGTTGAGAGACAAGATCGGGCTCAAGGGCGCCAAGTTCGGATGCGGCGTCGGCTCGTGCGGCGCATGCACCGTCCATCTTGACGGCAAGGTAGCCCGCGCCTGCATGACCCCGATCCAGGCGGTCGGCGGGCAGCGCGTCACCACGGTGGAAGCGCTCAGCGGGACCAGGGTCGGACAGGCGCTTCAGAAAGCCTGGCTCGATGTCGACGTCATGCAGTGCGGCTACTGCCAGGCCGGCCAGCTCATGGCCGCCTCCGCGCTTCTGGCCACCACTCCGAAACCGAACGACCAACAGATCGACCAGGCCATGGTGAACGCCTGCCGGTGCGGGACGTATGTCCGCATCCGCGAGGCAATCAAGACCGCAGCCGGCGTCGACACCAAAGACACGCGGGAGGTCTGATCCATGGCTCACGACATGATCAACAACGATAAGCCGGTGAACACCTCGCGCCGCTTCTTCCTTCTGGCCTCCGCCGCCGGCGGCGGGCTGATGCTCACAGGCTGCATGACGCCTGACACTGCGTCCGAAGGCGGCGCTGTCGCAGGGGCGACGCCGGCCAAGCCAGGCCAACCCGTCGTCGAGATGAACACGTTCGTGGCGATCTCGCCCGACGGCGCTATCCGCATCATGGCCAAGAACCCCGAGATCGGTCAGGGCATCAAGACGATGCTGCCGATGCTGATCGCGGAGGAACTTGACGCCGACTGGTCGAAGGTCACGCTTGAGCAGGGCGACGCCGACCAGAAATACGGCAGCCAGATTGCCGGCGGCTCGTTCGCGACGCCGCAGCACTGGCTCCCGCAGCGCCAGGTTGGCGCCGCGGCCCGTGCGATGCTGTTGCAGGCCGCCGCCGCCAAGTGGAGCGTTCCGGTCGAGGAACTCACGACTGGGCCGAGCGTCGTCAAGCACGCCGCCTCAAACCGCACGATCGGCTATGGCGACCTTGTCAACGATGCGTCCAAGCTGACGCCGCCTGCCCTCACCTCCGTCAAGCTGAAGGATCCGAAAGACTTCCGGATCATCGGCAAGGACATGAAGAACTGGGACAGCCCGCGCATCGCCCGCGGCGAGCCCATCTTCGGCATCGACGTCGAAGTTCCCGGCATGAAGCATGCGCACTTCACCAAGTGCCCGGTCTTCGGCGGCAAGGTCGTCTCAGCCAACACCGAGGAAATCTCCAAGCTCCCGGGCATTCATTCCTGCTTTGTCGTGAAGCAGGTTGGCGCGGACCTCATGGGGCTGATGGATGGCGTCGCCATCGTGGCCGACGACTGGTGGACGGCCAAGGAAGCGGCCAAGAAGCTCAAGATACAGTGGGACGAAGGCGCAACCGCCACGCAGTCCACCGCGAGCTTCGACAGCCAGGCCGCGGCGCTCGCCAAGGCCGCTCCGATGGCCAGCCTGCGCAAGGATGGCGATGCAGCCGCCGCTTTGGCCTCGGCCGCCAAGGTGGTCGAGGCGTCCTATGCCTATCCCTTCCTCGTCCACGCTCCGCTCGAGCCGCAGAACTGCACGGCCCACGCCAAGGCCGACGGCACGGTCGAGATCTGGGCGCCGACCCAGAACCCCGGATCGTCCTTCCCCTTGATCCAGGCGGCTGTTGGCGTTCCTCGCGACAAGGTCACGCTGCGCATGATCCGTTGCGGCGGCGGCTTCGGCCGGCGCCTCTCCAGCGATTTCATCGTTGAAGCGGTCGCGATCTCCAAGCAGGCCGGCAACATCCCGGTCAAGCTGGTGTGGACGCGCGAAGACGACATGCAGCACGACCCCTATCGTCCGGGCGGCTATCACAACTTCAAGGCCGCTCTCGACGCGCAGGGCAAGATCACCGGCTTCACGAACCACTTCGTCACCTTTGGCAGCAATGGCCGGCCGCTCGGCAACGCCAACTCGCCTCCGGGAGAATTCCCGGCGGGCTTCACGCCAAACGTCGATGTTGGCCAGTCGCTGATCCCCGGCGGCATGCCCACAGGTCCGCTGCGCGCGCCGGTGTCGAACGCGGTGGCCTTTGTCCACCAGTCCTTCATCGACGAGGTGGCGGCGGCAGCCGGCAAGGACCCACTCCAGTTCCGGCTGGACCTCCTCGCCAATCCGCTGCCCGCACCTGCAGCCGCACCTGGCGCGCAGCCCGCACGCCCCGGCATGAACGCCAAGCGGATGTACGATGTCCTCGCCAAGGTTCGCGACATGTCGCCCTGGGCGAGCCGCGCATCACTGCCCAAGGGCACGGGCCTGGGCGTCGCCTTCTACTTCTCTCACCAGGGCTATTTCGCCCAGGTTGCGAAGGTGAAGGTCGAACAGAATGGCGATTGGCGGGTTCTCAAGGTCTGGTGCGCCGCGGATGTCGGCTCGACCATCATCAACCCGACCAACGCCCTGAACCAGGTCCAGGGGTCGATCATCGACGGCATCTCGGAGATGCACCAGAAGATCACCTTCGACAAAGGCCGCACGGTGCAGACCAACTTCTACGACATGCCTCTGCTCCGCATGAACAAGGCGCCGCAGATCGAAGTCGCCTGGGTGAAGTCGGACAACTCGCCCACGGGCCTCGGCGAGCCGGCGCTTCCGCCGGTTCTCCCGGCCGTGGCGAACGCCATCGCGGCGGCCACCGGCAAGCGTATCCGCGCCTTGCCAGTCAACAACGCCGACCTGCGCTGGGCCTGATGGCCCGCCGCAGAGGTTAAGGACTCAGCGGCCCGGACGATCTCTCGTCCGGGCCGTTTCGCGTCAGGTGTGCGGCGCAGCAAAGCCCGCCGCACGCGTCATCCCCAGTCTTACAGGCCCAAGTCTTACAGGAATGTGACCCCGTCGCCCGTCGATAGCGGACGTACACATCTCCGGTCAGCATTGACGATTTTTAACCGCCACGAGATACTGGAATTGGGATTACGCCTGCAAAGCAGACACTTGGGGAGAGCTGGAATGAGAACTGTCCTGTTGTCGACGGCGGTCGCCGCTGTCCTTGCCGGGTTTGTCGGCGTCGCATCCGTCACGGCCCTGCCGACGGGAAGCGCAGTTCCGGAGAAGGCCGCCAACTTCCAGCTCTCCGACACGGGCCGCATGGCGCACGAGCTTTACTACTTCAAGTACGCGCCCGCGATCGTGCTCATGTCGCAGACCAACGGGTCGAAGCTCTCACGCGATGCAGCCGGCGAACTCGCCAAGCTGCAGGCCGCCTACAAGGACAAGGGCGTCCTCTTCTACATGATCAACTCGACACTCTCCGACACGCGCGATGCGGCGGCGGCGGAAGCCGCGAAGAACAAGTTCGCCGTGCCTGTGCTGAAGGACGACCTCCAGCTTGTCGGCGAGCAACTCAACATCCAGCGCGAAGGCGAAGTCTTCGTGCTCAACCCGAAGGACGGCTTCCGGGTCGCCTATCACGGCCCGCTCGACGAGCGTTTCGAGAAGGCCTCCTACAACACCAGGGCCAAGGCCACGAAGGCTTACACCGCGAAGGCGATCGACGCGGTTCTCTCCGGCGCAGTCGTCGCCACGCCGCGTGTCGACGTGAAGGTCGGCAAGACGGTCGCCTTCCCGGAACGCGGCAAAGCTGCCGAGCACGCCAGCATCTCCTACGCCAAGACGGTTGCGCCGATCCTCCAGGCCAAGTGCGTCACCTGCCACCAGAAAGGCGGCATCGGCCCCTTCGCGATGAACAGCTATGAGGTCGTAAAGGGCTTCTCGCCGATGATCCGCGAAGCGGTGATGTCGGCGCGCATGCCGCCCTGGTTCGCCGATCCGCATGTCGGCAAGTTCTCCAACGATACGGGCCTCACCGCCGAGGAGAACAAGACGCTGGTCCACTGGATCGAGGCAGGCGCGCCGCGCGGCACGGGCGAGGACATCCTCAAGACCCAGGCTGCGGAAGCGCCGGAATGGCCTACGGCGCTGGGCAAGCCGGATGTGGTCGTAAAACTTCCCTCCTTCGCCGTTCCGGCATCGGGCATCATCGAATACCAGTCGATGCAGGTCGATAACCCGTTCAAGGGCGATGCGTGGCTTCGCGCCGTGGCCTTCAAGCCGGGCGCCCGGCAGGTCCTGCACCACATCACATCGAGCTACGCGCCGGACCGCGCTGCGCCGCCCGCACGGATTCCGGGCAGCTCCGTCGGCTCCTTCGTTCCCGGCGCCGGCATCCAAGTCTACAACGAAAACACCGGCGCGCCTGTCCCGGCCGGCGGCAAGCTCCGCTACTCGATGCACTACACGGCGGTCGGCAAGGCGGCGACCGACGCCACCGAGATCGGCTACTACCTCCTGAAATCGCCGCCCGACATCATCCGCCGCGCCGCGGTGATCTCGGACAGCGCCCTGCGCATTCCGGCCGGAGAGGCGCGCCACAAGGAAATTTCCTACCTGGAATTCCCGGCCGACGCGGTTCTCTACAGCGTCCACCCGCACGCCCACTATCGCGGCTTCAGCGTCGAGCTGAAACAGAAGACGCCGGACGGCAAGGTGACGCCGCTGCTGTCGGTGCCGAAGTACGACTTCAACTGGCAGCTCGACTATGACCTGGCCCAGCCCCTGACGATCAAGAAGGGCACCAAGCTCATCGTCTCGTGGATCTACGACAACTCGGACCACAACAAGGCCAACCCGGATCCGAAGCAGACCGTCACCTGGGGCGAACAGACCTGGGAGGAGATGATGTACTTCCGGATCAACTACCGCTGGGCCGACGAGACAAGCACCAACGTCCGCAACGACCTGCAGACCAAGCTGACCGCTACGCGCACGATGGGCCAGCTCGACGACGACGCTAGCGGCAAGGTGGAGGTCAACGAGCTCCGCGGCTCGCTGGCCACCATGAAGGCCCGCTTCGCGGACCTCGACCTCAACAAGGATGGCGGCCTGGACTCCAAGGAACTCTCGGCAGGCAATGTCGTGGTCTCCCGCACCGCCAACCAGATCCGCGATACCGAGGTCGACCTCTAGGGTCAGCTCCGAAGGATCACACCAGGGCGGCCCGGGCGATCTCTCGTCCGGGCCGTTCCATGTCGGGAATCAGCCATCGGCGCGCCGCAGGCGACGGACCGTCGTCTGCCATCCCCCTACGTCACCTTCCGTTGAGCCCGCATCGACTCTCGGTGAATCCGCCCTGCACCCGGTCGCGCCTAGCGTGAATGTGACCTCTCCGCCCCTGATCGGGATCGCCGCAACCCCCCGTCAGCGTTGACGATTTTTGGTCCGGAATAGATACTGGAACAGGAATTACATTCGCCGACATACCCGTGGGAGAGCTGGAATGAAGTCTGTGCTTATGGCGACGGCGGCTGCGGTCGTGCTCGCCGGTTTCGTTGGCGTTACCGCCGTTACCGCCGCTCCGACCGCCTCCGCGGTCCCGGAAAAGGTCGGCAACTTCCAGCTCACGGACACCACGCGGCTCGCGCACGAGCTGTATTACTTCAAGTACGCTCCGGCGATCGTGCTCATGTCGCAGACAAATGGCTCGCCGCTGTCGCGCTCGGCCGCTGGCGAACTCGCCAAGCTCCAGGCCGCCTACAAGGATAAGGGCGTCCTCTTCTACATGGTCAACTCGACGACCGGCCAGTCGCGTGACGCCGCCGCCGCCGAGTTCAAGGCGCAGAAATTCTCCGTTCCGCTGCTGATGGATGAACTCCAGCTCGTCGGCGAACAGCTCAACTTGAAGCGCGAAGCCGAGATTTTCGTGCTCGACCCGAAAGCCGGCTTCAAGGTGGCCTATCACGGCCCGCTCGATGACCGCTTCGCCAAATCCGCCTCGCCCAACCTGAAGGCCGCGGCTAAGGACGCCTACACCGCCAGGGCTATTGACGCCGTGCTCTCCGGCGCGCCGGTCGCCAACCCGCGCGTCGACGTGAAGGTCGGCAAGGCGATCTCCCTGCCGGGAGAAGGCAAGGCCGCCGAGCACGCCAACATCTCCTACTCGAAGGAAGTCGCGCCGATCCTCCAGGCCAAGTGCGTCACCTGCCACCAGAAGGGCGGCATCGCACCTTGGCAGATGGATTCGTACGAGGTCGTGAAGGGCTTTGCCCCAATGATGCTCGAGTCGGTGATGGCCGAGCGCATGCCTCCCTACTTCCCCGATCCGCACATCGGCAAGTTCAAGAACGACAACGCCCTCACTGCGGCGGAAAACAAAACGCTGATCCACTGGCTCCAGGCTGGCGCCCCGCGCGGTACCGGCGAGGACATCCTCAAGACGCAGGCCAGCGAAGCTCCGGAATGGCCCGTCGCGCTCGGCAAGCCGGACGTAGTCGTCCAGCTTCCGTCGTTCAACGTTCCGGCCGCCGGCACGGTCGAATATCAGACGATGCAGGTTGATAATCCCTTCAAGGGCGATACCTGGCTGCGCGCCATCGCCATCAAGCCCGGCGCCCGCACGGTCCTGCACCACGTCACGTCGAACCACTCACCCGACCGCTCCAAGCCCGCCCCGAAAATCCCGGGCGGCTCGGTCGGCTCCTATACGCCCGGCGCCGAGCCGCAGATGATCGCCGACCAGGCTGGCGCTCCGGTCCCGGCGGGCGGCAAGCTCCGCTTCTCGATGCACTACACGACCACGGGCAAGCCGACGACCGACGCCACCCAGATCGGCTACTACACGCTGAAGGCTCCTCCGGAATACATCAAGCGCTCCACCGTCATCTCCGACGGCGGCCTGCGCATTCCGGCTGGCGAGGCCCGGCACAAGGAAATCGCCTATCTCGAATTCCCGGCGGATGCGTATCTCTACACGCTCTACCCGCACTCGCACTATCGCGGTTACCACGTCGAGCTGAAGCAGAAGACGCCGGACGGCAAGGAGAAGATGCTCCTGTCCCTGCCCAAGTACGATTTCAACTGGCAGCGCGACTACGATCCGGTGGAGCCGATCCTCGTGAAGGCCGGCACCAAGCTGATCGCGACGTGGGTCTACGACAATTCGGTGCACAACAAGGCCAACCCGGATCCGAAGATCAACGTCACTTGGGGCGAACAGTCCTGGCAGGAGATGATGTACTTCCGGGTCAACTACCGCTGGGCTGACGAGACCGTCAGCAACATCCGCAACGACCTGCAGCAGAAGCTGATGGAGTCGCGGACGATCGGCGGCATCGACGACAACGCTGACGACAAGATCCAGGTCAACGAACTGGTCGGCGGCCTGGCCTCGATGAAGGCCCGCTTCGCAGACCTCGACCTCAACAAGGATGGCGGCCTCGACAAGAAGGAAATGGAAGCCGGAAACGTCAATCGCGCCGCCGGCCGCCAGCGCCAGCAGATCCCCGACGCCGACATCGACCTCTAGTCGAGGCGTCGTCGAACAGGACAAGGGCCGGGGCAGGAATGCTCCGGCCTTTTTCTTTGCCCCGTAAAAGGCCAGAGTGTCGCGCGTGAATTGCTCGCGCCCCTCCCTGGCTCCAAGCCTGTCCAAGCAGCACCAACCCACCCCGCCTCACAGCCACCTGCGGGATCGCGCCCTTATGTCTGCACCTCACGCCCCCAGTGCATCCGCCAGTCCCATGAAGTGCGCGACGTGCACGTCGTGTGATCCAGGCGCGGGCTCGGGCAGCGCGCCGCCGGGCCCGTACTCCAGCTCCCGCCGTACATACGCCGTGCGCAGTCCGCGGGCCTTCGCGCCCTTCAGGTCCCAGTCGTGGCACGCCACCATCATCACATTCTCTGGCTTGAGGCCCAGGAACGCGCCGACGCTGTCATAGACCTCCGGCCTCGGCTTATACATCCGAACCAGTTCGGCCCCGAGGATCGCATCCCACGGCAGCCCACCCCGCTTCGCCATTTCCACCGCCAGCGCGACGTTTGCGTTTGAGCAGGCGACCAGGATGAACTTCCGCTTGAGCCGTGTCATGCCCTCGACCACGTCCGGCCACGGATCCAGCCGCCGCCAGCCAAGCGCCAGGTTCATCTTCTCCTCGTCGCTCAGCCCCGCAACGCCGTACTCCTCCAGCACCGGATCCAGCATCTCCCGGTGTAGCACGTCCATCCAAACATACCCGCGCTTGCCCGACCGCACGCCCTCCATCGCCGGTTGGTATTCCCTCCGCCAGCGGTTCGCGAACTGCACCCAGTCGAATTCATACCCTCTCGGCGCCAGCGCCGCCTTCAGCTCGCGCCCAATCCCGACATTCCAGTCCACCGTCGTTCCGAACACGTCGAACGCCAATGCCTTTACTTGGGTCTTCATGTCCGACATCTCGCTCATGATCGCACCCCGCCTCGTTTTCCAAAGGCTTGCATGCCCGCGCGTTCGGCTCCAGAGGAGGCCCGTCAAGAGGCGCCACGACCATGAACTTCTCCTCCGACACCGCCGCCCCGGCCCACCCCGCAATCCTCGAAGCGATGGTCGACGCCGCCAAAGGCCCCGCCTCCAGCTATGGCGCCGACCCCTGGACGGCCGCCGCGAAACAAGCGCTCTCGGACGCGTTCGAAGCCGACCTCGACATCTGGCTCGCCTCGTCCGGCACCGCCGCAAACGCGCTGGCCTTGTCCGTGATCTGCCCCGGCCACGGCGCCATCGCCTGTCACGAGGAAGCGCACATCGAGCGCGACGAGCGCGGCGCGCCGGAGTTCTTCACCGGCGGCGCCAAGCTATCCCTGCTTCCCGGCGCACACGGCAAGATCGACATAGCCGCGCTCAAGAAGCGCCTCGCCGCCAACAATCCCGGCTTCGTCCACGAAAGTCCGCTTCACGCTCTTTCCCTCTCCAACCTCACCGAGTGCGGCGCCGCATATTCGGCCGGGGAAACCGCGCAGCGTGCAGCCCTAGCCCATGCCGCCGGCCTTCTCGTGCATCTCGACGGCGCCCGTTTCGCCAATGCGCTGGCTTCCACTGGCGCGACTCCCGCCGCGTTGAGCTGGCGCGCCGGGGTCGACATCATGAGCTTTGGCGCCACCAAGAACGGCGGCGCAGGCTGCGAGGCGGTCCTGCTATTCGGCAAGGCACGCGATCGGCTCGGCGAACTCCAGGCCCGCGCCAAGCGCTCGGGCCACATGCCGCCCAAGATGCGATTCCTTGGCGCCCAGATGGCGGCCTACCTGAAAGACGGGCTGTGGATGACGCTCGCAACGCAGGCCAATGCCTCGGCGCAAGGACTTGCAGCGGCGCTAACGACGGCTGGCGGCGATCTTGTGCATCCGGTCGAGGGCAATGAAGTGTTCTGCCGGCTGCCGCCGGGCGCCGCCGAGAAACTGGCTAAGGCAGGAGCTACATTCTATCCTTGGCCGGACGGATCGCACCGCTTTGTCTGTTCCTGGGCCACAATTGGTGATGAAATCGCGGCGACAGTTAAGGCTCTCGCCTGAAACTTCTGCTTCGCCAGTGTTAGCGCGGCCGATCGATCAAATTTCTCGTACCGGTTTGACAGAATATCGAACACAAAAAGGCATAATCCCCCCTCAAGCCAGCCCGTAAACAATCCGCCGGGTAGAGGCAACGGACGGCGGGGGAACGGTCGGATGGGCCTCTCGAATCTGCGGGCGCAGTTTCTCGGCGCCGTCCAAATTCCACCCGAACATCGCGACGCCATTGGCGCGGCGCGCAGGCGCTCCTTCCGCAACGCCGCCCCAATCGCGGCAATTCACAGTCTCCTCAACGCGATAATCCTGACCTTCGCCTTCTGGGCTGAACCGATCATGCCGATCGTGTTTGTGTGGTGCTACACATCCGCCGTCCTAGTCTTCCTCCGCCTGCGCGACGCTGGCCGCAAGGAATCCAGAGACAGCGCCTCCGAAGACGCACGCATCGTCCGCGCCACCCTCGCCTCTGGCGGCGTATGGGGCCTTATTATCTGGTCATTGATCGCCCAATCCGGTCCCGAGCATCTTCTGCTGCTCGGCGTGCTGACCGCCTCGATCCTTTGCGTCGGGGCCCTGCTACACTCGTCCTTCCCGATCGCCTCCCTCGGCTATTCCTTGATGGTCGGGACTGGCGCGGCGCTTGGCCTGTTCACCGGTTTCCATATGTGGGCGGGCGAGACGGTCTTCCTGCTCGTTGGCTGCATCAGCGCACTACAACGCTTCGCCGCGATGAACGGCGCCAACTATGTCCGCCGCCATATCTCGAACGCAGCGCTGGCGGAAGCCAAGGAAGCGATGAGCATCCTGCTGAATGATTTCGAAGCGCACTCGGCCGACTGGCTGTGGCGAACCGACGCCTCCGGCAAGCTCGGCAGGGTCACCAAACGCTTCGTCGACGTGACGGGCCTCTCCATGGACCTTCTTGAAGGCGGTAGCCTGCTTGCTCTCTTCGCTCCCGAATCGGCTCAGCAGCTCGACCAGTTCATGCGTGAGCGCAAGACGTTTCGGGACGAAGTTCTGCGCGTGCGGATCGGCGGGCGCGAGGCTTGGTGGTCGCTGTCGGGCCAGCCCACGGCGGATGGCGGATACCGCGGGGTATGCTCGGACATCACGCGCTCGCGCGATGCCGAGGCTCGCATCGCGTATGTGACTGAATTTGACAGCCTCACCGACCTCGCCAACCGCGCCATGCTGGTGCGCCAACTCGAAGCGGCCCGCGAGTCCGTCGAAGTGCGCGGCGAGACATTTGCGCTGTTCTGCATCGACCTCGACAATTTCAAGGCCATCAACGACACGCTCGGCCACCCGGCGGGCGATGCCTATCTCAAGATCGTGGCGCAGCGCCTTCGCGACTGTGTCGGCCCGACCGCCTTCCTGGCGCGTCTCGGAGGTGATGAGTTCGCAGTGCTCCATCGCGAAATCACGCGCGAAGAGGTCCAGGACCTCGCCGACCTCGTCGTCGACGCCCTGCTTGCCCCCGTGAACCTCAACGGCAAGGACATCCTCGCCGGCGGCAGCGTCGGCGTCGCAATGGCGCCGGACGACGGCCTCGACCCCGCCGTCCTTATGAAGAACGCCGAGCTCGCGCTCTACCGCGCCAAGGCTCAGGGCCGCGGTTGCTCGCGCTTTTTCGAGACTGGCATGGACGAGGACGCGCAGTTGCGCGCCGACCTCGAATCCGACCTGCGGGCCGCCCTGGCGAACGAGACAATGGAGGTCTACTTCCAGCCGCTAGTAAATACACGCACCCGAAAGGTCTCAGGTTACGAGACCCTGCTGCGTTGGAACCGGCCTGGCCACGGCCTTGTGTCGCCAGCTGTCTTCATCACCTGCGCCGAAGAAACCGGCGTCATCGTGCCTCTGGGCGAGTGGGTGATCCGCAAGGCAATCGCGGAAGCCTCGCAATGGAGCGACGATGTCGCCGTTGCGATCAACCTCTCGCCAGCGCAGATGCAGAACCCCTCCCTGGTCGCCACGGTTGTCGGCGCACTCGCGGCATCGCAACTTGAACCCAGCCGACTCGAGGTGGAGATCACCGAGAGCGTCCTGATGGACGAGACCGAACACAACATACGCACGCTGCATGCGCTGCGCGAGCTCGGCGTCAAGATCGCGCTCGACGATTTTGGAACAGGCTATTCGTCACTGAGCTATCTGCGCGCGTTCCCGTTCGACAAGATCAAGATCGACCAGCGCTTTGTGCGCGACATCGAGACCAGCACAGAGAACCAGGCAATTGTGCGCGCGATCATCTCACTCGCCCGCGACCTTGGCATGCGGGTTACGGCGGAAGGCGTCGAGGACGAACAGCAGGCCGCCATTCTTGCCGGGTATGGGCTGCACGGAGGTGCAGGGCTATCTCTACAGCCGCCCACAGCCCGCGAGCGAGCTTCAGCGGAAGGAACCGCCGGCTCGCCCCGCCGCCAAGCTGCATCCGCTCCTCCGATTGCGCGCCTAAAAACCCGAAATCGTCGCACATTCAACCATTGGTGGATTGCCGCAGGACGAACCCGCGCTAGGATTTGCCCGTCGGTTGTGGGGGGCTTCTCTGTTTGAAGGCGATCCAGCTGCATTTGCAAATGAGGGAACGCTGGAGCGGCGGCTCAAGGACGCGCGGGCCTTCGGGATCGCCTGCAACGGTCTGGCGGACCGCACGCCAGAGCTGAGCGCCAGGACTGGCCTGACGCCGGGCCAGCGTCACGGAGCGCAGGCGCTGCTCGGCGCGGCCCTGGTTTTCCTGGTGTTGCGGCCTCAGGCTTTTGAGGCGGCTGTTATAGCCCTGTTCGCAATCGTCTTCGGCCTGATCGTCCTGCTTCGCCTCATGGCCACGATCGCGGCGTTTATCCCAAGCACACTGAAACCACTGCCGAGGATCGCGGACGCCGATCTGCCGCCCTTGACAGCGTTGGTCCCGCTTTATCGAGAAGCGGAGGTCGCGTCGGCCTTGATTCAGTCGATCCAGAAGCTGGACTATCCGGTCGACCGGCTGGACGTGAAGCTGCTGATCGAAGCGGACGACGAGCCGACCTTGCGCGCCGTCCTGGCGGCCGGGCCTCCGTCCTGGTTCGAGATCATCCCGGTCCCACCGGGAGCGCCACGCACCAAACCGAAAGCGCTCAACTACGGACTCGCATCTGCGCGCGGCGACTACATCGCCGTGTTTGATGCGGAGGACCGCCCGGCGCCAGACCAGCCGCGCGAGGCGATTTCAGCGTTCCGCTCTGGTCCCTCGAACCTTGCCGTCGTGCAGGCGCCCCTTCTTGTTCACAATGGGGCCGACAGCTGGATCGCGCGCCAGTTCGATGTGGAATACGCGATCCATTTCCGGGTGTGGCTGCCTTTTCTCGCGCGCCTGCGAGTGCCGCTGGCGCTGGGCGGGACCAGCAACTATTTCCGCCGCGACCGGCTAGAAGCGGCCGGCGCGTGGGATGCCTGGAATGTCACCGAGGATGCCGACCTTGGGCTTCGCCTCGCCCGCTTTGGCGGCGCGGCCACCACTATTTCGGCGCCGACCTGGGAAGAAGGGCCTTCGCGGCTCAAGGACTGGATGTCGCAGCGCACGCGCTGGATGAAGGGCCACCTGCAGACCTGGGTGGTGGCTTCGCGGCAACCGGTTGCAGCGGCGAAAGGTATGGGCTGGCTGAACTACCTGTCTGTGCAACTGACGCTTGGCGGGTCGCTGCTCGCCTCGATGATGCACGCGCCATTGATGATCTGGATGCTGCTCGGACTGCTCACTCCTTACTCCTCGCTTGAGGGATGGCACGCAGCGGTGTTTGGCGTTGGCTATGGGGGCGTCCTCGCCGCGGCAATCGCCGCGCGAATGAAGCAGACACCGGTGATGGCGCTCGCGACTCTGCCGCTCTACTGGCCGTTGCTATCGCTGGCGATGATCAGCGCCCTTTGGGAAATCCGCCGCCGCCCGCACTTCTGGGCAAAGACGCCTCACGGACGATCGACCGCCCGACAGGCGGCCGGCCGCACGGCGCGTTCTCCCGGACATCGGGAGGGCGCTTCGAGGGGCTCATGAATCTGTTTCAGGCAGCATCGCCGTTTTTCGCCGAACTTGTGCGGACTGAGCTTCCAGCATGTCGCGGCAGCGGACGCTTGCCCTCTCGCTTGGCGCGCGCCAAATCTGCGCATCATGGAATGGATCCTCACCCTCGCCGCCAGCGGCTTCGGCGCCGCCCTCACCGCCTTTGCCGGCTGGAAGTCGGGCCGGCCCAGGAAAGACAGCCTGAAAGCGCGCTGGATATCCTGGCCGCTGGTGACCGTGATCAGCGGGGCCGTGATGTTCACCGGCCTTGTCCATGCCGCCACGCTACTGGGCCTGCCTACCCAGAGCGGCGCTACGACAGGAGCGATACGCCTGCCCTGATTGCTGCCTGGCGCCACACAAAGGGAGCGGCCTTGACCGCCTGACGGCGCCTCGCTAGCCCTGACCGGAACATTCCTGCCGCCGGGAAAACAACCATGGCCGACATAGAAACCTTCCGCGCCGAGACGCGCAAATGGCTCGAAGCAAACTGCCCGCAGTCGATGCGCGCGCCGATGGTCGAGGACGAGGTCGTCTGGGGCGGTCGCGGCCAGAAATTCGCCAACCCGGATTCGAAGATCTGGCTGGAGCGCATGGCCGCCAAGGGCTGGACGGCGCCGGCATGGCCAAAGGATTACGGTGGCGGCGGTTTGTCGAAGGCAGAAGCCATCGTTCTCGACCAGGAGCTGAAGGCGATGAAGGCGCGCGCGCCGCTCGCCTCGTTCGGGCTGTGGATGCTGGGGCCTGTGCTGCTGGAATACGCCAATGACGTGCAGAAGAAGAAATTCCTGCCGGACATCGTGAACGGCCGCACGCGCTGGTGCCAGGGCTATTCCGAACCGGGCGCGGGCTCCGACCTCGCCTCGCTGCAGACCAAGTGCGAGGACAAGGGCGATCACTGGCTGATCAACGGATCAAAGATCTGGACCAGCTATGCCGACCATGCAGACTGGATCTTCTGCCTGGTGCGCACCGACTTCACCAAGAAGCACGAAGGCATCTCGTTCGTGCTGTTCGACATGACCAGCCCGGGCGTCGAGACGCGTCCGATCCTGCTCATTTCCGGCTCCTCGCCGTTCTGCGAGACATTCTTCACTGACGTGAAGGTTCCGAAGGACCAACTGGTCGGGACGCCGGGCAAGGGCTGGGACATCGCCAAACGCCTGCTGCAATATGAGCGCATGAACATCTCGGCGACCGGCTTCGGCGCCGACCGCAATGCGGGCGCCTCGCTGGCTGACATCGCCAAGAAGTATGCCGGCGTGAAAGATGGCATCATCGCCGATGGCGACCTGCGTGCGCGCGTCACCAGGTCAATGATGTACGAACAGGCATTTCTGCTGACCATCCAGCGCAATACCGAGATGGCGAAGGCCGGCGCCGATGTTGGCCCCGGCACGTCGATCGTCAAATACGCGGCGGCCAAGCTCAACCAAACCAAGACCGAACTCCAGGTCGAGGCCATGGGCCATCAGGGCCTCGGCTGGGAAGGCGAAGGCTTCAAGCCGGGTGAAATTCTCTCGACCCGCGCCATGCTGCGCGCCAAGGGCAACTCCATCGAAGGCGGGACGTCGGAGGTCAACCTCAACGTGGTAGCCAAGCGCGTGCTCGGGCTGAGGGATCACCAGTAGACGCAAGGTCAGCGCATGCGCCGGACATCTGTGACCGGATGGGCGATCCTTAGCGTTGCGGCGTTCGCGGCATTCATCGTGGCCGAGGTCGCGTTTCGGTTGGTCGTGGGCGACAAGCTTCTCTTCCACGCCGATCCGGAGATCGAATACGTGCCGCAAGCCGATCAGGCCGTGCGGCGACGCGGCGTCGACATGCGAACAAACGCATGGGGGATGCGCAGCCCGCCGGTTGAGCGCGAGAAGCCCGCCGGCGTGTTTCGCGTGCTGGTCATCGGCGACAGTATCGTGTTCGGGTACACGAATATCAACCACGATGACCTGGCGACCACGCGACTGTCTGGCGTCACCGCCATTGACGGAAAGCGCGTCGAAGCGCTCAATATTTCGTCCTCCTCGTGGGGACCCGGCAACATGCTGGCCTGGCTCGACCGGAATGGGCTTTTCGGCGCCAATGCAGCCGTGCTCGTTCTTTCGAGCCACGACCTGACGGATGATCGCACTTTCACGCCGCCGGAACGCGATGCGTTTCCACAGTCTCGACCGCTGCTCGCCCTGCCCGACTGGCTGCTTCGCAAAGCTGGGCCGGGCAATTCGTCCGCGACTGTCGATCCCAGGTCGGTGGGCGATGCTGAGCGTTCTCTGGCGCGCCTATTCTCCCGTCTCGCCGCCCTGCCATCCGGAGCCTGCCTGATCGTGCACGCAACGCAAGAGGAGCAGCGCGCGGCAGGTTTCTCCCGCGAGGCACAAAGGCTGGCGGAACTCGGCAGCGCAGCGGGACTGTTTGTCGTGCATGACGACGGCGCACTCGACGCCTCGGCCGACTATGCCGACGGCATCCACTTGTCGATGAGCGGACAGGCGCGACACGCCGACATCATGGCGTCTTGCGCCCCGTTGGCGAACACTCTTGGGACGCGTTGACTATCTCATCAGAAATTTCAGCATCCGCCTTGCCCGCTTGCCGTAAGGCGGCGCGAGGAGTTTGGCGGCGTTGAACCAGCCGGTGCGGAAGACGGCACGGGCGTGGGTGAAACGGTCGAAGCCTGCCTTGCCGTGGTAGTGGCCGAAGCCGCTGGCGCCGAGGCCTCCAAATGGCAGGCCCTCCTGTGCGATGTGAAGCAGCGTGCCGTTGATCGTGACGCCGCCGGATCGGGTGCGGTTCAGCACATCCTCCTGCTCTCGCCTGGACTCGGCGAAGATGTAGAGCGCCAGCGGGTGCGGATGGCGCCGGATCCAGTCCAGGGCATCCTCGATCGTGTCGTAGCCGATGACCGGCAGGATGGGACCGAAAATCTCTTCCCGCATGATCAGGCTCTCTTCCGGCGGATCGAGAACGATCATCGGCGGCATCAGCTTCCGCGACCTGTCAGAAGGCACGGGATGGCGCAGGATACGAGCGCCGCCGGACTCCGCCTCGCCAATTGCTGTGATCATGCGGTCAAAGGCGCGCTCGCTGATCATGCTGGAATAGTCCGCGCCGAGGTCAGGATAACTCCGGCGCGCTTCGGCCATCGCAAGTTCGCAAAATTCGATCGCCTTGACGCGCGGGACCAGCACATAGTCAGGCGCGATGCAGGTCTGGCCCGCGTTGACGAACTTGCCATACGAGATCGCCTGGACGGCCTTGGCCATCGAACCCGAAGGGCAGATCAGGACTGGTGATTTTCCCCCGAGTTCCAGCGTCACCGGCACCAGGCCTTCAGCGGCGGCAGCGGCCACCTTGCGGCCGACAGCGGTCGAGCCGGTGAACACGAGGTGGTCGAAGGGCAGCTTCGAGAATCCGGCAGCGACGTCGGGGCCGCCCGTCACGACGGCGACGACGTCCTCATCGAACGTCTCGGCGATCGCCTGCTTGAGCAGAGCGGAGAAACGCGGCGTGTGCTCGGAGGGCTTCAGGATCGCGCGGTTGCCTGCGGTCAGAATATCCACCAGTGGCGACAGGGCCAGTTGCAGTGGATAGTTCCACGGGCTGAGCACGCCGATGACGCCCAAAGGTTCGCGGCGCACCCAGGCGGAGCCCGGCCAGAATGTGATGTCGACCTCGCTGCGTTCCGGCTCCATCCACCAGCGCACATTCTTGCGCGCGTAACGGATCGCAGAGAGCAGCACCATGGTTTCTAACAGCGCCGTCTCGATGTGCGAGCGGTTGCCGAAGTCCGCCGAAATCGCGTCCGCGAACGCATTCTGGCGGGCACGCACCATTGCGCCAAGCTTCATCAAGCGCTCGTCACGCTCGCCGGCAGTTGGTGCGCCGGAGCGAAGCTGGGCGGAGCGCTGAAGGCTGAGGAGCCGCGCCGCTTCGGCGGCGCCGTCGAGAAGCAGCCGCGGCGCCGGAATTCGTTCCGTCGCCGCAGCGTCGTCGAGGGGTTGCGCACCTGCCATTCCCTGAATTGACCCGAGGCGGGAAGCAGTTTCAAGCTCGCATTGGAATTGGCTGGGAGAATGACGTGCGGATCAGAGGATTTCTGCTTGGTGCGGGGTCATTGCTTGCCGCTTGCGAAGCGAAGAGCCCGGATACCCTGTCAGGGGGCATTGCGGCATGCATCGAGCCCATGCGCAGGGAGATCGCGTTCACCGCCTCGGATGCCAGGGATGTCGTCGAAATTGCAGCTCTGGGAGCAGATTGCCGGGAAGCGACCGTGCTGACGACTGTGCGCACTGCCGCGGGCGTGCTTTTGTGGAGTCACACCGATGTAGCGTCGCAGACCATGGCGTTTGCCGGGATCGAGGACACCAAGGAGACCCCCGCCGCGGCGCTGTCCAAGACGATGCAGGGCTGGCTTGAGGCTGTGTCGGTTTCGACGACGGCGAGCGCCCCGGACTGGCCGGAAGGGGCGGACCGGCCCCAGGATGCAAGCGGTCTCTATATCGGCACCGACTTCACGCGGGATGAATTCGTCAAGGCGCGCAGCGAGGCCAGGCCGATGCTGTGCCACATGACCTACGTGAACCGAACGCTGTGTGTCGTGCTGGAATACCGATGGCCCGTCTGTCGCGCCCTTCTACGACATGCGGTCGTAGTCAGGCCTTGCCGCGCAAGCGAGCGGACGAAACCTGCGCGATGTAACACGCATTGCGCAGCCACGCGCGCTTTCAGGTGTCGCCTTGGCGGCGCGGAAGGCCTGAGACCTTGTCCAAGATCGGAGCGTCCCTTCCAAGCCGCAACCTGCTAGGGTACGACATGGCGGAGGGGAGTCGCCGTGAAGTTGCAATTCTGGTTCGAATTCGCCTCGACCTATTCCTATCCCGCCGTGATGCGCATCGAGAAAGCAGCGGCGGCGCGAAGCATTGCGGTGGAGTGGCGGCCCTTCCTGCTGGGACCTCTCTTCCATGCCCAGCAAGGGATGAAGGACAGCCCGTTCAACATCGTCCCGGTCAAGGGCTCCTACATGTGGCGCGATGTCGAACGGACGTGCGAGAAGCACAACCTGCCGTTTCGCCGCCCGCATCGATTTCCGCAGAATGGGCTGATGGCGGCGCGGATCACCCTGTCGCTCGACCAGCCGGAGCGGCCGAGCTTCGTAAAGGCGGTCTACCAGGCTAGTTTCGTACATGACCGCGACATCTCGGATCCACAGATCCTCCATGCAGCGGCGCGGCGCGCGGGGCTCGATCCGCTGGAAGTGCTGTCCGCCATGAATTCGGAAGCGATCAAGGACCGGCTGCGTGACGAGACTGCGATTGCCGCCGATCTCGGCATATTTGGTGCGCCCAGCTTCGTCACCGAAGACAGCGAACTCTTCTGGGGCAACGATCGCCTCGAAGATGCACTTGATTGGGCAGTGCGCGGGACGCTAAGACCCAACTCCTAATTGTGAAATATGGGTATCCCGGGAGGACTGCATGGCCTTCGTGCTCACGGAAGAGCAGCAGATGCTGCGCGACAGCGCGCGCTCGTTTGCCGACGAGAAGCTGCCGGTCAGCCAGCTCCGTGCCCTGCGCAAGGACGGCAAGGCGTTCGACAAGGGCGCGTGGAAGGAGATGGCCGACCTCGGTTTCGCCGGCGTGCTGATCCCGGAGGAGTTCGGCGGATCCGGTTTCGGCTATGTCGGTCTTGGCCAGGTTCTCGAAGCGCAGGGTCGCACGATCGCATCCTCGCCTCTGCTCTCGACAGCGCTGATCGGCGCGTCGGCGCTGCTGCTTGCGGGCAATGACAAGCAGAAATCAGCCTATCTGCCGAAGATCGCTTCGGGAGAGCTGATCACGGCGCTGGCGGTAGATGAAGCAGCGCACCATGACCCGGCGCATGTCGCGCTGACGGCGAAGAAATCCGGCGCTGGCTACACGCTCTCGGGCGACAAGCGATATGTGGTCGATGGCGCCGAGGCGGGGCTGCTGATCGTCGCGGCGCGCACGTCGGGCAAGCCAGGCGATGCGGCGGGGATCACGCTGTTCCTGGCGCCGGCGGACGCCAAGGGCGTTGCGCGCACCGCGCTGAAGACGCTCGATGCGCATCCGGCCGCGAACATCTCGTTCAGAGACGTGACTGTCGGCGCTGAAGCCGTGCTTGGCTCGGCCGACAACGGACTCGCGACATTGGACGCCATACTCGACCGCGCGCGGATCGGACTTGCCGCCGAAATGCTGGGCGCTTCGGATGCGGCTTTCGACATGACTTCCGAATACCTGAAAGTGCGCAAGCAATTCGGCCAGCTCATCGGATCCTTCCAGGCGATCCAGCATCGCGCAGCGATCATGTTCACGGAGCTGGAGCTGACGCGGTCGTGCGTCGCCGCAGCGCTGGCGGCGCTGGATTCGAACGCTAACAACATCGCGGAGCTGGCATCGCTGGCCAAGGCGCGAGCGGGCGAGACGCTGCATCTGGTATCCAACGAAACGGTGCAGATGCATGGCGGCATCGGCATGACCGATGCGCATGACAGCGGCCTCTACATGAAGCGCGCTCGCGTGCTCGAGGCGCTCTATGGTTCGGAGAGCTACCACCGCGATCGCTATGCGCGGCTGGGAGGATACTAGCCACTCTCGATTTCGAAAGCCGCTTGCATGACAGACCAGCTCGACGCCCGCGCTTCCGACCCCAACGCGTTGAAGTTGATGCAGGGCTTTCCGCCTGAGACAAAGAAGCAGGTCAAGCTGCAGGACGGGACAAGCGGTAGATTCCCCAACATCCGCTGGGCGTTCAGCCACCAGCGCGAACTGAAGCCTACGGCGAACATTCGCCGCGGGGCGGGCGCAGCTCATCCGTTCCCCAAACAGCTGCGTGATGATCTGGATGCGATCCCGTTCACAAGCCAGGACGGACAGCAACTCACCTGGGGCCAATCGCAGGACGCGAACTTTATCGATGGCATTCTCGTGCTGCATCGGGGCACAATCATCTACGAGCAGTACCGAGGCGCGCTGGCGCCACACGCCCCGCACCTGGCGATGTCGGTGACCAAGTCCTTCACCGGTTTGCTAGCCGCGATGCTGGCGCACGAGGGCAAGCTCGATCCGTCTGCGCCGGTGACACGCTACGTGCCGGAGCTCGCCGATGGCGCGTATGGCGATGCCACAGTGCGGCAGGTGATGGATATGACCATCGGCGTTGATTACTCGGAAAACTATACCGATCCGGCGGCGGGGGTTCGCTATTACGGCGTCTCGGCGGGGTTCAATCCTCGGCCTGCAGATTATGCGGGGCCAGAGACGATCTTCGATTTCCTGAAGACGCTCAAAAAGAAGGGCGAGCACGGGCAGGCCTTTGCCTACAAGACCTGCAACACCGAAGTCCTTGGCTGGATCGTGCAGCGGGTGGCGGGCGCGTCGATCGCACAGCTTCTGTCAGAGCGGATCTGGCAGAAGATAGGCGCGGAAGAAGATGCACACATCGTGGTCGACTCGGTCGGGGCAGCGATGTGCGGGGGTGGTCTCAACCTCACCCTGAGCGACCTCGCTCGCTTCGGGGAGATGATGCGGCTGGGCGGCGCCTTCAACGGGCAACGGATTGTCGCCGAGGCGGTGGTTGAGGATGTCGCGGGCGGCGCGAACCGCGACCACTTCGCCAAGGCAGGATACCTCACCCTGCCCGGCTGGAGCTATCGCAACCAGTGGTGGGTGAGCCACGACAAATTCGGTTCGTACACGGCGCGCGGCATCCACGGACAGGTGATCTGGATCGCACCCAGGGCCCAACTGGTGGTGGCGCGCTTTGCCTCGCACCCGACCGCGGCAAACGGCAATGGTCCGCTGGATAAGGTGTCGCTGCCGTCCTATGCGGCGCTTGCCGACCACCTGGTGAAGGGCTGAAACGCTGGCGTTTTGCAACTGCGCGGCTAGGTTGCGCGAAACGACAAGAATCCGTGGGAGCAAACGATGATCGAGAACCTGTTTTCGCTGAAGGGCCGCGTGGCGCTGGTGACGGGCGGGTCGCGCGGGATCGGCAAGATGATCGCGCAGGGCTTCGTCGAGAGCGGCGCCAAGGTCTACATTTCTGCGCGCAAGGCGGATGCATGCGATGCGACAGCTGCGGAACTTTCGAAGCTGGGCGCGTGCATTTCACTGCCGCAGGACATCTCCACCGTTGCTGGCGCCAAGGCTCTGGCGGAGCAAATCTACAGGCTTGAGGGCAAACTCGACATTCTCGTCAACAACGCCGGCGCGGCCTGGGCGGCGGACTTCGATGAATTCCCGGAACAAGGCTGGGACAAGGTGATGAACCTCAACGTGAAGTCGCCTTTCTTCCTGACGCAAGCCCTGCACGCGGCGCTCAAGAAAGCCGCCTCGCATGACCGCCCCGCCAAGGTGATCAACATCTGCTCGATCGACGGTATCAAGCTGAACCCACTGGAGACGTATTCCTATCACGCGTCGAAGTCGTCGCTGCTCTATCTCACAAAACGGATGGCGGCGCGGCTGGTGCAGGACAACATCATCGTCACCGCCATCGCGCCTGGACCCTTCGCCTCCGAGATGAACCGCGCCGCGCGGGACCAGGAAGAGGCCGTCGCAGCCCGTACGCCGGCGCGCCGCATCGGCCGGGACGAGGATATGGCGGGGACAGCGATCTTCCTTGCCTCCAGGGCGGGCGACTATGTCTGCGGCGACTCGATTGCGGTCGATGGCGGCATCGCCTACGCCAGCCTGCCGGAGCGTGAGGTCTGACAGCCGGCCATTGTTACGGACCTGTATTGGTTCCGCGTGTCTGCAAGATTTCATGATGTGTGTTGCGAGGAACCCGGGTTCCCGAGCGCCGTTTCCTGTTGACGTCGCAACGAGCCCGTACAGGGCGCAAGGACCCCGTCATGAACACGCATGTCGAAGATCTGATCGCGAACCCGCATCGCCACTTCGACCATCCGGCCGAAGTGCTGACCGAACCCCAGCTTTCAAACGGCGACAAGCGCCGGATTCTAGAGAGCTGGAAGCTGGACGCGCAGCGCCTGGCCGAAAGCACGGCCGAAAACATGAGCGGCGGCGAGGAAACTGACCTCCGCGACGTCTCCAAGGTGCTGGTGCAGTTGAAGGCGATGGAGGTGGCCGGCGGTGGCGGCGCCGGCGGGTGTGGGAGCTGGTCTTGCGGTGGGGGGCGTGGTGGGCGCAGCGGCGGGATTGCTGGTTACAGCGGTCACAGTCCCGTCTCTTGTGGTGATCGCACAGGCGGCAGTTGTGGGCGTAGTTGTGGGTGGAGTTGCAGTCTCACTCCGCAACGCAGTCCGGAACCGCGCCGGAACTGCGTGAGACGCGCCGCGTTCTGCGCTGGAACAAGGAGAAACACCATGAAACTCATAGCAATTTCCGCCGCCTCGCTGATGGCCATCGGCATGGCGGCATGCACATCCACCGGCAACACCGAGCGCGGCGTCCTGAGCGGCGCAGTCCTCGGCGGAGCGGCCGGCGCGATTATCGGGAACAACACCGGCTCCGGTGATGCCGGACAGGGCGCGGCCATCGGCGCTGCGACCGGCGCGATCGCCGGCGGCGTGGTCGGCAATTCCAAGGATCGCCAGCAGACCGGCCAGAACCAGATCCAGACCGGGCCCAATGGCGAGGCGCTGATCTATGACCGCAACAGCAACCGCTATTACTATGTCGATCGCCGCAGCGGCCGCACCTATTGGGCCAACGGCGAATATCGCGGTTAGTCCAGAGTGTTAATGCAGATCACGGGAGCGCCGCGAACCGGCGCTCCCAATTTTTTGCGGCGCCTGCACAATCCGGGGAACCTGAATGACTCCTGATCATTCTGATGACGCAGACCGGACACAGAGGCCATGACCGACATTCACGAAAAAGAGCTGGCGGAGCAGATCGACCGGGAGGTTGCCTCCTCCGACGGCCTGATGGCCCTGGTGCTGTGCCTGGCCGTGACCGGCGCGCTGGTTGTGGCGGGCGTCTCTGCCCTTTTCGGCGCATTCTGACCGCAAACCGCCTCTGGAACTTTTCCCCCGCTTCACACGTTGACCCCGAGGCGTTGGCGCCCGGTGGGACATCATGAAGACGATTGCGCTTTTCAACCCTGCCTCGGGCTCGGTTACCGCCGACGGTGGTGAACGCCTGAGCGCAGCCCTGGAAGCGGCCGGCGTGCGTGGCGCCGACATGGTCGAGATCGACCGGTCGGACTGCGGGACCCAGCTCAAATCTCTCGCGGCGCAGAACCCTGACCTCTTCGTTGTCTGGGGCGGCGATGGCACGCTGCGCTCGGCTCTCGGCACGGTCGGCCAGGCGACGCCCAATCTCCTGCTGCTTCCAGGCGGCACGATGAACCTGCTGACGCGCTCGATCCATGGCGAGAAGCCGTGGGACACGATCCTGAAGGACGTGCTGGCGGCTCCCAAGCGGCACACGCTGCCGGCGGGCAAGGTCAATGGCGAACTGTTCTATTGCGCCATGCTGGCAGGCGCGCCGGCGCGGTTTGCCGAGGCGCGTGAAAGCCTGCGGCGAGGCGAGCTGGTCAAGGCGGCCACCGAAGCGGCCGCAGCGCTCGATACGCTCAACACGCTTCATCTCAATGCACGCTATCGCGATGGCTATTCGTTCGAGCGCGAGACTTTGCCCTCGACAAGTGTGATCGGCGTGCTGGTGGGGCCGCTGGCGCGCGAAGCGAAGATGGAGATTGCGGCCCTGACGCAGCCTTCGGCCGGCTCGGCCCTGAATGTGGTGTGGTCGTCTTTCCTGTCTGACTGGCGCAATTCGCCGGACATGAAGGTCGTGCCGGCGACCTCGCTTGTCATCGAGGCGGAGGACGGCGACATTCCGGTGATCGTCGACGGCGAAGCAATCGAGGCGGGCAGCGAGGTCCGCGTGAAGTATATCGAGGAAGCGGCTCAATGTCTGACGGCAGGGCTGATGGAAACGACGCCGGCCTAGGGCGCAAGCCTGTGCGGCTGCTGCATTTGTCCGATATCCATTTTGGCGCCGAGGACGCGGAAGCGTTGGCGGCTGTCGACAAGTTCGTTGCGCAGATCAAGCCGGATGCGGTGATCGTCGCGGGCGACATCACGCAGATGGGCAAGCGGCGCGAATTCGAGGCGGCGCGCGCCTGGTTCGACAGACTCGGCGTTCCGGTGATCGCGGCGCCGGGCAATCACGACACGCCGATCTTCCACCTGCCCGCGCGCATGATGGCGCCGTTCGGCCGCTATGCCCGCTACATGGACGGGCTCGACGTCGTGGGCAAGCTGGTGGAGCTGGACGGCGGGCTTGTGCGGATCTCCGCGATCAACACGGCGCGCGGCGTGCAGGGCCGCATCAACTGGGCCGACGGCGTGATCGCGATCGACGATCTCACGGACGCCTTGGCCCTGCTGGCGGGCGGGCCCAAGGAGGCGTGGCGCATTCTAGTCTGCCATCATCCGCTGGCCGAGCCGGGGCATTCCAAGATCGCCGTCGAGACGCGGCGCGGCGGAGAGGCGCTGAAGCTGTGCGCGGCGGCGCGGGTCGATGCGATCCTGACCGGCCATATCCACGACGCGTTCGCGCACCCGATCGGCACGGTGAACCGTCCGATGGTGCAGATGGGTTCGGGCACGCTGTCGACGCGGTTGCGCGCGACCCAGCCGAGCTTCTGCGTCCTCGGGCTCGATGCGCACATGGTGCAGGACATCTGCACGATCGACCGCAACGGGCTGGAGATCCGGCGCAACTACGACTCGACACCCGATCCCGGAAATCCCGCGCAAGCTCAAGATGGAACCCGGCGCGCCGAAGCCCGTTGATACCTCAGGAACACGAGGCCGGGGCATTGCAGTCTCCGGCCGATTGCCAACGAGGTCGTCATGCTGAGCTGGACGCTGGTCTTTCTTGTCGTCGCCGTGATCGCGGCAGTGCTTGGGTTCGGCGGCATCGCGGCGTCCGCCGCGGGCATCGCCAAGATCCTGTTCTTCATCTTCCTTGTGCTCTTCGTCATCTCCGCCGTCATGGGCGCGACACGCCGCGGCACGTGACCGACTGAGCTTCCACCTTCTGGGATAGCAGCGCGGCCCGGTCATCAGACCGGGCCGCATCGCGATTGGGCTCACCGCGAGACCGACCGCGCCCGGCGCTCGCCCTTTTTCTGGGGCAAGCGGCCCTTCCCTACTTCCGCTACTTGGCGGCGGCGGAGACCGCGGTGCTGGGGTGGGCGCCGGTGACGCCGTTGATGCGGGGCATGCGGATGCGCACGAGGCGGCCGCCGGAGCGGACGCGTTCCTCTTCGAGAACGCCGTGCACCTGCTTGGCGAAGGCGGTCATCAGGGTGGAGCCGATGCCGCCGGCGGAGGCGGCCTGCGCCTCATCGCCGCCGATGCCGTCGTCCTCGACCGCCAGAACCGTCTCCGTCTCGCCGACGCGATAGGTGACCAGGACACGGCCGCCGCGAGAGCCGCCCCCTGCCGGGAAGGCGTGCTTGATCGAGTTGGTGACGGCTTCGGCGGTGAACAGCGCCAGCGGCACGGCGACATCGGCGTCGACGGTGTCGTCGTCGATGGAACTCTCGATCCTGATCTTCTGGTCCTCTGCGCCGAGCGCCTGGTCGAGCTGCGTGGCGAGATCGCCGAAGAAATTCTTCACCTCAACCGAGCGGATGTCGTTTTGCTCGTAGAGCGAGCGGTGGATCAGCGACAAAGCGGTGATGCGAGCGCGCGCGTCGTCGAGCACGGCGATGGCGGCGGGATCCTTCACCTTGCGGCTCTGCAGGCTGAGCAGCGAGTTGATGATCTGAAGGTTGTTCTTCACCCGGTGGTGGATTTCCTTCATCGCGGCGTCGCGCGCCACAATGGCGTTCTCGAGGTGGACGGTGCGGTCGCGAACGCTGATCGCCATCGCCTCCATCGTGTCGGCGAGCACGTTGATCTCGCTCGGGGCTGCGCGTTTGGCGCGGATCGGCTGGACCGAAAGCTTGCCCGAGGCATAGAGGCCGGCGATGCGGCGCAGGTAGTCGAGCCAGCGCAACACGAGGCGGTCGGTTGCTAGCCACGCCGTCACCAGCGCCAGCAGCCAGGCAAGCAGCGGCAGCGCGAAACTGCCGAAGGCGCTGACATTTTCCAGCGCGATGGGCGCAAGTTTCGGAGCCGACAGGAGCGCGAAGAACTTGGCGTTCGTGAGACCCGATGCGCCCGAAAGCGGAACGATGGCCACGTCGCGCCCTTGTCCTGACTTCGAATGCTCGCTGAAAAAGCCGCCCTCGCCTTTCGAGACCCTGGCGATGATATCAGCGCCGACCGTGTCCCAATGGGAACTGCCGAAGACGCGGCCGGACTTGTCCATCAGCGCAACCTCGCTGTCCCTGGGCAGGTCGTTGCGGTTGAGTCGGTAGACCATTGATTCGACGGGCGTCGCCAGGGCCAGGGCGCCGTCAAATCCGCCATCCCGCGTGCGAAGGCGCTTGGCCGTGGTCATCATCCAGAGCTTGCTGAGCGGGCCGAAATTGGCGGCGGACTGCGTGATCTCCGCGTCCGTTGAGCGGAGCTCGCGGTACCAGTCGCGGTCGGCGACGGAGACGCCCTCCGCCCCCTCCATCGTGGAGCATCGCACGATCCCGTCCGCGCCGATGACGGCCATGGCGGTGTACTGGGGAAGCAGATCGACCGTCTGCTGGATCTTGCCCAGACAAGGATCGGGACCGATCAGGGACTCGATGACGTTGAGCAGTGGCGAGGCGGATGTGAGCACGCTTTCGGCGCGGCCGGCGGACTGCTCGGCAACCAGCAGCATGGTCTCGCGACGGCGCGCCGTCTCGCGCTCGATATCGCCCGACCAGCGCACGCCTCCGATGACGAGCACAGGCGACAGGGCGACCGCGAAGATCAGCAGCAGCAGGACGCGCAGGGACAGGCGTGGGGCAGAGGCGACTTCAGCCGTCTCCCCTGGAGCGGACTCCGCCGCCTCCGGCAAGGACGGCCGCCTGCTGGAGAATGTCGTCGAAAGCTTTTTCAGCAGGGATGTCGTGATCGCCATTTGCGTGTCTCGGTCCTGCTTCGGACAGCAGCACTTCCAGCGCCCGACGAGCGCGGCTCACCCTGCTCTTGATCGTGCCTACGGCGCACTGGCAAACCTGTGCGGCCTCTTCATAGGCCATCCCGCCCGCGCCGACCAGAATCAGCGCTTCACGCTGGTCGTCCGGCAGTTTGGCCAGCGCCGCGCGGAGTTCAAGCAGCTCCATCGGCACGGTCGGATCGTCATTCGCCAGCAGCGTGTTCTCGGCCATCTCGACGTCGAGCGGGGCCGAGCGCCAGCTGCGGCGCTTTTCGGAGTAGAACTGGTTGCGCAGGATCATGAAGGTCCAGGCCTTGATGCTGGTGCCTGGCTCGAACGAGTCGCGGGCCTTCCAGGCCTTGGCCAGGGCTTCCTGCGCCAGGTCGTCGGCCTGGGTCGGGTCGTTGCACAGGCTGCGCGCGAAGGCGCGAAGGTGGGGGATCGCCGCCACCAGGTCCTTCTTGAACGTGTCTTCCTGCTGTTTTGTTATGTCCGCCATCACCTTACCCGCCGATCAGTGGTCTGACTTGACGGCGCGCCCCACCGGCGCCGGCTCGGGTGAATCGATCATCGGGCCTTGATCAGGACCCGTGTCCTTTGGGCGTTTGGAATCCGCCTCTTCGAGGAATCCCATGAAGTCGTCCGGGATGTCCTCGTTGACGACCTCGTCGTACATCTGCCGCAGGCGGCGGCCGATGGCGTCCTGGCGGCGGCGCGCGACGCGAGGATCGACAGGCTTTCCGCCCGCGCCGTCCTTGCCGTCCGGGTCGTCGGTATTGTCGTGTCCCATCTTTCGATACAACTTCCTGCTGTCTGCCGTTGGTGTGTGCAGAAATTCCCCGCTTCAGGGCCAAAACCCGCCGCCACACAAAAGGTTCCGGGAGAATTGCAAAAAACACGGAACCCGGGTTCCATCCCTGCGTTTTGCCGTCTGCTGGGACTAATTTCAAAGACGTGCGGGAGATTTCATGAGCCTTGTCGAGCAGCTTGGGCCGCATTTGCCCTACCTCCGGCGCTATGCCCGGGCCCTGACGGGCAACCAGAAGAGTGGTGACGCTTACGTCAAGGCGGCGCTCCAGGCGCTGGCCGCGGGGGAAGCCGAACTCGAACAGCTGCCGCCCAAGGTCGCCCTCTACAAGCTCTTCCAGGTGATCTGGGGAGCGACCGGCGCCAAGCTGGAAACACCCAACCGAACAGGGCGCCAATGACGCCATCACCCAGCGCGTGATGCGTATTCCGCCGCGTCACCGGCAGGCCTTCCTGCTGACCGCCCTGGAAGGGTTCACCATCGACGAGGCCGCCCAGATTCTCGACGATTCGACCGAAGGCGTGCGGGGGCTGATCGCCCGGGCGCAGCGTGACATCGAAGCGGAACTGGCCACCGAAGTTCTCATCATCGAGGACGAGCCGGTGATCGCCGCCGACATCGAGGCGCTGGTGCTGGATCTCGGCCACCGGGTCTCGGCAATCGCAACGACGCGCACCGAGGCCGTCGCCGCCGTGAAGGCGCGCCGGCCGGGGATCGTGCTGGCGGACATCCAGCTCGCCGACGGCTCGTCCGGCATCGACGCCGTGAACGACATCCTCAAGGGCACAGACGTGCCGGTGATCTTCATCACCGCCTTCCCCGAACGCCTTCTCACCGGGGAGAAACCCGAGCCGGCGTTCCTGATCACCAAGCCCTTCCAGCCGGAGACGGTGAAGGCGGCGATCGGACAGGCTCTGTTCTTCCACGTCGAGCGGCCGGTCACGGCCTGATCGGCGGGTGACCGCCACAGTCGCTAAAAACTTCTTTACCTTACCGGAACGGTCAGAGCACCCGCACGTAGACTCCGTGGTGAAGGTGTTTTGGCCATGTCGGTTTCAAAGATCATTCTGCCTATTGCCGCCGCGTGTGCTGGCCATCTTGCCGGTATCAGAGGCGCAGTCGCCTTCCGCTTCCGCGGCGATCTCGTCGTCAGCCAGTTCGGCTCCAGCGGGCAAGTGGACCTGCCTGGCGCGGCAGACCGTCGAGATCGCACCGGTGTCGTTCGATACGCGCGGGCAGACCACGGCCTGGGTCGCGGTCTACCGCAACAAGGGCGAGATCATTGCTTCCGAGCGCATCGATGCGCGCCAGATCGAACAGCTTCGACGCATGCCGTGCGGATCGCCTGAGGGTGAATTCGGCGTGCTTCCGCCGCTGGTCGGCTGACGCTCGAAGCAGGCCGACAATTTCCTAGATAGCCTGGCTCTGGACCGTCCGCACGGTCGATGCAGGCGGTGCTTCGTCAGGTTCGGCCGCGGCGGGATCCGCCTTGCGGAACAGCACGTCGATCTGGTTGAGGCTCGACGCTGGAACCTCACCGACCCTTGCGGCGCGGGCGGCAATGCGGATGCGGTCCGATGAGATGCCCCGCGACACGAGATCGGCGGCGACACGGGAGAGACGCTCCAGCGCCACCGAGACGGCGCGGTCGCCATCAGCGACGGTGTCAAAATGGGCGACCAGGTCGATATTGTCGGGCAAGCAGCTCGATGCGGTCTCGCCGATCTTGCCGATGAGCGCTTCAGCCTGGGGCGACGCTATCACGTCACCGGACGCGAAATAGATTTTCAGGGCGTTGCGCGGGCACAGGTCGGCCGACGCGTCCAGAGCGGCCTGGGCCGTAGCAGGCAGGGCGGTGAAAAGGTGAATTCCCGCCACAGCGCCGAGTAAGCCGAGGGTGCGTCTCATGGTTACCACGTCCGTCTTCGGCCCCCCGAGATATCAACATGCACGATGGGCGCCGGAAGCGGAACGCCGCGCCTGGGGTCCAGACGCGGCGCTCGCCGGAATTCCTGTGACTTAGTCGCGACGCCTAGTTCTGAACTTCCTTGGCGGCGTCCGAAACGGCCTCGCCCGCGGCTTTGGTGTCTTGGCCGACGCCGTCGATGGTGTTGCAGGCGGCCGCGGAGGCGGCGAGCAGGAAAGCAAAAGCTGCAAATGCAAGTTTCATGAATATCTCCACATGTCCCGTCGGCCTAATCAACCGACCACTGCCTCAACGCTGTGCGGGTTCCGATGTTCCATCGCAGGCGCCGCTGAGGCCGAGCATCGTTTCGGGAACGGTGTGCCGGGATGCTGCGTTGGTTGGATGGTTAAAACCTATGGGAGGTGCGTCATGTTCGGCTGGGCGCTTGTGTTTTTCGTTCTGGCGCTTGCGGCGGCAGCGCTCGGGTTTGGCGGACTGGCGGGCGTCTCTGCCTCGATCGCGCAAATTCTCTTTGTGATCTTCCTGGCGCTGACGGTTCTCGCCTTCGTGGTGAGGGCGGTCCAGGGACGATCGGTTTTGTAGCTGGGAGTCCTATAGCTGGCGGTCCTGCGGCTAGCGATCCTGTATCTGTCCGGCCGGCATCCGCACCACCGCATTTCTCCCCGACACGGGTTCGGCGTGGTTCGCACCGCGTGGCCTGCACCGATCCCCGTCGGTTGATCCCGCCAACTGGCCCGACGAATACCGAGAATCGACGCCAGAGCGGCTGCCATTCCCGCCGCCATTCCCATTGACGGAAAAGTCCGTATGGTGCGCCGCGTTCCGGTGGGGCCTGTAGCTCAATGGTTAGAGCCGGCCGCTCATAACGGTCTGGTTGCAGGTTCGAGTCCTGCCGGGCCCACCATCTTGCGCTCGCAGTCGCTCCCCTGCGCAGCAGCCGCTCCTCCGACCTCAGCTTGTGGTCAGGCCGCCCAAGCCTCTTGTTCTCCTTCGATGGACGCTGTCTCACCCCGGAATGGGGTCAACGCCGGAGGTTATGAAGGGACCGAGATTGACACCTCGCCTTTGCAGGCATTTGCTCGCGGGAACGGTCACACTATCCGGGGACGACCATGACACGATTCACCCTACTCGGCTTCGCTTTGATGCTTGGCGCGGCCCTGCCCGCCACGGCGCTTGCGCAGCCCGCCTACTCGCCGCCTCGGCTCGCCAACGGCCAGCCGGATCTCCAGGGCGTGTGGACCAATGTCAGCCTCACCACGCTGGAGCGCAGTTCGCGCGCCGCGAGCACGACGGCCACGGCGGAAGAAGCCAGGGCGCGCGAGCAGGCGAATGCGGCCATCCAGGCGCGCGGCGCGGCGCGGACCAATCCCAAGGAGGGCGCGCCGACATCGTCCCAGGGCGTGGGCGGCTACAACTCCTTCTGGATCGACGCCGGCACGCGGCTCGGCGTCGTGCGCGGCCAGGCGCGCACTGCGTGGATCGTCGACCCGGCTGATGGGCGCGTACCCTATTCGCCCGAAGGCCGGAAGATATTCGAGAAGTTGCACTCGGGCGCCGACGCTGACTTTTCCGGCCCGGAGGGACGCACGCCGGCCGACCGCTGCATCGTGGGCTTCGGATCGACGGGCGGGCCGCCGATGCTGAACGTGATGTACAACAACAACTACCAGATCGTGCAGACGCCCGGATACGTGATGATCCTCGTCGAGATGAATCACGATGCGCGGATCATCCCGCTGCGCGCCAAGCATGGACCAGAAGCGATCAACCACTGGATGGGCGATTCAGTCGGCCGGTGGGAGGGCGACACTCTGGTGGTCGAGACCATCAACATCGACCAGCGCAATACCCTGCGACCCACGGGCGCCGCGTCGATCTACCTTGGCCAGAATCCGAAAATCACGGAGCGCTTCACGCGAACCGCCGCGGACGAGATCATCTACGAATTCCAGGTCGAGGAGCCCGTCGCCTTCACCAAGCCTTGGCGCGCAGAGATCCCGATGCGCCCGGCGCAGGGAGCGATCTACGAATATGCCTGCCATGAGGGCAACTACTCCCTGCCTCACATGCTGGCCGGCGCGCGACTTTATGACAGCCAGGGCAAGAGCAACGCGCTGAACTACTACGCCAAGGATCCACGCTGATCACAGCGTTCTCTCCTTGATTTGATTGCTGCGCCTGTGGCGCCGGCCCGGCGGGACGCCTGCAGGGCGCGGGCTGGATTGCCGGGCTGTTTGCCTGCAGCGCCAAAGATGCGACAGTCCGGTCCGCAAGCCTGCGGACTTGTTGATCCCGAGGTCATGTCCCGATGCGCCGGATGCTGGTTCATGTCTTTGCCGCGTGGGCGACTTTCCTGCTCGCGGCGGTTACTCCCACGGCTGCCGCGCAGTCCGCTGCTCCAGATGCGTGGCGCAATGACCTGACCCCAGTGTCGGCGAAGGACTGGAACGCCGACAAGGCCGCGCATCTGCTCGCGCGCGCCGGCTTCGGCGGCACGCCGGAGGACATCGCGCGGCTCGCCGCCATGAGCCCGACGGAGGCCGTGCGCAGCCTCGTCCATTTCGAGACGGCGGAGAACAGCCACCTCAAGCCGTTCGATCATTCGGGCATTCACGACCCAGGCCTGGAGCCCTTCCCCGAAAGCCGCCCCGCAGCGACCGAACGCGCGGAGAAGACCGGCGAGTCGATGGGCGTGAAGGTGAAGCCGGCCGGCAACCGGCGCGTCCAGCCGGTCGCCAACACGTTCTTCTACTGGCTGCGCGCGAGCGCGCTCGAGACGGGCCGCGTCGGCTACTGGTGGGCGAACCGCATGCTGACGAGCAACGCGCCATTGCAGGAGAAGATGGCGCTGTTCTGGCACGGCCACTTCGCCAACAACGAAGACAAGGTGCGCGACTACCGCAAGCTGCTGATCCAGCTCGAGCTGTTCCAGAGCAAGGGAACGGGAAGTTTCCGCGACCTCACCGTGGCGGTGGCCCAGGACCCGTCGATGCTGACTTTCCTCGACGCCGGAAAGAACGTCAAAGGCGCGCCCAACGAGAACTTCGCCCGGGAGATCATGGAACTCTTCACCATGGGCGTCGGCAACTACTCCGAGAAGGATGTGCGCGAGGCGGCGCGGGCATTCACCGGGTGGAACTCTGTCGACACGAAATTCGTCATCAATGCCGACCAGCACGACAATGGACAGAAGACTTTCCTCGGCCGCAGCGGGAATTTCGATGGCGTGCAGATCATCGACATCATCATGGAACAGCCGGTCACGGCCAACTACATGGCGGGCAAGCTCTATCGCTTCTTCGTGCGCGAGGACCTCGATCCGAAACTGCAGGCGAAGCTGGGCGACGTGCTGCGCAAGAACCGCTACGAGATCGCGCCGTTCCTGGAGACGGTTTTCCTGTCGCGGGATTTCTACAGCCCCTCCTCCGCCGGCGCGCAGATCCAGGGTCCGGTCGAACTGGCGATATCGACGTACAAGAAGCTCGGCCTGAAGGCCGTGCCAGGCGTGCCCGACTTCAACGCGGCGACCGGCGCGCTGGGCCAGAGACTGTTTGCCCCGCCGACCGTCGCCGGCTGGGCGCAAGGCCGGAGCTGGATCACGCCGGGCCTGTTGCTGGAGCGCGGCAACTTCGCCCGCGACGTGCTGTTCCCGGACATCAACTTCATCCCCCCGGACCGCTACAACTTCGCTCCCGACATCCGGCAGGTGTCGACGCGTATCCGGGAAGGGGCGGACATCACGGCGGCGACGAGCCAGGCCGAGGGCGTCGTGGTCGCTGAATCCAACATGGCCGCCGACCGGGATGAGGATTTCAACACGCGCTACGCCAGCTATCGCGGCTGGCAGATGGCGATCCAGCGGGTCAAGGCCATCCCGCGCGACACGGCGCAGCTCGATCTCAGCGCCATGGTGCGCGCGAAGGGCCTGCGCACGACGTCCGAGGTGGTCGACTATTTCCTTGACCGCTTCATGCACGTGCAGCCCGGCGCGGACTCGCGCGCGAGACTGATCAGGTTCCTCGACGGGGATCTTGGCGCAACCGACATCAAGGCGGCCGACACATACATGGAAGATTCACTGAGGATGCTGACGCACCTGATCATGAGCCTTCCGGAATACCAGCTGGATTGACGGCGATGATTGAAGACAGATGTTTCGATTCGACGAGGCGCAGCCTGCTGCGCGCGGGCGTTGCGGCGGGCCTTGCCGGCCCTTCAGTGACGTTCGGTCCTTCGGCGCTGGCACAGGCGGCGCAAGGCTCGAAGGAGCGCATCCTTGTCGTGCTGGAACTCTCCGGCGGCAATGACGGGCTCAACACCGTCGTGCCCTATGGCGACGACGCCTACTACCGCCATCGTCCGCAGATCGGCATCCGCAAGGAGCGGCTGCGCAAGATCGACGATCATTTCGGGCTCAACGCCGGCATGGTCGGGATGGAGCGCCTGTTCAAGGACGGCAAGCTCGCGATTGTCCACGGCTGCGGCTATGCCGACCCCTCTTTCTCGCACTTCACGTCGATGGCCTACTGGCACACCGCCGCGCCGAACAGCGGCGAACAGTTCGGCTGGGTCGGGCGGCTGGCGGACGCGATGGCGCCGACAGCGCCTGCGAACTTCCTGATCAATATCGGCGCGAACCAGTCTCTGGCGGTGCGCGCCCACAAGCACGTGCCGGTCGTGTTCAACAATCCCGACAACTTCACGCGCGAGATGTTCTTCGAGGAGAAGGAAGCGCTGGCGACCTTGTCTGATCCCGGCAAGGTGACGAACGCTTCGCGCCGCTACCTGCTCGACATCGCCAGGAGCGCCAATGAATCGTCCGCCCTGGTGCGCAAGGCGTGGGCCGGCTACCGCTCGCCCATCGACTACGGCATTGCAGATCTTGGCCTGCGTCGGGTAGCCGCCATGATCAGCGCCGGGCTGCCAGCGCGGCTCTACTATACTTCCTACGCCAACAACGCGTTCGACACGCATGTCACCCAGAACGACCTGCATGGCCGGCTCCTGACCTACACGTCCGACGCCGTGTCGGGCTTCATGCAGGACATGGAGCGGCTCGGGCGGGCCGATGATGTGACCTTGATGATCTTCTCGGAGTTCGGGCGGCGCGTGCCGGAGAACACCAGCCTCGGCACAGACCATGGCGCGGCCAATGTGATGTTCGTCGCCGGCAAGAAGGTCAAGGGCGGGCACTATGGCGACCTCCCGAGCCTCACCAAGCTCGACGCCGGGGACAACCTCGTATTCACCACGGACTTCCGCCGCGTCTATGCGACCATGGTCGAAGGCTGGCTGAAGCAGAAGGCGACGCCCGACATGCTCAACGGCAGCTTCAAGCCGTTCGACATGTTCGCCTAGCCAACGGGATCGCTTCGGCGCGGCGCAGCGGCGCTGTTCAGCGCAACCCGTGCGACAAGCGACAAGCACGCCGGCCATGCTCTGTCCCAGGCCCTGCGTGCTCTTTGCGCCACCCTGGCCGCGCGCTTCCACCTCGCCACATCCCGCCGCCAGATCGCGGTGGACGCGCCACGAACCCGCCCTATTTCAACGGCGAATTCAGAGACTTGCGCGCGCCCTCAGTCTCCCATAGGCCGCTCCCCAACCGGGCGCACTTTTGAAAGGTCCTGAAGATGAAACGTGCAGCCGCTGCTTTCCTTGCCGCCTCGGCGATGGCCGGGTGCGCCAGCGCGCCGATGGCCGCGGCCCAGTCGCCGCCCTCGGGCGGGATGATGCACATGCCGCCGCAGAGCACGATCCAGCCGGAAACCACGATCACGCTAACCGGCAAGGGCACGGTGGATCACGCGCCCGACATCGCGATGATCAGCGTCGGCGTGCAGGTGGAAGCCGAGACGGCGACGATCGCGATGACGCAACAGGCCGAGCGGATGAACGGCGTGTTCAATGCGGTCAAGGCCTCCGGCGTCGCCGACCGCGACATGCAGACGAGCAACCTGTCGCTCAACCCGGTCTATGACTATCCGCCGAACCAGCGGCCGCGCCTGCGGGGCTACACCGCCTCGAACCAGATCACGATCAAGGTGCGGGACCTGAAGAACCTCGGCAAGGCGCTGGACGCCATCGTCAAGGCTGGCGGCAACACCATCAACGGCATCTCGTTCGGCATCGACAAGCCCGAGCAGTTCCAGGATACCGCGCGCGTCGAGGCCATCAAGGACGCCGCCAAGAGGGCCGAGCTCTACGCCCAGGCGGTGGGCTACAAGGTGAAGCGCATCGTGACGGTGGTGGAGAACGACTATTCTCCGCAGCCCGTGCCGATGATGATGCGCATGCAGGTGGCAGACGCGGCGCAATCGACGCCGGTGGCTGCGGGCGAGGTGTCGCTGACGCAGACGGTGAGCGTGACGTTCGAGCTGGCGAAGTAGGCGCGCTACGCCACCGGGAATAGGGAATGGTGAGTAGGGAGTAGTCGGGGGGCAGGCGCGTTCGCGCTACTCCAAATTCCCCAGGCCCTGCTCCCTTCTTCTCACGCGATCCCCGTCACGACCTCGTTTCTGTCATTGAGCTTCACCACGGCCGGCGCGTGCTGCCTGGCAGCGTCTTGGTGCATCTGGGCCCAGCTTGCAATGATGACGCGGTCGCCGACCTGGAAGTAGCGAGCGGCGGCGCCGTTGACGCCGATGGTCTTCGAACCGCGCGGCGCCTCGATGGCGTAGGTGGTGATCCGCGCGCCGTTGCTGATGTTCCAGATGTCGATCTGCTCGTTCGGCAGGATGTTGGCCTGCTCCAGCAGATCCATGTCGATGGAGCACGAGCCTTCATAGTGAAGGTCGCACTGGGTTACGGCAGCCCGGTGGAGCTTGCCCTTCATCATGGTCAGGAACATTGCAGTCCCTCCAAAAACGCCCTGCCCGAACGCATCGGAGCGAGGGACATGGCACACAAGGCTGGACGCAATCAGGTTGAGAGGGGATTCCCCGGTCGCCGAAGGTTGCGCAGCCTCGGCTGGAAACCTGCGGGCCATGGATAGCCATGGCCTGCGGGCGCCAGCCTGGTTAAGGTGAGGATGGCCGGTTGCCCGGGGTGCATCCTCGTTCGCGCAACCGATACATACGGTCGCCGTAAGGAGCCTCTTATATGGCCCATGACTTCCGGTACGTAAAGTCCGGCGACTGTTCGATCCGGGTTGCCGTGGAGGGCAAGGGCCCGCTGGTCATCCTGGTGCACGGATTTCCGGAGAGCTGGGCGGTGTGGCGGCGCCAGATAGCGCCGATCGCCAAAGCGGGGTTCACTGCAGCCGCCATCGACGTGCGCGGCTATGGCGGGTCGGACAGGCCGCATGCGGTCGAGGCCTACGACATGGCGTCGATGGTGGGCGACCTGCAGGCGGTGGCGGACGAGCTGGGCGGCGGCAAGGCGATCCTGGTCGGGCGCGACTGGGGCGCGCCGATCGTGTGGGCTGCTGCCCTCACCGATGCGAAACGCTTCACGGCGGTGGCGGGCATGTCGATCCCGCACATGGGACATGGCTCGGCGCCGATGATCGACATCGCGCGCAAGATGTTCACCGAGAACGGCCTGTTCTTCTACATGGTCTATTTCCAGGACGAGGGCGTCGCAGAGGCTGAACTCGAAGCCGATGTCCGCGACAGCATCCGGCGCATCTACTACACTTGGTCGGGCGATGCTCCGCAGGGCGGCTGGCCCATCGGCAAGAAGCATGGCGAGCCCTTCCTGCAGGGCATGGCCGATCCGGGGACATTCCCGGCCTGGCTGCCGGACGACGAACTCGACTATCTGGTGAAGGAGTTCGAAGGTTCGGGCTTCCGCGGGCCGCTCAACCGCTACCGCAACTTCCACCGCGATTTTGCGCGTTCGTCGGCCTATGCCGGCAAGAAGATCAGCCAGCCCGCGCTGTTCATGAGCGGCGAGCGCGACATGGGCATCCGCATGTTCGGCCAGAATGTCGAGGAGCGCATGCGCTTGCATTTCGACGACCTGCGCGGCTTCCACATCATTCCGGGCGCGGGCCACTGGAACCAGCATGAGAAGCCGGAAGAGACGAACAGGATCCTGATCGAGTGGCTGAAGGGTCTCTGAGCCCGGGATCACCATTCCCACGCTGCCCTCAGGGAGACACCTGAGCGCAGCGAACGCCTGCCGAACCGTGCGGGCGGGCTCACAGGCCGGGCAAATCCGGTCTATCCCCATCCTTACCACTGGCCGTCCTTGACCTGTGCGGCGTCCTCAAGGCAGATGGCCTCGACGTCTTTTTCCGCCGGGAGGCGCGAGGAGACGGCCAGTCGATCGAACCCCGCGGGAGAGAGCTGCACCCCTTCTTTGAAGGAATTTGGGCAGCCGCCGAAGGCGCAACCGCCCCGGAAACGCTCAGGCAAAAGGGCCGCGGGAGGGACGACAACGCTGGAAAGCGCGAAGCGCGAGCTTCGCCGCCGACGGAGTAAGCACCCTGCACAGCGGGGCGTGAATCTCTCAGGCATATCCGACAGCGGGGGCGTGGATCGCGAAAGCGAGCACATGCACCTGTCGGAGACAAAATGGCGGAAGCCTCGAACATTCCCCTGAAGACCACGCCGCTGCATGCGCTGCACGTCAGGCTGGGCGGGCGCATGGTCGGGTTCGGCGGCTATGACATGCCGGTGCAGTATCCCGACGGCATCATGGCCGAGCATGCGTGGACGCGCGCGCACGCAGGGCTGTTCGATGTGAGCCATATGGGGCCGAGCTTCCTGGTTCTGCCCGAGCTTGGCGGAGGTGATGAAGCGCATCGCAAGGTGTCGGCGATCGTCGAGAAGCTGGTCCCGTCGGACATCGCCTCGCTGCCGCCGGGCAAGCTGCAACTCACGGTGCTGCTCAACAGGGAAGGCGGGATCATCGACGACCTGATGATCGGCCGCGCCGGAGCGCCAGATGCGCAGGGCATGCTCTACATCATCGTCAATGCCGGGACGAAGGAGAACGACTTCCGGCTGATCCAGGAAGCCGCCGGCGCCGAAGCCGAGCTGAAGCGCGCCGACAACCGCGCGCTGATCGCCCTTCAGGGGCCTGAAGCCGAGGCCGTGCTGGCGCCGATCCTCCCGGGGATCGAGACACTCACCTTCATGATGTTCACGCGCATCGTGCATCCGGAGTTCGGACGCATGGCGGTGGCGCGCTGCGGCTATACCGGCGAGGACGGGTTCGAGATCCTGGTCGGCGCCGAGCATGCGACGGCGTTTTCGGAAAAGCTCCTGTCGGATGCGCGGGTGAAACCGATCGGCCTCGGCGCGCGGGACTCGCTGCGCCTGGAAGGCGGGATGTGCCTCTACGGCCATGACATCGATGCATCCAAGACGCCGGTGCAGGCTTCGCTGGCGTGGATGATCTCCAAGGCGCGGCGCGAGCGCGGGGATTTCCCCGGGGCGCAGCGCATCCTCAAGGAACTGAAGGAAGGCGCTCCCGCCAGGCGCGTCGGCATCAGGCCGCTGGGCCGGGCGCCGGCGCGCGAAGGCACGGAAGTGCAGAGCGCCGATGGCGTGGCGATCGGCGTCATCACTTCGGGCGGCTTCGGGCCGACGGTGAACGGACCGGTGGCGCAGGGCTATGTCGAGGCGAGCCACGCCAAGGTGGGCGCGCCGCTGAAACTGATCGTGAGGGGCAAGGCGCTCGATGCCGAAGTCGCCGCCCTGCCCTTCGTTCCGCACAAGTACAAACGCTGAGAGGATCTCATGACGACCTGGTACACCAACGAGCATGAATGGATCCGAGTGGAGGGTGACATCGGCACCGTCGGCATCACGGCGTTCGCGGCCGAGAAGCTGGGCGATGTCGTGTTTGTCGAACTGCCGGACGTCGGCAGGAAGATGAAGAAGGAAGACGAGCTGGCGACGGTTGAATCCGTCAAGGCCGCCTCGCCTGTCTATTGCCCGATCAGTGGCGAAGTGACCGGCGCCAACGGCTCGATCGTGGACGATCCGGCGAAGGTGAACGCCGATCCCGAAGGAGAGGGCTGGTTCGTGAAACTGAAGCTGGCCAACCGGGGCGAGCTTTCGGGCCTGATGGACAAGGCCGCCTATGACTCGTTCTGCGCGGCACAAGGCTAGAGACAGATGCGCTACCTCCCCCTCACGGCGGACGACAGGTCCGCGATGCTGAAGACGATCGGCGCCAGGTCGGTCGATGATTTCTATGGCGACGTGCCGGCTTCGGCTCGCCTGAAGGCGCCGATCGCCGGGCTGCCGAACCACCAGGGCGAGCTGGCGGTGGAGCGCCACATGACGAAGCTGGCGGCCAGGAACCGCACGGCTTCGGAAGGAAGGTTCTTTGTTGGGTGCGGGGCGTACAAGCACCACATTCCGGCGAGCGTGGACCATATCATCCAGCGCTCCGAATTCCTGACGACCTACACGCCCTACCAGCCCGAGATCGCGCAGGGCACGCTGCAGACGATGTTCGAATTCCAGACGCAGGTTGCGGCGCTGACCGGAATGGAAGTGGCGAACGCCTCCATGTATGACGGCTCGACCGCCTGCGCCGAAGCGGCGGTGATGGCCTGCCGGGTGACCAAACGGTCGACGGTCGTGCTCTCGGGCGGCCTGCATCCCCACTATGCCGATACGACGCGTACCCTGTGCGAGGCGGCGGGGATCACGGTGGTGCAGATGCCGCCTGCGGTGGATGGCGAGATGGAGGTGGTGCGCGAGGTGAGCGATGCGGTGGCGTGCGTGGTGGCGCAGTCGCCGAACGTGTTCGGGACGGTGACGGACCTGACGCCGGTGGCGGATGCGGCGCATGCGAAGGGCGCGCTGCTGGTGAGCGTGTTCACGGAAGTGGTGGCGCTGGGGCTGGTGAAGCCGCCCGGCGAGATGGGCGCGGACATCGCGGTGGGCGAAGGCCAGTCGATCGGCGTGCCGCTGGGGTTTGGCGGGCCGTATGTGGGGTTGTTCACGTGCAGGTCGAAGTACATGCGGCAGATGCCGGGGCGGCTGTGCGGCGAGACGGTCGATGCGGACGGGCGGCGCGGCTACGTGCTGACGCTGTCGACGCGCGAACAGCACATCCGGCGCGACAAGGCGACGAGCAATATCTGCACCAACTCCGGCCTCTGCATGCTGGCCTTCACGGCGCACATGACGCTGCTCGGCGACAAGGGGCTGACGCAGCTTGCGCGTCTGAACCATGAGGCGGCGTGCGCCCTGGCGGATGCATTGAGTGGGGTGAAGGGCGTGAAAGTGCTGACGCCGCGCTATTTCAACGAGATCGCTTTCGAGACGCCCAAGCCTGCAGATCAGGTGCTCGCGGCGCTGGAGAAACATGACGTGATCGGCGGCGTGCGCGCCTCGCGGCTGTTCCCCGAAGTGGGGATGGACAATGTCGTCGGCGGCGGCGACGGAGTGCACGATGCCCGAAGATACTGCCGCCTACGCGAAGGCGCTGGCGGAGGTGTTGAAATGACCATGAATTCGACGGGACGTCCTACTTCCATCAGCGCGAGCGGCGGATCTGCGGCCGAGACGGTTTCGGGCTCCAAGGGCTTGCTGCAGGCCGAAGGACTGATTTTCGAGATTGGATCGATGCAGAAGACGGGCGTTGATCTTCCGGCCCCCAAGAGCGGCAAGGACCGTCTCGGCGGCGTGACGCGCGCGGCGGGCACGGGGCTGCCCGGGCTCTCGGAGCCGGAGGCTATGCGCCACTATGTGCGGCTGAGCCAGAAGAACTATGCGATCGATCTTGGTCTCTTTCCGCTCGGCTCGTGCACGATGAAGCACAATCCGCGACTGAACGAGAAGATGGCGCGGCTGCCGGGGTTTGCGGATGTGCATCCGATGCAGCCGCAGTCGACGGTACAGGGCGCGCTCGAAGTGATCGAGGAGCTGGCGCACTGGTTGATGACGCTGACCAACATGCCGGCCGTCGCGATGAGCCCAAAGGCGGGCGCACACGGCGAACTCTGCGGCATGTTGGCGATCCGCGCGGCGCTCCACGCGAGGGGCGAGCCGAACCGCAAGCGCGTGCTGGTTCCGGTCTCCGCGCACGGCACCAATCCCGCGACAGCAGCGCAGTGCGGCTTCGTGATCGACGAGATCAACGCCGCGCCGGATGGCCGGGTCGACCTGGAAGACCTGAAGGGCAAGCTGAAGGATTCATCCGACATCGCCGGCGTCATGCTGACCAACCCCAATACCTGCGGGCTGTTCGAGCGCGACATCGTCGAGATCGCCAGGCTGATCCACGCGGCGGGGGGATACTTCTACTGCGATGGAGCGAACTTCAACGCCATCGTCGGACGCGTGCGGCCCGGGGACCTGGGCATCGATGCGATGCACATCAACCTGCACAAGACGTTCTCGACGCCGCATGGCGGTGGGGGGCCCGGGTCGGGGCCGACGGTTCTCTCCAAGGCTCTCGCGCCCTACGCACCCGTGCCGTTCATCGTCAAGACGGCGGATGGGTTGCGATTCGTGGAGCATCACAGCGAGGCGAAGGAGTCCTTCGGCCGCATGTGCGCCTTCCATGGGCAGATGGGCATGTTCACGCGGGCGCTGACCTACATGCTCAGCCACGGCGCGGACGGGCTGCGGCAGGTGGCGGAGGATGCGGTGCTGAACGCCAACTATATCCTCGCGCGGCTGAAGGGCGCGATGAGCCCGGCCTTCCCGGGATACTGCATGCACGAGGCGCTGTTCTCGGATGCGTTCCTGAAGGACACCGGCGTCGAGACGATCGACATCGCCAAGGGCCTGATCGACGAGGGGTATCATCCAATGACGATGTACTTCCCGCTGGTCGTCCATGGCGCAATGCTGATCGAGCCGACCGAGACCGAGTCCAAGGCGGAGCTGGACCGGTTCTGCGATGCGCTGGCCTCGATCGCGCGCCGGGCAGCGGAAAAGGATCCATCGCTCAAGTCAGCGCCGCATCTGGCGCCCGTGAAGCGCCTCGACGAGACACGGGCGGCAAGGTCGCCGCGGCTGAAATGGACGCCTGAGACGCCGACGCTGAAAGCGGCGGAGTAGCTACAGCTTCGCGATCCGCTCCTCGATCACCTTTGCGACGGCGCGGACGATCGGCTCCATGATGGCGCCCGTGGTCGAGGCGGCGCCGTCTCCAGGGGTGTGGAAGTGGGCGTTGAAGCCCCAGAAACCCGCCGAGGTGGGATAGCCTTCTTCCACCACCAGCCTGTATTCGCCCAGCGCCGTCGCGGCGTTGGCGGGGAGAGGCTTTTCGATCACGGGCTGGCCGGCGAAGGCGGCTTCGGCGCTGGCGCGAAGATCTTCCGTGAGCATCAAGGTGCGCGAGAGATTGGGCGTCTCCAGCGGCTGCAGGCCAGGTTCCTGGTAGGCGCGCGCGCCGAAGCTGGCGCCGAGATGGAACCAGAGGGCGGTGTCCTTGGGCTCGGGGGCCTGCATCTGGTGGAAGATATGGGCGCCGGCGTCGGTCCATTCGTGACCCGACGTGGCGATGAACAGGAAGCGGACGGGGAAATTCTTCTCGGCCGCCCATTGCGACAGCGCCAGCGACATGGCGACGCCGGGGCCGCGCTCGCCGCCGCAGGTGAACCAGCCGCTCTGGGGCGTGGAGACGATGATCCACGGGCCGGTGACGCCGCGGCGGGCGATGGTGTTCTTGCCGTTCCGGAATCCGCCCGGCCCGTTGATCGTGAGCCGTGCCGGCTGTTTCGAGGCGATGGCGGCGTCGATGGCGGCCTTGTGCTTTTCGCCGAGCACCAGCACGGGCGTGGCAAATTCCATCTCGGCGGGCGTGTTGATGGCGATGGGGTCGCCGGTGGGGGTCGAGGCGATCGCAAGGACGCCTGCCGCGTTGGCGAGACCACAGCGGGAATAGGCGTCGCGGTACTGCGCCTGCGGGACGGGGGCGCCGGGCGCGCGCGGGATGTGAACGACGGCGATCTTGCCGGAGACGTCGGAGGCGGACTTCGGATTCCAGGAAACAAGCTGGGCGGCGATGCCCGCGCCGGGCGTGAAGGACAGCGGAGGTTGCGCGAATCCGTCGAGCGCCTGGCCTCCGGCTTCGAGGCGAGCGAGCGTGGTGTCGGCGTTGGGCGTGGGGAATTCCGTCTGCTCGATCTCGTAGCCGAGCGATTTCCAGCGCCGGGCCACGAAGTCGGACGTGGCGATGTCGCCGGCGCTGCCGGTGCGATGCGTGCCGAAGCCCACATAGGACTCAACGTCGGCCATGAGCCTGGCGCCGGTGAAGGGATCGCCGGTTGGCGGCGCAAGAGCTGCGGGCTTTGCTGCGACCTGCGCTCCGCCCTGCTGCTGCGGGCTACAGCCGGCGATCGCCAGGGTGGTTGCGCCCGCAAGAAGCTCGCGTCTGTTCATACGTCTCTCCTTGCGCCCCGCCCCTTCATCGGAAAGAGCAGGCCGCAAGGCAACCCGCAAGGCCGTTACTTCGCGGCAACGCCCTGCCGCGTCTCGACCGCCTTCGAGAACGCCTTGCCGGTGACTTCGGCCATGTGATCGAAGGCAAATTCGAGCTCGCCGAGGCCCTGCGTGGCCGACCGGATCTCGATGATCAGGTCGTGGAGTTCGTCTTCCGGCACATAGGCGCGGATCGAGTCCCATCCAAGCCATTTGTCGCGCGGCTCGAAGCCGAGGATCTGGCCGCGCCGCATCGGGATAAGCGCGGTGATGCGCGCCATCTGGTCCGTCGGCGTGTGGATCGTGACGGTGTGCACGGGCTCGAGCAGGATCGGGCTGCATTCCGGCAGCGCCTGGCTGACGCCGATACGGCCGGCGGTGCGGAAGGCGATCTCGGAGGAGTCGACGGCGTGATAGGATCCATCGAGCAACGTGACTTCCACATCGACCACAGGGAAGCCGAGCGGCCCCTTCATCAGCGCATCACGGACGCCGTCTTCCACCGCGCCGAAATATTGCTTGGGCACGACGCCGCCGTGGATCTTCTGGTCGAACTTCATGCCGGCGCCGCGCTGCCCGGGGCGAATCTCCATCACGACGTCGCCGAACTGGCCGTGGCCGCCGGACTGCTTCTTGTGCTTGCCGCGCTGGGTGGAGGAGGAGCGGATGGTTTCGCGATAGGCGGTCTCGGGCTTGCGAGAGTGCACGCTGACGCCGAACTTGCGCTTGAGCCTGTCGAGGGCGACACGCAGGTGCATCTCGCCCTGGCCGTTGAGGCGGAATTCGCGGGTAACCGGATCGGGACCGAATTCGAGCGCGCCGTCTTCGTCGACCAGCCTGGCCATGGCGGAGGCGAGCTTCACGTCATCGGCGCGGTTCTGGGTCTCTACGGCGAGCGAATAGACGGCCGGCCGGCCGACTTTTGGAATCTTGCTGGTGCGCGCGACGCCGTCGGCGGAAAGAAGATCGCCGCGCTTTGCCCTTTCGAGGCGCCCGAGGCAGACAATGTCGCCCGCCACGCCCTTGTCGAGCTTGATCTGCGCCTCGCCCTGCACGGAAAAGACGCCGGCGATGCGTTCGGTCGAGCCATCGGGCAGCGTGACGGCTTCGCCATCGCTGATCGCGCCCGACATCACGCGCACAAGCGTCTGGCGGCCGGCCTGGCCGGCGTGGCGCGTCTTGAGCACGGCCGCGCAGCGGCCCTCGGCGCCGAGACGGTCGGCGGCGGTCTTCAGGACGGGCATCTCGTGGCGGAGCGCTTTGAGCAGGCGGCGCACGCCGGAGCCGTTTTCGGCTGATCCCAGAAAGACCGGCACGATCTGGACCTTCGCCATTTCGCTGGCGAGGTCGGACATCACGAGGTCGCGCTCGGGCTCGTGCTCGTTGATCAGCTCTTCCATCAGCCGGTCGTCGAAATCAGCCATCTGTTCGAGCATGCGATAGCGCGCCTCGACCTCGCGTGAGCGTTCGGCCTCCGGGATCTGGATCATCGTGGACGGCTTGCCGGACTCGTAGGCGTAGGCGCGCTCCATCGCGAGGTCGATGTAGCCGAGGGCCCCTGAGCCGTTCCAGATCGGGATCTGGCGGGCGACGAGCGGCTCGAGACTAAACGGCTGGATTGCGGCGACCATGTCGCGCACGCGTCCGCGAGCCTTGTCTATTTTATTGATAAAGATGCAGTGAGGCGCCTGTAGCTCGTCCAGGCGGCGGAGCAGCGGCTGGAGAAGGCCCGCGCGGTCCGGATCGGGATCGGCAACGATGATGGTGAGGTCGACGGCCGGCAGGATGGCGTCCGCTTCGCTGGCGAAGTCTACCGAGCCGGGGCAATCGAGGACGACATAGCGGTCGTCCATGTAGGTGAAACCGGCGACGTTGAGTTCGGTGGAGAGCCCGCGCGCCCTCGCTTCCTCGCTGCCGTCGCCGACCGACGTTCCTGAAGACACTGATCCTTTTCGCTGCACGGCGCCGGATGCGTGGAGCATCGCTTCAAGCAGGCTTGTCTTGCCGGCGCCGCAGGGTCCGCTAAGGGCGACCGCTCGTACGGTCGCCGCCTTTCCTCCGCTCATTGTCTTTGTCCTTCACGACATGGGGTGAAGGGCCGCGGGCCGGTCCTGGAGGACACGGTAGAAAGCGCCTAGAGGGCCGTACCCATGGCCCGGGCGCACTCAGACTGCGCCTCGACTTGGACGCGTTCAAGTATGACGCTGGGTCAAAATCTCAGGAAACCCGAGAGTGCGCGCGCGGAGCAGCGAGCATCCGGCGACGGTTTGCGTGACGGTTTGCGATCACGACCTCACGGCGGCCGAAATTCGTGACCAGCGACACCACAAAGGGCGCGATCATCATGAAAGCTGCAACTAACAACAGGCCAGCGCCAGCCAACGGCATCAATACGTCTGCAAAGTGATTTCTGATTGTCATGCCACCCACTCCCTCACCGCCGCTATTTACGCGCATTGGCAGTGCGAGTTCCCGTGAATTCACGTACAGGGAAAGCGATTTCAGCGCGGTGTTGCGCGCTCGCTTACCATCTCGAAAAACGCCTTTGAAATGGCGTGCTTGAGCTTCTCGCGGCAGCGGAAGGAGAGATCGACAGCGGGGCCCGTGTCAGTCTTGTTGACGTCCACGACATAGATGCGGCCGGAGGCGCGGTCGCGCAGCACGTCGAAGGCGCCCCAGTCGAGCTGCATCTCCTCTGCAAAACGGGTGAGGAGGTCGACTTCGGAAGGGGAATAGACCGAGTCGAGATCGTGGAATGTCACCGTGACGTTGTGAATGGAGAACCGGTCGCCGGCAGGCTTGGTTTTCACCAGCACAAAATGCGGGCGCCGGTTGATGATGGTGGTGCGGTAGTCGAAGGCCGTGATCCCGTCGGACGAGTCGATGAAGCGCTGGTAGGAGCGGCCCGGCTGCGGAGGGGTGGGACACTGGATGAGCCGGCCGTCATGCTTGCCGTTCAGCTCGTTCTTTTCGACGGCTTCCCCGTGGTAGGCGGCAGGGTCAACGGCGAGATCGTAGCCGGCAACCTGGCCGAACCTCCTGGCGACATGGGTCTTGGATATGTCGGTGATCCCGGAATTGAGGACCCGGTGGCGGCCGGCGCGAGGGGCGATGCCTTGGGTCACGTCCTCGAACCAGAAGACTACGTCGGCCTGGCGTTCGTCCTCGACGAACTTAACCCCCGCAAGCGCGGCGGCGGACCAGACGACATACCAGGGGCGCGGCCGGTCGGGGGTGAACATGACCCTGTAGCGCTTGCGTCCGGAAAGGCGAACTGCGGCGGCCTGCACCAGCAGGACGCCAAGATAGACCAGGAATTTCGAGAGTTCCCCTGCTGTGACGTCCTTGAGCGTGATCTTCACGCCGGTCTTGCGCACAGTGATCGTCGCGTCCCAATGGAACTGGAGATCGGACAACCAGTTGAGGCTGGCGGTCTTCGTGCGATCGCCCAGGCCCGTTGTTTCCACAAGATTGCCGTCTGCCATCACTCGACCCTGTAGTGGATGGGTTTGTAGCGGAAATTGTTCGACTGCCCGGCCGAGCACGCGGTCAGGCCGATGATGAGGTCCATTTCGGCGCGGAAGGACGTGGAGTCTCCGGGCTTGCTCAACGGCGGCAGCACCCTGATCTCGCCGGTCTTCGAACTAACGTCGACATTCATGAAAACGTTGAAGGCGATTGGAATGCGGTCAGGCTTCACGCCGTGGGGCGCGAGGGCCTGTTCGAGATTGCCCTGGCAGCCCTGATGCTCGTGCTCGGGGCCGTACAACTTCACGAACATCTCGCGCGAGCACGGCGTCAGTGAAAAGTCGTGCCGGCCGACCTCGTCGCGCACGATGGTGAGCATCGGGTTGGATCGGTTGGAATAGAGAACGTCATTGGTCGTGAGGAAAATGCGGCTGGCGTAGTCGATCGAGCGGCCTGAAGAGATGTATTCCTCGATGTCGTGCGCGTTGTAGGCCACGAGGTCGGAGCACTGCTCGCCTTCAGGATCTATCACGGTCAGCACCTGGCCGATGGCCAGTTTCAGCGAGGCGCCCGAGCGTGGCGGGATGACATGCGTCTTCACGTCTTCACCTTGAGGGGACAGGTCCAGCCTTCGCCAACCTGGCGGCCGGAATATTGCGCGGCTTCCCTGCCCGATCCAAAGTCCGCAAGCATCGGATTGATTGAGCCATTGCGGGCGATCTCCCGGTCGCGGATGATGCCCTGCATGGTGGAGTAGCGGCCGTCAGCGCGCAGGCGCTCGAACTGGGCGTGAGGATTGAAGATCAAGGCGGGGCGGCAGAAGCGGCGCGCGGCGCGGGAGGCGCCTGGGTGAAGGCCGACAACGAAATAGGCGACGCCGCCTACGCTGAAGGAAAAGTCCGGAGAGTTGGGCTCGCGCGCGACGCCTTCGGCCCAGGGGGCGCCGCTGGCGGCGTCGATGTCATGCAGCCCCTGGGCTCTTGCCCATAATGCGGCTTCGAACTGGTCTTCGCTGAGACGCGGCCCGTGCCTGAACAGACAGGCAAAGGAAGACAATGCTGCTGTTGGCGGTGTCGCCAGGTTTCCGAACACGGAAAGAGCAACATGAATCGCAGCGTCATGGTCAGGTAACGCAAAGTCGCCGGCCTCGTGCACGACAAGCGCATCGAGCGCCATGGCAGACTTTGCGCCAACGCATGGAAATTCATCCGATTGAATGAATGCCGCAAAATCAGCTGGGACATGCGGGCAATACGCACGTATCGGCTTCTGCGGCGCAGAGCTGTCTCTCATGCGAGCGGAAACGGACCGGTCGTGGTCTGGTTCCTTCCCTGCCGCCCCGCCTTCTATTCGTGTGGGGTCGATGGCTGTCGTGGAGAGGTCCTCCTGCTAGCCCGATGGAGACCATGGACTGCGACGAAGGCCGTCGCAACAGCGAAGGGCGCCAGGTAAAAAATACAGCGGTACGCGATCAGCGCGGCTGCGAGCTGAGCTGGCGGCACGCTCGACATCGTGCTGGCCACGATCGCCTCGAAGACCCCCAGTCCGCCCGGGACATTGCTGAAGATGCCGATCGTCTTCGCTGTCGAGAACAGTGCGACGAACAGAATGAAGTCCATCGCCAGCATTCCACCGAGCAGCACATAGAGCACGGCGGCGGTGGCGACGTAGTCGACGGCGCACAGCAGCATATGCGGGATGAGCACGAAGCCGGGGCGCGCGTGTTCGAATTTCCACAGCTTGATGCGATTTGGCCCCGCTATGCCGAAGGCGGTGAGCACGAGTGCGCCGAGCAGGAAGGCGGCGCCGATGGCGCGCGTGAGGGGCGCGCTGATGTGGATCATTGCGCCGAACACGTCCGGCGCGGCGATGAGGCTGACGCCTGCGATCATCGCGAGGACGATGTTGCAGACGATCGTGGTGATCATGGCCGCAATGACGACTTCGGTTGCGCCGAGGCCCCAGTGCCCGAACAACCAGAGACGAAGCGCGTTGCCGGTGAAGACGGGAAACCCCAGCAGGTTCGAGATGGCGTAGGTGGTGGTTGACGACATGGCCGAGCGGCGGAAGAGCAACCCTCTCCCGGCATAGTAAAGCGCGAAGCCGTCATAGCTCGCCACGGCCGCGTAGGCGGTGAGAGTAGCCAGCAGGGCAAGACCAACGGACTGCCAGCCGATGAGTCGAAGGCCCGCGGCGATGTCCGCGAGGGAGAGCGTCGAGAACTCGTTGGCCAGGACGTGGAGTGCGATACCGATGAAGACGACTGCGACGGCGAGTCTCGCAAGAAGCGCCAGGTTCTGGCGCAGCCAGCTCACGTGACGCGCCGCGCGAGATCGGGAAAGACCCTGGACACTTTCGACATCAAATAGTCGCCATAGGTTCCGCTGAAGTCGTGGACGTTGGCCTTGTCCCAGCGCTCGGAGCTGTCGTCGGGTGCGGCGTGGCCAGGCAGCGGAACGATGCGGGCGTCGAAGCCGGGATCGAAGAAGAAGGGGAAGGACAGGCGCGAGCGGCCGCTGGCGTTGTGGACGCGATGCGGCGTCGACCGGTAGAGGCCGCCGGTGAGACGGTCGAGCATGTCGCCGATATTGCAGACCAGCGTGCCGGGAACGGGCGGAGCTTCGATCCAGCCATCTGGCGTCTTGACCTGCAGGCCGCCGTTCTCGTCCTGGGCCAGCAGCGTCAGCAGGCCGTAGTCGGTGTGTTCGCCGACGCCCCAGCCATCGTCGGCGGAGTTCGTCGCGGGATAGTGGAAGACGCGGAACAGGGTCGTCGGACTGGACGTGTAAGTTCGCCGGAAATACTGCGCGTCGAGGCCGAGGCTAAGCGCCACGCCTTGCATGATGGCGTGCGCTGAGCGTGTGGCTTCGCTCATGAAGGTCATCACAGCGGCTTCAAGTTCAGGGACCGCATCGGGAAAGAGATTGGAGCCATGCAACGGCAACCCCGTCTTCACGCGAGGATCATCCGGGCCGAGCTCCTCGCCGAAATAGACGCCTTCCTTGATGTCGGGCTTGCCCGACGTCAGTTCGCCGCCGAGGGGAAAATATCCACGCCACGCTCGCCCGCCGCGGGACATGGCGATTTTCTGCTTCTCGTGTTCAGGCAGGGCAAAGAAGGTGCGGGACGCTTGCTCGAGGTCCCGCAGCGTCTGCTGCGAAATGGCATGACCCGACGCATAGAAGAAGCCGAGGTTGCGGCAGGCTGACCCGATCTTTTCTGCAACACCCGCGCACGATTTTTCATCAGGGGCCAGCAAGGCTTTGACATCAATCACGGGCAGTTGGTTTTGAAGGTTGACCATCGCATTGGAGCATGAACCGGGTCTATCCGGCGCTCAAGCGCGGAGCTGGTCGAAGGGCAGCCATCGCCCTAGTTGAAGATACCGCGGGTGGCGCCAAGGGGCGAGGCAGGGATGAACCGGCGGCAACTGACATTAGGCCTTGCGGCTGGCGCCGCCATGTCTGGGGCGTTCTCCCCGGCGTTTGCACAGCCAGGGCCAAAAACCCGCAGCGCCTCTGGATACCGGCCTTCCGGCTTTACTCCGTTTGAAAAGAAGCTGCTGGACCGGATCAGTCTGGCCGACGGCAAGGTGCGTGAAGCCGAGACAGCCGGACCGGCCGACAAGAATGCCCGTGGGTTGGCGCTGGATGGCGGGAAAGCGGCCATCCTCAATTTCGCAGTTCAAGAGCGAAAGTACGGAATTTCCCTCGATGGCACCGAGGACGTGCTCGTCAAGAATTTCTCGTTCAGCAAACGGCGCTCGCAGGACATTTTCGGCAGCGGACTGATCCTCGGCCAGAAGGTTCCGACCAAGGCAGAAACGTGGGTTAGCAACGCCTGGATCGACCTCAAGGGTGCAGGACCGGTCGAGGACTACAAGAAGGCCAACAACGAGGCGATTACCATCGAGAAGGGCAACAAGCGGCTCAACATCCGCGAGGCAGTCCTGCTCGGCGGGGAGGAATCCGGCCTCGACAACAAGTGCGATGTGCAGATGGACGCAGCCTTCGTAGCCTCTGGCCACCGGCCCGTGCGCACGTGGAGTTCTGGAAGCCTGGTGCTCGCCAATTCCATCGTGCTCGCCCTGCCCGGTCATGGCGGCTTCTGGTTCGGCGGCGGCAAGGAGACGGCAAAGCTGGACTACTTCAACTGCCGCTTCGGCAAGAAGGGCGACAAGGCCGACGCGCTGAGCGACACCATTCCCGAATGGATGATCACCATCGAGGACGGCGTCCAGGCCAGGATCAGCAAGCTGGCCAAGGATCCCTTCGACCGCAGTGCGGCCTCGTTCTGGGTCGGTGCGGATACGCCGGTTCCGGCCGGCTACCTGGCAGGCAGGTGATGGCAGGGCGCAAACGAATTGCGTTCGTGATCAACTCGCTGGGAGCGGGCGGCGCCGAACGCGTGCTTGACAATCTCATGCGCCAGACGCCGCAGAATGCATGGGAGCCGCACCTGATCCTGCTGGACCGGGAGCCAGAGTTCCGTACGCCGCCGGATTTCGTGAAGCTGCACCGGCTCGACTGCAAGCACGGCATGATGGCGAGCTTCAAGCAGTTGGGCGGCATCCTGAAGGCGATCCGGCCGGATCTGGTAGTGAGTTTCCTGGTGCGCGCCAACGTCGCCGCGGTGATTGCGGCGCGGGCGATCAAGGTCCCCGTCATCATCTCGGAACGCTCGCATCTCACCTCGCATCTGGACGAGGAGCACAAGGGCCTGAAGCGCCTCGCGGCCAAGGCCCTGCCCCGCTACACCTATCCGAAAGCGAACCACGTGATTGCGGTGTCGGAGGGCGTGCGATCAGACGTGGTCGCGAAGTTCGGCGTCAGGCCGGAGCGAACGACCAGCATTCCCAACCCTTACGACCTCGAGCGCATCGTGCGTGACGGCACGGCGATGCCAGAATTCCAGTTGCCCGAGCGCTTCATCGTAAGCGCCGGGCGGCTGGTGAAGCGCAAGGGGTTTGACGATCTGCTCGAAGCATATGCGCGCGTGAGACCCGAGCAGGACCTTTGCATACTCGGCATAGGCGCGGAGCATGCGCGCCTGTCCACCATGATCGCGACTCTGGGCCTGCAGGACAAGGTTCACCTGCTGGGCTATGCGAAGAACCCCTTCGCCATCGTGGCGCGGGCGGACTTCTTCGTCTCGCCATCTCACGTCGAAGGCTTTCCGAATTCGATCGCGGAATCGATGGTGCTTGGTGTGCCTGTGGTGTCGACCGACTGCCCCTCTGGCCCGGCGGAAATCCTGGACGACGTGGAAAGCGTGGGCTTCGAAGGCGTCTACGAGGGCAAGTATGGCGTGCTGGTTCCCGTGAAGGCGCCGCACCTATTGGCCAAGGGCATCCGGCTTATGAGCCAGCCCGAGACACGCAAACACTATTCCGCGAAGGCCAGGGAGCGCATGGCCGATTTCCGAATCGAAGCCATAGCCGAGCGCTACTGGAAGGCGTTTGCGGATGCGCTGTCGGGCGGCCCGACGCTTAGGGCCCCGAAGCGTGCACGCCCTGCGACGGCGACGGCGGGCGCAGCTTCGACCGCCGGCGATCGCGTTTGACGATGATATCGCGGTGGCGCGCCGCAATGCTGTCCCAGTCGTTTTCCTTCAGAATCTCGGCGCGCTTCGAGCAGCGAAGGTTCGAGAAATCATCCCATGCAAGATGCATCGCCAGCGTGTCGACATCGCCAGGAGCGAAGTAGGACTGCGGGTCGAGATTGGCTTCCATGTGAGCCGGGATGTTGGTCACCAGCATCGGGATATCGGCCTCGATGGCCTCGAGCACGACCATGGCGAAACCTTCCATGTAGGACGGGTGCACGAACAGGGCCGCGTTGCGATAAAGAATGCGCACCTGATCGGCGCCAAGGGCGCCGGTAAAGATTATGTCGCTTGACGCGGACTTCCTGAGCCTTGCTGCGTAAGCATCGCCCTCCGCAGCGCCGCCGACCATCAAGAGCTTCAGGCCCCTGGGCTTCGCCTGCTGATAGGCGCGCACCAGATCGTGGAAGCCCTTCACGGAGTCCAGTCGGCCGACGGCGAGGATGTAGCCGCCGGAGGTAACCCCGTGGGCTGCGAGGGGATCAGCGACGGGCTGGTCCGGCGCCTTGGTGGGCGGAGCGCCATTGCGGATCGTGACGGTGCGGGGCCTTGCCGACGGGAAGCGCTTGCCGAGATCGGCCTCGATCGTGCTGGACACGCAGATCACGTCGCTCGCGAACATAGCGATCATGCGTTCGCCAGCCTTGAGGAACCATTTGCCGGACTTGCCCCACTTCGGACGGTCATAGTCCGCGGCATGGTGCGTGGCGATCACGCGGAAGCCGAGCAGGCGCGCGAGCGGCGCGAAGAAGCCGGGGCCGATGGCGTGAAGGTGAATTACGTCGGGATGCAGGAAGAGCCGCGCATAAAGGATGGCGAGCGGCGTGTGGATCAGCGTTTCCAGCGCCTTCTGCTTCGGGGCCCAGACACTGACGACGCGTATCTTGCCGAACTGGCCCGACTTGATGAACGGGCTGCGGCCGATGACTGTGACGTCCAGCGTGTCGTCGAGGCGCACGAGGCTGGGATAGAGATGCTGGCAATGCGTCTCTATCCCGCCCATGACGTCCGGGATGCCGCGCAGGCCGATGGCGCAGATCTTCATCTCGCTTCAGCTCCTTTTGGGGTCGCCACGGGTGCACGCGGCTTCATCATCATGCGGCCGGCCCCGCGCATGAAAGCTCCCGCCAGTTTTCGCTTGTCTGGGAAGAGCATCAGCACGAGGGCGTAGGCCGTGTAGGAAATCCCCACTGCGCCGAGGAGTTCGTGAGCGTACTGGAATCGCCAGATTCTCGCGAAGCCGATCAGTGCGGCAGCGCTGCAGGCCATCGCGAAGATGTGCGGAATGAGGTTGCCGACGAGGGCGGGGAAATCGACGAGACCTTTCCGGCCGGCAAACCATAGGGCGATCGGCGTGCGCAGGGCGACATCACCGATCGCATAGGACATTGCGACACCGGCGGGCCCAAACGGCAAGCCGATGAGGAAGGAGGCGATCGCTATGAGAGTCGCGATGGCGCTCATCAGTGCGCTTTCCCGCGCCCTGCCCTGGCTGATGAAGAGCCAAGCCATCGGCCAAGTGTAGACGAGAGCTAGCCCGACGAAGCCAAGCCAGAAGAACACCGGGGCCGAATTGTGCCAGCCTGGTCCGAGGATCAGGTCGACCGTGGGACCTGAGAAGATGATCGCTGCGATGAGTCCCGGCTGCACCGCGCACATCAGAAGTGCGGTGGCCTCGAAGAAGCGCTCGCGATAGGTCGCCTGGTCGTGTTGGAGCCGCGACAGAACCGGGCTGAGCACGCGGCCAAAAGGCCCGAGCGCCTGCCAGAGCGGAAACATGGTGAGCTTGTAGGCGCGCTCGTAGAAGCCGAGTGAGACCGGCCCCTGCGCGAGGCCGATCAGGAAAAGGTCGGCGTTGCGAGAGAGAAAATTCAACAGGTTGTAAGTCGAGAACCCCGCGCCGAGGCCGATCATCCTGCCCAGCTCGCGATCGACTTTCGGCCAGCCGGGAACCCAGCCCGCCCACCTGAAGGCCCCCACGAGCTGAACGACGGCGGTTACAACCTGAACAACCACCAGCGCCCAGTAGCTGTCGGTTGCCCAGGCGAAAGCGATGCCGGCGACGATGCCGCAGACGGAGGCCACGACGTCGACGCCGGCCTGTTCCTTGAAGCGCAGGCGGCGATTCATCAGCGTCATGGGAGTCGTCGCGGCCGCGATGATCACGGAGACCACCGCCATCACCCGCACGATGTCGGCGAGGCGCGGTTCTTTATAGAATGCGGCGATAGCGGGGGCTGTGTAGAACAGCAGCGCCATGAACGAGCCGCTGAGGAAGAGGGTGAAGTAGAAGAGAGAGTTGATGTGTCCCTTCACGATATTGGGGCGTTGCATCAAGGCTTCGTTGATGCCGAGATTCTGCATCATCGTCGTGAGTGCGAAGATCGGCGTGGCGCTGGCAACGAGGCCAAAATCCTCCGGCTTCAGGAGGCGCGACAGGATGGCGGCGGACGCAAGAGTGACCACAAGGCGGATCGCCTGCGCCCCGCCGGTGATCATGACCCAGCCTGCGGTGTCGCGCCGCGAGTAGGAGGCGGCAGGCGGCGTCGTTTCGGGAATCGGTGTCGCGCTCATGCCTTGAGCCTTGTCGGGCGCGGCTTCACATAGCGTCCAAGCTTGGGACCGATTTGCGGCGCCGCTGGCGGCGCAGCCGGATCCACCCACCAGTCAGGCTTGCGGTCCGGAGACCGCGCGGCGTGAGCGTCAAGCAGCCGCGTGCGCCACCGCACAGGTGCGGCGCAGAGCGTGTAGCCGCAGAGGATGCCGTAGAAGATCAATCCCTCGATCTGCCAGAATGGCATGGTGGCCATGTTGAGCAGGATGAACCCAATGTGGGTGCAGACCAGCTGCCCCCTCAATGCCCAGTCCCTGATGCGCATTGCCTGCCACATCATGCCAATCCAGACGATCAGGATGAGCACCGCACCGGCGAGCCCGAATTCGTAGAGATACGAGATCAGCGTGTTGTGAGCGTAGATGCCGAAATTGTTCACCCACGCATCCGGCCCGCGCCCGAGCAACCACTGCGCGTCGTTGCCGGTGACGTAGCCGTCGATGTAGCGGTTCCAGATGAACAGCCGGCCGGACAGAAGCCTCTGGTCGGCAACGCTGAATTCTTCGGGGGGACGGATGAGAGGCCCGGTGTCCGAGCTGACGCGCGCCAGGTCGGCGAACCGTTCCGACAACGCAATGTTGGCGGCGACCATGCCCCCCACCATTGCAATCAAGCCCATCATGCAGACGACGAGGCGTCGGCCAGGCGGAAGCGCCTTGGCTGCGCCGAAGACAAAATAGCCGAACACGATGGGAACGAGGGCAATGAGCGTGGTGCGGTAGTTGGCCGCAACGATACCGGCCAGACATGCCGTCAGTAAGGTGAGCCGCACGACCGGGTTCAGCCGCGGGGCCAGGGCCGCCACGGCAAAGCACGTCACCAGAACGATCGAGAATGCGGCTTCGTGATTATAGCCGCCGATATAGCTGACGCTTCCGTCACTCTCTGCCGCCCGGCTGACGCCCAGGACGACGGACAAGGCCTGGTAAACCAGGGGTGGGGCGAAAGACCACAACAGCAACCCCAAAATCCGGATGTCGCCGTCTCGCCGGATGCAGTCCTGCACCGCGAACATGACGACGAAAAAGTACCCCCATTTCAGGATGGTCTCGAACATGGGCTTGATCGCGACGTTCAGCAGGCCGCTGGCGACGACGACGGCGAGAAGGGCAAGGATTACCGGATAACGCCCTGTTTCTTTTAGCTGTGGCGCCAGCAGGCAGACGCCGACGAAACAGACGATCAGCGACCCCATGGCGTTGATGCTGATCCCGCCGACCGAGATGTAGGTGATCTCGTGGAAGGCTTGCATCACGTAGCGCAGCCAGACGATCACGAGCAGGAGCCGGCCTGACGTGTGGGGCGTCTTCAACGCCGCCCGGATCAGTAGCAGAAAAAGCACACCCGTGACCGGGTACAGCACTGCGGGGGGCAGTGACTTGGATACCTCCTCCAGCATGAGCCCAGTCCCGTTCCGCTGCCCAACAGACCAGCGCCGAGCGCCCGACCTGTGGTCAATCCACCCCGCCCGCAGGTCTGCGCGCGTCCTGAGCTTGATATTGCCTTAAGGCCTGCCCCATCAACACCCGAATGCTGTTTTCACTTGCGTGTCGTGCACGGCTGTCACAACACGTGCGCAATTCGTTCGCACACTGACTACCCGGTAGGCGAGACCATCAAATTGATGCGTACGCTGACAAAACGTGGAACTGTGTTGTAGGTGTAGCGTATACGGCTGGATGGTCGAATGAAGCGGCCGTCGTACGATGGGCCGCTAGATTCATTGACCGGCGCGCAGGGTCGACGAGTAGGCGAGTGGGGTCTCCGATGAACGAAACGATCCTGGGACTCCCAGTACGGCACGACTCCGGCGGTCGTCTTGCCTCTACGCAACAGCAGACGCCCGCGACATATGCGTCCTACTCGGTGGAAGACCGCGGTCCTGGCGCCGTCAGCGGCGTGTTCTCCATCCTGCGGCGTCGTGCGACCCTGATTCTGGGCGTTTTCATAGGGATTTGCGCAATTGGCGCGATCGGGACGGCCATGCAGACGCCGAAATATTCGGCTACCGCGCTGCTGATGGTGAACCCAAATCCGGACCAGGTGGTGCCGGAAAAAACCTCGCTCGTGAACGCCCGCGCCGACGCCGGCATGGTCGACACCGAGATTGAGACTCTCAAATCTCCAGCGCTGGCGGCTCGCCTCGCTGGCGAGCTAAAGCTGGACCGTGAAGCCGAATGGAATCCTGCGCTTCGCCCTGACGGCGAGTTGAACCTCTCGTTCCCTGGCTCGGCGGCGCCGACGGCAGTGTCCGGCGACGCTCCCGCAAGAGGCGAGTCCGCCGGGCTGGGTGCAACCGCTGTCGTTCTTCCAGCTGCGACGTCTGGCTTCAGCGACGAGTCGCTCGGCTCAAAACCGATTCGTGTCGTGCCTGACGACGTGATCGATTCAGTTACCGAGGCGATCAGCGTCCGTCGCCGCGGCCTCAGCTACGTGATCGAGGTTACAGTCAACGCCCGCTCGGCCGAGAAGGCCTCGCAGATGGCAAACGGCCTCACCAACATCTACCTGAAGTCGATCTCCGAAGCTCGGTATGATGGATCCGAGAAAGCCAATGAATGGCTGAAGGACCGGTTGGGCGAACTCAAGTCCGAGGTGCAGCAGAAACAGGCTGCGGCCTCCGCTTATCGGGCGCAGCGCAACCTGCTGACCGCCCAGGGCACCAGCCTGATCGAACAGCAGATCGCAGAGGTGCAGACGTCGCTGCTGCGCACCCGTTCAGAATTTGCGCAGAAACAAGCTGAATTCAGCCAGATGGCCGAGGTCACCCGGCGCGGCGAAACCGTCGCCAGCGCCCAGGGCTCGAACAACGCCGACTCCATGCGCGACCTGCGCAACAAGTCCTCCGAGATGGCGCAGCGGATTGCCGATCTCGAAGACCGTTATGGCCCAGCCTATCCCGAGCTGATCCAGGCCAAGAGCGAGCAGAGGGCTGTCGAATCCCAGATCGTCGACGAGATGGAGCGCATCACCAACAAGTCCCGGATCGAGCTGGCTTCGCTGGGCGCCCGGATGAGCACGCAAGAGCGTGAACTTGATTCACTCCGCGGCGAACTCGTGAACAGCAATTTCGACCAGGTCCGACTTGAAGCACTGGAAACCGATGCCGAAGCGGCGCAATCTGTCTACGAAAGCTTCCTGCAGCGCTATCACGAGGTCGCCCGGCAGGGTAACCTCGACGGCGTCGGCGCCAGGATACTGTCACAAGCGCGGCCGCCGGCGGGCCCGACCTCGCCGCACGTGCTGTTCAATGCAGCCATCACGCTCGTCGCCGCCATGGCGCTCGGCTTCCTTGCTGGGCTGCTGTCCGAACAATTCCGTGGCACGATCGAAACGACGGAAGAGGTGGAGCGCCGTGTCGGCGCCCGCGCGCTGGTCGCAATCCCTGAACTGCGCGGCAGCCACCTGCGTCGCCTGCCCAAGCGTGAACGCAATCCAGCCGGCTATCTCGTGACCAAGCGTATGTCGCCTTACGCTGAGTCACTGCGAGTGCTTCACGCGTCGATCCTGCTGTCGAACCAGCCACAGGACAAGGTCGTCGCCATCACCTCGGCGATGCCGAGCGAGGGCAAAACCACGATCTCGATCGGCCTCGCACGGATCGCGGCCCTGGGCGGCCAGAACGTGATCATCGTCGATTGCGACCTGCGCATGCGCTCACTCAACAAAGTGCTCGGAATTGCCCCTCAGGAGGGCCTGCAGCACGTGCTGGCAGGCGAACTGGACTGGAAGGCTGTGGTGGGTGTCGACAAGGCTTCAGGCGCCCACGTGCTTCCTGCGGCCGAAGACGGCATGACCTCCAAGGACATGTTCGGTTCGGGCGCCATGGAGAAGCTCATCCAGGAGCTGGGCCAGCATTACGACCTGGTCGTACTCGACTGCGCGCCGGTGTTCGCGGTGGCGGACACCCGCCTGATCGCCTCGCTGGCGGATGCGACCGTCGTCACCGCCCGCGCCCGCAAGGCGCCTGCCCGCGCTCTCGCCGCCTGCATCGCGCAGCTCGAGATCGCCGGTGCGCGCGTCCTCGGCGTCGCCCTCAACCGTGTCGACACGCGGCGCGGCCAGCGCTCCTTCTATGACGGACTTTATTATTCGAAGGCGTTCTCAGGCTACTACGCCAAGGAATCGTAACACCCGCCAAAACAAGGCGCAGAGTCGCCTTTGACTCTCGCGCAAACGAAAAGGCCGGGCAGATGCGCCCGGCCTTTCTGTTCATGCTGGGGCGCCCTGCCAGACCTAGAAAGCGTTGCGATCGCGAATCACAACCCAGACGGTCTTGAGGATGATTCCAAAGTCCATCAGCCAGGACCATTTGGTTACGTATTTCAGGTCGAACTCGATCCGCTCGCGGATCTTGTCGTCTGTGTCCGTGGGTCCGCGCGAGCCGGAAACCTGCGCGAGGCCGGTAATGCCCGGCCGTGCGCGGTGGCGCTGGGCGTAGCGGCGGTCCTTGGTGAGGAAGAGCCTGTCATGGGCAAGGGCATGCGGCCGCGGACCGACAACCGACATGTCTCCGAGCAGGACGTTGATAAGCTGCGGCAACTCGTCAATCGAGTTCTTGCGGAGAAACCCGCCTAGGCGCGTCACGCGTGCGTCACCCTCCTTGGCTTGGGTGATTTCGCGGCTTTCGCGAGTCGTCATCGTGCGGAACTTGAATATGTAGAAGGGTCGACCCAGGAAGCCCCCACGGCGTTGACGGAAGAAGCCAGGCCCCTTGCTTTCAATCCGGATCAGCATCCAGACGGTCAGAAGGGCCGGCGACAGGACAGCCAGAGCTGCGGCCGAGGCGCCGATGTCGAACAGGCGCTTCAGGGAGCCTCCAACCGGCTTGTTGGACCAGGTATGATGGTCTGAACGCGACGCGTGCCGCTCAAGGAGAGGCGGCGGCGAAAATCGCGTGGCAGGCGAGTCCTGTAGCTCGACTCGTTGCGTGGTCAGTCCGGCCATCGGCGTATCTCGACTTCCATCCATTGAAGCAGCCCTGCCGCCGCCTTTCAAAAGCGCGCTACTGATACTGCTATCCGCGACGCCGCGTCCACGCCTAGGTTGCAGCTCCAGAGAAAAAAAGCGGTTTGTGATAAACGTTGGCCGTCGGCGCCCATTCCGCGGACGTGATTGCCGGATGGGTGAGCATATCTTCCGTTCCCCCTTTCCGTGTGGCTCGCGGCGGCCTAAAAATCTCCGCATGCGGACCTTTGCGTGCAACTGCCAGCACGTTGGTCATCGCCTGGATGCTTGGGGCTGAACGACATGAATTTCATCCGTGGAGCGGGACATTTCCTGACCCTTGTTTGCGCAGCCCTTGCTGTTGCGGCGTGCGTCTCCGAGCCTCTGCCCGACGGCAGCGGGTCCTACGTCGTCGAGACCGGACACGAGTACAAGCTCGGGCCGGGGGACAAAGTACGGGTCACCGTGTTCAACGAAGCGCAGCTCTCTGGCGAGTTCATGGTATCGAACAGCGGAGCGATCGCCGTTCCCCTCATCGGAGACGTGCAGGCGGGCGGCCTTACACCCGTGGCCTTCCAGGAGGCGGTGCAGGAAAAACTGGCGTCGTCCAACATGGTGAAGTCGCCGAAGGTGAGCGCCGATGTCGTCGCCTACCGCCCGTATTACATTCTCGGCGAGGTGACGAAGCCCGGCCAGTATCCCTATTCGATCGGGCTCACCGTCACCAAGGCGGTCGCCACCGCAGGCGGGTTCACGTATCGCGCGAACAACAAGACGGTCTACGTAACGCGCGAGGGCAGCTCGAAGGAAGTGCCGCTGTCGCTGACGGCCGCGAGCTGGATCGGACCGGGCGACACGATCCGCATCGCCGAACGCAGTTTCTGATCCGGCGCCGCAACGACGAACCCATCGTCTGCGCGCAAGCTGCAGCTCGGCGAAGTGCTGCACTCGAAATGCCCGCCGCACGGCATCCAGCGCCTGCAAAATAAGCGAACCTCAAAGCGCGGACAGTTTTCGCAGCGGCGCGCCGCGGCAATTCACGTCTCGCTAAGGCTTGACGTGGATTAAGGCGACAGACCGCCCGGACACGCCGTTCTTTCGTGATTGTAACACCCCCTCGCGAGAATTCGGGTTAGAAGACTCGCGTTGCTGAGAAGCAACGTTCTACAAAAATCGGTGGCAAGGGGCAGAGACGACTTAGGGGCGCTGGGGCGCTGGGGTTGCCGACATGACGTCGGCCAGGGGCGGGCGTTGAGGAGTACGCACCTTGTCCAGAGTCCTGACAGCCAAACTGGCTGCTACGAGTCTTTTGTCCCTGGCCTTCGCACTTGGCGGTTGTGGATCCGGCAGTACCGGCACCACGACGTCCGTCGATGATGGCCCGCCGGTCACGCAGCCGACCACACCGACTCCGCCTAGTACGCCCACGCCCCCAACCACCCCTACTCCGCCGACTACGCCCTCGGTTCCCACCGCAGGCAGCCCCAAGGCGACGCTTTTCGTCGAGAAGGACCCGGACGGAACGACCTACCTGCGCGTGCAGGAGCAGGCTTACGACCCGTTCAGCGGCGCGGCCCAACGCACCATCGCCGACCGCAAGCTGGGCCCTGCTCCCGGCATGAACACCGTCATCGAGGGCGCGCTGACCACACGCATCCAGAATGTGGACGCCGTCGACACCAAGCACGGCCTAACCATGCAGGGCAGCGCGGCTGTCTCGATCTACGACTACACCTATTACGGCTTCCAGGGCGGCGGCAGCATCTACGGCGCCGCCATGAAGTTGGGCGACAATGACCGCCCCACCAATGGAACGACCTATATCCAGCGGGTGTGGGCTGACGGCCGGCAGACGCCGGACTCCACCTACAAGGTGAGCAACACCGACTTCCTCGGCATCGAGGAAGACTCCGGACCGATCTACCTGCGCGATGTCACCGGCAAGAATTTTGGCGACGGCGGCATCGATTCGAAATCCCCGCAGGTCTACGTGATGAACGCGACGATCTCAGGCGTGCATCGCCTGGTGCGCGCTTGGCCAGGCGTCGAGTTCATTCTGGTGAACTCGATCCTCAACGCGCCGGACGGCCAGAGCCAAGGCTGGGTCTACGACGCCACAGCCACGGTGCGTTACTACAACACGCTGTGGTGCCAGGGCTCGACCAATCCGACGAAGAGCGATCCGAAGTGCAAGTCGACGCCGACGAACACGGAAGGCGACAACATCGCCAACGAGAACTCCGGCACGCGCTTCATCCAGTTGCAGTCGAACCCGCTCCCGGCGGTCAACGCGTTCTTCAGGACGCAGATGGACGAGATCGTGGTCGAGTATTCCACCAACCAGGGTGGAAGCTGGACGGTGCTGAGCCTGCCCAACACGGGCGGACCGGACGCACCGCCCCAGGGCGACACGCGCTACAGGATCCCGCTCAACCTTGGCAGCGCGGACTACTGGTTCCGCGCCAGCTATCGCCTGAAGGGCGGCGTCGTCGGCGCCATGTCGGCGCCGGTCGATGAGACGGGAACGGCTAGATAGGGGAACAGGCCGGTCGCCGGGAAATCACCTGGCGGCCGGCGCCTTCCTGGCCGTCCGCATCTGAAATCCGCGCCACGCTCGCACCGGGATCACCTGCGCTGCTGTCGATCAGCGCGCTCCCGGTCCCAAAGCCAACCTCATGTTTCTGGGGCGGATCCGGGCTTTCAGCCGCGGTCAACAGGCGGCGCCGGCGCCTTGCCCTGACGGCCTTGCATCCCCCCGCCCCCGACGATACAACCCGCCCCTCCAAACCAGAGCGCGCCCGTAGCTCAGCTGGATAGAGCACCAGACTACGAATCTGGGGGTCAGGAGTTCGAATCTCTTCGGGCGCGCCAATAATTTCAAACACATAACACCGACGATCAGGCCCCAGAGGTCATAGACTTCTGCTGGGGGCCCGCCGGGGGCCCGAAAAATCGTCAGCGATTTTCTTGCGCCCTGTCCTGGTTCAGCTTGAAGAGACGAGCGAGGACTTCCTCGTCCGGAAGGCCGTCCTTGCCCCAGTCCTTCCATCCATATGCGGCGGCAACTGCGGCATCGAGGGCGCGGTGGGCTACGGCCAGACACAAGGCCTCGCCCTGGGAACAGGTCTCAACCTCAACATGACCATCGGCTGGAAGCGCATCCGAAGCCCGTCGCTCGCTCTCGGGGTTAGCCTGCCGCTGATTTGACAACGCTCGGCAGCTTGAGCTTGTCCTTGAAGGGGTTGAGATCGCCGCGGCTGAAACGAGCGATGCGCCGGCGGATGAAAGCGCCGAGGCTGCTGATGCGCCTGCGGGCGTTGATCAGGCCAGGAAGCCCCGCCGCCGCCCTCGCGTGTCGGACGCACCGCCGCGCCAGCGGGTTCTGTTCGACCCTGGCGAGGACTGCCCCGCGTGCGGCGGTCCGCTGCGGACGATCTGCGAAGACGTGAGATCGACATGATCCGCAAGCCTACCTCACAGACGTGCTGTCACGCATCCACGACCACAAGATCAACCAGCTTGACGACCTTCTCCCTTGGAACTGGGCGCCCAGAGGCGTCGCGCCAGCGCACAAGCTAGCCGCCTGATCGCGCCTGTCTGATGACGTCCTTAGGGACGTCGCTAACGACGTCCCCTGACCCTGGCGCACAATCACAGATCGTTCGGCATACCAAGGCCGGGCCAATCGGGCGGTTACTTCGAAAAACTCGAATCGCGCGAAATTCCTGCTCCACCATTGTGTCACCCAACACACCCGGGCCGCCCATGACCTGAACGCATCGGTCCGCTACCCGCATCAGGCTTTCGCTTGCGGCGGCTTTGGCCATTGAACTTTTCGAAGTTCCAGGCGCGCCGTCGTCTATGACGCCCGCGCACCAATCGATCATCAATTCGGCCTGCCAGTTTCGACTGATCCCAATTCGTCAATTCTGTTGAAAAACTCGACGGCTGAAGCGTTCGATCCATCGGCGGAGGTTGATGGCGAGTTAGAGCATCCGGCCTTGCGGCCGGCGTAGTCCGCGGCGCGAGGCCGCGATCATGCGGCGGCTCCCTGAGGCGGCGGGAAGAGAAGCTTCGCCATCTTGCGCAGGTTCTGAGCTGCGGCCGCGAGGTGGAACTCATCGCTCGCGCCGGACGGCCCGCGCAGGCGCAGTCGGTCAAGCTTCAGGATGCGCTTGAGGTGCGCGAACAGCATCTCGACCTTCTTCCGGTCTTTGCGCGACTGGAGATATTCTGGCGTGCCGTCCAGGTTGCGTGCGACATCGCGCGCGCTCTCATGAACGCTCCGGATCACTTTGCGCATGGGCTGGCCAGGACAGCACCGCTCCTTCAGCGCGCATGATCCGCAGTCGGCTTTGCCGGCGCGATAGATGCGTTGATCCGCCTTGGTAACGCCGCTGCGCGGCGTGGTGAAGTTGCGGTTGAACTGGCGAAGCGTCTTTCCGCCTGGACATGTCAGCGTGTTCGTTGTCGCCTCGTATGCAAAGGCTGAGCGGGGGAATGTGCCGTCGCCTCGCTCGCCCTTCTCCCAGAGCGGGACGTGCGGTGCGATGCCCTTCTTCTCGACCATCCAGGCCAGCATTTCCGCTGTCCCATAAGCCGTGTCGCCGATCAGACGCTTGGGTTTTACGCCGAGCCTCTCTTCGACGCGGTCGATCATTTTCTGTGTCGCTTCAGTCTCCGCCGTGCGGTGGGCCGGCGTCGCTGCGACGTCCATGATCACCGCATGCTTTACGTCGATCAGGTAGTTGGTCGACCAACCGAAGAAGGCGGGCCGCCCGACGGCGGCGGTCAGACGCGAGGCCGGATCCGATAGCGAGATCTCCTTCGGCGGCGGCGCTGTCTCGTCGAGACCGCCCAGATACTCGCGCACCGCTCGCGTCGACCCACCCGGGCCATCCCAGTCATGATCATCACCGCCTGGCACGCTGTTCTGCCGGTTGGCGTCAGCGCGGATGATGCTGGCGTCGGCGGCGAAGCCTTCGCCGTCGACCAGGCCCTGCCGCATGCAGCTCCGCACCGTAGTCTCAAACACGCAACGCAGGATATCGGCCTCGCGAAAGCGGCCATGACGGTTCTTCGAGAAGGTGGAGTGGTCCGGGATCGCATCCTCAATACCCAGTCGGCAGAACCAGCGGTAAGCCAGGTTCAACCGGACTTCTTCGCAGAGGCGGCGCTCAGAGCGGATGCCGTAGCAATATCCCACCAGCAGCATCCGGATCATCAGCTCCGGGTCGATCGAGGGCCGTCCGGTGTGGGAGTAATGCGGAGCCAGTTCAGCGCGAAGACTGGAAAGATCGAGCACTGTATCGATCTTCCGGAGCAGGTGATCCTGCGGAACCATCGCCTCCAGGTCGAACTCATAGAACAGCCGCCCCTGCGTCCCACGCTTCTCGCCCATCATCGACGCCTCCATCGCTGCCGGAGCAGAAATGGAATCAGCGTTCGTGCGAAAACGCACGGGGGTTTTTCAACGGAATTGGCCGAAGGCGGCCGCTCGACGTTGCATCGCATTGCGTGGCTGAAACGACTGAACAGTTGAGACGCCAAAGGCAATCAGGGCCATTCAAGCTCCCTATTACAGCAGGTCGCCACCACAGGCGCCTGCGGTCGTACCGGTTGCCTTGAACGCCTTGATCACGTTGCGGCCCGTCGTCCAGCGGTGGACCTCGTCCGGCCCATCGACCAGGCGTTGCGAACGGATGTGGGTGTACCAGGCGGCAAGCGGCGTATCACGTGAATAACCGAGCGCGCCGTGCAGCTGAATCGCTGTATCGACCACCTTGTGCACCATGTTGGCGAGATAGACCTTGGCGATGCCGTTCTCCTGCCGGATGTCCATCCTGTGCTCGGCCTTGTAGGCGATGTGCAGCAGCATCAACCGCGCGATGTAGATCTGGCTGGCGCATTCGGCGAGCATGAACTGCACAGCCTGGCGCTCATCCAGCTTCTTGCCGAAGGTGGCGCGTTTGGTGACGTGTTCGGTCGCCATGTCGAGCGCGCGCTGCGCCATCGAGACGTTGTGCATGCCGTGCCGCAACCGGCCATAAGCGAGCCGGTGCTGACCCATCGAGAAACCTTCGCCCTCTCCGCCCAGCAGGTTCTCGGCTGGCACTTCGAGGTCCTTGATCTCGATCTCTGAGTGCGTGTGGCCGAGCACCGCCGACAGGGGGCCTTCGACCGCCATGGTGTGGATGTCACGCTTGATGTTGTAGCCGGGGTTGGGCAGCTCAACGAGGAACGTCGAGAACTGCTTGTGGCGCGGCGCCTCGGGATTGGTCTTGGCCATGACGAGTGCGATGTCGGCGGCGCTGGCAGCGGAGGAGAACCACTTCTCGCCATTGAGCATCCAGGCGTCATTGCCCTTGCGCTCGGCACGCGTCTGCATGCCGGTGGCGTCCGCGCCGGCCGCCTTCTCGGTCATCGAATAGCAGATGCGCTTCTCGCCATTGAGCAGCGGCTTGAGGAATTTCTCTTTCTGGTAGGGCGTGCCGTACTCCAGCAGCGTCATCATGGTGGCGTCGTCGGGGCCTTGCGTGTTCATGGACAGGGCCCCGAGCAGGCTTTCACCCAGCTCCATCTGCACCAGCGCGTTGGCGAGCGGACCGAGGCCCATGCCGCCATGCTCTTTGGGGATGAAGGGACACCAGAGGCCCTGCGCCCGCGCTTTCTTGCGCAGCTCGGCGAGGATGGTCTTGTAGTCCCCGCCGGCCAGCAAGCGCTTTTCTGCCGGCATGCACTCATCATGCACCCACTGGCGCACGCGTTCGCGGATGGCCTTTGCCTCGGCCGGAATTTCAAAATCGATCGCCATTACGCCGCCCTCTTTTTTTGCCCGTGAATTGTACGGCAGCAACGCGCGCGCCGCACGTCTATTCTGGAACTGCTGACTTCACCGGTCGCCTGTCTCAAGGCCAATCGTGTGTCATTCGGCCCTTTTGGCCGCAGCCGGGGCAGCAGTTCCGGGCGGTCGCAAAAACGGCGCATTGCAGTCATCGCGCGCGGCTTCTGTCTGATCGACAGGGATCCGGGTCGTTGCCCCGGGCACCTTCAGATGCTTGTCGAACCAGTCGATTGCCACCGTGATCGCCAGCTCGCGCTCGGCGTCATAGATGTCGTGGTGCAGGATTCCCGGGACCATCACGACCTTGCGCGGTCCGGCGACAAGCCCACATGCCACGAGACCCTGTCTCTCGTTGGGAAACAGTTCCTCTGGTCGCGCCGTTCGCAAGCGGGCCGTAGACGACATAGGAGTGGCCGGTGACCCAGCCGACATCCGCCGTGCACCAGAAGACTTCGTTTGCCTTGTAGTCGAACACGATCTCGTGGGTCATCGACGCCCACACGAGATAGCCGCCCGTCGTGTGCAGCACGCCCTTGGGTTTTCCGGTCGAGCCGGAGGTATAGAGAATGAACAGCGGATCTTCCGCGTTCATCTCCTCGGGCTCGCACTCGTTGCTGACGGTGCTGGCCAAGTCGTCATACCAGTGATCGCGGCCAGTCATCATCCCGATCCTGCCGCCCGTGCGTTTCACGACGATGACAGATGTGACGGTCGCTTTTGCCGCCAGCTTGTCGAGCGCTGCGTCGACATTGCCTTTCACCCTGGCATAGGGCCGCATCCAGCGCAGGCGCTTGCCGTGCTCGCGCCAGAACGCTTCC
>CAVQYJ010000003.1:0-71665 GCA_963718145.1 uncultured Alphaproteobacteria bacterium | reverse complement strand
CCGCGTCGAGGCGACGCAGCGCGCCACAAAGGTCGAGGCGTTGAGGCCATGGTCGGAGATGGTCACGAGGTAGGCGTCCAGCGCCCGCGCTTCCTCTGGCGCAGGCGCCTCGCCGCGGATCATGCAGAGCAGGTCCGCGCCATGCTGCGCGCTGGCGTCCGGCGCCAGGGGCGGCTTGCCGGCCTTTAGCTGCGCGATCGCCCCGCTCGCCACGGCCGTCGTAGCCACAAGATCAATGGCCGATCCAAGATCATGCCCGTCCGGCGCCATCGCCAGCGCAGCGCGCAGGCCCTCCACCTCGGGCAGCTGCGCCAGCCGGGGAAAATCCGGCCGCAGTCTTTCAAACGCTGCGACCCGCGCCTTGCCCAGCGCCTCTGCAGTCGGCGCATGATCGAAAAAACCCGCCCACAGATGCTGCGCCGTCTGTTCGAAATTGAACGCACGCGCGAGGTCCTCGACCTCAACTCCGCGGATCACCAGGCGGCCGGCCTCGCCCTCAACGTCCGACAGGACCGTCTCCGCCGCCACGACGTTTTCCAGGCCCGCGTCCATCGCTCGCTCCTTGATTGACGCTGGTCAGATGGCGGTTCATGCTGGTATTGGTCAAGATTGATCAAGTTAATCAACATGAGGCGCGGCATGGAGTGGATTCCCGTCGAGGACGCCCTCGGCCAGCTCAACGTCCGCCGCCAGACGCTTTACGCCTATGTCAGCCGGGGGCTGTTGCGCGCCAAGGCCGACGGCGAGGATCCGCGCCGCAGCCTCTATTCGGCGGGCGACATCGGGAAGCTGCGCGGACGCAGGCGCGGGGCCCGCCGCCGGTCCGAAGTCGCCGCCGGCGCCATCTCCTGGGGCGAGCCGGTCCTGGAGAGCGCCATCTCCACCATCCGCGACGGCGACCTGATCTATCGCGGCAAGTCCGCGGTGAAGCTGGCGGAGACAGCCACGCTCGAGGATGTGGCGATGCTTCTCTGGCGGTCGGACGAGGTGCAGCCGGAACACTCGCGCTTGAAGATCGCCGGCGCCACGCCAAAGCTGCGGGCGTATGCCTTTCTATCGCAGCGCGCCGCCGGCGATCCCCCGACGCTTGGCCGCAGCCCGGCGGCGTTGCAGCGTGATGCCGGATCGATCCTCCACGGCTTCGCGGACGCTCTCACCGGCGCCGCCAGCGACCGCAAGCTGCACCTGAGGCTGGCGCATGCGTGGGGCGCAAAGGGCAGGGGCGTGGATCTCATCCGCCGTGCGCTCGTGCTGATGGCCGATCACGAGCTCAACGCCTCCACTTTCGCCGTCCGCATCGCAGCGTCCACCGGCGCGCCGCTCGCCGCCTGTGCGTTGGCTGGCCTGTCCACCCTGGCTGGACCGCTGCACGGTGAAGCGGCCTCGCGGGCGCTGGCGCAGCTCGACCGGCTGCTGTCGGCCGACAACGTCGCCGCCGAGGTCAAGGCGATGGTCGCCCGCGGCGATCCGATCGCGGGCTGGGCGCATCCGCTCTATCCCGACGGCGATGCGCGCGCACTCGACATGCTGGCCGCGCTCAAGCCCGGCGCTCCGATTGCAAGGGCGCTGCGCGCCATCGAGAAGGAAACGGGAGAAAAACCCAACTGCGACGCGGCGCTGGCCGCGATGACGCGCGATCTCGGCCTGCCTGAGGATGCAACATTCACGCTCTTTGCCCTGGCGCGGATGACCGGCTGGCTGGCCCATGCCATCGAACAGCGCGAAACCGGCCGCATCATCCGGCCGCGGGCAAGATATGTCGGCGTCTAGGCTATAAACGCTCTGTTCACGCAGGATTCAGGGGGACACTTTGATACAAATCTCCCGGTCCCGGGCATACTTCCCCGGCGGCTGCGATCTACACTCGGGTCTGAACAAGGGAGGCTGACATGACACAGCTCCAGGGCGCCATCGCCGCGACACGGTTCGGCATGGGCGCAAAGCCCGGCGAGATTTCGGCGGCCTCTTCCGATCCGCGCGGCTGGCTCAAGGCGCAGGTCAAAGCCGGCGCAGCGATCATTCCCGGAGATGGCCTGCTCCCGTCCAAGCAGGTGTTCGAGGCGCGGCGCGAGGGCTACGCCCCCGGCGCGGCCGGAATGCCTGCCGATCGCGCGCGGGTGGCCGGGCAGGACAATCGCACCGAGGCCCAGCGCATGATCCAGCAGCAGGTGCAGCGCGAAGCGCGCGATGGCCTGCAGAAAGAAGTGCAGGCGCGCGGCCTTCACGCCGCCTCGACCGGCAATTCGTTTGCCGAGCGCTGGGTGCGCTTCTGGTCGAACCATTTCACTGTCGCCGCCCGCAGCGCGCAGATCATCGGCCTCGTCGGCCCGTTCGAGCGCGAGGCGATCCGGCCCAACGTGTTCGGGCAATTCTCCGGCCTCCTCGCCGCCTCCACCTTCCACCCGGCAATGCTCACCTATCTCGACGCCAATCGCTCCATCGGCCCCACGACCGAGGCGGCCAAACGGCGTGACGCGGGGCTGAACGAGAACCTGGCCCGCGAGATCCTGGAGCTCCACACGCTGGGCGTGGGGTCGGGCTACAGCCAGGCCGACATCATCGAATTCGCCAAGGCGCTCACCGGATGGACTATTGCTGGTCCGCAGACCGCGCGCCTGACCGGCTTGCGTCCCGGCCAACAGGCGCGCCAGGGAAATCTCCGCGAGCTGGCGGCCAACATCCAGCGCGAGGCCGGCGAGACGGTGTTCCTCGAACCGCTTCACGAGCCAGGCTCGCGCTCTGTCCTCGGCAAGACCTACCCGGCGCAGGCCAAGGCGCAGGCCGCCGCCATCCTCGGCGATCTCGCGGCGCACCCCGCAACCGCCCGCCATGTCGCAACCAAGCTCGCCCGCCATTTCGTCGCCGACCAGCCGCCTGCGAGCGCCGTGGCGAAGCTCGAGGCCGCATGGACGACATCGCGCGGCGATCTCTCCGCCATGGCCCGCGCGGTCGTCGATCTCGACGAAGCCTGGGCCGAGCAGCCGGCCAAGTTCAAGCAGCCTGAAGAGCTTCTGATCTCCGTCGCCCGCGCGTCAGGACAGGACGCCGCCTTCGGCCGCGACCAGCGCGCCGTCTACGTCTCGCTCGCCCAGCAGCCCTTCCAGGCGCCATCGCCTGCCGGCTGGCCGGACGACAGCGTGTCATGGTCCGGGTCGGACGCCATCAAGAAGCGGCTCGAATGGGCGAACTCCGTCTCGCGCCGCATGGCGCGCGGGATGTCGCCGACCGACTTCCTCGACGCTGCGCTGGGGCCCGCGGCGGGAGCAAAAACGCGCCAGGCCGTTGCCCGCGCCGAAAGCGCCGAGCAGGGCTTCACGCTCGCCCTGATGTCTCCCGAGTTCCAGCGGAGGTAGGATCATGAACGCTACACACGCCTTGAACCGCCGTTCGCTCCTCCTCGCCGGATGCGCGGCCTCGCTGATCTCGGTCGCCCCGTCCGCTCGTGCAGCGACGCCGCAGAGCCAGGGCAAGAAGATCGTCATCATCATCCTGCGCGGCGCCATGGACGGCATGGCCGCGCTGCCGAAGGTCGACGATCCTGATATCCGCGCGCATCGCGGCGCCCTCATCGATCCCAACGCCATCGCGCTGTCGGACGGCTTTGCGCTGCATTCGGCCATGCCCGCGCTCGCCGCGATGTACAAGTCCAGCGAAGCCGCCTTCGTGCCTGCCATCGCCGGTCCCTACCGCGAGCGCTCGCACTTCGAGGCGCAGGACCTGCTGGAATGCGGCGGCGTCAAATCAGTCAGCGATGATGGCTGGCTCAACCGCGCGCTGCAGAAAGCCCCGGCTGCCTATTCCGCGGTCTCGATCGGGCCGAGCCAGCCCCTCATCCTGCGCGGCGCCTCCACGCACACCTCGTCCTGGTCGCCGGCCGTGCTGCCGCAGGCCAGCGACGACACGCTCAACCGCCTGATGGAGCTCTATGAGGGCGACCCTGTGCTGAAGGCGTCACTCTCCGCGGCGCTAGCCGACAATGCTGTCGCCGGCGCGATGAATGGCGAGCGCGGCATGAGCGGCGGCGGACGCGGCGGTCCGGCGCAGTACACGCCCCAGCTCCAGGCTGCCGGCAAATTCCTCAGCCAGGCCGAAGGCCCCGAGATCGCCGTCGTCAGCCTCGAAGGCTGGGACACGCACGCCGGCCAGAACCCGGCGCTGCTGCAGAGATTCACCGCGCTCGATGCCGGAATGAAGGCGCTGAAGGAAACCCTTGGCGAGACCTGGAAGAAAACCGCCGTCATGGCGATCTCCGAGTTCGGCCGCACGGTGCGCATCAACGGCGCACAGGGCACCGATCACGGCACCGGCGGCCTCGCCATCCTCGCAGGCGGCGCGATCAAGGGCGGGCGCATGTATGGCGACTGGCCCACGCTCAAGCCGTCCGCCCTGTTCGAGAACCGCGACCTGATGCCGGCGGTCGACGCCCGGTCGATGTTCAAGGGTCTCCTGCGCGACCAGCTCGGCTGGTCCGCTTCGGATCTCGACGGCAAGGTGTTCCCGGACAGCGCTACGGCGAAGCCGATGGGCGGGTTCATCTAGGCCGGCTGCAGCACGCCCTTGTCGACCAGAAGCGACTTGAGCTCGCCCGACTGGAACATCTCCTTGGCGATGTCGCACCCGCCGAGGAATTCGCCCTTCACATAGAGCTGGGGAATCGTCGGCCAGTTGGAGAAGTCTTTGATCCCCTGGCGAAGCTCGGCATCCTCGAGGATGTTGGCGCTGTCATATTGCACGCCCAGATGGTCGAGGATCGAGATCACCGTCGCCGAGAACCCGCATTGCGGAAAGGTCGGCGTGCCCTTCATGAACAGGAAGACCGGGCTTCCATCGATCAGCCCCTGGATTCGGGCATTGACGTCGCTCATGTTTTTCGGCTCCCAGGCGGCCCGACGAGGCCCTGCCTCTCAGCTAATCCCGGCAAGGCCGGCAATCAAGCGGTCGCTGCGAACGGATTCGACCGCGCCGATATTGTTCCTGAGATGGTCCATGCGGGTCGTGGTCATCACCACCCGGTGGGCGACGGCCTCATAGAGCGCCCACCACAGGCATTCTTCCGGGCTCATCGGGGTCGGCGGGGCGGACTTGACGCGGCCCAGCAGCGCCCGGGCCAGCCGCCAGGTCGAGCCGGCGCTGACCGGGGCGGGATACTTCCGGTGCGCGGATTTCATCGTCTCGATGCCCACCAGCTCGGCGCCGCTCTGCTTGATGCGCGTCAGGCGGTCGATGTCGCCTTGGGGCAAGGCGTTGTGCACCGGGGCCATGAACACGCTGAACTGCCCGGTTTTCAGCGCCGCATCCAGCTCCGCACCCGTGCCGCACACCCCGATCGCCGAACACACGCCGCTGTATTTGAGGTCGATCATCGTCTTCAGGAGCTGGTCGGTCAGCTCGCCTGGCGTCGGCCCGTGCAGCAACAGCCAGTCGACATGCGTCACCCTCAGCCGCTTCAGCGATCCCTCCACCGACCGCTTGATCGCGTCCGGCGAGAAATCGCGGTGGCGCTTGGTCAGTCCCGAGGAGGTGACGCCCGCCTTGGTCGAGATGATGCATTCATAGCGCGGCATGCGCAGCATCGCATCGCCGAGCCGCCGCTCTGCCTCGCCATTGCCATAGGCCGGCGAGGTGTCGAACAGGCGCACGCCATGCTCGAAGGCGAAGTCGATCATCCGGCCGGTCTGCACCGGGCTCACCATCGGCGTGCCATGCGGCCCGCTCACCCCGAAGCCGAGGCGGCGGACGCCGTGTGACTTGTCCATGGTGCGGGGCGCCACTGTCCGGATCCAGTTCAGTCCGGAGCGCGGGTAGAGAGGGCGAGGGCGTGGAGCGCGCCGCCCATGCGGCCCTTCAGCGCCGCATAGACAAGCTGGTGCTGCGCCACGCGCGACTTGCCGCGAAATTGTTCGGCGACGATCTCGGCCTGCCAGTGATCATTGTCCCCGGCGAGATCGGTCAGCGTGATGCGCGCGTCTGGAAACGCCTCGCGCAAATACGCCTCGAGCGTCGAACGCTCCATCGCCATGCATGTCCCTCCCTGGACGCCGGCCCGGGTGTCCCCCTCAGGCCGATCCGGCACTCTGTCCCGGAAGACGTATCTAGGTCCAGATTGCCGGTTAGCAATGGTCGAACGCAGCGGATCCGCCAGGATCCGCTGCGTCCAATCGCCCACTTAATCGTCAGTATTGCGCCTATTTCGCGCCTAGCTCGGAGTCTTGGACGGCGCCTTCACGAGGTCGCGAACACGTTCCGCGTCCGCTTTGTGCGCGATCAGCACTGGAAGCGCGTCGTCCGCGAACATCTTGAGTTGCGGCAGGGCGTCGGTGTCCCTGGAATAATCCTCGAACAGCTTGATCGCGTCATTGTGGGCGTCGACCTGCAGCGCCGCATAGTCCGCATCGAAGTCCTCATCGCCGTCGGTTTCCACGAGGTCGTTGATCCGCCGCATGTGGAAGTCGTCCAGCGTCTCCGGAGGCGGGGCGAGAGCGGCCGCTGACGCCGCGACCTTCAGCTTGTCGCCGGCCGCCTTGTGATCATCGATGATCTTCTGCGCCAGTGTCTTCAGCTCGGCATTCTTGGCTTTCTCAAGCGCCATTTCGGACGTGCGGATTTCGACGAGCCCTGCCTGGCCGGCGGCGTTGACGAAGTCCTGCGCCTCGCGGATGGATGCTTCGACGTCAGTCGACGCAGGCGCGGCGATGCTGGGGTCGCTAGGCGTATTGGAAACCAGCTCACTCGATTTGTCGCCGCAGGCGGCGAGAGACAGCGCAGCGAGCGATGCAGCGCCGAACAGGAAAAAGCGGGACATTCAAGCCTCCAGGACAAGCGTTCAAAGGACACGTCCCCCGTCCCTTGAGAACGCCGCCCGCTCCCCGCCCGTTCCGCGTTCCATGATTGCGAATCAGTCATTGTTCCGGCGCCGCGCTGAAGTCCGCCTGGTGCGGGCGCGCATTCGCGGTCGCCTGTTATGCGTCTACGGCGTGGGGCCGACGACCTTCACCTCTTTCTTGTCCGGATAGGCCAGCAGCATGCCGTCGACCGGTCCGCTCGGGCTAACCAGTCCCCAGAACCGTGGGACGGCCGCCGTGGCGCCGAGCCCGATCTCGAAATACTGCGCTGATCCCAGGGGCGGCATGCCTGGTCCCACCAGCGGTGTCGTTGGCTCAAAGATCACCGCCTGCGGCGACTTCGGCGAGGTGATGACGACCTCCGGGCTGAAATCGTCTCTGTCAAGGTTGTCGAGGAACACGCTGGCCGGCGCCGGGCCAGAGAAGGAGTGGGTCCGCTGCACCAGCGCGCGGCTCCGATTGAGGCCCATGATCACCAGCCTGTGCTGGCCGTTGAAGGCGCCGTCGCTGAACACCAGGGCCATCCCCGACGACGACGGACCGTTGCTGTCGAGCTCCACCCACCCCACGAAACTCAGCGGCGCAGCGGAATCGAGTTGCACCGGAACCTGCGCGACCTGAACGAACTGCGCGGCCCCGCCCGGCCCGTCCGCCTGATAGACCGTGACCAGGTTCGCCGTGGTGTCGACGGTGATCAGATCGTAGTAGGCAGGCGTCGGTCCAGGGAACATGAAACCGCCCATGCCCTCGATAGGCGTGCGCGGCGCCACCAGAGCACAGGCCGGCCGGCCGAGGGTCACGCTGCGCTGGATGTTCGGCGTCGCTCCGCCGCCATAGATGATGCTGTATCCGTTGCGCTGGCCGACATAGACGCCGGATCCGCTCAGCACGGTTCCATTGCTCATGCCGCACGGCGCGGTCAGTGTGAAGTCGGCGACGGTGGAGATCGCGCCGCCGAAGGCGCGCGCGAAGACCCGGAAGCGGTTGCTCGTTTCCTCGATGGCCGCGATCAGGGGCGGGAAGGCGCCGCCGGTGTTGGAAGGAAAGAACGATGTCAGTTGTAGCTTTGCCGACTGAGGCAGACTCGGCAGCTGCGAGGCTGCGCCCTGCAGCGGCCCGTTGGCTACGGTGAACTCCAGGAAGGTGAGGGGGTCGCTCCCGTCCGCCACGCCGGCGACGACGAATTGCGACGTGCCCAGCAGGGTGCGCGGCGTCACGCTGGAGGTTACCGTCGCCAGCACCGTCGCGTTCGCAAAGGCCGGCGTCTGTGCAATGTTGGAGAAAGTGACGTTGGCCACAGCCTGCGCGGTGTCCGTCCCGGCCGTCACCGTGACCCGGAACTGCGCCGCCGTGTCGGCGGTCACCTCCGATGCGGAGAGGGTCAGCTGCACGCTATTGGGATTGGCGATGGTGACCGTCGGGCCCGACACCTGTGTCCAGGAATAGGAAAGCGGCTGCCCGTTGGTGGTGGACGACCCTGCAGCGTTGAGAATGAAGGGCTGGCCCTCAGCAACCGACGAGGCGCTAACCGCCGCATTTGCGGTGACCGCCGAAGGGGGCGATGGAGGCGGAGGTGGAGGGGGCGGCGGACTGCCTCCTCCACCTCCTCCGCCCCCTCCGCCGCACGCGGCAGCAAAGAGGATCGCTGCTGCGCCAGCAACGCGCACGCGGCTCAGCTTGTCCTGGATCATCTTTCCCCCGGGGACGCGACTTTCTTGCCAGAAGAAAACCGGAGCAGGCGCCCGAACGTCAAGTTAAACCCGGCGCCTCTGGCCCGTTTCGCGCTCGCGATAATCCGCGTTACGCCTCGCCCCGCATGTAGGTCGGCAGCCAGCCCTCGTACGCGGCGCGAAGGGTGGAGAGGGGGATGGACAGTTGCGCATCCGGGCATTCGATGCGGTCGCCCTTGAACTCGCCGAGGCGCGCGAAGATTTCGCCGTGCGCCTTCTTTACCCGGTCCAGTTCGTGCTCGACCGCCGCCCGCGCCCATGGCGGAACCGCGAACACGTAGCGCGCCTGCACTTCGCCGAACAAGAGTTCGTCCTGCCGGAACCCAGGAGGGCCGCCGGTGAAATGCGCGCCGACATTCGACGCGATCGCCATTTCGGCGATAGCGACCGCAAGGCCGCCTTCGCTGATATCGTGCATGGCGTTGACGAGGCCATTCGACACCAGCTCCCGCACGATCGCCGCATTGCGCTTTTCAAGGTTGAGGTGCGTGCGTGGCGGTGCGCCGGCTTCCGCGCCATGGATGACCCGCAGATAGAGCGACGCCCCAAGCCATGTCGCCCGCTCTTCTGGGGGTGTGTGCACCGCCAGCAAATATATCGCATCCCCCGCCTGCGCGCCTTTTAGTGTCGCGATCTTAGAAACGTCTTCGATCAGGCCGATCCCGCCAACGACCGGCGTCGGTGGAATGCCGACGCCATCGGTCTCGTTGTAGAGCGACACATTCCCGCTCACGACCGGGAAGTCGAGCACGCGGCAGGCCTCGGCCATGCCCTCGATCGCCTTCACGATCACGCCCATCGTGTCGGGCTTTTCCGGATTTCCGAAATTGAGGTTGTCCGTGATCGCGATCGGCGTCGCGCCAACCGCGCTCAGGTTGCGATACGCCTCCGCCACCGCCTGCTTGCCGCCCTCGAACGGATCGGCCGCCACATAGTGCGGGTTGCAGTCCGAACAGATCGCCAGCGCTTTGTTCGTCCCGTGGATGCGCACGATGGCGGCGTCTCCGCCCGACTGCGATGAATCGATCGTGTCGCCCATCACGTGGCGGTCATACTGCTCCCAGATCCAGCGCTTCGACGCCATGTCCGGCGAGGACATCAGCTTCAGCAGCACCTCGCCATAATCCGCGGCTCGGGATACTTGGAGATGTCGAGCGCGGGCGCTGGCTTGGGCGCATTCCACGGCCGGTCATAGTTCGGCGCATCCTGGCTCAGCGGCGGCACCGGGATATCGCACACCACTTGGCCCTGCTGCTTCAGCACGAGACGGCCTGTGTTCGTCGTGTGGCCGATCACTTCAGCGTCGAGATCCCACTTGTCGAAGATCTTCTTGGCGTCCGCCTCGCGCCCGGGCTTGAGCACCATCAGCATGCGCTCTTGGCTTTCCGACAGCATGATCTCGTAGGCCGTCATGCCGGTTTCTCGTTGCGGCACCTTGTCCATGTCCATCTCGACACCGACCCCGCCCTTGTCCGCGATCTCGACCGAGGAAGACGTAAGGCCGGCCGCGCCCATGTCCTGGATCGACTGGATCCAGTCCGTCGCCATCAGTTCGAGGCAGGCCTCGATCAGCAGCTTCTCGGTGAAGGGATCGCCAACCTGAACCGTCGGCCGCTTCTCTTCATCGCCTTCCGAGAATTCCGCCGACGCCATCGTCGCGCCATGGATGCCATCGCGCCCGGTCTTGGAGCCGACATAGAAGATCGCATTTCCCGGCTCGGCGCCGCGCGAGTAGAAGATCTTGTCCTGGTCGGCGAGGCCCACCGCCATCGCGTTGACGAGGATATTGCCGTTATAGCCTTTGTGGAACTGCGTCTCGCCCGCCACCGTCGGCACGCCCACGCAATTGCCGTAGCCGCCAATCCCGCCGACCACGCCCGCCACGAGAGAGCGCGTCTTCGGATGGCTCGGATCGCCAAAGCGCAGCGCATTCACCAGCGCGATCGGCCGCGCGCCCATGGTGAACACGTCGCGCAGGATCCCGCCCACGCCCGTCGCTGCGCCCTGATAGGGCTCGATGTAGGACGGATGGTTATGGCTCTCCATCTTGAAGATGCACGCCTGCCCATCGCCGATATCGACGACGCCCGCATTCTCCCCCGGCCCCTGGATCACGCGCGGACCCTTGGTCGGAAACTTCCCAAGATGCCGCCGCGTGGATTTGTACGAGCAATGCTCCGACCACATCACAGAGAAGATGCCGAGCTCAACCTTGTTCGGCGCCCGGCCCAGCCGGTCGAGCAGGATGGCGTACTCATCCGCCTTGATGCCCTGCGCCGCTGCATCGGCGGCAGTCTGCGCAGCAAGAAGAGGGGAAAGGTCAACCATCGCCATCCTCAGTTCGCCAGCACAACGCCGTCGCAGGTCTTCGCGAGCATTTCCAGAACCGCCATCATCAGGTCGACGCCGTCCCGCGCTGCTCTGGCGGGCTCGAGTGTAACATAGGCCATCACGCCATAGGCGGCTGGATCAGTCTTGTCCCCGGCGGCGGCAAGCTCCTCCGCAAGGGCTTCCCGCAACTCCTCATCAGCCATGCCGTCTTCCACCATGACGTTGACCAGCCAGCCACGCCCGGAAAACGTGTGGATCGGCGTGCCCTTGTAGTCCGTGCGCTTCCACTCAGCCGCCCGCGGCAGGTCATCCGGCAGCGCCGGCGCGCGGCGGCAGGCGACTCTCTGGTCGACGCTCATCAAGTTGCTCCGGCGGGCCCGCCCCGCTTCTCGCGGGTCATTTACGCGAGCAGCGCGATTGTGCAATGCCGCAGAAATGCGTTCAATCGGGTCATCGTGCTGGTCACTTTCGGGGTGAACGTATTGCACTTCTGCCATCCGCGTATTACATTTCACTTCATGAAGACGCTGACCATCCGTTTGCCTGATCCGCTGGTTGCGGAGATCGAGAATGAGGCGCGCAAGCGTAACGTCTCGAAATCCGATGTCGTGCGACAGCGGTTGCAGGCGGCCGGCGCGGGCCAGCCCACGGGTCTGGAAGGCATCGCCGACCTGATCGGGTCGGTGAAGGGCCTGCCGTCGGACCTGAGTTCGCGTGTCGATGAATATTTGGCCAAGGGCTATGGTCGCAAACGTCATCGCTGACACGGGTTTTTTGGTCGGCTTGATCAGTGACCGCGATACACATCATCGCTGGGCGGTGGCGGCGGCAGACGCACATCCGCCTCCATGGCGTACCTGTGAGGCCGTCCTGGGTGAGACCTACTACATTCTCGGCCCGACCGGTGTCGAAACCCTTTCGGCTTTGCTCCTTCGCGGCGCTGTTTTGACCCCGTTCGTGTTCGAAGCCAACGCAGCGCCAGTTCTGGCCCTCTGGCGCAAGTATGCAAACCTACCGATGAGTTTCGCTGACGCCTGCCTCGTGCGCATGAGCGAACTCGCATCCGACCCGCTGGTGCTGACCACGGATTCCGACTTCTCCGTGTATCGCCGGCACGGCAGGAAAATCATCCCGTGCTTGATGCCGGGATAGGATCAGCCATGCCAGCCCCGCGCATCACCGCAGAGCAGGGCGACATCACCCGCGCCAAGGTCGACGTCATCGTCAACGCCGCGAACCCGTCTCTGCTTGGCGGCGGCGGCGTCGATGGCGCGATCCACCGCGCCGCCGGTCCTGGCCTGCTGGAAGAATGCCGTAGGCTTGGCGCCTGCCCCGCGGGCGAGGCGCGCATCACCGGCGCCTACAACCTGCCGCACCTGCATGTGATCCACACTGTCGGCCCGGTCTGGCAGGGCGGCGGCGCCGGCGAACCCGCGCTGCTCGCAAGCTGCTACCGCACCTCCCTCGATCTCGCGCTCGACCACGCCTGCACCTCGATCGCCTTCCCCGCCATCTCGGCGGGCGCATTCCGCTATCCACTCGACGCCGCCACAGCCATCGCCGTCAGCACCGTGCGCGAGACCCTCGCTGCCGGCGCCAACATCGACGTGGTGTTCGTCTGCTTCGACGCGCGAACGCTCTCTGTCTATCGAAAGGCGCTGGCGCTGTAGCTCAAGCCAGCCAAACCGCAAACTAGGCAGGCGCGCCGGTCAGCGCCGCAATCGCGATTTCGCAGCCGGCTGCAAACAGCGGCGTCACGGTCTCGCCCGGCCGGGCGACGCGATCCGACTTGTAAAGTCCGCCATCCGGCTCGCGGCAGATCCGGACATCGCCGGGCCCGATGCGCAGCACCCAGTATTCCCGCAGCCCCGCCTCAGCATAGAGTTCCTTCTTGTCGCCCTCGTCGAACAGAAGCGACGTGTCCGCAATCTCAACCGCAAGCGCGACATCGGCAGGCCCCGGCAGCCGCTTCTCCGTCTCGAGAACGCCCCGGCGCACCACAGCCCAGTCGGGCTGAAGCAACCGGGCTTCAGAGATCTGCAGCGACAGATTGGGAACCAGTTGCCACTGGCTGAGCAGCCCGGTCGAATGCAGCAGCTCATAAAGAACCTGTCCAACCCGGGCGCTGCCGCTCAGATGCCTAACCCCTTCGCTCGGCGACACGTAGAGCCTCCCGTCGATCAATTCGACCTTCTCCCCCTCGGCGAAGGCGCGGGCGGCGGACAAGGCAAGCACGTCGCCCACGGTGAGCAGGCGCGGCGCAACCCCGCGCACATCGCTGCGCGGGGGCGAGTCCGGCAAGGGGCGTTGTCCATCGGCCATGCGTGTTGATACCAGAACGTCAGCGAAACCGCTACTCTCGCTCGGCGCCGCTGGACGCCGCGATCAGTCCCTCGCGCTCCTCGCGCGTCAGGTGGCGCCATTGGCCTTCAGGCAGGTCGCCCAGCTTCACCGGCCCCACACGCACACGGATGAGATCGGTGACTTCCAGCTCCACCAGCTCGCACATGCGCCGGATCTGGCGGTTGCGTCCTTCGGTGAGCACGAAGCGCAGCCGGTCGTCGGGCGCCAGCGTCACCTTCGCCGGCTTCAGCTGTCTTCCATCGAGCTCCAGCCCATGGCGCAGCTTGGTGATCCTCTCCCGGTTCACGCGGCCCTTCACGGCGACAAGGTATTCCTTGTCGACCTGGCTCTCCGGCCCGATGACGGCCTTCGCCAGCACGCCATCCTCGGACAAGATCAGCAGCCCGCGGCTGTCCTGGTCCAGCCGTCCCAGCGGCGGCAGGCTCGCGCGCGCGGCGGGCACGACGCCCTTGCCCACCTGGTTGTCCGCCCGCAGCAGCCGGGCCGCGGGAACCTGGTCGCCCTCCGGTTGCGCCGACACGATGCCCACCGGCTTGTGGATCACCACGGAGATCGCCGCGCCCAGTTCGGCCTCGCCACGGTCCGCCAGCGTCAGCGTCTCGCCTGGCGCGATCTTGCGGCCGACATCGTCCACACGCTTGCCGTCGATCAGCACGGCGCCGGCCGCGATCAGCGCCTCCGCCTCCCGCCGCGAGCACACGCCCGCCTGCGCCAGCCATCTGTTGACGCGTTGCGGCTCTGCGCCGTCATATATCCTGGTCCAGCTCACCTAGCCCTGCTGCTCTCGCCCGCGCGCCATCACCGATTTTCGCGATTCCTCGGCGGCGGCCGGCGTCACGGCGGAGTTGTGCGCAGAGCCGCGCTGGATTTCCATCTTCAACGCGTCCGGCAAGGGCAGGGCGAGGCCGTCGTCGATCTCCGCCTTGAGCTTCTTCAGCAGCGCGCCATCGACGCCCGCCATCTCCTGCGCCAGCTTGCGCGCCACGGGCATCAGGTCTTCCGGCGCGACCACGCGGTTGACCAGCCCCCAGCGCTCCGCCGTCGGCGCGTCGAGGAAGTTGCCCGTCAGCGACAGCTCCTTGGCGCGCGCCGGACCGATGATGCGCGGCAGTTTCTGCGACAGCCCCCACACCGGCATCAGCCCCACGCGTCCGTGCGTGTCGGCGAAGCGCGCCTCGCTGGAGGCGATCAGCACGTCGCACATCAGTGCAAGCTCGAAGCCGCCAGTGATGGCAAAGCCGTTGATCGCGCCGATCACCGGCCAGGGGCAGGCGTCGAACGCCGCCGCCAGGTCGATGTCTGCGCTTGCCTGCGCGCCGACGCCCAGCGAGAACCCCTGCTGGCCCGCCTCCTTGAGGTCGACGCCGGCCGAGAAGGCCCGCCCCGATCCGGTCAGCACGATGGCGCGCACGTCCGCACCTGCCGACAGCGCCCGCACGGTCCGCACGATCTCGCGAGCGCAACGCCACCGACAGGGCGTTGAGCTGTTTCGGCCGGTTCAGCGTCAGCACCGCCACCGGCCCGTCGCGTTCGACCAGCAGCAACTGGTCCTGGGTATCGCTCATCACTTTCTCCAACCTTGCGTCCTGCCGAACCTATGCCTTGTCGGGATCGATCTCCGGCTCGCCGCCCTGTGCGCGCACGATCTCGATCAGCGCGTCCACCGATGCCGCGATCAGGTCGGCGTCGCGCGAGCGCGCGACGAGGCTGACGCCAAACTCGGTCGTCTTGCCCTTCAGTCGCATGAACGGATAGGAGCCGAAGCTCACCTCCGGCCGCGCCCGCGCCAGCGCCCCCAGCGGCTCGGCGATGTCGCCCTCGCGCACGCCCTCGGCCCTCACCGTATGTGAATGCACCACCGCGCCGCCCTCCAGCCGGTGGCCGATGTCCTGCAGCATGCCGCGCATCACGGCGGGAATGCCGGCCATCACGAACACATTCCCCAGGCGGAAACCAGGCGCCGCTGACACCGGATTATGGATCAGCTCCGCCCCCGCCGGGATCCGCGCCATGCGCATGCGGCCCTCGTTGATCTCCTGTCCGCGCGCCTCGTACCACGGCCGCAGGATCGCCATCGCGTCCGCCCGCACGTCGATCGTCCGCCCGAACGCCGCGGCGACCGCATCGGCGGTGATGTCGTCATGCGTCGGACCGATGCCGCCCGTGGTAAAGACGTAGTCGTGCGACCGGCTCATGAGCTGGACGGTCGCGACAATCGTCTCGTGCACGTCGGGGATCACCCGCGCCTCGCGCACCTCCACCCCCAGCGGGTTAAGGAAGTCGGCGATCGTCTTGAGGTTCGAATCCTGCGTCCGCCCGGAGAGAAGCTCGTCTCCGATCAGGATCACGGCGGCGGTGACTGTGCGTGCCATGGCTTCCCGTACGACCGCCGCGCGCGCCGCGCAAGTAAAGCAGGAGTAAACCGCTTCCCCGCGATCTCGGTGAAATTGCCGCCGCGCCGAAGCGCTTAATTAAACCCGTGGCCTCATAACTGTCCTGAGACAATAGGCGGGACAGCCCAATGCGGACCAGGAAAAACCTCTCTCGGGAGAGGGGCGGCAACGTGATGATCGAGTTCGCGATGCTCGCTCCCGTCTTCTTCATGCTCATCATGGGGCTCGTGGAGTTCGTGCTCTACGAGTACAAGACCTACGCGCTGAACCATGTCGTCTACGAAGCCGCCCGCAACCTCCAGACCGGGGAAGTCGCCGGCGCCGGCAACACCGAACAGGCCTTCATCGACGAACTCTGCGCCCATTCCGGCATGATGATCGACTGCAACGAAATCGACTACGACGTCCAGGCGTATGACGATCTCAACGATGCGACCTACCCCGCGCCTGCCTTCGACACGGACGGCCGCGCCACCAACTTCGTTTTCGAGCCCGGCGAGGCCAACCAGTACTCGGTCGTGCGCGCCTCGATCCCGCACCGCTTCGTCACCCCGTTCATGGATCACCTGTTCAGGATGGGTCCCGACCAGCCGGCGATCGTCAACTCCTACATCATCGTCCGCAACGAGCCCTGGAACTGATCATGCGCATCCGGCTCCCCTTCAAACGACTGGTCCAGGATCGCCGCGGCATCGCGGCGGCGGAATTCGCTCTCATCGCGCCGGCGCTGATCTTCCTGGTCATGGGCGTGCTCGAGATGTCGTTCCGCTTCCGCGCCAGCGAGGAAGCCTCCCGCTACGTCCACCAGGTCGCAGACCTCGTCTCGCGCGAGGAAAACCTCACCACCAATGCCCTTGGCGTGATCTATGCGGCGGCGCCCGAGATGATGTCTCCGCTCGACACCACCGACAATCTCGACCTCGACGTCACCTCGGTGCAATTCGTCGGCGTGACGGCGACGCCCCAGATCGCCTGGCGCCGCGTCGCCGGCACGCCGATCACATTCGCGACGACGGATGCCGCTGGCATGGGCCTCCAGAACGAGACCGTTATCCGCGTCGGCATCCGCTACCACTATGAAAGCGTGCTCTCGACCCTGTTTGGCGGGCGCACGATGGAAGTCGAGCGTTCGGCCTTCAGCCGGCCGCGCATGGAGCGCGTCGTCACCATGGACGGCGTGGCCAGTGACGGCGGAACCACCGTGTACTTTGCAGCGAGCTAGAGACCGGACCTGAATTGGGACTGGCCGGCGCGTCGCGCCGGTTGACTTCAAGGCGGCAATTGAAAAGGCGACGCCATGTTTGGCATGAGAAAATTCCTCGCTGACCGGAAGGGCGCCTTCGCCATCCAGTTCGCGCTGATGGTCGTTCCCCTGACCGTCTGCACCGGCCTTGCCGTCGACGGCGGCCGCGCCTTCCTTGCGCGCTACGAGCTTGCCTCGGCGCTCGACGCCGCCGCCCTGGCGGTCGGCTCGACCACGGACGCCGGCGCCGACCTCGACGCCATCGCCCAGACCTGGGTCGAGAAGAACTTCCGCACCCCGCACCAGGGTCCGATCGCACTCACCCTCACCACCACCGGTCCGGTGATCACGCTGCAGGGCACCGCCGTCATCGACACCTACTTCATGCCGCTGGTCGGCCAGGACTCGGTCACCGTGTCGGCCGAGAGCGAAGTGCGCCGCGGCGGCAACAGCGTCGAAGTCGCCCTCGCGCTCGACATCACCGGCTCGATGGACCAGAACGCCGACGACGGCATCAAGAAAATCGTGTCCCTCAAGGCCGCGGCCAACAGCCTGATCGACACCGTCGTGGCGCTCCCGGCCAACCAGGCGCCCTTCTATTCGCGCGTCGCCATCATTCCCTGGTCCAACAATGTGTGGGCCGGCACGACGCCGTCCACCATGGCGGAGACGCTGCGCGGGCCGATCAGCGACTATGTCACCGCCTCCGCCGCCACCTGGCGGAAAGGCGCGTCCAACACCTCGGTCGGCGCAACATGGCGCAGCGGCGTTGAATACACCGTCAGCACGATCTCCAGGCCATCCGGCACCCGGACGCGGATCACCGTCACCGGCACGCCGTCCACGCTGGCGAACGGCGATTCCATCGGGCTCTACACGCCCTCGTCTGGTTCGGCCGACGGCAGCTTCGCCACCTACAAGAGCAAGGTCTACATCCTCGCCGACAAGTCCGGCACCACGACCGCGACCTTCAACCTGAAGGACACGAGCGGGAACTATGTCGCGCCGCCCGGGAGCGGCGCCACAAACGGCACGAGCTGGCGCGTCAACGAGTGCCTCAACGCCGCCTGCCAGGTCCGCATCTCGGTCGGCTCCGGCAACCTGAACCTTGCGGCTGGCGATTATGTCAACGTCACGGCCATGAGCGCCAACTACGCCTTCGTGAACAACGCCAGCCTCAACTCACCCTGGGTTGTGCAGTCAACGCCGACGCCGACCTCGACAGCAGGTCTTCCTCAACGTCGTCGGGCCCACCAACACCAGCGCGACCCTCGTGACGACCGCCGGTTCGGGCGCCATCAGCCAGGAATGCTTCACCAGCACCTGCGGAATCCAGGTGACGGCGCCGATCGGAACTGCGCCCTTCACCCTGGTCAACGGCGACCGCATCCGCATCAGCAATGCCGCGAGCGCCAACTGGGCCACGGCGATGAACCAGACGTCGACGGATTGGGTCGTGGAGCAGGTGGTGGCAGGCACGTCCTTCGTGCTGACCGGCTCGTCCGCCCCGTCCTCCGGGACCTACACCGCGAACTCCGCACGCATCCACTGCCTTAAGGATGGCTGCGCGACCCAGCGCTATGTCAACAGGAGCGGCTCCACCGAGTATCGCGCCATCACCGACTGCGTCAGCGAACGCGTGATGGGGGATGTCTCCCTCGACACCGCTCCAGGCGCCGGCCAGTGGCTCGGCCGCGTCTATGCCGGCGACGGCAATGGCGGCTGCGTGGCATCGAACTCGTTCATCGGCCTCGACGATGACCGCGCCGATCTTCATGCCGTCATCGACGGCATCACCACGCCGCACGGCACGACGGCTGGCCAGACCGGCATCGGCTGGGGCTGGTATGCGATCTCGTCCCAGTGGCGCGACGTGATCCCGGCCGCCCGCTCGGAGTTCCAGCCGGCGACCGCGACGACGCCCAACGTCGCCAAGGTCGTGGTGTTCATGTCGGACGGCGAGTTCAACACCGCCTACTGCAACGGCGTGATGGCCAACAACTACGGCACGAGCAGCGAAGACGATGACCGCAGCAGCACCTGCAACGTCGGCACCTCGCCGTTCGATCAGGCCCTGAATGTCTGCGACAACCTCCGGGACGAGGGCATCCGCGTCTACACGATCGGCTTCGACCTCGACGTCACGGCGGCGGAAGACTTCATGCAGGACTGCGCGACCACGCCGGAAATGGCCTTCCTCGCCACGACGGGCGCCGATCTCCAGGCCGCCTTCGCCCAGATCGCCGCCGACATCGCCCAGCTGCGACTGTCGCGCTAACGGTCAACAACCGGAACAGGAGAACGCCCGCGCCCATTCATCGGTGCGGGCGTTCTGCTTTCCAAGCTCCGTTCTTACTCCCGCCGGGGGAGGGCTATCGCTCTTTCGTACGGACCTGTCTCCGCTCCTCCCGACGAAAGTCGGGACCCAGGGCAGGCCTCAAACCTTGTTCCGAACTGCGGCTGTCGGGCCGAAAGCCCAAATTCTCCTGCTGGTGGACGGTCGGCCTTGAGTCCCTACTTTCGTCTGGGGGCGAAGCGCAGCTTCGATGCGCGGTGAGGTCGGCGGCGAGCATCGGACGATCGTGGCGCTTGAGGGAGGAAGAAATCTAATATCCTCCCACCGCCCGCTCGCCGGCAAAACAGTCCATCTTGTCCTGCGGGATCTTGAGCTGCACGCGCATCACGCCGGGCTTCTTCGCCTCGGCGAATTGCACCGGCGCTGCTTCGGGTGCGACGTCCAGCCCGGCGATCTCCAGCACCAGCTTCTTGCGGATGGTGGCGGCGAGCTGTTTCAGTTCGTAGACCGGCGCGATGAACGCCGCCGGCCCGCCGATGACGCACTGCTTGTAATAGCGGTCGAGATTGGGGATGTCGTAATACGCCATCGGCTTGTTGAGCAGGATCGGCAGGCCGTTGATGACGATGCCGCGCTTCAGCACCTCGTCGCGCGCGCGCTCCACCGGCGGGCCGGTGTTGTTGGCGCCGTCGCCGGACACGTCGATCACCTGGCGGTGCGAGGCGATGTTGTTGTCCGCGATGCGCGAGGCCCCCGCATAGAGCGCATACGAGATCGAGGTGCGCTGCTCGCTGTTGATGGGCTCTTTCTCCAGGGCGTCGGCAAATCGCTTTACCGCATCCCTGCTGTCGAGGATGGTCCAGGGGATGAGGTCGATCGGGGCGGAATAGCCGCCCCATTCCATCACCGTCACGGCTATGCGGCCCTCTGGCCCGGAAAGGATGGCGTTGACCACATCCTTGTGGCGGAAGGCGTCGACATAGCCCATCCGCTGCAGCGAATGCTCTTCGTAATCCATCGACTGCGAGACATCGACGGCAAGCACCAGCTCAAGATCGACCGTCTTCATCCGTCCCGTCGGGCCGTCCAGCTGCTGGGCGGCGCCGGGTCCGGCCAGGGCCCCAAGGCCAAGCGCCGCGGCGGCGAAGGCGCGGGCCGCCAGACGAGGCAGTGTGCGGCCAGATGTGCCGGGGCGTGCAGCCATGGGGCGCTCCTGCAGGACGGATCGATCATGGAGCGCACACCCGCGCCGCGCAAGCAAACCCGCCAAACCAAAATAAGCGCGAGTCCGGCGGCATCGTAAGCTTTCGGTTGCTGCATGGGCGCGCACGGCCCGTGATGCGCGTGTCTCGCGCGTCAAGATGCAGGGTGGGTTATTGAAGTGATGGCAGGTTTTCGACCGCGTGCTGGAAGTGGTCATTCGCCATATCAGGGACTTCCCAAGCTGATCCTCGCAGTTTCGTGACCAGAAACTTCGGAGTCTCTGATTGAATAACCGCAGGGGTCTCCACATTCTCCAAGAGCGGGCCGGGCCCCTCTGGCAGGCGAACAGCACGTGCTGATTTCCTGCGATGTCGGACCGCATCGGGAGCATCCCGATGTTGGCTCGGACCCATTTTTCCATGTCGACATCGCGCTCTCGCAGTTTGAAACGAGAGGAGTCATGCATGTCTGGAAGATACTATCGCGCCCTGTCGATCATGCACCAACAGGTTCAGGAAGAAATTGACAGCGCGGGGCGGTCCCCGCAGCCCGATTGGGTGCGGATCAGCCAGCTCAAGCGTCTTCGGCTGTCGATCAAGGACCGAATGCGGACCATTCTGGAATCAGGATGCGAAGCCGCGGCCGGGGAATCTGTGGCGCGAAAGCCGAGGCGACAGAATCGATCCGCTTCGCTGACCGGCCCCGCGTAGGGGATATCTATGCTTTTGTTGACGTCTCCTGTCGACGGCTCGCCGATGCGCCGGACTCTCTGCTTTGGCGCCGAGCCGGACATCTTCTGTCTTTAGTCGAGCAGCGGCGCCGGCTTCTGGCGATGCCGGCGCCGATCATGCGCAGGTCTTGAATCAAGGGTCCCGCCAATCTGGCGCCGCGACCGTCTGCAGGCCGCAAGACCTCGCGTCAGGCGGACTCAGCACGCGCGCAGACGCGGCATCTGCAAACGAGGTTGATCTGATGTCGCTGGATATTTTTGCCGAGTTTGCGGGCCAGCCACTGTGGTTGTGGGCCGCATTCCTGTCGTTTGTAGGCTTCGTCCTGTGGTTCGATCTTGGCGTCGTCAACAATCGTGACGGCGCGATTTCGCCGACACGCAGCGCCCTCATGTGGGGCGGGTTCGCCACGTGCGCCCTGCTTTTCGCTGCCTATGTCTATTTCCTCTACGAACCCGACCCGACCTTCTATTCGGGCGCAGGCGACATCAATGAGCAAGCGACGATCCAGTACCTGACCGGCTATCTGCTCGAGACCGCGTTGGCGTTCGACAATATCTTCGTCATCTCGATGGTGTTCGCGTTCTTCGCGGTGCCGCCCGCCTACCAGCATCGGGTTCTGTTCTGGGGAATTGTCGGGGCCATCGTCTTCCGGGCGATCTTCATCGGCCTGGGATCAGCGATCGTGAACGAGCTCACCTGGGTGCTCTTCATTTTTGCAGCTGTGCTCATCTTCAGCGGATGGAAGATGCTTCGTTCGATGGGCAGCGCCAGCCATGCGCCGGACGCCAGCAGGATCGTGCGCCTCGTCGAGCGCTTCGTGCCCGTCACAAAGGACATCCGCAACCACAACTTCTTCGTCAGATCGCCGAACCTGGCTGGCAGGCTGACATTGCACGCGACGCCGCTCTTTCTGGCTCTTCTGACGGTTGAAGTGGTCGACATCGTCTTTGCGATCGACAGCGTGCCGGCGATCTTCGCCGTAACGCGCGACCCTTTCATCGTCTACACATCGAACATCTTTGCCATCCTTGGCCTGCGCTCGATGTACTTCATGCTCGCTGCGGCCGCGAACCGGTTCGTCTATCTCAAGGCGGGTCTTGCGGCTGTGCTGGTTCTGATTGGCGGAAAGATCATCTGGAACTTCGGTCTGCACAAGGAGCTGCACCTCGTGCCCTACCTGGAGGCCCACTGGTCCCTCTTGGCGACGTTGGTCCTGGTTGGCGGCGCGATACTGGCGTCGCTTTGGAAGACCCGGCCTCGCGGTCCTCGCACCGCATAGTCTCGGCAATCTTTGCGCGAATGGTCAATTTCGACACGGCGCAGGCAGCGCCTTTCGAGGGAAGTGAGGAAAGGTCCCCCTGTGGCGTCGGCACGACTTGCAGGCGTCAGCCGGGACCTGCTTCCCCGAACCTGTGGGTCATGTTGGGAGGTAGGCGCAAATCCCGGCTTAGTCCGCCGCCAGCCTCAGCCGCTCCGACACATCCTTCGCGGCGGGAGAATCCATGGCGCCGAGTTCGCCAAAGCGCTTCAGCGCCAGCCGCCACAGCCATTTGGCGTTGCTCTGGCGCCCTGCCGCCGCGGCGTGGTCGCCTGCGAGCCCGGTCAGCTCCGCCAGCTCGATGCCCTGCGCCGTTTCGCGGCCAGTGGTGAGCAGCTTGTCCGCCTCCTCAAGCCGCCCCTCGCTGATCGCCGCCCGGATCGCGCCGAACGCCGAAGTGGCGACTGGAGTGGCGACTGGAACAGCGACTGGAGCGGGTGGTGGGACCGCCGCTGCGGGAATAGGTGCAAGTGTGGCTGTGGCCGGGAAGGGTGTTGCAACCGATGCAGGCGGCGCCGACGACGCCACCGGCTTGAGTGTCGGTGCCGCCGGTTCCGGTGATGGCGGCGCCGTCCTCAAGACTGGCTCTGCCGGACGCACCGCCGCCGCCGCCGGAATGTCCCCCCCCCGCCAATCCCGGTCTGCGGCGCGCGCGCGCTCGGCATAGTAGGTGTCCGCCGCCGATATCGTGGCCTGGCGATCGGCGGCCGCGGCAGCAAGAGCAGCGGCGCGCTTCGGTCGCGGCATCACGGCAGTGACCAGAAACACCAGACCCGCAAGCGCGCCCAGCACACCGGCGATCAGCAGCCAGGGCGCACCATCGGGTCCCGGCGGGAAGAGCGTCGGCGCCAGTTCACGCTGCGACCATGCGAGATAGCCGCCGCCGCCGCCGAGCAATGCGCCAATCAGGAAATGGACAATCCGAACCAGCATCCCGTCACCCCAAGACCCAGATCGCGTTTTGGCACGCAATTCTGGCTGCGCAGGCCGCACAGATCGCAAGGCTTACAGTCTTCCGTGGACGCCCGAAACCTCAAACACGCAGTGCGGGCAAAGCGGGCCGGGCGCTGGCGCCGCGAAACAGTCGGATTTGACGGGAGGCGCCCGGCTGTCCTACCGATTCCCCAAAGACAGCGTGGCGAAAACGCCACGCCTTCATCTCTGGGGAGAGACGCCATGAACCGACCGGTTTCGCCCGCGCGGCGGATGAACCGCCGCACCCTGATGATGGCCGGGATAGCAGGCGGGCTCGCCGCCTGCGCAACCAAGGTCGAGACCACGGCCAGTGGCGCGCCGATTGTCGCCACCACCGCCGGCAAGGTTCAGGGACTGGTCGAGGGCGGCGTCCGGGTGTTCAAAGGCATTCCCTATGGCGCATCGACCGGCGGGCAGAACCGCTTCCGTCCGCCGCGCCCGCCCGAGCCGTGGACCGGGATCAGGGAGACCATCGCCTACGGTCCGCCGACACCACAGGGCGCGCCCTCAACCGCGCCGCCCCCCGCACCGCGCCCCGCAGGCTCGCCCCCGCCGCTTATCAACAACGCGCCCACCGGCAAGCAGTCGGAAGACTGCCTCGTGCTCAATGTGTGGACGCCAGCAACCGACGGCGCACGCCGGCCCGTGATGGTCTGGATCCATGGCGGCGGCTTTTCCACCGGCTCGGGATCCTCCGCCTGGTATGATGGCATGCGTCTCGCCCAGAAGCAGGACGTGGTGGTCGTGACCATCAATCACCGCCTCAACGTCTTCGGCTATCTCTATCTCGGAGATCTTGGCGGCGGCGAGTTCAGGGACGCTGCAAGTGTCGGCATGCTCGACTGCGTGCTGGCGCTGCAATGGGTCAAGGACAACATCGCCAGCTTTGGCGGCGATCCGAAGCGCGTCATGATCTACGGCGAATCTGGCGGCGGACGGAAGACGTCCTCCATGATGGCCATGGTCCCGGCGCAGGGGTTGTTCCATCGCTGCGCCGTTCATTCCGGCTCGCAGTTGCGGCTCGACACCCCGGCCGTCGGCATGGAGCGCACCGAGAAGGTGCTGCGGGCGTTCAACATCGCCAAGGGCGACATCAAGAAGCTCTGGAGCCTCAGCCAGGACGAACTCCTGTCGGTTCTTCCGATGGCGACACAGGGCTCGGGCCAGTTCCGCCCGGTCATCGGCTCGCCCTCCTTTCCGGCGCACCCTTTCGATCCCGCAGCGCCGGCGATGTCGGCGAACGTTCCGATGATCGTCGGCTCCAACCGCACCGAGGCGTCGGTATTCCTTGGCGGCAATCCGGCCATCGCCAATCTCGACGAGGCCTCGTTGCAGAGCCGCGTCGCAGCCCTTGTGCCGACAGGCGAGGGACCAGGCGCGATCGAGATGTACCGGCGCATCTACCCGAACGCCAGGCGTGACGAGATCCTCTACATGGCCTCGACCGACCGCGGCTATTTCCTCGACACGACGATCCTCGCCGGCCGCAAGGCGGACCAGAAGAAAGCCCCGGTCTGGGTCTACCAGTTCTATCGCACCACGCCGCTGGAAGGCGGCCGCTACCACACGCCTCACGCCTCGGAGATCCCGTTCACGTTCGACACACTGTCGAAGGCCACGTCCATCGGCGGCGAGCCGACGGCCAGCGCGCAAGTCCTCGCCGACCGCATGAGCGCGGCCTGGGCCAACTTCGCACGCAATGGCGATCCAAATGGCGGGAAGACGCTGCACTGGCCGGAATACGATTCCACCCGGCGGTCGACCCTGGTGTGGGACGAAAGCCCTGCCGGCCCGCGCGTCGAAAACGATCCAAGGTCCGAACAGCGCAAGCGCATGCTCAGCTATGGCTCGCAGCAGTATGGCGAGCGGGAAGTCGCGCCGACCTGAGGGAACTGTACCGGTGGTACAGTAAGGCAGATTGTGGTCTGCGATCCTGCAGACCGTAACCGCCATTCCATTGCCAACCGCCTGAAACTGTTCGCCGAAAGGCGAAGAGCAGCAACTTGACCACGGGTTCGCTATTCGCTGACGGGCGCGCCGCTTAGATCTGCACTCAGAGCGGTGATCCAGCCGCCGAAAAGACGAGAAAGACCTCCCCATGCCCAAGCACATTGCCACGGTGGCCCTGTTCGTCGAATTATCGACGGTCTGCGCACTCGCCCTGTTCCTGATCGGCTCGTTTGCGGGCCAGCCAGAGATCATCTTTGCCTGAAACGCCAAACCTGGATCACAAGGCAGGACCGGCCGCGCGGATCAACTCCGGCCGCCGCCTCGCGCCCGAAGGACCCAGCCTTGCCAAAGAGACTGACAATGCAAAACGACATCTACGGAAATCCCATCTCCACCGCCTCGCGGCAGGCCGCTGACACGTTCAACACGGCCCTGCAGCAGATCCGCACCTATCATGGCGATCCCATCGCCACGCTCGACAAGGTGCTGGAGCACGACCCGCAATTCGGTCTCGCCTGGACGACACGCGCCATCGTGCTCGCCCAGCTCACCGATCGCATGTATGCCGACGAAATCGCGCGCAGCCTCCGCGCCGCGTCCGTCTCGAATCTGAACGCGCGCGAACGCGATCACTTCGCCGGCGCCATCGCCTGGTCCGAAGGCCGCTTCCACGAAGGCACGACGATCTTTGGCCGCATCGCGCAGGAAAATCCGCGCGACGTGCTCGCCCTGCAGAACGGCCATGTCGGCTGTTTCTTCACGGGCCGTCAGGCGGACCTGCGCGACTGGCCGCTGCAGGCGATGCGCGCGCACCGCCATGGCGATGAAGCCTGGCACGCCATTCTCGGCATGGCGGCGTTCGGCATGGAAGAGTGCGGCGACTATGCGCGGGCGGAGGGCTTCGGCGTCGAAGCCGTCGATGCCGAGCCGGCCGACGCCTGGGCCACGCACGCCGTGGCCCACGTCCATGAAATGCGCGGCGACACGGCAGAGGGCAAGGCGTGGCTTGAAGGCACGGCCGAGGGCTGGTCTCAGGATTGCGGCTTTGCCTACCACAACTGGTGGCACCTCGCGCTCTTCCACCTCGAGACGCAGGACCACAAGGCCGCGCTGAACCTCTACGACGAACAGGTGCGCCCGAAGGACGACGCCAACATCATCCTCGAAATGCTCGACGCCTCGGCCCTGCTGTGGCGGCTGCGGCTCGAAGGCGTCGATGTCGGCAATCGTTTCGCCCGCCTCGCGAAAGCGTGGGAGCGGACAAGGGATGATGGCGTCTACGCCTTCAACGACCTCCACGCCGTCATGGCCTTCCTCGGCGCCGGGCGAACCAGTGATGCTGTGGGCGTTCTCCAGACGTTGCGCCGCTCGGCTCACGGCCATGGCGACAACGCCGCCATGTCCCGCGACGTCGGCTTGCCGGCGGCCGAGGCGTTCATGGCCTTTTGCAGCGGACGTTACGCAGAGGCGGTCGAGAAACTTTCCGCCGTCCGCGGCATCGCCCAGCGGTTCGGCGGCAGTCATGCGCAGCGGGACGTGTTGTCACTGACGCTTCTCCATGCTGCCATGCGCGCGGACATGAAATCGACGGCGGAAGCCATTGCCGCCGAACGCCTCGCGATGAAGCCGCTGAGCCCGTGGGCCCGGCAGCTTGCACGTGAGGCGCGGGCGGTGGGCGCCGATGAACCGGCGCCGGCACAATGAGGGCAGGCGGATTGGGACAGGACGGAATAAAGCGAGGCGAGCAAGGGGGACAAAGATCCCGACAACGTCCGCCTCGGGGGTAGAGCCAACTGCCGGGCTCTCGCGGTCGCTCCAGACCCGCGAGAGCCCGGAGATTTGCTGACCGTGTCCGCGTCTTAAGCGAGGCCATGCTCTCCGTCCTTCACGAGCAACCGCCGCCTCACGAATGCTTGCACATCCAGCGGCCGGAATCGCGCGCACTCCCGCGGGATTACCCCCGAGTCTGGCCGCTTCGGCGCGGCGGGACTCCCTGCAATTGCTGCACATCCTTCATGCCGGCGCTGTTGGGGAGGATTTATTTTGCCCGCCAAGTCCTCCCGCGGCCCTATATTTGTCCTGCCGCTCCCCCGGGCAATCGTGCGGATCATCCGCGTCATCGGGCGCGGATGCCTTTCGGCCTGGCGGTGGGGGCGAGGAGTGGAGTTCCGACATGATGCGGCTCACCGGGTCGGTGGTGTTGGTGTTGGTGGTGTTGGTGTTGGTGGTGTTGGTGTTGGTGGAGATTCCGCTGGCGAGGTCCGTCGCTGCCGCAGCGAGGGCCGGTCGGCCGAACGGATTTCGCAGAAGGCGGCTTCGTGACCCCACGTATTCCGTGCGCGCCAGCAAACGCAGGCCGCAAGACGTGAGCAGAGTTCAGCATTCCCCATGCCTCGCGGCAGTGGGGCTGGTGGCGCCATTGCTAGTCCAGCGTACGCCGGTATCTCAGCATCGCCAGCGCGGTCACGATGCAGACGAAGACGCCGAGCGCCGCGTGAGAGGGCCACAGGCTGCCAAACCCCTCGCCCTTCAGCAGTGCGCCGCGCACGACGCGCAGGAAGTGCGTCACGGGAATGGCCGTGCCGATCGCCTGCGCCCAGTCCGGCATGCCGCGGAAGGGGAACATGAACCCCGACAAGAGGATCGAAGGCAGCATGTAGAAGAACGACATCTGCATCGCCTGCAGCTGCGTGCGCGCCACCGTCGAGATCAGGAATCCCAGCGCCAGCGAGCCGGTGATGAACAGCAGCACGCCTGCGCCCAGCGCCAGCCAGCCGCCCTGCATTGGCACCTGGAAGAGGATCGACGCCATCACCAGGATCACCGCGGTCTGCATCAGTCCGACGATCACATAGGGCGCCAGCTTGCCGATCATCACCTCGATGGGTTGCGCGGGCGTCGCCAGCAGCGATTCCATCGTGCCGCGCTCGGTCTCGCGCGTCACCGACAGCGCGGTCATCATCACCAGCGTCATCGACAGGATGACGCCCAGCAGCCCCGGCACGATGTTGTAGCTGGTGATCCCCTCAGGATTGTAGCGTCGGTGGACCACCACCTCGAACGGCTGGCGCCTTCGCCGCCCTGCGGGCCATGGCGCCCTTGAGATCGTGCACCAGGGCCTGCTGCGGCAGCAGCGCGGCGGCGGACACTGCGGCGCTGGTGGCCGAAGGGTCGGTCGCATCCGCCTCGATCAGGATCTGCGCCCTATCGCCCCGCACGACACGGCGGGTGAAATCGCCCGGGATGGTGATCGCGAACTGGATGTCTCCGCGCCGCAGCAGGTCGTCGAGTTCCCCAACCGAATGCGCCTCGTGGGTGATGTCGAAGAACTGCGTGTTGGCGAAGGCCGCCAGCGTCGAGCGCGCAAAGGTGGAATTGTCCTGGATCAGGACGGCGGTGGGCAGGTGGCGCGGCTCGCTGTTGATCGCATAGCCGAATAAGAGGAGCTGCACGATCGGGATCATCAGGATCATCGCATAGGTCAGGCGGTCGCGGGTGAGCTGCACGAACTCCTTGGCCAGGACGGCGAGAATTCGCGTCGCCGAGAAATTTCCTGGAGGGGCAACGGACGTCACCGGAAATTGTCCTCCGACTGGCCCATCAGGTGTATGAAGGCGTCCTCCAGCGTCGGGCTTGTGCGCGTCCAGATGAACGGCTCGCGGCGATAGGGCTGCAGCGCCGCATTGAGCGCTGTTTCATCCGTGCCGCTGACATGCAGCGTCGTCCCGAATGGCGCAGCGGTCTCGACGCCCGGCAGCTTGCTGATCTCGCCGGAAAGCCGATCCACATCCGGCCCTTCGCCCTCCCAGGTAACGAGCCCGACCTGGCTGAGGATGTCCTCCGCTGTCCCGCGCGCGATCAGCTTGCCATAGGCGATATACGCGATGTCGTGGCAGCGCTCGGCCTCGTCCATGTAATGGGTAGAGACCAGGACGGTCAGTCCCGTCGCCGATAGAGCGTGGATCTCGTCCCAGAACGTCCGCCGCGCCTTGGGATCGACGCCCGCGGTTGGCTCGTCCAGCAGAAGAAGCTGTGGCTCGTGCAGGGTGGACGCCGCCAGCGCCATCCGCTGTTTCCATCCGCCAGAAAGCTTGCCCGCAAGCTGCGAGCGGCGCTCGTAAAGTCCCAGCCGGTCGAGCGCGTCCTTCACCCGCTCACGCCGCCGGTCAAGCCCGTGGACCCGCGCCATGAACATGAGGTTTTCTTCGATCGTGAGGTCCTCGTAGAGCGAGAATTTCTGCGTCATGTAGCCGACGCGCTGCTTGATCTCGTCGGCTTGGGCGAGGATGTCGTAGCCAAGGCAGGCGCCTGACCCCGAATCCGGCGTCAGCAGCCCGCACAGCATTCTGAGCGTCGTCGTCTTGCCCGAGCCGTTGGGGCCAAGAAAGCCGGTGATGCGGCCGCGCGGAACCTGGATCGAGAAGTCTCTCACGACATGCTTGTCGCCGAAAGACTTGTTGAGACCCTTCACGTCGATGGCGAGGTCTGGCGCGGCCGTCATTTTTGTGCGGCCTTCAGCGGCTGCACATCGATCGGCAGGCCAGGCGCCAGGCCCTGACCGGCTGCCGGCTGCGCCTCGACCATGAACACCATGCGCTCGCGCGCCTCGCGGCTGTAAATCACCGGCGGAGTGAATTCGGGACGAGGGGAGACGTAGGAGATTGTCGCCGTGAGATCCTTGGCGCAGCCATCGCAGGAGAAGTTCACGCTCGCGCCAAGCGCATAGGACGCAACCTGGTCCTGCGGCACGAAGAACCGCAGCCGCACGCGATTCGTCGGAAGCAGCGCCAGCACGGGCTGGTTGGCCGGCACCCATTCGCCCTGCTGGAAGAAGACCTCCTCGATCCGCCCCGCCGAAGGAGACATGGGCGCGATGTCGCCGAGACGGGATTCGGCGGCGCTCAAAATCGCCTCCGCCTCACGCACCCGCTCCCGCGCCGCCTGCGCCTGGTCGGCGCGCTGGCCGAGTTTCGCCGCCTGAAGCTGCTTCTCGACGGCGCGCACATTGGCCTGCGCGGTGTCGCGCGAAGCAACCGCACTGTCGAGCTGGGCGCGTGCTGCGGCGCCCGCCTCGACGAGCGGCTGCACGCGCTTGAGCGACACCTCGGCTTCATTGAGCACGGCGCGCGCCGCAGCGAGCTGTCCCTCGATGATGCCAAGCTCGGCTGGCCGCTGCCCGCGCCGCGCGTCAGCCGCCAACGCCTTGGCCGCCGCCGTTTCGGCCTGGGCCTGTTTGCGCGCAGCTTCGCTCTGCGCGGGATCGATTGCGAAGAGAGGCGCGCCGGCTTGAACCGCATCGCCGCGCTGAACATCTAGCCGGACCAGACGCCCGGCGACGGGAGAAGCCGGATAAAGCGCTTCGCCCTCAATGTATCCAGAGAGCACGGCTCCGCCGGGCTCGCCTCGCCCGAAGACCAGGAAGGCGGTAAGGCCCGCCGCAGAGAGCAGGAGGACGCCAACGAGTATCTGCTGCGGCTTCATGGGTTCACGCAGTCTTCTGCATCAGCAGGCCAGGCAGCACGGTGTCGAGATGCTGCTGCATCAGGGCGGGGATGTCGAAAGGCTTCGCCCCGGCGGGGACAAAGGTCTCGCGGAAGATCACTGCCGCGAGCAGCGGACCGATGATGGTCAGGGCATAGAAGCGAGGGTCGCCGGCGCGCACCTCGCCACGCTCCTGCCCGCGGGTGATCACGCTGGTCATCAGACCAATTGCCTTGGCGACGATGTCATCGTGCCAGATCCGGGCGATCTCCGGAAAGTTTCCGGATTCGCCAATCACCATCTTGAGCACGCGCCCAATGTTCGACCGGTCGGCAAGCTCAGCCACACGCGGAACCAGCATGCGGACCAGCTCTTCGAACGATCCGGGAAAGCCCAGCGCAACCGTCTCGATTGCGCCGACATTGGGGGCGACAGCGTCCTTCACGACGGCCTTGAAGATGTCTTCCTTGGTCTCGAAATAAAGATAAAGAGCCCCTTTGGAGACGCCAGCAGCCTTGGCGATGTCTTCGAGCTTGGCCGCGGCAAAGCCTTTTTCCGCGAAGACGGTATAGGCGGCTGCGATGATCTCGGCCGGCCGCTCTTCCGCGCGGCGGCGCCATTTTGGAGGGGTCGCAGCGTCTGGCGGTTTCCGGGCCCTGGAGGCGGATGATTGGGACGCGATCGCCATGTTACCCCTGTATATAACTGACTGGTCAGTCATATACATGCGCGACTAATCCGTGTAAAGCGGGCCGAGACTTTTGTGGTGAAAAAGCCCTTTCGTGCGGCCTGCGAGAGAACGCTCGCGAAACCTATTATCCGTAAAGATCCAGGCCAGTTGCGTTTACGCGTGGGCCGGACGGGACATGAGTTCCAACCCATCATTGCTGGACAAGCCCGATGTCGCCGCAGCCGTGCTGGCGTCCTTGCCTTGCGCGATGGTGGATGCCCGTGGCCGCATCACCGAAGTCAACGCGGCGTTCTCTGCAAAGCTGAACCGGCCCGCATCGCTGCTGGTCGGTATCGATCTCCTCGACCTGATGCGCGGCATCGCCGTGGACGAGGCGCGATCGACCGGCGCCAACACCTACCATCTCAAATCGCACGACAGCGAATGCTGGGTCCGGCTGCAGCGCACGGCTCACGGCGCGCGCGAGATCGTCACGCTGATCGACGTCACCAACGAATGGCGGGCGCTGACCACGCTTGTCGCCTCGCAAAGCGTCCGCAGCAGCATCCTTGCGGATGCCGAAGTCGGCACCTGGCGCTACGATCCCGATGCGCAGGTCTACCATTTCTCCAGCGAACTCGCGCTAGGCCATGCCGACGCCAGCAAGCCCGTTCCGCTCGAATTGCTGCGCTCGATCCAGCATCCAGACGATCGCGCCAGGGACAACGAGATTCGCGAGCGCATCGTCAACAAGGGCGGCGCTGCGCAAGCCGAGCTTCGCGTGCGCAATGGCGCGGGGGAGTGGAACACGCTGCGCGTAAGCTTCCGATCTGGTCGCAAGATGGCTTCGGGCCTGCACGAGATGTATGGCGTCAGCCAAAACGTCACGGATCTCGCCGCCGCACGCGATCAGGCGGACATCATGTCCGAACGCCTGGAGATGGCGATGGCCGCAGCCAATGCCGGTGTCTACGAGATCGACATGGCGACGGCCCAGCGCTGGTCGTCCGACCAGTTCAAGGCGCTGGCCGGCCCCGAAGCCATGGAGCGCCAGCGCACCAACCCGTTCGGACTTTATGTCGACGAGGAACAGGACAAGGTTCGCGAAAGCTGGGAACGCTGCCTCAAGTCGGCCAATGTCGAAGGCCTCGATACGCGCATCTATCGCCCCGACAGCGCTGGCCACTGGGTCCGCCTGTTCATCCGCGTGCAGCGCGACGGCAATGGCAGGCCGACGCGCGCCGTCGGCCTGATGCTCGACATTCAGCGCCAGAAGCAGCAGGAGCTGGCGCTGATGGAAGCCAAGAGCCAGGCCGAAGCGGCGACGGTCGCCAAGTCAAACTTCCTCGCCTCGATGAGCCACGAGATTCGCACGCCCCTCAATGGCATCCTTGGCATGGCGCAAGTGCTGCAGCAGGACGAACTGACGGAGGTGCAGAAGGAGCGCGTCAGCATCATCTCGGAATCCGGCGAGACGCTGACGGCCCTGCTCAATGACGTGCTCGACATCTCCAAGATCGAGGCCGGCAAGCTCGAGATCGCCCCGATCGACGGCGAGCTGACGCGAACCGTCGGACGTGTGCGCCAACTGTTCCAGTCCCGCGCCGCCGAACGCGGGATAGACGTGGTCCTGAAATCTTCCCCTGACCTGCCTCGCCGCCTGCGCTACGACCCAGTCCGGGTGCGCCAGTGCGTGGGCAACCTGCTCTCCAACGCCATCAAGTTCACCGAACGCGGCAGGGTCGAGGTCAAGCTCGAGGCTGAACCCGTGCTCGACGGCCGCTGGAGGGTCACGATCTCCGTCGCCGACACGGGCATTGGCATGGACAGGTCGACGATGGATCGCCTGTTTGGCGCCTTCACCCAGGCCGACGCCACCATCACGCGCCGCTTCGGCGGCACGGGGCTCGGTCTTGCAATCACACGCCAGCTTGCGCGGCTGATGGGCGGCGATGTTGCAGCGACCAGTCAGCTCGGCAAGGGATCGACCTTTGCACTTTCATTCCTTGCCGAGCCCGGCGGCGCAATGACCCTGACGGACGAAATCGAGGAAGCAACCGAAGAGGCGGCGGCGCAGGAACCCCCGCCGCTTCGCCGCGTCATGGGCGCACGCGTGCTCCTGGTCGATGACAACCCGGTGAACCGCCAGGTCGTGAAGCTGTTCCTGGCCCAGCTCGGCCCGACAATCGTCGAGGCGGTCAACGGACGGGAGGCGCTCGACCTTCTCGCCGCGCAGGAATTCGACATCGTCCTGCTCGACGTGCACATGCCGGTGATGGACGGCAAGGAAACGATCCGGAACATCCGGGCCAGCGACAAGCCCTGGCGCAACATTCCGGTCATCGCTCTTACCGCCGACGCCATGAGCGGCGATCGGGAGCGCTATCTCGGCATGGGCATGAGCGACTACCTGTCCAAGCCGGTCGACGCACGCGAACTGGCGACCAAGTATGTCAGCCTGCTGCAGGGCAGCCCGCTGGAGCCGGCCAGGGTCGCTTGACGCCTCGCTGGCCGGACGTTCTCCTCGCACCGCCTGAAACCTCAGCCTCTGTCGCCGGCCACCGCTTCCCGCGATCGTGAGCAGCAGTCGCCGCGTCACGCTTTCGGTTGGCGTCAAGGGGGCGTAGACTTTCGGCAATCGCCGCCGAACGGCACGATGACGCTCGCCGCGCCGCGCAAGGAGGACGCCATGAGACCGATCCCGAGCCTGCTCGCATTGGCTGTCCTGTCGCTGACGCTCAGTGCTGCAGCCCAGACCTATGCCCCGCCGCGTACGCCGGATGGCAAGCCCGACCTGCAGGGCGTCTGGTCGAACCAGTCGCTCACCAACCTCTCGCGCACGCCCAACATGAAGCTGGTCGTCAGCAAGGACGAGGAAAAGGACCTCATCAAGGACAATCCCTGGATCCTGCTGGCCCAGAGCGAGGAGGGCGCCTCCAAGCTGAATGATGGCCTGCTCGACGACGGCAACAATGACCGAGGTTACAACACGTTCTGGATCGACCCCGGCGTCGCGTTCGCCAAGGTCAAGGGCGAGATCCGCACGTCCTGGATCGTCGATCCGCCTGACGGCCGCGTTCCGGTGTCGCCTGCAGGTCAGAAGGCGCGCGCAGACGCGAGCGCGAAAAAGCGCGCAACAATGTACCAGGGGCCAGAGACGCTGCCGATCGCGGAACGCTGTCTCATCGGCTTCACCGGCGCCGGCGGGCCGGGGATGCTCAACACCATCTACAACAACAACTACCAGATCGTGCAGACGCCGGGCGCCGTGATGATCCTCGTCGAAATGGTGCACGACGCGCGCATCGTCCCCATCGCCGCAAGCAAGGCGGAAGCGAAGCACCGCCCAAACGTGATCAAGCCATGGCTCGGGGATTCTGTCGGCTGGTGGGAAGGCGACACGCTGGTGATCGAGACCATCAACGTCAACCCGGAACAGGCAAACCAAGGCCAGATCATCCTCTCGCCCCAGGGCAAGGTGACCGAGACCTTCGCACGCGTCGGCGAGAAGGAAGTCTATTACGCGTTCACCGTCGATGATCCGGTCTACTACACACAGACCTGGAAGGCCGAGCAGTCGATGGTGAAGCGCGAGGCGTCTGTCTACGAATACGCCTGCCACGAGGGCAACTACGCCATGGAAGGCATTCTCGGCGGCGCGCGCATCCTTGAAGCGCAGGGCAAGGTCAACAAGCCCGGCCCTGGCATCTTCGGGCCCAACGCCCCGCCGCCCAGGCCGCGAGGCGCTGGCCAGTAGAAAAGCGCAATGGAATGGTCGACGCCCGACGACATGTCTTCCTCACCGACCTCAAAGGCTTCGCCAACCCGGTTATCGCCGGCAGGCTGAAGGCGGCCGGCGCCCGCGTCATCGCGTGCGATCCCTCCCTCACGCAGGACGGCGAGGAGACAGGCGTCGAGGTGATCGCGTGGGGATCGCCGGGCGATCTCGTTGCGCGCGCCACGGAGCGGTTCGGGGGCAGGCTGGATGCGATCCACATTTCTTCCGCCATGCCTGCGCCGCGGATCAGGGTGGAAGACCTCACCATCGAGGTGCTGATGCCGTACTTCCAGCGTCTCGCCGCTGAATCGATCGCCTTCGCCGGCGCCGCCGCGAAAGCCATGCGGCCCAACAAGGCCGGGCGGATCGTCTTCGGATCATCCTCCGGCCCGATCGGCGGCATACCCGGCTTCGCCGCCTATGCGGCGGCGCGATCAGCGGTAAACGGCGTCGTGCGGACGCTGGCGCTTGAACTCGCGGCGGACGGTATTTCGGTCAACGCTGTCGCCGCCAATTTCATCCAGACCGAGACCTACTACCCCAAGGCCCTGCTTGAGGACCCGATCAAAGGCCCGAAGCTTCTCGCCCGCGTGCCGATGGGAAGATTGGGCGCGGCCGAAGAGGTCGCCGCGCTCGTCGAACTGCTCGTGATGGGCAGAAGCGGCTTCGTGTCGGGGCAGGTGATCCCGATTTCCGGGGCGTGGTGCTAGCGGCTTTCCGCCGTCTGCTTCAGCCCAGGCAGCACATGGCCCGTCCACCCGCCGGTCAGCGCTTCCCAGAACAGGCGCACGTCTGCGGCGTTGAACTTGTCCCAGCCAGAATGCGTCAGCATCGCCCTGGTCCGACTGGGTGAGACTGACTCGAGCCTTATCTCGACTTCAGTCGCCGGCGTGCCTGGCATGAACCAGCTGAATCGGAAAAGTCTCGGCTTATCCATCATGAGAACCTCGCAATGCGTGGCGCCGGAGATGTCGCCCATTGCACGCCTGGCGCCGTCCTGCTGCATATGGAAAACGCTGCCGACGGTTCCCACATAATTCATGCAGCCAAGCCAGCGCACGACATGAGTCAGGATCAGTGAGGACGGTCCAGGCGCGCTCCAGCGGGACGTCCATGACAATCTCGCCGACGATCGGCGGCAGCGCTGCGCTCATGTGTTGTCCTCTTCGGCGATCGTCTTGAGGGTTTCGAGCTTTCCGGTCCAGAACCCGTCAAGCCACGCCTTTACCTCACGCAACGGCTTGGGGTTGAGGAAGTAGACGTTCTCCTGACCGCGCCGCTCGGCATGCGCGACACCCGCGGCGGACAGCACGCGCAGGTGCTTGGAGATCGCCTGTTGCGTGATCTCGAAGCTGCTCGTCAGTTCGTGTACGGCGGCCGGTCCGCGGGCGAGCCGGCGGATGATGCGCCGGCGCACCGGGCTGGCGATGGCGTCAAATATGTCCTCGGCGGCGCGCAGTCTTGCTCTCCTTCATGCGCCTATCTTACAACCAAAAGGTTGTGAGTCAACCCGCGCAACATCACATGCGGAATTGGCGCTTGGCTTGGGTCTGCTAGCGGAAGCGTTCGGAGAAGAAGGCGATGACGCGGTTGGCGCCGACTTCGCGCTGGTCGGTGGTCTCGCCGAAATGCATGCCGAGCTTGCCTTCGAGCATCAGCGTCGCAAGGCCGTGCGCCATCGACCAGGCCGCAATCACGGGAGTGAGATCGGTATTGGTCTTGTCGGCCGAGCTTCCACCGTGGCCGACAATCGAGACGACGACATCGAAGCAGCGGTCCGCCTTGGCCTTGGCGTCCGGATAGCGCGCAAGGTCCACCATCTCGCAGCGGAACATCAGCTTGAAGACTTCGGGGTGGTTGAGGGCAAAGCGCACATAGGCCTCGCCGATTGCGCGATTCTTGCCGACCTTGTCCTTGGCGAGGCCGATGGCGCTGACCATGTAGTCGTAGAGCTTGTCGAACCCGTCGCCGGCAAGCTCAGCGAGGATCGCTTCGCGGTCCTGGAAATAGTGATACGGCGCCTGGTGGCTTACGCCAGCGCGCCGCGCGACTTCGCGCATCGACAGCGCGCCAAGGCCGCCTTCATTCATCAAGGCAAGGCTCGCCTGCAGGATGCCGGCGCGGACATCGTCTCGGCTTGCCGTTCGCGTCGTCGTCATCTTTGTCCCATCCATACTTGACACTGTCTAGCAATTTCGATGCAACGTCAAGACAACCCGACCGTCGTCTTGGTGACATAAGCCGAAAGCCCTGTCAGCAAGTGGTTCGCCGTGGCGGCGCCCGGGCCGGGCCGCGCGAAACATCGATTCCCGCGGTTGGCGGCGGGCTTGCGATAAAGGAAGAGTGGGTCCGGATTTCCGTCAGGAGCGCCCACTTGGATTTCAACCTGCCGCCCGAACTCTTGTCCTACCTGAAAGAACTCGACCGCTTCATCGAGGCGGAGATCAAGCCGCTTGAGCAAGCGCATGACAATATCCGGTTCTTCGACCATCGCCGCGAACATGCGCGGACCGACTGGGACAAGGGCGGCCTGCCCAGGGTCGAATGGGAAGAGCTGCTGCGCGAGGCGCGCCGCCGCGCCGACAAGGCCGGCCATTTCCGGTTCGCCCTGGCAAAGGAGCTGGGCGGCTCGGCGCGCAATGTTGGCTGCGGCCCGAACCTCGCCATGGCGGTGATCCGCGAGCACTTTGCGGCCATGGGTCTCGGCCTCCACAACGACCTGCAGAACGAACATTCCATCGTCGGCAACAGCGTCGGCGCGCTGCTGATGTGGAATTACGGCACAGACGCGCAGAAGGCCGAGTGGATGGACGATCTCGCCGCCGGCCGACGCGGTTTCGCCTTCGGCATCACCGAGCCGAAGCACGGCTCGGATGCGACGCACATGGAGACGGTCGCGCGCCGCGACGGATCGGACTGGATCATCGACGGCGAGAAGACGTGGAACACCGGCATCCACACCGCCGGCCACGACATGATCATGGCGCGCACGTCGGGCAAGGCAGGCGATGGCCTCGGCATCACCGCCTTCCTCGTCCCCACCAACTCGCCCGGCTTCAAGGTCGAGGAATTCCTCTGGACCTTCAACATGCCCACCGACCACGCGCACGTAACCCTGACAGGCGTGCGCGTTCCCGACAGCGCCGTGTTCGGCGGCGAGGGCAGGGGGCTGCAGGTCGTCCAGCATTTCTTCAACGAGAACCGCATCCGCCAGGCGGCGTCCTCGCTCGGCGCCGCGCAGTTCTGCATCAATGAATCGGTTGCCTACGCCAACGAGCGCGCGCCCTTCGGCAAGAAGCTGTCGTCGAACCAGGCGATCCAGTTCCCGCTGGTCGAGTTGCAGACGCAGTGCGAAATGCTGCGCGCCCTCATTCACAAGACCGCCTGGCAGATGGATACGGTCGGAACCTTCGCCGTCTCGGACAAGGTCTCGATGTGCAATTACTGGGCGAACCGGCTCTGCTGTGAGGCGGCCGACCGGGCGATGCAGGTGCATGGCGGCCTTGGCTATTCGCGCCACAAGCCGTTCGAGCATATCTACCGGCACCACCGGCGCTATCGCATCACGGAAGGCTCGGAGGAGATCCAGATGCGGCGCGTGGCTGGCTACATGTTCGGCTTCATGGATCAAAGGGCGCCAAAGGGCGTCAAAGAGTAGGGCTGGCGTTCGCGCATGATCGACACGGACAAACTCGAAGCCGTCCTCAAGGCGCGCATGAGTGGATGCGAGAAACTGCTCGCATGTGATCGCCTGACCGCCGGGGCGAGCCGCGAGACCTATCGGCTGACGGCGAAGGTCAAGGGCAAGGAACGCAAGTTAGCCCTGCGCCGCTCGGCGAACGAAGGCAAGTCCACTCTGGGACAAGGCCCCGGCCTTGATGTCGAGGCCCGCCTGTTCGCCGCCGCGCGCGAGGCCGGCGTCCCGGGACCGGACGTGCTGGTCGAGCTGGAGCCGGCCGATGGGCTCGGCGCCGGCTTCGTCATGGAGTGGATCGAGGGCGAGACGCTCGGCGCGAGGATTGCGCGCTCGAAGGATTTCCAGCTTGCGCGCAAGACACTGGCGCGGCAGTGCGGTGAAATCCTCGCCAGGCTGCACAAGATCAGCGCCGAGGAAACCCTGCTGAGCCGCGACCTCGAGGAGTTCACGCCCGAGCATGCGGTGCGCAAGACCCATGCGGCCTATCTCGAATTCGAGACGCCCCAGCCCATGATCGACTTCACCATGATGTGGCTGCTCGACAATCTTCCGAAGAAGCGCAAGCTGACGCTGGTCCATTCCGATTTCCGGAACGGCAATCTGATCGTGACGCCGGACGAGGGCGTCGTCGCCGTGCTCGACTGGGAGCTGGCGCATATCGGCGATCCGATGCGCGATCTCGGCTGGCTGTGCACGCGTTCGTGGCGCTTCGGCGTCAACGAGAAACCCGTCGGCGGCTTCGGCGACTACAAGGAGCTCATCGCCGGATATCAGTCCGTCAAAGGCATGAAGGTCGACGAGGGCGCGCTGCACTTCTGGGAAGTGTTCGGCTCGTTCTGGTGGGCGGTCGGCTGCCTCTCGATGGCGCAGTCCTATCGCAACGGATCCGAGTCCAGCCTCGAGCGGCCGGTGATTGGCCGCCGGTCCTCGGAATGCCAGATCGACTGCGTCAACTTGATCATTCCCGACTGGGCCCGCAAGCCCAGCCCGCTGCCGCGCACGCTCTCGACCACGGAGCTGCCGCGCTCGGACGAGCTGCTCGCCGGTGTGCGGGATTTCCTGCGCAATGACCTCGCGCCGAAACTGCCGGGCCGCGACGGCTTCCTCGCGCGTGTCGCCGCCAACTCGATCGACATTGTGATGCGCGAGCTGGAATATGGCGTCGACGCAGAGGCATGGGAGCGACAGGCGCTCTATGGCCTGCTCGGCAGGAAGGACGGCGCCACGCTCGACCTGCGAGCCCAGCTCTGCGCGCGCATACGCGGCCGCGAGATCGATCTCAAGCGCCCCGACCTCCTCGCCTATCTGCGCGACAGCGTGCTGGGTCAGGTGATGATCGACCAGCCCGGCTATGCCGGTGCGATCGAATCGCTGAATCGCAGCTGACGCCACGGCAATCCCCACTCGACGCTCGATCCGTCGCGGCGTAGCGTCAGGCGTCCATTCTTGGGTAGCATCATGACGCGTCCAGTGATTTCGGCGACCGGGCTCTTTACGCCCCCGCATTCTGTCTCCAACGCAGAACTCGTCGCCAGCCTCAACGCCTGGACCGACGTCTGGAACGCCGAGCACAAGGCCGACATCGAGGCCGGAAAGCTCGAAGCAAAACAGCATTCCTCCGTCGAGTTCATTGAAAAAGCGTCAGGGATCAAATCGCGCTTCGTGGTCGAAAAATCTGGCGTGATCGACCCCAGAGTCATGCGGCCGCATATTCCCGAACGGCCGAACGAGCAGATTTCCATCCTTGCCGAGATCGCCGTCGCCGCTGCGAAGGAAGCGATGGCGAAGGCGGGGCGCGAGGCCAAGGACATCGACGCCGTGATCTGCGCCGCCTCCAACATGCAGCGCGCCTATCCGGCCATGGCCGTCGAAGTCCAGGCGGCGATCGGCGCGCAGGGTTTTGCATTCGACATGAACGTGGCGTGTTCCTCGGCCACCTTCGGCATCCAGACCGGCGCCGATTTCGTGCGGGCGGGGCATGCGCGCTCCGTCCTTATGGTCAATCCGGAGATCTGCTCCGGCCATCTCAACTTCACCGACCGCGACAGCCATTTCATCTTCGGCGACGTCGCCACCGCCGTGTTGATTGAGGCCGAAGAGGTCGCGCCTCGCGGCGCCTGGCAGATTCTCGGCACGCACCTCAAGACGCAGTTCTCCAACAACATCCGCAATAATTTTGGCTTCCTCAACCGCGGCGATCCCGAAGGCGTCGGTAAGGTGGACAAGCTCTTCGTCCAGGAAGGCCGCAAGGTCTTCAAGGAAGTCGTCCCCATGGTCTCGGCCATGATCCTCTCGGAAATGGACCGGCTTGGACTTCGCTCCACCGACCTCAAGCGGCTCTGGCTGCACCAGGCCAACGCCAGCATGAACCGCCTGATCGCCGAGCGCGTCCTCGGGCATGAGGCCTCCGAGCAGGAAAGCCCCACCGTCCTCGACACCTACGCCAATACCTCGTCGGCCGGCTCGATCATCGCGTTCCACAAGCATGGGGCGGACTTCCGTCCTGGCGACAAGGGCCTGATCTGTTCGTTCGGGGCAGGCTATTCAGCCGGAACGGTGTTCGTGGAGAAGGCGGCCTGATCCGGGACAGCCCGGCGCCTGCCCGGCAATCCTTACGACATCGGCCATCGTCCCTATCGGATTCGCGGGGGAGAGGCAGGCGCGTCGGCTATCCAAGATTGCCAGTTGTGGCCTGCGGCCCTCGCGCTAGTCTCACGGGAAATAGAAAAGACTTCCGGGAGAACGTCCATGCCGGCCGATACTGCCGCCAGCACCAAGCTGCCGCCGTTCAAGAGCCTGCCCTTCAGGGCGCCGGACATGGAGGTGCGGCGCGGCCCCGGCGGGGTTGTCTATCTGACCTCGCGCACCCCCCTGCCGCCTTCGCCGCGCTCGATCCCGCACGTGCTGGACGAGCAGGCGGTGAAGCATCCCGAGCGGCCCTGGCTGAAACAGCGCCTGCCCAACCATGGTCCCTGGCGCACGATCACCTACGGCGTCGGCGCTGAGCTCACGCGCTCGCTGGCGCAGGCCCTGCTCGACCGCGGGCTGGGGCCCGACGCGCCGCTCTTGATCCTCTCCGGCAATTCGATCGAGCATGCGCTCATGAGCCTGGCCGCCCAGCGCATCAGCGCGCCTGCAACGCCGATCTCGATGGCCTATTCCACCGTCTCGACTGACTTCGCCAAGCTGAAGCACTGCTTCAACGCGGTGAAGCCGAAGGCGATCTTCGTGCAGACGATGGACCCGTTCCGCAAGGCGCTCGCGACGCTTCCGCTGGAGGGCGTTGCGATCATTTCGGCGGATGGCTCGGAAGGGTCGGAGAATTTCTCGGACCTCACGCAGACGCCGGTCACGTCCGTCGTCGACACCGCCATGGACTGGCTGGGGCCGGATTCGGTGGGCAAATACCTCTTCACCTCGGGCTCCACCGGCATGCCCAAGCCGACGCCGCAGTCCCAGGGCCAGATGACCGCCCAGATCGCCGCTGGCGAGGCAATCCGCATCGACCTGCCCGAAAACGATCCCGATGAAATCCTGCAGAATCTCGACTGGATGCCGTGGAGCCACATCTCGGGCGGCAATGTGAACTTCAATGGCTGCATGTCCCAAGGCGGCTGCTATCACATCGACGAGGGCCGGCCGATGCCGGGCCTGTTCCAGACCACGATGAAGAACGCCGCTGAAATCCGGCCGCAGTATTTCGGCTCGGCCCCCATCGCCTACGCCATGCTGGCCGAGGCGATGGAGCAGGACCCTGCCTTCCGCGACGCCTTCTTCAGCCGCATGAAATACATGGTCTATGGCGGCGCCACTCTGTCGGACGATCTCTACGATCGCATCCAGGCGCTTGCTATCGCCGCCACGGGCAAGCGCGTACCGCTGATCACCATGTATGGCGCCACCGAAACCCAGGGCGTCACCATGGTGCACTGGGAGCTGGAGCGTGTGGGTATGGTCGGTCTCCCGCTGCCGGGCCTCACGCTCAAGCTCGTACCCGTTGGGAACAAGATGGAGGTGCGGGTCAAGGGCGCCACGGTGATGAAGGGCTATCTCAACCTGCCGCAGAAGAACGCCGAAGTTTTCGACGAGGAGGGGTTCTACTGCCTTGGCGACGCCGCGTGCTTTTCGGACCCCGAGCATCCGGAAAAGGGCCTGGTCTTCGACGGGCGCGTTACCGAGGATTTCAAGCTCAATTCCGGCACGTGGGTGTCGGTGGGCACGCTAAGGCCCGACATCGTGGCTGCGTGCGCGCCTCTGGTGGCGGATGCGGTGGTGTGCGGGCAGGACAAGGCGTTCGTGGGCGCGCTGGTGTGGCCCTCGCCCGTGGCGATGAAGGGCGCGATGGAGGCGGCCGGCGGCGATGCAGCCAAGGCGATCGCCGCGATCGCCGCAGGCGTGGCGGAGAAGCTCTCAGCGTTCAACCGTTCCGGCGCTGGCAGCTCGCGCAGGATCGCGCGGTTCAAAGTGCTGACCACGCCGCCCTCGCTCGACGCGGGAGAGATCACCGACAAGGGCTATGTCAATCAGCGTGTCGCCCAGGACCACCGCGCCGCCGACGTCGCTGCCCTTTTCACGCCCGAGCCGGGCGCCGGCGTGGTGCAAGTCCCTTAGGACGCTGCGTCGCATCGCAGGGACGAAACTTCGCGTGGACTTGGGGCCGCGGCCTATGCAGGATGACGCGCGCGGAATGCAGGCTTTGCAGGCCCAAGAATCTATCGGGGAACAGTGATGGGCGTACTGAGCGTCGAGCGGCCGGAGTTCATGCAGGACGAAGAAATCCGCATGTTCGAGGACATGGTCGCGAGATTCTTCGACCAGAACGCCAAGCCGGCGGATGTGGACCGCTGGCGCGCCAATCACTGTGTCGATCGCCAGATGTGGACCAAGGCGGGAGAGGCCGGCTTGCTCGGCCTGTCGACGCCGGCCGAGTATGGCGGCGTCGGCGGCGATTATCGCCATGAAGTCGTGCTGATGGAGCAGCTTGGGCTGAAAGGCGTCGATGGCTTCGGGGCCAGCCTGCACAATGCGATCGTCATGCCCTACATCGTCCACTATGGCACCGAGGAGCAGAAGAAGCGCTGGCTGCCGCGCATGGCGACGGGCGAGTTGATTTCCGCCATTGCGATGACCGAACCGGGCGCCGGCTCCGACCTGCAGGGCATCAAGACGACAGCGAAGAAATCCGGCAATGGCTACGTCATCAACGGCTCCAAGACCTTCATCACCAACGGCCAGACCGCCAACCTGATCTGCGTCGTCGCCAAGACCGATCCTACGCAGGGCGCAAAAGGCATCTCGCTGATGTTCGTCGAGACCGACGATGCGGAGGGCTTCGAGCGCGGCCGCAACCTCAAGAAACTCGGCCAGGACGCGCAGGACACCTCCGAGCTGTTCTTCAACGAGGTCAAGGTTCCGGCCGACAACCTTCTGGGCGCCGAAGAGGGCAAGGGCTTCTATCAGTTGATGGGCCAGCTCCCTCAGGAACGGCTGAACATCGCCGTGCAAGCCATCGCCGCCATCGAACGGGCGCTCGAACTGACGATCGACTACGTCAAGCAGCGCTCGGCGTTCGGAAAGAAGATCATCGATTTCCAGAACACCCAGTTCGTGCTCGCCGAGTGCAAGACCGAAGCGACGGTCGCACGGGTCTTCGTCAATCACTGCATCGGCGTGCACCTTGAGGGCAAGCTCGATGCGGCGACAGCGTCGATGGCCAAGTACTGGCTCACCGACCTTGAAGGCAAGATCATCGACCGCTGCCTGCAACTGTTCGGCGGCTACGGCTTCATGGACGAATATCCGATCAGTCGCATGTACCGCGACAGCCGCATCCAGCGCATCTATGGCGGGACCAACGAGATCATGAAGCTGCTGATCGCGCGGACGCTCTAAATCAACACCTGTAGCCCGCACCCGGCGCTCCATGCTATCGGCGCGCCCATGGTCGCACTTGGCATCATGCGTCGGCGGGCGGCGCCCGGGAGGGCTGCATGACGCGCTGTGCCATTCCCGATTTCTCTCTCGTCGTCCTCATCGGCGCCACGGGCTCGGGCAAGAGCACGTTTGCGAAGCGGTTTTTCCGCGAGACCGAGGTTGTCTCGTCGGACCATTGCCGCGGCCTGGTGTCGGATGACTCCACCGACCAGTCGGTCAGCGCCGATGCGTTCGATCTGGTGTCCGAAATCGCGGACAAGCGCCTGAAGAACCGGCGGCTGACCGTGATCGACGCCACCAATGTGCGCAGCGGGGACCGGCGCAAATGGATCGAGCTGGCAAGACGCTGGCACGCCCCGCCGGTTGCGATCGTGCTCGATCCCGGCCTCGACGTCTGCCTCGCCCGCAACCGCTCACGCCCGGACCGCCAGTTCGGACCTGAGATCGCCACGCGCATGGTCGAGGACATCCGGCGCGAGCTGGGAGGGCTGGAGCAGGAGGGCTTCCGGCGTGTCGCTGTCCTGCGCGGCGTCGCCGAAATCGACGCCGCCGAGATCGTGCGTGAGGCCTTGCCAGCCGACAGGCGTGACCTCACTGGCCCGTTTGACATCATCGGCGACGTGCACGGCTGTTGTGATGAACTGGAACTGCTCCTGGCGACCCTCGGCTACCGCGTCGAGTGGGGTCAGACGGAAGGCGAGCGCACCGTCGCCGTCACGCCGCCGCCAGGCCGAACGCTGGTCTTCGTCGGCGACCTGGTCGATCGCGGCCCTCGCACGCCCGACGTCCTGCGCATCGCCATGTCGATGTGCGCGGCAGGCAGCGCTCTCTGCGTCGAGGGCAACCACGAGAACAAGCTCGGCCGCTGGATGCAGGGCCGCAATGTCACGATCGCTAACGGCCTGCGGGCGAGCATCGACCAGCTCCAGCCGGAACCCAGCGCATTCCGGGACAAGGCCCGCGCCTTCCTCGACGGCCTTGTCAGCCATCTCTGGCTGGATGGCGGCCGGCTGTGTGTCGCGCACGCCGGCCTGAAGCCAGAATTCATCGGCCGCGACTCGGGCGCCGTGCGATCCTTCGCGCTCTATGGCGACACCACCGGCGAATCGGACGCTTTCGGCGACCCCGTCCGCCTCGACTGGGCGCAGGACTACCGGGGCGCGGCAAGCCTTGCCTACGGCCATGTGGCGCAGCTCGAAGCCGTCTGGGTCAACAACACGATCTGCCTCGACACCGGGTGCTGCTTTGGCGGCAAGCTCACCGCACTGCGCTGGCCTGAGCGAGAGCTGGTCAGCGTGCCGGCCGCGCGGCAGTATTTCGCCCCGAAGCGGCCGATCTTCGGCGCCCCGCCCGATCCCCAAAGCTGAAGCCCCCGACATGCCTGCGCTCGCAGGCAATTGCTTCGCGCGTTACGCCGCGTCGGGCTTGACGGCGTCTGGCAGGCGGTTTCCTGATGGCGCCGGTCAGGAGGATCATTCCAATGAAGACACGGATCACCGAGCTGCTGGGCATCCAGCACCCGATCATTCAGGGCGGCATGCACTATGTCGGCTTCGCCGAAATGGCGGCGGCGGTCTCCGAGGCCGGCGGCCTCGGCATCATCACCGGCCTCACCCAGCGCACGCCCGAGAACCTCCGAAAAGAGATCCGGCGCTGCCGCGAGATGACGAAAAAGCCGTTCGGCGTGAACCTCACCTTCCTGCCGGCGATCACTCCGCCGGATTATCCTGGCTTCGTCCGGGTGATCATCGAGGAAGGCATCAAGATCGTCGAGACGGCGGGCAACAACCCGTCGCAGGTCATGCCCTTCTTCAAGGAAGCCGGCGTCAAGGTGATCCACAAATGCACCTCGGTGCGCCATTCCAAGAAGGCTGAAGCCATTGGCTGCGACGCAGTCAGCGTCGATGGCTTCGAATGCGGCGGCCACCCGGGCGAGGACGATGTCCCCAACTTCATCCTGCTGCCGCGTGCGGCGGAAGAGCTCAAAATCCCCTTCGTCGCCTCTGGCGGCATGGCCGATGGCCGCTCGCTGGTTGCAGCGCTTGCTCTCGGCGCCGACGGCATGAACATGGGCACGCGCTTCATGGCGACCAAGGAAGCGCCTATCCACCAGAATGTGAAGGATGCGCTGGTCAAGGCAAGCGAGCTCGACACCCGCCTTATCATGCGCCCGCTGCGCAATACCGAGCGCGTGCTCAACAATGCGGGGGTCGACAAGATCCTCGCGATGGAAAAGGAAAAAGGCGCGCAAGTGAAGTTCGAGGACATCATCGCGCAGGTCGGCGGGGTCTATCCCAAAATCATGCAGGAGGGCGACATGGATGCCGGCGCCTGGAGCTGCGGCATGGTTGCGGGCCTGATCCACGACGTGCCGTCGGTTAAGGACCTGATCAATCGCATCATGAAGGAAGCCGACGAGATCATCGGCAAACGCCTGAAGAGCATGGCGGCCTAGGGACGGGCAGGGCGCCTTCGGCTCAGGGAGCCGGAGGCGCCTGCACCACCATCGCCGTGAACGGCCAGACATAGGCCTGCAGCATCACCAGCACGCCGACGAGGCTGACCAGCACCAGCGAGTGCAGGAACACGAAACGCAGGATCTTGCTCTCGTGTCCGAACCATCCCGTCGCGGTCGAGGCCACCACAATCGACTGCGTGTCGATCATCTTGCCCATCACCCCGCCCGATGAATTCGCCGCCGCCATCAGGATCGGCGAGATGCCGAGTTGTTCGGACGTGATCTTTTGCAGCCCGCCGAACAGGATGTTGGAGGAGGTGTCCGATCCTGTCGCCGCAACGCCGAGCCAGCCCAGCATCGTCCCGAAGAAGGGATAGAGCACGCCGGTCGCGGCGAACGCCAGGCCAAGCGTCGCGTCGATTCCGGAATAGCGGGTCAGCGTTCCAACCGCGAGCATGCAGACAATGGTGATCAGCGGAAACCGCAGCGCCCAGACCGTGCCGACGTATTCGCGGACCAGGCGAACAGGCGAGAAGCCCATGATCAGCCCGGAGACCAGGGCGGTCAAAAGGATGCCCGTGCCGGTATAGCTGAGGAAGGTGAAGCGGAAGACCGCAGCTTCTGGCGCCGGGGCCGCCACAACAGGCGGTGCGCGCTCAACAAGGTTGTGCAGGCCATCGACGGGAATCGCCGGAGCAAAGAACCCGTTCACGACCGTCTTGTACGCGTCGCTCGCCCACAGCGTCAGCAGGACGCACAGGATCGCCCATGGCAGCCATGCCAGGGCGATCGCCTTGCCGCTGGCGGGCGCGGCCAGCGGCGGAACCGGATTGGCTGAAACGGAATCGTCATGCTGGCGCAACTTGGGCGAGGTCCAGATCTCTTTTGGCTTCCACACGCGCAGGAACAGGATCAGCGACGCCATCGAGGCGACCGATGCGCCGATATCGACGATCCAGGGATTGATGAAGTTCGAGATCAGGTATTGCGGGATGGCGAACGACAGGCCCGTCACCAGGATTGCCGGCCACACCTGCATCATGCCGCGCCAGCCCGAGAATGCCGCGACCAGCCAGAACGGCACCAGCACCGAGAAGAACGGCAATTGCCGCCCCACCATCTGGCCCAAGAGGTGCGGGTCGATGCCGGTCGCGGTGGCGAGGCCCTGGATCGGCGCGCCGAGCGCCCCGAAGGCGACCGGGGCCGTGTTGGCGATCAGCGACAGCCCGGCGGCAGCCAGCGGCGAGAAGCCAAGCCCGATCAGGACTGCGGCTGTCACTGCGACCGGCGTGCCGAACCCGGCTGCGCCCTCGAAGAAGGCGCCGAAGCAGAAGGCGATCAGAAGGAGCTGCAGCCGGCGGTCCGGCGTCACATTGGCGATGGCCCCCTGGATGATCGCAAACCAGCCCTTCTCCACCGTCAGCCGGTAGAGGAACAGCACGTTGAGGATGATCCATCCAATCGGGAAGAAGCCGGTCAGCGCCCCGAACGCGGTCGCCCGCAGCGCCATGTCCAGCGGCATGGTGAAGGCGAAGGATGCGACAAGGACCGCAACCACCAGCGCAATCAGGGCCGCCCAGTGCGCCTTGAACCTGCCGGACGCGATCAGCGCCAGCAGCAGGCCGATCGGGATCACCGCAACAAGGGTAGATATGACCGCATTGCCGAACGGATCGTAGACTTGAACCCATGGACTCATGCTGCGCTCACACTCGGCTCATGGGTGTGCTCATGGGTGTGCTCTGAGGCATGCTCATGGTGCTGTGTCTCTCCCCGCGTGCCCGGTCTTGCGCCGCGGCGCCAGCGTTCTCTAGCGTGATCCGGAAGCGGCTGATAGCTCTGGGGCAGGGAGTTCGTAATGCCGATCGCCATGCCAGAACCCGACCGGCTGACGCTTCAGAAGCGCGGCCAGATCGTGTCGGCGCTGAAGCGCATCGTTCCCAATGGCGTGATCGATGATGCGGCCTCGATGGCAGCGTACGAATCGGATGGTCTCACCGCCTACCGCCAGCTTCCCATGGTCGTCGTCCTGCCGGAAACCACAGGGCAGGTCTCGGCCATCCTGCGCTATTGCTCGGAGCACAAGGTGCGCGTCGTCCCGCGCGGCGCCGGTACATCGCTCTCCGGCGGCGCCCTGCCGCTGGCCGATGGCGTGCTCCTGGGCATGGCCCGCTTCAATCGCATCCTCGAAGTCGACTACGACAACCGCATCGCCGTCGTGCAGCCGGGCGTCACCAACCTCGCCATCACAAAGGAAGTGGAGGGCCGCAACTTCTACTACGCGCCTGACCCCTCCAGCCAGATCGCCTGCACCATCGGCGGCAATGTCGCGGAGAATTCGGGCGGGGTCCACTGCCTCAAATACGGCCTCACCACCAACAACGTCCTCGGCGCCGAGATGGTGCTTATCGATGGCGAGATTGTGCGGCTGGGCGGTCGCGGGCTGGAGCCGCAGGGGCTCAACCTGCTGGGCGTCGTGGTGGGGTCGGAAGGGCTGCTCGGCGTCGTCACGGAAGTGATCGTGCGCATCCTGCCTCGACCCGAACTCGCGCGCGCCGTGCTGGTCGGGTTTGCTGACGCGACAAGCGCCGGTCGCTGCGTTGCCGGCGTGATCGCGGCCGGCATCATCCCTGCCGGCATGGAGATGATGGACAGGCCGGCGATCCATGCCGCCGAAGCGTTCGTCCATGCCGGCTATCCGCTCGATGTCGAGGCGCTCCTGATCGTGGAGCTGGATGGCCCGGCCGCCGAATGCGACTACCTGATCGAGGAAGTCGCCGCCATCGCGCGCGAGAATGGCTGCGTGTCGTCCCGCGTCTCGACCAGTGAGGCTGAGCGCCTGGCGATGTGGGCGGGACGCAAGGCGGCGTTCCCGGCCGTCGGCCGCATCTCGCCGGACTATTTCTGCATGGACGGAACGATCCCGCGCCGCGAACTGCCGCGCGTTCTGCGCGCCATGGCTGAGCTGTCGCAAGAGCATGGCCTCGCCGTCGCCAATGTCTTCCACGCGGGCGATGGCAACCTGCATCCGCTGATCCTCTACGATGCCAACCGGCCAGGCGAGATGGAGCGCGCCGAGGAGTTTGGCGCCGACATCCTGCGGTTGTGCGTTGACGTCGGCGGCGTGCTGACCGGCGAGCATGGCGTTGGCATCGAGAAGCGCGACCTGATGCCGGTGATGTTCAGCGAGACCGACCTCAACCAGCAGCAGCGTCTCAAATGCGCCTTCGATCCGGACGGGCTGATGAATCCCGGCAAGGTGTTTCCGACGCTGCATCGCTGTGCGGAGCTGGGGCGCGTGCACGTGCACGGCGGAAGGCACGCGCATCCGGACCTGCCGCGGTTCTGATGGCGGACGTAGCTCAGCCCCGCGACGAGCGCGACCTGTGCGAAGCGGTGGCGGCCGCCGCCGCCTCGGGCGAGGCGCTGGACATCGTCGGCGGCGGAACCAAGCGCGGCGTCGGCTTTCCCGGCAGAGGCGTGAAGCAGCTCTCGATGAAGGCCCTATCGCGCGTCATCGACTACGATCCGGCCGAGCTGGTGCTCACCGTCGAGCCTGGCGCACGCCTGGCGGACATCGAGGCGCTCCTTGCCCAACACAATCAGATGCTGGCCTTCGAACCCTGGGATTTCGCCGACGTGTATGGCCCAGAGCGTGATGGCGTGCGTGATGGCGTGGGCGATGCTGTGCGCGGTGAGGTGCGCGCCTCGACCGTGGGCGGCGTGGTGGGTGCAGGGATGGCGGGCTCGCGGCGTCTGAGTGCGGGCGGGGTGCGTGATCATGTGCTGGGCGTCAAGGTGGTGAACGGGCGCGGCGAGAGGGTGAAGGCGGGCGGGAGGGTGGTGAAGAATGTGACGGGCTATGACGTGCCGCGGCTGATGGCGGGTGCGTGGGGGCAGCTGGGCGCGATGGTGCAGGTGACGCTGAAGGTGATGCCGCAGCCGCGCGAGGTGCGGACAGTGGCGCTGCACGGGCTGGATGCGCACACCGCGCTGCGTGCGATGGCGCAGGCGATGCACGCGCCTGCGGAGGTAGCTGCGGCGGCGTGGACCCCCTCGCCCGATGGCTCACTCACAGCGCTGCGCTTGGAGGGGTTTGGTCCTTCGGTTGCTGCGCGGCTGAAGCTGTTGTCCGGACTGCTCGGTGAATTCGGCAATCTCGAAGACATGAGCGACGCGTCCGGATTCTGGCGCAGCGTGCGCAGTGCGGCGCGTCTGCGAAATGACGGGCGTCCGCTGCTTTGGCGCCTTGTTGGCCCGCCCTCGCGCGGCGCCGGCCTTGTTGCTGGCGTCGAAGCTTTGGGCGGGACGGCCCTGATGGACTGGGCCGGCGGGTTAATCTGGGCGCGCCTGCCTGCTGAGGTGAGCGCAACAGAGGTGCGCAAGCTTGCTGCAGCCGCAGGAGGACATGCCATGCTTGCCGACGCGCCAGAGGATATGCGCCGCGCCGCGCCGGCGCTGCACCCGGAAGAGCCTGGCGTCGCAGCCCTGTCACGAAGGGTGCGGCAAGCCTTCGATCCCTCAGGCGTGTTCGATCCGCGCCGGTTCGAGGCCGCGCCATGAAGACCAGCTTCACGCCGGCGCAGCTTGCCGATCCCGCAACGGCGGCGTCCGAGAAGGCGATCCGCACCTGCGTGCACTGCGGCTTCTGCACCGCGACGTGCCCGACCTATGTGCTGCTCGGCGATGAGCGCGACAGTCCGCGCGGGCGCATCTGGTTGATCAAGGACATGCTGGAGCGCAACGCCACGCCGACAGCCGAAGTGGTGACGCACATAGACCGCTGCCTGTCGTGCCTGGCGTGCGTCACGACGTGCCCCTCCGGCGTCGACTACATGCATCTGATCGATCACGGTCGGCGGCATGTCGAGCAGACCTACCGGCGTCCGATAGCAGACCGCCTGCTGCGATCCTTGCTGGCAAGCGTGTTGCCCTATCCAAGGCGGTTCGCGGCGGCGCTGGCGCTGGGGCGCCTGGCTGCGCCGCTGGCCGGCGCCATCGGGGCGCTCGGCGCCCGGCGGATCGCTGCAATGCTGCGCCTGGCAAAGGCGGGCGGGCCTGCCGCGCAAGAGATCGAGGGATCGCCGGCAACGGGAAGGCGGAAGGGCCGCGTCATCCTTCTGTCAGGCTGCGCAGAGCCTGTGCTGCGGCCAACCTACCAGTCGGCGGCAATACGACTGCTCAATCGTCTCGGATACGATGTCGAACGTGTTCCAGACGTCTGCTGCGGGTCGTTGACCCATCACATGGGGCGCGAAGGCGAGGCGCTGGGCTTCGTGAAGCGAGCGATCGATGCCTGGTCAGCGGTGATCGACGAGGGCGGCGTCGTTGCGATCATCTCAACGGCGACGGGTTGCGGGACGACGATCAAGGACTATGGCTTCCTCATGCGCAACGAGTCCGCCTATGCCGAACGCGCCGCGAAGATATCGGCGCTGGCGAAGGACATCACCGAGTTCGTGGCGCCCGACGATCTTGCTGCTGTCGCTGGCTTGCCGAGACTGCGCGTTGGATATCATGCGGCATGCTCGCTCCAGCACGGCCAAAGGGTGACGACGGCGCCGCGACTATTGCTGGAGAGGGCGGGATTTGCGGTCGCGGCGCCGGCAAACGCGCACCTGTGCTGCGGATCTGCGGGTGTCTACAACATCCTGCAGCCTAGCATTGCCGATGAGCTGGGCGATCGCAAGACAGCCAGCCTTGATGACCTCTCGCCGGACGTCATTGCAACGGGCAATATCGGCTGCGCCGTTCAGATCGGCGTGCGGACGAAGACGCCGGTGGTTCACCTGGCCGAGTTGCTCGACTGGGCGACGGGCGGCCCCGAACCTGATGGACTGCAGGCGAGGTTGGCATTGCGGAACGGAGCGACATCATGAGCCAGATGCAGGATCGCGCCGGGTTGCAGGTCGCAGGCGACCTCGCCGCCTTCATTGAGGGCGAGGCGCTTGCCGGGCTCGGCATCGCGCCGGATGCATTCTGGAAACGAGCAGCCAGCGTGTTCGCGCGCTTTGCGCCGGAAAATCGCGCACTGCTGGCTGAGCGCGATCGCATGCAGGCGGTGATCGATGACTGGCATCGCGCACGGCGAGGACAGGCAATCGACGGACGCGACTATCACAGCTTCCTCGAAAGCATCGGCTATCTCGTGGCCGAACCGGCGAGTGTCAAGGTCACGAGCGAGCGCGTGGACGATGAAGTCGCGCGCATGGCGGGGCCGCAGCTTGTGGTCCCGGTTCTGAATGCGCGCTTCCTGCTCAATGCCGTCAACGCGCGCTGGGGCAGCCTCTATGACGCGCTCTATGGGACCGATGCACTGCCGGGCAAGGCGACGCCAGGCGACTATGATGCAGCGCGCGGCGCGCAGGTGATCACGCGGGCGAAGGCGTTCCTGGACGAGGCTCTCCCTCTGGCTTCGGGATCTCACGCAGACGTGCGCCACTGGAGGATTGTCGGCGAGAATGTCGAGCCAGCATTGAAGGATGCTTCGGCGTTCGTGGGCTATCGCGGCGATCCTGCCTCGCCATCGGGCCTGCTGTTCCGCCACAACGGGCTCGGGATTGAACTGGTGATCGACCGGACGCATCCTGTTGGAAAGACGGATGCGGCAGGTATCGCCGATGTCGTGCTTGAATCGGCGCTGACGACAATTGTCGATCTCGAGGATTCGATCGCGGCGGTCGATGCGGCGGACAAGGTCGAGGCCTATCGCAACTGGCTCGGCGTGATGCGAGGCGACCTCACCGCCTCGTTCGACAAGGGCGGCCGCACGCTGACCCGCACCCTGGCGCCGGATCGCGAATGGATGTCGCCAGGCGGCGCGCCCTTCAGGGTCAATGGCCGCTCTCTCCTGTTCGTGCGCAATGTCGGCCACCTGATGACCACGCCTGCGGTCAGGCTGGCGGATGGGTCCGACGCGCCGGAAGGCGTGCTGGATGCGATCGTCACCAGCCTCATCGGCCTGCATGATCTCAAAGGCCTGGGCCGGTTCCGCAACAGCGCCTCCGGATCGATCTACATCGTGAAGCCCAAAATGCATGGCCCCCAAGAAGCTGACTTCGCCAACCGACTGTTCGATGCGGTTGAGGACATGCTCGAGCTGGCGCGCCACACGATCAAGCTTGGGCTCATGGACGAGGAGCGGCGCACGTCCGCGAACCTCGCCGCCTGCATAGCGGCGGTGAAGGAGCGCATCGTCTTCATCAACACGGGCTTCCTAGATCGCACCGGCGACGAGATGCATACGTCGATGGAAGCCGGCGCGATGGTGCGCAAGGCCGAGATGCGGACCTCGCCATGGATCAAGGCCTATGAGGATCGCAATGTGCGGATTGGCCTCGCCTGCGGACTGAGCGGACGCGGGCAGATCGGCAAGGGCATGTGGGCGGCGCCAGACCGCATGGCCGAGATGATGGAGCAGAAGATCGGCCATCCGCGCGCCGGGGCGTCCACGGCCTGGGTGCCCAGCCCCACGGCCGCGACGCTGCATGCGATGCACTACCATGCGGTCGACGTGTTCGCGCGACAAAGAGAGATCGCGGGGGATGCGCCGCCGGCTCTGGAGAAGCTGTTGGCCATCCCGCTGCATGCCGGCGCCAACTGGTCAGCGGAAGATATCCGCGAAGAGCTGGAGAATAACGCGCAAGGCATTCTCGGCTATGTCGTGCGCTGGGTCGACCAGGGCGTGGGCTGCTCGAAGGTTCCCGATATCCATGATGTCGGGCTGATGGAGGACCGCGCAACGCTGCGCATCTCATCCCAGCACATTGCCAACTGGCTCCACCACGGCGTGTGCACGTCTGCGCAGGTGGACGCGGCGTTCCTCAAGATGGCGTCCAAGGTCGATGCGCAGAATGCAGGTGATCCGCTCTACCGGCCAATGGCGCCGGATCCAGGGGCAAGCCTGGCCTTCGCTGCCGCTCGGGCCCTGGTGTTCGAGGGGCGCGACCAGCCCAATGGCTACACCGAACCGTTGCTGCACCGCTTTCGCAGCGAGGCGAAAGCCCGCTAGCGATTGGGGCGGACCAAAGGATCTAATCGAGAAAACACGCCGAGGAGCGCACAGCGCGCCTCGATGTGTGAGGCCCAAAACAAAAACAGGCGGCCGAAGCCGCCTGTTCGAGTGTTGGAGAGAATAGGCTAGAACGACTTCTTGACGCTGAGCTCTATCGTGCGTCCCAGCGGGCTGCCGATCCTCGGGTCGTAGCCAAGTTCCTGACGCGACGGCGGGGGATCGCGATCGGTGATGTTCACAATCGACGCTCCCAGCTTGAACGTGTCTGTCAGGTCGAACGTGTAGTGGAAGTCGAACGTCATCAGGTCTTTCGCCGGCACGCCATAGGTGGTGACCCCAAGGCCACCAGCCGTTGAAAGGTCGATCGAGCCGCGTTCGTCAATGACGCCAGAGATGAAGTTCGTCACAAGTCGGAAGTTCATGTTGTCGAGGCTGTAGTTGACGTTCGCGTTGGCGCGCCATTCCGACGCCGCGTTCGCAATGGTCGCGAAGTTGAGCGTGCCGAGGCGGTCGTCGCCATTGGTCAGCTGGAAGCCGCCCAGAACGAGCGGTGTGAAGAAGAACTTGGTCGTGTTCGTGGCCGTGACGCCGACAGACAGGTCGCCGGGTCCGAACGGCAGAGAGTAGTCGGCCTGGATGTCAAAACCAGCAGTATGCTGGCCGGGTCCGTTGCCAAAGTCGGTCCGGATCGAATTGAAGTCCCGTGCCGTGGTGACGCCCTGGATACAGGCGCCCGAGTTGAACGACACGCGGCTGACGAGCGGGTGGGCGCAGTCAGCCAGCGCAGTGCCTGCGTTCAGCTGGGTGAATCCGGCCTTGGCGACGCCCTGGTTGGTGGCGAACGCGTTGGCTTCCGTCGGTGTTGCGCCGGAGCCAGGATTGTACCGGAAGACGGCGGCGGCGATGTCGTTCACCGAAGCCAGCGCTCGGATCTCGTTCTCGGTTTCGATGTCGAAGTAGTCGACGATGATCCGCAACTCATGGTCGGCCGCGAGGCCCTGGGAGGACCAGATCGCGCCGAGGTTCCAGGACTTGGCCGTTTCAGGCGTGACGCCGGCTTGGTGACCACCTGCGTGCCCAGCCAGGCGCCGCCGACGCGGGTGTAGCTGTTGACGCCGTTGGTGACCTGCCCCGGCACCAGGTTCGCCGGAGGCGCTGCGTAGTTCGTGCCGTACGATCCGCGCAGGGAGAGCGGACCCCAGACGTCCCACTTGCCGGAAACCTTGTAGACGGTCGCGCCAAGGCCGCCGGAGAACTCTTCACGTCGCACCGCCGCCTGTAAGTTCAGGTTGTCGAGCAGCGGAATGCTGAATTCGCCGAAGAAGGAATATTGCTGCTGGTCGGTATAGTCCGGCGGGTTCGTGCCGAAGAACACGAATGGGCCAGGCCTGTCCGGCGTGCAGCCGTTGAACGACGTCGCCGTCAGCGGTCCCGGTGTGCCTACGGCCCGAGGCACCTGCGAAGGCGGGAATTCAACCGGCCATTCGCAGGGCGTGTTGCCGTTGTAGAAGTTGCCGGTGATGTTCTCCCGATTCTCGATCTGGCGGCCCTGCGCGCCGATGGCGACGCCAACATTGCCGCCTGGAAGGGCAAGCGGAGTTTGACCGCTGAGCACGGCATCGAAGGTGAGGTTTGCGTTGATGGTCTCGGCGGCGCGCTGGTCGAAGATCCAGCGGATCAGATCCAGCGGGTTCTCAGTACCTGCGACATAGCGCGGATTGGCGAGGCCAAGTTCCGGCTGGTTGGGGAATGAGGTCGAGAAGGGGTTCCACCACAGACAGCCATTCTTGCCGGCGGCGGCGGGGTTCTGCGTGCCGAGCCGAATGGGATTGAGGTCGGCCGGCAGGTTGCAGTTCGGACCGCCGAAACCTGCGAGCGCCTGCTGCAGACGGAAGCCAATGATGTCGGCCGCGTCGCCATAGGAGATCGCCTGGTTATAGGTGACGGCGGCGTCGTAGTTGACGCCCGACAGGATCCCGAATGCTTCCGGCAGATCGCCATTCACCGACGCGGACACGCGCCAGATCTGGTTGTCGATCTTGGACGGTACGCCGAAGCCATTTCCGTTTCCGAAGGCCGGGTTGCCGCCATGCGCGAAGGCGCGGTAGGTGAGCGGCGTGAAGCCCTGCGTCGTGCCCGGGGCAGCGTTTGCTGCTGCGAACGCCACCGCGTAGGGGTTTGCAGCGTAGTCAGCGTTAGCCACTGCCGGAATGTAGAACTGATAGGTCGCGGCGGCCGTGAGCGCGGGGCCACGGATCACAGGCTGTGCCGGCGAGCCGAAGACCTGGGGCGACTTGACCTGGCCGTAGGCCGCCTCGACGTGGACCTTCATGTGGTCGTTGATGGTCGAGTTCAGCTGACCGAAGAGGCGATAGATGTCGTTCTCTTCGACGATATTGTAGTAGGACGAGTAGTTGTAGGAGCAGGACGGAACGCCCGCGGCCACGCCGTTGGGGTTCACGATGCCGCCCACCGCGTTGCACGATGCGTTGGTGAAGTCCCGGATCAGGCCGCCCGTCGCGGTGCCAAACTCGCCATTCGCGTCATTGGAATAAACGAGCGTGGACGGGTTCTGATAGAAGGGGGAGGGCGTCGCCGGCAACGCGCCGCGCGGCAACCAGGAGGCAAGGTTGGTTAGCGTCGACCATGGGGCGGGGTTGATGTGATAGGGCTGGCTTGAGAAATCCCGAGCTTCGGCTTCGAGGCGCGAGCGGTGCTCCCACTCCGCCGACCACATGAAGTTGGTGTCGCCCTCGCCGAGGCCGCCGAGCAGGCTGACGCCATAGTCTCCGCCCGAGCTGTCGATGATCTTGTACTGTGCCTTGGCCTCGAATCCGACGAAGTCATCGCGCGTAATGAAGTTGACAACGCCGCCGACCGCGTCGGCGCCGTAGATCACCGCCGCGCCGTCCTTCAGGATTTCTGTTCGGGCGAGAGCCGCCCCCGGCATGTTCGACGTGTTCTGGCTCATCCGTCGGCCGTTGAGCAGCGTCAGGGTCTTGTCGGCGCCCAGACCGCGAAGGTTGTAGGCAACCGTGCCGGTCAGCGCCGCGCCAGAGAAGTAGTAGGCCTCGCCTGTCGTCGGACCGGCGATCGAAAGGCTCTTGGCGAATTCGAGCGCCGTCGGCGCGCCTTGATCCTCGAGATCCTCGGCCGAATAAACCTCAACCGGAAGGGCGGCGTCTTCGGGCGTGCCTTGAATGTAGGAGCCGGTGACGACAACGCGGTCTGCAGAATCCGTTTCTGCCGGAGGCGCAGTCTGGTCCACGGACGAGGCGGGAGCAGCTTGAGGCGCCGCAGTGCTGACGGGCTGAGTCTGTTGCGCCCAAGCCGGCAGCGTACCCGCTAAACCGACGAGAAGCGCAGCGCGCGACGCGCTGCGGAGCGTGAATTTCATTGGTATCCTCCCCGTGTGGAGTTTATGAATGACTCTCGAACGTGACTGGAATGTTCGCCTTATTGCGCGCATCCGTCAATCACGCTCATGGATCAGCGTGCAGTCCCGGTCAAAGCAAAATGATGCGGATGCAAGCAAACTATCCTGGCCGCCCCACCCGTCCATGGAAAATGCTCGCCCAGGCGTTGTAAGAATGCCGCATTCCATGGCGTTCTCTCGCAAGCGCCTCGCAGGGCGCATCGCCCTCGCTTGGCGTTGATCGCCTGCTCCAACGGAGTGTCGAGCCTGCCTGGGCATGAGCGCTTCCCAAGGTCGGCGGACCTGCGATCCGAAGTCCCAAAAGGTATGAGCGGCCCTTCTTCGGCCTAGTCGTGGGAGGCTGGTTTGAAATCGGTGCGCCTGCTGGAATAAAGCATCCCGCTTTGGCCGATTGCGAGCAGAACTCACGTCTTGGCGGCGCTTGATCGGCGCGGGGATTTGTCCCTCGCGCCAACAGGGTTTCTTGTGCGGCGGCTTTTCTGACATCGATGCGTGGAAGACCACGAGGCGATCACGGTTTTCGCAGGCCAGGACTGATCGGCTGCGCCGGTCAGTTCTAGTCGTCCATCGCCTGCCGATGCAGGGCCACCCCGCCATCCTGTTGGCTTGGATAGCGCGCCATGAACTCACGTTCTGCCTTGTGGGGATCGTCGAGGGAGTGCAGGGGGCATCGAACATCATGGTGGTGCGGCGCCGGAAATCATAAGGCGCCCAGCGCGGCGTCGCAGCGGTGTTGGGATCGCCTGTCCGCGCGAACGCCAGCCACGCACCGGCCATGGCATCCACCATGGCGCGGGTCGATTCCGTCTCTGGCCCCGTCATGTGTTCGCCAGCGGCCACGTTGTCGAACATGAAGGGCAGGTCCAGCGAGTGCTGCGACACGCGCCGGCCGCCTTCGACAGGTTGCCGCCACATCAGGCGATAGACATAGGTCTTGCCGCGTCCGCCTGCCTTGACGCGCTGTTCGGCCATGATCGTCTGGTCGCGCACATAGCCTCGCGCCGAAGCGATGGTGAAGAAAACTTCGGAAGGGTTCGCCTCCGGCCGCGATGCCTGGAAGATGCGGTAGGCGTCCTCAATGTCGCCTTCGTTGAGGTAGGATCTAAGGCGCTCCTTGGACTGCGCCTCGTTCATGTCGAAAATCCCGGGCGTGCGGCCAAGCTGGTTGGTCAGCTCTGTCCTGCAGGTTCCAAGCATCATCGGCAATCGGCTCGAGATGGCGGGCGCATCGGGCAGAAAGGGATGGGCGGTGAAGGTCGTCTCATCCAGCACAGGCGAGAAGCGCGCCGCCTGCCGCCCCGATCACCTTGCGCTGCGCAGCCGACAACGTCTCAACATCGATCGTCTGCAGGTTTCGGGCGTCGACTTTCGCGATGCCCAGCTCCTTCAGCAATGCTTCCGTAAGGCCGTTGGCGCGCTCTGGCGTTTGCACTTTAAGGTGGGCGCCCGACTGCACGACGCCCTTGTGGAACAGGCCCTGCGCATCCTTGCCGGCGTAGCACAGGCTGACCTTCCGCCCGCCGCCCGACTGGCCGTAGATCATGACATTGTTCGGATCCCCTCCGAAGCCGCCGACGTTTTCGCGGACCCACTTCATCGCGGCGATCAGATCCAGGTAGCCGACATTGCCTGATTGCTGGAACTCGTCTCCGAGCAGGCCGCCAAGATAGCAATGTCCAAACACATTCAGGCGGTGATTGATCGTGGCGACAACCACATCGCCTCGGCGCGCCATGCGTGTCCCGTCATAGAGCGCGCTCGATCCCGAGCCCGCCTCGAAGCCGCCGCCATGGAACCACAAGAGGACCGGCCTGCGTGCGCCATCTAGCCCAGGCGTCCACACATTGATCCGCAGGCAGTCATCCGACATCGCCGTTCCAGCGTGCGCGAGCGACCCGCGCGCCTGCGGCGACTGGTCGCCATAGGCGAACGCATCCGCAATGCCTGCCCACGTCGGCGGCGGGGACGGCGGCATGAAGCGAAGCGAGCCTGCAGCAGCTGCAGCGTAGCGCATGCCCTTGAAGGCGGTGACGCCATTTGCCGCGGCGAGACCACGGACTTTGCCCTGCGCCGTTTCGACGAGCCGCTCGCCTTTTGCCTGCGCCAATGTCTGTCGCGTCGCGCACGCTGTAGATGCGAGCATTGCGCCCCCCGCCAGCAGCGTGCGCCTATTGAGCAGCATTTCTCGCTCCCACGTCGCGGCCTCCTGACGAGGCCCTTTGGTCAGATCGATGCGAGTGTCGTTGATTGTCAATCCAGCCCCCGCGTGCATGGCGCCTGGCTAAGACAGAGGGGCCCGCGTCGGGGCCCAGCCTCAAATGGGGAATGGATCGACCCGCAGGACAAGGCAGTCGCACCGTTCGCGACCCGCGTCAGTAGGACCCGTTCGCGCCGAGGCGTCACGGGTCCTGGGCGCGAAGCGGCGGCTGCGGCTTGTCGGGAGGGATCAGACCAGCCTCCTGCATGCGCGCGATGCGCAGCGCATTGGCCATGGCATAATTGCCTTCATGGCAGGCGTACTCATAGACCCCTGCAGACCGGCTGAACTCGTATTCACCGCCCCAGGGCTCATCCCAAACGAGCGGATCCTCCACCTTGAACTGATAGAGCAATCGCTCGTTTGCAACCGGCGTGAACCGCTCTGTCACCTTCAGCTGGTTGGATGCATAGAAGAAGTACTGGTCTGGATGATAGTTGATCGTCTCCACCACCAGCGTGTCGCCGTCATACCAGCCGATCGAATCCCCCATCCACGGGCGCGTCACCGCGGACGCCGGCGTGTGTTGGGAATTGAGCCTGACAATCCGCGTGTCATTGATGGTTTCGGCCGTGATCGCGACCGCGTCGCTGCCTTGTGTGATCTGGTAGTTCGTGTTGTACGCGGCGGCGCGCAGCACTGCGCCGGCCTGCGAGGGCCAGAAAATGCAGCGTTCCGCGCCTGACCGCGTCTCGTAGGAGTCCAGATCGCCCACGTCGGCGGAGAAAAAGATCGTTTGCAGCGTGCTGGTCTGCTTTGGCGGCGCGTCCTTCTTGCGCGGCGGAATGCGCCCATTTTCAGGGAAGGTGATCAATGACGTGCGCGCCTCGCCGCCCACCCGCATCACCTTGTTGTTGTTGCCGACCCAGTATGCGTTGTAACCGCCGACGCGATCCGAGGTTGGCGCGCCTTCGTCAGGATGGGTGCGTGCGTTGGACGCGGCCCAGCGCGCATTCGCGCCGCCCTCGCGCTGGGCAACTTCTTCCGGCGTCAGCATCAGCCGCTTGCCTATGCTGGCGGGTCGCTCGAACGGCGTCAGCGTTTCGTTTGTCCAGGCGCCGGAAATGTCGGGCTGGCCCATGGCGTTGCGCGGAACGCTGAAGCCCTGAGCTGTCGCCGTCGAGAGGGCGCTTGCCGCAATCCATGCCGCCAGAATCAGGCCTTGCCGGATCATTTGGACCTCCCATTCAACGAAACGGCGTCAGATCGCCGTCTTTGCCGTCCATGTAAACTGCTGAGCGCGCGCCTTACAAGATCGGCCTGCGTGCGCCACGCACCGAAGAGCAAGACCGCACCGCGCAGGTCGCCGAGGTCGTGGCCCACGCACAGCAGATGCAGGTCGGACGGTTGCAACGTCGATTCGCGGCATGCCTTGGCGCCGGCTCTTTACATTTTCGATCACCAAGCTCTATTCACGGTCTATGAGGACTGCAAACGCGACAACCGGAACGGTGCGCAGGTCGGGAGGATGAGCATGAAGCTGCTGGTCAGGAGCTGTGCGGCTGCGGTCGCTGCGGTTTCGGTGGTTGCGACGGGCTGCTCGCAGATGGCCGCGCGTCCCGCCGCTGCGCCTGCACATGCGAGCGCTGCGGATCCGATGGCGCGCCAGCCAGGCGAATGGATCACCTGGGGCGGCGATCTTGGCAACACGCGCTATTCTGGCCTTGACCAGATCAATGCCTCGACTGTCGGCAAGCTCGAGATCGCCTGGCGCTGGAAGGCCTCCGATGTCGCAGGCCGCGCCGACCCGAACTGGAAGGCGACGCCGCTTGTCGTCGATGGCGTCATGTATGTGCCCCATGGCGGAACGCGTATCTCCGCGCTCGATCCGAGCACCGGCGCCACGCTGTGGACCTACCAGCCCGATCCCTACCGCGCACAAGGCGGGCGCGCCTTCTCGGGCTCCAGCCGCGCCGTCTCTTGGTGGACCGACGGCAGGGCCAAGCGGATCCTGCACAACACCATCGATGGCCGCCTGATCTCCATTGACGCTGTGACCGGCCAGGCGGACCCGAACTTCGGCGTCAACGGCCAGGTCGATCTCAGGAAGGAATTGCTGCCGCCGGACGACCCGCGCAAGGTGCAGGACATCAACTCGACTGCGCCCGGCATCGTCGTTGGCGACGTGATCATCATCCAGGTCATCGGGGACGACACCATCGCCACCAAAGGCGGCACGCCGGGCTATATTCGCGGCTACGACATCCGCACCGGCAAGAAGCTCTGGACCTTCCACACCATTCCACGCCCCGGCGAGTTCGGCGCCGAAACCTGGGAGAACAATAGCTGGAAGGATTTCGGCGCCGCCTCCGTGTGGAGCATGATGGCCGCAGATCCCGAACTGGGGCTGGTCTATCTTCCCGTCGAGAGCGCGACCAACAATTTCTGGGGCGGCCAGAAGCCAGGCGATGGCTTGTTCGGCGAAAGCATCGTTGCGGTGAATGCGAAGACCGGAAAGCGCGCCTGGCACTTCCAGATCCTGCACCATGGCGTGTGGGACTATGATCTGCCCGCCGCGCCGATCCTCCATGACATCCGCAAGGACGGAAAGACGATCAAGGCGATCACCGTGCTGACCAAGCAGGGCATGAATTTCGTCTTCGATCGCGCCACCGGCAAACCTGTCTGGCCGATCGAGGAGCGCCCCGTGCCCACGGCGATGGGCGTGCCAGGCGAAAAACTCTCGCCAACCCAACCTTTCCCGACCCGGCCTGCGCCCTATTCGCGGCTCGGCTATCACGAGGAGGATCTCATCGACTTCTCGCCAGCGCTCAAGGCCGAAGCGCTGAAAATGATGGAGAGCTACACCCGGGGGCCGATGTATACCCCGCCCACGCTCATCACCGAGACCAACAAAGGCACCATCGTCTATCCAAATTTCGGAGGCGGCTCGAACTGGAATGGCGGCGCGATCGACATCGAGACCAACACGCTCTTCGTGCCGACCCGCAACACCTTCATGTCCGTTGGCCTGCGTCCTGCGGACCCCAGCAGCACCGACTGGGCCTATACGACCGGCGGCGGCGGCGCGACGCCGCTGCGCCTGCCCAACGGCCTGCCGGTCAACAAGCCGCCATGGGCGCTCGTCACCGCCACGGACATGAATGCAGGAGTGCACATCTGGTCGCGCGCCATCGGCGGCGCGCCCGATTCGATCCGCAACCACCCCGCGCTTAAGGGGCTGAACCTCGACTTCGACGCGATGGGCCAGATCTCGGTTCGCCCAAGTCCGCTGGTGACAAAGTCGCTGCTGTTCGTGGCCGAGTCCGCCAATATCGGCGGAGACCCAGGCGGGCCTATGTTCCGCGCTTATGACAAGGTGACTGGCGCAGTGGTTTCGGCGTTCACGCTGCCCGGCAAGACGTCCGGCGCGCCCATGACGTACGCGCATCGCGGCCGGCAGTATATTGCCGTCGCGCTCTCTGCACAGGGTCAGCCGGCCGAACTGGTCGTCCTGTCCTTGCCCGGCGCACGCATGCCCTCCGCTGCCGGCGCTGCGACCGCTGCTGCGGCCGCTGCGCCCGCGCCTGCCGAGCGCATCGATGCGACACCCGCGCAGCTCGCCGCAGGGCGCGACCTCTACGCTGGCGCCTGCGCCGCCTGCCACGGCCCGACAGGCGCTGGCATAGCGGGAGGCAGCGCTCCACCTTTGAGATCGACGGCAGGGCTGGCTGACGTCAAGAACCTCATCACGCGGGGGGCGCCGGAAATGCCGGGCTTCGCGGCCTCCCTCACGGCAGACCAGATCGACTCGCTCGCGCGCTTCGTCAAGCTGGGGCTGGCGGCGCCGCAACCGAACTAACCGGGAGGAAGCGCCGCAACGTCAACAAGCGGCTGCGATCCGACCCGAACGAGGAGGAGACCACATGCGCATCCATGTCCCCGCCATTGCTGCAGCACTGGCGCTCTGCGCCTCGCCAGCCATCGCGCAGGTCAACAGCTATTCGGCCGACGCTTACGCCAAGCCGAACTATGACGGCTTCAAGCCCCCGCGGAACGCCATGGGACAGCCGGACCTGTCGGGCGTCTGGAGCAATGCGACGACCACCCCTGTCGAGCGCCGGGCAGAGCACAAGGCCCTGGCGCTCACCGAGGAAGAAGCCGGCAAGGTGCAGGGCGCGGCCGAGTCCTATCGCCGCGCGGGCGACCTACCCACGCCGGCAAGCGTCGGCGCGCCGACCGACAAGAACACCAATCTCGGCTATAACCGGTTCTGGACCGATCCCGGCACGCAGGTGATGCGCGTGGGCGGCCAACCGCGGTCATCCTTCCTGACGACGCCCAATGGCCGCGTGCCGCCGCGCAAGCCTGGCGCGCCTGCCATTACCCGTCGCGCCGACCTCAACGAGACGAGCGCCGGCGCAGGCCCCAACGACAACCCAGAATCGCGCGGCCTTTCCGAGCGCTGCGTCTTCTTCCCGACGACGGCCGGCCCTGTCCTGCGCCCGACCCTCTACAACAACAATTACCGCATCGTGCAGGGCGCCGACGCCGTTGCGATCCAGGTCGAGATGTCCCACGACACCAAGATTGTCCGCATCGGCGGCAGACATCGCAATGATGGCGTCAGGGCATGGATGGGCGATTCCATCGGCTGGTACGACGGCGACCACCCTGGTTGTCGAAACAGTCGACTTCCATCCTGCCCAGGAGTTTTACGGCGCCTCCGACCAGCTTAAAGTGACCGAGCGCTTCACGCGGGTCGCCGACAACCGGCTGCTCTACCAGTTCACCATTGAGGACCCGCTGGTGTGGGAGACGGCGTGGGGCGGGGAGTACGAATTCTGGGCGTCGGAAGGCATCTATGAATACGCCTGCCATGAAGGCAATTACGGGATGGTCGGCATTCTTGCCGGCGGCCGCGAGGCTGACCGTCGCGCAAGCCTCGCAAGTCAGTAGACGATCGCATCACCTTGCGCTCCTTGCAGGCGCCCGTGCCAGGGCCTCGGCAAGGAAAGTGGCCTCACTCACTCGGCGCCGATCTTGAGGATCGGCGTCCGCGCAGCCCGCAGCGCCGGGAAGACGCCTCCGACGAGGCCGAGGATCAGGGCGAGTACCAGGCCGATGAGAAGCTGTTGCGGGCCAAGCGTGAACTTGAAGACGACCTGGGTGAAATTGCCGCCGAGCGTCGAGGCTGAGATGCCGTTGAACAAGAGATAGGCCGCAAGCCCGCCGAGCAGGCCGCCGGCTGCGGCAAGGACCAGTGATTCCGTCATGGCGCCGAAGAAGGCGGGGATGCCGCCAAATCCGATGGCGCGGAGTGTAGCGAGTTCCTTGCTGCGCGCCTCGACCGCGGCGTACATCGTGTTGAGCGCGCCGGCGAGCGCCCCTAGCGCCAGCGTGCCAGCGAGCGCCCAGCCGAAAATAACCAGAACCTGCAATGCCTGCGCCTCATTGGCGAAGTAGTCGCGCTCGGTCTGCACGTCGACGCGCAGGCGCGGATCATTCTTCACCAGCGCCTCGATGCCCGAAAGATCTCCTGGACGCTCGAGGCGTGCGCGCATCGACTGGACCGCGTTGCCGCGATTGAACAGCGCCTGCACGACGGGGAGGTCGGCCCAGAGTTCACTATCGAACACGGTGCCCGGCACTTCAAAAGCGCCGACGACTTTCCACTTCGACGCGCCGAAGGTGACCTCGCGGTTCAGCTCAAATCCCGTGAATTCGCGCAGCACGCCGGCGCCGACGATCATCTCGTTGGTGCCCGGTTCGAACATGCGGCCGCTGGTGATGGTGAAGCCCTCGCGCATCGACATTGCGCCGGAGGCGACGCCGCGCAACGAGATGTTCGACGGGCTGCCGCCGACTTTGCGCATGGCGTCGACGACGACATAGACTTCAGGCGAGACGATCGGCTTGCCGTCCGGACCGCGCTTGATGCCTGGCGCCTCTTCGAGAAGGCGCACGGCCTCGGCGGAAAAGCCCGAATTGATCTCGGCCCCTGAACCGGTGCCGATGATCATGGCGATGTCGGGCTGGCCGGTGCCGGCGACGGTGCGGGCAAAGCCGGTCGCCATGGCGAGGAAGGCGAGCAGGGTTGCGACGACAAGAGCGATGGAGACGATGGTGGTGAGGGAGGCCCAGAAGCGGCTGGGCAGGCCCGCAAGGGTCATCGTCATCACGGCGGCGATCTGGCTGAACAGCGAGGTCATGTCAGATCCTCCGGAACGCGGTGACGACGTTGACGCGCATGGCGTTCCACGCGGGGATGGCGCCGGTGAGCGCGCCGAGCAGCACCATCAGCGCAACGGCAGTGAGCGCGATTTGCGGGGTCAGGGTCATCGCGCCAAAGAACTGACCAAAGCCTCGTGCGACACTGATGAAGACGGTGGATACGGCAAGGCCGATCAGGCCCCCGATCACGGCGATCAGGAGCGTTTCGCCGATGACAATGCCGGCGATGCGAGATGAGGTGAATCCGACCGTCTTCATCACCGCAATCTCGCCGGTTCGCTCGCGGATGGCGCCAGCCATCGCGTTGCCGACGATGAGCAGAATGGTGATGAAGGACGCGCCCATCACGCCAAGGACAATGAGGCCGATATTGCCTTGCTGGTCGACGAAGGCGGCGTTGAAGGCTTCCTCCGTCGTGGTGCGCGTTTCGGCGCGAGAATTGGCGAAAAGCGCATCGACCTCGTTTATGATGCGGTCGTTCTGGTCCGAGCCGGTCGTGACAATGTGGATGTTGCCGATCTGGTCGTTGGCGAAGGCGCGAGCTTCGTCAAAGGTCTCGTAGGGAATGAAAAGCAGCTCGGTCGAGGTCTGCGGCGTCGCGCCGTCGAAGATCGCGCGGACAACAGATGGGTAGACATTGCCGCCATCCTGCCGCGTCCAGATGTTGGAGGACAGGGGTATCTGCTGGCCCAGTTTCCAGCCGAACCGGTCGGCGAGGGCGCGGCCGATCATCACGCTGTCGCGGTTGTCGATGAAGGCCTTCACCTGCTCAGGCGGGGCGACATACTCCTTGTAGATGCGGGTATAGCTTTCGGGCTCGACGGCGAAGGCGATGAGGAAGTTGCGTTGCTCCTGGTAATAGCCGCCGAACCACATCGAATAGCTGAGGTCCTCAACGCCCGCGATGTTGGAGACGCGATTGACGTACGCGATCGGCAGACTCTGCGTGAAATTGATCTTGTTGGAGACGGTAAGCCGGTCGCCGGAGGACGAACCGGCGGCGGCGGTGAGCGCCGAGCTGAACGCCGCAAGCACGGCGTAGATCAGGAAAGCGATGAAGACGGCGAAGATCAGAAGGCCGGTGCGCAGCTTCTTGCGAGCAAGGCCTGAGAGCGACAGGGCGAGGTCCTTCACGTCAGGCGCTCCTCGAACGTCCCCTTGTCGAGGTGGAGTTCGCGCTTGGCGTATTTGGCGGCCGCTGGATCATGGGTCACCATGACGATCGTCTTGCCAAGATCGCGGTTGAGCGTCTGAAGCATGGAGAGGATATCGCCTGCCGTGGTGCGGTCGAGGTCGCCGGTCGGTTCGTCGGCGAGCAGCAATTTGGGGTCGGCCACGATCGCGCGGGCGATGGCCACGCGTTGCTGCTGGCCGCCCGAAAGCTCCTTGGGTTTGTGGGCGGACCGGTCGGCAAGCCCCACCACTTCCAGCGCCGTCTTGATTCTCTGCTTGCGCTGTTCGCCCCCAAGCCGCGTGAGGAGGAGCGGCAGGCCGACATTGGCCGATGCATTCATGGTCGGCATCAGGTTGTAGAACTGGAAGATGAAACCGACATTGGCGGCCCGCCAGGCCGAGAGCTTGCTCTCGGACAGGGTCTCGATGTTCGATCCGGCGAAGCGGATCGTCCCGCTGGAGGGCCGGTCAAGGCCGCCGAGCATGTTCAGCAGCGTGGTCTTGCCTGAGCCTGACGGTCCCATCACGGCGACAAAGTCGCCTTGCGGAATGGATAGCGTCAGGTCAGAGAAAATCGGCAGGGTCTCATCGCCCCGCTTGTAGCTCTTGGCGACGTTCTTGATCTCGATCAGCGGTTCGCCGGCCATGTCAAAGATCCCTCTTGAGGCTTCTTGTCCCGAAGGCGGTTATGCTCCGCCTACTTGTCCGATCGGTCGAATGTCACTTTCGCGGCCATCTGGGGAAGAATGCGCGGATCACGCTCCTTGAATCCGACGCGGACCTGAATCGTGGCGCGGTCCCGGTTGGCGGTTGGAATGATGGCGATGACCTCGCCAGGTATGGTCCAGTCGGTATAGGCGTCCAGCACCACGCTCGCGGCCTGGCCTGCGCGAATATCCGAGATCTGCCCTTCATTGACGTCGACTTCGACCTCAAGGCTGGTCATGTCGACGAGTGTCGCCACGCCCGTACGCGTGAACTCGCCGCCACCCGATGCAGGGGAGAGGATCTCTCCTGCCTGTGCATTCTTGGCGATGATCACGCCCGCGAATGGCGCGAGCACCCGGTGGCGCTCCACGAACTCGGACTGACGCTGCACAGTGACCTCGGCGACCTTCACATCCGCGAGCGCCGATGTGTAGCGCGCGTTGAGCGCATCGATCCGCGACACGGCTGTTTCAAGCGTGGCGGCGGAAACCGCCTCGCTCGCCATCAGCCGGTCAGCGCGCTTGCGCTGCGCCTCGGCTTCAACAATTTCCGCCTTCAAAGCCTCGATGGAAGCGCGCGCCGACTGCAGCCGCGCCTGCTGCAGTCGCAGGTCGTACTGCGCCAGCGTGTCGTCGAGCTGGGCGAGGATTTGTCCCTTCTGGACCTCGGCGCCTTCCTCGAACAGCACGCCCGTCAGCCGCCCGGCAATGTCGGCCGATACGGTCGCCGCCCGTCGCGCAACGACATAGCCTGAAGCCACCAATCCGCCGCGGGCGCCGACATTGCCTGGCGCTGGGCGAGCGACATCGCCAACCGCGGCCGAAGGCGCAGCCGACGCTTCAAGGCCGGTTGGCGCCTGAGCCTTGGGCCCCAAAACCATCCAGCCCGCCATGACCAAAATCAGGGCAATGGCCGCCAGCGCGATGATCCGCCAGGGTCCTGCGCTCACGCTGGAGAGCGGGCTCCTGTCAATCGACAGGGATTTGAGTTTTTCCGACGTATCCATCGTCCGCGACATCCCGCTAAGCCTTCAAGCTTCCGACAACCTGTGCGCCCTTGCAAGCTCAGGCAGGCAAGCTCTGGCAAGGCCCGCGCGAGGCCTATCTCTCCCAGTGCGCTAAATCGCCAAGTCCTGCTGCAACCCTCAGCAAGCGCCCCCGAACGGCTGGATCAATCCCTTTTCGTCCTACGAACGCATCCGCCATCTGGTTCACACACGCCGCCGCAACGCCCAAGCATTTCTGGTGATCTGTCCCAGATCTCGGCCAACGCTCGACACTGCCGATGCCGCCTTGGTCAATTTCCCTTGTCCTGCGCAGAGGAGCTCAGAGGTCCGCATGGTCGCCGCCGCCGCTTGCCATGTTCGGAGGTCAAGCCGCAGGTTGCGCCGTGATCCCTCGGCGCCCAATTTGGACATCCAGTTCCACAGATCGATGGCTTTCGCTAGCATGACTTGGCCCGAACACTTTCGCGAGGATAATGCAATGCGCCGATGTCTGATCGCGATCATCTGCAGCATGCTGGCGGCCTGCCAACCCGACGCAAAGACAGCGACCCCTCCCGCGCTCGACCCCGTCACGGCAGAAGCTGCTCGGGGACGAAGTTGGCTTCAAGCCAAGCTGGACGCTTTCCGATGGCGCCCTGGGCATCACGCTTTCCATTCAGGAGTTTGCAAATACGCCGGCCTTCAGTCTGGTCTGCGCGAGGCAGGGTCCTGCGCTCACGCTGAGCGCGGGGGTCGACCAGGTTGGACGGGCGAACATCAAGGGGCCATTTTCGCTCGCCGTTTCGGGCGCCGATTTTCCCGCTTCGTTGGCCAGCCCCGACGCCAGCGCACCGTTGTTTTCCGTAACGGCGCCTGTGACGCCTGATGCTCTTGCCGCAATTCGCGACGCGGTGACGGCGCGCATCCTCGTGAGCGGAGGCGACGCCTTTGCGGAATCCGGTGTCGACCCTGGTCAAGAATTCGAAAAGTTTGCAGCAAGCTGCGCCAAGCTGACCGGCATCGCGCCGCCACTTTAGCGCAGTCCCCGTCCTGACGCTCCGCCACTGAATCTCGAGCGTGTCCGCGCTGGCGTGGTCGCGACCAAGAAAGAGAGCCTCGCCGTCGTCGGCGAAGACGGCCTAGAGAATTTCGAACACGGACAAGCGTACGAGGCTCTTGTCGCGCGCGCCCCTGGCGATGGAGATGATCTGGTTAAGGCGCTTAAGCCCCGGCGCAGCGGTGCGGAAACGCATCGAGGTTCGGAAATAATAGGACGAGGGATCGACCGCTTCGCCGCGCCCGAGGGCGGCCAGTACATCCGGCGGTCCATGACGCAAGCCCTGCGACAGGACCTCGACAAGACCGTGACCGTCTATGTCGAGCGCGTAGCGGGCCTCCAGCTCAAGGCGTCCATCCGGCCAAATGACCTGCCAGTCGGCGCCGCCCGGCACGACCTTGCCGCTCCACGCGCCAGAGACGCGTCCGCCAGTGATCGGGATGAAGCGCCGGCCATGGTCGCCGTCG
>CAVQYJ010000002.1:0-48837 GCA_963718145.1 uncultured Alphaproteobacteria bacterium | reverse complement strand
AGCGCTTACTGGGCTCGCAGCGTGTCCATGAAGCGCGAAAACGATCAGCCCTTTCTCGATCTCCGACACGGCGACGAATTCGTTGGGCTGGTGGGCCTGCTCGACCGAGCCGGGGCCGCAGATGACGGCCGGGAAGCCCGCCTTCTGGAACTGGCCCGCCTCGGTCGCGAAGGCGGCGACGCGGATCTGGTTGTCGCCTGTGAGCGCGCGCATGAAGGCTTCGGCGGCGCTGTCGCGGTGCAGCTGCAGCGGCGGGGCATCGGCGCGCGAGTCGACCTTGACGCCGCATTCGGGGCCAAGTTGCGACAGGCTCTCATGCACGCGCGCGACCTGGCGAAGAAGGGCGCAAGCATCGCGTCGGGATTGTTGCCGGGCACGGTGCGCACGTCGAACACGAAGCGGCATTCGCGGGCGAGGATGTTGGGGGCGGTGCCGCCGCCGATCTCGCCGACGGTGATCGTCGTCCATGACGGATCGAATTCGGAACCCGTGGGGATGCTGTCCTCCTGCTCGCGGGCGATGCGGCGCAGCGTCGCGAGAAGGTCGATCGCTTCGTGGATGGCGGAGGCGCCCATGCGCGGGTCGGACGAGTGCGCGGCCTTGCCGGTGATCCGACCTCGTAGTCGCGGATGCCCTTGTGGGCGGAGAGCACGCCCCACAGCGTCGGCTCGCCCACCCAGACGACAGCGGGCGCGCCCGCCTGGCCGATCTCGGCGATCATCGGCTCGACGCCGGCGCAGCCGACCTCCTCGTCATAGGAGAAGCGCGAAATGGACCGGCCCTTGAGCGGCAGTTTCGAGATCGTCTCGGCGTGGGCGAGCGACAGGGCGATGAAGCCCTTCATGTCGGTCGGCCGCGGGCGAACCATTTGCCGTCGCGCTCGATCATGTCCAACGGGTCGATGTGACCCAGGGCTGGCCGTCGATGGGCACGACATCGGTGTGGCCGGAGAGCACGATGCCGCCCGGCCGTCCGGACCGAGGCGGGCCCAGAGATTGGTCTTTCGCCCAGCCCGCTGGGCACGCGCACAAGTTCGGCGCCGAGCGGGCGCAGGAAATCCTCGACCCATTCGATGAGCGGAGTTGCTGCCGCGCGAGGTGGTGTCGAACGCCACAGGCGGCAAGGATGTCGCGGACTCGGGAAAGGCATCGTCATGGCGCCAGGCTAGCCGAACCGGAGGCCCGCGCCATTGAAATCCGTGGCAAGGCCTTATCCCGCTGGGCATGATCCAGTTTCACGCCGGAACCCAGGCCGATTCACAGTCCGTCGGCATCGCGCTGGAGGAAATGTTCCTCGATTATCGAATCATGCCCGGCGGCGCCGGTGCCGGTGATCGCCCTGGGCGGCGCGCGGGTGGTCGGGGCCGGCAACATCCTGCTGGCGCTGGCGCGCAAGACGGGACGGTTCCTCGGCAGTCCGCATGAAACGGAAACATGGGTGGCGATGGCGGGCGGGATCGCGGCCGCTCCGGAGAGGCTGGAAGGCCAGCTCGCCGCGCAGGATTTTATCCTTGGCGACTATTCGGTCGCCGACATGGCGGCCTATCCGCTGCTGGTGCGTGCGGGAGCGCCGCGGGCTGCGCGAACATCGCGCGCTGGACGGCGCGCATGGCGAAGCGTCCGGCTGCGGGGCGCGGCATGGCCGTGATCGCCGGATGACTATTTCGGCTTGGCGGGTTTCGTGGGCGCGGCCGGCGGATCGTCCGGCGGCGGTCGATGTAGATGATCGAATCCAGCCGCACTTCGTAGACCACGGTGGCGTTGGGCGGGATGCGGCCATCGCCTTCCTTGTCGTACATCAGGTGCGGCGGCATCTTGACCATCCAGTGGTCGCCGGGCCGCATCAGGTGCATCAGCTCGCCCCAGCCCGGCGTGAGGTCGGCCACAGGGAAGCGCACCGTCTCCTGGTCTTCGTAGGTCGACATCACGACGGAGCCGTCGTCGTCGAGGCGTCCTTCGACATGGACGTTGACGAAGTCGCGGTCGGTGGCGGGATTGGCGTCTTCCGGACCCGATTCGATGACAAGGTATTCGAGGCCGGAATTCTTGCGCGCCACTTCGCTCGAATCCGTGGGCCAGGGGGTAACCTTCTTCCAGGCTTCCGGATCGGCGGAGACGGCGGGGATCACCTTGAACAGCTCGACCCGGAACATGAGGTCGGACTTGGGCGGAATCTCCCGCATGCCGTCCTCGCCATAGGCCATCTTCCACGGGATCCAGAACATGACGTCGTCGCCGGGCTGCATCTTCTGCAGGCCATACTGCCAGCCGAGGATCACGCCGTTGAGGCGGAAGATCGCCGGGTCGCCGCGCTCGTAGGAGCTGTCGAACACCTCGCCCGACTTGGCGTAGCGGCCGTCATAGTGGACCTGGACCTTGTCGGCGGGGCTGGGAACGGCGCCGCGCCGTCGCCCTTGCGGATGATGACGTATTCGACGCCGCTGGGAAGCTTCTGGACTTCCTTCCAGCTGTGATTCCACGGATGCAGGCTCTTCCACGGATCGTCCTGATCGATGGACTTGAGCGAGGGCTGGCACGCGGCCAGCGCGAGCATCGCCATCGCGGCCATCGCGGCAAGGATCGGACGGATCATCAAAGGCTCCCGAGCCAGGTCGTGTCATCGCCTGTTAGCATTGGTTCAAGCGCCCGGCGAGTGGCCGAAAGAGGGCGGCGCGGCTGACGAATGCGTGAGACATCCGGCCGGAGGCGGGGCCGGTCAGGTCGTGCGCGGCGGGAAGCCGGCCGCCGTCAGCGCGTCGATGATTTCCTGCGTGTGGCGGGCGTCGCGCGTCTCGATGGTGATGTCGAATTCGGCGCCCTTGGCCGGCACATCGAGCGCAAGGCGGTTGTGGAACACCTCGATGATGTTGCCGCCATTGTCGCCGATGACGGTCGAGACCCGGGCGAGCAGCCCCGGCTGGTCATTGCCGATGATGCGCACGGATGTGATCCGCTTCTCGCGGACCAGTGAGCGCGTGAGGACGGACGCCAGCAGGCGCGTGTCGATGTTGCCGCCGCAGAGCACGAGCACCACCTTGCGGCCGCGGAAAATCTGCGGCTCGGCCAGGAGCGCGGCAAGGCCCGCCGCGCCGGCGCCTTCGGCAACCGTCTTCTCGACCGTGGCGAACAGCGTCACGGCGCGTTCGAGCTCGTCCTCGCTGACCAGAATCACCTGTTCCATCAGCTTGCGCAGGATTTCGGACGTGATGCGGCCGACCTTCTTGACGGCGATGCCTTCAGCGATTGTGGCGCCGCCGACCTTGGCCTCCTCGCCGCGCATCTCTGCCGACAGCGAAGGATAGAGGGCGGGTTCGACGCCGATGATGGAGACGGCCGGCCGCTTGGCCTTGACCGCCGTGGCGATGCCGGACGACAGGCCGCCGCCGCCGACCGGGATCACCACCACGTCGAAGTCGGCGAGATCCTCCATGATTTCGAGGCCGATCGTGCCCTGCCCGGCGATGACTTTTTCATCGTCGAACGGGTGGACGTAGGTGAGCTTCTCGGCCTTCTCGATCTCGCGGGAGTGCTTGTCGGCGTCGGCCAGCGTCTCGCCTTCGATGATGACCTTCGCGCCGAAATTCCGCGTGTGCTCGATCTTCACGAAAGGCGTGCCCTTGGGCATCACGATGGTGGACGGGATGCCGAGGCGATTGGCGTGGTAGGCGACGCCCTGTGCGTGATTGCCCGCCGACATGGCGATGACGCCTGCGGCCTTTTCCGAGTTCGACAGCGACAAGAGCTTGTTGAGCGCACCGCGTTCCTTGAACGAGGCGGTGAACTGCAGGTTCTCGAACTTGATCCAGACCTGGGCGCCGGTAATTTCGCTCAGGGTGCGGGAATAGCGCAGGGGCGTGCGCTCGACCTGGCCGGCGATGGCCCTGGCGGCAGCCTCGATATCCTTGAGCGTGACGGTCACGGGAGATCCTCTCAGGTCGGGCGCCTATAGAGGGTTTTCAGGGAGGAGGGAATGGGGAGCGCCCAGGCAGTCGGCGGTTGGCGGAGGGCGGCGGGCAGCCGACGTGAAACGCCTGCCGATTGCCGAATGCCTGTCCTCAGGCCGCCTTGCCAGCGAGGCCTCTGGAGATGTCGAGCCGCCGCATGGCCTTGGCGGGCCATTGGCGGGCGCGGCCGACGGGGAGCGCCTCGACCAGGGCGCGGACCTGGAACTGGGCGGCGCGCGAGGCGGACGAAACGCCGGCCCGGCCAACGAAGCCGGCGCCAATCGGACGGCCGGCATTGGCGAAGCTTTCCTTGAAGCGATAATCGCCCGGACCGAGATCCATCTCGGTGAAGCCGGCCTGGGCCGACGCCTTTATGGCTTCGGCGAAAAGGATGATGCCGGGGGAGTAATCCGAGAATTTCGGATCGTGCGCGACGAACCAGGCGTGCAGCGCCCGTTGCGCGCGGAGGCAAAACAGCACGGCGGCAGGGCGCTTGGCGATGCGCAGCACGAACATGGCGCTGCCGAAATGCGGATCGGCGCCGGACGCGGCGAAGGTGTCGCGCACCAGCGTGTTGATCCACGGCCGGTCGAAGATGTCGGTGACGCCGGTGCGGGCCATCTGCTCGCGCTTCCAGAACAGCATCTCGTTGAAGGCCTGCTCGTCGGTGGAGAAGGGCTCGATTGCGACCCCGGCGGCTTCATGGTCGCGCGCGAGCTTGGCGAGGCGCTTGCGGGCGCGGGAAGCGATTTTGGATCCAGCGGCCTGGCGCTCGGAGACCCATGCCTCCCAGCCTTCGGGGAAGCGCGCGACATGGCCGACATCGGTGGTCAGGAGGTGCGGCGCAAGCGCGTTGTTGCGCAGGCCAGCCGTGAAATCGATGCGGCCGACGCCGAGCGCCTTCACGGCGAGTGAGAGATCGAGGTCCGCCGGCCCGATGAGGGCCTGGTAGTCACAGACAGGTCCGCCCACGGGCAGCGCGGCATAGGCGTTGGGGCGCTGCACCGGCAGGAAGCCGAGCGGCAGGCCGGCCTCGGCGCGGAAGACGGCGACGCGCACGTCGGGGCGGCGGCGGGCGACGAATTGCGCCCAGTCGGGCGTGAGATAGGGGCTGGTCAGGGCGGGGTCAGCCGCAAGCATCGCACGCCACTGCATGGCGTCGCTCGGTGTGAGCGCCAGGGGGTTGATGCATTCGACCTGCATGAAGGTCCGCTGCTGGGGGCCAGCGCGGACCTTCGCAGGCAAGCCGAATTTTTTCGTGAATCAGGTCCGCGAAATTTCACCGACAGGACCCGGATCAGCCCTTTTTCACCGCCTGGGTCGCCATCTGTTCCATCTGCCTGCGCTCGGTCGCCGCGACTTCCGGCCCGAAGTCCTCGGGCGCCCAGACCGGGCGAATCTCGATGAACTCGCCGGCTGGGCATGGCGCATGACGCGCCCAGGCGATCGCGTCCGCAAGGCTCGGCACATCGATGATCCAGTAGCCTCCGAGAACTTCCTTGGTTTCCGTGAACGGCCCGTCGAGCACGAGCGTCTTGCCGGCGCCCTGATACTTGATGCGCGCGCCGTGACGGGTGGGTTTCAACCCCTCCCCGCCCAGCATGACGCCGGCATCGACCATGCGCTGGTTGAACGCCATCATGTCGGTGAGCAGCTTCTGGCCTTCGGGGCCGTCCGGGACCGGCGATCTCTCGGTTTCAGCCTCGGGGCCTGGGTACATGAGCATGACAAAACGCATGGTGTCCTCCTTGCTTCTCTCCCCAAAGGACGGGGGCAACCGGGGCAGTCCTACAGTGTCGCACGCACTATTTTGCGGACGGCGTTATCCGGTAGATGGCGTTGGTGAGGTCGGAGGCGACATAGACCGAGCCGTCCTTCTTCGATACCGCGAGCCCGGTGGTGGTGTAGGCGGGGAGCGTGCCCTCGGCGGCAGGCAGGCCGGTCTTGAGGCCTTCGGCCAGGATCGATCTTGGAAAGCTGGGGCGTCTGGCCCAGCGGGACCGAAAGGACCTCCTTGGTCGAACTGTCGTTGGGGTCGAACGCCACGACCCGGCCAGCGCCGGCCTCGGCGACATAGATGCGGCCGTCAGCGCCGACGTCGATCCCCTCGGGGCCGGCGAGACCTTCGGCGATGCGAGTGAGTTGCCTGGCGGCGAGATCGACGCGCACGAGCGCGCCGCCGGTTTCGGTGACGTAGAGCTTGCCATCGGCAGCCTCGGCCATGGCGACCGGCAGGGTGAGGCCGGTGACAAGCGGTTCGGGCGCGGCGTCGGCAGCGCCGATCAGGCTGATGACGCCGGTCCCGGCTTCGAGGGCGACGAGGCGGCCGTCGGCGAGTTCGAGGGCGTCGGTGGGGGCGGTGAAGCCGTGGCGGATTTCGGCGGCGCCGGTGGCGCGGTCGACGATCTGGACCGTTCCGGCCGCCCAGCTTGTGATCAGGATCTTCGTCTTGCCGGCGCCGATGCCGAGCTGGTTCTCGGTCTCATCGCGGTACATGCGCAGGGGATCGGTGATCGCCTTCGAGGCGGTGTCGATGACGCGGTAGGCGAAGACGTCGGCGACGTGCAGGCGCTCGCCCTCGGGGCCATCGGTGAGGGCGAGGTCGGTGGGCGTGGCGAGGGGGCCTTTGACAACCGTGCGGACGGCGCCGTCAGCGGGGTTCACCTCGAAGATCGACGCCTCGGCCATGTTGGAGACGTAGATCAGGCCGCTCGGCGCGATGGCGAGGTTGTCGAGCGCGGGCGGAAGTTTTGCGACCACAGAGACAGCCTTGCTCTTCATGTCGATGCGCTTGACCTCGCCGGTCTTGGTGTCGATGGCGTAGAGATTGCCGTCTGGCCCGAAATTCGCCGCCGCTGGGATCTGGAAACCCGCCGCTACCACGGTGTCTTTGCCGTCCTTCGGGTCGACCCTGACGATGGCGTTCTTGAACCAGAGCGGGCCGTAGATCATGCCGTCGGGCCCGATCTCGAAGCCGTTGAGGCCGCCGAGGTCCTTCCTGATCAGGCGCGCGCCGGTTGTCCCCTTCCAGTCGACCTCGTAGAGCGCATCGCCGAGGAAGACCTGCGTCATGTAGAGCTTGCCGTCCTTGGTGAAGGCCAGCGAGTTGGAGCCCGGCAGGCCGGAGGACACCATTTTCGGGGCGCCGCCCTTCTCCTGCACGAAGACTTTTCCGGTGAGATAGCCGGTCCAAGCCATCACGCCGTCCGGGCCGAAGGCGATATCGTCGGCCATGCCGTCGGGCGGGCCGAGACGCGTCGTGACTTCGCCGGTCGTGGGGTTCACCGCGTAGATCGCCTGGCCGACGACGCTGCCGGCGAGGATCGTCCCGTCCGGTTCGACGGCGAGGCCGTGCAAGCCGTGGAAGGGCGAGGGGCCGATGAACTCGCTGACCGTGTAGGTCGCCTCCTTCGCGGGCGGTTCAGCCGTGCAGGCGGCCAGAGCCAGAACCAGCGTCGATGCGGCGATCGTGCGGACCATGTGCGCCTCTTCCATCCTGTTTCGGGGAAGCTTAGCGGCGCATGCTGATTGCACCAGAGCTGGTTGAGCGTGGGGAGCGCGAGGGAAACCCCAAAGCAAACGCCCCGGCCTTTGGGGCCGGGGCGCTGCTGGATCAGACCTGGGCGTTACTGGCCGGCGCCGGCCGGCTTGGCGCGGCCGGCGGGCTGGGCCCCACCCCCTGGGCGACGCATCTGCTGCATCATCTGGAGCACCTTGTCGAACTCCGGCTGGTCGATGCCGCCATCCTTGTTGGCGTCGGCCATTTCGAACGCGCCGGGAGCGGACGCCAGCTGGGCGAACTGGCTGCGGAGTTCCGACTTCTGCAGCTTGTCGTCGACATTGTCGTCCATCATGCCGAGGAGGCGCGTCTGCTGCAGCAGGTTGTCGTAGTTGGTCTGCTTGTCGGCAGTCTCGTCCGCCCAGCGATAGCGCAGCGAGGTGTAGAACATTTCCTCGAAGGACTGGTCGCCCCACACGATCTTCTCGTTCGGATTCGGGTTGGCCGGGTTGCGCTTCGAGTTGTCGTAGACGTAGGTGGCGATCACCTTCGAGCCCGCCGGAATCTTGATCGGCTCGGCGAACTCGTACATGCGCTGCCAGTTGAAGTCATAGAACGGCACGTTGAGGATCGTCTCCTGCTTGCCGTCGGGCGTGCGCAGCTCCAGCTTGGAGTAGGTGCCGCGATAGTGCGCGTGCGCCACGGCCGTGTGCAGGATCGCATCCTTCGGGAAGTTGAAATAGGCGATCTCCTTGTGGGCGCCGTCGTTCGGCGGCAGCTCGATGAACTGATCGACGAGCGGCATTTCGCGCATCATCAGGTCGGGCTTCTCGCCGTCCTTGTAGAAGTAGAGGCCGACCTTTTCCTGGGTCGTCACTTCCTTGCCGAACGGCGTGTAGTGCATCTGGAACTGGAAGCCGCCGCCGGTGGGCACCCAGGTGCCCATGCCCTTCGGGTTGACCACCGATTCCATGCCGACAGTGTAGCCGCCGACGGATGAGCCGAGCATCTGGCCGCCGCCGCCGCGGCGGACTTCGCCATCGCGCACGAAGCCGGAGAGGACGTGGTGCACCGCCTGGCGCGCGCCGACCACCGTGGTGGAGGCCTTGAGCCATTTGCCTTCAGTCAGCGGGTTGGCGACCACCGGATACTGGTAGTCGACCACGCCCGTCGCCGGGATCTTGTAGGCGGGAATCTCGAGGACCAGGTCCGGCTTGCCGAGCGGCCATTCGGGCGCAACGCGCTTCACCGCGGCGAGCCGGTCGGGGCCTTGCCCACGCGGGGCGCCGGCTTCGATCCAGTGCACCAGCGTCTTGACCTGGTCCGACGAGAGCGACTTGTCGTCCTTGAACTTGCCGACGTGCGGGTCGGGATCCCAAGGCGGCATGCGGTCGGTGCGCACGGCCTCGCGGATCATCGGGGCGAAGCCCTTGACGGTCTCGTAGCTGTCCATGGCGAACGGAGCGATGCCGCCCTGCTGGTGGCAGGCGGTGCACTTCGCCTCGAGCATCGGCGCGATGGTGTCGGAGTAGGAGATCTGCGTGAACTCGGCGCGGGCCTTGGCGGCGCGCGCCGGGAACTTGATTTCGGCGCCCTTCGCCGGGGCAGAGGCAACGCTCACCGGCTTGCCGGCTGCGGCGTCCTCGATCGCGGCGGACGAAAGCGCGCCACGATAGGCGATGGCCCAGGTCTTCGGGTTGACGACGAAGGTCTCGCCGACGCGGGTCGCGCCGATCTGTTCGCCGACCAGTTGCAGGTCGTCCTGCAGGATCGGCATGGAGAGGCCGAGCTTCTGGACATCGGCGAGCATCGCTTCGCGGGTGTCGGCGGGATTGGAGTTCAGCAGCAGGAACTCGACGCCCTTTGCCTTATAGGCGGCCTGGAGCCTGACGATCTCCGGCGCGTCCTTCGCGAGGTCCCTGGAGCCGACGCCGTGCATCACCAGCACGACGGCCGAGGCGTCCTTCAGCCGATAGAGTTCATGAGCAAACCCGTCTGCCGACACCAGCCGGAAATTGTCGATCTTGGCGGCTGCAGCCACCGGCGCGGCCGCCTGGTTGCCGAGGATACCCTGCTGCGCGCAGGACGTGGCGCCAAGCGCAAGCACAAGGCCTATGGCGGTGAGAGCCATCGAGCGTTTCATGGGGAGGTCTCCGGTTCTTGTGGCATCTCAATCCGCTGCCTACCTGACAGCGTCAAGCGCCCCGACACCCTTCTCACTAGAAATTGTTACCGGGAGGTGTCCGGATCACGCCGCATAGAGGCCGTCCCTGCCCTCTGCGGGGTCATGTTCGGCAACCCAGTGCCCGGGGGCGACCTGGATCAGGCCTGGCCGATAGAACGGCGCACTGTCGGTGAGCTTCGACTTGAGGAAGCGGAGACTGGCCTTGGGATCAAGAGGCGATGGCAGGTCGCCCTGCAGCTTGATGCGGATGCGCGAGCGCTCCAGCGCCGGATCGGGCGCAGGCACGGCGGAGAGCAGTGCGCGGGTGTAGGGGTGGCGCGGGTCGGCAAAGAGCGCCTCGCGCGAGGCCGTCTCCACCACGCGGCCGAGATAGAGCACCATGACGCGATGGCAGATCTCGCGCACGACCGAGAGGTCGTGGCTGATGAACATCATCGCGAGACCGAATTCCTTCTGCAGGTCGATGAGCAGGTCGAGGATCTGCGCCTGCACCGACACATCGAGCGCCGAGACGGCTTCGTCGCACACCACGAGCTTCGGCCTCAGGATCATGGCGCGGGCAATGCCGACGCGCTGGTTCTGGCCGCCAGAGAGTTCGTGCGGGTAGCGGTTCACGAAACCCGGATCGAGGCCCATGCGATCCATGATCTCGCGCGCGGCCGCTTCCCTGCCCTTTGCGTCGATGTCGGTGCGGAAGACAGTCAGCGGCTCGGTGATGGATTCAGAAATGGTCATGCGCGGGTCGAGGCTGGCGAGCGGATCCTGGAAGACGATCTGCAGTTCCTGCCGCAGCGGCTGCATCTCTTTCCGCGACGCCTTGGCGATGTCGCGGCCAAGCCAGGCGACGGCGCCTGCGGAGGGGTCAAGCAGGCGCAGCACGCCGCGCGCGAGGGTGGACTTGCCGCAACCGCTTTCGCCGACGACGCCGAGCGTCTCGCCAGGGCGCAGGCTGAGGCTGACGCCATCGACGGCGCGGAGCGGAACACGATGGCCGAAGAGGCCGCCGGGGACGTGCACCGGGAAAGTGACATGCAGGTCGTCGACCTCGAGGATGGGTTTGGTTTCTCTGGGTGGCGCGGGCGCGATGGCGGGACGCGAGCCGCGATCCGTGCGGTCGAGGCGCGGCATCGCATCGAGCAGCATGCGGGTGTAAGCGTGGCTGGGAGCGGAAAAGACCTGGTCGACTGGCCCGCGCTCGACGGCTTCGCCATAGCGCATGACGATGACGCGGTCGGCCATGCGGGCGATAACGCCCATGTCGTGCGTGATGAGAACAAGGCCGGCTTTCGTCTCGCGCTTGAGCTCGTCCATCAGGTCGAGCACTTGCGCCTGGACGGTCACATCAAGCGCGGTCGTCGGCTCGTCGGCGAGCAGCAGGGCGGGCTCACACAGCATGGCGGAGGCGATCATCACGCGCTGGCGCATGCCGCCCGAGAGTTCGTGCGGGAACTGGTGCAGACGGCGGCGCGCTTCGGGGATGCGCACGCGCTCGAGCCAGTCGACGATCTTCTGGTCGGCTTCGGCGCCGCGCAGCTTCTTGTGGCGGGCCAGCACCTCTGCCATCTGCGCGCCGACGGTCATGTGTGGCGTGAGGGAGGTGAGCGGGTCCTGGAAGATCATGGCGATCTTCGAACCGCGGATGTGGTTCAGCTTCTGGCGAGAGAGGCCTTTCAGCTCTTCGCCTTCGAACCGGATCGAGCCTTCGACGTCGCCGTTGGCGGCGGTGAGGCCCATGACGGCGAGGACGGTCTGGCTCTTGCCGGAGCCGCTTTCGCCGACGAGGCCGAGGCATTCGCCGGGCGCGACATCGAAAGAGAGTTTCTTGACGGCCTCGACGCGCCCGTCCGTGGTGTTGAACGAGACGGAGAGGTCGCGAACGTCGAGAATAGTCGTGGTGGCTGAAGACTGGGACAAACAGGCGCTCCGGAAATCTCAGCTAGTTCAAGCCGGTCACGGGCAGAAAGGAAACCCCCTGCCTGCCGGGCAGGCTCAGGACATCCCGACGCATCCTCACTTATTGGCGCCCTGCGCCGTTCATCCGCGCGGGCGCCGGCGAGGATGCCGGCGAGGCTGTAGTCGCCTTCGTGGCAGGCGAATTCGAACATCGGCTGGTCTGCGCGCGCCATGATGGTCTCGGCGGTCCAAGGCCGGGTGTAGAGGGCGGGATCGGCGATGGTGAAGCGGTAGAGGATTTCGTCGGCGCTGATCAGGCTAAAACGCTCGGTGATCGTCGTTGTGGGCGAGATCGGAAAGGTGATCCCCGCCCCGGCATTGCGAAGATTGTCGCCGGGCTGGAAGTTCGTGGTTTCGAACACGAGGGTTTCTCCGCTCCATTTCCCTTTCGATGAGCCGCCGCGCGGCAGGAGCGGGCCAAGGCTGCCGTCAAGCGGGATGATGCGGAGCTGGTAGTAGCTTTCGGTGAAGATGATCGCGTGCGTATTCGTCTGCACGATCTGCCGGATATTGTTGGCCGGCTGGATGAGGAAGGGGGCATAGCCGTTGCCAGACATGAGGCAACGCTCGGTGAGGCTGCGCTGTTCGGGGCCATCCAGGCCAGTCACCCCATTGGGGGCCGTGCGGCTGCGACGAGCGAGCCCTTCTGCGCTGAGCGGCAGGTGGCCGTCGGCTGGATCGATGATGAGGGAGGAGCGCACCTCGCCGCGTACAACCAAGGCGCCCACGAGATCACGAGCGGGCACGCCCATCGGATTGGCGGCGTCGAGCCGCGCGTGGAAGGCGCGAGTGAGCGCTTCGCCTTCCCTGGCTGAGATCACCAGCGTCTTCCAATCGGGCATGCGCTCAAGGGGGGTAGTCCAGCGTGTGGTCCATACGCCCTGGAAATCAGGCTTGCCGTCTGGGGTCTTGGGGAGCTGGGCATGCGCGGGCGCAAGCTGCGCCATCGCCAGGCACGCAGCCGCGCAGATCCAAGCCAGGCGAACATTCCCCACAGGCCTACCCTGTCCTCGGCTTCGGCCCTAGCTTGTCGGAGAAAAGCAGCGGCGTCCACCGAAGGACGCCCGCCCTGAAGCAAGGGCAGAAAACGAGGGCGCGATATGACGGACATCACCGGCCTGCCTCCTGTCACAAGCGACACGCTTGACTGGGAAAACTGGAGCCAAGGCGAAAAGTACGGCAGCCGCTTCCGCCACCTCACCCGGGCGGCCATGGGCGACAGGCCCTATCATGTCGGCGTCGCGATCGAGGAGCTGCCGCCGGGAAAGCAGTCCTGCCCCTTCCACTTCCACATGCTGGAGGAGGAGCACCTGCTGGTGCTGGACGGAGAGTGCACGCTGCGACTGGGGGCAGAGCGCATCCGCTTCAAGGCAGGCGACTATGCCGTGTTCCCGGCCGGCGAGAAGACGGGGCATTGCCTGGTCAATGAGAGCGGCGCGGTCTGCCGCTATGTCGTGATCGGCGAGAACAATCCCAACGAGAGCTGCGTCTATCCGGACTCGAACAAGGTCTCGAACCGCTGGCTGAATGAGCGCTACGACCGCGCCGCGCAGAAGGACTATTGGGACGGGGAAGGGTAGGCCCTAGCCTCCCGCACCCTTCGTCAGCAGCGCATCGATCTCGCCGGCGTGCGGCATCGCCTTGGTGAATTCCCATGTGCCGGCGGCCATTTCCTTCGCTGCGCCGATCATCGCGCTCATCGCCGCCGCATGCATCATGCCGCCTGTCGAGATGCGCTTGACGCCCAGCGCCCCCACCTGCTCGACCGTCAGCATCTCCCGGCGCGGCCCGCGCACGATGTTGACCGGCCGGTCGATCGACCGGCAGACTTCGCGCACTTCATCCGACGTGTTGAGGCCCGGCGCGAACAACACGTCGGCGCCGGCTTCCTGATAGGCCTGCAGACGCGCAATCGTATCGCCCAGATCCTGACGCCCGTTGAGATAATTCTCCGCCCGCGCGCAGAGCATGAACTTGAATGGCAGCTTCCGGGCCGCCTCGGCCGCCGCCCTTACCCGCTCCGCCGCCCTCGCGATGTCATGGATCGGATTGGAGCGATCACCGGTGAAATCCTCGATCGAGCCGCCGACCAGCCCGGCCTCTGCGCCCTGGCGGATGGTCTCGGCGCAGTCTTCCGGCTTCGGCCCGAAACCATCCTCGAGGTCCGCTGCGAGCGGAATGTCGATCATCGGCGCCATGGCGCGGATATGGGCCATCACGTTCTCGCGCCCGGCATTGTAGTCGGGAAAGCCGATCGAGCGGGCATAGCCGGCGCTGGTGGTGGTGAGCGCCTTGAAGCCAAGGCCGGCGAGGATGCGCGCCGAACCGGGATCCCAGGGATTGGGAATGACGAAGCAGCCGGGCGCCTTGTGAAGCGCTTCGAACTCGGCGGCTTTCTGGGCTTGTGTCTTCATGGGGAGCGTCCTTGCTGGCGTTTCCATGAAGGCTAGCTGCAGCGCGCCTGCGCGGCGACGAAATTCCGACACGAACGGGGCCAAGGCTTCGGAGAATTCGTGGAGGGCGGTGGAATGACCCGGATGGTGGCGGCGCTTGTGTTCCTGGCCGCGCTGGTTGGGCCCGCGGGCGCACAACAGCAGACCGCCGGACATGCACGGATGATCGGCGGATGGCATGGTGTCGGCCTTCAAGCCGGCCCGCTCGGCGTGCAGTCCACCTGGGACATCACGATGCGCATCCGCGCCGATATCACCAGCCGCATCGAATATCCGAGCCTGGGCTGCAAGGGCATCCTGCACGAGCTGTCGCGCCACATCGACGAGATCGAATTCCGCGAGGAGATCACGCAGGGCCCATGCATCGACGGCGGCCGCATGGTCGTGCGCCTGCGCGAGGGCCGCGTGTTCTGGTTCTGGTATTCCGCCAATGGCGAGGCGGATGCGTCTGCCGTGCTCTATCGCGACGATCTGTCGGCCTAAGCTTCGATCAGCAAGGCGGTCGCGTCATCCGACGTCTTGAAGCGGCCGATCGTGGCGTCGTCCGCGGGCGAGGTTTCCATGCCGCGCAGTTCGGCCAGCAGCGGGCCGAGGCCCTTGACCATGGCAGCCTCGATCAGCTGCGCGTCGGTGTAGCGTCCATAGGGCGAGACCAGACGGTAGAAGCCGTCGGTCATCGCCAGAATGCGCGTGCCCTGAGGCGCCTCGGCGGCCTGATGGATGATGTGGGAGGCGGCTTCCGGCTGCACGCCGAAGACCCAGTAGCCGCGCTCGGTGTTGTGGATGTTGCGCACGTCCTGCAGCCATTTCCGGCGCTCGTCCTGCGTCATCGCCATGACGCGCCTGGCGCGGGTCTGTTCTTCTGCCGGCTTGCTGCTTTCGCCAAAGACGCTGACCTGCCCGGCAGGCGTGCGGACGATGGCGATGGAATCGCCGAGGGTCGCGCCTTCGATCCGGCCATTGGCGATGCGCAGCCAGGTGGCGGCGGCGGTCGGGTAGCTGGACCTCGGCGCGTCCTTCAGGGGGAGTTTCGCCTCCTTGTCGACGGCGGCGCGGAGGCGCGGCAGCAATCGCGTGAAGTAGGCTTGCGGGCTCTCGCTCACGACAGCGGGCGCCGCCAGCAGCTCGGCGGCAAAGAGTTCGGCGTAGCGGGCGGCGTCGGATTCGCTGCGCGAGAACACGCGCACCGGGCCGACGTCGGTTGCGCCGTCGATCACGCAGGCCCAGCCGGCCGCCTCGTCGAACACGTAGCGATCATCGCCTGCGCCTGTCTTCATGCCTCCGCCAAACGCGCTGCCGGGCGAGGCGATGTAGTCGGCGATCTTCATGGGGCAGGCTCCGAGGCGAGAGGCGCCTTCTAGGGCCTCAGCCAGGGCGTGACGACCTCAGGGCGGCGGAAAAATCCGCCAGCGTCTGGATGTAGTCGCCGCTTTCGCGCAGGCGCTGGACGTAGAGTTCGAGGATCTGCCGCGCGGCGACGCCTGCTTCGAGGCCGCATTTTTCCGCCTCTTCGGAGAAGAGCCTCTTCGATTCCGGATCGAGCCGCACGGTGAGCGGTTGGCGATTGGCGGGCTTTGCGACTGTCTTGGACAGGAGCTTCGACATCGGAGATTCCTTTAGCTGCTTGAGGCAGCCCCACGCGCGAATCTGTTTGCAGGCATTGTCTAAACAATGCAAGAGCAGTGGATGCCCGGCAGACGATCTTCGCCCGACACGGTCCAATTTACGATCACTCTGTCTCGGCAAACGGCCGAAGACATTGAAAAGCTTATTGAAAAAGGACGGCATGGAACGACTCGTGCCGCTGTGGCCGCCGAAATAATCCGCGACTACTTCAAGCGGGTGTGGGAATCCGGCGGTATGCGCGACTAGGCCAGCCAACTACGCGCTCTTCGATTCAAAAAGCCTACAAAAACAGCTTTCAAGCGGCGTTTACTATTCGTTAACGCTAATTGCTCATCGTCGCCTTCAGCCGCCCGGAGCTGCTTTTAGCTGCTCTCGGCATCAGCAGACGGGCTGCAGGGAGAATGGGGCCATGAGCGAAACCACCAGCGATCCAATCGAGTTCTGCCCGGCCGCCGCCTGCGCCGCCGCCATCGTGCGGCTGGAGACATTTGCCGATCAGGTCGCGCGACTGCTGGGCGATGCGCGGATGGCCGGGTCCGCCGAGTTGATGGGCGAGTTGGAGGCAATCTCGGACGAGCTGATGCTGGCGGCGGATGAGGCGCGCGATCGCCTCGCGGAGGTCGAGGCCGTCTCGGCGGCCGGCGCAATGGCGCAGCTGCTGGCGGCGATCCGCGACGTGCGGGTACGCGATGAGGCCGAGCGCGAGCGGGCAAAGGATCTGGAGGCGCGCGCGGTGCGCTTTCTGAGTGAGGCGCGGCTGTTCGATGCGCAGTTCTGTGGGCTGCTCAGCCACACGAAGCTGGGGCGGCGTCTGGTGCGCGCGGCGCCGCAAGCGGTGCGCGCTGGCGTCTGATCACTCAGGCCCTCACCACGTGAGCGCCATCAGGAGCAGGTCTTCGGGTTTGCCGTCGAGGTTCACGGCCTTGGTCTTGCGCGCCTCGAGTTCGAAACCCGCGCTCTCGTAGAGGCGGATCGCGGCGGTGTTGTGGGGGAAGACTTCCAGTTCGATGCGGCAGAAGCCGGGCCAGGCTTTAGTCTTCTCGATCATGTCTTCCAGCAGCCGGCGGCCGAGGCCCTGCCCGCGCCTGTCCTTCGTCACAGACATGCCGAAGCGGGCGGAATGACGGTTGTGTTCGCGCTCTCCGGCCTGGAGGTCGAGGAGCCCGACGATGCGCTCGCCCTCCACTGCAATGAGGATGAAGGCGCGGTCCGGCGCGGTCGTCTTCGCGATGAAGTCGGCTTCCTGCTCGGCCGTGGGCGCCGTGCGCAGCATGATCGTACCGGTGTTTTCGGCGACCAAGGCGGCAGTATAGGCGGCAAGCGCCTCGGCATCCGATGCGACGGTCTCGCGGATGATGATGCCGGGAATGCCAGTCATGCGGCGGCCGAGAACTGAGAGCGAACCACGACAAAGCTGGCAAGACCATCGCTCGACTCAACGCCCCATGGTCTTTCTGTGTTGATGCGAACACGGCGCTGGCCGTTCTCATCCGCCCATTCCGCCTCGACTTCGCAGGCGATGATGCCCGGGCGGGGATAGGCGCTGTCCGCCTGAAGCGCCTCGGTGGTCAAGACCGGGACCTTTTCCACGAAAAGATGCCGGCGGCCATCGGCGTCGACGAAAGCGCATTCGACGAAGCCGGGGGAAATGGTCGTCGACAAAACGCGTGATCTCCACGATCAGTTCGGCCACCGCATCCCCCTGCCCGCCTGCCGCTATCCTGCCAGCCGCGCCATCTCGGCGTCTGACAGCTCATAGTTGCCGTAGACGTTCTGCACGTCGTCGCAGTCTTCGAGCTCCTCGATCATGCCCATCAGGCTATCGGCGTTCTCGCCTTCGACGGGCACGGTGTTGAGCGGCTTCCAGATCAGCGAGGTCGAGGTGGCGGCCGTCTTGATCTTGCCTTCGAGGGCGGTGGCGACTTCCATCAAGTCGGCGCGCGCGGTGTAGACGTAGTGGCCGTCGGCGTCGCTTGAGACGTCGCTGGCGCCCGCATCGATGGCGGCTTCCATGATGGCGTCTTCAGTTCCCGCGTTCAGCGGATAGACGATCTCGCCGACATGCTCGAAGCCGGATGAGACGGCGCCGGTCTGGCCGAGATTGCCGCCATAGCGCGTCAGCGCCGTGCGCACGTCGGTTGCCGCCCGGTTCTTGTTGTCGGTCGAGCACTCGATGATGAGACCGACGCCGCCCGGCGCGAAGCCTTCATAGCGGATGGCCTCATAGTTGGCGCCGTCGCCGCCGGCGCCCTTGTCGATGGCGCGCTGGATATTGTCCTTGGGCATGGACGCCGCCTTGGCGTTGTTCACGGCCAGCCGCAGGCGCGGGTTGAAGTTGATGTCCGCCATGCCGGACTTGGCGGCGACGGTGATCTCCTTCGCCAGTTTCGAGAACAGCTTGGCCCTGGCCTTGTCGGCCTTGCCCTTGCGGTGCTGGATGTTGGCCCATTTGCTGTGGCCGGCCATGGCGGCTCCGTCCTGCTGCGTGATGTCTGGCTTGCCGCTCGTCTAGCCGACACACGGGTCCAGCTGCAAGCGTCCTCGGGAGCGCCAGGCGCAGTCCCAGGCCGCAGACCTACCCCGCCAGCGCTGTCAGGCGAGCGGCAGGCAACAGCCTGTCGATCTGCTGGAGAAGCATTTCGGTCGTGATCGGCTTGGCGATGTGGGTGTCCGCGCCTGCTTCATGGGCCTGTGCGACCTGCTCGGCCATGGCGTTGGCGCTGAGGATCGCGATTGGCGTGCGGGGACGGGAGCGCTCCGTCTCGTAGGCGCGCAACAGCCGTGTGGCGGTGAGACCGTCCATGACCGGCATCTGCATGTCCATCAGGACGAGATCAAAGACCTCCGCCTTGAAGGCCTCGACGCCTTCGCTGCCATTGGTCGCGAAGGTGAGCGCCATGCCTTCCGGCTGGAGCATGAGTTGGACGACGCGCCGGTTGACCGGATGGTCCTCCACCACCAGGACGCGCAGGCCTGAGTGCGAGCGTGACCCTTTGGCACGCGCCGGTTGGCTGGCGTCCGCCGGCATAGCGGCCTTCGGCGCCCTCGGCAGCGGCACGACCAGGCTGAATGTGCTGCCGGCGCCAGGCGTCGATCGGGCCGTCACATCGCCTCCCATCGTCCTCGCCAGCGACCGTGAAATTGAAAGGCCGAGGCCGGTGCCGCCGAACTGCCGCGTGATGGTGCCGTCGGCCTGCTCGAACCGGCCGAACAGCCGGCGCCCAGCTTCCTCGTCAAAGCCGATGCCGGTGTCCTTGACGTCCACGGTCAGGACCGAGGGGGCGTCGGGCCCCTGGCCGTCACGGACATCAACGCTGACTGTCACGCCGCCGGCCTGGGTGAACTTCACGGCGTTAGAGGCGAGGTTGGAGACGATCTGCCGGACCCGGACCGCATCGCCAAGGAAGAAGCCGTCCGCCGCGTGACCGAACCTGATGTCGAAGGCCAGGCCCTTTTCGTCGGCACGCGTCCGCATGATGTGCGCCGCGGTCTCGATCGCAATACGCAGGTCGAACGGCTTGATGCTGAGATCCATCCGTCCCGCCTCGATCTTGGACAGGTCGAGGATGTCGGTGAGCAGGCGCTCGAGGGTCTCTCCGGAACCGTGCACCAGGTCCACGATCTCGCGCTGCTGTGGAGTGAGCGGCGTCTTGAGGAGCGCGCCCGTCAATCCGATGACGCCGTTGAGCGGCGTCCGGATCTCGTGACTCATGTTGGCGAGGAAGCGGCTCTTCGCGGCGTTCGCCTCTTCCGCCTCGACGCGCCGCTTTTCCAGCGCCGCGTTCATCTCCCCCATCTCGGCGGCCATCAGGTTGTTGGCCCAGTCCGAGCGGCGGCGATTGACGTCGTATTCCTGGTAGGTCGCGCTCACCACGTCCAGCAACTTGTCGACCGACACCTGCCCGTCGGGCGCACGCGCCTTGCGTATCTGACGGGCAAGGAGCGGATGCATGGCCTAGGCGGCTTCCTGCATCGAGACGATCGTCATGGTCTGGTTGTGCAGGCCGCAGAAGGCCTCGGCATTTGCCGAAGAGATCTCGCCGTGAGAGTAGAAGCCGAACTGCCTGAGGCGCGAGGAGAGAACGTCTGCGACCGCCTCGGGCTCGTCGGCGGCGGACATGCCAAAGACAATGCGGCGACCGACGCAGCTCACCAGGATGGCGAAGCCTTCGTCATCCGGGCTGGAGCCGGCGAGCACCTCGCCCGCCGCCGCCGCTGCACCTTCCGCCAGGCGATCGAGAGCGCCGCGCATCAGCCGGGCGTCCCAGCCTTCCTCGATCGCCGAAGCGAACGTCAGGGTGCGCGCCGCGCGGTCGACATCGAGCACGGTGCGGATGACCTTCTTCAGCGGATCACTGGGAGCGGAGACCAGCAACGGGAAACGCAGAGCCGATCCCGGCAGGTCGGCGGCATCGACACCGAGATACTTCTCATAGAGGTCGAGCGCCGGCTTGCCGTCGAGTTCGAAGAGCACATTGCCTTCGGCGCGCGTTATCCTGCGCGGCGGGCCGAAATGATCCCAGCCATGAGCGCAGCCCTGGCTCATCGTGAAAGCAGATCCGTAGAATGCCAGCGCGCCAGCCATGCGCTCGGCTGGAACGGCATTGGCGCCGACCATGGTGCGCTTGAAGTCCGCTCCATCCGACGCCAGTCCGCCTGAAATGGGCACATTCGGCCCGAGACGCTCGCGCAAGCCGGCGACAAGTTCCGAACCGTCGACATTCAGGCTGTCGCAAAGCACGAACACGCCGGCGAGATCCGGCGCGTCGAGCTGTGCGGCGATATTCTGGCCTGTCTCGCGGGACGTCTCCACGGAGACGGGCGCCGAGGCTATCCGGACGGCGGTGTGCTTCAGCGTCACAGCCAGAAGCAGGGCCGCGTCATCCTCGAGATCGGGTCCGTCGATGAGGGTGCCGGTCGTGCAGCCAAGAATCGGTCCATTGGGGCAGAGCGCCCGGGCCTGGGCCAGGAAGGCGGGATCCGCGATTGTCGGGTTCGGACCAAAGAAGACGGCAAAAGTCGCGTCCGGCGACTCTCCCGGTGAGCGGAACATGCGCGTTGCCGAATCCCAACGGAACGAGTCCACCTTCATGATCGTCTTCCTTTTCCCGGTCGCGGGCGGAGAGTGGCATGAAGGTCTTACGTTAAGCTTACCGCAAGCACCTGTTTCTCTTGGACTTGTGTCACCGCCGGATATTCCCTCACGGCAACATCCGTATCCCGGCAGTCTGGAGTTTCGTGGGCGTTCGCGTTTGGGCGCCAAGCGCGTATATGCCTCGGAGAAGCTGGCCTCCCGCGCGGGGAGGCGCCAAGGGATTATTGGCCGATGTCCGAAACCGTTCCGTTCACCGAAGATCCGGTCGCCGACCTTGTCGCGCTGCTCGATATCGAGCGGATCGAGATGAACCTCTTCCGCGGCCAGTCGCCGGACGACGGCATGAAGCGCGTCTTCGGCGGGCAGGTCATCGCGCAGGCCCTGGTCGCCGCCTACCGCACGGTCGAGAACCGCATCTGCCATTCCCTGCACGCCTATTTCATCCGGCCCGGCGATCCGACCGTGCCGATCCTCTACGAGGTGGACCGCGCGCGCGACGGCAAGTCCTTCACCACACGCCGCGTCGTCGCCATCCAGCATGGCGAGCAGATCCTCAACCTCGCCGCCTCGTTCCAGATCCCCGAACACGGCTTCACCCACCAGTCGGCCATGCCCGACGTGAAGAAGCCCGCCGAACTCAAGAGCGAGGACGAGTTGCGCGCGATGGCGAAGGACCACATCCCGAAGGAATTCCAGAAACAGTTTGCGCGTCCGAGGCCGATCGAGCTCAAGCCCGTCGATCCCAGGCAAATGATCAGCCCGATGAAGACTGCGCCAAAAAAGGAAATGTGGTTGCGCGCCCGCGGGCCGATCGGCAATGACGTTGCGCTCCAGCAATGTCTTCTGGCCTATGCTTCGGACATGGGCATACTCGACACCGCAACGAAACCGCATGGCGTCAACTGGTTCACTGGCGGCGTACAGATGGCGAGTCTCGACCACGCGATGTGGTTCCACGAACCCTTCAACATTGAGGAATGGCTGCTTTATTCGATGGACAGCCCGTCGGCGTCGGGCGCGCGCGGCTTCAACCGCGGCGAGATCTTCACCGAGCAGGGCAAGCTTGTCGCATCCGTCGTTCAGGAAGGGCTGATCCGGGCACGCGAACCCAGGTTCAAGAACTAGAAGCCTCGCCGGCTGAGCCAGCATAAGCAGATGCGGCTGCCTGCCCCAATGGACCCAGCGCCCCAACCCGTGTTGTAAAGCATGGCTGGGCAGATCGGGCGTAGACCGGAGTGGACTGATGATCGTGCGCTGGACCGCCGCTGGCGCCTCCCTTGCCGTATTGCTTGCCGCATTGGCGGCGTGTGGCGAGGACCCGGGGGCTTCCCAGGTCGAGATTCATGTCTCGGGCGATGATGTGAAGGTCGACGGCCGGGCGGCGGCTGCGGAGACGGCGCTGCCAGCCGATGCGCCCACGGCAGAACTCGCGTCCGCGCCATCCGAGACGACGGAGACGCCCGACGCCCCGCCCTCCTCCTCTGTTGGGCAAGAGGTTGCTCCTGGCCACCTGCCGCTGAATTACCTCATCGGCCGCGTCGATCCGGCGAGCGATCCCGCCTTCGCGCGCATTCCCGACAAGTACATCAAGGGCAGCCGCGTCTGGGGCCAGAAGGACGCCGTCGCCGCGTTCGTGAAGATGGCCGAAGCCGCCGAAGGCAATGGCTACAGGCTGACCATCGTGTCGGCCTTCCGGTCGTTCGACGACCAGAAGCAGATCTGGAACGACAAGTGGACCGGCAAGACGCTGGTGGAGAAGGGCAAGCTTCCGAACACCATTCCCGATCCGGGCAAGCGCGCGCTGAAAATCCTTGAATTCTCTTCCATGCCCGGCACGTCGCGCCATCACTGGGGCACGGACTTCGATCTCAACAACCTCAACAACGCGTACTTCAGCACCAAGGATGGCAAGCGCATCTATGACTGGCTGACCGCCAACGCTCACGCCTTTGGCTTCTGCCAGGTCTATTCGGCGAAGGGTCCAGACCGCCCGACTGGCTATGAAGAGGAAAAGTGGCACTGGTCGTACACGCCCGTCGCGTCCTGGTACCTGAAGCAGTACCCGATCGACGTGGGCTATGACCGTCTCGCCGGCTTCGAAGGCGCGGACGCCGCCAGGACAATCGACGTGATCAGGAACTACGTCGATGGGATAAATCCCGAGTGCAAATAGCCGCAGGCGCGGGTCCGCGTTTCGTCCTACCTAGGCGCCATGGCGCGCAGGATTTTCTTCACCGTCGGATACGAATACACGACGCTGCCTGGCCTGATTGCGGCGCTGCAGGAAGCACGCGTCCGGCGCGTGATCGACACGCGCGATGTCGCCAATTCGCGGCGCGCCGGCTTCTCGAAGAAGCTGTTGGCGGCAAGCCTCGACGAGCATGGCATCGCCTATGTCCACTTGCGTGCGCTTGGAACGCCCAAGGCCGGACGCGAGGCCAATCGGGCGGGGCGCATGGACGAGTTCCGGAGGATCTACGAGGCGAGCTTCCAGCGGCCCGAGGCGCAGCTTGCGCTGCTCGAGGCCGAAGAGCTGTGCCGGGCGCAGGCGACCGCCCTGCTCTGCTTCTGCGGCGAGGAGGCGAAGTGCCATCGCCACATCATCGCGCAGGCGCTGGCGGAGATGGGCCTGAAGCAGCGGGAGATCGGGTTTCGATGAGCCCGCCCTTGTGGTCATGAGCGCCGGAAACAGAAAAGGGAGGCCTTCGCCTCCCTTTCCCGGACTGACTCCGTTCGAAACCAGATCAGCTCCGCTTCTTGAACTTCAGGATGAACTGGTTGGTCTTGCGGCGGACCGACGGGTCGAACACGCCTTTCGTGCCGTCGTCGGTGGTGTTCGCCAGAACGGTCGATTCGCCGACGAACTCGAAGCCCGCGGCCAGAACTTCCGACTTCACCTTCTCCTTGTCGATGCGATGCAGCTGGGCGCTGAAGTCCACGCCCTTGGCGCTCTGGTGGTCGAGCACGATGTAGGTTCCGCCGGGCTTGAGCGATGCGAGCACCGCCCTGTTGGCCGCGTTGATGTCGAGATTGCGGCCGGGATTGTGCATGTCGTGATAGTTCTGCGAGGTCCACACGAGGTCGAGCGGCTCTGGCGTCGCGATCGTCGTGAAGTCGGAGGCGATCACGCTGACATTGGGATAGTTGGCCTTGTCCTGCTGGATCGCGTTGATCGGCGGCGGCGGAGGCGGCTGGCCTTCACGCTGCACCGGCGCCGAGGCGAAGACATAAACCTTGCCGGTCGGCCCGACGGCCTTCGAGAACAGGCGGGTCATGTAGCCTTGGCCAGGGATCAGCTCGCCGACCTTCATGCCGGGGCGAGCGCCTGCGAAGGCGAGCATCTCGGCCGGCTTGCGGTCGATGTCGAGGTTCGTGCCGGTGTCATCCTTCGGCCGCGTCGGATCGGCGACGGCGGCGACGATGTTGGCGGATGTCGGCGTCACTTGCGGCGCCGCAGGTCCGGTCTGGCACGCCGCAGCGAAAACAGCAGCTAGGGCGAGAGACCGCAGAAGATTCTTTTGCATCAAGTCCTCCCAAACGCTTCCGGGGGCCCGTCCGGGTCCGGATTTGCGAGGAAGGACTAGCCGAAAGGACCTCGCCCGACAATTGAACTGCGCGAGAGATTTACCTGCCGGTGGAAACCCCGCCCGGCGGACCGAGGACGGGCATCGTCTCGCTGAGGCGCCCGCCGACCCGGATAGGTTCGATGTGCAGGGCCATTCCGGTGACATCGTCGGATTCGATGTAGACGCCGCAAAGCGTTGCAGGGCCTTCCGACGGCGATTTGCGCTCGCTCGGCAGACGCGTGGCGGCGCGCTGCACGATCGGTCCCTTCTTCATCCCGATGACGCTGTCATAATCTCCGCACATGCCGGCGTCAGTCATGTAGGCGGTGCCGCCGGGGAGGATCTGCGCATCGGCGGTGGGGACGTGGGTGTGGGCGCCGATCACGGCGGTGACGCGCCCGTCGCAGAAATGGCCCATGATGTACTTCTCGGCAGTCGCCTCGGCGTGGATTTCGACGAGGATGGCGTCGGCGACCTTGCGCAGCGGCGCTTCTTCAAGCGCGGAGGCCACCCCCTGGATCGGATCGTCGAGCGATTCCATGAAGGCGCTGCCATGGATCTGGATGACGAACACGCGCTGGCCGCGCGGGGTGGTGAAGAGCTGCGAGCCGCGTCCCGGGATCTGCAGCGTCTTTGGGTAGTTGTAGGGGCGCAGCAGGCGCTGCTCGCGCTGGATGTAGGTGAGCGCTTCGGTCTGATCCCAGGAATGGTTGCCGAGCGTGATGCAGTCGGCGCCGCCCTGGAAGAGATCCTGCGCCGTCGCCTCGGTGATGCCGAAACCGCCGGCGGCGTTCTCGCCATTGACCACGACAAAATCGAGATGCAGTTCGGCGCGGACGCGCGGGAGATGTTCGGCGACGGCTGCGCGGCCGGCCCGGCCGACGACATCGCCAAAGAAACCCAGACGCATGCGCACTCCCTGCGGCAGGCCCCCGACCCGAGCCCGGGCGTGGTCTACAGGAGGGAGAGGCTGAGGCCAAGGGACGGAGGCGCCGCAGGGCGATCAGTAGACCTTCTCGATGCCGGTGAACGAGAAGATCTCGCCTCCCCGGCAGAAGAAGGAGATGCGCTTGTAGAGAGGGTCCGGGACCGGCTCGCGATAGTCGGCCCGACCAGGACTGGCCGAGGCGGTGGTCGGGCGAAGCTCCAGCACCAGGAGGTCGCGGGTGGAGGCGGCCGACTTCAGCACGACCGCGCTTTCGGACGTCTCCATGAACTTGATCTCGATCTGAAGCATGCGCGCCGACCTGTTGGGCCCGGGCATGTAGTTGACCCAGGCGTTCGCGTCATCGATGCGCAGAGGGCACATCGCCTGGGCAAGAACCTGGCCGCTGGTGACAGGTCTCTGCGCCAGGCGGCGGCGTCGCGCAGGCGGCGAGCGCAACGAGTCCAAGTGCAGGAAAAATTCTCGCCAACGCCTCTCTCCGAATCAGCGCCCAGGACAGGTTAGCATGACCGCCCTAGCTTCGCCCCGCCTGCGGCGGCCGGATGCCGCCCGCCAGCCGCCAAGCGTCAAACGCGAACTGGCCAAGCATCAGCAGGACGATCAGCGCCATCGCTCCCTTGGCCGTCTGATCGGCCGGATCGGCGAGAAAGATGCGGCCGCCAAGGATGAACCATGCCATCAGCGCACAGGCGATGATCCTCAACCCCAGGTCGATCCGGCGCGTCAGGTCGCGCCACCTGCCCTCGATGATCAACACGACAAGCAGCGCGATGCCGCCAGCCCAGAAGACCAGCAGCACCGGCGCTCGTGTCGCGAGGAAATCTGCATCAAACGCCAATGCCCTGGTGAACGGATTGTCGAACGTCGTGACGCTCCAGGCAATGCCGACCCAAAGTGCGACGCCGCACAGCGCCCCGGCCAGACCGAACAGGAAAAGCAGTCGATTGATCTGGTTCTGATCGATCGCCCTGGGCTTCCAGTCGGCGGAGGCCGCCGGCCACGTCTGCCGTACCCAAGCGGCGACGATCATCACGCTGACGAGGAAGCCCGGCCACCAGAGCGCGCCGAGACCATAGGAGACCCACCACGCGCCGAAGCGCGAGGCTTCCGGCAAAGCCGGCAGAGTCTGTCCGGAAAGCACGATCGGAAGGCTGATTGCCCACTGCAGGCCGACGCCGATGACTGTCGCCCAGACGAAGCCCCGCGTTTGCGCAGGCGGAATGATCGGCACGCCGGGCGGATGATAGCGCGCGGCGACCTCGATCCGGCCGGCCGAATTCGCGAACATGTTCCAGCGCCATCGCCTCGTCGGGTAGGCGCCCGGCATCGCCGGCGCGGTCTCGCAGGCCTTCGGTCAAGAGAGCGCGAAGCTCGAAGCCGACATCGTTGCGCTGCCTGCGTGGCAGGCGGCGGATCACATCAATGACATAGGCCTCGATCAGTCGAGTGGAAGAATCCGATCCGGACGTCACGACGTTTTCCTTTTTTCAGCAGGCTCCTCGCCGATCAGCCGGTCGACGGCGCCGACGAGGCTGCGCCACGAGACGATAAGAGCAGCGTAGAATTTCTTGCCCTCGGCGCTCAGCGTGTAGTAGCGGCGCGGCGGCCCGTCCTCGATCCGCCATTCGCTGGCGAGCAGGCCCTGGCCTTCGAGGCGGCGGAGGAGCGGATAAAGCGTGCCCTCCTCGACCACCATGCCCTGCTGGGCCAGCGCCTGACGGAGCGAATAGCCGTACTGCGCCTCGCGAAGCTGGGAGAGCGTCGCCAGCACGATCACGCCGCGCCGGAGTTCCTGTTCCAGCTTTGCGTTGGGATCGTCCGATCGGTCGGGAGATCGCTCCGGGGGCGCCATCGCTACCTGATCCTGATCCTCACGCGACCGGTTGGGGCCTCGATTTCGAATTCATCGCCGGACGTCTTGCCCGCCGGATAGACGGCGCAGCTCTCGATCAGCGTCTCGCCCGGGGTCGAGCACATCCTGTCGCCGACGATTTTCCACGTTCCCTTTGAGAGGCCGCCGAGAGCGATGAACGTGCCGTCGGAGAGGAATTTCACATCGATCTCAAGCTCCGGCGTCAGGATGACGACACCCTTCTCGACCACCGCCCTGTAGGTGTCGGCGTTGGCGGTCTGGGCGGCCGCGGAGGTAGCGATCGCGGCTGAGGCCAGGATCAGCGAGAAAACGACCGGAATGTGAGAGAATCGCACGATTGCTCCTCTGTATCAGTGGTTTGCCGCTCGATATGCTGCACTATGCACTGTGTGATGACTACTACATAGATTAACATAGTACAAGGCCCAACTGTCATTCCCGGCAATCTGTAGAATTCACCCGCGAACATGAGGTGGGCGCGCGAATACACGCGATGCTCATGGAACCGGCGCTTCCCAAAAGCGTGAGAGAGGTCGAACGTTGTGATCGAGCGGCCTATTCTCGCCGTAACAGGATGGCGTCTCCGGGCGAACTCAGGTCACGAGCGCAACGGCGACATGAACAGGAGAGACGCGAGATGGAACTGAAGTTCCGCCGCAACCCGGACTACCAGGCCCTGCGCAGCGAGATTGCAGACGAGCCCTTCTTCATGGATCGCCGCAGGATGCTGGCGGGCGCAGGCCTGCTCGGCGCCGGATCGATCCTCGGCGCACTGCCAGCGTGTTCGGAGCCGCAGGGCGCCGTCGCCGCACCGGCAGGCGCAACGAACCATCCGCAGCCAGGCGCGAAACTGACCGCGACGAAGGCGGCGTACGCGGTGGCGGATCAGACCACGGTCGAGGGGGCGTTCAGCGGCTACTGCAATTACTACGAGTTCGGGACAGACAAGGAATCTCCTGCGGCGACAGCCTTCCTTTTGAAGACCTCGCCCTGGCAAATCCATGTCGAGGGCGAGACCGACGCGCCGGGCAATTACGCCGTGACCGACCTCGTCGATTTCAAGAAGCTGGAAGAGCGCGTTTATCGCCATCGTTGTGTCGAAGGCTGGTCGATGGTCGTGCCGTGGATCGGCGTGCCGATGTCCAGCGTCATGACGAAACTGAAGCCGCGCGCGAGCGCCAAGTTCGTGCAGTTCGAAACCTTCCTCGACAGGAAGCAGATGCCGGGCGTGCGCGCCCCTGTGCTCGACTGGCCCTATGTCGAGGGACTGCGCATGGACGAAGCGATGAACGAGCTGACGCTGATGGCGGTGGGCGCCTACGGAAAGGCGCTGGCCAAGCAGAACGGCGCACCGCTGCGCACCGTGATCCCTTGGAAGTACGGCTTCAAGGCGACCAAATCGATCGCCAGGATCCGCTTCCTCACCAAGATGCCGGCGACGGCGTGGAACAAGGCCAACGCCAACGAATACGGCTTCTATTCCAACGTGAACCCGAAAGTGCCGCACCCGCGCTGGAGCCAGGCCTCCGAGCGCGTGATCGGCGGCAAGGGCGGCTTCAACGAACGCCGCAATACCGAGATGTTCAACGGCTACGAGAAGCAGGTCGCCGCCATGTATGCCGGCATGGACCTCGCCAAGGACTATTAGTGGCCCACAGCGCCGCCCTCCGCACGTTCGGCAAGCACTGGATGAAGCCGCTGGTGCTCGCGGCGCTCATTGCGCCATTCGCCTATCTTGCCGTGCTGTGGATCATGATGCTCAACGGGCTGAACACGCCCATGGGCTGGGATCCGGTAAAGTGGACGCACCACTATCTGGGCGACACGGCGATCCGCATTCTGCTGGTGACGCTCGCCGTCTCGCCGGTCCGCGACATCACGGGATGGGCGCCGATTGCGCTGGTGCGGCGGCGCATCGGGCTGGCGGCGTTCTTCTACGCGGCGCTGCACATGCTCGCCTATGTCGGGCTTGATCTCGGCTGGTCGCTGCCGAAGCTGTGGGAAGATGTGGTCGTTCGCACCTACATCACCTTCGGCATGATCGCCCTGACTGGCGATGATTCCGCTGGCCGTCACGTCGAACAATTCGATGATCCGGCGCCTCGGGCGCAAGACCTGGGACCGCATCCACTGGCTGATCTTCCCGCTGGCGATCGTCGCGGTCGCGCACAATATCCTGATGCAGAAGACGTTGTTCCAGGTGCAGCCGATGACACACGCCGCAATCCTCGCGGCCCTGGTCGGCTGGCGTCTCGCGCGCTGGAGCCTCAGGCGTCTGAAGCCGGCGGAAGCCACGGCCTGACCTGTCTCGCCGTTGCAGGCGTCACGGCCCGGCGATAGCCTGCGGTCATCTCCGGGAGGACACGCATGCTCCGCCGCTTCGCTTTGCTGGCCCTGATCCTTGCCCTCGCCGCTCCCAGCCTCGCGCAGACGCCGCCCGTGCAGGTCAAGCGCGGGGCGCTCACGCTGGAGAACGTGCCCGACACGCCGGGGCCGGTGCGCGACCGGCTGCGGCAGTACACCAACACGCGCTCGGCCGGGTTTTTCGACTTCCTGCCCGCGGGCGGCGTGCTGATCGGCACGCGCTTCACCAATACGGTTCAGCTCCACGCCGTCGCCATGCCGATGGGCGACCGGAGACAGCTTACATTCTTCGACGACCGCATCACCGGCGCGGCAGCGCAGCCAGGCAAGTCCGGCTACATCCTGTTCGAGCAGGACAGTGGGGGCGATGAAAACTTCCAGGGCTTCCTGCTTGATCCCAAGGGCGGGCGGTACCAGCAGTTCACCGAACCAGGCACGCGCAATGAGGGTCCGCTGTTCAGCCGCGACGGCGCGAGAATCGCGTGGGCGCAAGCCAAGGACAATGGCGACTACGACATCCTGATGTGCGAGTCGGGCAAGCCCTATACCCGCGCCGTCATCCACAAGGGCAAGGGCGCACTGAGCGTCGAGGACTGGTCGCCCACAGGCGACAGGCTGCTGCTGTCGCAATACATCTCCATCGCCGAGTCGAAGCTGTTCGTGCTGACGCACGGCGGCGGGCTGAAACAGCTGACGCCCGATCTCAAGGTTTCGTACAGGAGCGCGGAGTTTACGCCCGACGGAAAATCAGTCCTGACCATATCGGACGAGGGATCGGAATTCGCGCGTCTGACCCGCATCGACCTTGCGACGGACAAGCGCGCCGTGTTGAGCCCGGAGACGCGCTGGGACGTCGAAGAGTTCGACCTTTCGCCCGATGGCCGCACCCTCGCCTACGCCGTCAATGCGGATGGCGCGTCGGAGCTGAAACTGCTCGACCTGAAGACCGGCAAGGCGGTCGCCACGCCGAAACTGCCGCCTGGCGTCATCGGCGCGATGGGATGGGACGAGACGGGCGCACGGCTTGGCCTGTCGATCAACTCGGCAACGGCGCCGACGGACGTCTACGTGCTGACGACGAAGTCGAAGTCGCTGGCGCGCTGGACACAATCCGAAACCGGCGGTCTCGACCCGGATGACTTCATCGAGCCGAAGCTGGAGCGCTTCCGGACGTTCGACAGCGGCGCGGGCGGCCCGAAAGAAATCTCGGCATGGGTCTATGAGCCCAAGACGCCGGGACCGCATCCGGCCATCATCGACATCCATGGCGGCCCGGAAAGCCAGTCGCGGCCGACCTTCAGCTCCAACCACCAGTACTGGGCGAGGGAGTTGGGCATGGCGGTGATCGTTCCGAACGTCCGCGGCTCGACGGGCTACGGCAAGACGTTCGTGTCGCTCGACAACGGGCTGAAGCGGGCTGACAGCGTAAAGGATATCGGCGCGGTGCTCGACTGGATGGCAGGCTGAGCCGAGGCGGTTCGACATGAAGCGCGTCGTCCCATACGGCGGCTCCTATGGCGGCTACATGGTCTATGCGGCGATGATCATGTTCCCGGATCGCTTCGCGGCAGGCATCGACATCGTCGGCATCGGCAACCTGCGTTCCTTCCTCGAGAACACGTCGGGGTATCGCCGCGACCTGCGCCGCCCCGAATATGGCGACGAGCGTGATCCGGCGATCCGCAAGTGGATGGAGGAAACGGCCTCGCTCACCAATGTCGGCAGGATCAAAAGCCCGATGTTCATCGTCCACGGCGAGAACGACCCGCGTGTGCCTCTGTCAGAAGCGCGCGCCATGGTCTCGGCGCTGCGCAAACAGGGCGTCGAGACCTGGCTCATGACAGCTAACGATGAAGGCCACGGCTTTGCGAAGAAGGCCAACCAGGAAGCCCAGCGCGAGGCCGAGACGCTGTTCCTGACCAAAACGCTCAACCTGAAACCGGCAATGGATTAGCAAGGCGGCTTCCAGCGGTCGCCCTTCTTCCAGTTGCATTCGGCGTGAGCGAGCTGGAGGTTGGCGGGATCATTGCTTCCACCCTTGTTGCGCGGCCGGATGTGATCGAAAGTCGGCCGCTTCTTCTTCCAGATCGTGGCGTGCGGCGTATCGAACCGTCCGGCCGGCATTGCCTCGCCACAGATCGCGCAGCAGCCGAATTGGGAGGTCCAGAGATCGGCGAAGACGCTCAGGCTTCGAGTTCCTTCGGCACGGGCCAGCCGCGGCGGGCGCAGGCGGCGAGGATGGTGTTGCGCAGGAGGCAGGCGACCGTCATCAGGCCGACGCCTCCGGGCACGGGCGAGATGTAGCCGGCGACTTCGCGGCATTCGGCGAAGTGGACGTCGCCGACGACACGCGTCTTCCCCTCACCCTTCTCCGGCGCCGGAATGCGGTTGATGCCGACGTCGATGACGGCAGCGCCAGGCTTGATCCATGACCCGCGCACCATTTCCGGGCGACCGACCGCAGGCACGAGAATATCGGCCGTGCGGCACAGCGCGGACAAATCCGCCGTCTTGGAGTGCGCGATGGTGACGGTGCAATTCTCGGCGAGGAACAGCATCGCGACCGGTTTGCCGACCAGGATGGAGCGGCCGATGACGACGACATGCTTGCCGGTGAGATCGGGCCCAAGCGCATGCCTGGCCATGATCACGCAGCCGGCTGGCGTGCATGGGCGCAGGCCCGGCTTGCCAAGCAGGAGGCGTCCGGCGGAGAGTTCCGTGAGGCCATCGACATCTTTCAGGGGATCGATCAGCGCCAGCGCAGCTGCTTCGTTGAGGCCCTTGGGAAGCGGCAATTGCAGCAGGATGCCGTCGACTTCGGGATCGGCGTTGAGCGCTTTCAGTTCGGCCTCGACCTCGGCCTGACTGGCGGTTGCGGGAAAGCGGCGGGTGATCGAGTGCATGCCGGCGGCTTCGGTCTTCTCGCCTTTCGATTTGACGTAGATCGCGCTTGCCGGATCATCGCCGACCAGCACGACGGCGAGGCAGGGCTTGCCCGGCAGTTTCGCGACCGCGGCGGCGGCAGCGGCGCGGACTTTCTCGGAGACGATCTTGCCGTCGATCAGCTCAGCCGTCATGGCGGTCTCCGGTCAGGTGTTCGAGCGCCTTCGCTATAGCGGTGCCCGCGGAGATTCGCACCGTCTTGATGCGGCCGGTCTGGCCCTTCTCCACCGAAACGGCGGACTTGGGAACGTTCAGCGCCTTGGCCAGCAGCGCCTCGATGGCGGCGTTGGCCTTGCCCTTCTCGGTAACGGACTGCACGCGCACCTTGAGGAAGCGCTGGCCGGCCGCATCTTCGGCGGCGCCTTCGATCGAATCCCTGGAAGCGTTGGGTTGCGCGCGAACGCGCAGTTCGGCGCCGCCGGCGACGAGGCGCCAGCAGGCGCGCCCCATCAGATCACGTTGGGGTAGATGTAGTAGATGATCAGGCGCTGCACCAAATAGATCAGCAGCAGGAGGATGATCGGCGAGATGTCGACGCCGCCCGTTGTCGTCCCGTACTGACGCCGCCCGCCAATTGGCGGTATGACCTTGCGGATCGGCTTCAGCAGAGGCTCGGTCACGGCGCGGGTGAAGGTGTAGATCACTGACACGACCTGGTTGCGCGCGTTGACGACATTGAAGACCAGCAGCCAGGACAGGATCGCCTGGGCGATCAGGATCCAGATGTAGATATCCAGGCCGATCAGGATGACGTCGAGTACGGCTCTCATGTTCTCTCCGCCGCCCGTGAGTCGGACATGGAATCACCAGCGCAATGCCGGGAGATAGGACGCCCGCGCAGGTTTAGAAAGTGCGAATCGCGCAAGCTGGGGTCAGGCCCGCCGAGCCAAGGCGACTGTTACGGCCCTGCGGCGCCCTCTGGGCTTTTCCGCGTCGCCAGTCGCGGCATGCCGATTTCCAATGCATGCGGCGTCCGGCGACCCCTTCATGGCGTCTCGGTACTTATCGACTTGCGCCGGGCAAGCCCCAGGATTTCCAGTTCGCGACGGCCGATAGCGTCAGACGGGCGGCTTCTCGCGGCTTTGGAAATTGCTCGACGAGAACACCGACTGAGCCGCGACGGACTGCAGGCCGATCAGGTTTCCATCGGGATCCCGGCCAAACGCGATTCGGCCGCCCGACATGGGCGCTGGCTTGCTCTCGATCCTGCCTCCGCCGGCGACGAGCTTCGCTGCAGCCGCCTCGACGTCCGACACATCCAGGACAATCATGTTGTAGCCCAAAGCATCCACCGGCCGCGGACTGGCCAGCGGGACAGGCGCCGGACTGAGATACTGCCAGATCTCGAGTTCCAAATTCCCGATCGTATACCAGGCGACGCTGACTTTCACGTTGTCCAGGTCCGCAGCCTGATCAAGGGTTGGCCGCGCAAGGTTGGCGCGTCGCTCCCTCGGCTCCCGGCCCAGAAGCGCGGTGTAGAATTTCACTGTCTTCTCGAGGTCGATCGTCGCGATCGCCACATGGCTTATCCGGTGGTCAAACGGCGGCGGTTCGCCCTCCAGGATTTCGTTCTCAAACATCACTCCGTCTGGATCTCTGGCGTAGATGTACCTCACCGGCACTTCAGGCACGAGCCGGATCGGCTGGCCCCCGCGCGTGACGGGCTTCGCTCCCGCCGAGACGAAGCGCGAATAGAGAGGCTTGCTGGCGGGCGACTGGTGACAGACATGTGTGATCCCGGGGCCCTGGACCGGCATGGGAGAGGTGGCGATCGCGGATGGACTTCGGTCCTGAAAACGCATCAGGCGAATCTGGGCGTTGCCGCCCTTCAGAAGGCGCGTCTCTGCTACGGCATTCCTGCGACCGGCGATGTCCTGGATTGCGGCATTGCCGGCGATCCTGGAGCGATCGACCTCAACAAGTCCCACGCTGGAGCGGTAAAACTCCGCGCTCTTGTCCAGGTCGCTCACCGAAATGCCAACATAGCTTACGCCCTTGACCAGCGGACCGGGCGAGACCGTCGCAAGATCAGGAGCTTTCCCGGGCGCGGCGCATCCTGCCAGAAAGACCAACGCCGCAAGCACCGTCCAGCGTCTCGTCAGGTTCATTTTCGCCTCCTCTTCTGCCGCGTCGCGGCGCACCTAGTCCTGAATCCTGAATGCAAGAAGAATGTTGCCTGCCTTCTGTCCAAACTTGTCGTAGCCGGACGTTGCATAGACATGCGATCCGGATACGACCGGCCCGCTGGAATCAATGCTGCCGCCATGAGCCTCAACGCCGTTCACGGCTTTGAATGCTCGATTGGTGTCAAAGCTCCAGAGGACCGCACCGTCCTTGGCGGCGAACGCGCGCAGCATGCCATCCAGAGAGCCGCCAAAAACAACGCCCGGCGCGAGGGTTGCAGCGGCAGAGATGCCCGGCGAGCAGCGCCATGTCGTTTGCCCGCATGCGTCGGGCAGAATTTTCGACCAGAGCTTCCTCCCGGTGGCGACATCAAGTGCATGCATGCCGGATTGCGCTGCGAGATGCGCGTCTTCCGGATAGACGGACAGATCCGATATGGGCGCATACAGCATGTCGCCATCGCTGGTCATGCCCCAATGGACGCCGCCCATGATGCCTCCGCGGCCCGGCTTGGATGTCCAGACAAGCTGTCCTTCCTTGTCCGGATCGAGGGCAAGGACATGGCCGGACTTCTGGCCCGCCAGCAGGAGGCTCCTGCCGTTCTTGAGTTTCACAAGGACCGGAGGAGCTCCAAAATCATAGTCGGGTCCGGTATTGATCGGGCAGTTGGCGCCCGCCGAACAGGCTGCATTCCAGACGTCCTGCTTCAGCGCCTGATGGCTCCACACGGTTTTCCCGGTCGCAAGATCGAGGGCGAGGATTGAATCGCTCTTTTCGGAAGCAGGATGAGAGTAGTTTTCTCCCGTGCCGACGTAGAGCCGCCGGCGCGCCGTGTCGAGCGTTGGCGACGACCACACAGGCGCGCCCGAAGGACCGAAGCGGGGCGCCCCCTCTCGATTAGCTCCGCGCTCGCTGGGCGCCTCGTCGATGGTGTAGGTTTTCCAGACGATCTTGCCCGTATCTGCTTCAAGGGCGGCAACTGCTCCTCGAAATGTGCAGCAGGCGTATCTTGCGTCCATGGCCGCGACCACTTCCAGCGACGAGATGGGCACATAGAGTCGTCCCTCAAAAAGACGTAGCGAACCCGTAATGGTGGCCTGGGGATGAGCTTCCGGCCGAACGCTCCATACGAGCTTGCGACTGGCAATGTCGAACGCGTGAACGTTGCCGGCGATGTCGCCAAAATAGAGCATCGACGCCGTGCCCGTTGCGTTGACGCCAATTGCCAGAGCGGAGCGGATTTCCTGGGCGGTCTGCACGCGCCAGCGTATGCAGCCCCGGTCGGCGTTCAGGGCATAGATCGCCCCGGTCTGGTCCGCTGTGAACAGCGTGTCGCCTGCAAGCGTTGGCTGCACACGGGATCGGGTCCCGTTGGGAAACGCAAACACCCAGGCGAGTTCGAGACGGGCGGCGTTGTCTTGACTGATAGAAGTCGTCGCGGCGTCGACGGAGCGCCTATTGTCTGCGCCCATGCCCCAGTCGGCGACACGCCGGGGAGCCAGACGGGCGATTTCCGGGTCCGGGCAGAATCCTTGACCGCTGGCCTGCGCAAGCTGCGACTGCGACAGGAAAACTGCGACGGCCTTGCGCTGATCCTCGCTAAGGCCTTGTGCCTGTGTCCTCATGATGCCGGTAGCCATCGCGGCTTCGATCCGCGTAGCGGGCATGGCCGCCAGCGCTTCGCGACGCGGCGCCTGCATCACGCCGCCCTCGTGACACGAGGCGCACGCTCTCGCGTAGATGGCGGCGCCGTCAAATGCAGGCGCACCAGCGCCATGCGCCAGGCCTTCGATCGACTTGAATGGAGCTACGCAGGACGAAAGCACAGCCGCAGCCAGGGCCGCCGCCGCGCGGGACCAGCCCATGTGTTTCGTCGAACTGAACGGCCGAAAGGACAACATTCGGTCCCCTCACCTGACTGCCCCGCATGCCGCACGGCAGCTCTCCGGAACGTTGATCGCCATTATTGTACGAGTCGTCAATAGTGGATGTGACGCCGGCTCGCGGCTTGCCGACCGGCCGACTTCGACATCCGGAGACTTTCTGTTGACGTTCGGTCAGCAACCGTTTTCATGCGGTTCAGTTACTGCTTCGAGCACGACAGCAGCGCGCCAGAGGATGACTCAGACCTGATGCCAGCTCGCATCGCACCGCGGCCGAGAACCCGGCTGGAGCCCGAGGCCAGACAGGCGCAGATTCTCGATCACGCCGCCCGGCTGATTGCCGCCGAAGGCCTTTCAGGCGTGAGCATGGAACGCGTGGCGCGCGAAGCCGGGATCAGCAAGGCTCTGGTCTACAACTACTTTTCGAGCCAGACGAACCTCTTGCGCTCCCTGCTCAGGCGCGACCTCGAACGTATTCAGCGCGAGCAGATGCACGCCGCGATGTCAGCAAGGACCTTTCCAGAGCTGGTGCGCAACACGACGCACATTGCGCTTGTCGAGGTCGAGAAACGGGGGGCTTTCGTTCGCCGGCTTCTGAACGAGCCCTCGCTTGCCGACGCGGTCGGAACGGTTCGAACCCACGAACACGACACCAATGTCCGCTATCTCGCCAAGCGTATCGTCAAGGAATTCGACGTTTCGCTGGCGGACGCCTTGCGGCTGACGGAGATCGGGCTTGGCCTGACAATCGCGGCCGGGGATTATCTGCAGAAGTCAGGCGCTCCACGCGTTGACGTCGAGGAAATGACAATCGCCATGATTATCGGCGCGGTGAAATCCGGCGCCGCCCAGTGTCGCAAGAAATCGCGCGGCGCGGCCAAGGGCTAGCAGTGCGGGCCAATGGCTCGAACGATGCCCCAGGCAGTCGATTGTGGCTTCCACGAGCTTTCGTGTGCGCGAGGCGTTGCGTTGCCGCCGCAAGGCGCTATTGTATAAACAGTCAATAGGATGGAGTCCGACCGCCGCGCCGGCTTTGTGGCGCGGCGGGAAATGAATTTCGACAGGATGGAGCGGCAGATATGGACCTGGGACTCGCCGGAAGGAATGTCGTGATCACGGGCGGAACGCGGGGCATTGGCCGCGCGATCGCTGAGCGTCTCGTTAGGGAAGGCGCGAACATCGCGCTGTGCGCCCGAACGCCTGGCGCTGTCGATGAAGCCGTCGCGAGCCTGAAGGCTCATGGCGTGCGCGCCTTCGGTTCAGCACTGGATGTCCGGGACAGCCAGGCCTTTGCGACCTGGTTCGAGATCGCCGTAAAACAGCTTGGCGGCCTCGACATCGCGATCAGCAACGTTTCGACCCGGCCGACGCAACAGGGAGAGGCGGCGTGGCGAGAGGCGTTCGAAACCGATTTCCTGCAACATGTCCGGATTTCCGACGCCGCCCTGCCCCACCTGCATAAAGGCAGGGACCCCGCCCTTCTGTTTGTCTCCTCCATCGCCTCGATCCTGACGATCCTTCCTCCAGGCGAGGATGGCTATGGCACGATGAAGGCGGCCTTGATCTCGTTGACCGGGCAACTCGCCGCCAAGCATGGATCGAAAGGCGTCAGGATCAACGCCGTCTCGCCTGGGCCGATTCTTTTTTCCGGAGGGGTATGGGACCAGATCCGGACGGCGCATCCGCCGCTTTTCGAGCGGGCGGCACAACTCAGCGCCCTTGGACGCCACGGCAGACCCGAGGAAGTCGCGGACGCCGTGGCGTTCCTGGTCAGCCCGCGAGCGAGCTACATCACCGGCGCCAACCTCAGGATCGATGGCGCCGCCGTAAAGTCCGTCAACTACTAGCGCCGATTCGCGCCGGATTATCCGGCGCGCTGCGACGCCGATCTGACGATATCAACGCCTGGAGGCGGGTTGCTGTCTCCAGGCGATCGCTGGCCGGATCGCGGCTTGTCGACTAGGCTTAACGAGGGACGGCTGCGGAGGGACGACGCTTGCAGAACAATGCAGTGCAGTGGGCGGTGTTTATCGGCCTGACGATCGCCATGGCCCTTGCCACCGCCTGGCAGGTCCGCCGCATGGGCGGAAGGTCCACCAACTCCAACCGCGAATTCTTTCTCGCCGGCGGCAACCTGACATGGCCGTTTGTCGCCGGCTCGATCACGCTCACCAATCTTTCGACCGACCAGCTTGTCGGAATGAACGGCAACCAGATGTTCTTGCTGGCGTGGTGGGAGCTGTCGGCGATCGCCGGCCTGCTGATGCTGTGCTTCATCTTCCTGCCGATCTACTACCGCAACAACTGCACCACCACGACGGAGCTGCTCGAGCGCAAGTATGGATCGAAATACCTGCGCGCCAGCGTGTCGATCCTGTTCCTGCTCGGCAATGTGTTCATCTACCTGCCGATCATGCTCTACACGAGCTCGCTGTTTCTCAAGACCCTGCTCGGCATCGATGTTCCGCTGATTCTTATCGGGGCGATTCTGGCCGCCGTTGGCGCCGCCTATGCGATCTCGGGCGGCCTGCGGGCCGTCGCGGTCTACGACACGATTTCCGGCATTGGCGTGCTGGGACTCAGCGCCCTGGTCGTGGTGCTTGCCCTGGTCGCGATCAATTTCGACTTTTCCGGTATTCCGATGGAACGTCTGTCGATGATCGGCGGCGAGGACTCCCCCATCCCGTGGCAGACGCTGCTCACCGGCATGATCTTCATCCAGATGTTCTACTGGAGCACCAACCAGACCATCACGCAGCGAGCGATGGCTGCGCCCTCCCTTCGCGAAGGCCAGAAGGGCGTTCTGGCCGCAACGGTGATCCGCATCGTCTTCATACCGGCGATCGTCGTCGTCCCCGGCGTGGTGGCGTTCAAGCTGCTTGGTCCGCTTGGCGACCAAGCCTACAGCAGAATTGTCGACACGGTTCTTCCGGGCTGGCTTTCCGGCGCTTTCGCGGCCTTCATGGCGGCCGCCGTGCTCACCAGCTACACGTCGGTGCTCAACTCGTCAGTGACTCTCTACGTGTGCGACTTCCACGAGAAATTCCTGAAGTCAGAGCCCAACGTGGCGCGGCTCAACACCGTGATTTCGCTCGTGTTCATGGTGCTGTCGATCCTTCTGGTGCCGATCTATTCGGGCGCCGCGTCGATCATCAATCTTGTCCAGCAGCTCAACGGCCTGCTGTCCATGCCGATCCTCTCCACCTTCATTCTCGGACTGGCGTTCGGAAACGTCGATGCGCGGGCCGCCATGGCGTCGCTCGTGTTCGGCACGAGTCTTTATGCCTACTTCACGTTCGTCTGGACCCCGATTCACTATATACACCTGATGGTTGTGACGCTGTTTGCGTGCATCGGATTCGGACTGCTGGTGAACGCCATCATCTTCAGGCGCACAGCGACGCTGCCGTTCCTGACGCGCAAGACCGCGGGCGCCGCCTAGGCCCCTGCGCCGCGGATCGCCCGGGATATTTTCAAGCGAAGGCGCACGCCCATTTCGGCGCCGGGCGCCAGGCTCCGGGCGCCGCTTATGTCCGGGTGACGATTGAATGCGTCCGGCATCGCGCTCTGCGGCTCGGCGCAGAAATAGCCCGCGTTCGCGGGCGAATAGACCTGCAGGTAGCGCAGGGCGGGCTCCGTTCGCATCGTCATCGAATGGGTCGGCCAATCCACAATGGCGACGCCATCCCATCCGACAAAGCAATGGTCCAGAGGCTGCGTTTCAACCGCCAGACCCCGGCTCATGCGGTCGGCCACATCCTCGAACGCCAAGGATACGGGCAGTCCAGCCGCATCTGTGGTCCACGCCGCAGACGTTTTTGCTCGCAACCTGGCGCCGGCGGAGGGGAAAAAGGGATGGAAACCAAGCGCAGCCGGCATCGGGCCTGCGCCCGTGTTGTGGAGGATGGAGTCGATTGCAAGCTCGTCTTCGGCGAGCACGAATCGGCGGGTGAGACTAAAGGAGAAAGGCCAGCCAGCGGCGCCATTCCAGACCAGCCCGAGCTTGGCTTCGGTCTCGCCTTGCTGGAGCACGGACCAAGGCATGCGCCAGGATATGCCGTGAAGGCCCTGCCGGTCCCCGCCGGGCCCGCCTGCAACACTGACCTCACGCCCCTCCCAAGCGAAACGTCCGTTGGCGATGCGGTTCACCCACGGCGCCATCGGAAACTCACCAAGCTGCAGCGGATCACTGGCGCTGGTTTCCGGTTCAGGGGCCTGTCGAAGAATCTCACGTCCGCCCAGCGCAAGCCGCGCTATGCCTCCGCCGACGCCCGGCGCCAGCACCAGCCAGGGACTCGCCCGTCTTCAGGTGCACGCGGTCCATTCCAGCCTCGACGTTCGGGGGCCGATCCTCCAGACTACAGGCGTACGGGGAATTTCGATGCAACGCCATGAACGGATCGACGGAGGCCGAAGCACCTTTGCCATTGCTGCGGGGGAAGCAGGCGCGCCGCGGCTTCTGCATTTCGGCGCCCGCCTCAGCGAGGAGGCGGACCTGGCGGGCATTGAGATGCTCTTGCGCTCCGGCCCAAGGGAATCGACGCCGGACACGCCCGTTCCAGCCTCCCTGTATCCCCCGGCCGGGATGGGCTGGCTTCGCGAGCCCGCAATCAGCGGCATCCACGAAGGAGGCGATGGCGCGCTGTCCTGGTCGTCATGTGCAGTGGAGCGGCGCGGCCAAACCATTCGCGTGACGCTTGTCGATGAGCGAACGAAGCTGCGCGCGATCCTCAATTACACGATGGACGCCCGCACGGGCGTGCTGGCGTCCCGCGCGACGCTGTTCAATGACGGGACGACGCCGTTTCGCCTGGAGCAAGCCGCATCGCTGTGCCTGTCGCTCCCATCCTGGGCCGTCGACGTACTCATGTTCGAGGGCGACTGGTCGCGCGAGGCGCAGCCCGTCCGGATCGCCGCGCCGGCCGGAACATGGTCGCGAACGAACCGGACGGGCCGAACAGGATTTGCAGGCTCGACCTTCGCGGTCCTGGAACCCGACGCCGGCGACCTGACAGGCCGCGTCCTCGCCATCCACCTCGCCTGGAGCGGGGATCATCGGCTGCTGGTTGAAACCGGTCCCTGTGGACAGCGCATGGCAATGGCAGGGGCGCACCTGGCGCCCGGCGAAATCGAGTTGAAGCCCGGAACATCGTTCGAGACGCCAACTGCCTACGCCTGTTTTTCAAACACCGGCTTCAACGGGATTTCCGACGCCGTCCATCCTTTTGTCCGCGAGTCGATCCTTCCACCGACCGTGGCCGGCGTCCGAAAGATCCACTTCAATTCATGGGAAGCAGCGTACTTCTCGTTTGACGAAGCCGCACTGAAAGACCTCGCAAGCGCGGCCGCGGGGATCGGCGTCGAGCGCTTCGTTCTTGACGATGGCTGGTTTGCTGGCAGGCGGGACGACACGTCCTCGCTTGGCGACTGGCGCGTCGATCGCGAGCGCTTCGCGAAGGGCCTGACGCCGCTCATCGATCACGTTCATGGGCTCGGCATGGATTTCGGCATCTGGGTCGAGCCCGAGATGGTGAACCCCGACAGCGATCTTTACCGGCAACATCCGGACTGGTGCCTGCATGTCCCCGACGCGGCCAGGCCGACCATGCGCAACCAGCTTTGGCTGGACATGTCGCGCGAGAACGTGCGCGATCACGTGTTCAGCCAGATCGACGCTCTGCTCTCGGATCATGCGATCGCCTACCTCAAGTGGGACTGCAACCGCTTCCAGTTTCCTGCGACGAGCCGTGGGGCGCCGGCGGGCGGCAGCGTCGTGCGCGGTACGTACGCTCTCCTTGATCGCCTTCGCGCAGCACACCCAAGCGTCGAGATCGAGTCGTGCGCCAGCGGAGGCGCGCGGATCGACCTCGAAATACTGAAGCGGACTACGCGTGTCTGGCCAAGCGATACGACGGACGCGATCGAGCGCATCAGGATCCAGCGCTGGGCAAGCCTGATCCTGCCGCTGGAAGTCGTTGGCGCGCACGTAGGCCCCAACCCGAACCCGGTCACGGGCAGAGACCTGCCCATGGCGTTTCGCGCCAGGATCGCGATGTTCGGACATCTTGGCGTCGAGATGGACCCACGCAAGCTGGATGGGGCTGACCGCGACACGCTTGCCGCCCACATTGCACTCTACAAGCAGCACCGGAACCTCATCCATTCGGGCCGCCATCTGCGCTGGACGACAGAAGACGGCGCCGAGGCGCGCATCTGTGTTTCGCACGCGGCTGACAAGGCGCTGGCGCTCATCTGCCGTGCGGAAGTGGCGAGGGGCGCTCAAACCGCCCCGGCCCGGATTCCTGGACTCGATCCTGCGGGGCGCTATCGCGTCACCCTGCCGGAACCCTGGCCGAAAGTCGCGCAACGGCGCTTGCACGACCCCGATGCGTGGCGGCGAGGCCGTACGCTTCAAGGCGAGGCTCTCGATGAAATCGGACTCAATCTGCCGCTCGCCGATCCGCAGACGGCCTGGCTGGTCTATTTCGAACGGATTGAAGCCTGATCATCGCGCCAGGCGGCAACTCCCGCCGGCGCAAGCACACGGTCGCCAAGGATCAGGTCTGCTGTCGCTATGCCAGGCACGCACGATGACAGGTCAACGGAATCAGGCCCGTAGTTGATCGCAAAGACGATTTCGCCGCGCTTCCTGATACGGATTTCGTCCGGAAGACTCAGGCAGGCAAGGCCCGCTCTCGCCGCAGCCGACGTGATCACAGCGTCAAGCATTTCGCGGCATGGCCACGCGGCAAGATACTGAATGTTGCCATTGCGATACCAGAGGCCGAGGCCGGCGGCCGTGCTGGCCAGCGGCGTCAGTTCGGTCTCGATGTGCTCCAGCCATTTCGACACGCCAAAGTCACCCGGTTCGATCCAGCCGGGCCTTAGACTTTCGACGTGCGTCACCCGGAGCGGCAACAGCTTGCGGAGCGGGCCAGGCGGCAGGCCATCGGGAATCTGCAAATCACGGGTCTTTGAGCCCGAGCGTGGACCCAGAACAATCTCCGCGCCGGTCGCGGAAAGTCTGTCGACCAGCGGCGCTTCCAGAATCGGGAGACTGGGCGCCACGACCAGGCGATACCCGGCGAGCGAGGCGTCCGGAGAGACGATATCGACATTCCACCCGCGACGGCGGAGCCCGGCGTAGAATTCCTGCGCCAGACCAAGATAGTCGAAATCGGCGCCTTGCGGCTGGATGTCGAGCAGCCATTTGGCGGCGTAGTCGAAGACGAGCGCCACGGCTGCCTGTTGATTGCCGACGGATTCCAACGCCCCAAGCTCTGCCGCCACCTGCCGCACCTCAGACGCGGCTGGCGCTTCCCTATCGTCTGGTGTGTGAAGGCCTGCGTGCATCTGCTCCTGTGCGAAAGGCGCCTGGCGCCAGCGAAAATAGGACACGACTTCCGCCCCGTGCGCGAACGCCTCCAGCGTCCACGCGCGCACCATTCCCGGCAAGGGCGCCGGATTCCAGGGAGCCCAGTTCACCGGACCCGGCTGCTGTTCCATCACCCACCAGCGTCCGCGGCCCACGCCGCGATAGAGGTCGTGATGGAAAGCGGTGAAATCGGGATGTCCCTGGCGCAGGAACCGTTCCTTGACATCGGCCGGCCAAGGCCCCTGCTCAAGAAAACCCAGCGGATAGGAATCCCAGGACGCTGCGTCGAGATCTTTCGCGACCTCGAAATGGTCGAAGGCCGTCGAGGCGCCCATGAAATTGTGGAGGACATCGCGGCCGGGCGAGAACTCGCGGACGATCTCAACCTGCGCGCGGTTGAACGCAACGACTTCATCGGAGCTGAACCTGCGATAGTCGAGCCTGTGGGACGGGTTGGCCTCGGTGACGGTCTGAAACGGAGGATCCACCTCCTCGAACGAACGGTATTCCTGGCTCCAGAAGACGGCGCCCCACGCCCGGTTGAGTTCGGACACGGTTGCGTACTTGTCCATCAGCCAGACCCGGAAGGCGACCCGCGCATTCTCGGAAAAGGAGAGCGCGGTATCGTGGCAGTCGTACTCATTGTCTGTCTGCCACGCTGAAACAGCCCTGTGCCTGCCATAGCGCCCGGCGACGGCGCGGGTTATGCGCGAGGCTTCGCTTCGATAGGTGCGACTGGAAAAGCAGTAGTGCCGGCGCGATCCAAACCGCCGGAGCACACCGCGGGCATCGACCGCAAGCACGTCCGGATGTGCGTCGATGAGCCATTTTGGCGGCGTGGCGGTCGGCGTGCACATCACCACTTTCAGCCCTGCATCGCCCAGCGTGTCGACCGCGCGATCCAGCCACGACCAGTCAAACCGGCCGGGATCGGGTTCGATGCGGCTCCACGCGAATTCCCCTATGCGCACCCATGAAATGCCCATCGACGCCATCCGCGACGCGTCGGCCGCCCACATCGTTTCGGGCCAATGTTCGGGATAGTAACAGACCCCCAGTTTCATCCGCTTGCACCCTTCGCGATCCTGCCATTCCGTACTAGTTCAGTCGGCGCGTCGATGCCAACTCGGGACGGGCCGCAAGGGATCAGAATGGCCGCGCGATCCGAAGACGTGGTTCTCCAGGCGTTTCGCGACCGATTTGGCGGACGCCCTCGCCTGTTCAGCGCGCCTGGCCGCATCAACATCATCGGCGAGCATACGGACTATTCGGAAGGCTTCGTCATGCCGGCAGCGATTGACCTCAGCTGCCTTGTCGCGATGGCGCCCAATGGCGGCGGCGACATGCGCGTTCTGGCGCTCGACCGGAAGGAAGAAGCGGTGATCGGCCGGGCATTCGTACGGACGGGGGGATGGAGCGACTATGTTGCCGGCGTGCGGGCGGCCCTGCTGGATGCTGGCGTCGACGCGCCCGGATGTGATCTCGTCATTCATGGAAGCGTGCCGCAGGGCGCCGGGGTCAGTTCGTCTGCAGCGCTGGAAGTCTCCAGCATGCTTGCCATGCTCGCCTGCGCCGGCGCGGAGGCCAGCCCCGCCGATGTCGCGCTCTGGGCCCAATCGGCGGAAGCGAAATATGTCGGCATGCCCTGCGGGATCATGGACCAGTTCATCTCCGCCAACGGGTCGCCCGGACACGCGCTCGTTCTCGACTGCCGGTCGCTGAGCTTTGAACGCGTTCGCTTGCCGGATGACATCGCCTTCGTTGTGATCGACAGCCAGATCCGCCACCGCCTCGTGGACGGCGGCTATGCAGCGCGACGCACCGACTGTGAAACGGCGTCCGAGCTGCTCGGCCTTCGTGTTCTTCGGGATGCCCTGCCCGGCATGCTTGATCAGGGCGCTCTCCCGGAACCTATCCTTCGCCGGGCGCGCCATGTGGTCAGTGAGAACCTGCGTGTTGGCCGGACGCAGAAGGCGCTTGCAGTCGGCGACATTGCCGAGGTTGGACGAATGATGAACGCATCGCATTCAAGTCTGCGCGACGATTTCGAGGTGACCTGCGCCGAGACAGACATGCTGGCGGCCATTGCGGCGCAGACGCCCGGCGTCCACGGCGCAAGACAGATGGGCGGCGGGTTTGGCGGCGCGGTCCTTGCCCTGGTGGACGCAAGCCAGGCCGACGAAGCGTCGAACTCGATCACCGCCGCCTACGCGGCGCGAACAGGCATCGAGACAACCGCCTTCGTTTGCCGGATAGACGGCTGCGCCCGGGAGATCACAGCGTGACCGCCGGCGCACACAAGCGGAAGAACCTTCTGACCGGAGACTGGGTGCTTGTCTCTCCGCACCGGTTGATGCGGCCGTGGCAGGGAGCTGTTTCCGCCCCTGCGCAGCCGACATCCGCGGCTCACGATCCAGGCTGCTATCTCTGCGCGGGCAACCAGCGGTCAGGCGGGCAGCGCAATCCGGCCTATCCGGGAGTGTTTGTCTTCGACAATGATTTCCCGGCCTTGCTTGATACATCCACGGCGCCGGACGCCGACGCCGTCCTCGTCGCACAAGCTGAGACAGGCATCTGCCGGGTGATCTGCTATTCTCCGGATCATGGCCGCTCGATGTCGGGCATGAGCCTTGATCAGATCGAGCAGGTGATCGGCGCCTGGAGCTCGCAGACTACGGAACTTGCGGCGATGCCCGACATAGGAGCAATCACCATTTTCGAGAACCGCGGCGAGATGATGGGCGCAAGCAACCCGCATCCTCACGGTCAGATCTGGGCCACGGGCTCGACGCCCGACGGGCTTGCAAGGGAAGCCCGGAATCAGGCCGACTGGCTCGAAGCCCGCGGGCGCCCCTTGCTGCTTGATTATCTCGAACGCGAGATGCGCGAGAAGGTCCGCCTTGTGCTCGCAAATGAGCACTTCGTTGTGGCGGCGCCATATTGGGCGGCATGGCCGTTTGAAACGTTGCTGTTGCCCCGACGCGCCGTCCCTGACCTTCCGTCATTGTCGCTGTCGGAACGGCGCGCCCTTGCGGAAATCCTGTCCGACCTGACGCGCCTGTACGACGCGGTATTCGATGCACCCTTTCCCTACACGATGGGCTGGCACCAGAAACCCGTGCACGCCGCAGCCGAGTCAGGCTTCGTCCTGCATGCCCATTTCTATCCTCCTCTCCTGCGCTCCGCTTCCGTGCGCAAGTTCATGGTCGGCTTCGAAATGCTCGGCATGCCGCAGCGGGATTTGACGCCGGAAGACGCCGCGGCCCGGCTGCGCGAGGCAGCCTCGCGTATCTGAGCAAGTCCTGGAAACGAGCGCACAGGCCACTATGCCGGGAACAGCCAGATCAGACGACAGCGGCGCGTCTCCAACCACCGGGTCGTCGCAGGCCCTGATCGACGAGCGGCGCAGACTCGCCCCAGTGATCATGACATCCGGCCGGCCTGCCTCTACCCGCCTGCCAGCCGCCGCCGGCGGAATGCGGCTCAAGGCCTCGGGCGTAATGCCGAGATAGGACGCCACGATGTATTGCGGGACCCGCCGGGCGACCTCGGGGCGCATGGCGACAAAGCGCTCATATCTTTCCTCGGGCGAGAATTTCAGCAGGCTGGCGCTGCGCCGCTGGCTGCCAGCCATCGCCTCCTCCATCATGCGTCGGCCGAAACGCTCATAGGCGTGGTCGGCTTCGAATGCCGCCAGCAGGGCTGGACGCGGAATGACTACAATCTCGCATGCCTCCAGTGCATCGATGTTCTGCAGCCCGGGCGCACCCGTGGTCAATGCGAACACGTCCGCCAGGAACTTGCCCCCGTCAAAAAACTGCCCCGTATGCTCAACCCCATCTGCAAGGTAGTAGTAGCGAATGAGACCAGAGCGAATGAAATAGAGGCTGTCGGCGGCATCGCCCTCGCGAAAGAGGTGCTGGCCTTTCTCGATACGGCGCTCACGGAGCGCAGTGCAGAATGCCGATCGCGCCGCGCCGCCAGGACGCAATGGCGCCGCCAGCCGCTCGATCTCGCGCTCCAGGGCCGACACATCCATGGCGAGCCGACCTCCTCCCGTTCTTCGTACGATGCTCCAGCTTCACCTTGCCTACGCTCGTCCGCTTTCAAGTCCAGTCAACCGTACGGGCGCCGCGACGACGTGCAGGTTGAAGACGGTCGATTGGAGGAGGCTCATGGCGGCGCTCGCTGTCTCGCCTGATCTCAGGCCTTGCGCGGCGATGTCAGGCACCAGACGCCGATCGCAAGCAGCGCGATCTGCCATCCGAAATTGCTGATGCTCAGCACGGGTCCGAGGTCCACGCCGAATCCGGCAGGGATGAAGAGGAAGAGCGACAGCCCCATCAGGAAGGCGAAGCAGCCAATGACCTTGGCTAGAATGCCCTGCTTCGAAAAGACGATGCTGGAAATGATCAACGTCCAGACGCCGCTCACAAGACCAACGCCGACAATCTCGCCAATGCCTCCCGCATAGGCGTCAAGCGTCTGGAACACCAGTGCGATGGAAGTCTGGTCAGCGCCTGGAGCGACGTAGGCGTCGGCAAGGCCAGGCATGGCGAACAGCCATCGGCAAACGCCGATCGCCTTTGCGATGGCGGAGATGACGGCGAGGCCCATTGTGGCGGCGGCGATGCCGCCCGTCAGGCCAAGCCTCGAGTTCAGCGCCGCGGTGGCGGGAACGATCAGAAGCGCGACCATGAGATAGCAGGCATAGCCGAACCTGACCGGATCAGCCTGCTGGACCAGCCTGGGCAGTGAAATCGACGCCGGATCGTCGAGGCTGACCGGCCAGTTGATGGCGCTGGACAGCACGAGATAGGCCGTGATCATCAGCACGAACTGGGCCGCCAGAAAGAGGGCTGCGTATGCGCCCGGCTTGGATGGCTGGGCGTCAGGCATGAAAGTGCCTCCTTGGCTCGCCCGGGAGTCGGGCGCGGTCGGAGTATGGCCCAACGGCCACAGGTCTCATTGACCGCGGTTAAGTTCGTGCACCTCGAAACATGAATCCT
>CAVQYJ010000001.1:0-201501 GCA_963718145.1 uncultured Alphaproteobacteria bacterium | reverse complement strand
TACACGCCTCGGTACATATCAAGCGCTTAGGGTGCTTCTCGCGAAAATATACCCCCAAAATACCCCGTCTCAGCCGGTCACCAATTTCGCGGCGTGTAGCCATGATGCCACACACTCAATCGCGCTCAACTCATCGCAACGCATCGCACACGTTTCTACCGACAGCGCTCTTGGATCATTCAAGCGAGCGATATTTCTGCGAGCGCTCGTCTGGATGCAATGCCAAACCAGCCAACGCGCCATCAGCGAGCCGTCTTACAACAAGGTCGCTTTTACGCCCACGGCCGAGGCGGCCGCGCTCAGGCGGCGATCCAGTGTACAGAGATCAGCGCCATGCTCAGCACAGACCGCAAGATGCAAGGCATCCCCCGCTCGCAGGCCAAGCTGTGCTTGATCCGAAAACAACGCCGCCGTGCGGAAGTTGACAACTGACACGCCGAACACGTCGAAGCTCTGCTCGCACATGGTTGCAAAGGCGGCGAGCGCATTGGCGCGATGCGCCACATCGATATCGCGAGCTCTGAGCTTCATCGACAGGGCCGCCGAGAACTCAGTTGCTACCCAAGCGCTGATCGCCAGAGCGCCTGGCGCTTGCGCCGCTATCCACGTTTGCATGCGACCGGTTTCCGCCTCCTTGGTAAGCGCGGCGACCAGGACGGATGTGTCGATGTAAAGACTCAATAGCGTGTGTCGTCCCGCATACGCCGAATGAATTTGCGGGCGCCCTCGGCCTGCTTCGGCGCTCCATCGGTCACTGCTTTCAGAGTTTCCAGCAACACGGCCTTCCTGAGCCTGTCAGCGGCGACGATGTTCGCAACGGGCTTGCCTCGGCGCAGAATCTGCACCGGCTCGCCCGCAGCGGCTTGCTCCACAAGTTCGCTTAGACGAGCCTTGGCATCGGCGAGGTTCACTTTGGACACGGGCGCTTCCTGACCATCTAGTTGGTCACTTATACCATGTTTCGCGACAAAACCAATACCTGACGGCGCCCGCGCGCACCTGCACGATCAGCCGCCCCGCTCACGGCCGCCGCGCTCTGACAGCCAGTAGGAGATAAAGCACCTGCGTACGGTCGAGACGACGCACGGGACCATCCTCCTGCACGCGGCCGTGCCGAATTCGGATGCCGGGAATGAGGCCGTCCTTAAGCCGGCGGGCAACCGTCGCCCGAGAAATACCGAAGAATCCGTCGATCTCCTTATAGGTCAGCAGCACTCTGTCGGTGGAAATCTCCTTGATTGATCGCTTGGCCGCGACAATGAGATCGGCGGGATAGTTCGGCATATCCTCGACCGTAAGCGTCCGGGCAGACGGTTCGTGACGGTGCAGTCGGGCGGGCGCAGCGGGTTGCGGCCGTCCCATGGCGCCAAAGAGTTGGTCCATATGACTCGGCGCAGGTAACCGATGGGGCTTTCCCGCGTCCGGACGGCTTTGCATCGCGAAGCGGGTCGTGTTCGATTCCGACTCGTCATTGCCCGGCGCGACGACTTGCTCGACCGCCATGCCTCCCGAAAAGGAAAACAGGTCGGGTTGATCGAGAGTCGTTGAACGCGCCTTGCGGGACATATGGGACATTCGTGGGGCCGGACTTTACCTGTATGAATTCATCCACAGGCCCGCTGGCGCTTCCACTCCTTTCATCCTGAAGATGCAAATGGAGCGCTTCCGCCGCTCTTGCTCGGCCCTTCATCCCATGGGCGGCAGGTTTGGTCCCAGGCTCCTCGCCAATCCCCATGACAGAGTCTGGCCGCGCAGCATGCCTTCGACCTCACTGCCAGCGAACCGCTCCAACGCCGGGCGCCACGGGACAACATAGGCCTGCCGCTCTTGCAGAATGACGGCCACGCGGCCTTGGGCCAGATCGACGCGACGCGCATAAACACCACGAAGGCGAGCCGGCGTCTGCGTCAGCACCGGTCGCCCGAGCTCTCCAGACAACCGCTTGGCAAAATCGGCCCGTTCATTGGTCGCCAGGGTCTGCAACACGGCCGGGGACAGATGCTTCTCGGCCTCACCCATCCATCCTTGCTCAATCATAAAGAGACGGCGCTGCTGCAGCGCTAGCGCATACCGGCGCGCGAAGGCGCCGTCTCCCTTCGGCCCTGCCCCCTCGCCAGCGAGGGTGTGATCAAGATGCGTGGGGCCAAGAGCGTTGACCTGTTCGGCCAGCGTCCAATAGCTGACCACGCGCGCGGTGACCGGCGATTTCTGGACAAGTTGGGTCTCGAACCGGGTCGCGCGTTCGAGATGATCCGGCGCGATCTCGAAGACGCCGTCCGCTCGCCGTTCGACAAAGCCACCGCGCCGCATCGCCTCCAGGCGCCGCACATTCGCTGCCATGAGCCCGCCGTCGACCTGGGGCTCGACGCTCGCATGATGGCTGGCCGAATAGACCCCGCCCGTTCTCGCCGCCACGCGCGCCACAGCTTCATCCGATGGCCTAGGACGCGCGACCGCGGGCTCGAAGGCGACGATGGCGCCGGTTGGAGCATCGGCCAAAACGGCGAGATCGTCCGCGGACACGAACCGTGCGTACCGCAGCTCGCCGACGCCGGTCTCCACCACCGCGAGAAAGTTCTCGCCGAACTGGTCATCCAAGCTGGCATGGACAAGTTCGCCCAAAACGGGAGCGTCCGCGTCGGCGGCCAGGAGCGCTTTTGCGTCGCCCCGCCGCAGATGCGCCACGGCGCGTTCGACCTCGGCGCGCTCCTTCATCGCACCCAGCCGATGAGTGAAACCATCGGCAAGCCGCCACTCGTCGGAGGCGTGCGTGGCCAGGTCCCAGCGTTCAAGCTGCTCCAGCCGGGCGACGAGATCGGGACGGCTGACGTGACCGCCAGCTCGGCGAAGTTGCGCCGCCAACTCACGATCAAGCGCCGTGACGCCGACCTCGCGGATTTCGCGTTCGCGCTCGCGCGCCAGATCGACCCCCAGGCGCGGTCCCAGCACGCGGGTGACTACCTCCTGCGCATGCTCCCGGATGCCCGACGAAATCATCCTGGAGGGGATGAACAGATCCTGTCCATCGCCGCGCTTACCGCGGATGAGAACATGCGAGTGGGGATTGTCCGTATCGTGGTGGTCGACGGCGACCCATTCCAGCCGGGCGCCAAGGCGGGCCTCGAGGTTGGCCATCACCTCGCGGATGAGCGGACTAAGGTCGCCAAGCGCCGGGCCGTCTTCCGCGCTGATGATGAGGCGGAAGTGCCGCGCGTCATCGGCCCAGCCGGATGTCACCATTTGAGCGTCGAGGCCACTCTCCCGCTGGTTGTAGAAAGAAATACCCGGCGCGCCTTCGCGCCCCTCCCGCGCGAGATAGTCGACCGACTTCTGCAGATCATCCCCCGGACCCTGCTCGACAGCCGGCTCAGTGAGGGACCTTTGCGCCTTATCCTCCCGTGCGAGATAGGAAACATGCATGCGAAGCGACGCGGCACGACCCGCTCCATGAGTCACATAGCGGGCCTTCACCACGACTCGGCGCTGGGCGGCGAATGCAGGCTTGGTCTGACCTTTCGACCCTTTTGCAAAATGGGCGCGCAAGCCTGTACGGGCGACAGGTCCGGTTGACGGTCGAGAAGGTCTCGATCGCGAGGATCTGCCAGCGATGCTGATCGTCGCGCGCAGTTGAGCAAGGCCCGACCCGCGGCCTCGGCCGTGTCTGCCCATTCTCGGTTCGAATTCAGCTTTGTCTGGGTCCAGCTGCATACTGCGAATCCTGTCACAAGCAGATGCGACGTCGACCCTTTGCACCTCGTCGACGAAGCGCGGCGTATGCGCCGCAACGCGGAGGTGAAAGCGCGGCGCTTCTTTCCTATGTGCAGACAGGCGCTTTTCCAAAAAGCGCCGCGCCAGCTTTATCTTGCAAACCGACTCCCCTCAGGTAAGCGTCCGGTCCCTGCACCTCGATCTCCGGCTCTGCGAGGATCAGAATGCGGTATGCCTCTGGTGACAGAGGCGCTGCATGGCATCAGCAAAACTCAATGACCCGGCGCGGCGCGACGCATGGGTTGCCCATGTCGAAGCTTGGCGTCCAACCGGGCTGTCGATGCGCGCTTACTGCCGTGAGCACGATCTCTCGGACGGCATCTTCCGGCGCTGGGTGCTGGCGCTCGAAAACGCTGACAGCCTTGAATATGCAGCCCGGCAGGCGCTGGCGCGGCGAAGCAAGCGCCACGCGATCAAGCTCAACCGCTCGACACGCAATCGCGCCGCCCAGGCCTTCTGGGCGATGCATATCGAGACGTTGACCTGGAGCGGGATGAGCATGCGCCGGTATGCAGCTGCGCTCAACCTGTCCGAGGACGCTCTGCGCCGCTGGCGCAGGTTGATCGAGGATGGCGTTGTGGACAAGGACTGGCGCGCCCTGCTTCATCCGGCCGCCAGACCCGCGCTTAGCACTAGTGCTAACGATAGTGCTAAGGCCGATCAGGGCTTGACGGACCCTGCGGAACCCCGCTCTCGCCGGTCCTTCACGCCTGAAGAGAAAGCCGCCATCGTCCGGGAGACGCAGCGCCGCGGCGCGACGGTGTTAGGCGTTGCACGGCGTCACCGCATCGTTCCCAGCGTTGTCTTCCGTTGGCGGGCGGAGATGGGTGTTGGCAGAGGGAAACCTGCCGACCTGGCGCTGGTGACGGGCGAAAACGGCGCGCTGATCCTCGAAGGCCTGCTGCCACAGCCCGAAGGGACGGTTCGCATGCAGCTCAGCGACGGCCGGTGCGTGTTCGTGAGCGCCAGCGCGGACAAGCAGGAGGTCGAGCGCCTGATGGCGCCGCAGGAGAACCGGACATGATGATCGTGCCGGCCGGCGTGAAGGTGCATCTGGCGTTGGGCGTCACTGACATGCGCAAGGGCATGGATGGGCTGGCGGCGCTGGTCCAGGAGACACTCCGGCTCGATCCGTTCTCCGGCCACCTCTTCTGCTTCCGCGGACGCAAGGCCTCGATGCTGAAGGTGCTGTTCTGGGATGGGACTGGTCTGTGCCTCTTCTCGAAGCGGATCGATCAGGGCGGGTTCACCTGGCCGCGCATCACCGAGCCGGACAGGACCATCGCGCTCTCACCGGGACAGCTCGCCATGCTGATCGAAGGCATCGACTGGCGGGCGCCGGAACGGATATGGCGACCCGCGAAGGCTGGCTGATCACGTCTGCGCGAATCTCTCCCCCGCCGACGCAAATTATCTTGGGCGACAACACGAATGCGGCGAATCTCGCCTCATGCGGCTCGATCTCGACAACCTGCCGTCTGACGTCGCCCTGCTTCAGGAGCTGGTGCGCGACATGGCCGGGGCGGCCTTGACACGCGAGGGCGAGATCGACCGGCTCAAGACGCTGATCAAGCAGCTTCAGCGGATGCAGTTCGGCAAGCGATCCGAGCGGCTCGATCCGGACCAGCTGGCGCTGGCGCTCGAAGACCTCGGCGCCGATATCGGCCGGGTCGAAGAGAGCGCGCCGGCGCCTTCACCCCCGCCGGAGTCACAGCCGAAGCGAAAGCCGTTACCCGACCACCTGCCCCGCGAGGATGTGGTCATCGATATGGATGGGCCAGCCTGTCCATGCTGCGGCGGGGCGCTTCATCCCATCGGCGAGAGCGTCAGCGAAATGCTCGACTGGATTCCTGCCCAGCTCAAGGTGATCCGCATCAGCCGCCCGAAATACGCCTGCCGGTCGTGTCAGCGCATAGCCCAGGCGCCGGCGCCGGAACGGCCGATCGCTGGCGGGCTGGCGACGCCGGGCCTTCTCGCACACGTCCTGGTCGCCAAATACTGCGATCATCTGCCTCTCTACCGGCAGTCGAAGATCTTTGCCCGGCACGGCGTCGAGCTGGAACGTTCGACGCTTGCGGGCTGGGTCGGCGGCGCGGCGTGGTGGCTGGAGGCGCTGCACCGTCGTCTCGGCGAGCATGTGACCGCCTCCGACATCCTGTTCGCCGACGACACGCCGGTTCCGGTGCTGGATCCTGGGCGCGGGCGGACGAAGACCGGGCGGCTATGGGCCTATGTACGAGACCAGCGCAGCTGGGGCGGCCCTGAGCCGCCGGCTGCTCTTTATATCTATGCGCCGGACCGCCGGGCCGAGCGACCGGAGGCGCACCTCGCCCGGTTCAAGGGCGTGGTCCATGTCGATGGTTATGCCGGGTTCGAGCGGCTGACGGCCAATGGCGACATCACGCTCGCAGCGTGCTGGGCGCACACCCGCCGCAAGTTTTACGAGGTGGCCGAGGCGGAGAACACGCCGCTGGCGCATGAAGCGCTGCGTCGGATCGCTTCCCTCTACGCCATCGAAGCGGAGGTGCGCGGTCAAACGCCAGCGCACCGTCTCGCCGCACGACGCGCGCGATCAAAGCCGTTGGTCGGCGCCATGCATGCCTGGCTGGAGAGGGAGTTGCCAAAGCTCCCGGCACGCGGCGCCCTTGCCGAAGCCATCCGCTACGCCCTCACGCGCTGGGATGGGCTGACCCGGTTCCTCACCGACGGGCGCGTCGATCTCGACACCAATCCGGTCGAGCGGGCGATCCGGCCGATTACGCTCGGCCGCAAGAACCACCTGTTCGCCGGCAGCGATGGCGGCGGCGAACGCTGGGCGGTGATCGCGTCCATGATCGAGACTGCCAAGCTCAACGGCGTCGAGCCTTACGCCTGGCTCAAGGACGTCCTCACGCGCATGGTCGGCGGCCATCCGGTGAACCGGCTCGACGAGCTTCTGCCGTGGGCGTGGCAGCCTCAGAAACCTGTCAACACCTGATCAGCGTGCAACCACCGAACGGATACCCTCACCGGACGCAGCACTCCACCGCCCTCTCGGACTTCACAGCGCTTCACGCTTTCCACGACGGAGGCTGCAGGTCGAACGTCGTCGCCCCTGGATATGACAGAGACCAAATGCAGCAAGAGCGACAGGCGCCGCTCTCGCTGGCTCATCAGATCATCGCCTCGCTTTGACAACCGAGATCACCGGCCCGCCGCAGCATGGACTCCAGCTCAGCTTGGATATCGCGGACCTCCTCGGCGTCAGTCGTCGCCCGCAGTTCGGCGCGCAGCTCTTCAATGTGGCGCTCGATCGTGAAGGTCGTCGTGAACATCCTCGTCTCTGACCAGCCCCCATCGGCGCGTCCGGGTTCAATGTTAGTGCATTGAGGTCTCCATTTCTACGGGGGCAATGCGCCGGATCGGCCAGGCCGGTATGACGATGGCCTCAGGCGCCGGTGGCCGCCACCGCAGTGAGCCATGCGGACGCACGGCGTTGTAGTGCCGGCGCCAGGCCTCGATCAGCACCTGCGCCTCCTTCAAGCGTGTAGAAGATTTCGCTGTTCAGCAGCTCGTCGCGCAGCTTGCCGTTGAAGCTCTCGACGTAGCCGTTCTCCCACGGACTGCCCGGCTCGATGTAGGCGGTCTTGGACGCCGACGCGCGGCGATCCACTCGCGCACTGCTCAGCGCGATAAACTCGGGGCCATTGTCGCGAACGAATGTGCTCGGGCGCGCCCCGCTCGAGCATCAGGTCAGCCAGCACGTCGATGACCTCGCTCGAGCGCAGCCGGCGCGCCACGCGGATCGCCAGGCTTCGCGCGTAAACTCATCGACCACGCACAGCATCCGCATCTTCCGCCCGTCGTGGGTGCGATGCTCGACGAAGTCATAGGCCCAGACATGGTTGCGATGCGCTCGGCTCGCAGCCGGACGCACGATCCGTCGTTGAGCCACAGACGGCCGCGTTTCGGCTGTTTCTTCGGCACTTTCAGCCCCTCCCGCCGCCAGATCCGCTCGACCCGCTTGACGTTCACCAGCCAGCCCGCCGCCCGCAGCAGCGCAGTGATCCGGCGATAGCCGTAGCGGCCGTAGTCGCGCGCCAGCTCGACGATGTCGGCGGTCAGCGCCGCCTCATCCTCGCGGCGTCTTCGGCGTCCGGCGCTGCGTTGAGCGATGATGTCCAAGCGCCGCGCAGGCGCGGCGCTCGGACACCAGCAATGTCTGCTTCACATGCTCGACGCAGGCCCGGCGGCGGGCGGGGCTTAGAAGTTTCCCGAGGCGGCTTCCTTCAGGATCAGCTTGTCCAGCGTCAGGTCGCTGACCGCCTTCCGCAGCCGCAGGTTCTCCGCCTCCAGCTCCTTGATCCGCTTCACCTGGTCGGTCTTCAGGCCGCCGTACTCCTTGCGCCAGCGATAGTACGTCACCTCCGTCACGCCGATGCTCTTCACCGCTTCGGCGATCGGCCGGCCTTGCGCTGTCATCACTTCAACCTGCCGCAGCTTCGCGACAATCTCCTCGGGCGTGTGACGCTTCCGCGGCATGTCCAGTCCTCCAAAATCGGGTCCATCCTAACTTCACGGGTGGACGCGTTTGAAGGGGGAGGGTCACGTCGACACCGGCCGCGATCATCATCGATATCGCTGGGGCCCATGTGCGGATCAGCGGCCGGCCCGGCGTGGCGGAGTTGGTTGACGTGTTCACTGCTCTCCAGAAGGCGCGCTCATGCTGACGCCGCCGGCAGGACTGGCGATCTACGTGGCGACCCGGCCGGTTGATTTTAGAAATTATGTGGAGCGCGGGATTATGCGGAGTCCCATCCGGTCGATCGCGATCTGGGCTAGGTCCAGTCGGCGTATGACTCCGCATAACTTTGTGCCTTCATTTGCCGGCGAGCATAGCCAAGAGCTTGTCGGGCGGTCGGAACCGTCCCGCTTTCAGGTTGGGCGCCGAAGTGGCGTTCAGAGCCTCAAGCTTTTCTGAAGGATCAGCTCGCAGATAGGCCTCGGTGCTTTGAAGACTCGCGTGCCCGAGCCATAGCGCCACCTTGCGGATGTCATGGGTAGCCTGGAGCATGTGCATCGCGCAGCTGTGGCGGAGGACGTGCGGCGACAGCTTCTTGCCGGTGATCGAGGGCTGGACGGCCGCCGCGGTCTCGGCATGCTTGGCGAGGATATACTCGAACCCTGAGCGGGTCATCGTCCGTCCAGCGCCGCTGAGGAACAACGCTATGTCCAGGCCTTGCGGGCGGACTGCGAGCCAGGCTTTGACCGCGGCTGTTGTCTCCCGCCACAACGGCAGGACCCGCTCGCGCCGGCCCTTGCCCATGACGTGGATGCTGGCTGGCGCCTTGGCGTCGAACTGATCGAGCCTGAGCCCGACGAGTTCAGACACCCGCAGGCCTGCGGCGAAGGCGAGATGGAGCATCGCCCGGTCCCGGGTGCCCGAGAGCGTGCGAGGGTCAGGAGCATTCAGCAAGGCCTGGATCTCGGCCCGGGTCAGGCTGGCGACCAGCCCCTGATCGATCTTCTTCATGGGGATCGCATGCACGCGCAGGGCCTGATCGAGGCAAGCGGGCAGCCGATACTCCAGGAAGCGGAAGAACGACTTGATGGCTGCCAGGCGGGCGTTGCGTGATCGCGCCGAGTTGCCGCGCTCCTGCTCGATATGTTCCAGGAACGCAAAGATCATCGGAACGTCCAGCTGCTCGACCTCCAGTTGGCAAGGGCGGATCCCAAGCCGCCGTGCGGCGAACGTAACCAGCAGCTGGAAGCTGTAGGCGTAGGCCTCACATGTGTGTGGGCTGGCGCGCCGCTCGCGGGGCAAATGCTCGCGAAGGAAAGTTGCAAGAGAAGGAGCGAGGGCTGTCATTGCGGATGCCCCAGCTGCAGCGCTTCGCCAGCGTCGGCGATATGGGTCATCAGCGCCGGGCTTGCTTGGAGATACCAATAGGTGTCCGTAATATGGGCATGGCCCAGATACGTGCTGAGGCCGACAATGTGGCGCGACACCGCGACGGCGCTGTGGGGGCAGCCTTCGAGGGAACGGACAGCGAAGGTGTGGCGAAGGTCGTGGATCCTAGGCCCGCCGCAGTCTGTCGGCCCGCGAAGCCCGAGTGAGCGTGTCAATCGTAGGAAGATAGCGATGGCCGTGGGATAGGCCACTGCCTCGCCGGTATTGCCGATCAGCAAGGCGTCGCTCTCAGTGGCGACGCGCAGTCGGACCGCCAGATAGGCGTTCAGCGCGCGCCGGGTTGATGGGTGGAGCGGGAGAAGTCGGCTCTTCTTGAACTTGGTCTTCTCGATGACCAGCCCATCGTCGGTGACGTCCGGCAAGCGTAGCGCAAGGGCTTCGGATATCCGCATACCGGTCGCGGCGAGCAGGCCGAACAGGGTGGCGAAGGTCAGGGGGCGGATCGTTCCGGTTGGTGACAACGACGCGGCTGCGGCCATCAAGCGGCGGATATCCTCCTGGTTGTAGATGTAGGGGATCCTACGGATAATCGGGCTGCGCCCGAGCGCGGCGGCGGCGGGGATCTCGTGCCGACTGTCCTCTGCATGCATCGCGATCGCGAAGCGCCGCGCTTCGAGAAGACGGTTACGTCGTTGTTCAGGTGACGGGGCTTCGACCGCCCACGCGAGGATGCGGTCTGCGCTGATGAGCTGATCGCCGCGTACTTCTGCGTAGGCCACAAAGTTGCGCAGCAGCAACGATTGGCTGCGGAACTTGAACCCAAGAGCGTGGTGAAGGCTGATGTGCCGATCCAGATCTTCGCTCAGCATGACGCTTCTCCCGGCCAGGGCTGGGCGATCGTCTCGAGCATGGTCACATCGACCTTTGCGTAGTGCGCCGTCATGTCGAGCGAGCGATGGCGCAGCAAGGCGCCGACGGCCTCGAGCGTCGCGCCGGCGCGCAACATGGTCGTGGCAGCGGAATGACGAAGAAGACCGGCGCCCCTGGATGGGGGATCCACGATGCCGGCCTGTCGTAAGGCGCGGTCGACGATGTACGAGATCGAAGATGACGTCGTGAACGGGCGATGCGGCGCCTTCGATCGTAGGAACACCAGATCTTCGGTCGCTTTCGGCCGCCCGTTCTCGATGTAGGCCAAGACCGCGTCGCCAGCGTCCTGCGGTAGGGGAAGACGAACGCTTCGCCGGCTCTTGCCGCACACACGCACGGTGCCGGCCGCCCAGTCGAAGTCGCCAAGGCGCAAGCCGTGGACGTCGCCCGCGCGAAGGCCGAGCCGGGCAAGGAGTAGCAACGCCGCCCGGTCGCGCAGGCCAAGCGGGGTGGTCACATCGCACGTAGCGATCACGCGCTCGACGTCGGCTGATGGCAAGTAACGCGGCAGAGCCGAGAGCCGCCATTGCAAGACCGGCGGCACGGCCTGATCCAAGCCCGGCCGGCATAGGCCTGACGCCGCGAGGAAGCGCAGGTATCCTCGAAGCGCGCTCGTCATGGTCCCGACGTGGCTGGGAGAACACCGCTCCGCCTCGGCGCGGACCGCCGCGCGGATCGTCGCGGCTCCATAGGCCCTCGGATCCTCGCCGATGCCGGGCAACAAGCGCTTGATCATGCGGCCCTGCCGCGAGACCGAGCGGTCAGACAGTCCGCGATGAACCGCAAGCCATCGCTGATAGTCCAAGATCTGCGGGTGTTCGATTGCGGTCGTCTTCCGCGCCAAGCGCGCGGATAGAGTGAAGATCGTCGTATGGGATGGCTCAGGGCTGGTGATGTATTGGAAGCGTCTTGAGAACGGTAAGTTCAAATGGCCGCCTGTGGTGGACGGCGTGATGCGCATGAATACGGCGCAGCTCGCCGCGCTCGTGGCGGGGATGGACTGGACGCGCATGCACGCGCCGCGAACGCCGCGGGCGAAGGCGCTGGCCTGAGGTAAAATCTTCGCGCGCAAGAATCTGAGCGGATGCAAACGGCGCGAAGCATGGCAGAATCAGCGCCATGACCGAGGCTGTTGAACCTGGTGATCTTGCTTCGACGGCCGCAGCGCTTCCCGTCGATCCGGTCGAATTGCGCGCGGTAGCGGCGATGTTGCTGGTGGAGCGCGACGCCGCGCTCGAGCGCTGTGACAAACTCGAACGCTTGCTCAAGCTGGCCAACGCGCTGCGCCATGGCCCGTCGTCGGAGAAGATCCATCCTGATCAGCTGCAGCTTGGGTTGGAGGACATTGATCAAGCGGTAGGCGGGGCCGACGCCAAGGAGGACCGCGCCAGTCCGCCGGCGCGGGAAAAGCGCGCTGCTGCTCGTCGCGCCAATCGGGGCAAGCTGCCCGAGCATCTGCCGCGGATCATCGAAACACTGGCGCCAGCTGAGACTATCTGCCAGTGCTGCAACGGAGCTCTTCACGAGATCGGCGTCGACGAGAGCCAGCGGCTCGACATCGTCCCGGCGCAATACCAGGTGATCGTGACGCGGCGGCCGAAGATGGCCTGCCGGGCCTGCCTGGGTGTGGTTGTGCAAGCCCCAGCCCCGGAGCGACTGATCAAGGGCGGCCTGCCGACAGAGCGGCTGGTCGCATCAGTGATTGACGCCAAATACCATTGGCATCTGCCGCTCTATCGGCAGGCCCAGATGATGGCGGTGCAGGGTATCCATATCGACCGCTCGACCCTGTCGTTCTGGGTTGGCTATGCCGCCGACGAGCTGAGACCGCTCTGGAGATGCTTGCGGAAAAACCTCCTCTCTTCCTCCAAGGTCTGCGTCGATGAGACCACGGCGCCGGTCCTGGATCCGGGGCGGGGCAAGACCAAGACCGGCTACTTCTGGGCGATCGCGCGCGATGACCGACCGTGGCTGGGACCGGAGCCGCCTGGCGTGGTCTACGCCTATGCGCCTGGCCGCGGCGCCATCCACGGGCTCAAGCTGCTCGAGGGTTACAAAGGCATCGTCCATTGCGATGGTTATGCGGCCTACAAGACGATCGCCAACGAGAAGCGGCCAGGGAATATGGCCGACGACGTCACCCTCGCGTTCTGTTGGGTTCATCTTCGACGCCAGTTTATCAACGCCCAAAAGACGGCCGCTCCGGCGCCCGCCCCGGTTGCAGAAGAGGCATTGCGGCGCATCACCGAGCTCTACGTCGTTGAAGCCAGCTTGCGTGGTCGCAGCGCCGATGAGCGTCGCGAAGGCCGCCAGACCCACGCCCGCCCCCTCATCGAGGCGATGGAAAAATGGCTCGCGGCCCAGCTCAAGATCGTGTCGGGCAAGAGCGACACCGCCCAGGCGATCCGCTACGCCCAGAACCACTGGGCCGGCCTCACGCTCTATCTTGAGGACGGGCGCATCGAGATGGACACGAACGCGGTCGAGCGCGCCATGCGGCCGATCAAGCTCACCGCCAAGAACTCGCTGTTCGCCGGCTGTGATGACGGCGCTGAGCATTGGTCGATGCTGGCCTCGTTCATCGAGACCTGTAAGTTGAATCAGGTCAACGCCGAGAGCTGGCTCGCCGACGTTCTCACCAAACTGGTCAACGGATGGCCGGAGGCGAAGCTCGAAGAACTGCTGCCCTGGGCGGACGCCTACACCAAGCGCTCGTTGCAAGAGCTCAATCAGAAACAAGCCGCCTGATCACGCCATCGCTGATCGTCAAGCTACGCCGACAACGGCCACGCGGCCCCGCTTACGTTGTAGGCTCGGGCCTTGTAGGAGTAGAGGCCGAGTTCCGGCATCCAGGTCTGGCCGGTGTACTGGAACCGGCCGGAGTAGGTGGCGCTGGCGTCACGGGCGCCGTATTCGTCGTAGCGCATGGTCGTAACCGCCGAGCCGGTGTCGGCCGCGATCACCGAGCCGCGCTCGTCCTTGAACAGGTGGCTGCGGGCGGTTGTGCCCGCGCCCTCGACCCACACCATGGGATCGTCGACCCCGTCGCCATGCACATAGCGGCGCAGCAGCGCGCCCACGCCATCGTACTCGGCGATGAGCCGCGTGCCATCATAGAGGAACCGTGTGGTCGCCCCGGCCTGGCTGACCGACAGCAGCCGGCCCTTCGCGTCGTAGACCAGCGCGGCCCCGTTCGACGACGACATGAGCTTGTTGAGCTCGTCGTAGGCGTACGTTTTGGTCCCGTCATTCGTGGTGTTGCCACGCACGTCATGGCTGATGGGGACGCCCGCCACGCTGGTGTACTGGTTGAGGCCGTTGACCGCATAGGCATCGACTTCAAATCTATTTTGATGGCTGTTTCGTTCGCGCGCAGAACATTTGGTACAGCTCTTTTGTAGTCATTATCTGTTTCTGCAACGCGCGACGTTCTTTTTCGTCCTTCGATACGAAAGAGAAAAACCATAGAGTCCTAATTATGGTGATGATCGAAGCCACGACCAAGAAGACGACAAGCCACCAATAGAGCGGGATAAGATGAGTTTTCCTGATTCCCTGATCAGCGCCGAGGAAAAGCAACACAACGACAATCGTCGACATAGCCAGAATTCTTAGACCATCTCTTAGAACGAATTTTATTACTTTTATCGACATGCGGGAACTCCTCCGATTTCGCCGCGTGCATTTTCGTTACAAATTGGAAGTGTCCCCAGTTGTCCCGCTGCACCAGCTACGATATCTCCTCCGATTCTTGCAGCGTTGGGAGTTGCCACAACGATCGCAGCAACAGCGCGATCCGAAGCCTCTTTGGCCGCGTTGACCGTTATCGCATTCAGAGCGTTCTCGATTTTGGATGAGACACCGGGAGCGATCTTCGCGCCGACCATAGTCGACAAAGTACCAAAAGCGCCGTCCTTGGCTATCGTCACCAGCACATCCGCGGAACTCGTGCCGCCCATCTTCGCCTCAAAAGCAGCAGGCACATTCCCTTTCTCGATACCCACACCTAAAGTTGTCGCCGTTTGCTCTAAGATATTTGTAACTCCACCCGTACCGCCGATTGCCAGCAATCCAGCGCCACTACCAGCAGCCGCCCCAACGGCAGCGCCTTCTCCGAAATTCGCAAGCAAGCCCAACAACGTTTTGGGATCATCAGATGGAGTAAGAGCATAAAATGCGGCATTTACAGTTCCGCCAATCAATCCGCCGAAAAAAGCACCTATGCACCACGGGCACATCCCCGTCGGATCGTTCTTGTTCAGCGGATCATTTCCGACATACGCATAGAGGTTGACCTGATCCTTGGTGCCGATCGGATCGGTCTGCATGAACCTTCCGAGGTCGGGGTTGTAGGCTCGGGCCTTGTAGGAGTAGAGGCCGAGTTCCGGCATCCAGGTCTGGCCGGTGTACTGGAACCGGCCGCTGTAGGTGGCGCTGGCGTCGCGGGCGCCATATTCGTCATAGCGCATGGTCGTAACCGCCGAGCCGGTGTCGGCCGCGATCACCGAGCCGCGCTCGTCCTTGAACAGGTGGCTGCGGGCGGTTGTGCCCTCGATCCACACCATGGGATCGTCGACCCCGTCGCCATGCACATAGCGGCGCAGCAGCGCGCCCGCGCCATCGTATTCGGCGATGAGCCGCGTGCCATCATAGAGGAACCGCGTCGTCGCTCCGCCCTGGGCGATCTGTACGAGCCGGCCGGTCGCATCGTAGACCGCCGAGGCGCCATTGGTGGGCGAGCCGGTCAGCCGGTTCATGGCGTCGTAGCTGTAGGCCTTGGTCGTGTCGTTGGTGGTGTTGCCGCGGCCGTCATAGGTGAGGCTCTGCCCTGCGACCGAGGCATACTGGTTGAGGCCGTTGACCGTGTAGCCGTCGCTAAACGCCTGGACAAAGGGCCACTCATAGGTCGAGGCCGACGCCGCGCGGCTCGTGAGCTGGCTCGCCGGGCTGTAGGTGAACGTGGTCGACAGATCGTAGGTCGAGGCGCTGGTCAGGAGATCGTGGCTCAGGCCGGCAAGCCTTGAGACCGCGTCATAGCCGTAGAAGGTGCGGGCCCCGCCGCTGCAGGCGGACGATGTCCCGGCGCTGCGGCAGACCGACTTCCTGCGGCCCAGCTCATCGTAGTAAAACGTCGCCAGAACATCGGACGCGCCGTTGAGCCCCATCAGCTTCAGCGCACCATCGTCGTAATACTGGTAGTGAACCGCGAAGCTGCTCCCGGGCCAGGTGAGCTGGGTCCGCTGGCCCGCAGAGTTGTATCCGTATGAGACCGCGCCATTGGGCTGCGTCTCGGAGGTCACCCGGCCCAGCGCGTCATAGGCCCACGACACGTTCCCGCTGCTGGAGCTTGCCGTCACCAGATGGGCGAGATTGTCGTAGGAGTTGGTGACGTCCGGCGTCGCGTCCGAGAAGTCCTTGAGCCTCAGCCGGTTGAGATTGTCGTAGGTGTTTGCAACCGTCAGCCCGTCGCGCCGGCGCTCCGACGTGATGTTGCCGGCTGCATCGTACCCCAGCTCCTCGAAGTCCGTCGTGGAACTCAAGTTGGGACCGCCGGTCGCGACCGGATAGCGCGTCTTCTTCAGCCGGTCGAACCCGTCATATTCCAGGGTGGTGAGGTTGCTGGCGGCGTCCTTCAGCGTGCCGGCCTGACCCGGCGCCAGATAGGTCATCGTCCGCTCGTTGCGCACCAGCGCGGTGCCATAGCCCGACTGGATCACCAGCGGATCGCCATTGGCGTCATAGGTCGTCCGAACGATGCGGTCCGGCCCGAACGCGCCTGCTGTGCCCTGCGCGCATGCGGCCGGCAGAGCAGAGCCAAAGACAGTCGAGTTCATCCGCTGCGCCACGCACTCAACCCGGCCCGCAGAGTCATAGCTGGTCTGGGTCACCGTCTCCGGCAGGCCGCTCGCCAGGTTGATCTGGTTCTGGCGAACCGTCCGTCCGAAGCTGTCATACTCCAATGTCGAGCGCGCATGGATCGGGACCGTCGGCGAATCCCAGCCTGCAGGCGTTGCAACCTCGCCTTTCTCGATCGTGACGGGATTGCCATCGCCATCGTAGGTTGTCTTGCTCACTCGATAGAGCAGCGAGCCGCCGCCATCGGGATCCGGCGTCACCACCGCGCGAAGCTGGCGCATCGAGTCGTAATAGCTGTAGGCCGTGTCTGCCGCTCCAGGCAGCGGCCCATCCACGCTCGCCGCATCGCCCTGCGGCGTGTAGGTCATCGCCACCGTCGAACTGATCGAGCTGTTGCCCGCCCGCGTCGTCACCGTCGCCGGCATCCGCTTGGCATTGTAGGTCGTCTCGACAATCGTCTCATCGGCCGCGCCAGCGCACGAGCCGGTCGTGGCGCAGGTCGAGGTCGAGGCCAGACGGACGATTGCGGTTCCGTTGTCGCTGTAGGTGTTGCGCACCTGCGGCTGGATGCCCGCGTAAGGCCCGGACCCAGGCGCAGCCTTCGTCGCCGTCAGCAACCCGCCATGATTGGAATCGTAAGCGAAGGTCGAAATATTGCCGCGCGCATCCGTCAGCGTAAGAGGCTTGTTGCAGGTCTTGGGGTTGGAGCACACGAGCGCGGTCGGCTCAGGGTAAGATGCGTACTGGTGAACGATTACTAGTCCATGTCCCGGTCTCGGCGTGTGATGTGCAGCAGTTAGATTGCTCCGAGCGTCATAGTCATAGATGTGGCTGATCGTACCAGGGGCTGTGGTTTCAGAGACGCCGGTGACCCTGTGGCTTCCGTCATAGGAATAGATTTTGGTCAGGGTAGGATTGGTCCACGCACCGTTTACGAAGTTCCGGTCCTCGACCGCCCACATGGTTGGCACCGGAAACCCTGGAGCGCCATTGCTCGTCAGCATCAACTCGCGTTGGTAGGTGTTCGGCCCGGAAATTCGAAGGCGGCAATGGCTCCCACTCGTGGCGTAAGCATAAGCCCATAAACCCCTAGAGTTGGTAATCGTCACATCGCGCAGCGAAAGGATAACTCCATTGGCGGTGCAGTTGTGCTGCGTCCCGTAGCTGACAGTGACGTCGTCAGTCCCCAGGTTCTGAGGGGTCTAAATCCTGGTGAGCGTGTATCGCTGCACAATCAGGGCGCCATCTGATGGAAAGTAGTAGCGGGTCGTTCGTCCCAAATTGTCCGTCGTTGTGTGGACGATGGTGTTGTTCGGCGAAGACCCCTCGATCGTGTCGCTGTAGGTAACCGAAGGCCACTCATTCGATACTGAACATTGGTACGCCGTAGGCGCGCAACTGACGATGCTCATATCTATTCCATAGACCTTGCTGAGATTGCTGGCCCCTGGCGAATAGGTCGCGTATTCGAAGTGGATTTGATAACCGAGATTGTTGCTGACCGCCTGAATTCGCGCGGGAGGATAAGTATGGAATGGATCACTCAGGTAGCCCGTATAGTTGTCCACGTAGGTCCAGGTGATGATCTCGCCATCGGGCTTGATGACCTTCTCGATAACCCCTGCGTTGAGGCATGCATGCGGAGGATCGCCTGCTGCCCCCTCAGCATAGAAATAGGCTTCTGTCCCGTCGGAGCGCACGTACTTCAGCCGCACGTCGCCGCCGTTCCCGACATAGGTAAGCGTTGAACCAGAAGGAAAGAGCGGGGCAAAACCCGTTGGGCCGCAGGAAAAACCATCTCCCTGACCCAGAAAGCTCACATAGTATGGGCCATACGTTCCGGTTCCTTGTGATTGGTTGTCGGGGGTAAACTGCGCGGATATGGCGCCATAGAGCGTGTTGCCCCAACCGTCGAAGGCGGTTCCAAACCCGCCATCTGCAACATATTTCCCGAGGAACCGTCTTCCGTAAACCAGGCCGCCGGCGCCGGGTTTTCCGATGACGACCTCTGTCGTGGCTGCGGAGAACGAGGCTTCCTCGATCGAGAATCCGTTGCTGTCGACTGATTTCAAATAGCGGCGGATGCAGACCATCGGCCTCGGACGGAATCTGTTGACCGAAAGAACTGGCCGCAAATCCCAGATAGATCAGAACCGCCAGGAAGAGCCTCGTCGTCGCCATGGGTCGACGTGCCGAAAAGACAAAGTTCCGCAAGTTCTGCATGTCCTTCGCTGTGATCACAGCAGCCATCTCCCCAGCCCAGCTCGACGCAGGGCTCTGCTACGCGACACGATCGCGACCAAGCCTCAACTGCAAAAAACAACCGCGACAAAACTTCGGTAGTTCAACTCACTGCGCCACCATTCATCACGACGATCATCCGACGGCCCGCAAAGCTTAAGACCCACCCGTCAAAAATGGCACCGGGCAATAGCTGGATGTTGGAAAAAAGCAGGTAAATCTCATCGCTGACTGTCCCACAATGATCATTCAACGGTCTTGAGTCGCAACCGCAAAGATGAATCTGGTCGATCAACCTATTCCTCTTTTGGAGCAAAGCAGCGTCGTTGGCACGGGTGCCGGCGCCGTCATCCAGCCTACGTCAGCGCGAGCACAAGAAATCGACGAAGTGTCCTTGCTCCTTGCTCTGGTTAGTCACTACCTCTCTCGACGCGCTCCAATCCTCGTGAAAACTGGTGTAAGCGACGCAATCATCTGCCTGACCGAAAGCAGGCCTCTCGCAACGCTGGCTCCAAGCTTGGACATTGCACCGGCCCCACTAGTCGCACAGGAGGCGGCACGACAGCCGCGGCGGCGCCTCGAGCGACATTGCCCGCAGTGAAGCAGGCTTCGCGCTCTGCCGCAGGCAGACTGGGACACAAGGCCGTCGCAACGGGCGCCGGTGTTGCGGCGGCTCCTGAAGCGCCCGACTTGAACCCTAACGGCGCCAGGCAACTTGCTCGGGCTGCCTCTGGCAACATCGCACAAGGCGCACCGCGAGAAATCACAGGTCCTGAACTCTTGACCTGCCTGTCTCGCGCCGCGTTACGTTCGTTGTCCGCGGCAAAGCAGGCAGCGCGAGATGGCTCTGGTAGGCTCGGGCATCTTTGCGCAGCGGCGATCACAGGCGCCTTGCTCGGAGGCGCCGACGCCGATGCGAAACACGCCGCGCGCGCGGCGCCGTCGAGGCTTGGGCAGAGTCGCACGACCTGAGCGCGTGCGGTTGGGCTCGCGAAGAAAACCAGGAAACTAGCGCCGAGTACGATGCCTATCCGCGCGGTTGCCATTTCGGATTTCCCAACCTCCAACGATTCAAGTTTGGCGCGGGGGCCAATTGGAAGTCAACGGCTCCCGCGTATCGCCCAGCGAATGAAACGGTGGATTGCGACCGCCGCCCTCTTTCATCGCGATTTCATTCGTGAGATGAATTTCGACCAAAGGGTCGCGATGGGGGATAGCATCGATGCCTCGCTCGAACTGGACTCCCGAAATCGGATGCCTGCTGGTTGCTGGCGTTCTTGGATTGTCGGGTCAGGCATTCGCTCAGACAGCCAAGTACCGCTACGACGTATTAGGCCGCTTGGTGGAGGTCGAGCATACCGACGGGGCCAAAACGACTTACGCCTATGATGCAGCCGACAACCGCGTCAGCGTAATTTCTACGCCTCCGCCTTCGCCACCACCTCCGCCTTCGCCGCCGAGCAATGACTCGATCGTACCTTGGCTGACCATCATCTTGGGTTGAATAGGAAACTCGCAACAGGGATGGCCAATCTTCCAGACCGCAAGCCGGCCCTCAAAGCACGCAGAGAGTTCTTGTCGGCGTCGGCAGCCAACCTCTCCCCGACTCCAATCGAATGAAAGGAACCAGCATGTTGAACAAGCGGCTCAGACAATCTGCGGGGTCGGCGTTGCGATTTGTCTGCCTATCCATGGTTGCCTGGGCGGGGGCATCCGGAGCAGCACTTGCCGAGGAAGCGACGGCCGTGCGCACAATTGGCATGCTGGAGCTGACTTCGGGCGGAACAGGTACTTCCACCTTCTACGTCTCGAGCGATATTGGCTGGGGCGCCGCCTCCTGCGCTGGCGCGAATTGGGCGTACTTCTATTCCAATATCAACAACGCCAAGGAACTCTTCGCCCTGCTCATGTATGCCAAGCAGATGGGAAAGCAGGTTCAACTCGTCGGCACATGCACGTCATTGGACTATTTCCAGCTCGTGCAGGTTGTCGTGGCCGGCTAAATTGATCCCCTGGCGCGAGGCTCTGGCGTGGGAGCAATCACAGACGTCTGGTTGCGGACGGAGACGGATATGGCCGACATTTTCCGCTCCGTGATCACCGTCAAGAGACTTGTGATTCCCCTTGATCCAATCGACAGTCGGTCTCTGCGGTTGTGGGGTCGTCATGTCTGTCTTGCTTGCGACACGCGCCCAGCCCCGAACAAGATGCTGGAGCGTGTGTTCCGCATACGGATTGCAGATGGCCAAGCCCGTTGCGTTTGGTGTTTGGTTCGGCGCAATCCTTGCTGTCGCCGCCCCAACGCTCGCGCAGCAAGCCCAACAAGCGCCGACGGCCGCGCAACAAGTCCGCCCTGGGCAGTTTGTGCAGCGCGGACAATCTGCGAATCCGATCAGCGCTGTCGATTTTCAGACCGAGGCCCCATTCTCGGCCACCTATGTCGGCGCCGATATCGCGATGGTGGTGAACCAGATCCTCGGCGAATTCCTGAGGATCGACTATTCGATCGCGCCGGACGTCTCCGGTCTCGTCACCATGCGCGTCGAGAACATTCAATCACGCCTTGCCGCGATCGAGGCGTTGCGAGCTGCTCTCCTTCCGCTTGGCATCGCAGTCATTGACCGTGGAGACTTCGTCGCTGTTGCGCGCGCATCGGCGCAAGGCGCATCGGTGCAGGCCGCAGCCATCGACCCCGGCCAACCCTCGCCGCCAGGCGGGGGTGTTGTCGTCCTGACGCCGCGCCATATTCCGCCATCGCAGCTTGCGCCTTTGATCGCGCCTTTTGCGCCATCCGCCACAACGCCTGTGATCGATGATCGCCGACGATTCCTGATCGTACGTGGCGATGAGGCCGCCATCACAGCGGCATCGTCAGCGGCCGCCATGTTCGACGTCGACTGGTTCGCACAGGTGTCGACAGCCTCGTTCAAGCTTTCGAACATCGCGCCGCTGGAAATGGTGGGCGAGCTAAGGCCGTTACTTGGATCTGCCGTTGGCCAGGTCGATTTTATCCCCGTGCCACGTCTCTCGACACTGATCGTTCTGGCGCGCGCACCTGAAATCATCCCGGTCGTCCGGTCCTGGATCGAAAAACTGGATGTTGCCGGCATTGATGTCGCGGCAGGCCTACTGATCTATCGGGCAAAGCATGTTGGCGCAGACACTTTGGCGGCCTCGCTCTCGGGCGCCGGCCAGGCGCCCACCACCCAAGCGAGCCTTGGCCGGGAGCCACTAGGTCGCGAGAGCGAGCTGCGCGGCAGTCCTGCGCAAACGCCTACACAACCAGCAAGCCCTGCCGCGGCGCAAACGTCATCTCAATCGGTTTCCGTCAACTTGGCGCAGAACGTCGTCATTGTCCGCGGCGACAGCGGCCAGCTTGCTGAAGCACGGGTCCTGTTGGAGGCCCTGGACCAGCCCGTCCCTCAGGTCCTGATTGAGGCCGCGATCGTTGAGGTGACGCTCGATGATGAACTGCAATACGGCGTCAACTGGAGCGGCATCGAGGACCGGTTCACCGGGACCTTCACAGATGCGCCCAGTGGGCAGGTGACAAGCCAGTTTCCGGGCTTCTCGCTCACCTACCTCAACGTGGACATCGAAGCCGCGCTCAACCTTTTGTCGTCAGTGACAAAAGTCGAGGTCGTCTCGCGGCCCAGCCTGATGGCGCTCAACAACGAGATGGCAAATCTTCAGATTGGCGACCAGGTCCCGATCGTCACACAGACGGCGATCTCTGTGACGGACCCTGGCGCGCCCATCGTCAATCAGACAACCTATCGCGACACCGGCGTCATTCTCGAAGTGACGCCGCAAGTCCGCGCCGGCGGCATGGTCCAGCTCGATGTCGCGCAGGAAGTATCTCAGGTTGCGCGCACGACCTCTTCGGGCATCGACTCTCCGACAATCCAGCAGCGAAAGATTGCGAGCAAGCTATTGGTCCCATCGGGCAAGTCCGTTGCGCTGGGAGGGCTCATCTCGACCAATCGTACGGCAGGCGTTACCGGAATACCGATCCTCAAGGACATTCCCTTGCTGGGCCAGCTTTTCCGGACCGACTCGCACCTGATCGAGCGAACCGAACTGATCGTATTCCTGACCCCGCGAATCCTGGTTGATGGCGCAGCCGCGGTCGAAGCAACCGATCAGTTGCGACAGGCCTTTCGTAAACTTGAATCCGATCTGGCGCCACGGCGATGACGAGACAGGAAGAGGGATATGTCCTTGCCTCGGCCCTTGCGGTCCTGCTCTCGCTAAGCCTGGTTGCGGCCGCATTGGTCGCTGCATCGAGTGAAGGCCGAAATCGGTCGCGAAAAGCCGAGACAGACGCTGTGAACAATCTCGTTCTTAAATCGGCAGTCGACGTGATCGGATCGCAACTCGCAATGGATCCAAGACGGCGGCAGCTTGCTACAAGCGGCGACAGGGCGGTTGTGGACGTACTGGGACGTTCGGTCGACGTGCGCCTTGCATGGGACAACGACAAGCTCGACGTCAACGCCGCTCCGATTGAAAGCATCGAATCCCTTTTGAAAGACAAAGTCCCGGACATAGGTCAACGCAATGCCGTGCTTGCCGCCATACGGGCGAAGAGGGCAAACTTGAAGCCCGCCAGACTGCTTGATGATGTCCTGCCCGTCGAGGTCGAAGCAGATTGCTTTCATTCGATCTTGACGGTGTTCGGGGGTCAGGCGGAGTACTCGAAGGAAATCACACCTGCACGAGAGTTTGGCCGCCCCGGCTCCGGCGCCAGACTTTCGATTGACGTCCGGCTAGCAGATCAGTCAGGTCCCGGTTTGACCGCTGTCGTGTTGATGACCGGCGATCCGGGTGCGCCGGCAAAAGTTCTCGACTGGAGAGCCTCGCGGGGTTCGGGAGAGGAGGCCTGTCATGACCGACAAGACGCCCAAAGCCAGCGCTGAAGCAGGCTACACCCTCACCGAACTGCTCGTGGTCATCGTTGTGCTGGCGCTGATCGCGGCGGCCGTAACCCCGCAGATCCTTGGGCGCTTCAACACGGCCAAATCCCGCACGGCTCAACTGCATGTCGACACTCTGGCTGCAGCGCTCGATGATTTCTATATCGACATGCATCGCTACCCGACGCCCGAGGAAGGCGTCGACGCCTTGTTTGTTGCGCCCGCCAATACCACTGGTTGGAACGGTCCCTACGTCCGTTCAACCCGGACACTGGTCGACCCATGGGGACGCAAATTCCTGATTGTCCCGCCGGCATCGGCCAACCTCCCGCCCTCGATCCTGTCCCTCGGCGCGAACGGCGCCGAAGGTGGAGAAGGCGCTGATGCCGACATCCGGTCGACGTGAGTCATGGCGCCGCGCGATGGTCCATACCCGCTTCAGTCCTCCGAAGCTGAGGGCGCGCTGCCGGCGGCTGAACCTTCATCATTTGTCCTTGCCGATCCACCCTCTCCTTATGATCTGGTTCTTGGCTGGCTGCGTGCGAACGCTGGCCTTTCGGCCAATGCCGAAGCAGCAGCGGCCAGCGCCTCCAAACATAGCCGCGAGCCGTTGCCGCTTGTCCTTAACCGGCTCGGCGCAGTTAGCGATGCCGATCTCCAGGCCGCCTTTCTCGCCATCTCGGGCGCGCCGGCCGCCACAGGCGATGTCGAGCGCGAGATCGAGCCCCTTTCAGCATCCTTCCTGCGCGCGCATCGCTGTGTCGTCCTGAAAGGCGACGGTGAGGACATGCTGATTGGCATGGTGGATCCGTTCGACGAGGAAGCCGTTCGAGGCGTGCTGTTCGCTCTTCAACGGCCGGTCATCGTCTCCGTCCTGCGTGCGGCCGACCAGCGCCGCATGTTCTCAGAAGCCTATGAGGATGTTGGGCAAGCGTGGGCGCAAGAAGTCGCCGAGCGCGATCAGGGCCGCGCCGACGCAGCCCTTGAGTTCGATCGTGATGCGCCGGTCGCCCGCCGTGTTGCGGGCTGGCTTGCCACCGCCGTCGAACGGCGGGCCTCCGACGTGCATGTCGAGCCTCGCTCGAACACCTTGTGCGTGCGCTTCCGCGTCGATGGCGTTCTTGAAACCGTAGCCGAGGAACCGCTGGCCGCGGCTGCTTCAGTGCTCGCCCGCATCAAGGTGCTCGCCGACCTCGACCTTGGCGAGCGACGTACGTCCCAGGATGGACGCACAACGATCGTCGTCGGCGGCCGGCCGATCGACCTTCGGGTCTCGATCGTCCCCTCGGTCAACGGCGAGGCCGCTGTCTTGCGCATTCTTGACCGCGGCGAGGTCAAGCTCAATTTCGAGACGTTGGGATTTTCATCGGCCGAGCGGGCCTTGCTGCAGCGCGCGATCAGCTGGCCGCACGGGCTCTTTCTGGTCACGGGCCCTACAGGATCCGGCAAGACAACGACCCTTTATGCCGGCCTCGAAGCGATGCGGATGACATCGCGCAAGATCCTTGCGATCGAAGACCCGGTCGAATTCCATTTCGACCATGTGACCCAGGTCCAGAGTGCGCCGAAGGCCGGCGTCACCTTCCCATCGGCGATCCGAGCCTTTCTGCGGCAGGACCCGGACGTCATTCTGGTCGGCGAGATTCGTGACGGAGAAACGGCGCGCGCCGCCGTGCAGGCCGCTCTCACGGGACACCTTGTCCTTGCAACACTCCACGCCATCGACGCACCGCGCGCCGTGCCACGGCTTCTGGATATGGGCGTCGAGCCATTTCAGCTGGCGTCGTGCTTTCGCGGCGCAGTGTCGCAACGACTGGTCCGACGGCTGTGCCCGCACTGTCGCCGGGAGCGCGCGGCAAGTGCGTCTGAACAAACGGCGCTAGGTCTTACCAGCACTACCAGGGTGTGTGACGCAACCGGCTGTCCACGCTGCCTGCAAAACGGCTTTGCCGGGCGAATTGCGATCGCCGAGGGGTTCGAGGCAAGCGAGGCCTTCCTCGCGCAGCTGCGCGACTCCGGCAGTATCGATCATGCCGCGGAAACGGACCTATCCACGCGGCTCCTCGACGACGGCGCATCGAAGGTCGCTGCCGGGCTTACGACGTCCTCCGAAGTTCTTCGAGCCTTGTCGGGATAGGTGATGGCAAAGTTCCGCTACTCTGCTTTGACGACAACGGGCCGGACCCGACGCGGCCTTGTCGAAGCCGTATCGAAGGGCGAAGCTGTCAGAACCCTGGCGGCGCGAGGCGAGACCGCCACGCATCTTGCACAAGCCAAGGCGAACACCGCTCGCGCCAGCATTTCGCGTAGTGAGCTTGCGACATTTTTGTTTGACCTTGCAGCCTTGCACGATGCCGGCGTGCCGTTGCGCCGGGCGCTCGACGTCCTCTCGGGCGGAGCATCGACGCCGCGCGCCGCGCAGCTTGCCCGCATGATGGCGGAGCGTCTTGATGCCGGCTCGGACTTCGGCCGGGCAACGCGTGTGGATGACACAGGCGACCTTGCCTTTGCCGCCGAACTGGCTCGCGCCGGCGAGGCGTCAGGCCGACTTGGCGGCACGCTTCGGTTTGCAGCTGAGCTGTTGCGCCGCCAGGCGGAGTTCGCCAAGCGGATCGCAGGCGCACTCGCCTATCCGGCCTTTCTGGCCGTGCTGTCCATTTTCGCCCTCATCGTTCTCGCCGCCGTCGCCGGTCCGGCGATCGCGCCGCTTCTGGAAGATGCGCCGAACCCGCCTGCTGGCCTCAAATTCATCCTCGCCGCCGGAGAAGGTCTTCAGCGTTTCGGCGTTCTTATTCTTGCAGGATCTGCGGCGGTGGTCATTGCCGTGGTCATTGCCGCGCGGCGCTCGCCGCTTCGCGAGTTCCTGGCCAGGGTTCGCGCCAACGCTCCTATCGCAAAGGAGATCGTCCGCGACATCAATTGCGGCGCCTTTGCCCGCACTCTTGGCGCGCTTTTAGCAGGCGGCGCTGCGGCATCCACAGCCTTCGACCTTGCCGCAGGCTCTGCGCCCAACAGTGAATGGCGAGGCCGCTTTGCCCGTGCCGGTAATGCGTTGCGCGACGGACGCACGGTCGCCTCCGCCCTCAGCTCTCTGAAAGGCGCTTCGCCTGAACTCGCAAGGCTTGTGCGCGTCGGCGAGGAGACAGGCGCAGTTGGCGACATGCTGACCCGGGCCGGCAATCTGGCGGTCGAACGCGCGCTGCGCCGCCTTGACCAGGCGGCGGCGGCGGCCGGCCCTGTGCTGATCCTCCTGATGGGCGGCTTTACCGGATGGTTGATGAGCGCCTTCCTGACCGGCCTGTCGCAACTGGGCGAGGGCGTGCAATGAAGGGCGTCGCGCGCGAGGATGGTTTCGTGATGGTCGAGGCTGTGGCGGCGCTGGCCGTCGCCGCGATTGCGGCCGCCGGCCTGATGACGGCCTTGTCGGTGGCCAATGCCCGAGGGAACGAAACCCGGTTTCGCGATCTGGCGCTTCGGCAGGCTCAGCTTCTCATCGTCGAGGCTCTTGCTGCGAACAATCTAGAAGATCTTCCGCTCCGCGGCGAGGTTCGCGAGGCGCGCCTCGCCTGGACGCGCTCCATCGGCCCAGCCGGCGAAACCTATCCCGGCATCCGAAGGATCGAAGTCAACGTGTCGTGGACCAGTCTCCAAACGAAGAGGACAACGCGCCTTGAAGCGCTCCGCATCTCACCGTCCTAACGAGGCAACCAGCAACGAAGCCGGCTTCACGCTGACAGAGGTCGTGGCAGCGCTTTTGGTCGCATCGATGCTGATTGTGGGCCTTGCGGATGTGACCCGGAGATATGCTCTGTCCAGCGTTCGCGTGAAAGACGCGATTGCCGACATGCGTACGAATCGCCTGGTTGCGAGCCTGATGGGTGAGCTCGAACGCGCCGATCCGGATAGCCTCGAGGTCACGCCAACGAGGCTTTTTGCGCGGATCGGATCCCACGAGGTCCGGGCCGAGCTGACGACACGGGCAGATCGGCAACGCTGGCTTGAATGGACATCGCCGGTCATAACCCGGTCGTTGCGCATGCCCTCAGCCGCGACATTCGAGATGCTGCCGAGCGGCGCTGTCCTGTTGACGGCCGCCAAAGGCGAGCCGCCGCTGGCGGTGGTCCTTCCAAGGCGGCAGACGCCGTTTGACTGCCGGTTCGACACGGTTTCGCGAGACTGCCGATGACCCCGTCGATCGACCTTCTACCTAGTCCCTTTGACCGGCTCGATCCGGTTGCCCAAGCGATCCGGTGGTGGACCGATCAGGTTACGAGCTTCTTTAGAGCGCCGAGGCCGAAGCAGATATCGCTGGACGTTCTGGAAGGAAACATACGTCGGCTTCCACGTCGCATCGAGGTATCGCTTCCAGACAAGCATTGCTTTTCTGCGCAGCTGATGCTTCCGCCCGGCAATTCCGAGGCTCATGCGCGCGCGATCAGATTGCGCTTGCATGACCTCGTACCCCTGGATCCGGCGTCCTTGCAGATCATCGCGACCGCGCGGCAGAGGGAAAACGACGGGTACTTGACCTATTCCCTGGTGATGGCGCGCCGCACCCAGCTTGACGAAGTTGAAGCAGCAGCGCGCCGCCGCGGCGCCCGCCACATCGCGTTTGTGCCAGACGGCGAGCGAACGGCCGCACTGTTGTCTCCACGATCAACTCGCCAACGCCGCCGCGCGCTGGTGCTCGACGGGCTCTTAGCGGCGGCGGTCGCTGCAAGCGCTGCGACCGCGGTCGCCGTCTGGACGGCGCACATGGAGCAGGGAACACGCGCACTGGCGGATGAGGAGCGCGCTTTGCGCCGGGCCGCTGTCGCAGCGCAGACGGCGCGTCGCGAGGGTGAAGTGGCGCGCACGCTTATCGATCGCGGAATTCTCAAGCGCCGCGCCGGAACAGTGATGGAGGCGCTCGCCGCATTCAACGCAGCAACGCCGGCCGAGGCCTGGTGGACGAGCGTGCGCTGGGCGCCAGATCAGGTAACGATCACCGCGCACAGCCCCAACGCGACAGCGGCCATCGAAGCGATGTCCGCCGGCGCCAAAGCCTGGAGCGTCGAGCTCGCCGGATCGATTGCGGCGGCTGCGCCGCCGGCGCCTCAAACATTCGAGCTGCTGCTTCGACCGCGGGAGGCGCTCCCTCAATGAGGCGAAGAACCCTCCACCCGGCGTTGCAGCGTCTCGCCGCCCTGGTCCTTCTGGGTGTCGGCCTCGGCATTGCCGTTGCAGCGACAGCCTATCCGCTTGCCGAGGCTCTTGCCGAACGCCGCGCCGTCGAAGCCAAGCTCGCGAAGTATGAGCGCGTGCTCCAAGCACCAGAGGATAGGGGACCTCTCTACGATCCAGATGATCTCTCCTCCATCCACCTCGACGAGGCCGAAGCCCAGATCGCACTGCAATCGACTCTGGACCGCGTGGCCCGTAGCGCGGGCGTAGCCGTTCAGTCTGTCCGGCCGCTTGCCGCCGAGTATCTCGGGGATGTCGGCAAAGGGGTCTGGGTCGACATGACGTTTTCCTGCGACCTTCAGGCCCTGGTCGACCTTCTGCAGGAGATTGAGGCGCTAAGGCCTGTGCTCCTGATCCGCAGGCTGGACATCGAAAAGGGCGATGGACCTCGCCCGGACATCTTCCTTCGCGTGACGCTGCACGTGGGTCGCGCCTGGCGAGCCGAAGGAAGCGCATCATGAGCGTGATCCTGCGCGCACTTGGCGGCCTGGCGGTTGTTGGGTTCGCTGCGGCCGCTGTTGTGGGACTCAGACTATCGCCTGACGTACCCACCGAAGCGCCACTGGCCTCCCTCCCTGCTCCATCGACAACGGCTCTTCCCCAGGTTGGCGCCGGCGCCGGTCCCAGCCTGCTTGGACGCTCGCCATTTGCGCGCGACCGAAGCCCCTTTGCTCGCAATGCAGGTCCAGCCGCGCCGGAGGTCCCAATCGAAGTTCGGCTGGCGGGCATCTTCAAGGTCGGCAACGAGACCCGGGCCAACCTCATTGTCGGAGGTCAATCGGTTGTGGTGAAGAAGGGTGATGAAACGCCGATCGGCGTCGTCACTGATATCGAGGCTTCTGCCGTGATTTTCGGCGGCGCGACACCACCCCGCCGCGTTGAAATGTTCAAGCAGTAGAGTTTTGCCTTGAACTCCAGCCCGATTGACTCCCTTCGTCTCAGTCCTCGCAAGGGGCTCATGGCCGCCCTGGCCGCGGGAATTCTGAGTCCTGCGTGCCTCATCCTCGCGCCATCTGAAACGCAACTCCAGGGCGCCCTGTTGACGATTGGATTGACCTGGGCCTCGGCCGTCGACATCGACCGGCTTATTTTGCCAGATATCCTGACGCTGGGTCTGCTCGTCATTGGCCTGGGCATCGCCGCTCTTTCGGGCCCTGACATCCTGCTTCGCCATGCGATCGGCGCGGCCTGCGGGTATGTTTTTCTTTCCCTCGTTGCACGGGCCTACAGGCAAATGCGAAACCGGACCGGGCTGGGACAAGGCGATGCGAAACTGTTCGCCGCCGCCGGCGCCTGGCTGGGATGGGCGCCGCTGCCCTGGGTCATGATCGGCGCGGCACTGGCGGCGCTTGCGTTTGCGGGCGTCCTGGCGTTGCTTCGCAGGCCCGCCGCGATCAACCAGCCCCTGGCGTTTGGTCCGTTTCTGGCGATCGGGGTTTGGACTGCATGGATGCAGGCGGCGAGCGGAATAAAGATCTTTCAGTAAGGATGTAGCGCCAGCTCCGACATCGTCTTCTCACCGCGGATCGCGGCCTACCCCGCATTCGCCTGACAAGCCGGGCTGTGGTTCCGGCGCGGTCGTCTTCTCATCGACGCTGTCGCGGTCGGCAATCATGCCGATCTCAGGCGGAAATTCCACTTATCCTCGTATGCAGATTTCCCAAGCCACCACTGTGCGCATTGACGTGACCCCCTGAAATTCCTCCAGAGATGGCTAGAGTCCGACCCAAGGAAGGGACGGACGGAAAATGAAGAAGTCACGGTTCACGGAAGAGCAGATCATCGCGATCCTTGCGGGAGCATGAGGCGGGTGTTGCGACGGCGGACATCTGCCGCAAGCACGGCGTCAGCTCGGCGACCTTCTACAAGTGGAAGGCCAAGTTTGGCGGCATGGACGTCTCTGAGGCCAAGCGTCTGAAGGCGCTGGAGGATGAGAACGAGCGAGCTGAAGCGGATGCTGGCGGACACGATGCTGGACAATGCGGCGTTGAAGGATCTCCTGGGAAAAAAGTGGTGACGCCCGCGGCGCGACGAGAGGCTGCGGCACATCTTGCAGTCGGCCTTCGAGATGAGCGAGCGGCGGGCGTGCCGGGTGATCGGGACCGACCGGACAAGCGTTCGCTATGAGGCCACGCGGCCGGACGATGGCGAGCTGCGCGAGCGGCTGAGGGCGCTGGCGCAGGAGCGGCGGCGGTTCGGCTATCGGCGCCTGCACGTGCTGCTGCGGCGCGAGGGCCGGCTGGTGAACCAGAAGCGGGTCCAGCGGATTTATCGCGAGGAGCGGCTGACGGTGCGCCGGCGCGGCGGGCGCAAGCGGGCCGTGGGTACAAGGCGGCCGATGGAGACGCCGCTGCGTGCCAACCAGCGCTGGAGCCTGGACTTCGTCTCCGACCAGCTGACCGACGGTCGCCGGTTCCGCATCCTGGCGGTGGTCGACGACTGCACGCGCGAATGCCTGGCGCTGGTGGCCGACACCTCGCTCTCGGGCCTGCGGGTCGCCCGCGAGCTGGACGCCGTCATCAGCCGGCGCGGCCGGCCCGCGATCGATCGTCAGCGACAACGGCACGGAGTACACCTCGAATGCGATCCTCGCGCTGGGCCGACGACAGCAAGGTCGGCTGGCACTACATCGCGCCCGGCAAGCCGCAGCAGAACGGCTTCATCGAGAGCTTCAATGGCCGGCTGCGCGACGAGCTGCTCAACGAGACGCTGTTCCGGTCGCTGCCGCATGCCCGCGTGGCGCTGGCAGCCTGGCGCGCAGGACTACAACGAGCAGCGGCCGCACTCGAAGCTCGGCTGGATGACGCCCAAGGACTATGCAGCTGCGCTCGGGAGCCGGCCGGGTCGCTGCGCTACGCCAGGGCTCCGCGCCCCGGCCTCTTGCCGACGACCACAACGAAGGCCCAAATCAGCAAAGGACTCTCGCTATCGCTGGATGAAAAACGGGGGTCACGTCATGGGCTTTACGCTGGCGCCGGCCGTTGCGGCTCCGCGCACGGCGCAAGATTTCTCTTGATGCGGTTTTCGGGCCGCCGGGCGTGGTCGTTGATGCAAGATGTCAAAGATCGGGCACGGATGCTTGCGGCAAGTATGGCGCCTGCGCCGCGCGCCGTGAAGCGCCTTCCTGACCGACGTCGAGCAGCTGAGACGGGAGGCGTTGCAGGGAGCTGCACGCCGTCTCAGGGCGTCGCATGCTGTGTCCCGGCGTTTCCTGGCGTTGCCGCCTCTGACTGGCGCGTGGGAGACGATACCCGGCGCGCTTGATGCCCGGCAATTCTTCCCATCTACGGCTGCCGAACTAGGCGCAGGAGGATACCGAACGTTTCATTGGACGAGGACTTCGATACGTCCCTCCCCCACCTTTGATCGTACGTAGCCGGATTCCACGCCATCCGAAGTGACTAACAATTTGTTGTCCCCGGCAAGCCTTACAACAAACGCGCCTTGCTCAAAATCTACGCCTAGTAGTTCAAGACCGAGGAGCTCGACGAGGCCACAGGCGGCCAGAACGCTCCCACTAAAAGGCGCGACCACTAAGTCGCCCGCGTACCCGTTTCTTATGATCCTGAACGAGGAATTCCACGCGATCTCAAAATCATTCCCATCCAGCGAAATCTGAATGGAATTCAGGTGGATGTTTTCGACGACCCCGCCGGTCAGCCAATCTAAGTTTCTGCTCACTATTTGAACCACCCCATCATCCACCCAAGAATGTCCAAGGGCGGCGTCACAACGGAAAATGGATTGTGCATTTTGTCTCTGCCCATCGTACGGCCGGAGTAAGGCGAGATCGGCTGTCCAGTAGAATTGTAAACTATGTAGTAGCCAGTTGGGTATTGAGAAGCGTAAGGATTTCCCGCCTTCGCGGAGCCGGTCCCGGCTGGCTGTACTCTAATCGTGTTGGCAAATCCGCTTGCTGGAGTCCAAGATTTCGGGGCCAGCACCAGCCCACCCCCTGCCGGCAGAGGATGTGCCGTATAGCCGGCCGGAGTTTCCAGAACAACTTTCACCTCGCCGTTGTCCACGACTGGAGCTCTGCCAGCCAAGATTTGGCGTGACCCAAGCGGGAGAGCCGAATCCGGCACATATGGTTCCCCATTTGGGTCGCCCGAAGGGTCAGTGGGCACCCCCGCCGCACCGCTGGGGGGCGGGGCCGGCGGCGCATGATTTAGGTACTCTTCCTCCCAATCCTTGGTGCCGTCAGCATCCCAGTCACCGCTAAAATCTGTGCAGGACGCTGAACCGCCCGCGCGATCCATGAATTCCGCGCAGCTTCCAAATGTTCCACTCGGATCGCTCCTGTTGAACGGATCATTTCCGACATAGGCATAGAGGTTGACCTGATCCTTGGTCCCGATGGGATCGGTCTGCATGAACCTTCCGAGGTCGGGGTTGTAGGCGCGGGCCTTGTAGTAATAGAGGCCGAGTTCCGGCATCCAGGTCTGGCCGGTGTACTGGAACCGGCCGCTGTACGAGGCGCTGGCGTCGCGGGCGCCATATTCGTCATAGCGCATGGTCGCAACCGCCGAGCCGGTGTCGGCTGCGATCACCGAGCCGCGCTCGTCCTTGAACAGGTGATTGCGCGTGCCCGCGCCCTCGACCCACACCATGGGATCGTCCACCCCGTCGCCATGCACATAGCGGCGCAGCAGCGCGCCCACGCCATCGTATTCGGCGATGAGCCGCGTGCCGTCATAGAGGAACCGGGTCGTCGCTCCGCCCTGGGCGATCTGGACGAGCCGGCCGGTCGCATCGTAGACCGCCGAGGCGCCATTTGTCGGCGATCCGGTCAGCCGGTTCATGGCGTCGTAGCTGTAGGCCTTGGTCGTGTCGTTGGTGGTGTTGCCGCGGCCGTCATAGGTGAGGCTCTGGCCTGCGACCGAAGCATACTGGTTGAGGCCGTTGACCGTGTAGCCGTCGCTGAACGCCTGGACAAAGGGCCACTCATAGGTCGAGGCCGACGCCGTGCGGCTGGCAAGCTGGCTCGCCGGGCTGTAGGTGAACGTGGTCGACAGATCGTAGGTCGAAGCGCTGGTCAGGAGATCGTGGCTCAGGCCGGCAAGCCTTGAGACCGCGTCATAGCCGTAGAAGGTGCGGGCCCCGCCGCTGCAGGCGGACGATGTCCCGGCGCTGCGGCAGACCGACTTCCTGCGGCCCAGCTCATCGTAGTAGAATGTCGCCAGCACGTCCGACGCGCCGTTGAGCCCCATCAGCTTCAGCGCGCCATCGTCGCAATACTGGTAATGGACGCGAGCGGAATACAGATCTTTCAGTAAGAAAGTAGCGCCAGTTCAGCTATCGCCTCCCCGCCGCGTATCGCGGCCAACCCTGATTTCGCCGGACGAGACGAGCTGCAGGCGTCGCGCAGGGCTCAGGTCAGGCCAGGCCAGGCCATCCCTCAAGCAACTTACGGTTCGAAAATCCTGAGGCAGGTCACAGTTGCGAAGAGTGCTTGCAGTTACTTGCTAGGCGGTTTGTCTGTCAACTTTGTTGCCCTTGCCACTAACTCAATTACCTGCCACAGACCAAAAATGGACAGTACAAGCATAACGCCGAAAATAACTTTATCGCTCTCGATCTTAGTGTACAGTTGCAGCGCAAAATAGATATACCAAGCCATAACGAAAATTCGCCCGAACATCAGCACGAAGGAGCGAACCGCAATGCCGAATAATACTGCCGCTAAAGGTGATTTCTTGTTTTGATTCATGGCCTCGCTCCAGGCAGAAGCCCCTGTCTGCGTGGCGCGCTTGCAGGCGCTCCTCTAACAAGCGGCGTAAGGATCAGACGAGTTCCGACGGGTTATTGCACACCACGCCTCCGTGCGACAGGGCTTAGCGGGCAGTAACCGCGCGCTGCGCCAGTTGATTCCGATTGCATAACATTCCGCGGTCGACTTTAGAGTATACAAGACTCCCCAGGGCGACACGTGACCTTCGGAGGTTCCGGAGTTTCCGGAGGCTTGGGAGGTTGGCCGGTGATTGCTCGAGAGATATCATTAGGAGTAATTTCGGGTGCGGCCTGTTTTGCGGCTTGGGCCCCCGCGATTGCGCTGGCCCCAGCAGTCCCTTTCTTAGCCAGCTCCTCAATGACTTCGCCCCTCTTTTCGCGTACCTTACTCTCTTTGTAAAAAGCTTCGCGTGCTTTTCGCAGGCTGTCCCCGTCGATCTTATTTTTCGTATACTTCTCGGCCTTCTCGATCGCCTTGTTTGCATCCTTCAGTTTGTCGAATGCTTTTTTTAGATTCATGCCCTGTTTAAGCAGTCCATAGCCCAACTGCATCTGAACACCTGATATTCCGGCGCTGACAAGGTCGACATCCCCCAAACTTTTTCCCTCGAGGATCATTTGGGAAGCTACGTCCCCCGCGAAACCAAGGACAAATGCCCAAAACTTTCCTTCCGGGTCCACTTTGTTCAGCGGATCGTTCCCCACGTATGCGTACAAATTCACCTGATCCTTCGTGCCGATGGGATCGGTCTGCATGAACCTTCCGAGGTCGGGGTTATAGGCGCGGGCCTTGTAGTAGTAGAGCCCGAGTTCCGGCATCCAGGTCTGGCCGGTGTACTGGAACCGGCCGCTGTAGGTGGCGCTGGCGTCACGGGCGCCGTATTCGTCGTAGCGCATGGTCGTAACCGCTGATCCGGTGTCGGCCGCGATCACCGAGCCGCGCTCGTCCTTGAACAGGTGGCTGCGGGCGGTTGTGCCCTCGATCCACACCATGGGATCGTCGACCCCGTCGCCATGCACATAGCGGCGCAGCAGCGCGCCCGCGCCATCGTATTCGGCGATGAGCCGCGTGCCATCATAGAGGAACCGCGTCGTCGCTCCGCCCTGGGCGATCTGTACGAGCCGGCCGGTCGCATCGTAGACCGCCGAGGCGCCATTGGTGGGCGAGCCGGTCAGCCGGTTCATGGCGTCGTAGCTGTAGGCCTTGGTCGTGTCGTTGGTGGTGTTGCCGCGGCCGTCATAGGTGAGGCTCTGCCCTGCGACCGAGGCATACTGGTTGAGGCCGTTGACCGTGTAGCCGTCGCTAAACGCCTGGACAAAGGGCCACTCATAGGTCGAGGCCGACGCCGCGCGGCTCGTGAGCTGGCTCGCCGGGCTGTAGGTGAACGTGGTCGACAGATCGTAGGTCGAGGCGCTGGTCAGGAGATCGTGGCTCAGGCCGGCAAGCCTTGAGACCGCGTCATAGCCGTAGAAGGTGCGGGCCCCGCCGCTGCAGGCGGAAGACGTCCCGGCGCTGCGGCAGACCGACTTCCTGCGGCCCAGCTCATCGTAGTAAAACGTCGCCAGCACGTCCGACGCGCCGTTGAGCCCCATCAGCTTCAGCGCACCATCGTCGTAATACTGGTAGTGAACCGCGAAGCTGCTCCCGGGCCAGGTGAGCTGGGTCCGCTGGCCGGCAGAGTTGTATCCGTATGAGACCGCGCCATTGGGCTGCGTCTCGGAGGTCACCCGGCCCAGCGCGTCATAGGCCCACGACACGTTCCCGCTGCTGGAGCTTGCCGTCACCAGATGGGCGAGATTGTCGTAGGAGTTGGTGACGTCCGGCGTCGCGTCCGAGAAGTCCTTGAGCCTCAGCCGGTTGAGATTGTCGTAGGTGTTGGCGACCGTCAGCCCGTCGCGCCGGCGCTCCGACGTGATGTTGCCGGCCGCATCGTAGCCGACCTCTTCATAGTCGGTTGTCGAGCTGGAGTTGGCGCTGACAGTCGCCACCGGATAGCGGGTCTTCTTCAGCCGGTCGAACCCGTCATATTCCAGGGTCGTGAGGTTGCCGGCGGCGTCCTTGAGCGTGCCGGCCTGGCCCGGCGCCAGATAGGTCATCGTCCGCTCATTGCGCACCAGCGCCGTGCCATAGCCCGACTGGATCACCAGCGGATCGCCATTGGCGTCATAGGTCGTCCGAACGATGCGGTCCGGCCCGAACGTGCCTGCTGTGCCTTGTGTGCATGCGGCCGGCAGAGAGCCGAAGGCCGTAGCGTTCATCCGCTGCGCCACGCACTCAACCCGGCCAGCCGCATCATAGCTGGTCTGGACCACCGTCTCCGGCAGGCCGCTCACCAGGTTGATCTGGTTCTGGCGAACTGTCCGTCCGAACGTGTCATGCTCCAGCGTCGTGCGCGCACGGACCGTCAGCGAGTCCCAGCCTGCAGGCGTTCCAACCTCGCCCTTCTCGATCGTGACGGGATTGCCATCGGCATCGTAGGTTGTCTTGCTCACTCGATAGAGCAGCGAGCCGCCGCCATCGGGATCCGGCGTCACCACCGCGCGAACCTGGCGCATCGAGTCGTAATAGCTGTAGGCCGTGTCTGCCGCTCCAGGCAGCGGTCCATCCACGCTCGCCGCATCGCCCTGCGGCGTGTAGGTCATCGCCACCGTCGAACTGATCGAGCTGTTGCCCGCCCGCGTCGTCACCGTCGCCGGCATCCGCTTCGCGTTGTAGGTCGTCTCGACAATCGTCTCATCGGCCGCGCCAGCGCACGAGCCAGTCGTGGCGCAGGTCGAGGTCGAGGCAAGCCGTACGATCCCCGTGCCGTTGTCGCTGTAGGTGTTGCGCACCTGCGGCTGGATGCCCGCGTAAGGCCCGGACCCAGGCGCAGCCTTCGTCGCCGTCAGCAGCCCGCCATGACTGGCATCATAGGCGAAGGTCGAAATACTGCCGCGCGCATCCGTGACCGATGTCGGCTTGTTGCAGGTCTTGGGATTCGAACAGACCGTGACGCCGGTCTCAGGATAGGCTGCATAGGTGTTGATGTCGGCCAATCCCGAACCCGGCTTCGCTACATCGCGTCTCTGTGTGACGTTGCGGCGAGAGTCGTAGAAGAATTCAGAAAAACCGCCATCCCAGTTCGTTACCTTGGTCAGTTTTCCCGGCGCCTCGTTGGTCTTCGTTGTGTAGGAACTGTACCGATAGGTCGTGGTGACCCCATTCATTGTGTCACTGGTAATTTCTTGGGGCGGTTCGGCGAGAACATCGGGGTTTTCCCTCTGAACGACGCGCGTGTAACCGTTGGGGCCTGAAACGGTCATCTGCCCGCGAGTTCCGCTTCCGAAAGCTCCAGCCAGCACCGCAGGAGTGTAGCTCCACACCGCGCCGTTGATTGTAACCGTGATCGTGGACCCAGAAGATCCGAGCACAACATCGTCCGTGCTCGGGCTCGCCGGACTGCGAATGGAGTTCAGCAAAAAGCCGGGACCCCCAATGGCGGAATAGTAGTATCGGGTCGTGTTTCCCAACCGATCCGTCACCGTCCTGACCGTTGTCGATTCTCCGCCGTAGATGAGATACGGCCAGTCGGCGCCTGTGCTGTCCGAGCACGATGTTGCAGTCGGCGCGCAGTTGTAGACGGCATTGTCAATTGCCGTAACCTTTTCGACCTCCATCCAGTCGTGGACATACGTTTGATCCGGCGCGTCATCGCGCTTGTACTTGAAATGAATCTGATACCCGAGATTATTCGTGACGGACTGCAAGCGAAACGCGCTATCTGCCGGCCATCCGACGCCGCCGAGCTGGACATAATGCCAGGTGATGATCTCGCCGTCCGGCTTCTCTAGCTGGGTTATCCAGCCCCAGATTGTCTGCAGCTCGTCAAGGTTGACCTGAAATCCATCCTGCCCAAGCATTGGGAAAACGTTCGTCAGGTTCGGATCGAAAGTGGCCCGGGTCCCATCCGCAGTCGTGAACACGTATTTGCCGCTCACAGTGTCGAAGTGCGAGCCGTCGATACCCGCGAGATGGCTCGTTCCGCCAAACACCGCCAACTTGGGACCGGCGCCGATCGGGCCAGAAGCATAGCCGTAAAAGTTGCTGCCAACCCAGCTCGCGTGCGGATAAGGATTTGGAGGAGAACCAGCGATGATCGCCAGGGCTTTTGATCGTCGTCCCCGCTGGAAATAAAGTCCGCCCTGTCCCCTCGCTCCGATCCCGACGGAAGGCTCAGGAAACGTCGCCTCGGCGGTGATCAGGTTGACGCCGTTTTGATCGACGGGACTAGCGATCGGCGGTGGTTTGACGTCTTGCGCGCTGGCAGATCCGATCAATCCAAATAGCGCGAGCGAGAGGCAAATCGCAGCAACAGCGCGCCTCCACCGCTTCGGCCAAGCGCCTGGGACACTTCTACGTTTCCAACGACGGGTGGATTCTTCCGTCGTCTCGCTCTCAGCGGCCGCTCGTAGGATCAGAGCAGCAAACAGGCCAACGACGCGACGTTTCATCCACGTGTCCCCCTGGGCGACAGACGCCTATCGACGCCGGTCAGCGGCCACAACCTGACTGCACGCTTACGCCAATCAACGACCTCCCAGGCTGTTCCGCGTCGCGCCCAGGCATCACGCCCAACTTTGGCGAAGGTCCACGCGCGAACCAGCTGCTGCGGACTTCGAACTCGCCACATGCCACACGCAAAGAGAAAACACAGATCAGAAAATGGCAACGGAAATCTCCGGGCTATGCGGAGATTTCTGGGCGCCGCGTCGACCTAGGCAAGACAGCGCTTGGAGGCAATGCGTGAGCCCCGCCGAGAAGGAGCAGCGAGCATCAACAGAAAAGCTGCGCCTGCCATCCGCTTGGCTCTTTAGGGGGAAGCGCTCTTATGCAAAAGTCTTGGTTCGCATTGGGGGTCAACGGCGATGCCTCGATCTAGCTGGACAGCTGAAGTCGGTGCGCTGATCATCACGGGCGTGTTGGCGAGTGCTGGCGAAGCTTCAGCGCAAACCGTCAAGTATAAATACGATGCGCTGGGGCGGCTGATCGAGGTTGAGCGACCCGATGGCAGCGCCATGCTCTACACTTATGATCCGGCCGACAACCGCATGAACGTCGTATCGATCCCACCGTTGCCCCCGCCGCCTCCGCCTCCCCCGCCCACGACACAGCTCGTGGTTGTTCCGCTGCTTGGCTATGTGGTGATCCCGTTGGACTAGCTTCCCCTCGCGCAACCAGCGACGACGCAATCATCCTTGCGGTGTCGGCTTGATTATCGCCTCGCAAGATCCGACGAGCGTGATGAAATGGATAGGGTGTCATGGATGAAGCTACCGGACGAAATCGGCGTTCCGCACTCCGGCCGGAGAGCCGTCACGTCATGCAAAGAGCGTACGCCGGATACGCTCAGTCAGACTGGGGGAGAAAATGAAGATCAAGTCCTTTGCTGTCGCCGTCGCTGCGCTGGCCGCAGCCAGCACAGTTTTTGCGAAGCCTGCTCATGCCGACCCTCGTTGGTGCTCCGGAACCGTGTTGGCAATGATCACCGAAAACTGGGGCGGCGTCATGGTGCTGCCCAGCTTCCGCAACGACTGGATCCGGCTCTGCAGCATCAGTTCAACCTGGAACGACGTGCCGGCGGGTACCTGCACCGCTTGGGTAGCCCAGCTAATGACCGCTTCTGCCACGCAGCGCACGATTACGGTATTCTTCTATGATGCGCCGGCTTGTGCCGCTATCCCGACCTACAGCAACGCCCCGGCAGCGGGTTATCTGTTGCTTTCGGGATCATGACCTGTCCGGCTTGACCCTCTCAAAGGACGATGCGGATGATCTTGCGAATTGCGATGCTGGGATTGCTTTTCTGGACCGCGCATGCCGGAGCTACGGCGCTCGCCCAACAAGCCACGCCGTCGACCACCGAGACGAAGACGAATTCGGCGGGAGTTGTCGAAGTCTGCTTCCCGCCGGCCCCTGTGCCTCCGAGCGCGGTCGGGTCGGAGGGGCGTTCCGCACCGCCTGCAGCAGGCGCAACGTCTCCCAAGCCAATTCCGCCCGTCCCGGCGGATGTTGGCCGGTCGCGAGTTACGGTTTCTGGACGGGTGGTTCTCAAGCCCTGCTGATAGCCCAGCCAGCGCTGCCGGCCACCGCCAGCGTAAGTCTCGGCCCGCCGAGGGGATAGTCGGCTTATGTCGTCAGATCGGTCGTCCGTTGTGAGCAGTGTCCCATCGAAAGGACGGAACCGGAGCAGCGCTCCTCGAACCGGTGCGCACCCGGCGGGCATCCCCTCAAACATTTTTCCGTGGCGCTGAATTGCTCTGCGTTTCCGCTTGTTCCCGAGCAACTGGCTTTCTTCAGTTTGTCCCAAGAGTGTCCCGACTCGCAAACATCTGAAGGAATCGTCCGTCGCTGTAGCCCATCAAACAATCGACGCTTCTTCCAATGTGCCGACGACGCGCGCACGAGACGGATAGGCGGAGACCCGCTCGGGTTCCTCCTCCGCTTCGACCGTCCTCGCATCCTGGCGGCGGACCGTCTCCTCTTGACGAAGCTCGTCGAGGTGATCGGCCCACCATTGCATCATCGTCCGGCGTTGAGGGAGGTACTGCGCAGAATTGTACGCGGCCCGCACTTCGTTTCGTTCATCGTGCGCAAGCTGGCGTTCCATCCAATCACTCTCGAAACCATTCTCGTTGGCTTCGGTCGAAAAGAGACCTCTGAACCCGTGCGTTGTGGTGCGGCCCTTGTAGCCGAGACGATAGATCGCAAAGAGCATTGTGTTGTTCGACATCACGCCCTCTTTGCCATGCCCAGCGAACAGCTTGCCCTTTCTTCTGGCGGCTCCCGGATGCGTCCGCAGCAGATCAACAGCCTGCCGAGACAATGGCACAAGATGTTCCACGCGCATCTTCATTCGCTCCAGCGGAACCCGCCACAACGCCCGCTCAGGCTCATCTAACCGTTCGAACTCGGACCAATCTGCGCCGCGCAGTTCTTTAGTCCGCAACGCCGTCAGCATGATGAGCTTGATCGCAAGGCGCGTCAGCGGCTCGCAATCGTGAGATTCCAGGCGGATCAGAAACTCGCCAACCTCACCGCGAGACAGCGACGCGTAATGCATGACCTTCGGGGTTGATCTGAGAGCCGGGCCGAGGTGCGCAGCGGCGTCATACCGGCAATATCCGGAAGCGATGCCGAACCGGAAGATGGCCGAGCAGTGCGCTCGCAGTCGCCGCGCCGTCTCGTAGACGCCCCGCTTCTCCACCTCCTTCAGCGCCGCGAGCATCTCCTTGGGCTCGATCTCGGCGAGCGGACGTCCTCCGACGTGCGGAAAGACTTCATTCTCGAACCGCGTCATGACCTGCTGTGCATAAAGTTCCGACCAGCGCTCCTCCTGCGCCTCGTGCCACTCGCGCGCGACGAGTTCGAAGGTGTAGATGGCTGCATCTCGAACCGCTCGCTTCTTCGCCGCCTTCTCAGCGCCGGGATCGCGGAGTTCTTCAAGCGTCTCCCTGGCCGCGTTGCGCTTCTTCCGCGCCTCTTGCACCCCGATCCGTGGATAGGGACCGAGCGCCATGACTTTTTCCTTGCCGGCGAAGCGGTACTTGAAACGCCACAAGCGACCGCCTGCGGGCGTCACCAGCATGAACAAGCCGTCCGTGTCGTAGAGCTTGTAAGCCCTCTCGCGAGGCTTTGCGGAGCGTGCTTTGGCGTCGTTGAGAGCCATTGGGGTATTTTCCAAAATGGTTGGGGTATTTTGCCGAAAAAATACCCCAGATACCCCGAGGCACCTTCGGACAGTCCCCGATGCGTTGAGACGCCATCGAGCCACGAATGAAAGGAAGATCAAGATGTTAGGCGTCTCAGGCTGGCTCACGCTGGCTCAGCTTGAAAAGCGGCTGGTGGAAGGGACTGGATTCGAACCAGTGTAGCCGTACGGCGCGAGATTTACAGTCTCGTGGATTTAACCACTCTCCCACCCTTCCAGGGGCCCGATGCTTTGGCTTGACGCCAGTGCGGATGAGACCGAAACGGAACCCGGTCTCTGTTGGGAGCGCGTCTTATAGTGACGAAGGATCGACCACGCAACCGGCCCGGAGACAGGCCGAAATCAGGCGGTTTTCGCTCTGGTGGAGACGGCAAGCCCGATGGCGGCAAGCCGTGGCGCGGCGGGGCGGACCGCCCACGCGCTGGACGCGAAGATACTGCCAGCAGCAGCGACAAGCCCTGGGAGCGTGACCGGCGGCCGGCGAAGGCCAGTGGCGGCCCGAAGCCCCATGGTGACAAGCCCCATAGCGACGGCGGAGAGCGGTTCGGGGGCAAGCCGAGCCGAACGGTTCACGGGCCGCCGCGGGATGCCGAGCGCCGCTTGCCCGAGCGGGGCGGTGACGCGGCGCCCGGCGCTGGCGCGGACCGGCCGCGTGGCGATTTCCGCTCCAAGCCCAACCGGTTTCGTGACAAACCGCACGGCGGGCCCCGCCAAGGAAGCCAGCAACCCTCTGGCCAGTGGGACCGGCGTGAGGCTGCGTTCGAGGACAATGGCGAGGTGTGGATCTGGGGCACACATGCGGCGGCCGCGGCGTTGGCCAATCCGAAGCGCAGGATTTCGAAGGCGTTTGTCACACGCAATGCAGCCGTGCGGGCGGGGCTCGATCCCGATGCGCTGCCGAAGTTCGCGGAAATACTGGAGGCGAAGGAGATCGACCAGCGGCTGGCGCCGGGAGCAGTGCACCAGGGCATAGCCGTCCGTTGTGCGCAGATCGATGGACCGGATATTTCGGATGTGGCCGAGCGCCCGGACAAGCCGCTGGTTATTCTTGACCAGGTGACGGATCCGCAGAATGTCGGAGCGGTGTTCCGGTCGGCGGCAGCGTTTGGAATTGCGGGCGTCGTCATGCAGACGCGCAACGCTCCTCTTCTGGGAGGGGCGCTGGCAAAGGCGGCGGCGGGAGCGATCGAACAAATCGACGATATACGCGTCGTCAATCTCTCGCGTGCGATCGATGCGCTGACGGATGCCGGCTGGAAGGTGATCGGGCTGGACGGCTCGGCGACCCAGACGATTGAGCAGGCATTCGCGGGGCCGGCGCCGCTGGCCATCGTGCTTGGCGCCGAGGGTGCGGGTATCCGGCAAGGCGTAGCCAAGGCCTGCACCGGGTTGGCGCGGATCGCCATCGGCGAAAGCATGGAAAGCCTGAACGTGTCGAACGCTGCAGCCATTGCTTTCTACGAGGCGATGCGGAGGCACGGGACGGCGGCGCCGCCTGCAAAAACCGCCCAAATGCCTGCTGCGGATGAGAATGCCGGCACGGGTGCGTTCGACGACGAAACCGAATAGACTGGGTCGTCACCTGACTTTTCCCGGGACGGGGAGGAGAGATTTCATGCGTATGGTACTGGTTGTCGTTCTGGCTCTGATCGCAATTGGCGCCGGCGGCGTGTGGGCGCTGGGCCAGTTCGGCGACAACCTCATTGCGAGCCCCGCAGGCGAAGCGCGCGAACCGATCGTTCGAGAACCGGAACTTGTTGCGGCGAACGATGCGCCTGTCGCCGCGCCAACGCCGAATGCAACCCCTTCCCTGCAGACCCAGCCGGCCGCAGCGCCCGCCGTCCCGGCTCCAGCGGCTGAACCTTCACCTGCACTCGATGCTGCTACAGCCACACCGGACGCGGAATCGGCGGCCAAGCCGCTGAAGCCAAACGCCCTCGACACTTCGAGGGCGCGCAGCGCAGCGCCAGCGCCGGGTGATTTTGCCACTGCCCCGCCTCCGCCGCCTCCTGCACCAGCAGGGGCGCCGTCGCAGACCGTGTCGCCGGTGGCGCCGCCAGCGAGCGAGCCCGTTGTGACGACGCAATCCGTTCCTGCCGCCCCTGCGGCCAGCGCGGCGGCTGCCGGGGTGATAGCGAACCTGGCATCACAGTTCAAGTCGCGGAAGGTGACGTACAACAGGCCGCCGGCCAAGCTGTCGCTCAACAAGGCGATCGACGTTTCGCTCGTGATCAATGCGACGGCGGACGCCGATGCGGCCAAGGATGCGCTGCAGGGATTTCCAGGCACGGTGGTCGAGCGCGATGTCGATCTTTCGGATACGGTTGCTGCGCAGCTTACCGGCGTGGGCTTTGACATCACGTCGCAGACGATCGACCGGCAGAAGCTTTCGGGCAAGACGATCAACCGCTGGCAATGGCGGGTGACGCCGACCGAGACCGGCACGCGGACGCTGCTCCTGGAAATCTTCGGTTACGAATCTGGATCGCTCGACGCCGAGCCGCTGGACGCCTATCGCGACGAGATCGTCGTCGAGGTGCAGCAGCTGGACCAGGTGATCAACTGGGCCAAGGCGGTGCAGCCGGTGTTCGCGATGATTGCGGCGCTCGCCGCCGCCATTTCGGCGGCGGTCGCGTTCATGCGGTTCCGCAGCGACCGCAAGACCAAGAAATCGGTCTAGATCAGCGCAGGATATCCAGTGCGGCGGCGGTCATCGCCTTGACCCCAGTTGCGATCGTGAGATCTGGCTCAGGCGCGAAGCCCGATGAATGCAACGCGGGCAACGCCGGACCGCCCGTGCGTTGCGCGGCGTCGATCTTGTTCTGGCTGACGGCGCCGAGCCAGAACAGCATGCCGGGAATCTTGTCGTTGGTGCGGCCGAAGCGAGAGAAGTCCTCTCCGCCCATCGTCGGCTGCGCCTCGACAACTCTGGATGCGCCCAGCGCATTCCTGATGACGCTGGAAAGACGCCCCGTCAGCGCAGGATCGTTGTAGAGCGAGGGCGTGTAGTCGTCCTTGACGTCCATCACGGGCGCCTTGTCACCGGTCAAGCCCGCAGCCTGGGCCTCGGCTTTCGCAATGCGCTCGATGCCAGAAAGCAGCTTCTCGCGCGTGGCGTCGGCGAAGGAGCGCACGGTGATCTGCAATTTCACATCGTCGGGAATGATGTTGTGCTTGAAGCCGCCATTGAAGGCGCCGACGGTCACGACGCCGGAATCCTGCGGGTCGAGTTCGCGTGACACCAGCGTCTGTAGCGTGGTGACGATGCGGGCGGCGACGACGATGGGGTCCTTGGCGTCCTGCGGATAGGCGCCATGGCCGCCAACGCCTTTCACGGTGAGGTCGACCGAGTCGACATTGGCCATGACGTAGCCAGGCGCTATTCCCACCAAGCCGGTCGCGAGCGTGGCGTTGTCGTGGAGAGCGAGGGTGAAATTCGGCTTGGGGAAGCGGGTGAAGAGGCCGTCCTCCAGCATCGCCTTGGCGCCAAGGCCGATCTCCTCGGCCGGCTGGGCGATCATCACCAGCGTGCCTTTCCATTCCGATTTGCGGGCGACGAGCTCCCGGGCCGTGCCGATCCACGACGCCATGTGTATGTCATGTCCGCAAGCGTGCATGACGCCGTTTTCCTCCCCGCTCCAGGCGATGTCGCGGACGGTGGAGGCGTAGGGCAGCCCTGTCTTCTCGGTGACGGGCAGTGCATCCATGTCGGCGCGGATCATGAGCGTCGGGCCCTGCCCGTTCTGCATCACAGCCACGAGGCCATAGCCTGCGACGCCGTCCTCGAGCTTGCCGTACTCCCGCATGGCGCGGGCCTTGGTCCACTTGTCGCCAACGCCGGTGGTGACGGTGAAGCCGAGGCGCTTCATTTCAGCGGCAAGGATCGCCGAAGTGCTTTTCTCCTGGAAGGAGAGTTCCGGATTTTTGTGCAGGTGTTCGTAGATCTGGCGAAGCGTCTTGCCGTTGGCGTTGAAGGTTTGGGCGAGGGCCGGTTGCGCGGCGGCCAAAACGAAGACGATGGCGCCGAGCGCCAAACCGGAAAACTTCATGGAATGCCCCTGTGTCGTCCAGCCTTGTTAGCGGGCGGATGCTGGCTCGTCACCCTGCCCCCGGGGCATGCTTGCCAGCAAACGGGGGAACGCCATACGCCTTAGCATGTGCCGGTGATCGAGGATTGATCCATGAAACTCTACAACGCTCCGATGCCGGCGCCGAACCCGCGGCGCGTGCGCATTTTCCTTGGCGAGAAGGGCGCGTCGGTTCCTCTGGCGGAGGTCGCGATCATGAAGCGCGAGCACAAGGCGCCGGAGCACATCGCGCGCAACTCGCTGGGACAGGTGCCGACGCTGGAGCTGGACGACGGGACGACGATCTCCGAAACGGTGGCGATCTGCCGGTATCTCGAAAGCGTGTTTCCAGAACCGAAACTGTTCGGGAAAACGGCGCTGGAGCAGGCGCTGGTCGACATGTGGGTCCGACGCGTGGAGTTCGCGGTGATGACGCCGGTCGGCATGTTCTGGCGGCACGCCCACCCCTTTACCGCCCAGGTCGTCGTACCGCAGTACAAGGAGTTCGGTGAGTCCAACAGGGCGCACTATGAACGGGCGCTTGGTTGGCTCGACGGCGAGCTGGCGGGGAAGACGTTCCTGGTCGGCGAGGATTACACCGTTGCGGACATCTGCCTGCTAACGACGGTGGATTTTGCGACATGGATCGGGCTGCCGGTTCCGGATGCGTTGGCGAATGTGAAGGCGTGGCACGAACGCGTGAGCGCGAGGCCGAGCGCGACGGCATGAGGCAAGTATGAGAATTGAGCCCGGTTCTGGCGCTTGCGGCAGGGCCCGCACTTTTGACTTCTTGCGCGCGAGCGGCGACCCTCCTGCTTCAGACGGGAGACGCCCATGCGTACCAAACAATCACTTGCCGGCGGTCTTGCGGCGCTGGCCCTCGCCGCGGCGGCGCTGGCAGCATGTTCGCCAGCAGGAGCGCCAGCGCAGACGGCGGTGGACAAGAACACCGACTGGGTGCGCGAGCAGTTCCGCAAGGCCGAGAACGACAAGAGCGCCATGGGCGAGTTGTTCAAGACAATGCGCGAGTCCGAGCCGGCGCTCTATGAGACATTCGTCGCCACGGCGTCCAAGGAGATCAGCGCAGGGAAATCACTCTTCGAGGCGGGGGCGGCGGCGCGGCCAGTCTATCTGGCGCGGTTCATCTCGCTGATGAAGACCGCCACTGACAAGGACACCAACGAGCTGCTCGCCTTCTCGCTGCAGCAGATGCAGCAGGCGCTGAGCATCGATCCGGGCCTGTGCGCGGCGCTGGCGCGGGGCGAAGCCGACAAGCGCGCGGCGAGCTTTCCGCCGGCAATGATCGACCGCGAGATGCGGCTGATGACGCAGGTGATCCGCTCCGGTCAGCAGAACGGTCCCGCGGCGACCGCAGAAGACGTAAGCGCTTGGACCGGCGCGTTCGTGCGGGACCACCCCGAGTCCGTGGAAGGACTGCAGATGATGTCCCTGCCCGCGCCGACCGGTGATCAGGCCGAGAAGATCTGCAAGGCGAACATCCTGATGATCGAGACGCTGTCTGCGGAGGAGCCGGCGACACGGGCGCGCCTGTTTCGCGGGCTCCTGAACATGGCATAGCGCGGCTCCCATGCGCCGCGCTTTCACTTTACGGACCGCGGATCACCCACCGCCGAACTTCGCCGACCAATCCGCGACCTGCGCATCCTCGATCTTGGTGAAGAGCTGCGCGGGAACGCTGATGGACATACCGCGCGGCAGAGCGTCGAGCAGGCCGGGATAGCCTGCGGAGCCGATTTTCTTCAAATCGAGGCTGCGATTGACCTCCGGCACGCCGATGGCGTCGAGGATGTTCTTGGCCGCCTCCGGGATGACCGGCTGAGCGATTATGCCGAAGAGCGCGGCAAGGTTGATGCCGGTGCGGATGCCGACGCCGGCCTGTTCGACGCTGGTCTTGTAGGCCGTCCAGGGGGCCGCCTTGGTGATGTAGTCGTTGCCGGCGGACCAGATGGCGCGAGTTTCGGCGGCGGCCTTCCGGAACTCCATCGCCTCGTAGTGAGCCATGAGCTGCGGCAGACGGGTTTCGAGTTCCTTGGCGATGGCCGCTTCGTGGTCGCCGGGCTGGCCGCCGTCGGGCACCTTGCCGTCGAATTTGGCGGCGGCGTATTTGGTGACGCGGTTGACGAAATTGCCGAGCACGTCGTTGAGGTCGGAGTTGATGCTGGCCTTGAAGCCTTCCCAGGTGAACGCGGTGTCTGAGCTCTCAGGGCTATTGGCAATGAGATACCAGCGCCAGTAGTCGGAGGGCAGCAGCTCCAGCGCCTGATCCATGAAGACGCCGCGCTTCTGGCTGGTGGAGAACTTGCCGCCATACCAGTTGAGCCAGTTGAACGCTTTGAGCTTGTCGACGAGCTTCCACGGCTCCTTCGAGCCAAGGATCGTCACCGGGAACGAGACAGTGTGGAAGGCGACATTGTCCTTGCCCATGAACTCGACATAGGTGACGTCGTCCGCGCCCTTGTCCGTGCGCCACCAGCGTTCCCACTCATTGGGTTTGCCGGTCGCTTCGGCCCATTCGACGGTCGAGCCGATATATTCGACGGGGGCATCGAACCAGACGTAGAAGACTTTGGATTCGAAGCCCGGGCGCGGCTTGCCGTGGCGCATCACCGGAATGCCCCAGGAGAGGTCGCGGGTAATGGAACGATCCTGCAGTCCCTCGTCGAGCCATTTGTAGGCGATCGACGACGTGAGCTGTGGCCAGTTGGCGGCGCGACTGTCGACGAAGGCGCGGACCTGGTCCTGCATCTTGGTCTGCAGCAGGAAGAGGTGGCGCGTGTCGCGGATCTCGACATTGCGCGAACCGGAAACGGATGAGTACGGGTTCTTGAGATCGACGGGATCGAGCAGTGTTCCGCAATTGTCGCACTGATCGCCGCGGGCTTTCTCGTATCCACAATTGGGGCATGTACCTTCGACATAACGGTCTGGCAGGAAGCGCTTGTCGTCGACAGAGTAGACTTGCCGCGAGGTGCGCTCCTCGATCAGGCCGTTGTCCTCGAGGACTTCGGCAAAGTGTTGCGTGAGCTTGCGGTTGGGTTCGTTGGAGGAGCGGCCGAACCAGTCGAAGGACAGCGAAAAGCCGGCGCCGACGCGCTTCTGTATCTCGTGCTGCTCGTCGCAATACTGGCGCACGGTCTGCCCGGCTTCGGCGGCGGCCAGTTCGGCGGGCGTGCCGTGCTCGTCGGTGGCGCAGATGAACAGGACTTCGTGGCCCGCGAGGCGGTTGTAGCGCGCATAGACATCCGCCGGCAGCATCGACCCGGCGAGATTGCCGAGGTGCTTCACGCCGTTGATGTACGGCAGGGCCGAGGTGATGAGGATGCGCGCCATCAGGAAATCGCTTGCTGAATCAGCCGGCTATCAGGTTGAACCCGCCGGCGGAGGTGGGGCCTTTGGCGGCTTATAACAGGCAGCCCCCCAAGCGCCAGCGCGGCCTAGCCTGCCCCTTGGGGGTTGAATTGGACTCCCACACCCGCATGCGGAGAGATAACATACCTGAATATGCACGCGCTGGATTGGGCCGGCCGCGCGGGCGCAATCAATGAGGGGCCTATTGGGGAGAGAGACATGCCAAGAATTGCAGGATTCAGTGTTGTGGGCGTGCTGGCCGCGGCGATCGCCTTTTATGCGGTAGGGATGGTGTTCTACGGCTTCGTGTTCATGGAGACCTGGGGCCAGGAGCAACTGGTCAACCACGGCGCCGATCCGGCCGCTGCTCACGCTCTCACCGGCACGGCGCTGTTCGATGAGCTCAACAAGATTCCGGGCGCGATGAGCATGGGCATGGCCTATGGTCTTGGTTTTGTGGTGTCGCTGGTGACAACGATCGGGATCGCCTTCGTGCTCAGGATGGCGAAGCCGGCCAGCATCGCCGCCGCGCTAGGGACGGCGTTCATCCTGTGGATGTGCTTCGCGGCGACGGGGCTGGCCTACAACGTGCTCTATTCCACGGAGTCGAAGACGATCTTCGTCATCGACCTCGCCCATCTGCTGACAGCTTTCCTGCTGTCATCGGGTGTGTTGTTCCTGATCGACGGCAAGGCGCTGAGCGGCCTAGGACAGGCGGCGGGATCCGGTAGGCAGGCCGCCTGAGCGCGGGACTCAGCCGATCTTGTTGTTGAGCGTGAGGCGAACGCTTGTGGCGCGAGCGGCCATGGCTTCGCTCGGCGCGGCCGAGGTGCGCGGCGAAGCGGCCATGACGACCTTGAGGCCACGCGATTCGAAGGCGTCCGAGATGGCGTGGGCGTGGGCTGGATCGGCCTGGGCTTCGGCCAGAATCTGGCGCGCGCCGCAAGACTTCGCTTCGGTGACCACCTTGTCGACCAGCACCTTGGAGAAGCTGTTCAGCTCCGCCTTATCGCGCTCGAAATAGAGGGAGACTTCGCGCGCCGGACAGTCCGGCGCCTGGTTGCGCGCCTGAGCGGCGGCGGGGCCGATCGAGGCAAACGCCGCCCCAAGAGCCGCCAGAACGACAAGAGAGAGCTTTTGCATGGTTTCCAGCCTTCCTATCCGGATCAAACGCGCGAGCGGCGGCTTCGGTCAGGCGGGAACCGGAACAATTGTGGCGAACGCGGGGTATTTCGAGGCCGATTCGGCCTGCCTGTTGGGTCATGCCCGGTGGCTTTGTCGGCTTTGAGTGGTCCTGCCCTTGCCTGACAGGCCCGGCGAGGCCTATTTGCCCGTCCGGATAAAGTGACATCCGGCGCCGGATTAGCTCAGCGGTAGAGCAGCGGTTTTGTAAACCGAAGGTCGGGGGTTCAATCCCCTCATCCGGCACCAGTCCTCCACTTAACTCACTGCAACCACTGAAGCCTTTTACACAGCTGCCCTGCGCGCGGAGCTATCGTAGTCCCACCGCTGGGATATGGTAAATGCTTCAACGGGATTGGGCAGGGATCGGGAGGACGTCGTGGGGACGAACAGGTTCTGGCGCGCGCTTGTGCTTGGCATGGCGGGCGCCGTCGCGGCGGCTTCACTCTCGGCCTGCGGAGGACCTGGCGGCGGCGACGCCAGGATCGTCCAGGGCAAGGACCAGGGTCCGCAACTCGAAACCCGACAGGCGAACGCCAAGCGCGCAGGAACGCCATCAGCCCGCGAATTCGAATTCCTTCGCTACGCGATCGATGTGTCGACAGACCTGCCGCGCGCCTGCCTGACCTTTTCGACGACGCTTGATGCGGCGAAGGACTATCGGCCTTACGTGGCGGTGCAGCCCAATACGCAGATCGCGCTTTCGGTCGAAGGCGCGAACCTATGCGTCGGCGGACTGACCTTCGGCGAGCAGCGCCAGATCACCATACGCTCGGGCTTGCCGGCTCAGGATGGGCGCACGCTGGCGTTCGACGAGGCGGTCGGCATTGAGTTCGGCGACCGTCCGGCCTTCGTTGGTTTCAAGGGCGATGGCGTGATCCTTCCGCGCGTCGAAGCCGATGGTCTCGCGCTGGAAACGGTCAATGTCGACAAGGTGAAGGTGCAGGTCTCGCGTATCACCGATCGATCGCTGGCATTCAAGACGATCTCCGCCGGCTTCTCGTCGAGCCAGGGCGGCTATGGCTACATGGACTACAATTCGGAGGTCTATGACCTCGCCGAGCCGGTGTGGAAAGGCGAGATCGACACGCCCGGATCGCCCAACGCGGCGACAATGACCGTCTTCCCGATCGCAAAGGCAATTCCGCGCCTGCAGCCCGGCGCCTATTTCGTCGAGCTGTCGCAGATCGACGCTTCGGGCAAGGAGCCGAACGACGCGGCCCGGGCCAAGCGCTGGCTGGTGATCACCGATCTCGCCCTCACGACCTTTACGGGCAACAACGGCATGTCGGCGACCGTGCGCTCGATCCAGAGCGCCAAGCCGATGCGCAACGTGAAAATGGAGCTGATTGCGCGCAACAACGAAATCCTCGCGCGTGGCGAAAGCGACGGCAATGGCCACGTGAAGTTCAACGGGCCGATCATGAAGGGCGATGGCAATCTCGCGCCCCGCATGCTGATGGCTTACGCGACCAGTGGCGACTTCGCGATCCTCGATCTCGACCGCTCGCCGGTCGACCTGACCGAGCGGGACATCTCCGGCCGCGAGCCCGCGCAGGAAGCCGACGCCTTCATCTATACCGAGCGCGGCGTCTATCGCCCCGGCGAGACTGTGATGGCCAATGCACTGATCCGAGACAGCGCGGCGAATGCGGTGACCAACCGGGCGGGCGCGCTTGTGGTCTATGGACCCAACGGCCTCGAAGCTGGACGCCAGCGCTTCGACAAGGCGCCGAATGCCGGGTCGGTCGCGTGGAACTTCCCCATACCGAAAGCGGCGGCGCGTGGCGAATGGCGCATGGCCGCCGAGATCGATGGCGTCGGCCCTGTCGGTTCCGAAAGCTTCTCTGTCGAGGACTTCGTGCCCCAGCGGATCGCGCTGGACCTGCAGACCGATACGGATTCGCCGATGCGCGCGGGCGAGAAGCGCCCGGTGAACGCCAATGTGCGCTTCCTCTATGGCGCGCCGGGAGCAGGCCTTCCCGTCGAGGCCAATGTGCGCGTCGAGCTTGATCCGGCGCCCTTCGCGGCGCTGAAGGATTTTGCGTTCGGCCGTCACAATGAAGAATTCCGCGAGTCGACCTTCGACATTCCGCAGACGGTTGCGGATGGATCCGGCAAGGCTGTGTTGATTCTCGACCCGGCGCTGGCCGACCAAGCCACATCGTCGCGTCCTCTTCGCCTGCGAACAGTTGTCTCAGCGATCGAGCCAGGCGGCCGCGCGGTGCGTGACGATGTTCGCATCTCCTACCGTCCGTCGGAACGCTATCTCGGCTTGAAACCAAAGTTCGAATACAATTCGTCGCCCGAGGGCAAGGAAGCAGAGTTCGAGGTCGCTTCCGTCGATCGCCTCGGCGCTCTGAAGGCGGCCGAGATAAGCTGGCGGCTGGTGCGCATTGACTGGAAGTATGACTGGTACCGCGCTGACGGCGGCGCATGGCAATGGCGCCAGTCGCGCAATGTGGTCGAAGTGGAAGAAGGCACGGCGCGCATCGCCGATGGCCAGCGCGGCGCAGTCAAGACATCGCGCAAGCTTGACTGGGGCGATTACGAACTCATCCTGACCGAGGCGTCGGGCGCGGAATCCTCGATGGCTTTCTGGGCAGGGTGGGGCGGGCAGGCGCAGGAGGGTGTCGAGGCGCCGGACCGTGTTCGGCTGACCGTTCCAACCGACCTTCCTGCTCCCGGCGGTGAGATCGAAGTCGGCATCGTGCCGCCCTATGACGGCGAGGCTGAAATCATCGTCGCATCGGAGAACGTTATCACCACCCGCACGATTTCCGTGAAGGCGTCGGGCAGCCGCATCAAGCTGCCCGTCACCAAGGAATGGGGCGCGGGCGTCTATGTGATGGCCAATGTCTACACGCCGCGCGATGCGGTCTCACGACCTAAGCCGCGGCGCGCCGTTGGCGTGGAGCACGTAGCCATCAATGTCGAGCCGCGCACATTCAAGCTGGAGCTGACGGCGCCGGCGGTGCAGCGGCCGCGTGGGAAGATGACTGTGCAGGTTGCCTCCACCGGACCTATCCGGGAGGACAGCTATGTGACGGTCGCCGCGGTCGATGAAGGCATCCTGCTCCTGACTGGGTTCCAGTCGCCCGATCCGGTGAAATACTTCTTTGGCAAGCGCCGCCTCGGCGTGGATCTGAAGGACGACTATGGCCGCCTGCTCGATCCCAACCAAGGCGCGGCCGGAACGATCCGCACCGGCGGCGATCAGATCGGCGGCGCAGGCCTGACAGTCGTGCCGACCAAGTCGGTTGCGATGTTCTCGGGGCCCGTAAAGCTTGTCGGCGGCAAGGCGACCGTCACGCTCGACGTGCCGGAATTCAATGGCGAGCTGCGGCTGATGGCCGTTGCGTGGTCGGCGTCCGGCATCGGCGGAGCGAGCAAGCCTGTCACCGTGCGCGACCAGGTGCCGTCGGAACTGATCCTGCCGCGCTTCCTTGCGCCCGGGGATGAGGCCGTCGCCACTGTGACTCTCGACAATGTCGAAGGCGCGGCAGGCACGTACAACGCCGCCATCCAGGCGAGCGCGCCGGTACGCGCCTCGACCGGCAGCCTTTCGGCAAACCTCGCGGCGAAGCAGCGACAAGACCTGCCAGCCAACCTGACGACGGCGTCGGAAGGCATCGCTAGCCTCTCGCTCACGGTGACAGGACCTGGCGGCTACAATGTCAGTCGCGCCTATCCGATGCAAACGCGGTCGGCGTGGATGCCGGCGAGCTATGTGCAGCGCACGATCATCCAGCCAGGGCAGAGCTTCTCTCCGGCCGCCAACGCGCTCTCCAGCTTCGTGGCGGGATCGGGGTCGGTGCAGGTTTCGTTCTCGCCCATCCCGATGGATGCGGCGGCGCTATATGACTCGCTTGAACGCTACCCCTATGGCTGCACCGAGCAGATCGTCAGCCGCGCGATGCCATTGCTCTATGCCGGGCAGATGGCGCAACTCGCGGGACGCAAGCCCGCAGGCGACATCAAGACCTCGGTGCAGGAAGCGATCTCCACGCTGCTCAACCGGCAGGGCGCAGATGGCGCGATCGGCCTGTGGCGCGTCGGCGACCGGGAGTCGACGCCGTGGCTCGGCGCCTACGCCGTCGACTTCCTCTTCCGGGCGAAGGCGGCGGGATACGTCGTACCCGATGCCGCGCTCGACAAGGCGTATGACGCGCTCGAGGAATTCGCGGTGCGGGAGTCCACCTACTCCACCGGCTATGACTTCGAAGTCTATGAGAGCCGCTGGAACCCTGACACCAAGCAGAAGCTGATGGACCGCTCCATCGCCTATGCGGCCTATGTGCTGGCGAAAGCCGGCCGCATGGACAAGGCGCGGCTCCGCTACCTGCACGACGATCGCATTGCGCGAATCGCCAACCCTCTGGCGCGTGCGCAGATCGCGGCGGCGCTCTACATGATTGGCGACAATGCGCGCTCGAAGTCGGCTTTTGACCAAGCCGAACGCGCCGTCGGCGACACCAATCTCGGCGACTATTACCAGACGCCGCGTCGCGACATCGCCGGCATGCTGGCGCTGGCGTCCGAAGCGAAGCAGGCGGATCGCGTGACGCGCTTCGCCAACCGCGTGGCGCAGGACCTGCCGGAACCGGATCGGCTGACGACGCAGGAAAAGGCGTTCCTGCTGCTTGCGGCGAACGCCCTCTCGGGCGGGCAGGCGGCGGTCAACGTCGCCGCAACCGGCCAGGCCGATGCGGTGACGCCAGGCCGCGTGTTCAAGATGAACGAAGCGCAGATCCGGACGCCGGCCGCGTTCCGCAACAACGGCCAAGGCCAGCTCTGGGTGACCAGCGTTGCGCGCGGCTCGCCTGCCTCGGCGCCGCCGCCCGCCTTCGACGGCCTCACCGCCGAAAAGCAGCTGTGGACTCCCGCGGGCGGCGACATCAACGGCTCCGCGTTCCGCCAGGGTGATCGCGTGATTGTGGCTATCACGGTCAGGTCGTCGGAAGAACGCACGACGCCGCTGGTTATCGCCGACCTTCTGCCTGCCGGCTTCGAGATCGAAGCCGTCCTACGGCCTGAGGATGCGGGAGACACCGGGCCCTATAAATTCCTGGGCAAGGTGGCGGCGCCGAAGATCGCCGAGGCGCGGGATGACCGGTTCGTTGCGGCGATCGATCTCTACGACCGCAACACCTACACGGTTGCCTACATGATCCGCGCGGTGACGCCGGGCACGTTCACGATGCCGGGGGTTGTCGCGGAAGACATGTACCGGCCCGACACGTTCGCACGGACGGTGTCGCGCACGATCACGGTGGCGAGGCGGTAGTGAGCGTGCGTCAGTCCCTTGATCGGGGATTCCATCCCCGCTCATCCCGACGAAAGTCGGGATCCAGGGCTGACAGCGCGTCTTGTTCTGGCGTGGGGCTGCAGCCACAGGGCGGATCAAGCCTTGAGGCCTGCCCTGGATTCCGACTTTCATTGGGCCGAGCGATGGTGTGATGACCGTCTCGTGGAAGCCCCTGCTGGCTCGCCTCAACCCGCGCACCTGGTGGTGGCCGCGCGAGTGGTGGCGGCGTGCGGCGCTGGTTGCGCTTTACGTCGTTGCTCCGCTGCTGATGCTCGACTTTCTCTTTCCGCCGCCGCTGCAGCGCATGAAGGATATCTCGGCGGTGGTGATAGATCAGCGCGGCGCGGTCCTGCGCGTCTTCCCAGTGGAAGACGGCAAGTGGCGGATGCGGGCGCATGTCGATCAGCTCGATCCGGATTTCGTCGATGCGATGCTGGCTTACGAAGACAAGCGCTTCCGGACGCACTCTGGCGTCGACTTCGCGGCGCTTGCGCGCGCGACGGCTTCGCTCGTCTCCGCGGGGCATATTGTTTCTGGCGGCTCCACCATCACGATGCAGACGGCGCGCCTGCTTGAACCAAGGCCGAGGAATGTCGGCTCGAAGATCATCGAATCCCTGCGCGCCTGGCAGCTCGAGCATCGTTACTCGAAGGACCAGATCCTTGAACTCTATCTGACGCTCGCGCCTTATGGCGGCAACCTGGAGGGCGTGCGGGCGGCGAGCTGGGCCTATTTCGGGCGCGAGCCGGACAATCTCTCTCCCGACCAGATCGCCATGCTGATCGCCCTGCCCCAGTCGCCGGAAGCGCGCCGGCCCGACCTGCGCCCGCAGGCCGCCATCGTCGCGCGAGAGCGTGTGTTGATGCGGCTGGCCGACGAGAAGGTGTTCGCCGCGGACCTTGCTAAGGAATCCGCCGACTATCCCGCGCCGACGCGGCGCAACTTTCCGAGTGTAGCCTGGCACGCCTCCGAGGAAGCCGTCCTCCGCGGGAAAACTCCGGACAACATCCAGACGACGCTGGACCTGGCGCTGCAGAAGGAGGTCGAGACGCTGGCGCTGCGCGCCTCCGGCCCGACCCACGAGGGCATCCAGGTCGCGATCATGGTGATCGATATTGCACCGCGCGACGTGCGCGCCTCCGCCGGCTCGGCCAATCGCGCGAGCGCCGGCGGCTGGATCGACCTGACGGACCGTCCGCGGTCACCAGGCTCGACGCTGAAGCCCTTCATCTATGGCATGGCCTTCGACGACGGCGTAGCCTCGCCCGACACGCGCATCGCCGATGCGCCACGCCGCTTCGCCAGCTACCGTCCCGACAATTTCGACCGCACCTTCCGCGGCGATGTCACCGTCGCACAGGCGCTACAGCATTCCTTGAACGTGCCCGCGGTCTCGGCGCTCGACGCCATCGGCGCGCGCCGCTTTGCAGCCGCGCTCGCCTTTGCCGGCGCAGACCTGTCGATGCCGCTCGCAGCTGCCGACGACACAGGCCTCGCCATCGCACTCGGAGGCGCGGGGCTGACTGTGCGAGATGTGGCCTTGCTATACGCGGCGCTGGGAGACCAGGGCCGCGCGCTGCCGCTGAACTGGCTGAAGACCGAGAGCGACGGTGCGCGCAAGAAGAGCCCGCCCGCAATGCAGATCATGTCGGCGCAGTCGGCTGGCGAGATCATCCGCATCCTTGGCGCGGCGCCTGCGCCTGCCGGCCGCATGCCGGCGGTTCTGACGCAGGAAGCGCCCGTGATCGCGTTCAAGACAGGAACGTCCTACGGCTACCGCGATGCGTGGGCGGCGGGCGTCGGCAATGGCCACGCCGTCGTGGTGTGGATGGGACGGGCCGACGGTGCGCCGCGTCCCGGCATAACTGGCCGTGAGGGCGCGTTGCCGGTGCTCTTCGAAGCATTCGACGCCATCGCGCGGATCACGCCCAGGCGCCCATCTGGTCCGCCCGTTCGCGAAGCAGATAGCGCCGACCACGCCCCGCCCGCGCCACTCGTCCGCTTCGAGCGCCAAAGCGCCCCGCCGCATATCCTCTTCCCGCCGGACGGGTCTGAGGTCTGGAAGGACGAGGAGCACCGCTCGTTCGTTCTCGCGGCCGAGGGACATGGGAAGCTGGCCTGGTATGTCGATGGTGCGCCGATTCCGCGCAACGTTGCGGGCGACGCGGTATGGCGGCCAAAGGACCCGGGATTCTACGATTTGCGCGTGGTCGACCGCAACGGGCGCACCGCCAAGGCGCGGGTGAGGATCAAGACGCCGGAAGAGTGAGACGTGACCTCCGCCGCCGATCAAGCCTACCGTCCCAGCTCTCGCACCAGCGCATTCTCGGCAATCGCCTGCTTGCCGCCTGCGATTAGGTCGTCGATGAGCGCCTTAGGCAAGCTCACCTGCGTGGGCGCCGCGCCGAGCTTCTTGAATTGCTCTTCGGAAAGATCCCCGAACGAGATCATGTCGGTCCGGAAGGTCACGTCGCTGCAGTCCCAGCCGGGGCCGGCGCCAAGCCGAGCGGCTTCGGCGGGCGAGAGCGCGCAACGATAGCTGACCAGGTCTCGCCGCCAGTCGGCGAGCGTTGCGGCGAAGGCATCGGCGGCGACGCGCTTTGGAGCATTGACGGACGCCCCAAGGGCGGCGTCGATCATCTGTGGACCGTCGGGACCTTTCGCCTTGAGCGGCCAGTCTCCCGAAGGCGACATCTCGGCGTTGATGATCAGGAAGGTGAGCCGCCTGATCCTGACCGCGTCGCGCGCCGTGAACGGGCCGTAGGGCGTGCCGGCCGCGCGGCGGATTGTGACGAGGCTGGAGACGCCGAAATTGTCAGCAACGCCGCCATCGGTGAGGTGCAGGAACTTCATCCGGCTCGGGTCGCGGTACAGCTGGAAAGCGCGCGCGGTTTCGCGGAGAATGACCGGTGCAGCGCGATCCTTGATCGTTTTCTCAACCCAGTCGGGCAGTGGCGTGGCGCAATCTTGCGCGAAGCTTTCCACGATGATCGGCCGGAAGGCGATTGGAACGGCCATCGAAGCGGCGACGGCGTCGGCGATGCGGACCCTGGAAAGATCGCTGCAGATCGCCTGAAAATATGGCGCGGAAAAAGCGAACGGCGCGCTGGTGTAGAGATCGGTCGCGTTCAATATAATGCGCGGACGGTTCGGCAGATCAGCCATCCTGCCGCCCGTGAAAACCTCCTTGTCGAGCCAGTCCGCCAGCCGGTCCGGACCGTTCAGCCCGCCCTGCATCAGCCGCGCCCAGTTGTTCGGCGAGACGAAGCTGGTGTGGAGCTGCTTTTGCCAGTCCTTGTCGAGTGCGGCTGCACGGAATGTGTCGAGCCCCGCCGGACCGTGCTGTCCGAAATAGGCCGCAATGATGGAGCCGCCGGAGACGGCGGTGACCAGCGCTACTCGTTCTATCAGCGGGCGGCCGTCGGCGCCCTTCATGTCGCGAAGCTGCTGCAGGGCGCCGAGCGAGAACGACGCCGCGCGGGCGCCGCCGCCTGAGAGTGCAAGCGCGATCGCCTCGCCTTCGACGCCGATCTCGCGCTCGGCGGCAGGCGGCGCGGCGGTGAGCGCCACATTGACCGGCGTGGTGTTCGGCGCGCCCGCGCAGGCGCCGAAAGCAAGCAGTGCGAAAAACGCTATGCGCATGGACTTCCCCGCGACGAACCGCACGCACCCTTCCGCCGCGCGCACGGGAAGTCCAGCGGCAAGCGGCCTCAGGACCTGAATTTGATTCGCGCGCGTTCAACAAGCCGCAGTGTCGACGGATCGCGCTTGCCGGGATCTGCGCCGGCGATGGCCTTGTCGAGTTCTTCGGCGAGCACCTTGCCGCGCTCCACGCCCCACTGGTCGAATGGATTGATGCCCCAAAGTACGCCGGCTGCGAACGTGCGATGTTCGTAGAGCGCGATCAGCGCGCCGACACTTTCCGGCGAAAGATCGTCGAGCAGGATGGTAGTCGAGCCGCGTCCGCCGGCCATGTGCATGTGGCGGGCTTGCTCCTTGACCTTGTCGCCTGTTTTTCCCTGCGCGGCGAGTTGAGCCTCGGCCTCGCTGGCGGAGCGGCCGGCGAGCAGGCCTTCAGCCTGTGCGAAAGCATTGGCGAGGAGCTCGCGGCCGCGCACCTTGTCTCCGGCGCCGGCGCTGAGGGCGGCGATGAACTCGATGGAGCTATCTCGCATGCCCTGGTGCAGAAGCTGGTGGAAAGAGTGCTGACCCAGCGTACCGACCGAGCCCCACACGATCGGGGCCGTCGGCGACAGAATGCCGCCGGGGGCATCCGCAGCGTTCTTGCCGTTTGATTCCATTTCGAGTTGCTGCAGGAAATCCGGCAGCTTGCGCAAGCGATGGGCGTAAGCGAGCACGGTTCGCGTTGAAATGCCGACCGGGTCGGAGTGGAGGAACACGTCCATCATGGCGAGGCGCGCAGGCGTGTTGCTGGTCAACGGCGCATCGCGGAAGTGGGCGTCCATCTCTGCGGCGCCTTTCAGGAAACTGCCCCACACATCTGCACCTAGTGCGATCTGCAGCGACAGGCCGACCGACGACCACACGGAATAGCGGCCACCCACTGCTTCATCCATCGGGAAGATACGGTCTTCGGCCGCGCCCCACGCCTTGGCCTTGTCAGGCGCCGAAGACACCGCGGCGAGGTGATTGTTGGCCTCGGCCTCACCCAGATGCTTCACCAGCCATTCGCGGGCGAGTTTGGCGTTGGAGGCGGTCTCTGGCGTCTTGAAGGATTTGGAGACGACGATCACCAGCGTTGTCTTCGGATCAACGCCTGCCGTGGCCTCGGCAAAATCCTCGGGGTCGACGTTTGCGGTGAAGCGGATTTCCGGGCCGCTGGAATTGTAGATGCGCAAGGCATCCCAGATCAGGCGTGGGCCAAGGTCCGACCCGCCGATGCCGACATGGAGGATGGTCTTGAGCGGGAAACCCAGGGCGCCGCCGGCAGCCTTCCTGGCGAAGGCTGCCGCCTTTTCTGCTTCGCGCGCCATTGCCTCAGCCGCGGGAATGCCTCCGCCGTTGCTGCGCAGCGCCCAGTGTAGCGCCGGCCGGTTCTCGGACGAATTCACGATCCTGCCTGCGAACAGGTCGGCGATTCTTGCCTTCAGCCCGCGCTCATCGGCCACAGACTGCATCGCGCTCATCACGCCCTCGTCGATGAACTGCTTGCCGACATCGGCTTCGAGATGCGGCGCCTTCCAGACGAAGGCATCGAGACTTGCACGGTCCGCGGTCGCCTGCAGGCTGCGCCCGGCCAGACGTTCATACTCGGCCTCGACCTTCGCCCAGCTCTTCAACGGCATCTGCATTTCCTCTTGCGGTCGCGACGGTTCTGAACAATTTGGCCCACGCCGATGCAATCGGCGAGCCCGGCGATTCCCGGGCGAGATCGAAGATTAACCGTGTTCTGCGCGAGAGCGATCCATGCGTGCTGAAATTCTGGTTACGGCGATGTTTGCTGGGCTGATAGTGCTTTCCGCATGCGATGGCGCGAAGGAGACGCCAGCAAACGCGACGAGTGCACCTGCCGCGCCTGCGGTTCCGGCTCCTGATCTGGCCGACCTTCCGGCGCCATGGAACGAAGCCAATCTGGGGAATGGCGCCATGCACTTCGCCAAGTGCCGCGCTTGCCACTCTCTCAAGCCGTCCGACGGCAACCTGGTTGGGCCCAACCTGCACGGCGTGTTCGAGCGGCGTCCTGGCACGGTCGGCAGGTACCGCTATTCCAGCGCGCTTAAGGCCGTGCCGTACGCGAGATGGACGCCGGAACTGATCGACGAGTGGCTGACGAAGCCGCAGGATTTCGTGCCAGGCTCGGCCATGTTCTTCAACGGCATAGACAAGCCCGAAGACCGTCGCGACCTGATCAGCTACCTGCTGATCGAGACGCGGAAATAGTTAGAAACTACGCCAGGCCGAAACCAGCCAGCCCTTCTCCTCGAACTGGCCCGAAATCTCTTCGCGCCAGCCGAGGCCGACGCTGAACCGGCCGAAGTCGTGGAGCAGGCTTGCTTCGGCCTTCGTGCTTTCGGCGTAGGTTCCGGTCTCTCTCCACGTCTTGCCGATCAGCTGCCAGCCGGGCGCGAACTCGATGCCGGCCGCGGCCTCGATCACCCGACGGCCGCAGAGATCGCCGCGTCGCTTCCACGCCGTCTCGACATTTACGAAGCCTTCCCGCCCCATCAGTGCGAACGAGGTGCCGGCTGCCGCGCGCATTTCGTAGCCCTCGCCCAGGCAGTCCAGCCCGTCGAGCGACTTGCCGCCGAGGTAGGCCGTCTGCAAAGACACTGAAGCGCGCTCGCCGATCGCGAAGGATTTCTGGATGCCGGCGCGGAAGCCCAGCGCAGTGGTAACGCGATCCTCTATACGCGTCTCGCTTTCGACCTTGAGATTGAGGCCCCAGCCATCGTCGAAGCCGAATTCGGTGTGCGTGTCGGTGCGCCAAGCCTCGCCGAAGTCGCTGACCTCGCGTGACACGGTCGAGATCTGCTGGTTGTGCCCCGGCGGCTGCGACCAAGCCCCCGCAAATGCTGGCTGGGCCAGCGGCGCGAGACCGGACACCACGACAAGCCAGCGTGCGCCGGCATCACCCCCAACTACCCCACCTCCAGCCCCCTTTACTCTCTATCCCATCACGCGTCGTAGCCCGGCGATTCCCGGTCCAGCTTGCGCAGGCATCCTGGCCAGGCGAGCATTGCGCCGATGCCGCGCGTGTTGGCCTGCTGCATCGCCACCGTCTCGATCGCCGCGTCCGGCGCCCTGCGGATATGTTCGCGTCCCTGGGCCGACGCCAGAACCTGGATCTGGCACGCGCGCTCAAGGAAGTAGATGTTGAGCCAGCATTGCGAAGCCGTCTCGCCGACGGCCAGGGTGCCGTGGTTCCAAAGGATCATCGTCGTCTTGTCGCCGAGGTCCTGCACCAGCCGCTCGCGCTCGTCGAGATCGAGGGCGATGCCTTCATATTCGTGATAGGTGAGGTTTGGCAGCACGGCCAAGGCTTGCTGGCTGATCGGCAGCAGCCCTTCCTTCGTCGAGGCCACGGCAATGCCAGCGTCGGTGTGCACGTGCAGGACGAACTTGGCATCCTCGCGCGCGGCGTGGATCGCAGAATGGATGGTGAACCCGGCCGGGTTGATCATGTATTCGGTTGGCTCGACGATATTGCCGTCAAGGTCGACCTTCACCAGCGACGACGCTGTGATCTCGTTGAAGAAGAACCCGTAGGGATTGATCAGGAAGTGATGCTCCGGCCCTGGTACGCGCGCCGAGATGTGCGTGAAGATCATGTCGTCGTAACCGTAGAGAGCAACCAACCGGTAAAGCGCGGCGAGTTCGACCCGCACCTTCCACTCCTCGGCGCTGACCCGGGATTTGACGCTGATGGACCTGGCGTCGTCGGCCATGGGAGTTCCTCCTGAAGCGTCCGGTATAGCCGATCCGGCGCTCGCCGGAAACTGTGACCGTTGCGGCCGGATTCTGTCGTCTTTTACACTTTTGGGCGCTAAAGAGGTCGCCATGACCGCCCGTATCCACTTCGCCGCCTCCCAGAAGCCCGACGCCGCGACGGCGCTAGAGAAAATGGTGCGCCGCTATGGCCAGACCGACATCGCCCGGGCGGAAGTCATAGTTGCCCTGGGCGGCGACGGGCTGATGCTGGAAATGCTGCGTGGCAGGTTTGCCGACAGGCTGCCGGTCTATGGCATGCACCGGGGAACGGTCGGATTCCTGATGAACGAGTTCCGGGAGGACGACCTGCCCAACCGCCTCGATGCCGCCGTGCGCGTGGGCATCCATCCGCTGGAGATGAAGGCCACCGATACCTCCGGCAAGACAACGACCCTTCTGGCGATCAACGAGGTGTCGCTGCTGCGGCAGACGTCTCAGACCGCCAAACTGCGCATTGTGGTCGATGGCAAGGAACGCCTGGCGGAGCTAGCCGCCGACGGCATTCTGGTGGCGACGCCTGCCGGCTCCACGGCCTACAACCTCTCCGCGCATGGCCCGATCCTGCCAGTTGGCGCGAACATCCTCGCCCTGACCCCGATCTCGCCTTTCCGTCCCCGCCGCTGGAGCGGGGCGATCCTCCGCCATGACGCCGAAGTCGAAATCGAGATCCTGGAGGCCGACCGACGCCCCGTGGCCGCCTCGGCCGACACGCAGGAAGTGCGCAACGCCGCCCGGGTGGATGTGCGAGAAGACCGCTCCAAACCCCTGATCATGCTGTTCGACGAGGGCCACGCTCTGGACGAGCGCATCCTGCGGGAACAGTTTTCTCTTTGAACACAGGCGGGTTGCAGCCAGCTGAGGCTTCGGATTCCCCTGGGCCCAAGCGTTTGTTAACATTCCTCGCTTCAACTGCTTGGGAATCGCGAACTGCGCCCAAAGCCGCAGCGACAGGGATGGGACTTATGGCCAGGCAAAAACCCATCGAGGTCATCACTCCGCCAAACGTGCTGAAAACCAAGATCGGCGGAGCGCTGCCTGCGATCGACCAGAAGGCGATCGCTCGCGCCGAGGCGGCGCTGGAGAAGCTGTCCGACCAGTTCGCGGACTGGGTCCAGGAAGAACTCAATAAGCTCCTCGAAGCCTGGGGCCAGTACGAGACGGCCCAGTCGCCTGCAACCAAGAGTGAACTCCACCGCCGCGCGCACGACCTGAAAGGCCTGGCCCCGACCTACGGCTATCCACTGGTCGGCCGCATCTGCGCGACTCTGTGCAAGTTGACGGGCGACGAACATGGCGAGATCACCGCGCCGGTGAAGTTGCTCAAGGCCCACGTCGATGGCGTGAAGGTCATGGTGCACACCAAGATGCTTGGCGCTACCCACGCCACCGCCCTGGCGCTCACTGCGGAGCTGGAAGAGCAGACCAAGGCTCTCATCGTCCAGCAGACTGCTGCGGCTGAGCAGAAGGCGTGACGATTCACGCCTGGCGGCGGGGATCTGCGAAGAGGGAATAACAAAGCGCGCCTGTCGTACCGCGTTACGCTAGTCCCTACTCCACTCCCGGCTCGCGGGAGTCAGCCCGCCACCTCGCTCAACTTCTCCTCCGTCAGGCCGTAGCCTGCCTCCGCGGGAATCACGAGGACCTTGCCGTCCGCACGCACCTCGACACGCGGCTCCACCGTCACCACCTTCCGCGCCGCAGCCGCCGCCGCCGCATCCGCCGCACTCACCGACTGCGCAAGCACCTGCAGGTTGAGGCGCGTGGGGAACATCAGCTTGGCCTCGCCTGTCTTGCGCTTGTCAATTAGCGCCAGCGGCGCCACCCACGAGTGATCCACCGCCTCGCGACCGTCGTGGCGCACGACCTGGTTGGCGGGAGCCTTCACCAGGAAGAAGTGGGTGTCGAACCGGCGGGGCTCGAATGTGGGCGTGATCCAGTGCGCGAACGGCACGAGGGTGTCGAGTGTGAGGTGCATGTTGGCGGCGCGCACCATGTTGAGGAACTCGGCGGGCGCCTTCTCCACCACAGCACGCATCGCATCGTGCGCCGCGCACTCCTCCGCACCCACCGCGCTCCCACCACGCGTCGCGAGCAACAGCCCCGACTCCTCGAACACTTCGCGCGCCGCAGCGATCCGCAGCGACCGCTCATAGTGCGAATAGTTGCCGCCGGATAAGGCATCCCATGCAGGATCGGCATCCGCAGGGGCAACCTTGCCGCCGGGGAATACCCAGGCGCTGGCCCCGAAAGCCATTCCCGCCGACCGCCGCACCATCAGCACTTCCAGACCTTTTGCGGGGCTTTGGGCGTCGCGCACAATCAGCACGGTCGAGGCCGGTTTCGGCGCGTCTTTCGTCTCTGAGATGGCCTCGGTCATGGGCTCGTTTCCTTCCCGGTAAGATCGGTGAATCCCGCTTAACGCTGACCGATTTGATGAAAATTCACCGATCCCGTTTCGGCCAGCCTTCAGCCTGTTCTGGTACCCCAGAGTGATCCTGAACACCAACCCGGCCTTCACTCAATTGGACGGACCACGCCATGGCAGAAGCGCGCGCCTCCCACCTTCGCCTCGTCGTCAACGAGCCGGCCCCGGCCACGGCGCGTCTGCCCAAGCTGCGTTTCCGGCCGGTGGTGAAACTCGACACCGGCGAAGCTTATGGCATGCACGCCGAAACGGACATGGCATTCGAAGACACGTTCCAGCCGCGCCACCTCACGGACGCCGCACTGCCCTCGTGCTCGGCATGGCTCGGCGACATGATCGAGCGTTGCGCGCGGCTCGCCGCAACCACAGACACCCGCCTGCGTCCCATCTCGGTGCTCGCCCCGCTGGCGGCGCTGGCTGACCGCGACGCTCCGATGGCTGCTGAAGCCGGCGTCATCCGCGCCGGCCTGCTGCCGCAGGAGATCCGCATCGACTTCTCGGACGCCTCGGTCGTCGGCCTGGAAGACCTGGCAATGGATCGCCTCGACGCCTTTCGCCGCAAGGGATTTCGCGTCGGCCTGGACGCACGCATGACGTGGCGCACGCCCATGGGCGCCCGCGCCCGCATGACCTTTGAAGCCGTTCGGCTTGACCCGCTGCGCCTCGATCACCTCGAAATCCCGATGTCGCGGATGGAAGTTGCTGCAGCCGACGGCGTCGCGATCATCGCCGAGAACGTCCGCTGGCGCGATGCCGAGGCCCTGAGCGAGATCGGCGTGCTCTACGCCGTCGCTCCCCGCGCGGACAGCTGACGCAAGCCGCCGCGAGGACTTCGATCCTGACCGAGCGAAAGTTAACCTCCCGCTAACCATAAATCACGGAGCTTGGGTTTCCTTCAGGAACCCTGCCCGTGACCGATTCCATCGGCTCCTCCGCACTCGCCGCCCAGCGCGCGCAGGTCATGTCTGCGCTGAAGAGCGCGTCCGCCGCGACAGGTGCGGATTTCGACTACCTCGTGAAGACAGCGCAACGCGAAAGCAATTTTGATCCCAGCGCCAAGGCGTCGACCTCCTCCGCCGCTGGCCTCTTCCAGTTCACCAAAGACACCTGGCTCGAAGTGCTCGACCGCTATGGCGCTCGCCATGGCGTGAGCACGGACGGACTCACCAGAGACGCCCAGCTCGCGCTGCGCAATGATGCGGACCTGTCCGCTCGCATGGCCGGCGAACTGGCGCGCGAGAACGCCACGGTGATGGCGCGCAAGCTCGGACGCCAGGCGACGTCCGCCGAACTCTACACTGCCCACTTCATGGGACCGCAGGACGCCGCCCGCCTGATCAAGTCGGCGCGTCGCAACGACGCTGGACCCGCTGCCGAAATTTTCCCGCGCGCAGCTTTCGCCAACGCAAACGTCTTCCGCGGGCATGATGGCGCGAGCCTGACGGCCGCACAGCTCTATGCGAAACTTACCGGCGTCGCGATCGGCGATGCGGACGCCGGCAAGGTCGCGGCCGGAAGTTTCACCGTACCGGTGCAGGCCGACCCCTCGATCCAACTCCAGGCTCGCCTCGGCGCGGCGCAACTCGCGTCCAGCCTGATGTCGGCGTTGTTCGACCTGCAGTCGGACAAGAAGGCGTAGTCGGCAGCCCAGGTGGCGGCGAGACGCATCCGGTCTTCCGCGTCACGCCACGGCTTTGCTCGCCACATCGCCTCGACCTCGCCGATCGAATACCCCAGAGAAGCCAGCACCTCCCTCGTGTGCTCCCCCAATTTCGGCCCCGGACCTTTCGGTCCGTCATCCACCCCGGCAAAACGCGCCGGCCCGCCCGGGGACCGGAACGAGCCCACGCCGTCCTTGCCCGGCATGTCGACGATGCCGCCCGCCGCCGCCACCTGAGGGTCGACCGCGACATCCGCCAGAGTCTGCGCCGGAGCCCAGGCGATCTCCTCCGCCGTCAGCCGCGCCGACATTTCCTCCCTGGTGAACCTGGCGAATGCATCGTCGAACATGCGGGTAATGTCCGCCGCATTGTCCCGCCTCGCCTTGCCGTCCTGAAATCGCGGATCAGTGTCGATGCCTGGCAGGTCGAACGCCCGCGCCATGCGAGGCAGGTCGGCCTTGCCGGCGCGCGCGACAATGCAGATCCAGGCGTCGTCCTTGGTCTTGAAGAAATTCGTCAGCGGATTGTACGCCTCGGCCCGTGGCCGCGTGGAGGCGTTGCGCCCGAAGAAAAGCTGGATCGCAAGGTCGGTGTGGATGGTGTAGAGCCCCGTGCGCAAGAGGCTCACATCGACAAGCTGCCCCTTGCCCGTCTTCAGCGCCTGGATCAGCGCCGCATTGATCGCCGCCACCGCTGCGATGGACGTCGTGTGGTCCCCCGCCGCCGTACGTACTGGAAACAGCTCCGATCCCTTGGGCGCCGTCAGTCGCGCAAGACCTGAGCGCGACCAGAAACTCGCCACATCGAACCCAGGCGCATTCGCATCCGGCCCTTCGAGCCCGTATCCCGTCAGCGCGCAATAGACGAGCTTGGGGTTACGCTTCGAGAGGATGTCATAGCCCAGCCCAGACCGCTCGATCCCGCCGGGCCGCACATTGGTGAGGAACACGTCTGCGCCATCGGCCAGCTTGCGGATCACCTCGCGCCCTTCGTCGGTGCGGGCGTCCACGACGATGGATTTCTTGCCCCGGTTGTCGCCGTCAAAGGCCGGATTGTCGGTCAGGTGCTCCTTGCCCGTCCCCTTGGTCGGGAAGTTGCCCCGCACCGGATCGCCCCCTGGCGGCTCGATCTTTATGACCTCTGCGCCCCAGTCCGACAGGATGCCGCCCGCTCCCGGCGCCGCGAAATAGGTAGCGTGTTCAATGACTTTCACGCCTTTTAGCAGCATCTGGCGCCTCCCGCAGACTCATGCCGGTAGCGCGAAAGTTCAGCGCTCCGTAAAATTCTATTAACTCGGGCCAGCCATCGTCATTTTCGCAACCAGTTCAAGCCGCCAGTTCAAGCCTAAAGGCTCGGAAGACATGACGATCGCGACGATGCGCTCCTCCCTCACCCAGGAGGATATCCGCCGTCTGGTCCGGGGCGACAGCCCCGAAGAGCGCGCCACCGCGACCCACAAAATCTGCAAGCGTATCGACAAGATGGAGCTCTCCGGCGAGGACAAGGAGTCCGCGCAGCAGATCCTCGAAATGCTGGCCGTCGATACCGCCATCCTCGTGCGCCAGGCGCTGGCCGTCACCCTGCGCAACTCGCCCAAGCTGCCGCGCGACATCGCGCTGAAGCTGGCGAAGGATGTCGACGCCGTCGCCGTGCCGGTCCTCAAGAACTCGCCCGTGCTCACCGAGGAAGACCTGGTCGAGCTCGTGCTCGCCGGCTCCCCCGACAAGCAGGTCGCCATCGCCGAGCGCGAAACGCTGGGCGAAGGCCTCACCGAAGTCATCGCGCTCTACGCCTGCAAGCCTGCCGTCGAGGCGGTCGCCGCCAACAACGGCGCGCAGTTTTCGCACGACGCCTATGCCGGCATCCTCAATCGCTTCGAGATGGACAATGACGTGAAGGCCGCGCTGATCGCGCGCCATACCCTGCCGCTGCATGTCACCGAGAAGCTGATCACCATCGTCACCGGCGAGCTCTTCGACCGGCTCTGCAACAAGCACGAACTGCCGCCGCAGCTCGCCATCGAGATCGCTTCAGGAACGCGCGAGCGCGCCACGCTCGATCTGGTTGAACAAGCCGGCCTCTCCAGCGACCCGCCGCGTTTCGTGCAGCAGCTACACCTCAACGGCCGCCTGACGCCATCGCTGATCATGCGCTCGCTCTGCCTCGGCCACATGAACTTCGTCGAGCACGCCCTTGCCGAACTTGCCGGCGTGCCGCACTCCAAGGCCTGGCTGATGATCCACGACGCCGGCACGCTCGGGCTCAAGACGATCTTCGAACGCGGCGGCCTGCCGTCCGGCATGTTCACCGCCTTCCGCCTCGCCGTCGACATCTTCCACAAGACCGAAATGGACGGCAGCCCCAACGACCGCGAGCGATTCCGCCAGCGCATGGTCGAGCGGGTGCTCACCCAGTTCCAGGCGATCCCCAAAGCCGATCTCGAATACCTGCTCGACAAGCTCAACGCTATCGACGAAGCGCGCGCAATCGGCATCGCCGCGCCGGCGGCGTAGTCCAGCAGCGCCGCGATCCGTTGCGGCTATTTCGAGACCGGCAACCAGAACCACTCGCCGGATTTGGTTTCCTTCCCGTCGACGACGCGCAGAGCGATATTATGGATGCCGCCGTCGGGCGTCGCTTCGATGCTGAAGCTTCCGGTCGCATCAGCGAACACAATCTTCCCAGGCTCGATCGACTTGATCGGCCGGAATGTCCAGTTCGTTAGGCCGCGCGTCGTGTTCGCGGTCTTGAGGCCATAGACGCCCTGTTCGTTGGGGCCGACCATGAAAAACTCCGCCAGCCCGCCATTCGTGGCCGACGCGACCGATCCGGAAATCAGACCGCCGGACACGCCTGTCCATGTCTCGTAGGATCGTACCCCATCCCGATCGATGTAGCGCGTACCGGCCAACCAGCCGAGCGTCTCGAATCCCTTGGGCGGCTGCGCCTTGGGAGCAATAGCAGGAGCGCCTGCCGCCGACGCTTGCGCGACCGCGGGCGCAGATATCGCTCCCATCAGCAAGAACGCGAGAACGGCGCCGACGAGCTTCTTCATTTGAGCATCCCTCTTGAAAGCCAGCCCTCTCCGGCGTCTTTCAGCCCGAGACTATTCCCTTGGATCAAGCGCCGACAAGGCGCCGCTGTATGGCCCGCAGGCAGAGAATCCTGGCTGGACTTCATTCGAGATCGCGAAGGCTCGCGCGAATCAATGCAAATTGCGCCCATGGCCTCTTCCCACCCCACCTTCCTCGAATTCTTCGCCGGCGGCGGCATGGCGCGGCAGGGTCTGGCGGACATGTTCGACTGCGCCTTCGCCAACGACTTCGACCCGATGAAATGCGCCACATACCGCCGCAACTTCCCTGACGATCCGCTCGACCAGGGCGACATCTGGAACCTCGACGCGAAAGACCTGCCCGCCGCCCAACTCGCCTGGGCTAGCTTTCCCTGCCAGGACCTGTCCCTTGCCGGCGCGCGCCGTGGCCTCAATGCGCCGCGTTCAGGCGCCTTCTGGGGATTCTGGAACCTGATCGAAAAGCTGGGCCCGCGCGCGCCGAAGACCATCACGATCGAGAATGTCGCCGGCCTGCTTTCCAGCCACAATGGCCGCGACTTCGCTGCGCTGGTCACGCAGCTCGCCGACAGCGGCTATCGCGTCGGCGCGATGCTGATCGATGCGGCGATGTTCTCGCCCCAGTCGCGCCAGCGTCTCTTCATTGTGGCGCACAAGGGAAAGTTGCCGCCGAACCTCATCGCGGGCCAGCCAGACGCCGTCTATCATCCGGCTCTGCTCTGCCAGGCGGTGGACCAGCTTCCCGACCAGACGCGCATGGCGTGGGTATGGTGGCGCCTGCCCTACCCGCCCAAGCGCAACGCCGATCTCTCCACGCTGCTAGAGCGCAATCCGCCCGAACATGTCTGGCGCTCCGACGCCGCCGCGAAAAAGCTGATCGCCCAGATGGCGCCGCTGCACCGCCAGCGTGTCGAGGCTGCGCTCGCCGCAAGGACCTGGACCGCCGGCGCCGTCTTCCGCCGCATCCGTATCGAAAAGGGTCAGCGTATTCAGCGAGCCGAGATCCGCTATGACGGCATGGCCGGCTGCCTGCGCACGCCTGCGGGCGGTTCGTCGAAGCAACTTCTGCTGGTCACCGAAAACGGCCGCATCCGCCTTCGTCCGTTGCTGGCAAGGGAAGCCGCCCGCCTCATGGGCTGCGAGGAAAGCTACATTCTGCCCGACCGGGAAACCGCCGCGCTGAAAGTGCTCGGCGACGGCGTCTCCGTCCCTGTCGTGCGCTGGCTCGGCCAGCACCTGCTGGCCCCGCTGGTCACGGGCAAGACGGGAGTGAAGGCAGCGGCCTGACTACTTCTTCTTCGCGGCCTTCTTCTTGGCCAGCGCTTTCTTCGCGGGAGCCTTTTTCGCGACCGTCTTCTTGTCTGCAGCCTTCTCGGCTTTGCTGTCCCGCTTCACGTCCTGGGCATGCGCGCGTTTGTAGGTCTGGATGTCCTTGAACTGGCCTTCCGCATCGCGGACGGCGTACAGTTTCTTGCCGCCGGTGCTGCGGTGGGTTGTGCGGGCCATGGTGCTTCCTCCGATGAGAATCTCTCGGCCAAGTCTTACGCGCGAACATCGCGGACACAACATCTGTCCAGGCAGAAGATCAGATGGCTGACGTTTTCGGCCCCGAGCAACGCTCCGCCGTGATGCGCGCGGTGAAGTCCTCAAACACCGCGCCGGAGATCAGGGTGAGACAGGCGGCCCACGCGCTCGGCGCGCGTTTCCGCCTCGGGCGCAAGGACCTGCCCGGCAAGCCGGACCTGGTGTTTCCGGGCAGGCAGGTCGCGCTTTTTGTCCACGGCTGCTTCTGGCACGGCCACGATTGCGCCCGCGGCGCACGGATGCCGGCCACGAACCGCGACTACTGGACAGCCAAGATCGCCCGCAACATGGTTCGCGACAAAGCAAGTTCTGCGGCGCTCCGGAAGCTCGGCTGGAAGCCCACCGTGGTCTGGGAATGCGAGACGCGCGATTCCGCAAGACTCTCGCGCATCCTGGCTCGACAACTACGGGTCAGACCGGGAACTTGACCCGCCGGCGCCGGGCTTTCATTGTCCGGCCTTCCTTCAGGATCTGGTCCAGATGCTTCATCCCTCGACGCAGAAACTTATCCAGAAACTCTGCGAACTCACTGAGGGCGGAGACATCGTCTGGAAGGAGGGGCCGCGACAGACATCCATTTTCGAAACCGAAGGGTATCGCGTTGAGGTCGATGGCGAACAGCCTGCCGTGCGCCTTCTCGGCGCTGACGGCCGTGAACTCGAAACCGCGAGCGCAGCCGACCTCGCCACACCATGGCCCGGCGGAGATGGCACCTACGCCACCCGCGTCGCCGACATGGCCCGCCGCGCCCATCGCATTGCCCGCGGCGCCGAAGCAGCGATCTCGAAAATCCTGTCGTCTCTCTCCGCGCCCCCAAGAAAAGCGCCCGAGCCTGAACCTGTTCCGGCCGCCATCGAATTCGACCCGCCCGTCGAGCGCAAGGCGGCGCCGGTGCGCACGTCCGAGAGCGCGGCCGCCATTGCCGCCGTCACCGCGGACATGGAATTGCTGCGCCGCCAGCCGGAACCGCCTCCCTCACCGCACATCATTCCCGAACCGCCGCCTGCGCCCGCATCCCAGGCAAGTACGGCGCTGGGGACCATCCTGGCAGCGTCGGAACCGGTGATCGAATTCGCGCCAATGGATCCCGAGCCCGAAGTTCAGGCCGCAGAGGAAGAAATGCCTCTGGATGATGCGCCTGCGCCGGTCGCTGCACCGTTCCCCGAACCCAGGGCGGAGGAAATCCCCGCGATTGCCGACATGCCCCCCGCTTTGGAGCCACGGCCATTCCCACTGATGGCGCCGGTCGTGCCCGCACACAAACCGTCTGAACCCCAGCGGACAGTGGCGCCGATGGCAGGACCACGCCCTTCGTTCGGGTCGACATCATCCTTCGCCAGGGCGACAACCGCCAGGTCTGCGCCGGCCTTTGTGCCTGAACCTGGCGCCTCTCCTGCGCCAGCGTCGGAAGCTGCTCCTCCGAAAGTCACCTCGGGCGGGCTGGTGATCACCGGCTTCAGCGCGGTCACGCGCCAGACTGTCCGCATGGAATCGCCCACTTCGCGCCTCAGCCAGGATGCGCAGCCGCCCGCCTCTCCGCCTCCGCCTCCACCTGCGCCAGCGGCGCCGAAGCCCGGCCGCGAGCCGGAACTGGCCAGCGCGCCAGCCAAGGGTCCAGACATCTACAAGCCGTGGTCGTGACGACTGGCTAGAATTTGCACTTGGGCTTGAACATGCGGCCGAGCAGCTTGTCGCCCGCGCGCACTTCTTCCGCACCCTCACACTTGGCGGCGTCGTTGACGCCCTGGCGCAGGAACCGCATGCGCGACATCCACGGGCCCGCCGCGCTGGGCTCGATCGGATCGAGATAGGCGATCGTCTTGCCGTCTGTTTCCACCGCGCATTCGTAGAGAATGCCGTCCTTGGAGCGAAGGCCGACGCCGAGGCGCTCGCCTTCGCGCGGATAAACAGCGGTCACCAGCGCAGGCTGCTTTAGTTCGGCAAGGCAGGCGTCGATCTGTACGACGCCATCGATCACGGCAGAAGCCTCGGCAGACGCCGCGACCGGCGCGCCGCCGCCGCTGAATGCACAGCCATCAAACACGACATCGTCGAGCGTAACCTCGGCCATGACGTCCCCGTGGCCGCCGTTGGACACTTCGCACGCCTGTCGCTTGATCATGACCTTGAGCGGCGGAGTATTGAACACGTCCGCTCCGCCCTCCTTCACCACCTGCACCATCGGCGCCTCGATTTCGGCGAGACCCGAGCGCTTGAACGAAAACCAGCCATCGACGATGTCGAGCCGCCAATCCGGCTCTTCGCCCGCTGCATAGAAGGGCGGCGACAGGATCCAGCCGGTGGTGTCGAGCTCGCCGACGGGGGCCGCAACGGGCTGGGCTGTGTTGCCACCCTGGCGGGTAAGCGGAGCAGCGGCAGGCGCTCCCGGAGCGTCTGTCGCAGCTGGGACGGCGGCATCAGGCTTCGTCTCGCCGCCACACGCCGACATCGCAAGCACCATGACGGCGAGCGCCGCAGATGCAGCGCCCTTCGCCTTCCGTGCGCCGCATGCGGCGGACCTCAGCATGTTCCAGAACCCCGCCTGCTGTGCATCCTGCACATGACGATCTTTGCGTAGGCTAGTTTCAGACTCGGGCTGAGCCTAGCACTTCCCGCGTGCGAAAGGAGCCCCGGGGGCGGTCAGAAGGCCGCAGGCTAAAACGTTGTTTTGCAGGGTGTTTCGTGCACGCGCGGCAACAATCCCCCGCATTCAGGCGATTACCAATCGGTAGTCCCGCCGTTCAAGTCTCGTGGTCGACTCCATCCTGGTCAGGCCCGCGCCGCCGATCGCTTCAAGCAGCCGGTCCGCGCGTTCACGGCTGGCGCCGCCAAGCGACCCATAGTGGTCGAGCACGCGCTGCAGGCGCCACAACGAAGAGGACTGGATATTTCTTTCTCCACGCCGTCCGCCAATAGTGAATTCATGCACGCCGAGCGAGCGCGTCACCCGCACCCCCTTGGGTCTGGCGCGCGACCATTCCTGCAGGGCTTCGGCGCTGTGGATAAGCACGGGCAACTGCTCAGTCATCTGGCGCTTGAGGATCGGCAACAGGGTGTCGGGAATTTCATCGCCCGTCAGGAGCTCGCCCGCGCCCGCCTTGGCGTTGAGCATTCGCTCGACCCAGTCGGCAACGACGGGTGCAAGCCGCCGCATGGTCTCTCCCGAAGCGGGATCGCGATACAATGGGCCGTAGAGAGCGCCAAACAACGAAAAATCTCCAAGGCTGGGCCGGTCGCCGAGCACGAACGGCATGCGCCTCAGATGCTGCGAAAAATCCGCCAGGAAGCCTTCATAGTGGGCCTCAATGCCTGAGCTCGTTTCTTCGCTGACGCCCAGCCGCGGAATGGAGTCGCGGAGCGGTGCAGCGATCACCTGGCCGATCCTTGCCTGCTCTTCGCGTGAAGCGCTTGGCGCCGCGGTTCTGCCGAATTCCTCGACGATCCATGCGTCGTTGTAGGTCCAGCGGTAGTACACGGCGGGGATCACCAGCCACTCGTCTGCGTACAACTCCAGCAGCAGCGATACGAGCTTCTGCACCGGGCCTTCGGGATACGCGGAGGGCCCTGCTTCGGTGCGATCGATATGGTCTATGATTTCGGCCGTGTCCTGGATCGCCCGAGCGTCCGGCGTCAGCAGGACGGGAATGACCGCGAACCCGATTCGCGGCTCGATGATGTCGCGATAGACTTCAGGCGTGGCTGTCTGCTCGGAGAAGCCGACGCCTTTCCAGCGAAGATAGGAACGGGCTTTGCCAGAGAACTGGCTCGCCTCTGTCCCGATGAGAACATATCCCATCCAGTTGCCCGCATACGCGGCGACCCGCCCCTCCCCAAATCCGAGCCGCGAATGCGGATAAGTGTGCCCGAAAAGCCTCAGTGTGGGAATCTGCAACCCTGTGAATTCTTTGTTGCTCCACAGTTACCAAGGCTGAAACCCTCCAGCTTCCTTACAACGTATTGCAACCAGCATGGGCTCGCCGCGTTTTAGCCCTTATCGTCGACGATGCAGTCGCCGCGAACGGCGCACTGTGTCGTTTCGATTTGAGAAGGAGAATTTGGATGACCCGTGCATTGGCCTTTGTTGCCTTCGCTGCATCTGCGCTGGCGTTGTCCGCTTGCGCGACTGACCCGGTGACTGGACAGTCCATTTACGGCAACACGGGCAGAGGCGCGGCCATCGGCGCGATCGGCGGCGCTGTTGCTGGCGTTCTTGCAGGCGGAAATGACGGTCGCAACGCTGCGGTCGGCGCCGCTGTCGGCGCGCTCGCCGGCGCAGGCATCGGCCGCTACATGGATCAGCAGGAAGCCGACATGCGCAAGGCCGTCGCCGGAACCGGCATCGGCCTGCAGCGCGTGGGCGACAATATCGAACTCGTGATGCCGTCCGACGTGACCTTCGCGAAGGACCAGTCGAACCTGCAGCCGCAATTCACGCCGGTGCTTGCTCAGGTCGCCAAGTCGCTGAACCTCTACCCAAAGACCACGATCGACGTCGTCGGCCATGCCTCGACCGATGGCGATGCCCAGCACAATCTTGAACTGTCGCAGCGCCGCGCGCAGTCAGTGCAGATGTTCCTGCAGGGCGAAGGCGTCCTGGCCCAGCGCATGGCCTCCGGCGGCATGGGCGAGACCCAGCCGCTGATCAACCCGGAGCGCTCGGAATCCGACCGCGCCCAGAACCGTCGCGTGCAAATCCTGCTTCGCCCTGTCACGCAGGGCTGAAGCTCACCCGGAACGGAATGAATGAGACGCCCTCCTTCGGGAGGGCGTCTTTCATTGTGCGGGAAGCGATGCGTACCGCTTGACCTGTTCCGTCAGCACCTGGTCCACGACAGCGGCCATCTGGTCCAGGCCAGACAGGGACGAGCCCGTCACCTTGAAGTCGACCGTGATTGTCGTGCGCCCGTCGGCCGATCCGTTGGAGAGGGTGAAGGTCAGCGCGCCCTTGGCGCCGAGATCCTGCAACGGCCCCAGCGCCGAATCGAACCGCAGCGCCTGGTTCGGCGCGATGTAGATGACGCGGCCGTGCTCAACTTCGCCGCCTTCCCACAACTCGCACCAGCAGCCGCCAGCAACCGCATCGACGTACATGGACGCCGCACTTCCGGAATAGGTGTGCGCATCTGACCACCACGTCCCAAGGCCGAGCAGGCGCGACCAGGCGGCCTCCCGGGACAGGGCGACCTCGCTCTTGATCTGGATGATGATGCCGTCGGGCGCAGCAGCCTTTACGTCGGCGTGGGCAGGCGCCAAGCCTGCGGCGGCCGTGCCGAACAGGGCGGCGGCCGCGATCGCGCCCGAAAGCGCATGTCTCAACATACTCTATTCCCCACAAACTGCCCGCGTAACGTTGCGCGGGTGATAGCGTCACGTCAATGGAATCCGGCGCCCAGACGTCGCGTCATCCAACGCGGGGGCTTCAAAACCCGCGCCATCCGGTTAGTCTCCACCCTTCTTGGTTTCGTAGGGGGGAAGAAAATGCTCGGACTTCAACGTATCACCGCAATCGCAGCAGCCTTTGCCGCTGTGCTTTCGCTCGCCCAGCCCGCCTTAGCCAAGCCGCCCCTGGAGGCGTTCGGCGATGCGCCCACCATCCGGAACGCCGCGCTTTCGCCGGACGGCAAGGTCGTGGCCTATCTCAACCGCATCAACGGGATCGACTACCTTGCGACCTACGACATGGCGACGGGCAAGAACGAGGCTTTGATCAAGATCCCGGACGTGAAGGCGGGCGGCGTCGGCTTCGCGGGGCCCAACTACATCATCCTCACCGCGTCCGAGATCACGACCAATGGCGGGGTAATGCGGAAGTACCAGGACAGCGCGGCCTTTGCGTACAATCTCACGACGCGGAAGATCGTGCAGCTCCTGAAGGGCACGGTCGGGCTTTACCCCTACCAGTCCGGGCTGGGCCGCATCGTCGGCCGCGATCCCGACGGCAAGTCCGTCTACATGCCGGGCTTCATCGATCATCCAGGCAGCAAGCCGACCTACGACCTGCTCAAGGTAAACCTCGACACGGGACGCGGAGCTCGGGTCGCAGGACGCGACGGCACCGAGTTCACCAATGACTGGTTCATGGACACCAAGGGCAATGTCATTGCGCGCGAGGACTACAACGAACAGGCCAAGCTTCACGAGGTCAAGGCCTACGACAAGTCCGGCAAGACGCGCACGCTCTACTCCGAAACGACCACACGGCCCTCATTCTCGCTGGTCGGGTTCTCCGAGCACGAAGGCGCCCTGATCGCCGTTGATACCCGGAGCAGCAACTTCCAGCAGATGTTCGAAGTGTCGATGACCGATGGCAAGCTGACCGGGCCGTTGCGCCAGAGGGCGGGCGCAGACATCGAGAGCATCATCCGCGATCCCGATCGCGTTGTAATCGGCGTCAGCTATGCCGGCATGTACCCGAGCTATGAGCTGTTCGACCCTCAGCTCGACGCCGAGATCAAGGCGGCGATGAAGGCGCTGCCAGATGCAGCCGTGTCGCTCGCATCCTGGTCGGAGGACTGGTCGAAGGTCCTGTTCTACGTCGAAGGCGGCGCGCAGCCCGTGCGCTACATGATGTTCGACCGCGCAGCGAAAAAGCTGAGCCAGGTCGCGCGGGCGCGGCCCAACATCAAGCCGGAAGAGGTCGGCGAGGTCATCACAATCGAGTACACGGCGCGCGACGGCCTCAAGATCCCCGCGCTGATCACCTGGCCTGCAGGCGTGCCTGCCGACCAGCGCAAGAACCTGCCTGCGGTCGTGATGCCGCATGGCGGTCCCGAGAGCTATGACAGCGTCGGGTTCGACTGGCTGGCGCAGTTTCTCTCCAACGAGGGCTATGTCGTGCTGCAGCCCAACTTCCGCGGCTCGGGCGGCTTCGGCGTGCAGTTCGCCGAGGCTGGCTACAAGCAGTGGGGCCGCAAGATGCAGGACGACGTCACCGACGGCGCAAAGGCCGTGCAGAAGATGGGCTGGGCCGACGCCAACCGCACGTGCATTCTCGGCTGGAGCTATGGCGGCTATGCGGCGCTCGCCGGCGGAGCGCTGACGCCAGAGATGTACAAGTGCGTCGTCTCGATCGCGGGCGTCTCGGACCTTCGCAGCATGATGGGCTGGGAAAAGCGCGAGCGTGGCGTGGACAGCATCTCCTACAACTACTGGACCGACGTGATCGGCGATCCCGACAACGCAGCCGACAATATCGATGCGGTCTCCCCCGCCCGACTGGCCGACAAATTTGCCGCGCCCGTGCTGCTGATCCACGGAGCGGATGACCTCACGGTTCCGGACCGGCAAAGCGAGATCATGAACGATGCGCTGAAATCAGCCGGCAAGACGGTGACCTACCTGCGCATCGGCAAGGACGACCACGGCCTAACCAACACCGATAGTCGCACCAGGGCCCTCACCGCCGTGAGCGACTTTCTGAAGCAGAACATCGGGAAGTAACCGGCGTCACGCCGCCTGCTTCTGGTCCTTCGGCGGGAAGCGCGCGTAGAAGGTCTGGCCCTTGGCGGCCATGTCGCGCAGAAGCGCGTTGGGGCGGAAGCGTTCGCCATAGGCTTCGGCGAGGCGGTCGCATTCCTGCACGAACGTCTTGATCCCGACCTTCAGGTCGATGAACGAGCACACGCCGCCGGAATACGGCGCGAAGCCCCAGGCGAGGATCGAGCCGATGTCGGCATCGCGCGCATCGGTGATCACGCCTTCCTCGAAGCAGCGGGCGACTTCCACGCACTGCCGATAGAGCAGCCGCTTGGTCAGCTCGACCTTCAGGGCAGGCGGGCATTCCTTGACCTTGATCTCGATCTTCTTGCCGAGGTCGGGATAGAGACGCGAAGGCTTGCCCTGCTCGTTGTAATCGTAGAAGCCCTTGCCCGCCTTGCGGCCGACGCGGTTCTGGCTCTCGACGATCCAGGCGACGACATCGCCGACCGGGTTCTGCTCGTAGGACTTGCCGGCCACCTTGGCGGACTCGCGGCCGATCTTGAGAATAGTGTCGATGCCGACGCTGTCGGACACTTCGAGCGGTCCCATCGGCATGCCAGCCATACGGCCGACATTCTCGATGATCGCCGGCGCGATGCCTTCTGCGAGCATGGTCATGCCTTCTTCCGGATAGGTGCCGAACACGCGCGACGTGTAGAAGCCGCGGAAGTCGTTCACCGCCACCGGCGTCTTCTTGATCCTGAGCACATAGTCCATCGTCTTGGCCAGCGTCTCTTCCGACGTGCCCTTGCCCTTGATGATCTCGACCAGGCCCATGCGCTCGACCGGCGAGAAGAAGTGGATGCCGATGAAGTTGGCGGGGCGCGAGGAGGCGGTCGAAAGTCCCGTGATCGGCAGCGTCGACGTGTTGGTGCCCATCACGGCAGTCGGCGCGAGATGCTGTTCGACTTCCCGGGTGACCTTGGCCTTCAGTTCCGGGTTCTCGAACACCGCCTCGACGACGATGTCGGCGCCCTTGGCGAGGCTGTAGTCGCTGGACGGCTTGATCAGGGCGAGCAAAGCCTCCCCCTTCTCCTTGCTCATCTTGCCGCGCGAGACGTCTTTCTCGACGATCTTGCGGGAGTAGTCCTTGCCCTTGTCGGCGCTCTCCTGGCTCACATCGAGCAGGATGGTCTCGATGCCGGCCTTGGCCTGGACATAGGCGATGCCCGCGCCCATCAGGCCCGCGCCGATGACGACGGCCTTGTTGATCTGGAACTGCGGATAGCCTGCCGGGCGCGAGGCGCCCTTGCCGAGGTCCTGCATGGACAGGAACAGCGAGCGGATCATGCCCTTGGCCTCGGGCGTCATCAGCGTCTTGACGAAATATCGGCTCTCGATCCGCAGGCCCGCGTCGATCGGCACGATCAGGCCTTCATAGACCGCCGAAAGAATATGCTTCTGCGCCGGGTAATTGCCCCAGGTCTGCTTGGCCAGCATGGCCGAGCCGAATGTGTAGACCGCGGAGCGGCCAGCGTCCGAATGCGGCCCGCCGCCGGGAATGCGGAACTTCGGATCGTCCCATGGCGCCTTCGCGTTCGGGTTGGCCTTGAGCCACTCCTTGGCGCGGCCGACCAACTGGCTCGTCGGCGCAAGCTCATGGATCACGCCGAGCGACTTGCCCTGCTCAGCCGTCATGCTCTCGCCCTGCAGCAGGTAGGGGGCCGCCGCCTGTGCGCCGATGAGGCGCGGCAGGCGTTGCGTGCCGCCGCCGCCAGGCATCAGGCCGACCTTGGCTTCGGGCAGGCCGAGCTGGAGCTTGGGGTTGTCGTTGGCCGCGATGCGATAATGGCAGGCCAGCGCGATCTCGAAGCCGCCGCCAAGCGCCAGGCCGTTGATGGCGCACGCCACGGGCTTCTTGCAGGTTTCGAGATTGCGCAGGATCTTGTTCATCTGGAACGAGCGGTCGAAGGCCGCCTTGAGCTGGGCTTCGGGATCCTTGGAGCCTGATGCGCCGCTGCCGCCGCCAAGTTCACCGAGGTCCGCGCCGGCGCAGAAGCCGCTGGTCTTGCCCGACGTGATCACCAGGCCCTTGATCGCGGCATTGGAGCCGACCTCGTCCGAAATGGCGCTGAGATCCTGGATCGCCTTGGCGGTGATGGTGTTCATCGACCGGCCCGGCACATCGAAGGTCGCAACCGCAATGCCGTCTGCATCCACGTCGAAGCTGAAGGTTTCGAGGTTCATGTCACTCTTCCTTGGGCGGCTTCTTGCCGCCGAGTTTGAAATCGATCGATGCGAGCACGCCCAGCACCGCGCCCAGCGCCAACGCGCCGGGCACGGTGAACGTCAGGGCGCCGCTCAAACCCAGCGAAGGCGCCAGCAGGACCGTCAGCATCCCGCCGGTGAGCAGGGCGACGATCAGGGCGCTGAGCTGGGCTTCAGACATCGCCCTAGACGCGCTCGATGACCGTAGCGGTGCCCATGCCCGCGCCGACGCAGAGAGTGACCAGCGCGGTCTGCTTGTTGGTGCGCTCCAGCTCGTCGAGAACCGTGCCGAGGATCATGCCGCCGGTCGCGCCGAGCGGGTGGCCCATGGCGATGGCGCCGCCGTTCACGTTCATCTTCTCGTGCGGGATATCCAGGGCCTGCATCATCCGCAGCACGACCGACGCGAAGGCTTCGTTGAGCTCGTAGAGGTCGATGTCCTCCGGCGACATGCCGAGCTTGCCGAGCAGCTTCTGCGTCACCAGCGAAGGGCCGGTGAGCATGATCGACGGCTCCGAGCCGATCGAGGCGAAACCCTTGATCCTGGCGCGCGGCTTCAGGCCCAGCGCATCGCCCGTTTCCTTGTTGCCGATCAGCACCGCCGATGCGCCGTCCACGATGCCCGACGAGTTGCCGGCATGGTGGACGTGGTTGATCTTCTCGACTTCCGGATAGCGCTGCTTGACGACATCGTCGAACGCCATCTCGCCCATCTGCTGGAAGGAAGGATTCAGCGCTGCGAGCGTCTGCATCGTGGTATCGCCGCGCACGGTTTCGTCGTGCGCCAGGATGGTGACGCCAAGCTGGTCCTTCACCCCGATCACCGACTTCGAGAACCGGCCTTCCTTCCACGCCTTCGCGGCGCGCTTCTGGCTCTCGACCGCGAACGCGTCGACGTCGTCGCGCGAAAAGCCATACTTCGTGGCGATCAGGTCCGCGCCGATGCCTTGCGGCGCGAAATAGGACTTCATCGCGATTTCGGGGTTGGTCGACCAGGCCCCGCCATTCGATCCCATCGGCACGCGCGACATGCTCTCGACGCCGCCGCCGATCGCCATGTCGGCCTCGCCGGTCATGACCTTCGCTGCGGCGATGTTGCAGGCCTCGAGGCCCGAGGCGCAGAACCGGTCCACCTGCACACCCGCCGTCGTCTCGGAATAGTCGGCGTTCAGCACGGCGATCGCGCGCGATGTCCGAACCCTGCTCCCCCACCGGCGACACGCAGCCGAGGATCACGTCATCCACCTTCGAGGTGTCGAGGTTGGAGCGGTCCTTGATCGCCCTCAGCGCCTGGGTCGCCAGCGACAGCGCGGTGATCTCGTGCAGCGTGCCGGTATTCTTGCCCTTGCCGCGCGGCGTGCGAACCGCGTCGTAGATGTAGGCGTCGGCCATGGCAGATTCTCCAGTTCGGCTGCGCCCATCCGCATCGGAAACAGGCGCTCAGTCAGGCTTAGAATGCATCGGCGCTCAGGGCCATCACCGGCCCGGCGCCCGTCTTGACCTTTGCGAGATGTGACGCCGCGTCAGGCAAGACCCGGTCGAAGAAATAGCGGGCCGTGACCAGCTTGTCTGCGTAGAACCGGTCGCCGGAGCCCTCTTTCAGCAACGCCGCCCGCGCCATCTTCGCCCACATCAGGGAAAGCGCCGTCAAACCAAAGAGCTGCAGGTAGTCGTGGCTGGACGCCCCGGCATTGTCGAAGTTCGACATGCCGTTCTGCATCAGCCACATCGTGCCGTCCTTGAGCTGCCCGGTCGCCGTCTGCACGCCGGCGACAAACGGCTTCAGCTTCTCGTTGCCCTCGTTGGCCGAGACGAACTCTTCCAGGTCGGCGAAGAAGCCGAACACCGCCCGCCCGCCATTCGCCGCCAGCTTGCGGCCCACCAGATCGAGCGCCTGGATGCCGTTTGTGCCTTCATAGATCATGGCGATCCGCGCATCGCGCACGAACTGCTCGACGCCCTGCTCTCGCGTGTAGCCGGTGCCGCCATGCAGTTGCAGCGCATCCGACGCCGCCTTGAAGCCACGATCCGTGAGGAACCCCTTGATCACCGGCGTCAGCAGCGCCATGCGGTCGTCTGCCTTCTCGCGCACAGCCGCGTCGGGCGACACGTGCAACAGGTCGCCCTGCAGCGCCGTCCAGTAGGTGAAGGCGCGGCCGCCCTCGATGAATGCCTTCGAATCCATCAGCATGCGGCGCACATCGGGGTGCACGATGATCGGATCGGCCGGCTTGTCCGGCGCCTTCGCGCCGGTGATTGAGCGGCCCTGTGTGCGTTCGCGCGCAAAGTCCGCCGCGTTCTGATACGCGACCTCAGCCTGTGCGAGACCCTGCATGCCGACGCCGAGCCGCGCCTCGTTCATCATCACGAACATGGTGCGCATGCCCTTGTGCGGCTCGCCGACGAGATAGCCCGTCGCGCCGTCATAGTTCATCACGCACGTGGCGTTTCCATGGATGCCCATCTTCTCTTCGAGGCCGCCGCACTGGAATGCGTTGCGTGCGCCGAGCGAACCGTCCTTGTTGACCAGGAACTTCGGCACGATGAACAGCGAGATGCCCTTGATGCCTTCTGGCCCGCCCTCAATACGCGCGAGTACAAGCTGGATGATGTTCTCGGCGAGATCCTGTTCGCCGCCCGAGATCCAGATCTTCTGGCCCGTGATCTTGTAGCTGCCGTCCGGCTGCGGCGCGGCCTTGGTGCGGATGAGACCGAGATCCGTGCCGCACTGGGGCTCGGTAAGATTCATGGTGCCGGCCCATTTGCCGCTGACCATGTTGGGGAGGTAGGCCCGCTTCTGCTCTTCGGAGCCGCCGCTCTGGATCGCTTCGGCCGCACCGCGGGTGAGGCCCGGATACATCGAGAACGCCATGTTCGCGGAGGAGCACATCTCCAGGAACGGCATCGCCACAACGCGCGGAAGGCCCTGGCCGCCGAATTCCTGGTCGGCCGAAATGGCCATCCAGCCATCGTTCGACATCTGCCTGTATGCTTCCTTGAACCCCTTGGGCGTGGTCACCGAACCGTCCGCATTGCGCTTGCAGCCCTGCCGGTCGCCGATGGCGTTGATGGGCTGGAGGATTTCGCTGGCGAACTTCGAACCGCCATCCAGGATTGCATCGATAACGTCCTGCGGCGCATCGGAAAATCTCGGCAGGTTCGAATAGGATCCGATCTCGAGCACGTCATAGAGCAGGAACTTCATGTCCTTGAGCGGCGCCTGATACTTGGGCATTCGACTCAACCCTCCAGTCCAGCCTGATGACCGACGGCTCCCACATAAGCTAACGCTTCCGGGAGCGGAAGCTCCGGGGCTTCAACTCGATTGTGGAACCACACCGCGAACTTGACGCAGCGCCGGCGACGGAACTCAAGGCGCGATCAGTGATCGAGATGCGCGTCGTCGAGACCTGCCCTAGCGACACGCTCGTAAGCGCGCGCGGACTGTTCGACTTCCGCCCCCGGCCCCATTTCCTGCAGCTTGTCCTCGGTCCACTTCACGCCCTTGTGCAGCATCTCGAGCGCTGCATCGATGTCTTCGCGCTGCTTCTCGAGATTCCGGATCTGGTCGCGTGATTTCTTGAGCGAGAGCTTGAGCTGTGCGCGATGACCTTCGAGCGTGTAGAGGTCGAGAATCTCGCGGATGTCGGAGAGGGAGAATCCGACGCTCTTTCCCTGCAGGATGAGTTTCAGCCTGGCGCGGTCCCGCGTGGAATAGACACGGTTGAGTCCGTCGCGTGTCGGCGAGAGCAAACCCTTGTCTTCGTAGAACCTGAGCGCGCGAGGTGTGACCTGGAACTCGCGCGCGAGTTCACTGATTGTGTATGTCTTCAAACTCTGCCTCCCGTTCGTTTTTGTATGCTCCGCCTTGAAAAAGCGGGCAGCGTTTTTATTAACGCTGAGTAATACGTAACGTTAAGTGACCCTAGGGTCAATCGAGTTCCCGTCCCGGTTTTCGCAACCGCCTGCGACAACGGGAAAATTACACTTAACCGGGCGTTAAGCGGCCCATCGCCAACTGCCGGTGGCTGCGGATTGCGTTCCCTCGCAATCCGGTCGGGAGCTGTTGATGACGCAAGGTCCCTGGAGCGTGAAGGGAATCGACCCCAAGGCCCGGTCGATCGCTCGCGAACGCGCGCAAAGCCGCGGCGTTACGCTTGGCCAGTACCTCAACACACTGCTGCTCGACGGCGATGGCCTGCCTATCCAGGAGTTCGAGATCGACGATCCGCCGCCGCGCTCGGCCGCTGATTCGGACCTGCGCCGGATGTCGGTCGAGATCGACCAGCTCTCGCAAAAGCTGGAAGCGACCCAGACCCGTTCGGCCCGCGCCGTCTCCGGCCTCGACAAGGCGATCCTTGGCCTCATGGGCAAGGTGGAAGTATCCGGCAAGGCGCAGCTTACCGCGCTGGAGCGCGTCACGCGCGCCATGGGCGAGATCGAGACGACGCAGACTGCCCTGCGCTCCCGTATCGAAAGCGTCGAGGCGACATCGACCAGCAGCGCCTCCCTGTCTGCGCTGAAATCGTTGGAAACCTCGTTGGCGCGCCTTGCCGAAGGCGTCCAGGAACGGCTGAACATCATCGAAGCCGACGGCAGCGATCTTCGCGCGCATGTAAACGACAGCGTCGGCAAGTTCTCCGATCGTGTCGACGACATGACGCGCAGCCTCGATAACGCGGTCACCTCCGCAGTGCGGACAACCTCCACAGCCCTGTCGGGCCGGATCGACCAGGTCGAGCAGCAGATCTCCGCCACCGAGCGCAAGATGGAAGGCGCGATCGGCCGCATCAGCGAGGCTGCCGCACGCTTCGAGAATTTCGAGACCAAGACCGAACGCGCCGCTCATGAATCCGGCTGGAAAACCGAGCGCGCTCTCGAATCCAACCTTGCGCGCTCGCGCCAGATGTCCAAGGAGGTCCTCGAGAAGGTCGAGGGCATCGAGGAAAAAACACGCGAGGCGATGAACTCGCTCAATGACGCGGTCAACCGCATTACCGAGCGCGTCAGCCGCGCCGAGCGCAAGTCCGACGGCGCCGTCCACGTGCTGGAGCGCTCCGTCAACGAACTCGACGACAAGGTTACGCGCGCCGCCAGCGCCCGAGGCCAGGTTGAAGAGTTCGCTCAGATGCAGGCGCTGTTCCAGAAGCGCCTCGACAGCCTCGCCGAAGATCTGTCGCGTCCGATCCACGCCGTGCGCGCCGATGTCGAGCGCCGGCTGGAAGAGGTCATGCGCTCGGGCCAGGTCCATCCGGAAAAGACCGACCGCCTCGAACGCGCCCTGCGCCAGGTGCAGGAACAGGTCCAGATTTCCGAAGCCCGCCAGGCCGACGCCGTCGAAGCGATGAGCGCCCAGGTCGAGCGCATGTCGCGCGCGGTCGACGATCGCTTGCGCGCCGTCGAAACGCGCGGCGACGACCGGTCCGTGGACGATGTCCGCCGCGAGATGCTTCGCCTCGCCGACGTGATCGACGCGCGCCTCGGCCAGGCCGAAACCGCTGGGCGCACGGCCAACGAGGCCGTCTCCTCGATCCGCAATGACATCGGCCGGCTCAACACGACGGTCGACGACCGGATCAAGAACCTGGAACAGCGCAGCGCCTCGGCGCTCGACGCCGTCGGCCAGCAAGTGGGTCTCGTCGCCGAACGGCTGCAACGCCGCCACGAAGAGGGCATCCGCGCGCTCAACGATCGCATCTCCGAGCACACGCTCGAATCGCGCACGCTCGACAGCGCCGAGGTTGATCGCCTCGCCGACCGGCTCGACGAGCGCGTGCGCGACAGCGAGCGCCGCAGCGCCGAAGCCATCGGCCAGATCGGCGAACAGGTCGCGCGCGTGGCGGACCGCCTGCAGAGCCAGCATCAGGAATCCCTGCGCACGTTCGAGACCCGCCTCTCCGAGTCCGGCCGCACCCACGAGGCGCGCCTCTCGGAAATGCTCTCCGACATGCAGCGCCGCATGGACGAGGTGGGTGAGCAGTCCTCAACCCAGCTCGCACCGGTGCACAAGACGATCTCCTCGCTCGCCCGCCGCCTGGAAGAGGTCGAAGACGGCGCCCGCAGCCGCCCCGAGGCTGCGGTCTCGCGCGATATCCCCGCAATGTCCGACGATTTCATCGTGCTGGACGACGACGCGCCGCAATCGCGCGCCGCCCCCAGCGCCGCCGCCATCGCCAGCGTCAGTGCTGCAGAGAATGACGACGTCATCGGCGTCGAGCCCCCGCCCTTCGACCGCGCCCGCGACAGCATGCTGTTCGCCGATGAGGCGCCCAGGGTGGCGCAAGCCTCCGCTACCGGCATCGCGCCGGCCAACAAGATCGAGGACCTGCTCGACACCGACGATGTCGTGCTCGCTCCGGTTGCCCCGATTGGCGCAGGCGAGTTCGTCGCCGATCTCCCATCTGACGACGGCCGCGATCGGCCCGCGCCCGGCTATATCGAGGAAGCCCGCCGCGCCGCCCGTCAGGGCCGCCGCATCGCTACGGTCACCGCCCCTGCCAAGAAGGGCATCGGCAAGGGTCCGCTGATTGCCTCCGCCGCCCTCGCTGTCGCCGTCGCCGGCGGCGGCGTCCTCACCGTCATGCGCGGCAAGCAGGAAGCCAGGGGCGACGATTTTGCGAAACTCGACCCCGCCGCGCCTACCGCCGCGGCCGCGCCCACCGCCACGCAGGCGGCGGGCGCCGCAACCGACCTCTTCGCACCCGACGCGCCGCCCACCATCGCCTCCGAAGCCGCCACCGCCGCAGAGCTCTTCGACACCACAACCGCAACACCCACCACACCCGCCGCCACACCCGCCGCCAGAGCGACCACCACACCCGCCACCGCAGTCGCCCCCGGCATCACTCTCGCCGAAGCCGTCCGCCAGGGCGACCCGGTGGCGTTGCACGACCAGGCGCTGGAACTGCTGCAGTCCGGAGAGAAACAGCGCGGCGTGCAGATGATGAAGGACGCGGCCGGCCGCGGCCTGGTGATGGCCGAATACCGCCTCGCCAAGCTCTACGAAAAGGGCGAAGGCGTGCCGCGCGACATGGCCCAGTCCCGCGCCTGGACCGAAAAGGCCGCCATCGGCGGCAACGTGAAGGCCATGCACGACCTCGCCGTGTTCTACGCCGAGGGCGACGCCGGCCCGCAGAGCTATGCCGCCGCCGTCGAATGGTTCCGCCAGGCCTCCGACCACGGCCTCGTCGACAGCCAGTACAACCTTGCCGTGCTCTACGAGCAGGGCCTTGGCCTCACGCAGGACAAGCCGGAAGCCGCCTTCTGGTTCGAAGTCTCCGGCCGGGCCGGCGACCAGGACGCCGCCCGCCGCGCCCGCGGCCTCTTCGCCGACCTGCCGGTCAACGACGCCGAGCAGATCAAGCGCCGCGCCCGCGCCTACAACCCCAAAGCCTCGATCGCCCGCGCCAACGGCGATTTCGGCCGCCGCCCGTGGGATGTCGCCTCGGGCACGCAGATATCGGAAGTCCAGCGCATGCTGGAACGCCTCGGCTACGCTCCCGGCGCCGCAGACGGCAAGATGAACGTCAAGACCGAAGACGCCATCCGCGCCTTCGAGAAGGACAACGACCTCGCCGTCACCGGCGAAGCCAGCGTCACCCTCCTCCGCCAGCTCCGCGCCGCAACGCTGAACTCGGACAACTGAGGCGGCAGGATGGGTTGAGGGCAACGCCCGAATTCCGCCGTAGCCTTTCGACCGCTACCCTTGTCGTTTGCGTCACGCTGGCCCCTGTTCCATGTACTGCTTGACTGCACCGCCACCGTCCTAGCCCACCGCTGGGGCGGCGGTTTCGCATTGGCAGCGCACATGTCTGCCAGCGAGCGTGAAAAAAGGGCCGGTCAATGTGGGCAATATCAACGCGGGCCTTCTGCGTCCCACACTTCACACCATGTAGGGCAGCAGCCTCGCCTGCCTCATCACGTGGTGCCGACCGGCAATCGTCCGCAACACGGCTCAATTTGGGCGTTGCAGAGAAATGGGACGAGAGAGCATTGTGGTTTAGGTTTCTACGACGCCCGCCCTGAGGTGATAGCGGCGTGCGCTGGGCGGGCGTCGTAGAAAGCCCCATGTCTGACCCGCGGACGACGGGTGTGGTCTATGGATATTTGAAGGTGTCGACGGAGCGCGCACGCGTGGTGCGATGCCGGATGCGGCGATCTGAGCTCTGAACCTGTCGAGGATGAGCCCGCTGGACGGTGGCGTCTGGTGTTGGAGCAGAGCGTTCTGGCGGTGAACGCGCCGGTTGAGCGCAGCGCGGCGCGTCCCTCGCAGTAGGAGGGTTGATGAGAAGCGATCGTGTCGGGGGCAGTCGCCATGGCGCTCATGAGCTGTCGATCGTCAGGGCTGGTGTCGATGTCCGACGTGGCCGCAGCCAGGACGCCCTCTCGATGATCTGACTGAGGATCATCTTGCCGCCGCAGCACGGGCATGGCGCCGGAACAGGCGTAGCCTCGGCGACCGGCTCTGCAGTCTCGGGCGCCGGCTGCGATGGCGCCATCCGATCGGTCAGTAGCTCACGCGCGCGGGCGACGAGCTTCGCGCGTTGAGTGTTGGCGAGGAACCCGACATGGCGGATGCGGTGGAACCGGTCGGGGAGGACATGGGAGAGAAACCGGCGCATGAACTCAGGTGCGCCGAGGGTCATCGATCCGTAGCGGTCTGCGCCGGCCTTGCGGTAGTCCTTGACCTTGAACGTGACGCGCTGGCCGTCGAATGCGGTGATGCGGCTGTTCGAGATGGCGATGCGGTGGGTGTAGCGGGCGAGATAGGCGAGCACCTGCTCGGGCCCGGCAAACGGCTGCTTGGCATAGACGACCCAGTCGCGCCGGCGCTCCTGGCTGATCATGGTGGCGAATGCGGCCCCGTCTGCCAGGCTCTCGTTGCGTCCAAAGAACCGGAGCTCGCCTTTGGCATGGAGCGCTTCGAGGCGCTCGCACATCAGCCGGCGGAACAGGCGCGAGAGAACGCGTACGGGCAGGAAGAACCGCTTGCGGCAGTCGATCCAGCGTGAGCCGTCCGGCGATAATCCGCCGCCGGGGACGATGCCGTGGATATGAGGGTGATGGGTCATGGCTGAACCCCAGGTGTGCAGCACCAGGGTTGCGCCGAGCTTTGCGCCGAGATGCTTCGGGTCGGCGCCGATGGTGAGCAGCGTCTCCGCCGTCGCCTTGAACAGGGCGTCGTAGACCGCAGCCTTGTTGGTGAATGCGATGTCGGCGATCGCCGCCGGCAGCGTGAACACGACGTGGTAATAGGCCACCGGCAGGAGGTCCCGACGTCGGGCCTCCAGCCAGTCATAGGCCGCCGCAGCCTGGCACTTCGGGCAATCCGGTTGCGGCAGGAGTTGTAGGCGACGTCGATGTGGGCGCAGTCCTCGCAGGCGCTGACATGGCCGCCGAGAACTGCGGTGCGACAGGCCTCGATCGCCGAGACTGCACGGTGCTGGTCGCGGCTGAGCCCCGCTCGCAACGACGCCCCGAGGCTGCGGACTATGTCCGCAACCTCGAACTGTGGGCGCGGCAAGGCGCCGTCAGCGCGGCGGGCGCTCGATCGCCGGCAGACTGTCGAACGGGCTCATCGTCGTCCTGAATCAGCTTGGGCGAGACCCTTGTGTAGATCGTGGTGGTCTCCAGCTTGGCGTGGCCGAGCATGACCTGGATCACCCGGATGTCGACGCCGCCTTCGAGAAGGTGGGTGGCGAAGGAATGCCGCAGAGTGTGCAGGGTGACGCGGCCGGGCTTCCTGATCTCTGCGGCCTCGACCGCGTGAGCGAACTGGCGCGACAGCTGACGTGCGCTGATCGGGTTGAGCACACCGCTTCGGCTGGGAAAGAGCCAGACCTGTGGACGGGCGATCTGCCACCACTTGCGCAACATATCCAGCAGCGGTGGCGAGAGCTTGGCCTTGCGATCCTTGCGGCCCTTGCCCTGCTCGATGGAGAGGGTCATGGCGCGGCTGTCGATGCTGGAGACCTTGAGGGAGGCGGCCTCGGAGGCCCTGAGGCCGGCCCCATAGGTGACACTGAGCGCGGTGCGGTACTTGAGGCCGGGAGCGGCAGCGATGATCCTCGCCACCTCCTCTGGCGTCAGCACCATGGGAAGTCTGCGACGCTCCTTCAGGACCGGCACGCGATCGAAGCCGGCCCCGCGCCCCAGAGTGACACGCAGGAAGAAGCGCAGACCAGTCGCATACCCATTGATCGCGGCGATGCTGAGGGCGCGCGACTGCAGGTGCAGCAGGAAGCTGCGGACATCCTCCGCCGATAGATCCTCAGGCCGCTTCTTCATGGTGGCGCAACAGCTGCGGACGGCGCGCAGGTAGTTGTTCTGACTTGCGAGGCTGAGCCCTCGCAGGGTCATGTCTTCGATCATGCGCTGGCGAAGAGGATGGATCGGTTGCTTGCTGTCGTCGGCCATGGGAGCCTCCCGATGGGGCGCTTCCCAGCCAATCCGGGTGCTACCCGGAGGCACAGAACGACGAAGTCTACTCCCCTGGCGCCACGCTCAACTCCCGCGCTAGCGGGTTAGTACTTGGGGCCCGAAACTGCCATTCGTCATTCAAGCTTGGGGAGGCCCGAAAATCCAAAGGCAGGTCACATGCCGGTGTCTGGCCAAATCTGTGCACGGGTGCTGGCCGACCGGCACACATGGCACGGATCGCAGCGTGCGTTGGAGGATGCGCAGGAACAAGCGCACCCCTCCCGGACGGATCCGGTGGGGCCGAGATCCGACCTACCTACACGATGCCAAGCTGTCTGAGTTCGCTCGGGGATTCACCTGATGAACAAATCAGATTCGCTCTGGAGGCCTCGCGGAGCACCGGCGCTGCGCGTCTCCCTGGCCTTAGTCGCGGCTGGCTTGAGCATCCTTACCGGCATACAGGTTGGCACCTGTTGAGCCGTCCGGCAGGCTGACCAAGCCCCATACTTCTCCCGAGTGAAAGCCGTCACGTTCTACGCGAAGCTGGCGAGTGAGAAGGGTAACCGCCCGATTGCCCCGGCCTTGTGATGCCGAACGATCTGTGATTGTGCGCCAAGATCAGGGGACGTCGTTAGCGACGTCCTCAAGGACGTCATCAGACAGGGTTCCGCGATCAGGCGGCTTGCTTGTGCGCTGGCGCGACGCCCATGGGGGCCCAGTTCCAGGGAAGAAGCTCATCGATCCGGTTGATCTTGTGGTCGTGGATGCGTGACAGCACGTCTGTGAGGTAGGCTTGCGGATCGAGCCCGCAGATTTTCGCGGTTTCGATGATCGTCATCGCGCTCGCGAGCGTCTCGCCTCCGGCATCGCTACCGGCGAACAACCAGTTTTTTCTGCCGATTCCAATGGGCCGCATGGCGCGCTCGGCTGCATTGTTATCGATCGCGATACGTCCGTCCTCGAGGAACAGGGTGAACGATGCCCAACGATTGAGGCCATAATTGATGGCCTTGGCGAGATCGCCCTTGCGAGAGATGGCGCTCAGCTGAGCCCGCGCCCAAGTCTCGAACGCATCGACGATCGGTTTGCTCTTCGACCGCCGGATCGATCGGCGCTCCTCGGCCGACAGGCCATGGATTTCGCGTTCGATGTCATAAAGGGCGCCGATCCGGTCGAGTGCGTCCTTGGCGAGGTCGAGCTTCTGGGATTTCCAGAGATCGTGGAACTCCCGTCTCAGATGCGCCCAACATGCAGCTTCGATAATCCGCACCTTGCCGTCGGGATCAGGTTTGTAGAGCTCCCTGAACCCGGCATAGGCGTCGGCCTGAAGGATACCGGCAAAGTCCGCCAGATGTTCCTGCGGTCGGATCCCCTTGCGATCTGGCGAGAAGTAGTAGGCCACCGCAGGCGGCGCCGGTCCGGCCCATGCCCGGTCGTCGCGGACATAAGTCCAGATCCGGCCCTGGCTGACGCCTTTTCCAAGACCCTCGATGCGGCGGTCGCGATCAAGAACCCGGATATGCGTGTCATCGCCATGAACCCGGTCGCCGGCCATCACGCTTTGTCGGATCCGGTCGACCAACGGGGCCAAAGTCCGAACGCTGCGCCCGCACCAGTCGGCCAGCGTCGTATCGGGGATATCCGCGCCCATACGCTCGAAGATCTCGTTGAGGCGGTACAAGGGAAGGTGGTCGTCGTATTTGGAGACCAGAATGAACGCGAGCAGGCTCGGGCCCGCCATGCTGCCCGGTATCGGGCGGCTCGGCGCCGGGGTCTGCACGATCGTCTCGCAGCACCGACAGGACTTTCTCGGACGCACGATCTCGGTGACCGTCAGTTTGGCGGCGATCATGTCAAGCATCTCGCTCACGTCTTCGCAGATCGTCCGCAGCGGGCCGCCGCACGCGGGGCAGTCCTCGCCCGGGTCGAACAGAACCCGCTGGCGCGGCGTCGCGTCCGACACGCGAGGGCGGCGGCGGGGCTTCCTGGCCCGATCAACGCCCGCAGGCGCATCAGCAGCCTCGGCGCCTTCATCCACCGGCGCATCGGTCGTTTCAGCCGCGGCTATCTCAACCCCTTCGAGGACAAGCTCGAGCTGCTCGATCTCGCGCTCGATCTTCTCGGAGCTCGCGCCATGCTTCTGCCGCCGCAACCGCACGATCCGGATCCGCAGACTTTCGATCAAGAGATCGCGGGCGCGCAACTCGCTCTGCAACCGAAGCACCAGGGCCTTCAGCGCGGCGGGATCTTCAGGAAGGGATGCAGCGGCCCCGGACATGCCGAATCATAGCACGCACCGATTCGCGAGGGGATAAGTCGACGTCGATCGATGCAGATATTTTCAAGCCCGCAGCGGGGCTGATGTCCATTGCGGCTGGCGCCAGTCGATGCCCTCCCACAGCATCGACATCTGCGCAGCCGTCAAGCTCGCGGTTCCTGACGATGCGTTCGGCCAGGGAAAGTGTCCGCGCTCAAGAACTTTATAATAGAGACAAAAACCTTGCCCGTCCCAGTGCAGGATTTTTATCCGATCCCCTTTGCGACCGCGGAAGACCACAACGACACGCGTATCGCTCGGCTCCAGCGCCAGGCCATCGCGCGTCAAAGCGCACAGGCCGCCAATGCCGCAGCGCATGTCGGTCTTGCCTGCGGCGAGATAGACCCTGACGCCCGATCCCAGCCCGATCATGCGCGCTCGACAACGCGGATCAGCTGAACCAACTCACTCTCACCTAAGCGGGCGACGTCGCGCAGACCGCGGCCATTGCGAAGAACGATCTCAACCCCGCAATTTGTACCCGCGGAGGACGAACGCAACTGCTCGGGCGGCGGCGCAACCGGGATGAAGGTAACGCCGAGGCTCTCGCTCAGAGCCTGCCGCTGCACATCGCGACGCCACTGGTAGAGATTCTGACGGGGAACATCGTGCCGGCGGGCGACGTCGCTCACACTCGCGCCATCAACGCCGATCTCGTTCAGGACGGCCCATTTCTGTTCGCGCGTCCAGCGGCGCCGGCGCTCCCTACCCAGCAGTTCCGCACGCAAACCCGCCTCCCTCAGCTGACCCTCGCCAATGAAGTCAGCATAGGGAAGCGGACCGGGCCACAGAAGGCCGGGTCAATCGGGCGGTTACTGAGAAGGAGCGCTCTCCCGACGTTGGCCGGCAGCTGAATGGACGGCGTTTTCGGGGGCCCCTTACGACACTCGCCCGGTTTATGCCGGAGGTGCGTCGAAAGCCCAGCAAGAACGCACGCAGTTAAGATGACAGTTCTGTCCAACCGCCTAGGGCAGTCTATAACACGTCGACATTCCGCATCACATCGTTGCCAGACCGACGCCCCGGGCCTTCAGCGATCTTACTTTCCATGCTTCGAAGCAGAGACCTTTGCGACCTTGGTTCCGCCTCGTGAAGGCAATCGCAATTTAGCTGGCTTAGCCTACCACAACACCAGAATGGGCCCGACCAGCGATAGGTACACCCTAACTCCCGGCCCACTAAATCGTTTGCTGATACATGTAGGCACCCGCGGCGATACCGCATTCCTTGGCGAACCGAACGATCTCGGTCGCTTGAGCACGATCCTGCCCTTCGGCGATCACGATTGCGTACTGCCGATTCCCCATGCTGTTGGCATTGAAGGTAGGCATTAGGCCGAACTCGACATTGGGAAAGCGCTGCCGCCATTTGTCACGAGCATCCATGGCATCTGCCGTCGAACCGCTTGCTCCCAAGGATTCGACGAACACGTGCCAAGTGCCCTTGACGGTCGGCTTGTGAAATTCCTTCCCCCAGGTTGCGGCACCGATGACGTTGTAGGCGTCGCATATGGACTTTTCCCGGACATGAGCAATCAGGGACCGGGTCGTTGGCTCGGCGAGAGTGGGCGCTGGCAACACCGGCGGTGCAACTGCTACCGGATCGAGTGCGGCAAGACGTTGCTTGGCCTCAGCAGCTCTCGTTCCATTAGGATAAGACCTGAGGAACAAGGTTAGTGCTTCGCGAGAACCCTCCTTGGAGAATGCACTCCAGCTGACTTCTTCGCCCGCGGCGTCGCTTAGCGGCTGGGGCATCTTGCAGCTGTTGAAGCAAAAGTCCCCCGAGCGTCCGGGCGACATGAACGGCCGCTGCCCGCGAGCCTCGCCCACTTCCACTAGCGTTTCTGACAGTGCCTCGCTGGCCCGAAGGCCCGGCTGCGCAATATACTTTGCAAGTACCGTCGCGAATAGGCCATCGTCAGGGGCCGTTTGTCCTTCGCCAGTTGCGTATGCGATGAACGTGTGTCCCTTGATGTATGGCGTAACCATTCCCCGCGAACCGGGAACTGCGAGCGATCTCGTGGCCGTCGCACCTGTGGATGCGGGTGCACTGACGGAAACCGCCGGGTTGCTGGCGATCGAGGCCTTCCGGGCGCCCGACGACACTCCGATGAAAGCAGGGTTGCGGCAGGAATCTGCGATGAAGAATATTGCTTTTGCTTCGACGGTCGAAAGTTCGCCGAGAATCTCGTCCACCGACACGCCAACGAAAGCGAGCTCATCGTTGGACTGCGGAGCGACATCAATTGGAATCAAATAGTTGTTCGAAAGGCCCGCCCGGACAGCAGAAGCCCCGTGGCCAGCATAATAGACAAAGCCGACACTTGTCGCGCCCCCGTCACGAAGCTTTGCGACAAATCTGCCGATTGCCGCGCGCATCTCCGCCGTTTTCCCATCGGCGACAACGATAACGTTCTCCTCAGTAAAGCCCGATTCGAGCAACGCCGTTTTGATCTTAGCAACGTCTTGTAACGGCATGTCGAGCTTCCAGCCGTCGACGGAGTAGTTTGCGTTGCCGATCAGCAGTGCCAGCCGCTGACCCTCACCCGTCGGGATCGGAGTTGCGGCCACATTAGGAGCCGGTTCAACAATAGCGCTCTTAACGGGACCGTCCGGTGGCACCGGCTGCTCACAAGCCGAAAGGCAAAGCAAAGCCCCTGCGGACATCCATAACTTAATCACACGACGGACAGTCATCACACACCCTCAAAGCAAACCGCCGTACGCGGCGAATTCAAACGACAACAACTCCGGTTTCGAAAGTCCCTGCCTTTTTCAGGGCGGTGATCTGCGCGAGCACAGTGACCGCATCCATTCTGCCAGTTGGGGCCAGTCCCAACCGCTGCTGCAGAAGCCCCACGCTGCCCTCAACTGAGGTTTGAGACCCGAAGCGAATTCTCCGGTAGTTGGCCCGAAAATTCGGTTCGCCGCTTGCGCACAGCGCAGCTTCCAGCCCTGTCAACAGAATGTATTTGAAACGCCGGTCGCGATCTGGATGCTCGTTGTTGTGCGGCGTGGCCGCTTCCTGAAGCCCGAGCGCAACTCGGAACTCCGACCATGCGCCACGAGGCCGCGTGCCTTTGGGTATCGTGCTTTCCGGCGGTTCAAGATGGTAGCTGCCCGCCACAATCTGGCATCCGGCCGAGGAGAATAGCGGCGCCACCCCGCTCATTCGACAAGCTGAATGGAAGTTGTTGGCAAAATAGCCCAACTGCCAAACCTCTGTCGGCGACGTTGGATCGAACGTTATGTCATTCGGCGATCTGAGGACCACGATCGGTTGGTCTGTCGGCTGCCGTAGCGCTCCGTGCTGAGGGAACTTTCCGGTCGCCGCGTGAGACCCGGCGACGTACTCGTAAAGGCCCGTGGGTTGGAGATTGCACTCACCCTTCGCACCCGATCCAGCGAGATTTCGGCTAGCCCAAACGTGGCCCGCTTCAGGGACGGTCGACCCTTTAAAGAGACGTATCTCCTGTGAAGTTCGTCTCCATACGCCGACCACGCATTGCAGACTGGCGTGATCCGGCGTCGCTAGGCGAACTTGATGTGAAGACGCCCAATTCGTGGAGTCTGCGCCCGCGTCGACAAGCGAGCATCCACGCAGCCCAAACATCACCACCGGCTCATTGCTCGCCAGGAGAAAACTGTTGCGATCCGCAAGCCATTGCAGGACTTCAGCCGAAATCGCGAAGGTCTCCGGCGGGGCGGCAAATTCCACCAGATGTGAATAGTCGATGTGGCGCATAGGAGGGGGCCAGGTCGGTGTCGGCCGGACCGTCGCATCCGTCGCCCAGTTCTTGTTCGCGCGAAGCAATTTCGCAGCTTCCTCCCGGAATGTGCCGCGCTCGGTCGCACGAAGTAGCTCATCTTCAACAAGGTCGGCAAAGTCCGGGTCCGCGACCAGTGTGCCGTCCTGTTGCTTGCAGCCAAAGGGCACCAGCGCCAAGGCGCTCGTCGCTGTTACGAATACCCGCCTCGTGACACGTGAACCGTTCATCGACCCCCCAAAGCTTGCATTTGGGCTGGCCTCTTTCGGATAGTCAAGCAGACGAACTTAGCCTGCGCAAATCAGAACGCTCTGCGCTTTGAATGGTCTGAGCCAAGAGAATGGCTTGGAGGCCAAGTCCTTAGGTTCAACGGCCATGTAGAGTGCGGCATCGACTGGCCGCGCTTGGGCGATTTCCTGCCCTTCACGTCAGGCGTTATCAAAGGCAGATTGTTGGCCCTAAGCGGTCATTGAGCTTAACCGCCTACCTCGAACTCCCCGGCAGCGGGTATTTCGGATAGACTGGCCGCTTCGGTTCTGCCGGCTGGTTGCTCTTGAGCAGGTCCAGCGCCAGTTTCACAGCTGCCTCGAGCTGCGGATCATGCCCCGCGGCAACCGCCTTGGGATCCTGGTCCACCACGACGTCCGGCGCGACGCCGTAGTTCTCGACCTCCCACGCCCCGCCCGGCGTGAAGAAGCCGACGTTCGGAGACGTCACCTGCGCGCCATCCATCAGCTGCGGCGTGCCGCCGATGCCGACGAGGCCGCCCCAGGTCCGCTTGCCCACCAGCGGCCCGAGCTTGTTCGTCTTGAACAGCCAGGGCAGCGCATCGCCGCCTGAGCCCGAGACCTCGTTGGCGATCATTACCTTCGGTCCGAGGATCGACGCCGCCGGCGTCCGCTCGATCGCGCCATAGCGCGACGACCAATAGCTCTGCAGCCCGCGTCCCAGCACTTCAATGATGTAGTCGGCCATCTGGCCGCCGCCATTGAAGCGCTCGTCGACGACCACGCCCTGCTTGTCAGTCTGCGCGAAATAATAGCGGTTGAACGCCGTGAATCCGCCATTGCCCGTGTCCGGCAGGTAGACATAGGCGAGCTTGCCGCCCGAGAGTTCATCCACCTTCTTCCGGTTGGTCTCGATCCAGTCGAGGTTGCGCAAGCGCTGCTCCGAGTTCACCGGCACAACAGAGATGTCGCGTCCGCCATTCGGTCCTGACAGCTTCAGCGTGATGAGCTTGCCCGCCGCGCCCTCCAGGGGCTGCTGGATATCGGTCGAGGCGCTGAGGGGCGCACCGTTGATGGCGAGGATGCAATCCCCTGCCTTCACATTCAGCCCCGGCTGCGCCAGCGGCGCTTTGACGTCCGGCGACCATGCGCCAGAGGTGTAGACCTTTGCGATGCACCACTGGTTGTTGCGGATCACATAGTCTGCGCCCAGCAACCCGCCTTCCACGCGCGGCGCGGTGGGGATGGCCCCGCCCGATCCGCGCAGGTGGCCGACCGAGAAGCCCGTCAGCATTTCCTGGAACACATAGTTGAGGTCGGACCGGGACTGCACCGCCGCCGCATGGGGCGCCAGCTTCCTTTCAGCCGATACCGTATCGAAACCGTGGAAGCCGGGGTCGTAGAAGTAGGCGCGCTGGATGCGCCAGACTTCCTTGTACATCTGCGCCCACTCGGCCGCGGGATCGACGCGGACTTCGAGGCTGTCGAGCGAGAGGGTCGTGTCCTCTGGCTTGGCGGGCGCGCCGGCTTTTGCCGGCACGATGCTGTAGCGCGTACGCGGCGGCGGACCGCCCTGCGGCGCATCGGCTGGCCGCGGCGTGCGAGCGCCGAGCAGCAGCTTCTCCCCGTCTGCCGTGACTTCATAGTCGACGATGTTCTCGGCAACCTTCTCAATCTTGCGATCTTCGAGCGTGAAGGTGTTCAGCGTGCCGTTCGGACCCTGTGCGTTGGGATCGCCCGCCGCCACGTCCGACAGCCAGAAGATCGTCCCCGGCTTGCCGGCCGCCAGATCGCTGTAGGGTCCGGGCGGCATCGGCAGCGCAACCGTGCGCGCAGTGATCGCCGCCATGTCCTTGGCCGCCAAGTCGATCGCCACCGGCTTCACCACAGGCGTCTTGTCGGTCGAGCCGGGCTTGTCCTTCGCATCCGCCTTGGCCTTGCTCGCCTTGCCGGCGGGCGTAGCGTCTGCGTTCTCCTTCGCGTCCTGCTGGGTCTGCGCGAGCGACTTCTCGTCATCGCTCTCCGGTTCGATGGGCGATTCCGTGTCCTGCGTCAGCGCCAGCGCATAGATGGAGCGCGTCGGCCGGTAGAGATTGCTCGTCATGTCGAGCCCGTGCATCACGGCCCCGGCATTGTTGCTGGCGAGGAAGTAGAGATATTTCCCGTTTCGGTCGAACGCCGGATAGCGCGCATCGCCCATCCCGTCCGTCACCTGCATCGCCGCTTTCGCATCGGCCGAATACAGAACGATTCCGTGCATGTGGTTCTTCAGCGAGCGCGTCCACGCCAGCCATTTCGAATCCGGCGACCACGCCATGGCAAAGGTCTGGTCGGTGAACCCGCCCCATACGTTCGGCTCACCCGCCTCGTTCACCTTGCCCGACGCGATATCGAGAACGTAGGTGTTGAGCCGATTGTCGCGGAAGGCGATCCGCTTCGAGTCCGGCGACCACAGTGGATCGAAATAATAGGCCTGCTGGCTCCCCAGCGAGATCTTCTTCACCGTCCCGCCCGTCTGCGGCGCAATGTGGATCGCGTACGATCCGCTTTCGTCCGAGAAGTAGGCGATGGATTCCCCGTCCGGGCTCCATGCCGGCGTCCGTTCCATCACGCCTGGCGTGTTGGTGAGATTGCGCACCGGACCTTTCTTCAGGGGTGTGGTCAGGATCTCGCCATGCGCCTCTACCACCGCGCGCACGCCAGTCGGGGACACGCTGACACTACGCACCTGGTCGGCGACATTGAGCATGCGCGGCCGCACATCCGGCATGTCGCCGGTGGCCGTGATTGCGACCTGCCTCGGCTGACCGCCTGGCGCCAGCGTGAAGATTTCGCCCAGCCGGTCGAACACGAGGACCTGCCCATCGCTCGACAGCGAGCGGATGTCCGGGCCGGTGTTCCTGTAGACTTCAGACACCTTCTTCGAGGCCGGATCGAAGCTGTAGACAGAGATCGGTCCAGAGCGCGCCGACAGGAAGTAGAGCCTTCCGCCCGCCCACGCCGGCGAGATGTCAGCCGCCTCCTCGTGCGGCACGTCCACAGAATCCAGTCCCGGCAGGCTGGTGATGCGGATCGTGCTCGCAAGGCCGCCGCGGTAGTTGCCCCATGCCACATAGTTGGTGAAGTTGAACAGGAAGGCCGGGGCCAGCGGGTTGTAGGCGATCTGCCTGCCGTCCGGAGACATCACGCCCTGGTGCGCCATCGGCAGGGGCAGCGCACTCGCCAGCCCGCCATTGGTGGAGACCCGGAAAATCTGCGTGTAGCGACTGGCGGCCGTCCGCTGCGAGCGGAACAGCACGTCGCGGCCATCGCTCGACCAGCCGACCGCCGCATCGACCACGGGATGGAAGGTGATGCGCTTCGGTACGCCGCCTGTGGCGGGAACCGTGAACACATCCTGGTTTCCGTCATAATCGCCGGTGAACGCGATGGTGGAGCCATCCGGCGAGAACACCGGCCCGCTCTCCACGCCGGTCCCCGTCGTCAGCCTTGTCGCGTTCCCGCCCGAGCGCGGAACCGTCCAGAGGTCGCCTGCGTATCCGAAGGCGATGAGATCGCGGCTGATCGCCGGCTGCTGGTAGATGCGAGGCTGTGCAAGAGCCGAAGGGGCGGCAGCCATGGCAAGGGCGGCAACACCCAGAACGACGCCAAAACGCATGAGGAAACTCCCTGACCTGTGCCAAGCGTTGCGCAAGCCAGCGGATTTCGCAAACCGTTTCCGGGGAAAATTCGCGCGCTGGGATAGTGAATGCCGGTTATCTGGCGGGGCGTGGGTGTTGAGGGAAAGAAGGAGGGCACATTGTGCTGCGCCTGGGCGCCTTACCTTAGCACGCCGATGACGGGATGATTGGGGCCGCAGTATTTTGGCGTGAAGGCGATGCTGACCGGGGTGTCGCCCCATTTGTTCTTCTGGGTCTTGTCGGCGCCGGCATCGATCAGGATCCTGGCGATCTCCACCAGCTTGAGCGTGTCGTGGGTAGGATTGCGCTCGCACACGAGCATGAGGATGTGCAGCGCCGCGCTGCTCTCGGAATCGAGCGAGGCATTCGGATCCCAGCCGCGTTTCAGATAGCTCTTGATCCGGGTGGCGTCCAAAGTCATCAGCGCGTCGTTCATCTCGCCAGAGAGGACGGGCGAGCCGACCGTGCTCGGGTCCTTGCCGCCCTGCATTATCCACGAGCCGACCGCGAGGACTGCGAGAGCCGCACTGATGCCCGCCACGACGACAGGCATGGCGAGACGCCGTGTCCCAGCGCTCGGCTGCGCCGGCGGAGCGGCGCTTGATGGTGCTGACGCCGGGGCGGCCTTCTGTCCCGGGGCCTGCAGGCCGAGGCCGCGGATGAGGCGTGCGGCGTCGTCCTCGAAGCTGAGCCGGCGGATCTCGGCGCCGTGGCGCAGCGCGAGTTCGCGGAGATTTTCAGGCAGGTCCTTCGCCGCCGGGATCGCGGCGCCGTCGAGCAGCACCGGCACGACGGCGATCCCGCGCTTCAGCGCCGCAGCAATCTCGACGCGCACGAAATCACCAGGGTCGTCGAGCCGCCGCGCACCGGTTTCCGGATTGCGCACGTCGAGCCAGCCGCGGCCGATCAGGGCGAGCAGTACGTCGCATTGCGCAACGCTGTTATCGAGATGGTCGACGAAATTGACGCCCAGCGGGATGTTGTCGACATCGATGAAGAGGTCGCGCTCCGGCAGGAGCGGCTTCATCGTCTCGTACAGCCTGTCGGCCGGCCACTGGCTGTCCTCGCGCCGGTAGCTGATGAAGATCTTGGGCATTCGCGCTTCCCCCGCCAGAAGACTAGCCGCGGCGCCCCTGCACGGCAACCAGCGGTCCGCGCAGAAGCGCACAAGCTTGGGGCCGCCAGATTTCACGGATTGGGCGACCGCGCGATGTTTTGGGTGGCCAAGGCGTTGCAGCGCCTTCCGGCCCGGGAAATGCACGCGTAGAACGGCTCGATGCTGATTCACCTCCCCATAGCCCAGATCGCGGTGGATCCCTTGATCCTCGTGCTGATCGGGATGGGGGTGGGGTTCCTGTCGGGGCTGTTCGGCGTGGGCGGCGGATTCCTGCTGACGCCCCTGTTGATCTTCTACGGCGTGCCGGCCGCGGTGGCAGTATCGACCCAGGCGAACCAGGTGCTGGCGACCTCGATCGCAGGCGTGTCGGCGCACTGGCGAGAGCGCGCCGTCGATGTGCGGCTCGGAACGCTGATGCTGATGGGCGGCCTCGCGGGATCCACCATCGGTGTGGGCGTCTTCAGCCTGCTGAAATATTTCGGTGTGGTCGATACGACGATCGCGGTTCTCTACGTCATCTTCCTCGGCGTGATCGGGGGCCTGATGGCGTGGGAGAGCGTCGGCGCGCTCGGCAAGACCGGGGGCGATCCGGGGCGGCGCACGCGGATGCGGGTGTGGCTGCGCGGCCTGCCGGTGAAACGGCGGTTTCCGAGGTCTGGCCTCTACATCTCGATCATCCCGCCGCTCGGCGTCGGGTTCTTCGTCGGGCTGCTTGCGGCCGTGCTGGGCGTAGGCGGCGGGTTTATCCTGGCGCCGGCGATGGTCTACCTGCTGGGCGTGCCGACGCGGGTGATGGTGGGAACCTCGCTGTTCCAGATCATCTTCCTGACCGCGTACGTCACCTTCCTGCAGGCGACATTCAACGGCACGGTCGACTTGGTGCTGGCCTTTGTGCTGATGATCGGAGGGGTGATCGGGGCGCGGGCTGGCGCGGCTGCGGGACGGCGGCTGAAGGCGGCCCAGTTGCGCCTGCTGCTGGCGCTGGTCGTGCTCGCGATGGCGGGGCGGCTGGTCTACGACCTCTACGTGGCGCCCAAGCCGGTCTACCGCCTGGAGAATGTGGGATGAGGCTTGCCGCGCTCGCTCTCATCGCGCTGATCGCGGCGCCCGCATTCGCCCAGCGCACCGAAGCGCCGAGCCAGCCGCCGGCCATCACGGCGGGGCTGGCGGAGGATACGGTCGAAGTGAAGGTCAACTATTCCGGCGCGCGCATCGTGCTGTTCGCGACGGCGCCGCCGAACGAGAACCAGTCTTCCGGGCTGGCGGTGGCGCTGATCGGCCCGAGCGCGCCCGCCACCGTGGTGCGGCGCACGCCGCAGGGCGAGAAGACCTTCGAGTTCGTCTCGGCGCCCATCGTCTTCGCCATCGGCGCCGAGCCGCAGGTGGCCGGGACCATTCCGCCCGAGATCATGATCGAGGCCGGACTGAATGCGGCCGCATCGGCCATGCCGCGCGCTGACCAACTCGCGTCGCCGGACCTGGAGGCCTGGCGGGCCGCTTTTGTCGACCTCAAGATGGACGAGGGGCTCTATTCCTTCGACACGACGACGATCGAACGCCTGGACGGCGGCCTGCGGCGGGCGAAGATCAAGCTGCCGGCAAATGCGCCTCCGGGCAAATACACGATTCGCGCCGTGGCGTTCCGCAATGGCCAGCGCGTCGGCGAAACGGAGAAGACGCTGACGCTGATGCGTGGCGGCATGGACGCCACGCTGTTCGACCTCTCGCGCCAGCATGGCTTCGTCTACGGGTTCATCGCAGTGCTGCTCGGCGTCATGGTCGGCGCGGTCGCGGCGTGGCTGGGGCGGCGCTAGCCTGCGGCCCTGAGCGTATCGCCGACCAGACGGTCTCGCCGTCGTCGCATAGACGCCGTCGCGGCCCAGCACGCCGGCGATGACGCCGTTGGGGAACAAGGCGGCGAACGCGCGATCAAGAACGTTCAGCCCGCCGGTCAGCGCGCCATAGGCCGGCATCACCAGCCGGTCGCCATCGCTGGCGAAGCAGCGCGAGCGCACGCTGCGGCCCCGGCCGACGACGCGGGCGCAGGGATGAAGGTGGCCGGCGATCTCGCCGCGAGACGGGCCCTGCGTCGGCTCGTGTCGGAAGACCAGAGCGCCGAGACGGACTTCCTCCGCCGCACGCCCGCCAAGATCTTGAGGCGGCCGGGGATCGTGGTTGCCTTCGATCCAGACCCAGTCGCACGCGTCGGTCATCGCACGCACGAGGGCGATATCATCCGCCGCCATGCGCGGCCGGGCGCGGCCATCGTGGAAACTGTCGCCAAGCGATATCACCGTCCTGGGCCGCAGCGCATCCATCAGCGCCGCGACTCGCTGGAGCGTCGCACGGGTATCGTAGGGCGGCAGCATCTGGCCGCGGGACGCATACGACGAGCCTTTTTCGAGGTGCAGGTCAGATACGACCAGCGTCCCGGCCGCCTCCCACCACAGCCCGCCGCAGGCGAACAACATCAGCTGCTCGCCCGCCACTTCGCAGGCAAGCGCCCTTCGGGCGGCAGGGTTGGCAGGGCGATCCAGCATCGGCCCGACGGTGGCGGGCGTCTCCCTTACCGTCAACGCCCTGCGGCAAGGCTGATGCCAAACGCGAGAAATTGACCGGAAAGGGCCTTTCCCGGTCCCGAAATATGCTAGAGTTCCCGAATACCGCCCTGTTCCAGGAGGAAGACAGATATGATCCGGACGTTCCTGATCCTGGCGCTCGCGGCGACGGCGACCGCCTGCGCAGCGCCGACCGTGACCAAGCAGCGCATGACGCTCGGCGAGGCCAACATCGAAGGTCTCGAATGCCGGCGCGAAACGCCGATCGGCACCGCCTTCCCGCGCACGATTTGCGCCTCTGCCGAGGCCTGGGCCAGTTTCGACGCCAAGGCGCGCCTTGAAAATGACCTCGCCTTCCAGAAGGCCCGGTCGAACCAGAACGCCGGGGCGTTCAACCGGCAATAGGCCGGCCTCGCGCTAACTCATCGCATCGCGCACGAGGTCTTCCTCCGCCTCGCGCAGCACCGCCTCCGCGGCGTCGCCCGAGAACACCGGCTCCTTCCCCATCTCCAGCATCACCGGCACCGCGAACGGCGAAATCTGGTCCAGCTTGGCATGGACGATCCTGCCCTTGATCCGCTTCAGCGCATCGGCAAGCCGGCGGATGTCGAGCAGGCCGTCGCCTGCATCCTGCCGCGCCGCCTGCAGGAGGATGTGGTCGGGCTCGTGCCTGCGCAGCACGTCGTAGATGAGATCCGTCGAGAACGTGATCTGGCGGCCGGTTTTTTCCGCCTTCGGATAGCGCCGCTCGATCAGGCCTGAGATCAGCGCGTTGTTGCGGAAGGTCCGCTTCATCAAGGCGCTCTCCTCCAGCCAGGCGTCGAGATCGTCGCCCAGCATGTCCTCGTGGAAAAGCTGATCCATGTCTTCCCCGCGCATGTCTTCCAGGGCCCAGACCGACAGCGCATACTCCGAGGCGACGAAGCCGAGCGGCTTGAGGCCCGAACGCTCCATCCGCCGCGTCAGAAGCATGCCGAGCGTCTGGTGCGCGAGGCGGCCTTCGAAGGGATAGCAGACGAGATAGTTGCGTTCGCCGCGCGGGAATGTCTCGACCAGCATCTGGTCCGGCTCGGGGATGATCGACTTGCGCTGCTGCACCTCGAACCATTCGCGCACCTGGGCCGGCAGCGTGTTCCAGGTATCGCGGTCGTGCAGGATGCGGCGCACGCGGCTGGCAAGGAAGGTCGTCAGCGGGAACTTGCCGCCATTGTAGCTGGGGATGGCCGGGTGCGGATCGAACGTCTTGGTCACCAGCGCATCCGTATCGGAAATGCCTTCGAACCGCAGCACTTCGCCGGCGAACAGGAATGTGTCGCCCGGCGTGAGCATCTCGAAGAAGTATTCCTCCATCTCGCCGAGCTTGCGGCCGGGGCGCATCAGCTTTTTGCCTTCGCCGGCGCCCTTCAGGAAGCTCACCATGCGCACCGAGATCATCGGATCTTCGATGATCGTGCCGATGTTCATGCGGTGCTGGCGGCGGATGTCGTCGTTGCGCGCGCGCCAGATTCCATCGGGAAAGCGCACGATACGGCGGAACCGGTCATAGGTCTTCAGCGCATACCCGCCGGTGGCGACCAGGTCGATCACGCGCTCCCACGTCTCCCAGTCGAGATCGGCATAAGGCGCAGCGACGCAGATTTCGTCGTAGAGCTTCAGGGCGTCGAACCCATCTCCGCAGGCGCGACCCATGACGTGCTGCGCCAGGACATCAAGGCCGCCGCGGCGCGGACCTGGTCCATCGAGTTCGTTGGCGGCGACGGCCTCGACCGCCGCGCGGCATTCCAGAACCTCGAAGCGGTTCGAGGGGGCCAGCAGCGCCCGGCTCGGCTCGTCCATTCGGTGGTTGGACCGGCCGATGCGCTGGATGAGGCGCGAGGAGCCCTTGGGCGCCCCCATCTGGACGACGAGATCAACCGCGCCCCAGTCGATGCCGAGGTCGAGCGTCGAGGTACATACGACAGCTTTGAGCCTGCCAGCAGCCATTGCGGCCTCGACTTTGCGGCGCTGTTCGACATCGAGCGAGCCATGGTGGAGCGCGATCGGCAGGCTTTCCTCGTTGACGCGCCAGAGTTCCTGGAACGTCATCTCCGCCTGGCTTCGCGTATTGACGAAAACCAGCGACATGTTGGCGGCGCGGATCGCCTGGTAGACTTCGCGGATGTTGTGGCGGCCGGAATGGCCCGACCATGGGATACGCGCCTCCGAGTCCAGCACGCCGATGTTGGCCTTCGCGCCGCCCTGATGGCGGATGATGGGCGTGCCCGGCCCCAGCCACCGCGCCAGCGCGTCGGGGTCGCGCACCGTCGCCGACAGTCCGACATGCCGCGCCGCCGGCGCCCAGGCGCGCAGGGTCGCCAGGCACAGGCTCAGCAGGTCGCCGCGCTTGGACTGTGCAATTGCGTGCACCTCGTCGACGATCACGGCGCGCAGATCGGCGAAGAACCGCCGCGCATGTTCAGACGCAACCAGCAAGGCAAGTTGCTCGGGCGTGGTCAGCAGGATGTCTGGCGGCTTGGCGCGCTGGCGTTGCCGCCGCGAGGGCGAGGTGTCGCCCGTGCGCGTATCGAGCGAGATCGGCAGGCTCATCTCCTCGACCGGCTTCTGGAGGTTGCGCGCCACGTCGGTTGCGAGCGCCTTGAGGGGCGAGATGTAGAGCGTGTGCAGCGCCGGGATGTCCCGCGGGGGCGTAGCCGCCAGTTCGATAAGGCTGGGCAGGAAGCCCGCCAGGGTCTTGCCGCCGCCCGTCGGTGCGATCACCAGCCCGCCCTGGCCCTGCCGCGCCGCTTCGATCAGCCCGGCCTGGTGCGGACGCAGCGACCAGCCGCGCGCGCCGAACCATTGCGCGAACGGCGCAGGAAGTTGGGTCAGCGATGTCTGATCATCGGCCATGGCTCGAAGATAGGCATTCCGGTCCCGCTTGTCGCGCCGGGAAGCGGTAGATCAGCCCAGCGGCGTGACGCGGAACTCGCGGACGGAAACGGTGCTGCCAAAGCAAGGGCCGACCGATGGGGCGGACTCGATCCCGGAATAGTCGCCCTTGCCTTCATACCGCGTCTCGCCGTCGACGACCACGCGCATCCGGTCGAGCTGGATCTCCCACAGGATATCGTGCCAGTCATTGGTGCTGATGAAGCCCTTGTCCTTGAGGCTGCGCTGCTCTGCCGTCGCGGGGTCATGCACGCGCAGTTCGCGCACCGAGCATTCCCAGTTGAAGATCAGCTCGCCCCTGTGCCAGTGCATGCGCAGGTTGGTCGAATCCGTCGTACCGACGACGCGGAAGGCGAAAGGCGCGCGGCAGACCATCGGGGCAATCGCGGCCGACATGACCCAGTTCATCGCCGAACCCGCGACCTTGATGCCCTGGTCCGTTCGCGTGATGACGCAGCCCTGATGCGGCATGAGATTGCCGATGAGATTGTCGGACATGGCGTTTCCCCCCGCCGTTCGCATTTGCCCAGCATAGTGCTTCCGCCCTATTTCTGTCACCAGTGTTCTGCAACGCTTTGCCGACGCGGCGCCTCGATGGGCGGGCCAGACGGGGAGTCCTTCGTGAAGCAGCTTTCGGCAGCCATCGCCGCCGCGGTTTTCCTCGCCACTCCGGCGATCGCGCAGAAGACGCCCGTTCCGCCGCTGCTGAAACAGGCGCTCTCCGAGCCCGCCTCCAGCCAGCTTTATGCCTATGATTTCGAGAACGTGAACGAGAACACAAACTCCGAAGAAGCCAGCCGGCAGACTATTCGCGGCCGCATCGATCCTTCACGCAAGAAGGGCGACCGGGTCACAATCACCTTCCTCGAGGACACGGGCAAGAAGCCTGCCGAGATGAAGAAGCTCGACGAGCGTTATGAGAGAGGCGCCGACGGCGACATCTTCTGCGATTCCACCTCGAGCGACGCCGTGACCAACGTCATCGACAAGGGCGCAGCGCCCGGCGGCGGCCGGCTGTTCGCGTTCACGCCCAGGGCTGAAACGAGCGCCGAAGGCGAAATGAATGAGATCTACAAGAAGATGACAGCCGAGGCGGTGGTCGATGAGGCCACTGGCGTGATGCGTTCTTTCTCCGGCATGCTGCTCAAGAAGCACAACGTCATGCTCGTGGCCGACGTTAAGGCCGCAAAGATCGATGTGACCTGCGCGCTTCTTCCCGAGGCCAGGTCCTATACGGCGCAGAGCAGGCTGAACTTCGACATCGCCGCCTTCGGCAATTCCTTCAGCATCCGGTCGGTCCAGACGATCTCGAACGTCATGCCTGTCCGCTGAACCTCTGATATCGCAGGTTAATGGCTCGCCCGGCGGCGTTTACCTTTTGCTAGCCATAACCTACGAAACTACCGGGCAATGGCTGTATCGATCCGCGCCTCGCTGCTCTTCAGCGCCCTCGCAATGGCTGCGCTGACCACGGCCTTCGCCAATCCGCCCGGTGAAGACGCCAGCACATCCGCGCCTGCCCATCCCCGGCACTGGTCCTATGGCGGCGAAGACGGGCCCGGACACTGGGCCGAGATTTCGCCGGACAATCGCCCCTGCTCGTCCGGCGTCCAGCAGTCGCCCATCGACCTTTCCGGCGCGCTTGCCGCCACCGTTGACACGCCCCATCCGGCCTGGGTGCCTGTGCGAGGGGGCATGGTGATCAACAACGGGCACACGATCCAGGTCGACGTCGCCAATGGCGGCGGGATCAGTCTCGATGGCGCCGACTACGCGCTGAAGCAGTTCCACTTCCATCATCCCTCCGAGCACACGATTGACGGGAAGGCTTTCCCGCTGGAGCTGCATCTGGTGCACGCGGCGGCGGATGGCAAGCTCGCCGTCATCGGCGTGATGTTCGACAAGGGCGCCGCCAATCCGGCGCTCGACGCCGTATGGGCGACTGCTCCCGGCAAGGAAGGCAAGGCCGCCGTCGCGTTCGAGATCGACGCCGGCAAGTTCATGCCCAGGGGGGCCAGCGCCTATCGCTATGAAGGTTCGCTGACGACGCCACCCTGTTCCGAAACCGTCCGCTGGACGGTGATGGCGGAACCGCAAACCGCCTCCGCCTCGCAACTTGCGGCCTTCTCCACGCTGTTCCCGTGGAACGCTCGGCCCGTGCAGCCGCTCAACCGGCGGTATGTGCTGAAGACGTCAGGCTGAGCTTCCACCGCGACGACGTCCACAGCCACGCGGCAGTCGCCAGCACGATCACTCCGAACACCGTCAGCCCGATCAGCACATAGTTGAACCCGAACTCGAAGGTCGGGAACTGCGTCCAGTTGACGGTAAGCGTCAGGATCATCGTCGCCGAGCGCGCCGATGATGCCCACGCGCGGGCGCGTCAGCAGCAGCCAGAAGACAGCGAAATCAACGAGGCAGATGCCATACCAGAACCAGGGGGCCCAGCCCGGTCCGGGTCCGTGATACCAGAAGTCTCCATGCCAGATCACCCAGCCGACATGGCTGACCGCACCGAAGATGAAGCCCCAGGCGAGCACCACCCGCACGCGGTCCGCCGCGTTCATCTCGGCGCGCCACGCCCGGCTCATCTTGCCGAGCCACTTCATGCGAGCATCTTCCTGAGCCGCGCATAGTCGGCCTTGGAGTTGTGGCGCTTGTCCATCGGCACAGCCTTGAGCACCACCACTTCGATGTCGCCCATCCTGCCTGCGCGCGCCTGGCAGGCGGCCGGATCGAGCCCCGGTCCGGAAAGCGCCAGTTTCGCCTTGCCCTCGCCCGCCAGCAGCGCAGCCTGCTTCACGCCCGGCCAGCTCAGCGCCGCTGTTTCGATGGCGAACGGGAACAGTCCGCCCGCCGCCGCCTCGCGACGGCCCAGCAGCCAGAGCCGGCCCTGCTCGTCCATCCGCGCCGCATCGCCTGTGCGATGCCACAGCTTCCCGGCCTCCCACGACTTGGTCGACGCGTCATGCGCCGGATCGAGATAGCCCTGGTTCACATGTTCGCCCGCGACGAACACTTCGTGGTCGCGAATATCGACCTCGATCTCGGGGATGGGCTTCCCGGCGAGCAGTCCCGCTCCGTTCGCCATCGCCTCCCAATCGGCCGCAGCGACCTCCTTCACGTCCAGATGGGCGATCGGTTCGGCCTCGGTCGAGCCATAGACGGCATGGATCGCAGCACGCGGCGCCGCGCGTTCGGCCGCATGGAGGAGGTTCGGGAAGACCGGCCCGCCCCCCGTGAACACGGCGGACACCTGCACCATCGGCTCGGCGTCCTCGGCGATGCGCGCGACGACGGCAGGCGGCGCCACGATACGGTTGACGCGATTGTCCGCGACCTGCTTGCGCAGCACCGCGCCGTTGAGTTGCGCGGGCCGCGTCAGCTTGCCCGCGGGGATGACGCTTGCCGCGCCCGCCGCGAGGTTCGACAGGATGAACACCGGCAGCGAGATGAGATCGACGTCGTCCGGCGTCGTCTGCCGCAGCTTTTCCAGCAGCGCGTGCTGCAACATCAGGAAGTCCGCCGAGCGGACAATGCCCTTGGGCTTGCCCGTCGAGCCCGAGGTGAACGTGATCAGCGCAGGCGACGACCCCGGCTGGCTCGCCACGATGCTGCGCTTGGGCTCTGCGCCGGTGGGCTCGGGCAACATCTTCAGCTTCCACAGCTCGGGCGTCACCCGCCGGATGACGCGGCCGAGCGTCCCCGCCGCCATCGCCTTGGGATGCACGGCCTCGATCGCCAGCTTGAGGCCCTTCAGCCCCGCCGCCGGCTCCGGAAACATCGCCACCGCGCCGAGCCGGAACACCGCCAGCAGCGTCTCGTAAAGCTCGACCGACACCCCGCGCGCAATCAGCACGACATCGCCGGCGTTGACGCCCGAGCACTCGTAGGCATGTGCCCGCGCCGCCGACGCTCGCGACAATTGCGCATACGTCACCACTCGACCGGCCGGCGTGATGATCGCGGGCGCATCCGGACGCGCCGCGACCTGCGTCAGAAATGCCTCGATCAGGTTCAAAGCTTGCCGCCCCAGAGCGCATAGCGGCGGAACACCTGCCCGCCGGCCCTGCCGCTGTGCGTCGCCGACAGGTTCGTCTCGTGCATCAGCGCATGGATCACGCTGGAGAAACCGCGCTTCCTCGCACGCTCATGGAAAGCGTTCGCCAGCATCGACCCGCCGCCCTTCACCGCCGATGCATAGGTCTTGAGGACCACCGATTGCGGCTTCGGTCCTTCGGCGAGATTGGGCAGGGCGAACAGGAAGGCGCGCAGCATGCCCGCCTCGTCTTCCGCCAGCAGCACCAGCTCCGGATCGATCGCCTTCAGCACTGGGCGATAACCCGCAAGGAATTCCTCCTGCGAAATCGGCACGTAGAAATGATTGGACGCGAACTGCTCCAGCGACAGTGCGTGGATGCGCGTCAGCTCATCCTCAGCCCGCGCCGGATCGAAATTGCGCAGGTGGATTCCCGCAGGCGGCGGCGATGTACTTGGCGGCAGGTCCGATGGCCGCACCGCCGACACCCAGCGCGAGACAATGCCAAGCCCTGACCGCTCGAACGCGTCCACATAGTGCTCGGGGTTCTGCGGCTCCATCAGGAAGGGCGGCCGGCCGTCGCTCTCCACCACCAGCCTGTGCTTGCCCCACGTATTGCCATCCATCGGGCCGAGCACCGCCTCGAAGCCTTCGGCCTTCAGCTGCTGCATCGCCGCACGGATCAGCGCCGCGCCCGCGTCCGCCGTGTCGCACGCAAACGCCCCCAGCGCCGCCGTGCGCACGCCCCCCAGCGACGGCGCATCGCGGAAGACCGCGAGGCTCGCGCCTGCCGCACTCATGCTCTCGCCTGCGCTCACGAGGGCGACGCCGGCAGCGAGATCAACCCCATCGCCATGCTCAGCCCTCCCAGCATCATCCATGGCCTGTCCACCTTCTTCTCACGCATCTGCCACCCCGCCAGGGTCGTCAGCACGATGCACCCCATCCCCACCAGCGCGAACACCCACGTCTCCTCCCTCGCCCCCTCCCACCACAGCGTGCGCACCGACATCGCGCACCACGCCGCCGCCATCACCCCCGCCACCAGCATCCAGTTCGCAGAAAACCGCGCCACGATCGCCGCCGCAAGCGCTGCAAAAGCCACGTTGAAACCAAAGATCGTATCGATCCGCAGCAGGTGGCTGACCAGGAAGAACGCCAGCGCCACGGCCAGAACCACCAGCAGCAGGTTGAGCGCATCGAACGGGGGACGCTCGATCTTCAGCACCGATGCGCACAGCACATACGCCGCCACGGCGGCAGCCGGCGTGATCAGGCTCAGCGGCCCCGAAAAAATCCAGATGCAGAAAAACAGCGTCGCGCCCACCGCCAGGAAATGCCGGTTGGCGCGCGACCCCTGCGTCAGCTTGAGCAACGCGATCAGCACCACGAAGAACGCGCCCGCGATCATCGCCAGGCCGATGACGCCATACGACAGCAGGTTCGCCAGCAGGAAATAGAGGCCCAGGGGAATGAACAGATTGTCCAGCCCCCGCCAACTCGCCGCCTCCAGCAGCGCTCCGAAGACTGCGGCGATGAAGGCCAGCAGCACCGCTTCGCCGCGCCCGATGTCGGTCAGCAGGAGAATGGTGATCAGCGAGACCAGCCACGCCGTCGTTGCGAACACGACGACGCCCTCGATGCTTTTCGACCCCTCCTCGATCCGGAATGTGCGCCTGCCATAGCGCGAGCCGACGACGGCGCTGGCGGCATCGCACAGGGTGAGGATCAGGATCGGCAACACGTAGAGCACCGGCCCGATGGTCGGCTTGTTCTGCATCTCGGTGTTGATGAAGTGGCCGTCCTTCAGCCAGAACAGCAGCGCCACCGACGCTGCGAACAGCAGCTCGCCATAGGACGTGCGCTCGACCGAGTGCAGGCTGCCGCCCAGGCTGTCGCGCATGCGCCCGCGCGCCAGCATGAACACGCCCGCGGCCAGCGCGCACGTGACCCACACCTCCCACGGATACTGGAACACGAACGGGAATGTCAGGCAGTAGAGGCCAAGGCTGATATGCACGAGCTTGCGCCCGATCTCGGGATCGAGCTTCGCAATCTTCGCGAGCCTCGAGACGCCCCACAGCACCAGCGCGAGCAGGACGACCGAACCCAGAATCTTGCCCGCGCTGATCAGCAGCGCTTCGTTCACTTCACTTCCTCGATCACGAAGTCCGAATAGAAGAAGGCCTTGTCCAGCGGCTTGAGCTTGTTTTCGAGCGCCGTATTGGTCGCCACGCGATCGGCGAGCGATGCCGGGACGCGCCGCTGCGCCATCATGTTCCAGTAGGCAATGCGCGCGCCCGGGTTCGACGCGGCCAGGATCGTCTCATACGCCTTCGCATGCGCCTCGGGCGACATGTACTCGAATATGTCGGAGAGGTTGAACGCATCGGCCTTGACGCCTTCCTCGGCCAGCGTCTCCACGGTCGCAAGCCTGAGCTCCAGGCGGTCCAGCCGGTCGCGGATCGTTTCGAACTTCTCTTCCGTCCAGCCACGCGGCACAGCCTCGCCGTGGTGGCCGCGCAGGATCCAGTGCAGGTAGGGATTGTCCGACGGGTCCTGCTCCACCAGCGCCTTGCGCGTCAGCTTGGCCACATGCTCGGCGGGACTGCCCTGGACATGATCGAAGAAGGCAGGGTCGCGCCCCAGCTTGCCCATCACGGTCTTCGAGAAGAAGACCTTGAGCATCATCCGCCAGCCAAAGATGTTCCAGTGCTTGTCGTAGAAGATGGCGCGGTCGCCCGGCGTGCGGTGGCGCAGCAACTCGTCGACCGTCTCGCGGTTGTGGACGAAGGGCAGCACCCATTCGCGGAAAGTCTTGAAGTAGCGCTCGAACTTGCCCACGCCGCCCGCGCCGAACTTGATCACCTGGTCGCGCCGCGACGCCCAGAAGCGCTGGTCCTCGGCCGACAGCTTCACCGCCACCTGCTCCAGCAGGTAGCCACGCCGCCCCGACGCTCGCGATCCCATCAGCTCGAGATAGTCGACGTGCGACAGCGTCTGGAACGCCGCGATGCGCAGGCGCAGGCACGCCAGCTGCGCCGGATTGAGATCAACGGCGATCACACGCTCGGGGCCTTCGGCCAGCAACGCCAGCGCATTGTCGCCGGCGGAGGCGATCGATACGACCGTGTCGCCCGCCTTCGGGCGGAGGGCCGCGACAAGCATGTCTGCGTCCTCCCACACCTGGGCGTACCTGATCGCGTCAAAGGACGCGCGCTTGGCGATGTCGGTCTCGGCCATGTCCTGTCCGGGGGTGGTGATCCGTACTGCCTATTCGTTCCGGGCTGTTCTTTCGACTGTTCCGGCGCCGCCGTCCAGCCTCACGATATCCCCTGTTTTCAGCCACTGCGTCGCCCCCTTGAGCGAGACGACGCACGGCACGCCCATTTCCCGCGCCACAATCGCCGAATGCGACAGCAGCGAGCCGCGCTCGGCGATCACCCCGGCAGCGTTTGCAAACACCGCGATCCAGCCCGGATCGGTGTGCCGGGCCACCAGAATCTCACCGGGCGCCAGCGCCTCGACGCGCGGGTCCTCGATCACCCGCACCCGCGCCGTGACCACACCCTTGCAGCAGGCGAGCCCCTTGCGAACCTCGCCTGTTTCTCCCGCAGCCGGCGCCTGCGCCGCGAGCGCCGCTACACCTGTGATATGTGCGCCCCTCACGGTGAAGCGCTCGGGCGGATCGGGCCGCGCGACCTGCGCCCGATGTTCGGCCTCGCGCAGCGCGGCGAGCTTGCGCAGGTCTGTCGTGATGCCTGCGCCCTCCACTGCCCCGAGAATCTCCTCGACAGTAAGGTTGAACACGTCGCGCGACCCAGACAGCACACCCGCCTCCGTCAGTCGCGCGCCCATGGCGAGAAAGATGCGCCGCACCCGGCCGAACAGGCGCGTGCGCTCGAAGCGGAGATTCTCCCGGTCGCGCACGCGCGCCTTCGCCCATTTCAGCAGCCAGCCGGCGAGCATGCGCTTGCCGGGGTCGTCGATCAGGTCGTCCAGACCGCGCTGGACCTCCGCAGGCGCATTGCTCTGCGATCTTGGTGCAGCAGCGGCCGCAATTGCCATCAGCACCTGCGCAGGGTCTTCATGCAGTGAGCGGCTCTCGAGCTTCAGCTCCTGCGTGCATCGGTCGCCGAACCTGGCGATGTAGGCGTCGAACGCCGCGCGCAGTCCTGGCGCCGCATCCACCGCAGACCTGTCGCCCGCAGCCAGGCGCTTCACCACATCCGGCCGGTCTCGCACCAATGCCCCCATCTCGCGGATCAGGCGCGCGGGTTCCGCCGAAACGATGTCGCCCTGGCCGATCAGCATGCTGGAGAGAAACGCGAGACCGTCCTCGCCCGCCCAGCTTGTCATCGCCTTCTGCGCTGCGCCGAAGGCGATCATGCAGAGGAAGTCGTTGACCAGCGGCGCATCCCACTTGGCGAGAAGCTGCTGCTCCAGATGCCGGTATTCCGCCGCAAGATGCGTTGCCGACATGGCGTCGATCGCCGCGTCCGGCGCCGACAGCGCCACATTCAGCCGTTCGTAGAAGGCCGCAATCGACTTGCGGATCGTGATCTCGTGCCACACCAGCCCGCCGCCAACGCGCGCGAGATTGAGATTGTCGAGGAAGCGCACCCAGCCATCGTCCGTTGGCGGCGCGATCCCGTCCGCCATCTCCTGCGGCAGCGCCTCGGAGACGCCCATCATGCCTTCCATGAATTTCCGGTTCGCCTTGAACCCCGGAAACAGCGCCAGCGCACGATACCAGTTCAGCAGGTTGTAGTAGACCCGCCCGTCAACGCGCCCGAGCATGTTCTCGAACACGTGCCGATGTTCGTCGACCTTCGCCCCCGGCACGCCCATCAGACGCGAGAACGCCTGGTAGACATGCGCATAGACATAGCGTGCGAATGAGAAGGTCAGCGGCGACGTCACGCCCGGATAGCTCTCGACGATGTTGGAATTGTCCCAGATCACCATCTCGGCTTCCGGTTCGGCTGCCGCGCCCAGCGTCGTGATCGGCCGGGATTGCAGCATGTGCAGGCCCGCCTCGTCGAACGCCCATTCGATGTCCTGGGGTGATCCGAAATGCTGCTCCGACCGCCGCGCCATGTCGGCGACCTCCGCACGCTCGGCCTCGGACAACACCGGCGCCACGCCAACGAGGTCTGCACTGATTGTCCTGCCGTCGGACCCGATGCGATAGCTGTCGCCATCAGCCTCGCCGCCGACCAGCCTGTCGGCCAGTCCGAGAATCGCGCTGACGATGGCGACGCCACGATCTCCCGACACCGGATCTGCCGAAAACGCGACACCCGCCGCCCGCGCGCGCACCATCACCTGCACCACCACGGCGGGCGGCTGTGGCGCACCGGAGAGGCCCTTCGCCTTGCGATACTGCGCCAGCGTCTCGCTGAAGCCTGACGTCCACACGCGATGCGCCGCCGCCGCGACATCGCTCGCGGCGACATTCAGCTCCGTCTCGAACTGCCCGGCATGGGCCGAGTCGGCGCCATCCTCCTCGCGTCCCGACGAGCGCACTGCGAACGGCCCTGGCCCAAGCGCCGCGACAGCCGCCGCAAGCGCGGCGCGCGCGTCTGCCTTCAATCCGGCTTGATCGAACGCCTCCGCCGGTATCGCGAAGAAAGCCGGCACCGGAAACGTCGCCGCCAGCTTGGCCAGCGCCGCGCCCTTGCCGCCGGCCACAACCGCAGACATCGCCGCCTCGCCCGTGAGGATGAACGCCTGCGTCACGCGAACAGCGACCCGATCAACGGCAACACGCCGAGCAGCAGGTAGTTCGCGGCGACATAGACGCCTGCCGCCGTCTCCATGTTCTTCGCCGTGCGCAGTTTCGGCTCGCCGGCATATTCGATCGCCATCCACGCCGCATAGCCTGCCACGGCCAGAAGCCCCACGAGGAACCAGATGTCGGCCCCGGAGCGCACGTTCACGAATGCGGCTACGGCCAGCCCGGCCAGCACCACGCTCAGCACCGCCGCACCGGCGATGCTCGGACCCCACAGCCTGGAATACGTCTCGACGCCTTCGCGCTCCTGCTCCGGCCCCCAGCTCTTGCGCGCGATCTCGATCACCGCGCCATTGACCAGCGAGAGCAGCAGGAAGCCGGCGAGCGTCAGCGCAAAGCCTTCATGGCCATTGAACCCCGCCGGCAACCAGTCGACCGCCGTCGCGTAGAGATCGATCAGCGGCATCACCATCATGTGGCTGACCATGTAGACAATTGGTCGCTTCTTCAGCCAGGCGGGCGCGAAGAACTCCTTCGTCATCACCGCCATCCACGCCCACACCAGGGCGAGAATGCCAAGCAGCTTCCAGTCGATCAGGAGCGTCAGGCCGACCTGCAGCACGGCCGCCACCGCAGCCGCAACACGCAACTCGCCCAGCGTCACCAGTCCGCGCGGCACCGGACGCTCGGGGCGGAACTTCGTGTCGTCCGCATTGTCCTTGTGCTCGTCGGCGACGCGCAACTGGAAGAAGAAGCCGAACAGCACCAGCACCGCGACCAGGATCGCCAGCGGGTCCGGCGCGCCCTCGCGCAGCAAGGCTGACAGGCACACCGCCGACGCCCCGAACGCCGCGATCAGAACGCCATGCTTGAAGATCGGGAAACGCTCGGCCTGGTACTCCCACAGCCTCGCCGCGATGCCGCGCTTGACGAGAGCCGATGCCGCCTCGCTCACGGCTTGCCTCGCGCAAGCCTCTGGTGCGCGCTGGCGAACTCGTTGGCGCACAGCGCGCCGATGATCGACAGCTCGCCCGCCAGGCACACCGCCGCGCAGACCTCACCGAACACCCGCGCCTTGCCTGCGCCCTTCAGCCCCATGATGTTGAGCCCCGCGCTCTGTGTCGGAAGCCCCGTGCCGCCGCCGACCGTCCCCGCGATGATGTTGGGCAATGTCACCGAGACGAACAGATTGTCGCCTTCGCGATGCTCGATGCGCGTGACGCCAACCGCGCTCTCCGCCACGCATGCCGCATCCTGCCCGGTCGCCAGATAGAGCGCCGCCAGCCCGTTGGCATAGTGCCCCTGCACGCCGATCGAGCCTGACATGACGCCGCCCAGCGCCGACATGCGCCAGTAGTCCTCCATCCGCTCCGGCGTCGTGTGCAGCTGCTTGCGTATCTCCTCGCCCGGCAGCTCGACCGACGCCGTCACCTTGCGCCCGCGCACGCCGACGAACGACATGGAAGACGCCTTCTTGTCGCCCGACAGATTCGCCTCCACGAACCAGTAGAGCGGCTTGAACGGGCTTTTCTCCAGGATCACCTCGCACACGGCGGCCGTCGCGATGGTCACCATGTTCTGGCCCGCAGCATCGCCCGTGGTGTAGCTGCACACCAGATAGACATGGTCGCCTTCCACGTGCGGGCTTAACTCCACCATCTTGCCGTGGCGCGTCGTCTTCTCGGCGGCTTCCTTCAGCATGTCGAACGAGGCGATGATCCAGGCGACGAACAGCCCCGCCTCCGTCGTCGACTTGAACGCAAACCCCGGCGAGCGATGCACGCCTTCGGCCAGCGTGCCCGTGGTGCACCCGCCGACCGACGAGATCAGCCGCGCCCCGCGGCCATAGCTCGCGACCAGCGCCGCCTCGGTCGTCGCCAGCGGCACGTAGTAATCGCCCTTGGCGAATATCCCGTTGACCCGCAGCGGCCCGATCACGCCCATCGGCACGCGCAGCGTCCCGACATAGTTCTCGATGTTGTGCGTGTAGGCATCCAGCTGCTCCTGCGCCTTGGCGTCATAGAGCTCGGCCTTGTCCGCTTCCGTTGCGCCGGAGTGCCCCAGCAGCGTCTTCCAGTTCGAGGATGTAAACGCCGCCTCGATATGCTTGGCCGGCCGTATCCACGGCTTCAGCGGCGTCGTTGTGTCCGGGCGGCTCTGAAGCGCAACCTGATCCGCCGACCGCCCCTCCAGCATCGCCGCGATCATCCGCTTCGCAGCATCAAATGCGCTTGGCATGCCACGTCCCTTCGAGCCGCCCTTGCGGCGCTCCGGCATAGATCAGGCGATTTACGGAAAACTCAAGGCCATTGACTTGGTCCCGGCGGGGCTAGTCGCGCGCAGCGCGAATGCTCATATGGGTGACGATGATCCGCCCCGAACACCTCCTCTGCCCGACGCCTCAGGGCCTCTATTGCCCTCCCGGTGATTTCTACATTGACCCCGTCCGCGGAGGCGTCGACCGCGCGGTCGTGACCCATGGCCATTCCGACCATGCGCGCGCCGGCCACGGCGCCGTGCTGGCGACGCCGGAGACGCTGGAAGCGATGGCGGTGCGCTATGGCGAAGAGTTCACGGCACTCGCGCCAGCCTGCCCGCTATGGCGAGACCACGCGCATCGGCGATGTCGATGTGCGGCTGTTCCCGGCCGGCCATGTGATCGGCTCGGCCCAGGTCGAGGTGAAGTGGAAGGGCCTCACCATGGTCTGCACCGGCGACTACAAGCGCCGCGCTGATCCCACCTGCAGGCTGTTCGAAGTCGTGCCCTGCAACATCTTCATCTCGGAGGCGACCTTCGCGCTGCCCGTCTTCCGCCACCCGGAGTCTCCGCAGCGAAGTCCGCAAGCTGCTCGACTCCGATCCGCGCCTTCCCCGACCGCGCGCATCTGGTCGGCGTCTACGCATTCGGCAAGGCGCAGCGCGTGATCTGCGAACTGCGCAACGCGGGCTATCACGAGACCATCTACATCCACGGCGCGCTCAAGGAACTCTGCGACATGTATGAGCGGCTCGGCGTCGCTCTCGGCCCGCTCGAAACTGCCACGCTGGAAAAGAAGCAGCGCATCGCCAGCGAGAAGTTTGCGGGCAAGATCGTCCTCTGCCCGCCCTCCGCCACCTCGACGCCCTGGGCGCAGCGCTTCCCCGATCCGGTGATCGCGTTTGCCTCAGGCTGGATGAGCATCCGCCAGCGCGCCAAGGCCGGCGGCATCGAACTGCCGCTTGTGCTGTCCGATCACGCCGACTGGGACGAACTCACCGCCACAGTGCGCGAGGTGAACCCGGACGAACTCTGGGTCACCCATGGTCGCGACGACGCCCTCGCCCGCTGGGCCGAACTCGAAGGCCGCAAGGCAAGGCCGCTGCATCTTGTCGGGTATGAGGACGATGCGGCAGACTGACTCTGGCCGCGGGGACTCCACGGGGACATCGACATGCCGATCTACAGCCCCGCCAATCCCGTTGCATCGATTGCCGTTCTCCTCTGCTGGCTAGGCTTTGGCGCGGTGATGGTGCGCTCGCGGATGGCCTCCGGCGAGAAATCCGCCGCGAGGCGCGACCTGCGCTCGATCTTCGGCATCGTCCTGCAGGGCCTCGGTGTAGCGCTTGCCTGGGCCGGACCATTCCGGTTCAGCCGGCCCGTCAGCCAGGCGGACTGGATCGCCGCCATCCTTCCCGCCGTCATCGCACTTCGGCTCTGTCTGCCTGTTCGCCTGGTCGACGCGGACGATGGGCGCGAACTGGAGTCTGGTGGCGCGCACGCGCGAGGACCATAGGCTGGTTCAGACCGGCCCCTTCGCACTGGTGCGCAACCCAATCTATGTCGCGCTTCTCGGCATGATCTGCGCACTGGCGATAGCGCTAGGCCATGCCGTCAATCTTGTGCTCGCCATCCCGCTCTACCTGATCGGCACGCTGATGCGCGTCAGCATCGAGGAGCGGTTGCTGCGTGAGATGTTTGGGCAGGCGTTCGATGATTATGCACGCCGCGTGAAGCGCTTTATTCCGCTCGTCTGGTGAGTCTGGGTCACCCATGGCCGCGACGACGCCCTCGCCCGCTGGGCCGAACTCGAAGGCCGCAAGGCAAGGCCGCTGCATCTTGTCGGGCTATGAGGACGAAGGCGGGACCTAACGCCCCGGCCGGCGCATCCACGCATCGCCCAGCGTTGCAACGCCCACCATCATCGCCGACAGCGAAATGCGCGATCCTGCATCCAGCCACGTGCCAGACCAGGCGCGCGCCAGGGCTTCGGCCTCCGACCCTTCCGCCAGCGCGACAAGCGCCTGCGGCACGACCAGCATCAGCATCCCGCCGATCATCATCAGCACGAAGGTCGCCCACGCCAGCGCGCGGTTGATCCGCCAGCCATGCATCTTCGGGATGAACATGAAGGCAAGGCCGAGGCCCGCAGCCGCAGCCGAGTAGACCGCCAGCCCTTGCCGCAGTGTGTGGCCATAGCCGGCCACCTCGAACACATAGCCGAAGCCCGCCTCGCCCGGCCCGCCCTGCAGCGGCACAGCCAGGCCGGTAAGGATGATCGCCGCCGTCGCCGCGCACCAGATGACCGGCAGTGTCCAGGTCAGCTTGTCCGGCGCGATCGTCTCGGTCGTGTCCAATTTATTCGCTCCGGCCGAACGCTACACACAGCAGAACGCGCGAACCATCCATTGTCCCCCTTCCCCGGTCCAGCGGCGCGAGGCATTACTCACAGTTGTTATGCCCTATCGCACACTCGACGCCGCCAAGATCGAACAAACCATCGAGAAGCTGCAGAAGCGGATCGAGGAACGCTTTCCCGGTCGCGGACTGGGCAAGCTGTGCGCCGAACTGTTGTGCATCGCCCGGGAAGACCGCGAGCGCCTGAGCTGGCAAACTAGGCCCAACCTCTGGGTGCGCACTGCGGTCGCGGCCACCATCGCGCTGGGCGTGGGCGCCCTCATCTGGTCGGCCTTGAGCCTGCAGACTGTCTCGACCATCTCGGTCGACACCGAAGCCTCCAACGTCCTCCAGGGCCTCGACGCCATCCTCAATGTCGTGGCGCTGGCCGGCGCCGCGATCTGGTTCCTGCTCAACCTCGAAAGCAACATGCGCCGCGACCAGGTGCTCGCCGACCTGCACGAACTCCGCTCCATCGCGCACGTCGTCGACATGCACCAGCTCACCAAGGATCCGACCACCCTGACGGCCGCCTACGCCGAGACGGCTTCGTCCGAACACAGCCGGATGAGCGAGTTCGAACTGGTGCGCTATCTCGACTACTGCACCGAAATGCTCGCCCTCACCGGCAAGCTCGCCGCGCTTTACATGCAGGGGGTGCGCGATCCGGTGATCATCGAAACGGTCAGCGAGATCGAGGACCTTACCGGCAACCTCTCCCGCAAGATCTGGCAGAAGATCATGATCCTGCGTCAGGACGCGCCGGCCGGAAGCCCGCCTGCCGCAACCGCTAAAGCACCCTGAACCGCGCATCGGCGCGCGCGAGCATTCGCCGGGAGAAGATCGGCTCCCGCGGCTCGGTCAGCGGCGATCTGCGGCTCGAAGCCCTCGGGCGGCGCCATCGATCCTGACGGTGTCATGCAGCTCCTCTCGTCCGGGAGACGTCCCGTCAGCCGCCATCTCTCTGGAACTTCATCGACGTGTTGCTGGACGAGACCATGCGCGAGGCCCTAGTTTCTGCAATGACATCCACGCCAGAAGCGGATGCGCAGGGAGAGACACATGGAATCGATCAAGACGGGCAGCCGCCGCGCTGTCCTGAAGGCGGGCGTCGCCATGATGGCGTTTGCAGGCGCAGGCGGCGTCCTCGCCGCGTGCAGCCCCGCCCCCGCAGAGCCGGCCGCAACAGCCTCGACTGATCCCATCGTCGAGACCCGCTACGGCAAGGTCAAAGGCTTCATGGAGGACGGCGTCACCGTCTTCAAAGGCGTGCGCTACGGCGCCGACACCTCCACCACCCGCTTCCAGCCGCCCAGGGCGCCCGAACCGTGGACCGACACGAAAGATGCGCTCGCCTACGCCAATTCCTCGCCCCAGCCGGCATCCGGAAACGGCGGCGGCCTCTTCGCCTCGTGGCGTCCCAACCCGCCCCTGCCCGCCACGGAAGACTGCCTCTTCCTCAATGTGTGGACCCCGGCCGCCGACGGCAAGAAACGCCCCGTCCTCGTCTGGTTCCATGGCGGCGGCTTCACCACCGGCTCGGGCTCGAGCTACGCCTATGACGGCGTCCGCCTCGCCAAGCGCGGCGATGTCGTCGTGGTCACCACCAATCACCGCCTCAACCTGTTCGGCTATCTCAACCTCGCTGGCTATGGCGCGCCGTTCGAGGATTCCGGCGCGGTCGGCGCGCTCGACATGATCCACTCCCTCGAATGGGTGCGCGACAACATCGAGAAGTTCGGCGGCGATCCGGGCAAGGTCCTCATCTTCGGCGAAAGCGGCGGCGGCTCAAAGGTCTGCACGCTGATGGCGATGGACAAGGCCAAGGGCCTGTTCCACCGCGCCGTGGTCCAGTCCGGCCCGCGCATCCGCCACGCCGAACTCGCCGCCTCGGGCAAGGCGGCGGATGAAGTCGTCAAGAAGCTCGGCCTCACGAAGGAAACCATCGGCCAGATCGCATCCAAGACCGTCGCCGAACTCCAGGCCGCCGCCGAAGGCGTCACCGCCGCCGGCGCTGGCCCCGTGCTCGACGGCCGCTCCATCACCCGCCATCCCTTCGATCCGGATGGCCCCGCGCAGTCCGCCGATGTGCCCCTGCTCATCGGCTCCAACCGCACCGAGGGCACATCGCTCGAAGGCGGCACGAACCCGGCGCTGTTCGACCTCACCTGGGATACGCTCCCGGCCGAACTCAAGAAGGCCTTCCCCACCAAGGACCCGAAGAAGATCATCGCGTCCTACAAGAAGGCCCAGCCCAACATCGAAGCGCCCGAACTCTACTTCCAGGCCGGCGCCGACAACCGCTTCTTCCGCGGCAGCGTCACCATCGCCGACCGCAAGGCGACTCAAGGCGGCGCGCCGGTGTTCTTCTACCATCTCGACTGGGTCACGCCCGTCATGGGCGGCAAGCGCTACGTGCCCCACGCGCTCGACATCGGCATGGTGTTCGACAACGTCGCCAAGTCGGAGAGCATGTCCGGAACGGGCGCCGACGCCCAGGCCATCGCCGACCAGATGTCGGAAAGCTGGCTCGCCTTCGCGAAAAATGGCGACCCGAGCAACGCCAAAGTGCCCGCCTGGCCGGCCTACACCGCCAGCCAGCGCAGCATGATGGTGTTCCGCACAGCGCCCGGCGTCGAAGTCGACATCCGCGCAGAGCAGCGCGCGCTGACGGCGTAGGCAGGGAGATCGGGGCATACCAGGCTGAAAGCACATGGCGTCCGCCAGTATCGACCTCTTCATCCGCGAAGCACTCAACCGCGGCCAGCCGCGTGATCACATCTCGATCGCGCTGGTTGCCGCGGGGTGGACGCCAAAGGAGGTCGATGCGGCGCTTGACGCCTATGCAGTGACGGACCTTGGCATGGCGGTGCCAAAGCCTCGCCCCTATATTTCGGCTCGCGAGGCGTTTCTCTATCTCGTCCTCTTTATTCTGCTCGGCGTCGTCGCGTGGAACCTGGGTGCGCTGCTTTTCGCCTTGATCGACATCGCGATTGCGGACGAACTGGACGGGGCGAACGACTATGTCTTCATGTCGCGCGAGAACCAGATACGTTCGGCGATTGCAGGGTTGGTTGTTGGCACGCCGATCTTCGCCTGGCTGGCGCTGCATGTCCGCAAGCAGCGGCGCAGCAATCCCGCGATGCAACGCAGCGCCGTGCGCAAATGGCTTACCTATGTCACGCTGATCATCGCTTCATGCACCCTGATCGGCGATGCCATCGCACTGGTCTATAGCTTCCTCTCTGGCGAACTCTCGGCCCGGCTTGTCCTCAAGCTGCTCGTTATCGCCGTCCTTGCCGGGGGCGTCTTCCTCTATTTCATCCGCGACGCCGAAAAAGGCGACGAGCATGACCAGCAGGCGTAACCTTGGGCCGGCCCTCGCGATCTTTGGCGGGGTCGTCGTTGTCGGCGCGGTGATCGCTGGCTTCCTTGTCGTCGGAGGTCCGGGCGATGCGCGTGACGCTCGCCTCGACAAAGCAGCAATGGAAAAGCTCAACGAACTTGCCTCGGAATCCCAATGCGCATTCGAAGCAACAGGCAAGACCTACGCCAGCATGGCCGAAATGAAGGCCGTGGCCGACCGCACACGACGCGGCACCGGACATCAGGCCTCCGCCTGCAGTCATGTCAGTCCTGACGTCCAGCCCGACGAAGTCGGTGGAGACGGTGATCCCGCCAAGCCCGGCGACATCGATTATGCCGCAATAGATGAGACGCACATCCGCCTATGCGGAAATTTCCATCGCGCGTATGACCCGAAAAGGCCAAGGCTCAACAACTACGGGTTTATGAGCGATGATTTCGTCGAGTTCGCGCGCGCCCGGCCTGCCGGTAAACACTGCTACGAGATCGAGTTGTTGCCGCCCATAAAGCCCGCACCTTCCTTAAACGGCGCAGTAACAACGCCGCCCTGACATGGCTGTACGCTCGAACCTTCGCGGAAAGTTTCTGATCGGCGGCGCCGCGGTGTTGATCGTTGCCGCTATCTTCATCACCCTGAACATCCGCGGCGTCTGGGGCAATGGCCGGGCGGAAAGGATTGATCATTGGCGACTCGCCACCGTCGCCGGAGCGATCATAGTCGCTAACTGTGCCTTTCAGGTCTCGGGCAGCGCCCCGACCACTCTGGCAGAAGCCCGCGAACTGCTAAAGCAGAACAGGGCGAACCTGCGCGGGACGCCTTGCTATCTGAGGGAGGACGCCGACAACGGCGCGCTGCGAGGCCATTTGGAGTACGAACGCCTCTCCCCCGCACGCATTCGCGTCTGCAACACCTTTCTGCGCGCCGACCTCGATCCGCCAATGAGCAATGACCCCGGCTATCCGGACGTGATCTACGCCGACGGACCCTTTGGTTTCGCAGAACTGAACATCCCACGTTCCACGCATGGGCGCTTCTGCTATGAAGCCGATCTGCCCACGGAAGCCAGTTGATGGCGCCTCGGTAAAACTCCACGCTAATCTTTCCATCTTGCGCGCCCTATATTTCCCCCATGCAGGCTTTCGCGGCGCTTCTGGAACGGCTGGTGCTCACGCCCTCGCGCAACGCCAAGCTCGCGCTGATCTGCGACTACCTGCGCCACACGCCCGACCCTTCGCGCGGCTGGGCGCTTGCCGCCATCACCGGCGACCTCGATATTCCGTCCGTGAAACCCGCCGCCCTGCGCGAGCTGGTGGCGGGCCGCGTCGATCCCGTCCTCTTCGGCCTCTCTTACGACTATGTCGGCGACCTCGCCGAGACGATCTCACTGATCTGGCCCGCCCGGCCCGGCGCCAACCGCTCGCCCGACCTCAACGAAGTCGTCGAGACGCTGCTCGACTCCACCCGGGCGCAGGGCCTCAAGCTGGTCGAAGGCTGGCTCGATGCGCTCGACGCCACCGGCCGCTGGGCGCTGCTCAAGCTCGTAACCGGCGGCATGCGTGTCGGCGTCTCGGCGCGCCTTGCCCGCCAGGCTGCCGCAGACTTTGGAAAGGTCGACGTCGCCGGGATCGAGGAACTCTGGCATGGCATGGCGCCGCCTTATCTCGACCTCTTCGCCTGGCTCGAAGGCCGCGCGCCAAAGCCTGTCTCCAGCGCCCTCGCCCCCTTTCGCCCGCCCATGCTGGCGCACCCGCTCCTGTCCAAGTCCGAACGCTCCGACCCCGACGCGCTCGACCCGGAACGGATCACACCCGGCCAGTTCGCCGCTGAATGGAAATGGGATGGCGTGCGCGTCCAGCTTGTCGCCGACCAGGGCGTCGCGCGTCTCTACACCCGCAATGGCGACGACATCTCGAAGGCCTTCCCCGATCTCGTCGAGGCGGCCAAGTTCACCGCCGCAATCGACGGCGAACTCCTCGTCCGCGATCCCGACGGCGGCGTCGCCCCGTTCAACGAGCTGCAGCAACGCCTCAACCGGAAAACGGTGAGCGCCAAACAGGTCGCGGACCGTCCCGCCATGCTGCGCGCCTACGATCTCCTGGTCGACAACGGCGAGGACCTGCGCCCGCTCCCTTTCGCCGACCGCCGCAAGCGCCTCGAACGTTTCGTCGTCACGCTCGACAGCGACGACATCGACCTCTCCCCCCTCGTGCCTTTCGCGGACGCGGCGACGCTCGAAGACCTCCGCCGCCATCCGCCGACGCGCGAGATCGAAGGCCTGATGCTGAAGCGGTGGGATGCGCCCTATCTCGCCGGCCGCCCTGCCGGCCTCTGGTACAAGTGGAAGCGCGACCCGCACCTGATCGATGCCGTGCTGATGTACGCCCAGCGCGGCCACGGCAAGCGCTCCAGCTTCTATTCCGATTTCACCTTCGGCGTCTGGCGCGCCACGGCGGAAGGCGACGAACTGGCGCCGGTGGGCAAGGCCTATTTCGGCTTCACCGACGAGGAACTCGTCCAGCTCGACAAATACGTCCGCGACCACACCCTTGACCGTTTCGGTCCCGTCCGGTCCGTGACCGCCAACAAGGAGGAAGGCCTCGTCCTCGAAGTCGCCTTCGAAGGCCTGCAGCGCAGCCCCCGCCACAAGTCCGGCGTCGCCATGCGCTTCCCCCGCATCCACCGAATCCGCTGGGACAAGCCGTCCCGCGACGCCGACCGCATGGAAACGCTGGAGTCGATGCTCACAGGCTGAGCATGCGCACTGCCACTTAGGAATTGACGCCCGGCGCCCACTGTGATTCCTCGGGCGATCTCAAGCCGAGGCCGTACATGCGTTTGTTCTCCTGGGGTTCCATGACGGCTTTGGCCTTCGCGCTGGTTCTCGCGACCCCCATTGTCGCCCAGCAGATCATTCCCGATCCCAAGGCGCCTGCGCCGGCAAGATTCGCGCAACGCGCGCCGGCGCCCGCACATCTCCTGTCCACCGTCTCGTATCCCGACCGCTCGCCCGCGCCTCTGTCGCTTCGTTCATCCCGGGTCGACGCCGACGACCGGGCGCGCGCTCAGGACGAATAGGCCGACGCACGGATTGGCGCTGGGTCAGGCGATCTTCGGTCCGATCATCCTGCCATTTGGGTTTTCACCCGCGCCTTGCTAGGCATCCTCGACAGCAACAGCGCGCGATTCATGGACCTGCAGCAGCAACTCTACGATTTCCGGAGCTGGGCCTTCAATTTCGAAGGCGCGGCGCAGAAATGGATGTGGTCCGGCGTCGCCATCCTGACCGGCTACCTGCTGGGCGTCATTGTCTCGCGCATTCTGCGCTTTTCCGCGCGCAAGCTTTCCGGCCTCGCCAGGCGCAAGACCGAGGGCGAGGCCCAGACCGCCGACCATGTGATGATCGATATCCTGGTCGCGCTGGTCCGCCTGGCCTTCATTCTCGTCGCCCTCGCCATCGCAGCCAACCTCCTCTTCGGCTACAGCCTCGGCGAGGCGCAAACCCTGGCCATCAAGGCGCTGCAGGGCCTCGCCATCCTCGTCGCGGTCTGGTTCCTCGGCTCGTGGATGGGCGGGCGCGTGCGCAAGTTCGGCGAGCGGGTCGGCCGTCACGCCTCATCCGGCAAGACGCTGTTCCACTTCCTCTCCGGCTTCATCCGCTTCGGCGCCTTCGCCATCGGCCTGATCGCCGCGCTGCAGACCTTCGGCTTCGACACCACCTCGCTTCTCGCCGTCGTCGGCGCTGCCGGGCTCGCCATCGCCCTGGCGCTGCAGGACACCCTCAAGGCCGTGGCCGCCGGCGTCATCATCGCCGTCTTCCGCCCATACCGGATCGGCGACGCGGTGCGCATCGCGGGACAGGACGGCACGGTCGCCGACATCACGCCCTTCACCACCGTGCTCAACACCATCGACAACAAGGAAGTCACGATCACCAACGACAAGGCGTGGGGCGACACCATCGTCAACGTCTCCGCCCGCAGCCTGCGCCGCCTCGACCTGCTGTTCTCGATTTCCTACGACGACGACATCGATGGGGCGATGCAGGTCATCCGCGATGTATTCACGAATGACCCCCGCGTCCGCGACGAGCCGCCGCCGTGGATCAAGGTCGAGTCCCTCAGCGCCTCCAGCGTGGACCTGCGGGCGCGGGCCTGGTGCTCCAATGGCGATTATGTCGACCTGCGCGGCGACACGCTGAAGCAGGTGAAACAGGCGTTTGACAAAGCCGGGATCACAATTCCTTATCCGCATCAGGTCGCCATCGCCAAGGGCGGCCCTGCGGCGATACCCTCTGGCGAGACTGGGTCTGGAAACGGCGGGCCAACAGGCGGGACTTGACGGGGCGTCCATGAAATTCCTGAAGCGATCCGAGCCCCCGCGCGAGGAACCGGACATCGTGATCGATGACGGCCAGGTCGAGCGTGAGCTGCAAGAGCTCAAGCAGGGCCGGCAACGCCCGTCTTCGCCCACCTCGGATGACCACGACCCTTCCCGGCGCGACTCCCAAGCCCTCGCCCGCCCCCAGGACCGCCATCTCAACGACCCGGACGTCATCGAGCACGGATATCACGAGGAAGACGACCCACACGCCCCGCGTACGCTGCAGAGCAAGCTCTTCGGCATCGGCTTCTCGGGCTATTTCCAGCTTGTGGTGATCTGCATCCTCGTCGGCGCCGTCTTCCAGGCCGGCCACGTCAACCCGTTCGAGCCCGGCTTCAGCTTCCAGTCCGCGCTGGCCGGCTTCGGCGCCGGCGTGCTGACCTTGCTGGGGTGGGCCGTCCAGTACGGCCTTCAGCCGCTGCTCACCGGCGTCATCGTCTTCGTTCCGCTCTGGCTGTTCTGGCGCCTCTTGAGCGTGCCGTTCCGGAGAGGCTAGTCGAGCGCCTTCTCGTCCCGCTCGCCGGTCCTTATCCGCACCACTTCGCTAAGCCCCGTGACGAAGATCTTGCCGTCGCCGATCTTGCCGGAGCCGGCCGCCTTCTGGATCGCCTCGATCGCCGCCTCGGCCTGGCCAGCCGACACCGCCACCTCGATCTTGATCTTCGGCACCTCGGCCACCGAATACTCGGCCCCGCGATACATCTCCGTCTGCCCGCGCTGGCGGCCGAAACCCTGTACTTGAGTAGCCGTGATCCCGGAGACGCCCAGCTTGGTCAGCGCGTCCCTCACCGCTTCATACCTGTGCGGCCGGATGATCGCGGTGATCATGCGCATCGGATGCTCCTCGTCATGCTGCAGGCCCAGATAGACCAGCCGCCGGATCGCCTCCGACCGGCTGGGCAGGTCCTGCTGGGTCCGCCGCCAGTCGTCCACGTCCTTCCCGAAGCTGGCCGAGGCCACCAGCTGGATGCGCTGATCGAGTTTTTCCTCGTCGCTCAAGGGGATCTCCGCCTGGGGAGCCACCGCTAGCACAAGTTACACATGAGGGACCAGCTTATCCCGCACGCGCTCCCCGGCCCGTCCGGAGATGCCCGAAAGGTTAACGCCGCCCCTTAACCCTAATCCCCTCGTCTCAACCGGAAACTTACCTTGCTCCTGTAGGGTCGCCCCGAACTCAAGAACTGGGTGGCAAGATGCACGATCCCCGGAAACCCCGGCCGCTGAAACCGCGGACACTTTCGGTCCTCGTGGCCGACGCGAACAATTTCACCCGGGGCCTGATCGGCGAGATCCTGCGCTCGCTCAGCGTCGCCAACATTTCGAGCGCCCGCAACGAGGACATGGCGAAGACCTTCCTCATCGACCGCCCGATCGACGTCATCCTGATGAGCTGGGAAGAGGGCGACGCCATCGACGCCCTCAAGGTCATCCGTGAGGTGCGCCGCACCGACGACGACCGCATCCGCCGCCTGCCCGTCGTCCTCGTCACCGCCGGCCTGACGCGCCAGCTCGTGATCGCCGGCCGCGACGCCGGCGTCGATGAATTCCTCGCCAAGCCGATCTCGCCCGTCGCGATGAAGCAGCGCCTGGAAATGGTCGTCGAGACCCCGCGCCCCTTCGTCGACTGCTCGGTCTATCTCGGGCCATGCCGCCGCCGGAAGAACCCGGCCGACTATTACGGCGCCAAGCGCCGCGCCGGCGAGCGCGCTGCAAACACCTCACCGATGATCGATATTGACGAGGTCGAAGCGCAGACCCCGATGCGCGTGGCGCTCTCGGCCTTGCGCCAGACCTGCACGCTCCTGCGCGCCAGCCGCCCCGAAGCGCTGGCGACCGCGATGGACCAGGTGAAGTACGCCAAGGGCCTCGCGATCGAGGCCAAGGACCACGCGCTCCACGCCGGCCTGGCCGCGTTCGAAGCCTATATCAGCGTCGCCACGCCGCTGGGCCAGCTCGAAGAGCCGATCATCAACACCGCCCTCGGCGCGCTCGAACAGCTCGCCGCCCTGCCACAGAACTACGCGGAGGCGCGCGACAGCGTCGCCATCGCGCTGGGCAAGGCGATCCAGAAGAAGCTTGCGGCGTAGAGTAGACCAGGATGACCGACGAACGCGCCCTGATGCCTGCCGAACTCAAGCGCATGAAAGTGCTTGTGGTCGATCCGAATTCCTACATGCGCGGCGTGGTGGCGGATTCCCTCCGCCGCCTCACGGTCACCAACATCATGGCCGCCGCCTCGGCGATGGAAGCCTTCACCGTCGGCCGCACCTTCAAGCCGGACATCACCTTCGTCGACTGGGACGCCGGCCGCATGTCGGGCCTCGAATTCACCCGCGAAGTCCGCCGCAACGCCACCGGCATGTCGCGCGAGACCCCGATCATCCTGCTCGCCGGGGTCATCGACCACGACCAGCTCATGTCCGCCCGCCAGGCCGGCATCAACGAGTTCCTGCTGAAGCCCGTCAGCGCGCAGGGCGTGCTTTCGCGCATCGAGGAAGTCGTGCTGCGTCCGCGCAAGTTCATCGACAGCCGCAACTATGTCGGCCCGTGCCGCCGCCGCAAGGAAGACACCGGTTTCTCGGGTCCCTGGCGCCGCCTCACCGACGAGCCGCCGGTCAAGCCCGCGTCCGAGCAGTCGCAGGAAAACGCGTTCAAGCTGCGCGCCATCCTCGACAACCTGACCGCCTACGCCGACCGCACCAATGTCGACCGCACCGCCGGCATTCGCGGCATGTACCGCATGCTCGGCCAGTACGCCGACGAAGTCGCGACGCTTGGCGACGAGATCATCGTGCGCGTCTGGACCACGGCCGTGCGCTACATCGAAGGCGTCGGCATGACCGACACGTATGACGTGGAAGTCGTGAAATACCACTTCCAGACCATCAGCGCGATCCTCTCGATGCCCGAGGAAGCCTTCCTCCACCGCACCGCCGTCGCCAACGAACTCGAACGCCTGGTCACCAAGAAAATCCACAACGCCCACGAGAAGAAGAGCGACGTGGCGTAGGCCGACGAACTGGAGGGCCCTCAACCGCGTTCCCGGCGAAGGCCGGGACCCAGCGCAGACTTCAAGGCTTGTTCCAGCTTGAGGCTGCAGCCCGAAGGCAAGGCGAGCTTCGAGTTGGTCGCTAGGCCCCGGCCTTCGCCGGGGACACGGTTGAGAGAGTTGCAGGAAGAGTTAGGATGCGCCTGTTGAGGAACCGGCATGAGCTTCTGGGTTTACATCCTGGCAAGTAAGCGCAACGGAACTCTTTACACAGGCCAAACCGACAATCTTCCAAAACGCGTGGGACAACATCAAGACGAGCAATTGCCGGGCTTTACGTCAAAGCACGGTGTCAAGATGCTGGTCTGGTTCGAGGAGCATCAGACGCGGGATGCAGCGCGCAATCGGGAGCGTCAGATCAAGGAATGGCGCAGGGCCTGGAAGTTGCGGCTGATCGAGATGACCAATCCGGATTGGAATGATCTCTCGCCGGATTTGAACAACTGGTATCCGTATTATCGGAATTACTGAGCTGACTTTTTGCACCGTGTCCCCGGCGAAGGCCGGGGCCCAGCGCAGACTTCAAGGCTTGTTCCGACTTGAGGCTGCAGCCCTGAGGCAAAGCAAGGTTTGCGTTGGTCGCTGAGCCGGAACAAGCGCTGAAGCATTGGGATCCAGCCTCCAGCGACACGGCGCAGGCATCAGCCGAACAGCCTCTCCTCGATCTTTCCCCGCTTGCGCGCATCCACGCCCAGCACATCGCGCAGATACCGCTCCACCCCGCCGCTCTGCTGCTCGATCACGGCGAACGAGCGCTCCAGATACTCCGCCTGCACGCCCATGATGTACTGCATCACGTCGAGCGTCGGACCCACGCCGCGCTCCTGCCGGATCGTCTCCGCCCACTGCGCGCCGAAGACCGCAAAGCGCTCCGAGTCATTGGTCAGCAGGTAGTCGGCGACGATGTCGTCGCGGTGCACGCCCGCCAGCTCGTGCGTCAGCGCGACGATCAGCCCGGTGCGGTCCTTGCCCGCGGCGCAGTGCACCACCACCGCTCCATCGGTTGCCGCAAGCGTCTCGAAATATCGCGTGTAGAGATCGACCAGCCGCGGCAGGTGCGGCGCCTCTTCATAGTAGCGGAGGATATAGGCGCGGAAGCTTTCGCGCGTCATGTCCCAACCGGCCATGAACTCCGTCCAGCTCTGCTGCCCTTCGCCCGGGTCATCGTTCTCGATCACCCGCGCCGCGAACCCCGCCCACCTGCGCGAGGGTTGCCGCATCCGCTCTTCCGGCCGCCGCAGGTCGATCACCGCGCCGATATTCATCCGCGCCAGCCGGTCGAGATCGGCATCGCTCGCCAGCGCATGGTTGGCCGAGCGGAAGAACCGCCCCGTCGCCATGCTCCGGCCGCCGGCGGAATAACCGCCAAAGTCCCTGAAATTGTGCAGGGCTTCGAAGGCAAGCTTGCGTTGGAGAGCGTCGTCCGGCGTATCGATCATGCGCGCGGTATAAGGGGCGAAGCGCCGGGCATCCAGCACCAAAACCGTATGGGACGCCGCCCGACTTGCCCAACAGCTGACGATGAACGGCCCTCAACGGATTCAGCGCGGTAGAAGAAATACCGGCCGGTTCTGGACAAGTTTCCTGTAGGGCTCAGGAACGGCCTTACACTGCTGTCCATGATACAGGCACATCCGCGCGCAAACTGGATTCGGACCCCTTCACTGTGCCAGCCCTGGCTGGAAACGCTGCTGCGCGCGGTTGCGATGCTTGTCATCCACGTCGTCCCGTTCCTCGGGATGCTCCGCATCCGTCCTTCCGGTGAATGCCACACCGAAGTGACGCCGGCCGGGCTGCCCCGAACGAACCGCGACCCAATCAGGAAACCCGGACTCGCTGCACCAGACAGCGAACCCATCGAAGGCCTTTCGGCGGCCGGCCGCCATACGACCGCGCCTGTCGAACGCCCCGGCAGGGGCGGTCCCGCTCGCGCCCGCCAGCCACGCGCTGGCGCATCAAGGGCAGTGTCATCCGCAGCCGCGCAGCGCCGTCCAGGAACCCCCGTGCCCGCCTTCGGTGGTGTGTGGTGCTGGTGGTGCTGGTGTTGGTGGTGGTGCTGGTGTTGGTGCGTTCGAGCGCGTGACACGCGCCAAGCCCGTTCAGCCCGCTCCGGAGCCATCGCTTCCGGAGCCGCTGTCGCATGCCCAGCTCCATCCACAGCCCCATTCGCCCGCGGACCCCGAATCCCCCCACACTCCCGCAGCACGAATCAAGAGGCAGACATGACCGCTCCCCCATCACCTGCTCCAATGGGCTCCCGGGCCAACCCGTCGAAATACGATCCGCTGGCGAAGCTCGCCGACGACGAGCCCTATTTCGTCATCCGCGCCGACGACGTCCTGTCCTCGGCCCTGGTCGAGCTCCACGCCTATATCGGCGCGGGCCAGTCGGGCGCCGCCCACAACAAGCTCGCCGAGATCATGCAGCTCACCGCCGCCAAGCCCCCGCGCCCCTCGGACTCGCCGAAATACCGCGAAACCTTCGCCATCTCCGCCGCGATGGAGAAATGGCGCAACAGCCAGTAAGCGATACTTGGATCGCGCAAAAAACGTTCACCCCCGCCCAACGAACGGCATCTTCGTCGCCATCACGGTCATGAACTGCACGTTCGCCGACAGCGGCAGCTCCGCCATCATCAGGACGGCTCGGGCAACATCATCCACGTCCATCGTCGGCTCCGGCATGATCCGGCCATCCGCCTGCGGCACGCCCTGCATCATCCGCTGGGTGAGCTCGGTCACCGCATTGCCGATGTCGATCTGCCCGCACGCGATATTGAACGGCCGCCCGTCCAGCGACAGGCATTTCGTCAGCCCGGTGATCGCATGCTTGGTCACGGTGTACGGCGTCGATCCAGGCCGCGGCGCATGCGCCGAGATCGACCCGTTGTTGATGATCCGCCCGCCCTGCGGATCCTGTTTCCGCATCTGCGCGAACGCCGCCCGCGCGCAATGGACAGCGCCGGACAGATTCACATCGAGCACAGCCTGCCAGTCCTCCAGCGGCATCTCGTCGATCGTCTTCGGCTTCGACCCTCGGCCCGCATTGTTGAACAGCGCATCCAGCCGCCCCATCTTCGCGACGGCCTCGGCGAACACCCGCTCGACATCCGCAGGCTTCGACACGTCGCCTGGCAGCACATGCCCGCCGCCCGCCAGCCGCGCCGTCTCCTCCAGCGCCTCGCGCCGGCGCCCGACCAGGGCCACGCCCCATCCGGCCTTCACGAACGCCACAGCCGTCGCGCGGCCAATACCGCTGCCTGCGCCCGTGATCAGAATGGATTTCATGGATGGCTGCCCGTTGGTTGCCGAACGACGCTAATGCCGCAGGAACCGCGAGCCAATGGCAGGCCAGACTTTGCGCGGCGCCGCAGCATTACATGCGTTCGCGACTGTGATATGGCCCACTCGAAGTAGCCCTTTCGATCTTGACGTTCGGGGGATGCCATGAACCGCAAAATGCTAGCCGTGATCCTGCTGATGGGCCCATCGCTGTGGGCCTGCAGTCCAGGCGACTCGCCCAGGGCCGCCGCGGCGGCGGAACCGCCGCCCCAGGTTCTCGAAGGCGCCTGGCGCCGCATCCGCGTCGACATAGAGTCGGGCCCGAACGCCGGAATGCATTCCGTCGACGCCCAGCCGGGCATCTACATCTTCTCGAAGTCACACTACGCGATCACGGCCGTGGATGGCTTCGCCGCCCGGCCCTATCTCGGCGACAAGCCAACCGACGAGGAAGCGGGCCGCGTATTCGCACCCTTTACCGGAAGCACCGGGACCTATGCCAGCGACACCGGCAAGCTGACGCTCACGCCGCAGGTCACCAAGGATCCCGCTGACATGGTTGGCGGCAAGACGGCAAACTACGAGCTTACCTGGGCCGATGGCGGAGTGTGGTTGACCGAGGCGTCGCCCGAGGGCGGATCGGTCAGCACCGAGCTTGCGCGACTGGAACAGGACACCTCGCAGGTGACGCCGGAAGCCCTCCGCCTGAAGGGCGTGTGGCGGCGTGCAGAAATCATCGTCGGCGCGGGAGCGGACAAGGGAACGCATGTCGATGACATGCAGCCCGGTTACTACATCTTCTCGCCGCCGCACTTTGCCGGAAACTTTGTCTCGGCGTTCACACCGCGGCCGCTCCTGAGCGCAAAGCCGACAGATGATGAGCGCGGAAAGATCTTCACGCCCTTCGCCAGCTTTGCCGGCACGTACACGGTGAACGACGGCGTGCTGGTGTTCCGTCCGCTGGTGACGATGAATCCAAACAACATGCGCGGCCGGCCCTTCCAGGCGATCAAGACCGAATGGGCGGGCGAGGATGTCTGGCTCATCTATACGGGCGCTGACGGCACGCAGAACCGCGTGCGCCTGACCCGCGTGCCGGACTGAGCGGTCCCGCGCCGGGCGAAGATCGGCCGGCCGAAATCAGTCAGGATCGTAGAGATAGGCGAGCATTCCGCCGCAGACGTAGAACATCACGGTATACATGCTGGCCCACATCAGCATTCCCGGCGGCAACGCAAGCGGCGGCATCGGCGCAAACGCATTCTGGTCGACCGGAGTGTCATGGGTCACAGGCGGGTCTCTCCCCAAGTTTCTCCCCGCCAGCTTGAAGCAAGCTATATGCCCAGTCCGCCACGGTTAACTGCTTTCGGCAGGTACGCAGTTCGCCGCGTTCGCGTGGGAGGAGAGTAGGTAGTTCCACGCTCAGACTGGGCGACGTCTTACACCGTGGCGGCGATGCGTTCCTTCGCTACAACTCGTTCCGCGCCACAGCTCGGAAGAACGCGTTTGTCTGGGCAAGCAGCACCGGGTCCGGATCAGGCAGGCGGCCTTTGGCCTGCAGGGCCCACTGGGCTTGCTCCTCGATGTAGGCGTCCAGCGCTGGGATCGGCGGCCCTTCCCCGACCTCCGATGACAGGGCCTTTGCCGTCCGCAGGGCTTCCAAGGCTTCCGCGGCAGCTGCCGGCAGACGCACGCCCGCAAGCAGGCTCGGCAGGTCCATCGGCGGCGAGCCGCCGCGCTCGCGCAGCCAGTGGAGCGCGATGGCTGGTCGCACTGCGTAGAAGTATTTCTTGAGCTTGACCCGATCGCGTCCCTCAATGAACCGCCCGCGCTGCGTCGCGAGCAGGCCGTGGTAGTGATGCGCATCTGCATAAACGCTGCGCCACGCACGCGAGATCGGCTGGAGCGCAGAAACGAATGCTGTGTGCGCGCGGTAGACGATGGGTGACGCCAGCCACTCCTGAACAACGCTGTTGCCGCGGATCATGAGCCGCAGCGCCTTGGTGATGTCCCAGCCGTTGACGTCGAACAGGCCCTCGATCGGCGTCTCGATGACGTCTCTATGCGCGTATAGCGTCAAATAATCGTCGGCGCCGCGCACATAGATGAAGCGCGCATCATAGTCGGAATCGGGAGAGTGGAAGCCCCACGCTCGGCTGCCGCTCTCGACAGCCAGAAGAATACGCGCACCGTTGTGGCGCTCGATATCCTCGAGACGGCGCAGCACTTCGGCGCGGGCGGAAGGTTCGATCGTGTCCAGCATGCGGCGGATCGTGACGCGATCTCGAGTTGGCCTCAATAGCTCTTCGGCAGGCCCAGCACACGCTCGGAGATGAAGTTGAGGATCATCTCGCGGCTGACCGGCGCGATGCGCGCGATCATCGCCTCGCGCATGTAGCGCTCGACATCGTACTCTTTCGCGTAGCCCATGCCGCCATGCGCCAGCACCGCTGCCTCGCAGGCGTTGAAGCCATACTCAGCGCCGAGATATTTCGCGGCGTTGGCTTCCGCCCCGCATTCAAGGCCCTGGTCGTAAAGCCGCGCCGCCTTGTAGGACAGCAGCTCCGCCGCGCTCAGCTCCGCCCAGCACTTGGCCAGCGGATGCGCCACGCCCTGGTTCTGGCCGATCGGACGGCCGAACACGACGCGCTCCTTGGCGTAGGTCGTCGCCCGCTCCAGCGCCGCGAAGCCGAGGCCGATGGCTTCCACCGCAAAGAGAACGCGTTCAGGGTTGAGGCCCTGCAGCAGGTATTTGAAGCCCTGCCCTTCTTCGCCGATGAGCGCCTCTTTCGGGATCTCGACATTGTCGAAGTACAGCATGTTGCACTCGACGGCCTTGCGACCCATTTTCGGGATCGGCTTCGCGTCGATGCCCTTCATGTCGCAGTAGAACAGCGAGAGGCCCATATAGGCCTTGGCGACCTTGTCCTGCGGCGTGGTGCGCGCGATCAGCAGGATCTTGTCGGCCCGCTGCGCGCCTGTCGTCCAGATCTTGCGGCCGTTGATGACATAGCCTGAATTGGTGCGCTCGGCGCGCGTCTGCAGGCTCGACGTGTCGAGGCCCGAGTTCGGCTCGGTCACGCCAAAGCACATCTTCTGCTGGCCGGAGATGATCTTCGGCAGGAATTCCTGCTTCTGTTCTTTGGTGCCGAATTTCTCGATCGGCTTGGCCCCGAAGATGTTGAGGTGGATCGACGAACACCCCGTGAAGCCCGCGCCCGAACGGGCGACCGTCTGCATCATGATCGCAGCTTCCATCAGGCCCAGCCCCGACCCGCCGACCTCTTCCGGCATGGCGATGCCCAGCCAGCCGCCATCGGCCATGGCCTTGGTGAATTCTTCCGGCCACTTTCCAGTCTCGTCCGTCTTGCGCCAGTATTCCGCATCGAACTCGCGGCAAACGGCGGCGACCGCGTCCTGGATCGACTGCTGGTCCTCGGTCATCGGCGCGATGTTGTGCATGTCGTCTCTCCCGGAATTCGTCGTCTTGTTAGCGGGCGGCTCGGCCTAGCGCGAGTGCGGCGCCTCGTCCTGCTTGTCAAATCGCATGCGTGTCAAAACCCCTGGCCGTCAAAACGGAGCGGGTTGAAGGTCGGGCGGCGGGCGCGGTCGAGCACCGCATCCGCCACCAGCTCCGCCACCGCAGGCGCCAGCAGGATGCCGTTGCGGTACGCGCCCAGCGCCACGTGCACGCCTTCCACCCGCGTCTCGCCCACCATCGGCGCGTCGTCCGCCGTACCCGGCCGCACTCCCGCCCACGCGCTCACCTCCGGCGCGCGCGCCAGCGCACCCACCAGCGCCACCGCCTTCGCCTTCAGTCCCTCCACCACATCGCGCACCACTCCCACATCGTCCACTCCCCGCTCCACTGTCGCCCCCACCAGCGTCCACTTCGCCTTCGGCGCAATATAGACGTCCCGCGCGTGCACCACATGGGTCGGCGCCCCGGCCACCGGGGCGAGCGCCAGCATCTGCCCTTTCACCGGCACGAGGCCCGCCAGACCCGCCTCCAGCACCTCCCCCCGCATGCCATGCAGCCGCGGCAGCGCCCCCGCGCCCGTCGCCAGCACCACGCTGTCCACACGCTCGCCGTCGGGCATGACGATCTCGCGGCCCACCACGATGCGCTCCACGGCGCGCCCGTATTTCAGCGCCACCCCGGCACGCGCAACCGCCGCGGCCATGCGCTGCAGCAGCACCTGGGCATCGACATGCTGGTCTCCCGGCAGGTGCACCGCCGCGCGCACCTCACCGCTCACCGCAGGCTCCACCCCACGCAGGGCAGCGGCGCTCAACTGGCGAACCGGCAGGCCGCGCGCCTGGCACGCCGCGGCCAGGTCGCCTAGCCATTCGGCCTCCGCCTCGGTGCGGGCCACCGCCACCGCGCCGTTCCGGGAAAGATGCACCGGACCGCCGCCCAGCCGCTCGATCTTCGCCGCGAAATCCGGCCAGATCTCGCCGGCATGGCGGGCAAGGGCCGCCAACGCGACCTGATCCTGCTCCAGCCCCCACTCGAACGCAGCGCCCAGCATGCCGGCCGACCGCGCCGTCACCCCTGCGCCTGGCTCCGTACCCTTTTCATAGACGATGACATCCGCCCCGCGCGCCTTCAGCTCCAGCGCACAGGCAAGGCCGATCACGCCGCCGCCGACAATGGCGACCCGCTGAGCCCGGCTGCCTCTGGGAGTAGATGCCATGCGCGCTCTATACGGCGGCAGACGCGCGGGTCCAGCGCACGGCCGGATTCAACCTCGAGGGGAAATGCGGGCGCCAGACCGTCAGGGCCAGGGGCAGCGGAGGACCGGCCGCCTCCCCACCCGAGGCAATCCGCGGAAGGTTTTGCGAATGTGCACCGCAGCAATCGGTGCAGTCACATGCCGGACGCACGGATTGAGACGCTGCGGCAAGCACCGCTGTGCCGGGCTGATCCAATTGTGGCGGAAACGTGGGAGGTCAGGCGCCGGCGGCGAAAGCTTCGGTCGTGGCCGACTGCCTCAGTTTTTCGGTGCGCCAGAAGACGAGAAAGCGCGCGGCGTGATCGCGGTCCTGGAAAACCAGCTTCCGGCGCATGCCGCCCTGGGCGTACTCGGTCATCATCATGATATCAGGAGCATCGCCGGAATCCGTTGTAAGACCAGCCTCGGCGCTCCATTTGGCGAACGCATCGAGAGCATTGGTGAGACGCCAGGCATCCTGGCTCTCGTCAGCGCTGATCTGCAAAACGACTTCAGACATTCTGGCCCCGAAGCCCAACTTTACCCAACTCGACTCAAGATCGTGGACACGAAAACCGTCTCACGATCCTGCCGCATTTTCGGCGCGGCCAAAGCCCCCGTCAGCAAGACCCACGCCATTTGTTAAGGAGTGCGTCTCCGCTGCAACGCAACAAATCAGGACATTACCGATAGGTCACGCGGATTCAACCTGGAGGCGAAGCTTGGGCTGTGGATTGTTGGGAGGCGACAGTCGCCAGCGCGGATGAAGGTCGCGGTTCAAGCCAGCGGAAGGCGCACGTCGGTGCGCAACTGGTCGGGCGGCGTGGTCCGGGGATCGTTGACGTAAAGCTCGATCGGCGGCGCGTCGCGCGGCTCCTCTCCCGATTGAGGCAGCCACTTGCCGTAAAGCCATTCGTAGGCGGTCCCGAGCGTGGCGTACGCGCCGGTGTGCTCCATGATGGCGTGCCTGCCCCCGGCGAGATCGAAATACTCGAGACCCTCAATGCCGGCCGGGAAGCCGTCCGCAATGATGATGGCGACATGGGCGCGCAAGTCCGCATCCGGCTTCGACCCCGGCGCATCGTGATAGAGGGCGAACAGGCCCTGGGCCTGGGCAAACAGGTTTCGCGCGGCCAGGATTGCGCCCAGCTTCTGAAATGCGCGCGATAGCTCAGCATAGTCGCCCAGGTGCAGAACGCCTGCTGCGCGGCATGGCGGCAGGTGCTTGATCGTCACGGGATACATGGCGTCGGCTCCAGCATGGCGGCGAAGGTCGTTGGCCAACTGGACGCCTCGCTCGCGGAACTCTCCCGGCGGCGCTCCAAGCGCGGCGCTGAAGGCGCGCGAAAAGCTGGCGAGGTTGGGGTAGCCGTGGCGCTCGGCGATTTCGGCGATCGAGCCGGTCTCTTGCACCAGGGCATTGGCCGCCTTGAGAAGCCGGATGCGCCGGACGGCATCGGCCAGAGTTTCGCCGGTCATGGCGCGAAACACGCGGTGCCAGTGGAACCGCGACATGCAGGCGACCTCGGCCAGGACATCGAGGCTCAGATCTTCATTGAGGTGATCGTGGATGTAGGCCAGCACGCGCAGCAGTCTGGCTTCGAAGCCCTGATGGTTTGCCGTTGCGGACATGCGGACTCCCCAAGACCTCGGCGCATCTCAAGATGGCCCCGGCGCACATCGCAAGTCTTGCTGATTTTCAGACTTTTTCCGGTCGAATCCGGCGCGGCCGGCGAGCGGCCAGCCAGCCGCGCGCTTCTCAGCCCAAAGCCGCTTCCGCCGATTTTCACCCCTGCGCGGCGATGCGCTTGCGCGCCAGTTCGTCGGCGACGCGGTTGGTGGCGCGGTTCTCGCGCTGGGCCTGGTCGAGGACTTCGCCGACGGTCTTCACGAGGCGCTCGACCTTGGCGTCGACCCATTTGGGATCGTAGGCGCCCGAGATTTCGGCTGCGACGTTGATGATGCCGCCGCCATTGATGACATAGTCGGGGGCGTAGAGGATGCCCTTCTCCTTCAGCCTGTCGCCCATGTCGGGCGTGGCGAGCTGGTTGTTGGCGCCGCCGGCGATGACCTTCACCTTGAACCGGGCCAGCGTCTGCGGGTTGATGACGGCGCCCAGCGCGTTGGGCGAGAAGACGTCGGCGGCAACGTCGTAGATCTCGTCAGGCTTCACGATTTTCGCGCCGGTCTTGCTCGCGACAGTGTCGAGCGCGTCCTGGTTCACGTCGGCTATGGTGAGCCTGGCGCCAGCCTTGGCGAGATGGTCGCAGACATAGGCGCCGACATGCCCCACACCCTGCACGGCGACATGGCGGCCATTGAGGTCGTCCGTGCCGAAGGCGCGCTTCACGCTTTCCCGGATGCCGCCGAACACGCCCTTGGCGGTGACGGGGGATGGATCGCCGCTCGCCGCCTTGCCGGTGGACAGGCCGGCCACGTATTTCGTTTCCTCGGCTGCGTAGGCCATGTCGGCAACGGACACGCCGACGTCTTCGGCCGACCAGTATTTGCCCTTCAGGCTTTCGATCGCGCGGCCAAGGGCGCGGAAGAGATCGGGCGTCTTGTCGGTTTTCGAATTGCCCCAGATCACCGCCTTGCCGCCGCCGAGCTTCAGGTCGGCCATGGCGTTCTTGTAGCTCATGCCCTCGGAGAGCCGCAGGGCGTCGATGAAGGCTTCCTCGCCGGTGGCGTAGTTCCACATCCGGCAGCCGCCGCCGGCGGGCCCGCGCACGGTGGAGTGGATGGCAATGATCGCCCGCAGCCCGGTTTTCGCGTCGAAGAAATGATGGACGCTTTCGTGGCCGGCGAAGGCGGGCTTGTCGAACATGGAAAACTCCAGGCGGGCCAGGCAGATCGGGAGGCGGCCCGGCGCGCATATAGCGCCAAGCGCGCGGCGGGTGAACCCGCCTTGTGCGCACGAATGTGCCTTCAACTGCCTCGCCGCGCGCTCTCGGCCGCGCTAAACTGCCCCGGAGGGTCTCTGGCATGATCATCCACCCGACGGGCAAGTTCGATAATCACGCGGCGCAGACGCGGCACATCACCGTGCGGCCGCTGTCGGCCGCCATGGGCGCCGAGATCTGCGGAGCGGAAATATCGAGCCTGTCCGACGAACAGTTCGCCGAAATCCGCTCAGCGCTGTTCCGTCACAAGATGATCTATTTCCGCGACCAGCAGGTCAGCCACGCCGACCAGGAAGCGTTCAGCCTGCGCTTCGGGCCGTTCGCGGAAGACGCCTACACCAAGGGCGTTCCCGGCCATCCGGATGTGCAGCCGCTGATCAAGGAAGCGCATGCGAAGACCGGCATGGTCTTTGGCGCGGGATGGCACACGGACTCGCCCTTCCTGCCGATGCCGCCAGCGATCAGCATGCTCTACGGCGTCGACATCCCGCCCTACGGCGGCGACACGATCTGGGCCAACTCAGCGCTTGCCTATGCGATGCTCAGCGACACCATGAAACAGATGATCGCACCGCTGAAGGTGCACATGTCGATGAAGCTGGTGCTCGCTTCGGCACAGACGCATGCCGAGGCGGACGGCACGCCGATCGGGCGGCTGGCGGCGACGCGCGACAGCGGCAAGCTGCCCGACGATGTGATGCGCAAGGTCAAGGGGCTCGATGCATCCACTTGTGCGCACGCACCCGGCGACGGGCGAGAAGGCGCTCTATTGCGACGAGACCTATGCGGCGGGCATCGAGGGGCTGACGCAGGCCGAGGCCGGGCCGCTGCTGAAATTCCTGGTGGAGCACATCACGCAGCCTGCCTTCACCTGCCGCCTGCGCTGGGCGCCGCGCACCTTCGTGCTGTGGGACAATCGGATCTGCGTGCACCAGGCGTTCAACGACTATGACGGCTTCCGGCGCGAACTCTACCGCACCACGGTGGCGGGCGAGACGCCGGCTTAGGGCTTGTCGAACAGCGCATCCGCAGCGCCGGCGTCGTCTGGGTTCACCGCGACATTGAGCAGTTCGTCGGAGACGGCTTCCTGGGTCAGCTCCAGCGGCGCGCGCTTGTCGGCGACCCAGAGATGCACCTTCAGCGCGCCGCCTTCGAGGGCGCGCACGCGGGCGCGCCAGCTCTGCGCTTCCCAGGCCAGCTCCTGCAGGAACAGCGCGCCTTCGCGGCCGTCGAGGCCGTCTTGCGCGGCCTGTTCAAGCACGCTGGCGAGATGCTGATAGCCGGCGCGCGCGGCGTTGAGGACGAGCTCGCTCACGTCGCTCTTCTGCACGGCGCTGAAGCCGGCGAGCTGGAGCATTTCCTCGATGTCGTCGGCGGTGGAGAGCTGCGGCTCGGCCCAGGCCGAGGCGAACGCGGCCGGCGGCGTCTTTGCGGTTGTGCGCGTGGTGTCGAGGAAGACCCAGCGGCCGTTCTCGCTCAGCGCCCGGTGGACGCGCGCGACGAGGCCGTTTTTGTGGTCGGCGAAGGCGAAGGCCTCGAACGAGATCACCGCTTCGAGAGCGCCATCGCCGAAGCCGCGCGGCCGATCGATCTCGCAGAGTTCGACGACAGTCTTGGGCGCGAGCTGCTTCAGGCGGTCGACGGCGCCCGAGCGCCATTCGGCGGCGTGGGCGGCGCGGTCGGAACGGGCCGCGAAGGCATTGAGCATCGCTGCATCGGCGCCGATGAAGCCGACGCCGCCCAGCTTGTCGGCATGGTCGAGGGCGGCATCGAGCAGCCTGGCTTCGATCTCGGAGGAACCCGGCGCGAGGCGGCCTGCGCCCCACATCGTCTCCAGCGCCTTGACGCGGATCGCAGCGCCATTGCCGGCATTCCGGAATGCCGGGCGCGCCGCTTCGGCAGGCGCTTCGGGAACGGGTTCGGGCTTCGCCTCGACCTTGGCGGGCTTCTCTTCAGGCTTGGGCTTGGGTTTTTCTTCGGCCTTGGCCGGCGCTTCGGGCTTGGCTTCCGGCTTGGATTTCTTGTCGGCCTTCTCGGCCTTGGCGTCGGGCTTGTCGGCCTCTTCGCCGGGAACAGGCGGGACGTAGTCCTTGCCGTTCCACCAGGCGCCGAAGCGGCCGGCGAGATCGCCTCCGGCTTTCGCCGGCTTGTCGCTGGCCGAAGCTTCGGCCCTGTCGCCCGCCTTCTCGGCTGGCTTTTTCTTTGCCTGCGCAGACATGGCCGCAACAGCCCTCGAAACGCTGCTCTCTCAGGCCGTCACCATACTTCCGGTTGGTTAATTTTCGGGACCTTGAAACAGGCGAAATTTCACCGGTTTGACGCGACTTTCGAGCTTGAAACCGGCGACTTTGCGGATGCCGACGGGGTCGACTTTGCTTGCCATGGCAAAGGCGGCGAGCCCGAGGGGAGAGCGGCTTTCGGATTGTCGATGAAGCCGAGAATGTCGCTCCAGACAGTCTTGGCCTGCAGGTCGTTCATCAGCATGTGATAGCCCTTCGCGTAGTAAGCCGTGCGCACATGGGCCGGGAGCTTCTTCGCTGCTCGCTGGACGCCGTTGGGCGGGATCACCTGGTCGTTGGCGCCGTAGAGCAGCAGTGTGGGAGTCTTCTTCGGCAGCCGCGCGATCTTGGCGTCCGCCTCTTCCATGATCGAGACGACGCCGTAAACGCTGTCGATCCGGTTCCTCTTCTGGACGTGGGGATCGTACCACATCTCCTTCAGCTTTTCGTTGTTGTCGGTAGCGATGATGCGGACGCCCTTGGGCGGCACGACCACCCAGCCCGGCCGCACGTGCGCCGAGGTCCACAGGCTGACGCTGTAGAGCACCGGCAGCGCGCCCCAGCCGCGCAGGCCCGGTCCGGAGAGGATCAGCACGTCCGCATCCGGCGGATCGGGATCGGCGAAGGCCGTGATGGCCACGGATGCGCCCATGCTTTCGCCGACCACAGCGACGCGGGCGTCGGGATGAAGCTGGCGGGCAATCCTGACCGCGGTCTTGAGGTCGTTGCGCAACACCTCGTGTGACGGCCAGATGCCCGAGCCCGGCGAGCGGCCAAAGCCACGCTGGTCGTAGGCGTAGACGATCGCACCCTGCTCGGCCCACCATGCTCCGGCGGCCTTGAAGGCGCCGGCATAGTCATTCATGCCGTGAACGGCGATGATTATGGTCTCGGGCGGGCGCTCGGCGCTCGGCCCCAGGTCCTGAACCGTTGGCAGTTCTGTCTTTGGCGCCCAGGAATCGAGCCCCAGCCGGGCCCCATCGAAACTGGTGAACCAGTTCTCGGAGAATCCGATCCGCGGCTGGCCGTCGGTCTTCAGGGCCCCCTGCTGCAGAGGCGCGCAGGCGGCGGCAAGCGCCAGCGTCATTCCGATGAACGGAGCGAAAAGCTTCCGCAGCCGCACGTCCCGGCTTTCGCCTGGGGTTGGACGCCAAGCGTCCGACGCGGTGAGAGAGTCGGTGCTCATCACAGTAGTTTCCCAACCTGCGCGTCCTCGTCCATACTGCACAGCACATCATCGCGTCCGATACGGCCCGAAAAGACCCCATGCCGCAAGTTGACCTGATCATCGCACCGCATGAGCGCGACCTCGGCGGGTTCACCGTGCGGCGCATGCTCCCTCAGGCCGCGCGGCGCAATGTCGGGCCGTTCGTGTTCTTCGACCATCTCGGCCCAGCCGTGCTGGCGCCGGGCAAGGGTCTGGATGTGAGATCCCATCCGCATATTGGCCTCGCCACCGTTACCTGGTTGTTCGAAGGCGCACTCGATCATCGCGACAGCATCGGATCTGTCCAGACCATTCGCCCCGGCGCTGTGAACTGGATGACGGCCGGGCGCGGCATCGTGCATTCCGAGCGCACGCCTCCGGAAGAGCGCGCAAAAGGCCACCGGATCGAGGCGATCCAGACCTGGGTCGCCCTGCCGAAATCCCATGAGGACCAGGCCCCCGCCTTCCATCACCATCCCGCGAGCACTTTGCCCAGCATCACCCCGGGCGATGCAAGGGGCGTGCTGATCTCTGGCTCGGCCTACGGCCAGACTTCACCGGTCGATTTCCCTCATGGCATCTGCCAGCTTGTACTGGAGACAGAGCGCGAAACGGTGGTGGAACCACCTCCCGTTCGGGAACTCGCGGTCTATGTGGTGAGCGGGTCCATCGAGATCGGCGGCGACACGATCCCCGAAGCGCGGATGGCGCTGCTGAACCCGACGCGGCCCTGTCCGATCAGGCTGGCGCCTGGAACCCGCATCATGATGGCGGGCGGCGATCCGCTGGACGGACCGCGCCACCTCGACTGGAACTTCGTCGCGTCCTCGAAGGAGCGCCTCGCCCGGGCCGCCGCTGACTGGCGCGCATCCATCGCGGGCGGCTTTGAGGGAACGCGCTTCACCCAGCCGCCGCACGAAACGAGCTGGATCCCCCTGCCGGGCGACGCCAACCCGCCGGATCACAATCCGGACGAACCGCCTCACGACGATTGAGAGGATTGACCGGACCCAAGAAAATCCGCCGGCTGGAGGAACCTTTTTGTCTCGCCCGCGTTGGTTGGGTGAACTGGTTGGAAAAGAAGAACGCAAGTTCGGAAGATTCATTCGGTTTTGAAGGAGCCAGCACCTCGGTGCTGGCTCTTTTAGTTTCCGGCGCTGCGTGGCCGGGTCAATCGCAATGCCCGCCCCTTGCCCCGCGCTCTTCCAAGGCTAATGTGCCCGCACTTCCAGGGAGGTGTGGATGAAATTGCGCGCGATGGCCGCGACGGGCCTGATGTTCCTCGCGCTTGCCGCCTGCGGCGAGAAGCCGAAGGAGGAAGCCGCCGCCCCCGCCACACCCGCCGGCCCTGCCGGCGCGAAGCTTACCACCAGCTCGGAGATCACTGCCGCCGACCTCGCCGCGCGCGTCAAGGAACTGGCGGATGACAAGTACGAAGGCCGCGGCCCCGGCACCGTGACGGGCGAGGCATCCGCGCAGTGGATTGCCGACGAGATGAAGCGCGCCGGCCTCGAGCCGGGCAACCCGGACGGAGGCTATTTCCAGACCGTCGAGATGGTGGCCCAGACCGTCGACCCGGCCACCTCCTCGCTCAAGGTCGCTGGCAAGGACAAGACCTGGGATCTCAAGCTTGGCCCCGACGCCGTCTACATTACCAAGAAACAGGACCAGCCGACCGTCTCGTTCGAAGCCTCGGATCTCGTCTTCGTCGGCTACGGGGTCGTGGCGCCCGAAGAGAAGTGGAACGACTACGCAGGGCTGGATTCGAAGGGCAAGACGGTCGTGATGTTCGTCAACGACCCCGGCTTCGTCACCAACGACGCCAGGCTCTTCAAGGGCAAGGCGATGACCTATTATGGCCGCTGGACCTACAAGTATGAGGAAGCCGCGCGCCAGCACGCCACCGCCGCCCTGATCATCCACGAGACGGCGCCGGCCTCCTATGGCTGGAATGTGGTGCACGATTCCTGGACCGGCGAGCAGGCCGACCTGGTGCGCTCCGACAACGGCGCCGAACGCGCCATGCTCGAAGGCTGGATCACGCTGGAGAAAGCGACCGAGCTGTTCGCCGCCGCCGGCCTCGACATCAACAAGATGCGCGCCGCCGCCAACAAGCGCGGCTTCAAGCCCGTGCCGATGACCGGCCTCAAGGCGACCGCGACCATCAACCAGACGATCGAGAAGCGCACCTCGCGCAACGTGATCGGCACGGTGAAAGGCGCGACGAGGCCCGACGAGCACGTGCTGCTGATGGCGCACTGGGATCACCTCGGCAAGAATTCAACGGTCGAACCCGGCAAGGACGCGATCTTCAACGGCGCGATCGACAACGCCACCGGGGTTTCCGCCATCCTCGACATCGCCGAGAAAGCTGCGGCAGGACCCAAGCCACAGCGCTCCATGACCTTCCTGGCGGTGACGCTCGAGGAATCCGGCCTGCTCGGCTCTGCCTATTTCGCCGAACACCCCGTGATCCCGCTCAACAAGATCGTGGGCGGCATCAACATCGATGCCCTGCAGCCGTCCGGCCCGGCCAAGGACGTGCTCGTCATCGGCTATGGCGCCTCCCAGCTCGAAGACCTGCTCGGCGCCGTGCTGCAGGAGACCGACCGCAAGATGCGCCCTGACCAGGAGCCTGAGGCCGGATATTTCTACCGCTCCGACCATATCAGCCTGTCGAAGAAAGGCGTTCCGATGCTCTACATCGACAGCGGCATCGACCTCGTGACCGGCGGCGAGGCGGCCGGCAAGGCGCTGGGCGAGGCCTATCGCGCCAAGGACTATCACGCGCCATCGGACGAGTTCCACGACGACTGGGACTTCTCCGGCATGGAAGCGGATATCAAGGTCGACTACGAAGTCGCCAGCCGTCTCGCCAATCTCGACACCTGGCCAGAATGGTTCGCCGGCAACGAGTTCAAGGCGATCCGCGAAGCTTCCCTGAAGGGCCAATGATGGACCGCGCAAAACTCCACAAGGGCTTCCAGATCTATCTCACCAACGCCGAGAAGGCGTCTGGCAAGACATACAACGACATGGCGCTGGTGCTCTCGAAGTCCGGCCTGAAGAAGCACGGCGAGCTCCGCTCGCACCTGATGGCGCGAATGGGCCTCGGCCACGGCCACGCCAACGCCATCGTCGGCATCTGGCTTCAGCCCGACAATGGCGGGCCGGAAGGCCTGATCGAAAAGGCGCCCGCGAAAGGCCCGGTGGTGAAGACGGTTGCGAAGCCTGCGGCAAAGAAGAAGGCCGTTGCGGCGAAAGCGACGGCAAAACCACCAGCCAAAAAGCCGGCGGCGAAGAAAGCTGCAGCGAAGAAAAAGTAACGCGCCGGGACGCGCGTCGCTCAAATCGCGCGGCACATGAACCGGCTGAACGGGTCTTCCTTGTAGTCGCCGAAGGGGCCGCAGAAGGAAAAGCCGGCGCTCTCGTACAGCCGCAACGCCGGATCGAAGCCGGGCGTCGAGCCGGTTTCCAGCCACAGGCTTGTGAGGCCGATGCGGCGCGCCTCGACGATGATGTGCTCCAGCATCGCGCGCCCGATACCCTTGCCGAGAAAGGCATCCGCCACGCGCATCGACTTGATCTCGCCGCGCGCCGCATTCGAGCTGTTTCAGCGCGCCCATCCCGGCGAGTTCGCCATTGAGCCACGCCGACCAGAAGGTCACGCCCGGCTGTCTCAGCTTGGCGATGTCGAACGCATGCACGCTCTCGGGTGGCGAGTCCGCGTGCATACCCGCCAGATGCCGCGCCACCAATGCCTGGACCTCGGAACCGGAGAGGTCGTCGATCCGGAACAAGATACTCCCGGCCACGGCTACATCCGCTCCGGCGTCTCGATCCCCACGAGGCCGAGGACCAGTTCGAGCTGCTTGAGCGTCGCCAGCGCCAGCGCGAGTCGCGAGGCCTTCTTCGCCGGATCGCTCTCCACCAGCACGGGCGCCGCCGCATAGAAGCCCGAGAAGGCCTGCGCCAGCGTATAGGCGTGATCGCACAGGATGTGCGGCAGGCGCTTGTCGTAGGCGCCGCGCAGCGCATCCGCAAAACCGTCCAGCGCCAGCACCAGCGCGCGCTCGGCGTCCAGTTCGATACTGATCGCGCCAGACTTCACGCCTTCGGCCTCGGCGCGCCGCGCCAGCGACTTGATGCGCACCGCCGCATACAGGAGATACGGTCCCGTCCTGCCCTCGAACGACACGAACCGGTCGAGATCGAAGACGTAGTTGGTGAGGCGGCTGTTGGAGAGGTCCGCGAACTTGATCGCAGCGACCGCCACCTTGTGCGCGATGTCCATGCGCTCGGCCTCCGGTACGTCCTCGCCGATCCCGGCGTCCTTCATCCGCGCGAGCGCCGCCGCATCGGCCTGCGCGATCAGTTCCTGGAGCTTCAGGATGCCGCCATCGCGCGTCTTGAAGGGCTTGCCGTCCGGGCCGTTCACCGTGCCGAAGCCCAGATGCTCCAACGCCGACTCCGGCATGTACCCAGCCATGTCGCTCGCCCGGAACACCTGCTCGAAATGCAGCGCCTGGCGCTGGTCGACGATGTAGAGCGACAGGTCCGGGTCGATACTCCGTTTGCGGTCGATGATCGTGCCGAGGTCGGAGGTGTGGTAGCCGATCGCACCATCCCGGTTCACCAGGATGATCGGCGGCATCTCCTTCTTGTCGGTCTCTCGCGCCACGCGCACGATCCACGCGCCAGCATCGAACTCCGCGATCTTCCGCGCCTTCAGGTCATCGACCAGTTCCGGCACGAAGGGCTCCGCATCGCTCTCGCCCTTCCACAGGTCGAACCTCACGCCCAGCGCTGCGCACTCTCTCTCCAGCCCCACGCGCGTCACGTTGCAGAAATGCTTCCACAGCGCACGATAGCCGGGCCGGCCGGCCTGCAGCTCTTGCGTCGCCTTGCGATCCTCGTCGCGCCGCACCTCATCGGTCTTCGACTTGCCCGACGCCAGCGGGTAGAGCCGCCCGAGGTCGTCCATCGTGACCGGGCTTTGCTCAGGATAGGGCCCAGCGAACTCCGGATCGAAATACGGAAGCTGCGGCTGCTCCAGCTTCACCTCGTTGATCAGTTGCCCCATCTGTAGGCCCCAGTCGCCCAGATGGACATCCGATGTGACGGCATCACCGAGGAAGCGAAACGTCCTCTGCAGGCTGTCGCCGATCACGGTCGAGCGCAGGTGGCCGATGTGCATTTCCTTGGCGACGTTCCAGCCGCCAAAGTCCATCACAACTCGCCGCGGCTTCTCTACGCCACCCGCCCCGGCGCGATCATCCGCCGCAATCGCCTCAGCCTGCCGCGACAGCGCCGCCGCCGACACGCGCACATTGATGAAGCCCGGGCCGGCCACTTCCGCCGACGCCACCAGCTCGCTGCCCTTCAGCGCCTCCACAACAGCATTCGCGATCTCGCGCGGATTTCTGCCGGACTTCTTCGCCGCCGCCATCGCGCCATTGCACTGGAAGTCGGCAAGGTCGGGCCGGTCCGAGCGGCGCATCGCGCCCATGCTCGCTTCGAGACCAAGAGCGACGAACGCCGCGCTGGCGGCGTCCGACAACTGGCGGACAAGATCCTGAATCGGTTTCATCGGCGGATGTCTTAGCCGAAGGCGCAGCTCTGGCCTACTGGGACCAGGCGATCCGGGGCGAGACTATTGAGCCGGATTGTTCGGGGGCGAGGTCGGCGCCGGGGCTGTGCCCGGCATGGCGGGTTTGGCGCTCTGCGTCACGTTCATCAGGAAGCGCTTGCCCGACCGGTTGAACGCCAGCTGTTCCGGCGTCAGGTCGAAGCCCACGAGAACCTCGAAATTGGTCCCCGAGATCGTTTCCGTCGCGCGCGGGATCACGATGCCGCTGACCTTTTCGGTGCGACGCACGATCTCCTGCCCCTTCGGGAATGTGACCTTCAGGCTCGAGGCTTCCTTGGCGAGAACGTTGCGGTCGCGGCGCGTGACCGAGACGAAATAGCCATAGGTCATCGTATCGCCCTGCGCTTTCGGACCTTTTCCAAACGCAAAGTCGATCTCGATCTCCATGGTGATCGGATTCTTGTCGACATACCGGCAGAAGCCGCGAAGGCCCTCGATCGCGCCGGTGAAGCCGACATTCTCGTGCCGCTCCGCGCCATAGACCTGCACCAGGCGCTGGGCGTCGTAGAGCGAGCCGGCCACCGGGCACGGACCCACATTCGGCCGGTCGTCGAGGCCCGAAAACGCGTTGCAGCCTCCAAGACCGGCAAGCAGCACGGCGGACAGGCCGGCCAGAACGGGCTTCAAACGCTTCACTGGAACATCCCGGTTTTGCGGCCCCTTTTGTGCAGTATCCAGAGGGGCCATCTGTTGTTCACGCGTGATAGCCTCTAAAGACGGCCACGCGCAACGGCGCAGCCCACACCGGCAACAAGGCAAAAATTAGCCTGAAACCATGGCCCTCGACGAAACGCCTCGCGCACCCCTGACGATCCTGCTGGCCGCCCCGCGCGGCTTCTGCGCCGGCGTCGACCGCGCCATCCAGATCGTCGAGCAGGCGCTCTCGAAGTGGGGCGCGCCGGTCTATGTGCGGCACGAGATCGTCCACAACGCGCATGTCGTCCGCAGGCTGGAGCAGATGGGCGCGGTCTTTGTGGAAGAACTGGCCGACTGCCCGGACGACCGCCCCGTAGTGTTCTCCGCCCATGGCGTGCCGAAAGTCGTGCCCGCCGAAGCGGCCCGGCGAGACATGACCTATGTCGACGCCACCTGCCCGCTCGTCTCGAAAGTCCACGCCGAGGCGCAGCGTCATGCGCGCAACGGTCTCCACATCCTGCTGATCGGTCATCAAGGCCATCCGGAAGTCGTCGGCACGATGGGCCAGATCGACCCCGGCTCAATGACGCTGATCGAGACGGTGGAAGACGCCGAGGCGTTCACGCCCTCCGATTCCAGCCGCCTTGCCTACGTCACCCAGACGACGCTCTCGGTCGACGACACACGCGACATCGTCGCCACCTTGCGCCGCCGCTTCCCAGCCATGCCGGAGCCGCGCAAGGACGACATCTGCTACGCCACCACCAACCGCCAGGAAGCCGTGAAGGCGATCGCAGTTCAGGCGGAACTCGTGCTGGTCATCGGCGCCGCCAATTCGTCCAACTCCGTGCGGCTGAAGGAAGTGGCGGAACGCTCGGGCGCCAGGTCCGCCCATCTCATTGCCTCCGCTGAGGACATCGACTGGCGCTGGTTCGACGGCGTTGCGACGCTTGGGCTGACCGCAGGCGCTTCTGCTCCCGAGACGCTGGTGCAGGGCGTCATCGCAGCGTGCCGGGCAAGGTTCGCGGTTGCGGTCCGCGAGGTGGTGACCGCGCAGGAAGACGTGGTCTTCCGCGTGCCGAGGATTCTCGAAGGCGCATAGCACTGCCGAGTCCACCTGCCAGATATCCTGACACTGGGTCTGCTCGTCATTGGGCTGAGCAGCGCCGCTCTTTCTGGCCCAGACATCCTGCTTCGCCATGCGATCGGCGCGGCCTGCGGGTATGCTTTTCTTTCCCTCGTCGCGCTGGCAGCGCTGCACGGTTCACTTCTATCGCAATGTTTTCAGCCATGTGCCTTCGACCAAGGTTCGCGAGGTCGCTCACATGCTGAAGGCGATCCACGCCCAGGAGACGCGCGAGACTGCGATAGAGAAGTCCAGAGCCGTCGTCGCCGAGCTGCGCAACCAGCGCATGACCAAGGCCGCTGATCTCATCGAAAAGAGTGTTGGGGAGACCTTTGCCTACTATGCTTTCCCGGACAGCCATTGGATCAAGCTGCGGACGAATAACCCGCTGGAGCGACTGATGCGGGAGATCCGACGACGAACCCGCGTGGTCGGGGCGTTTCCAGATGGGGCATCCTGTCTCAACCTCACCGCCGCCAGGCTCAGACATATCGCCAGCACGCAATGGGCGACCAAACGCTACATGAACATGAAACCGCTGCAGGACATGACCGCCAAGCCAGGAGCCGCGGCCGCTTGACCAATGTGCGAAAGACTCTGGACGCTACCTCTCCGCCGTCGCCCTCGAGCTCGGCGTCGATGAAGATCTGCTTCACGAGATCTCGATCAGCATGGAGCCGGAAGACGGCGTCATCTGGGTCCACGGCCTGGGGGAGGACGGCATCATGGCGTTCACCGCCGAGGGCGTCGATGAGCTCAAAAACCTTCTCGAGATCCATCGCGAGAACTCTGACACCATAAAATAAGCCGTTCCAGCCTACGACGGCGCGCGCTGAGCACGGATCGTCAAGACCTCATCGACAGGGCGCCGGTGCGCCGCTTACTCAAGATCTGACCGATGTGTCAGCGCGAGGACGCTAACTCGGGAAGAATCTCGATCACTTTTGCTGCGTACTCAAAATTTGAATCGCTGCAGATCCTGTCGCGCGCGCATCCTCGCCGGATGATCGTTGCGCTAACGCAGACCAACTTGCCGTTGTGCGCGACCAGTGCCTGGTGATCTGTCTTGCCTGGAACCACGCCCAAGCCATTCGCCTTTGCCCGCAAGTCAGCACTGGTTGCATAGATGTTGTGATCTTCAGGTGCATAAACGAGGTTTCCGCACAGCCTCACCTGGCTGCCGACGCTTGCCTCAGGCGTCATGTATATAGACGATGTTTCGGCCGAAGGACCAGTGCTCTCACAAGCCGTCAGCAGAACAAGCCATAGGAGGCCCACATAGATCTTGCTCACCATTGCGTTCCAAGCCCCTGGAAGTCATTGAGGCGGCTCCGAATGTCGGACGAGCGCCCAAGATCGGACAAGTTTCCTTCAATCATTCTGACCCGCACTTGCCCTCCACTGATCTCGACCACGGCAACCACCGAGTTGCCATAAACGATGTAGTTCGGGATGCCTCTTGACGGCAGCTGCCAGTCGCCGCTGCCCGGCAGAGGCGTGTTCCTTTCGTCCGGCGGATGGGTATGCGCCACCGCTGCTGCGCCTGTCGGCGGGTCCAAGTCTCCACCGTGAGGAGTGGCATTCCGGAGCTCGATCTGCGTCCGGGTGGTCGACGCATCAGCTTGTTTGTCGATGCGGACTGCCTGTTCATTGCCTTTCTTTTGGTTCGTTTGATCGCCCCAGTCCCGCGCCGAATTATCAGTGCCGTTGCTGCCGACAGCATCCTTCTCGAAATCGTTTGCCTTCTGCGCCCCAAGGCCCAGAAAGCCTCCTGGCTTGTCTACGGTCGTGAAGTTGGAAGAATCCCTGCATTCGCCCGTTACGCCCTGAGCGGCCATGTCGGCGCATCCCGACATGCCCGTCGGATCTGTTCTGTTGAATGGATCGTTCCCCACGTATGCATATAAATTCACCTGATCCTTGGTCCCGATCGGATCGGTCTGCATGAACCTTCCGAGGTCGGGGTTGTAGGCGCGGGCCTTGTAGTAGTAGAGGCCGAGTTCCGGCATCCAGGTCTGGCCGGTGTACTGGAACCGGCCGCTGTACGAGGCGCTGGCGTCGCGTGCGCCATATTCGTCGTAGCGCATGGTCGTAACCGCCGAGCCGGTGTCGGCTGCGATCACCGAGCCGCGCTCGTCCTTGAACAGGTGGCTGCGAACGCTTGTGCCCGCGCCCTCGATCCACACCATGGGATCGTCCACCCCGTCGCCATGCACATAGCGGCGCAGCAGCGCGCCCGCGCCATCGTATTCGGCGATGAGCCGCGTGCCATCATAGAGGAACCGGGTCGTCGCTCCGCCCTGGGCGATCTGGACGAGCCGGCCGGTCGCGTCGTAGACCGCCGAGGCGCCATTGGTGGGCGAGCCGGTCAGCCGGTTCATGGCGTCATAGCTGTAGGCCTTGGTCGTATCGTTGGTGGTGTTGCCGCGGCCGTCATAGGTGAGGCTCTGGCCTGCGACCGAAGCATACTGGTTGAGGCCGTTGACCGTGTAGCCGTCGCTGAACGCCTGGACAAAGGGCCACTCATAGGTCGAGGTCGACGCCGTGCGGCTGGTGAGCTGGCTCGCCGGGCTGTAGGTGAACGTCGTCGACAGATCGTAGGTCGAAGCGCTGGTCAGCAGGTTCCTTCGCGGACGCGACGGCAACCTCGAATTTCGTACTGGACGCGCCTTCCATCCTTCTGGACGATGACGACATGAGCCTGCACCGCCGACATTTCCTGCAATCGTCCGTCGCAGCCGCCGCGCTCGCCGCCTGCACCACGCCACAGCTCACCAGCCGCGCCACGCGCAAGCCCAACATCGTGCTCATCCTGTGCGATGACCTCGGCTATGGCGATCTCGGCGTCTTCGGATCGCGCGTCATCCGCACGCCGAATCTCGATCGCATGGCCTCCGAAGGCGCGCGCCTGACCGACTTCTACGCCTCGGCCAATATCTGCACGCCCAGCCGCGCCGGCCTGCTCACCGGCCGCTATCCCGTGCGCACCGGCCTGGGCTGGCAGGTGATCCAGCCCGACGACAAACGCGGCCTGCCGCTCTCGGAGATCACCATCCCCGAGGCCCTCAAGACCGGCTACGCCACCGCCCTCATCGGCAAGTGGCATCTTGGCCATGTCGCGCCGTTCTGGCCGCCGACGCAGCACGGCTTCGATCTGTTCCACGGCCTGCCCTACAGCCACGACATGAAGCCTCTGAGCCTCTACACCGCGACCGGTCCGGCGCCGGGCGCCGCCGACGGACAGATCGAGATCATTCACGGCGCCGGAAGCGACGGCCGGCTGCCGAAAGAAGACTACGGCCTCCTGACCGAGCGCTTCTTTGAACGCGGCCTGAAATTCATCGAGGACAACGCGGCAAAGCCCTTCTTCCTGATGCTGACCCTCACCGCCCCGCACGTGCCGCTGGATCCCAATCCCGCGCACGCCGGCCACAGCGACGCGGCCGAATACGGCGACGTGGTGGAGGAGATCGACGACAATGTCGGCAAGCTGTTCGCAAAGCTGAAAAAGCTGAACCTCGATCACGACACGCTCGTCATCGTCACGTCTGACAACGGTCCGTGGTGGGAAGGATCAGCCGGCGGCTTGCGCGACCGCAAGGGCGGCGCCGGGTGGGAAGGCGGCTATCGCGTTCCCTTCCTCGCGCGCCAGCCGGGCCGCATCCCGGCGGGCCTGGTCAACCGCGCCATGGCGATGAACATCGACCTGCTGCCGACGCTGATGGCGTGGACCGGCTCGCCCCTGCCTGCAGCCGAACTCGACGGCCTCGACATTTCTCCCCTGCTCACGTCGCGCGGCGCCGCTTCGCCGCACGACGAGCTCGTCCTCTTCAACAATGAGGATGTCGCCGCCATCCGCACCGGCGAGTGGAAATATGTCGTGCGCGGCTATTATCGGGGCGTCGAGGCCCCGCTGGATACGCCCGGCCGCGACGACTGGGACCAGCTCATCGATCTCGCCAGGGATCCCGCGGAATCCTACGACGTCTCTTCCCGCCGCCCGGACATCCTCGCCGACATGAAGGCCCGCATCGAACGCGCACGCGCGAAATTCGCGCCGTTCAAGGTCCACAAGGACTGACACACCCCTCTGTTTCATCGCACCAGACCACGTCGCCACGAAAGCGGCTTTGGCTTGCCTGTAACCGCGGCACCCCCTAACCGTGCGCCATGGCCGTCTATACCGACATTGACGATGCGGCGCTCGCCAGCCTGCTCGCCGAGTACGACCTCGGGCCGCCGCTGGCGTTCAAGGGCATCGCCGAAGGGGTGGAGAACTCCAACTTCCTGCTGGAGACGCCCAAGGGCCGCTTCATCCTCACCGTGTTCGAGAAGCGCGCGAAGCCGGAGGACCTGCCCTTCTTCATGGGCATGATGTCCCACCTCTCTGAGAAGGGCTTCCCCGCGCCGCTTCCCGTTCCTGCGAAAGACGGCAAGCCGCTGCGCACGATCATGGGCAAGCCGGCGGTGATCATCACCTTCCTGCAGGGCATGAGCCCCCGTCGCCCCGACATCGACCAGTGCCGTCAGCTCGGTGCAGGCCTCGCCCACTTCCACCGCGCCCTGATCGACTTCCGCATGCGCCGGCCGAACGACCTGTCGATCGCAGCCTGGGCGCCGATGTTCGCCGGCCGCGGGGAAGAAGCCGAGGCGCTCTCGCCCGGCCTGTCGGCCCAGATCAATTCCGATCTCGACATGCTGAAGGCCTACTGGCCCAAGAACCTGCCCGGCGGCGCCATCCACGCCGACCTGTTCCCCGACAACGCATTCTTCCTTGACGGTAAATTGTCCGGCGTCATCGACTTCTATTTCGCCTGCACGGACTTCCTTGCCTACGATATCGCGGTCTGCCTCAACGCCTGGGCGTTCGAGCGGCGCGGAGAGTACAACCTCACCAAGGGCCGCGCACTGATGCAGGGCTATGAGAGCGCCCGCAAGCTGGAGCCGCGCGAGCGCGCCGCCATCCCCATCCTCTGCCGCGGCGCCGCCATGCGCTTCTTCCTCACGCGCCTGGTCGACCTCGCCTCGACGCCGAAGGACGCGCTGGTGAAGCCGCACAACCCGCTGGACTATGCCGAACGCCTCGGCTTCCACCGCCAGGCCAAAGGGCCCGAGGACTACGGGGCATGACCGACAAGCCCGCAGATAATTGGCTCAAATCCCGTAACCTGCCTCGGTTGGCGTTTGCGACGGCGCTGTCCCCGCCCGTGGCCGGCGCGTTGCTGGCGCTGATCCTCGGCCTCACTGTATTCCAGAGCCAGATCTTCCTCATCGAGGATCCGCAGCAGGATTCTGTGTATGTGCGCGCCGGCGTCCTCGAAGTCTTGGCCAACATGTTCACGATCCTCACCAGCGGCTTCCTCATAGGCGGGCTCATAGGCTGGCCGGTGATGCTGGTGATCGGACTTCCCGCACATGCGCTGCTGTTGCGCCGGACTTCCGCCAAAGTCTGGTGGTACGTCCTTGCTGGATGCGTTGCCGGCGTCATCGCCGGAGCGCTGCGCTTCGTCTCGTCACGTGGGGCCGCAACCATGAACGACGCCGTGCAGCTTGCCGCCCTCGGCGCCGTCACCGGCACGCTGGCCGCGCTGGTCTTCTGGTTCGTGCGGCGGCCGGACAGTGACGCGGCGGAGTACAAGAGCTGAGTGCACAGGTGAACGCGCTGCGCGGCAAGGAGCAAGTCAAGGGCAGGCAAGGCTGGCGCCTCTTCTTTGCCTCCATACTCTGCGGACCGCTGGCCGGGATGGGCGTCATCATCCTGATCGGCATTGCTACGCTTCTGATGAATGCGGGCAGCGGCTTCGGATCCTTCCTGCCGGTGTCCGTAGTCTTCTCGGGCGCGGTGTTCGGCGCTGTGGTCGGCTGGCCGGCCATGCTGCTGTTCGGACTGCCTGCGCACGCCGTGCTCTACCGGCGCCGCTCGCACAAGATCGGCGGCTACCTGCTCGCCGGCGTGTTCGCCGGCTTCGTCGGAACCATCGTCATCATCGGCTTGCAGATGCTCGGCGGCGCCGGCTTCCTCGACTCCCAGGTCGTGATGGCCGGCGGACTGGTCGCACTGATCATGGTGCTGGCTTCGGTCGCCGCCGCCAGCTTGTTCTGGTGGATCCGCCGCCCGGACCGCGATGTGGTCTCAGTCGAGAACCTCGCGGCGACATTCGAATAGTCAAATCTTGACCTCGGCCCCAAACGCCGCAACGTCATCCCATGGCCGATACGATCGAGATCTGGACGGATGGCGCGTGCTCGGGAAATCCCGGCCCCGGCGGCTGGGGCGTGCTGATCAAGGCCAACGGCAAGGATGTCGAAAAGTTCGGCGGCGAACCCGCCACCACCAACAACCGCATGGAGCTGATGGCCGCGATCGTCGCGCTGGAAAGCCAGGCGGCCGGATCGAAGGTCACCCTCCATACGGACAGCCAGTATGTGAAAGACGGCCTTACCAAATGGATCATCGGCTGGAAGCGCAATGGCTGGAAGACGGCCGACAAAAAGCCGGTGAAGAATCAGGACCTGTGGCTCCGCCTCGAAGCCGCCGCCTTGGCCCACAAGGTCGACTGGCGCTGGGTGCGCGGCCACGACGGCGATGAAGGCAATGAGCGTGCGGATGCGCTTGCCCGCAAGGGTTGCGACGAAGCGCGCCCCAAACGCTAGGGTCACCGCGCCAACCTGCATCATGCGGGCGGCTTTTGCGTTGATGCCGCCCTGATATAGGCTCTCACTGGAATACGGGGCCGCGCATGAACGTCGAACTCGCAGAAGAGCGCATCCTTCTCCTCGCCGACCGCTTCACGCTGGAGAATGCGGAGGCGCGCGCCTGGGCGAAACGCACCGACGCCTTCGGCGCCTTCGCCAGGATCGGCGGCATGATCTCCAAACCGAAGGACGAGGATTTCGAGATCGTCTATCGCGAGCGCCGCCTCCAGCCCTTCTGGCGCCTCTCGACCCACACCGACTACACCTACGAGCGACGGCGCGAGCACCGCATCAAGGTCGGCGCCGAAGTTCAGTCGGTCGTGCTCTATGGCCAGTCGGTTCCGGCCACCAGCAAGGAGGCCGCCATCGTCGTCACGGAAATGTGCCGCGAGGAAAGCCGCCGCGAATGGCTGTTCGACGGCCTAACAAAGTCGCAGTCCGCGGGCCTTAAATCCTATCTCGAATTTGGCGCCGACCCGGTCTCGCCGGAGACCCTGAACGATCACGCGAAGAACGGCGTGGTCGTCGTGCCGCCGCAGGCCAAGGCGTCGTTCCTCACCCGCGAAGTGCTGACGCAGTCCATTCCCAAGATCGAGGCCGATCGCATTCTCGAAGAGAAGATCCAGGTCGACGCCATCGACCTCTACTACCGGCCAGTGCATGCCTTCCGGTATCGCTGGCAGGGCAAGGAAGCGGTGGTGGAATTCGACGCCGTCACCGGCGACACCAAGGTCGGCGGATCGACCTTCGAGACCTATGTCGGCAAGTTCATCGACCCGGCTTTCCTGATCGATGCCGGCGTCGAGGCCGCCAACCTGTTCCTGCCCGGCGTCAACCTCGCCAAGATCATCGTGGTCAAGGGCCTCAGGATCGCGGCGAAGACCTAGCCCAGCCGCACCCTCAGCGTGGTGCCGTCCGCACCGGCGACAACAACCTCGTCGCCTTCGACGATCACCGTGTCATCCGCCTGTTCGGCCAGCCACACCGTGTCGCCGATCTTCACCTTGCCGCGGCCATGCTCGAAGCTGATCGCCGCCTCGCCACGCTGCCCGACCATCTTGGCCAGCCGGTCATTGAGATTGGGGTGGGTCGAGGCCGTCCGGCGCAGTCCCTTGAAGATCGTGCGCCCCGCATAGACGAACGCCATGCCGACAGCGCCGAAGAAGACAAGCTGACCCTGCCAGCCGCCCGCAGGCAGTGGAACGATCAGCGCAAACAGGGCCGTCAGCAGCGCCGCAATCGCGATCCACAGCAGGTCGAACGTGCCAACCGCCACTTCCAGCGTCAGCAGCACGATGCCGATGCCGACCCAGTGCCAGACGGTGAGGCTCTCCAGAAAACCGATCAGGGCTTCCACGGCTCACCTCGCGTCGCCATCGAGCCGTCGCGCGGCGCCGCCGCCTCGCCCGGCCCGCCCATGCGCCTCACATTGTCGGTCAGCGCCTTCACGCCTTCGATCGCGCCGACCAGGCTGGCGAAGTCCGCCGGCACGATCACCGTGCGCTGCTGCGGGGAGCTGGCGAGCTTGCCGAACGCCTCCACATATTTCAGGCCGAGGAAGTAGTTGATCGCATTGACATCGCCCTTGGCGATGGCTTCGGAGACGACCTCGGTCGCCTTCGCTTCGGCTTCCGCCGCACGCTCGCGCGCTTCGGCGTCGCGGAACGCTGCCTCGCGGCGGCCTTCGGCTTCAAGGATCTGTGATTGTTTCAGGCCCTCGGCCTTGAGGATCGCCGACGCCCGGTCGCCTTCGGCTTCGAGGATCTGGGCGCGCTTAAGGCGCTCGGCCTTCATCTGGCGCGCCATCGCCTCGGTGATATCGGCGGGCGGCGTCAGGTCCTTGATCTCGATCCGCGTCACTTTCACACCCCAAGGATGCGTCGCCGCGTCGATCACCTTCAGGAGCCGCGCATTGATGTCATCGCGATTGGACAGCACCTGGTCGAGATCCATCGAGCCGACCACGGTACGAATATTGGTCATCGACAGGTTGGTGATGGCGCGCTGCAGGTCCTGCACCTCGTAGGCGGCAGGCACCGCATCGACGATCTGCGTGAACACGACGGCGTCGCACGACACCTGCGCGTTGTCCTTGGTGATCACTTCCTGCGTCGGGATGTCGAGCACGCTCTCCATCATGTTGAGCTTGTGGCCGATCCGGTCGACGAACGGCATGATGAAGCTGAGGCCCGGATTCAGCACGCGCGTGAACCGGCCGAACTGCTCCACCGTGAACTGGTAGCCCTGCGGCACCACCTTCACGGCGCTGAACACGACAACGATCATCAACAGGCCGATCAGGACCGGAACAACCAGTCCCGCGCCCTCGCCCAGTGCACCGAAATCCATCCCACCCGTCTCCCTGTTCGTGACAAGTTACCTTGTCACCAATACATGTGGAGGTCAACGGGCTTGTATGCAAGCCCGCTGTCTCGCCGATGCGTTCGCTCCCGATTGACTATGAACGCTCAGAGCTGACCGAGCATGTAGTCGGCGGCGCTAACCTTGAACTCGCCCGGCGCCTCGACATTGAGCTGCTTCACCACGCCATCCTCGACGATCATCGAGTAGCGCTTCGAGCGCAGGCCCATGCCTGGCACTTCGAAGTCGAGTCCCACCGCCTTCGTGAAAACGCCGGCGCCGTCCGCGAGCATCTGGATGTCGCCGCCGACATCCTGGGTCTTGCCCCAGGCGTCCATCACCCACACATCGTTGACCGATACGCAGGCGACCGCATCGACGCCCTTGGCGCGCAGCTCCGCCGCCTTTTCCTTGTAGCTCGGGAGGTGCTTGACCGAGCAGGTCGGCGTGAACGCGCCGGGCACTGCAAAGATGGCGATCTTCTTGCCCTTGGTCAGGTCCGAAACAGAAACGTCCGCGCCCTTGCCGTCCTTCCACACCCGGAAGTTGGCCTCTGGCAGCCTGTCGCCAACCTTGATCATCACCGTCTCCTCAAACAGGACCAAATGAACCGGCTACGATCTAGTGCGTTTCCGCTGTCATGGCGAATCCCATTGGATGACGTCGCATTTCGGGCCGCTGTCGGCTCATTCGCAGCTTGCCTCGAACCCCGACCGGGGACAGCATGGCCGCCCAGCTCGTGGCCCCACAGAAAGGCGGACCCGCTTGGACCATTCGCTTGCAGGCAAGCTCCTGATCGCGTCCCCCGCGATCGAGGACCCGCGCTTCCGGCAGGCGGTCATCCTCGTGTGCACGCACAATGAAGAGCACGCGATGGGCATCGTCATCAACAAGGCGAGCGATGGCGACAGCCTGCCCGCCCTGCTCGACCAGCTCGGCGTCGATGGCGATGACGCGCCGGAAGATGCGCATGTTCTCGTCGGCGGCCCGGTGAGCCGCGACCGTGGTTTCGTGCTGCACTCGGAAGACTATGACAGCGACGGCGCCACGCTGTCGATCTGCGACGGCGTCTGCCTCACCGCCACGCGCGACGTGCTGCACGCCATGGCCTCCGACACGCCGCCGGAGCGCTACGTGCTTGCGCTCGGCTATTCCGGCTGGGGCGCCGGCCAGCTCGAGCAGGAGCTCGCCGAGAATGTCTGGCTGGTCGGCATTCCCGACACCGCCCTCGTCTACGACCCGTCGCTTGACACAAAATGGAGCCGAGCCCTCGCCCGCATCGGCGTCTCGCCCGAAAAACTCCAGATGAGCGGCGGGAAAGCATAGCACCGCCAGTCGCCGATCGGCGCCGGGCGGTCGTCCGCCGGCTTGCCAAATCCGACCGCCTGTCGCTCAATGCCGACTGCCATCCTCGGAGATTCCCCATGCGCTTCCTCCTGCTCGCCGCCGCCCTGCTGTTCGCCGCGCCGGCCTTCGCCGATGAGCCCGTCAAGTTCCCGCAGAAACTGACGCGCGCCGACTTCCAGTCCGTCATTGCCGACGCGGGTCCCGCCTATGTCGCTGGGCAGCCCTCGGAAGCCGGGTTGAAGGACATGGTCGCCAACGGCGTCACCACGATCATCAACCTGCGCACCCAGCGCGAAATGGATAACCGCACGCAGGTTCCCTTCGACGAGGCGGCGCTGGCGAAACAGTTGGGCGCGACCTACATCCACATCCCGCTAGGCGGCCCGGACACGCCCTACACGCCGGATGCCGTCGACAAGGTCGCCCAGGCGATCGCAGCCGCCAACGGCAAGAAGGTGCTGCTCCACTGCACCGTCGCCTGGCGCGCCAGCCATATGTGGGCGGCTTACCTGGTGAAGCACAAGGGCTTCACCGTCGAGGAAGCGAAGCGCCACGCCGAGGCCATCAATTTCGGCGGCTACGCCCAGGGCGGCGTGCCTCTCGATGGCCTGCTCGGCGTCAGCACCAAGCCCGGCGGCAACTAGTCCCTGAACGCCGCGACCTGCTCGGACGTCGCCAGCAGTACGCCCTTGCGGCTCCACAGCTTCAGCTCGTGGTCGAAATATCCGCCTTCGCAGCGGCGGCAGTGGACCTCGCTCAGGATAAAGTCGTTGCCCACCTGGGCGCACTCCGCCGAAGTCGCATGCAAGTGCGTCGTCATCGAGACGGTGCTGGACCCCGAAATCGAGGACCGCTTCCAGATCACGCGCGGCGGCGCGTGGTCGGCCATGGCCGCCAGCATCAGCACATCCAGCGACCGCCCGCGCCTGTCCTTCATCCACACCAGCGAACTCGCCGGCAACCCCGGATCATGCGACGGATCGCGCGGCAGAGGCGTCGCCCATCGCGTCAGCAATTGCCGGCCGAAGGGAATATCCGGTCCCCACTCTTTCAGCTTGTCGGAGGTCGGCGGGTCCACATGCGGCATCACCGCATCGGTAAATCGCGTCGTTTCGCGACGCACGCCGAAGGTTGCCTGGGCGTGTGCGGCCACCTTGCCGTTCTGGATCAGCTCTGATCGCCAGAACTGCAGCCGCGCTCCTGAGCGCAGCAACCGTGTCGATATCTCGAACCCACCCTCATTGATTGACTCGATGAACAGGACGGAGAGCGACAGCGGCTCGCCTTTTACGCCGTCCTCGATCATGGCGCCTTTGAGCAGGGCCGCGCCGGTCCAGCCGCCGAACTGGCTGCCGAACCCGCGATAGTCGGGATCGATCTCTCCCGACCAGAGATTTTCTCCGGCAGGTCTAAGCTGGATCGAGTCGGCAAAGCTGGTCATGCCTGCACCAATGCCAGCCATCCCGCGCAGGTCAACGCGAGGGATTGGTTAGCTGCGCTGAAAGCTGCTAGCCGCTTGAAGCCTGGTCGCGATATGCCGCGACCTGCTCGCTGGTCATCAGCAAGGCGCCCGAGCGGCTCCACAGGTGCAGTTCGTGGTCGAAATATCCGCCCTCGCAGCGGCGGCAGACTGTGTCATTCAGCGTGTAGTCCTCGCCCACCGCCGCCAGCTCCGCTTCCGAGGCGTGGAAATAGACATTCATGGTGACGGTCGACGACATCATGAACGTCCCGCGCTTGATCATCGGACGCGGCGGCGCGAAGTCGGCCATCATCGCCAGCAAGGCGTAGTCCATGCCGACGCCGTGCTGGTGGCGCGTCCAGAACATCGTGCGCGCCGGGCCAGCGCCGGGTTTGTAGCTAGGCGGCCAAGGCGGCGAACGGCCATCCAGCTGTTCGCCGAACCGGGTCGGCGGGGAAAAGCTGGTCATGGACGGATCTTCCGGCGGCGGCACGGACGGCATTTCCGCGTCGGTGAAACCGGCCGACGGGCGGCGCATCCCGAATGTGATCTGCGCGTGCGCACAGACCTTGCCACGCTGCGAGAGTTCCGCGCGCCAGAACTGCAACCGCGCGCCCGCCCGCAGGGGCCGGGTGCTGATCTCGATCGGCCCGGCCCCGATGGCGTCGGTGAACATCACGGTCAGCGACAGCGGCCCGCCGCGCTCGCCCGGCTCCATCATTGCCGCCGTCAGCAGCACCGCCGCCGTCCACCCGCCGAACTGCCCGCCCGGATGCGAATATGTCGTGTCCGCTTCCCCCGCCCAGAGATTTTCCGCGGCAGGCCGCAACTGGATCAGGTCGGCGAAGTTCGGCATGGGCAACCCGCTGATGGCAATGCAGGATCACATCTGGATGCTGACACGCCCGTGTCAACAGTCAGCCTACCACCACCGCTCCGGCCGCGCCTTGAACGCGGCGGCATCCTCGATCGCGGCGGCGACCTTGAAGCACGCTTCCTCGTCGAGCGCCTTGCCGATCACCTGCAAGCCGAGCGGCAGCCCCTGGCTGTCGATACCGGCAGGCAGCGCGATCGCCGGCAGGCCGGCGAGGTTGGCCGTCACCGTGAAGATGTCGTTGAGGTACATCGCCACCGGATCATCGCCCTTTTCGCCATAGGCAAACGCCGCGCTCGGCGTCGCCGGCGTCAGCAGCGCATCGACCTTTTCGAACGCCGCCTCGAAGTCCGCCAGGATCTTGGTGCGCACCTTCTGTGCGCGCAAATAATAGGCGTCGTAATATCCAGCCGAGAGCACATAGGTGCCGATCATCAACCGTCGTTGAACCTCTGCGCCAAAACCTTTCGCACGGGTCGTCTCGTAGGTCGAAGTCAGCGACCCGTCGCCATTCTCCCGCGCGCCATAGCGAATGCCGTCATAGCGCGCGAGGTTGGACGACGCCTCCGCCGGCGCCACGATGTAGTAGGCCGGCAGCGCATACTTCGTGTGCGGCAGCGACACATCGACGATCGTCGCTCCAGCCGCCTTCAGCCAGGCGATGCCTTGGCTCCAGAGCTTCTCGATCTCCTCGGGCATGCCGTCGACGCGGTATTCCTTCGGCACGCCGATCTTCATGCCCTTGACCGACTTGCCCACCGACGCTGTCCAGTTCGGGATCGGCAGGTGCAGGCTGGTCGAGTCCTTGGGATCGGCCGAGCACATGATCTCCAGCATCAGCGCCGCGTCTTTCACCGTCTTGGCCAGCGGCCCCGCCTGGTCGAGCGACGAGGCGAACGCCACCATTCCGTACCGGCTGGCGCGGCCATAGGTCGGCTTGATGCCGACAATTCCAGCGAACGCCGCCGGCTGCCGGATCGATCCGCCCGTGTCCGACGCCGTCGCCGCAAGGCAGAGGTCCGCCGCCGTCGCCGTCGCCGATCCGCCCGACGACCCGCCTGCCGTCAGTTGCGCGTTCGAGCCTTTGCGCCGCCACGGATTGGTCGGCTTGCCGAAGCGCGACGTCTCGTTCGACGAGCCCATGGCGAATTCGTCCATGTTGAGCTTGCCGAGCATCACCGCGCCCTGGTCCCACAGGTTCTGCGTGACCGTGCTCTCATAGGGCGGCGTGAACTCGCCGAGGATGTTGGAGCACGCGGTGGTCCGCACGCCCGCCGTGCAGAACAGGTCCTTGATGCCCAGCGGCGCGCCTTCCAGCCGCCCGCCCTTGCCGGCCTTGAGGTTCTTGTCCGCTGCATCGGCCATCTTCAGGGCCTTGTCGGCCGTAACGACAACATAGGCGTTGAGGCTGCGGTTCGACTTGTCGATCTCGGTCAGGAAAGCCTGCGTGATCTCCTTCGAAGAGAACTTCTTCGCCTTCAGTCCTTCGACCGCGTCCGAGAGCGTGAGTTGGGTCAGGTTCGTCATCTAGAGGCGCTTCTCGAAGAAGATGCTGAGCTTGTGTTCCTGGTAATTTCCGAAGGCGCCGCGCCGCGAGTACCCGCATCGCTCATAGAGCCGCAGCGCCGACGGCTGTCGCGGACCGCACAGCAGCACAAGCTTCTCCGCGCCACGCCCCCGCGCCATGATCTCCAGCCACCGCAGCACGTTCTCCGCCACGCGCCGCCCGCGCGCCTCCTCACGCACATACATCCGCTTCACTTCCATCGTCGATGCGCCGTCCACCGGATCATGCGGCAGCACCGCGCCGATGCCGACAGGCCTGCCGTCCAGTCGCGCTACGACAAATACGCCCTGCGCCAGCTGAACCGGCTGCGCCAGCGTGATCCCGTTCTCGGCGTCTTCCGGATAGGTGCGCACGCTGAACTCGGTCATCTCGCCGAGCAGTGCGAGGCTGTCCGCCGCACGCGGGTCCTCCGCCGCGATAGCGAGGTCCGGCGACGCGGATTGCGCTTGGCGGTCATTGGAACCTGGGAGAGGAGCCTGGCTCACCATGCCTCAGGATCCGCCCGTGTTCATGGTGTGCCCGTAGGCTGCGAACAGCTCCAGTACGCGGTCGACGCCGATGCCTTCGCGCTGCTCGCGGATCAGCGGGTGGTTTGTGCGGTTGTCCGCCTGCAGGCCATGGATGAACAGCACGGGCGGCCCGCCATCCTCCTCTTGCATGGCCGTGCCCATCAGGTTGTTGGTGTCGGGAAAACCGCCCAGCCGGTTCACCAGCCGGGCCCGCGCCCGCGCTGTGTTCTTGAGCCGCTTGTTGCGCACCGCATCGACATAGCCCTCGAAGTCCGGGCGATCGAAGCTTGCCCAGACCGTGTAGAGAAACGCCGCCGGCACGGCTCCGATGATCTGCAGGGGCAGGCGGGTGCGGACCGCGAAGTACTTGCCCTGCCGGACGCAATAGCTGCTCGACAGGAAATCGCCGTCCATCCGCAGTGCATCGTCGGGTTCGTACTCCTTCGGTCCAGGCCAGCCGATCGGCGTCTCGATGTGGATCGGGAACAGGCCGACATGGCGCTCCCCGCACGAGCACGCAAAGCCCTGCTCGTTGAAAGCCCGCCAGCGCGGGTCGTCGAGTACGGATCCGCTGCCTGCCGCCACCGCCTACTCCACCACCTTGGGCACGACGAAGAACCCGTCCTCGGACTTGGGCGCGTTGGCCAGCACCTTGTCGCGGATGTTGCCGTCGGTGACGACATCCTCGCGCATCGGCAGGGTCATCTTCACCGGCGTAGTCATGGCCTCGACACCCCGGACGTCGACCTCGTTGAGCTGTTCGATCCAGGCGAGGATGGCGTTCAGCTCCCTCGCCAGGGGCTCCAGCCGCTCCTCGGGCGCCGCGATGCGCGCCAGCCGCGCCACCTTGCGAACCGTGTCTTTGTCGACGCTCACCTTGGACCTCGAAATTCACCACCGCATTCGAATTCGACTGCCCTAGACGCCCTCGCCTTCCGCATCAAGCGGCAACCGGCTAAACCTCGCGGATGCCGCTGGTTTCGCTGATCGACCTGCCGTCAAAAGGCGCGCTCCTGGGCCTCGACCCGGGCACGAAGACCATCGGCGTCGCCGGCTGCGACCCCGGCCGCCTGATCGCGACCGCCCTTGAAACCATCACGCGCGGGAAAAAGCTCGCCCCGGCCCTCGACCGGCTGTTCCAGCTCTACGACACGCGCAAATCGGCCGGCATCGTCGTCGGCCTGCCGATCAACATGGACGGCACGGAAGGCCCGCGCGCCCAATCCGCCCGGGCGCTGGCCCATAACATCCTGGGCCGCCGCGATATCCCGCTCGCGATGTGGGACGAGCGCCTCTCGACCGCCGGGGCCGAACGCGCGCTCCTCGAGGCCGACGCCAGCCGCGCCCGCCGCGACGAGCTGATCGACAAGCTGGCCGCCGCCTGGATCCTCCAGGGCGCCATCGACCGGCTGCACGAAGCCCGTTGAGCCCTACGGCTTCTTCAGCTTGGCCAGCGCCGCGAACGGACTGTCCTCGGGCCGCGTCTCGGTGCGCCCGGCCGACATCGGCTGGTTGCCGCGCGACGGCTGCTTGCCCTGCGCCGGCTTTCCCTGCGTCGGCTTGCCCGCCCCATGCGCGCCCTGCGTACCGCTGACTTCGCGCTTCATCGACAGGGCCACGCGCTTGCGGTCGATGTCGACTTCCTTGACGCGCACGCTCACCACATCGCCCGCCTTCACCACCTCGTGCGGGTCCTTGATGAACTTGTCCGCCAGTTCCGAAACGTGGACCAGGCCGTCCTGGTGCACGCCCACATCCACGAATGCCCCGAACGCCGTGACATTGGTGACAACGCCCTCGAGCTGCATGCCCACTTTGAGGTCCGAAATCTTCTCGACGCCGTCCTGAAATGTCGCCGTCTTGAATTGCGGGCGCGGATCGCGGCCCGGCTTTTCGAGTTCGGAGAGAATGTCCGTCACCGTCGGCACGCCGAACGTCTCGTCGGCAAAGTCTTTCGCCTTGATGCTCGACAGGAATGCCTTGTCGCCGATGATGCTCTTGATGTCGCGCCCAGTCTTTTCCGCGATGCGCTCCACCACCGGATAGGCCTCCGGGTGCACGGCCGAGCCATCGAGCGGGTTCTTGCCGTCCATGATGCGCAGGAAGCCCGCCGCCTGTTCGAACGCCTTGGGACCCATCCTTGGAACCTTCTTGAGCCCGGTCCGCGCCTTAAAGGGACCGTGCTCGTCGCGGTACGCCACGATGTTCGCTGCAACGGCGATGTTGAGCCCTGACACCCGCGCCAGCAGCGGCGCCGACGCCGTGTTCACGTCGACGCCGACGGCGTTGACGCAGTCCTCGACCACGCCATCCAGCGACCGCGCCAGCGCGTTCTGGTCGACGTCATGCTGGTACTGTCCGACGCCGATCGCCTTGGGTTCGATCTTCACCAGCTCCGCCAGCGGATCCTGCAGCCTGCGCGCAATGGAAACCGCCCCGCGCAGCGACACGTCGAGGTCCGGAAACTCCTTCGCCGCCAGTTCCGAAGCCGAATAGACCGAAGCGCCAGCTTCCGAGACCATCACGCGCGTCAGCTTGAGTTCGGGCATCTTGCTCGACAGCTCGGCCACCAGCTTGTCCGTCTCGCGGCTCGCCGTGCCATTGCCCACGGACACCAGCTCCACGCCGTGCCGCTTGGCCAATTGCGCCAGTGTCACCAGCGATCCCTGCCAGTCCTTGCGCGGCTCATGCGGATAGATCGTCGCCGTCTCCAGCACCTTGCCCGTCGCATCGACGACCGCGATCTTGCAGCCCGTGCGGATGCCCGGATCGACGCCCATCACGACTTTCGGACCGGCCGGCGCCGCCAGCAGCAGGTCATGCATGTTGCGCGAGAAGACGCGGATCGCCTCGGCGTCCGACCGCTCCTTCAGCCGCTCGATCAGGTCGTGCGAGCTGGAGGGCGCAAGCCGCGTCCGCCACGCCTGCCGCGCCGTTTCCATCAGCCACATGTCCGACGGGCGGCCGCGGTCCTGGATATCGAACTCGCTCATGATGCTGGCGACAGCGGGATGCCGCTTGTTGGGATCGTGCGGCAGATCGAGGTCGACCTTCAGCACCCCTTCCTTCTCGCCGCGCAGCAGCGCCAGCGCGCGGTGCGAGGGCATGTTGGCGATCGGCTCGTCGAACTCGAAATAGTCGGAGAACTTCGCGCCCTCGGCTTCCTTGCCCTTGACCAGCCCCGAGGACAGCTTGCCGCCGGTCCAGACTTTCTCGCGGATCGCGCCGACCACTTTCGGCGTCTCCGCCATGCGCTCGATCAGAATGTTGCGCGCGCCGTCCAGCGCCGCGTCCGCGTTCTCGACGCCCTTGTCCGCGGAAATGAACTTCAGCGCCTCGGCCAGCGGGTCGAGCGCAGGGTTCCCCAGCAGGCGATCGGCCAGCGGCTCCAGCCCCGCCTCGCGCGCGATGCTCGCCTTGGTGCGGCGTTTGGGACGGTAGGGCGCGTAGAGATCTTCCAGCTCCACCTTCGTCTGGCAGGCGCGGATCTGCTTCTCGAGTTCCGGCGTAAGCTTGCCCTGCTCGCGGATCGACTTCAGCACCACCTCGCGCCGGTCGGCCAGCACGGTGAGATAGTCCAGCCGCTCGGCCAGCGTGCGCAGCTGCGTGTCGTCCAGCCCGCCCGTGCGCTCCTTCCGGTAGCGCGCGATGAAAGGAACTGACGCGCCTTCCTCGATCAGCTGGATCGCCGCCGCCACCTGGCCCTCGCCGACGCCAAGCTCCTTCGCGATGATGCGGGCGATCTCGGCGACGACGATGGGATCTTTGCCGGACATGAATTTCCTCTGGCGCGACTCGAAGGCGAATTTCTACAGGCAGTTCGCCTGTTCCGTCACGTTTGACCTTCCAGTCCTTTACAGGTGGTTGTTATTCCTCCGGTTCCTGTTTGTGGGTGCGGTCCGGGCGCTTGCCCCACCGGGCCCGCTACGGTATGCCCCCCGAAATCACGGGTGACCTGTATGGCGGACTACGCCTTTCCCCACCGGCATTTGCTGGGGATCGAGGGCCTGAACCGGCTCGACATCGAGACATTGCTGGAATTGGGCGATCGCTATGTCGAGCTGAACCGCCAGCGCGTGAAGCACGCCGGAACGCTGAACGGCCAGACACTGGTCAATCTGTTCTTCGAGAATTCCACCCGCACGCAGGGCTCGTTCGAGATCGCCGGCCGCCGCTTGGGCGCCGACGTCGTCACCATGCCGATCGCCACCTCGTCGGTAAAAAAAGGCGAGACGCTGATCGACACCGCCATGACGCTCAACGCCATGCGGCCCGACCTGCTGGTGATCCGCCATCCCTCCTCCGGCGCCGTGAAACTGCTCTCTCGGAAAGTCGATTGCGCGGTGATCAATGCCGGCGACGGCACGCACGAACATCCGACCCAGGCGCTGCTTGACGCCCTCACCATCCGCCGCCGCGTCGGCGACATTGGCGGCCTCAAGATCGCTATCTGCGGCGACATCCTGCACAGCCGCGTCGCCCGCTCGAACGTCGCCTGCCTCAACGTGCTGGGCGCCGAAGTCCGGCTCATTGCGCCCCGAACCCTGACCCCTCCCGGCGCCGCCGACTGGGGCGCGAAGATCTTCACCGACATGCGAGAGGGCCTGAAGGGCTGCGACGTGGTGATGATGCTCCGCCTGCAGCAGGAACGCATGGACGGCGCCTACCTCCCCTCCGCTCGCGAGTTTTTCCACTTCTGGGGTCTCGATGAGGAAAAGCTCTCCCACGCCAGCCCCAACGCCTTCGTCATGCATCCCGGCCCGATGAACCGCGGCGTCGAGATCGAAAGCTCGATCGCCGATCACAAGACGCGCTCGCTGATCACCGAACAGGTCGAGATGGGCGTGGCCATCCGCATGGCCGTGCTCGAGACGCTAGCAAGGAACGCTCCTGAGATCGGAGCGAAAAACAGATGACCGGCCGTACCGCCATCTACAACGCACGCCTGCTCGACCCAGCCTCGGGCCGTGACGAAAAAGGCGGCGTCCTCATCGAGAATGGCGTCATCGCCGATGTCGGCGCATCCATCGCCAAGACGACCGTCGCCGACGTGAAGATCGACGCCAAGGGCAAGGCGCTCGGGCCCGGCCTCATCGACCTGCGCGTCAAGACAGGCGAGCCCGGCGCCGAGAACAAGGAAACTCTCGAAACCGCCAGCGAGGCCGCCGCCGCCGGAGGCGTCACCACCTTCGTCGTCATGCCCGACACTGACCCGGTGATCGACAGCGTCGCTCTGGTCGACTTCATCAAGCGCCGCGGCGAGGGGGTGGCGAAGGTGAAGGTGAACCCTACCGGCGGGCTGACCATCAATCTTGACGGACAGAAGATGTCCGAGATTGGCCTGATCAAGCAGGCCGGCGCCGTCTTTTTCACCAATGGCGACCGGCCCGTCGAAGACGCCGGCGTCCTCCGCCGCGCCATGCAGTATGCCGCCAGCTTCGATGTCCTCATCGCCTCGCGCCCCGACACGCCTGCGCTCTCCAAGAACACGGTGATGACCGCCGGCGCCTTCGCCGCCCGCCTCGGCCTCCGTGGCGCGCCGCCCGAAGCCGAATGGATCGCGCTGGAGCGCGACCTCATGCTCGCCGAAACCACGGGCGCGCGCCTGCTCGCCGACTGCATCTCCACCGGCCGCTCGCTCCGGGCGATCGAGCGCGCCCGCAAGGCCGGCGTGAAGGTCTCCTGCTCGGTCGCCGCCTATTCGCTGTTCTTCAACGAGCTCGATGTCGGCGACTACCTCACCTACTGCAAGGTCCAGCCGCCCTTCCGCTCCGAGGAGGACCGCATGGCGCTGATCGACGGCCTGAGGCGCGGCGTCATCGACGCGGTCGTTTCCGCCCACGATCCCCAGCCACCGGAAGACAAGCGCCTGCCCATCGCCGAAGCCGCGTTCGGCGCCGTCGGCCTTGAGACCCTGCTGCCTGTGCTGCTCAGCCTCGCCGCCCGCGACGAAGTCTCCCTGCTGCAAGCGCTCAGGCCCGTCACCTCCGGCCCCGCCGACCTGCTCGGCCTGCCGCAAGGCCGCCTGAAAAAGGGCGCACCGGCCGACCTCGTCCTCTTCGATCCCGCCGCGCCCTGGATGTGCGACCGCGACGACCTGCTGTCACGCTCCAAGAATTCGCCCTTCGACAGCCGCAAGCTCGAAGGCAGGGTCTTGCGCACCTGGGTCAATGGCGCGACCGTGTTCGAGCGCGGCTGACAGGGGGAGATATGGCAGTCGACTATCTCGCCTACCTCGCCGCAGCCGCGTCCGGCTATCTTCTGGGCTCGATCCCGTTCGGCCTGGTCATCACGAAAATGGCGGGCCTCGGCGACATCCGCGAGATCGGCTCTGGCAATATCGGCGCGACCAACGTGCTGCGCACCGGCCGCAAGGATCTCGCCGCCGCAACGCTGATCCTCGATGCCGGCAAGGCGGGCCTCGCCTTCTTCCTCTGGTTCCTGCTCAGTGGCCGCCACGCCTACTCTGACCCGGCGGTCACCGACACCCTGGCGCGGGTCACCGGCGAGCTCGCCGACCCATCCGCTTTCGTGCTCGGCCTCATTTCCGGCGCCTTCGCCTTCATCGGCCACTGCTATCCGGTGTGGCTGAAATTCAAGGGCGGCAAGGGCGTCGCCACCTTTGTCGGTCTGATGCTCGCCTCGATGTGGCAGGTCGGCCTCGCCTTCGGCGCAACCTGGCTGATCATCGCCGCGGTCTTCCGCATGTCCTCGCTCTCGGGCCTGATCGGCGCAACGCTCGCGCCGATCTATGTCTATCTTTTCGGCTACGGACCGATGGCCGTGATCACCTTCGCGCTTCTGGCCGGGCTGATGTACTGGCGCCACCGCGCGAACATTCAGCGCATCGCAACCGGCACGGAGCCGAAAATCGGCCAGAAGAAGACAGCCGAACCCGCCGAGGCCCCGCCCGGGAGCACGGGATGAAGCGGCGCCAGCTCACGGGGGGCGAGCGGGCGGACTGGCTGAGGCTTGCGCGCACGCGCGGCATCGGGCCCATCACCTTCTTCCATCTGCTCGAACGCTATGACCATAGCGCCGCCGCCGTGCTGGCGGACCTGCCCAACCTCGCGAAGAAGGCCGGATCGAAAGCCGACATCAAGGCGCCGCCATCCTCCGACATCGAGCGCGAACTCGAAGCCGCCGCAAAGCTCGGCGCCGCGCACCTCGCCGCCTGCGAGCCAGAGTATTCCGCCTGCCTCGCCGCCATAGACACCCCGCCGCCCGTCATCGCCGTGCGCGGCAACCGCCAGCTTCTCAATCGTCCATCCATCGCTCTCGTCGGCGCGCGCGACGCTTCGGCCGTCGGGCGCCGCATGGCGCGCGATCTCGCCCGCGACTTAGGCCAGGCCGGCTATACAATCGTTTCGGGCATGGCGCGCGGCATAGACGGCGAGGCCCACACTGCCTCAATGGAAACCGGCACGGTCGCCGCCATCGCCGGCGGCATCGACCAGGTCTATCCGCCCGAACACGACCGCCTCTACGACCTCATCGCGCAACGCGGCTGCCTCGTCTCGGAATCCCCGCTCGGCTATGTCGCGCAGGCCCGCGACTTCCCGAAACGCAACCGCGTCATCTCCGGACTCTCGCTCGCCACCGTCATCGTCGAAGCTGCCGAGCGCTCTGGCAGCCTGATCACCGCACGCATGGCGCTCGAACAGGGCCGCGAGGTGATGGCCGTGCCGGGCTCGCCTCTGGACCCTCGCGCGCGCGGCGCCAACCGGCTGATCAAGCAGGGCGCAGCCCTCATCGAATCCGCCGACGACGTGCTCAACGCCATGCAGGGCATCTCGCCTCCAAGCTTCGACGAACCCTTCGCCGACCGTTTCGACGCAGGCGACGCCACCGTGCCTCCCGCCCTCCTCCGCGCCGTCCGCGAAGCGCTCAGCCCCACCCCCACGCACATCAACGAGATCGTCCGCGCCGTCGATGCACCGCATCGCCTGGTGCTGGCGGCGCTCGCCGAACTGGAGCTGTCTGGCGTTGCGTCAACCCATGTCGGCGGAACGGCCTCACGCACTGTTTGAACTGGTCCGCAAATTTTTCTCCCCCTACGGGGGAGGGCCTGACGCCCGCATTTCCCCGAATTGACATTCAGGCGCCCCGCCCCCAACTTCCCGCCGCGCCCCCTCCCAAATAGCCTGAATCTTTGAGGAAAAATGCAGGTCGTCGTCGTAGAGTCGCCTGGAAAAGTCAAATCCATCAACAAGTACCTGGGCCCCGGGTACAAGGTGATGGCGTCCTACGGACACATCCGCGACCTGCCCTCGAAGGACGGTTCGGTGAAGCCGGACGACGACTTCGCGATGACCTGGGACATCGACGGAAAGTCGATCAAGCACGTCAAGGAAATCGCCGATGCGATGAAGACTGCCGACGGCCTGATCCTCGCCACCGACCCCGATCGCGAGGGCGAAGCGATCTCCTGGCACGTGCTTGAAGCCCTCAACGCACGCAAGGTGCTCAAGGGCAAGACGATCCAGCGCGTCACTTTTAACGCCATCACCAAGAAAGCCGTCACCGAAGCGATCGAGAACCCGCGCCAGATCGACCAGCAGTTGGTCGACGCCTATCTCGCTCGCCGCGCCCTCGACTATCTCGTCGGCTTCTCGCTCTCGCCTGTGCTGTGGCGAAAGCTTCCCGGCTCGCGCTCCGCCGGCCGTGTTCAGTCTGTCGCGCTGCGCATCGTCGTTGACCGCGAGATTGAGATCGAGCGCTTCGTCACCCAGGAATACTGGCAGATCGCCACCAAGCTGTCCGTCAATGGCCGCGAGTTCGAAGCCCGCCTCACCGAACTTAACGGCAAACGCCTGCAGAAATTCGATCTGCCCAACGCCGCCATGGCCGCCGCCGCCCTCGCTGCGGTGAAGTCGGGGGCCTACCGCATCGCCTCGGTCGAGGCCAAGCCCGTCAAGCGCAACCCGCCGCCGCCCTTCACCACCTCAACGCTGCAGCAGGAAGCCGCCCGCAAGCTCGGCTTCTCCGCCAGCCGCACCATGCAGATCGCCCAGCGCCTCTATGAAGGCGTGCAGATCGGCGGCGAGCAGGTCGGCCTCATCACCTACATGCGTACAGACGGCGTGCAGATGGCCGAGGAAGCCTACGCCGCCGCCCGCTCCGCCATCGGTCGCAACTATGGCAAAGACTACCTGCCCGACGGCGCGCGCCGCTACACGTCGAAAGCCAAGAACGCGCAGGAAGCTCACGAGGCCGTGCGACCGACCGACTTCGACCGCCGCCCCGGCGACGTGCATCTCGAGCCCGACATGATGCGGCTCTACGAACTGGTCTGGAAACGCGCCGTCGCCAGTCAGATGGAAGCCGCCTCGCTGGAGCGCACGACCGTCGAAATCCCCTCGAACGATGGCAAGGTCGTGCTGCGCGCCACTGGCCAGGTCGTGAAGTTCGACGGCTTCCTCACGCTTTACCAGGAAGGCCAGGACGAAAAGGACGACGAGGACGGCGGCCGCCTGCCGGCCTTGCGCCAGGGCGACACGCCCAAGCTCCTCTCGGCCGAACACACCCAGCACTTCACCGAACCGCCGCCGCGCTATTCGGAAGCCTCCCTCGTCAAGAAACTGGAAGAACTGGGCATCGGCCGCCCCTCCACCTACGCCTCGACGCTCTCGACCCTGATCGACCGCGACTATGTCCGCCTCGAACAGAAGCGCTTCTATCCCGAGGACAAGGGCCGGCTCGTCACCATCTTCCTCGAGAAGTTCTTCGCCCGGTACGTGGAATACGATTTCACCGCCGCCCTCGAGGAAAAGCTCGACCTCGTCTCCGACGGCAAGCTCGCGTGGAAGGATCTCCTGCGCGACTTCTGGAAGGAGTTCAACGGGGCGATCGGCGCTACGGCCGAGCTTCGCGTCACCAATGTGATCGACGCGCTCAACGAAGTCCTCGAACCGCACATCTTCCCGCCCAAGACCGACGCGGACGGCAAATCCGTCGACCCGCGCAAATGCCCCACCTGCGGCGTCGGCCAGCTGTCACTGAAGCTCGGCAAGTTCGGCGCCTTCATCGGCTGTTCCAACTATCCCGATTGCCGCTTCACGCGGCCCTTCGGCGCAGAACAGCCCGGCCAGACTGACATCCCGCCTGAAGGCAAGGTGCTGGGCAACGATCCGGACGGCGCGCCTGTCTATCTCAAGTCGGGCCGTTTCGGCGCCTATGTGCAGCTTGGGCCCGATCCGGTCGACAAGGGCGAGAAGCCGCGCCGCTCGTCCATCCCCAACGGATGGCCGGTGGCCGAACTCGATCTCGAACGCGCGCTGAAACTGCTCTCCCTCCCGCGCGAAGTCGGCAAGCACCCCGAAGACGGCGAGCCCATCGAAGCCAATCTCGGCCGCTATGGCCCTTACGTGAAGCACCTCAAGACCTACGCCAACGTGCCCGACGTCAACGAACTGTTCGAGATCGGGCTCAACCGCGCCGTCACGCTGATCGCCGAAAAGCGGGCCGGAAAAGGCGCCGGTCGCGGACGCGGCCAGGCCGCCCCGCCGCTCCGCGAAATGGGCAGCCACACCGATGGCGAACCGATCCGCCTTTATTCTGGCCGATTTGGACCCTATCTCAAGCATGGCACGATAAATGCCAACATCCCGCGCGGAGCGGACCCTGCCTCGATCACGCTTGAACAAGCGATCGAACTGGTCGATGCCCGCGCCCTCGCCGCCCCCTCAACGAAAATGAAGGGAAAGAAGAAAGCGGCAAAAGCGCCAGCCAGGAAGGCTGTCGCTGAAACTGGAGAAAAGAAATCAACGACCAAGAAGACGTCCGCAAAAGCGGACAAGCCCGCGGCCAGGAAGGCCCCGGCCAAACCCAAGCGAGCGAAGGCAACCGCAGACGAGGCATGAGCCGCGCTCCCCGAACACAAGGTCCGCCGACGCGCGAGATGGTCCTCGACTATCTCGAGAAGAACCCGAGCCACGGCGCCAAGCGCGACATCGCCCGCGGCCTCGACGTGGCGACCGAACACCGGCCCGAACTGCGCCGCATCCTCAACGAGCTTGAAGCCGAAGGCGCCCTCGTGCGCACGGCCAAGCGCGCCTTCCAGCCGGCCGAAATGCCGCCGCCCACAGGCATCGTGAAGTTCGAGCGCATCGACAAGGACGGCGAACTCATCGGCCGCTCCGTGGGCCGCGACGGCCCCTACGGTCCCGACATCATCTACAAGGGCTCCTCATCCAAGGGTCGCGAGATCGCGCTTGGCGTCGGCGAGCGCGCGCTGTCGCGCATCTCGAAGGGCGCTGATGGCATCTGGCGTGCGCAAGCGATCAAGAAGATCGATGCGATGCCCGAGACCTCGCTGATCGGCGTCTACCGCGCCAACCGCTATGGCGGCGTGGTCGAGCCGACATCCCGCAAGGAGAAGAACGACTACATCATCGAGAAGCCCGACGCCCGCAATGCGGCCGACGGCGATCTGGTGCGCATCAACGCCCGCCCGGCCCGCGGCTACGGCCCGCGCCGCGCCAGCGTGGTCGAAGTCATCGGCCGCGCCGACGATCCGCGCGCCGCCTCCATCATCGCCATGCATACCCATGGCGTGCCGGACGAATTCCCCGAGGCCGTGATCGAGGAAGCCAGCAAGGCGAAGCCAGCCCCGTCGCCGCGCGAGGACTTGACGCGCATCCCGCTCATCACCATCGACCCCGAAGATGCGCGCGACCATGACGACGCCGTCTATGCCGAGCCTGATGGAAAGGGCGGCTGGCGCGTTATCGTCGCCATCGCCGACGTCGCGGCCTATGTCCGGGTCGGTACGCTGCTTGATCGCGAAGCTTACCGGCGCGGCAACTCCACCTACTTCCCCGACCGCGTCTCGCCCATGCTGCCGGAACACCTCTCGGCCGACCTCTGCTCGCTGAAAGAGAACGAACTGCGCGAGACCTTCGCCATCGAGATGTTCTTCGACGCAGGCGGCCACAAGAAGAAGCACCGCTTCATTCGCGGCAAGATGCGCTCGGCCGCCAAGCTGTCCTACCGCCAGGCCCAGGACGCCATCGACGGCCGCCCCGACGCCAAGACCCAGCCGCTTCTCGATAACGTCCTGAAGCCGCTGTGGGCGGCCTACCGCGCCGTCAGCAAGGCGCGCGACACGCGCCACCCGCTCGACCTCGACCTGCCCGAGCGCCGCGTGCGCATCAGCGAGGACGGCAAGATCACCTCGATCTCCCTGCGCGAGCGCTTCGACGCCCACCGCCTGATCGAGGAATTCATGATCCAGGCCAATGTCTGCGCAGCGGAAACGCTCGAGGACAAGCGTTCGCCGCTGGTCTACCGCGTGCACGAGGAACCGTCGGAGGAGAAGATCTCCGGCCTCGGCAATTTCCTGCCGACCATCGGGCTCAAATGGACAAAGGGCGAGACCGTATCCGGCCAGCGCTTCAACAGGCTGCTTGCCGAAGCCAAAGGCTCGGAGAACGAGCATCTCGTCAACGAGATGGTCCTGCGCACCCAGGCCCAGGCCCGCTACGCCGACGAGAACCTCGGCCATTTCGGGCTGAACCTGCAACGCTACGCCCACTTCACCTCGCCGATCCGCCGTTACTCCGATCTCATCGTCCACCGCGCCCTCATCCGCGCCCTGAACCTCGGGCCGGACGGATCGACCAGTGAAGACATCGTCCGCCTCGAAGAGCAGGCCGAACACGTCACCATGACGGAGCGCCGCTCCATGGCGGCCGAGCGCGAGGCGACCGACCGCTACCTCGCCATTTTCATGGCCGACCGCATCGGCGCCGTGTTCGACGCCCGCATCGCCGGCGTCACCCGCGCCGGCCTCTTCGTGCGCCTCGCCGAAAACGGCGCAGACGGTTTCATCCCCGCCTCTCGCCTCAGCGAGGAATATTGGATCCACGACGAGGCGCACGCCGCCCTTGTGGCGCAACGCTCCGGCCAGCGCTATGAAATGGGCATGACCGTGCAGGTGAAACTGATGGAAGCAACGCCCCTCACCGGCGGACTGCTGTTCTCGATGCAGTCCCCGCCGCGCCCGCGCCGCACGGATCTACGAGCGCCGGAACGGCCGCAGCACAACCGCGCCAACCCCGCGCGCCGCCGTCCGCAGGATGGCGGAGGCCGCCCGCCCAATGTCCGGCACACCAACAGGAAGGGCCCGGGGGGCGGCAAGGCCAGCTACGGCAAGAACAAGAAGAAGAAGGGCAGATGACCAGACCCTTCGACCCCGATGATGATCCCGCGCAGGTCGCCGCCGCCAAGGCTGCGGCGCAGAAGGACCCGCTCGGCGAGCCCGACGCCATCCGCGCCGAAGCCGCCGCCATCGGCGGCGAGCCGCCCGTCCCGCGCGACGCCGCCACGCTGATCCTCTACCGCACGACGCCTGACGGCCCGCGCATCCTCATGGGATGCCGCAGCGCCGGACACGATTTCATGCCGAACAAGTATGTCTTCCCCGGCGGCCGGGTCGATGACGAGGACGCCGGCGCGCCTTCGGTGAGCGAGCTGCGCGACGAGATCGACCAGCAGCTGCGCTTCAAGAACACCCGCGCCACCCGCGCCTTCCCGCTTACGTCGATCAGGGAAATGTTCGAGGAGACCGGCCTCATCGTCGGCAAATCTTCCGGCCCCTTCAGCGACACGCCGCCGTCCTGGACGGACTACTATGCGCAGGGTGCGGCGCCTTGCCTCGAAGGCTTCTCCTTCATCGGCCGTGCGATCACGCCGCCGATGCGCCACAAGCGCTTCGACGCCCGCTTCTTCATGGCTGACGCCGCCGACGCCCTCATCGACGATCGCCCGCCCATGGATGGCCGTGAACTCAACGACCTGCGCTGGTTCACCCTGCCCGAGGTCGCAGAACTCGACCTGCCCAACGTCACCCGCTTCGTCATCTCGGAGGTTGAAGCGCGGCTCGTGCGCCAGGAAGCAGCCAGGCCGTTCTACCTCTACTGGGCGGAATCCGGACACGTTCGCGAGCGCATTGGCTAACCAGAAACTCCCATAGTTTCAAATACTTGAGCCGAATGCTTGACTCGGCGCCCTTGGCCCTGTCTAAGCACGCTTCCAATTTTCCAGACCGCCGGAACCGCCCACATGGCCAAGCCGACCAGCATCAAGATCCGTCTCAACTCGTCGGCCGACACCGGCTTCTTCTATGTCACCAAGAAGAACCCGCGCACCCAGACGGAGAAGCTCGTGCTGAAGAAGTACGATCCGGTCGTGCGCAAGCACGTCGATTTCAAGGAAGGCAAGATCAAGTAGATCTTCGCCCTTGCCTGAAACGAAGAAGGCCCGGAGCATCGCTCCGGGCCTCTTTCGTTTTTGGCTGCCGCCTACTTCACGCCGTCCGGCAGTGCATAGGCGATCACGTATCCGCCGCGATCGTCCGATGGGCCGTCCGCCTCGCCGGCGCTGGGGCGTGGATAGCGCCAGCTCGGGTTCGGCACGGTGATCAGCACATACTGCTTGCCCTGCGAAGTCATGTAGCTCATCGGCGAGGCGTGGGCGCTGCCCGGAAGCCTGGCCTCCCACTTCACCTTGCCGGTGCGGACGTCGAACGCGCGGAAGGTCGCGTCCATCGCGCCGCCATGGAACACCAGCCCGCCGCGTGTCGTGACTGACGCTCCCTGGACCGGCGTGCCGACCATGAGGGGCAGTCCCGACGCGATGCCGAACGGCCCGCTGTCACGCATCGACCCGATGGGCCGCTTCCACAGCAGCTTCTTGGTGTTGAGGTCGATCACGCCGATCTCGCCATAGGGCGGCGCAAAGCACGGCAGGTCAGTCCCGACATTCATGAACGGAAGCGGAAGCTTCCAGTCAGACATGAACGGCGACGTGCCCGCCGTATAGCTCACGCGCTCGGGAGCGAACCGCGGATCGCGCGACGGAGGGCCGCCGAAGCCGCCGCCGCCACCCGGTCCCCCCGGACCTGCGCCCGGACCACCTGGACCACCTGCCTGCCCAGCGCGGGCGGCCGCCGCCTCGGCGCGTGCGCGCCGCTCAGCCGCCTGCTCGGCGCGATCCTCAAGGCTGCGCAGCACGATCCGGTTGCCCATCAGCATGGGCGCCCCGATCAACAGTCCGTTGTCGGCGTCCACCGAGACGGAGCCCCAGTTGAAGCCGCCGGCATTGCCCGGATACTGGAACGTACCGCCCCAGCTCGCCTTGCTCTCGCCGGGTCCGCCGCCGCCGCGCATGGGCGGCGTGAAGTGGCCCTCATACCGCATCTTCTTGAACTCGACGCGGCACCAGAGCTGGTCCAGCGGGGTCATGCCCCACATGTTGTCCTCGTTCCGGTCGGCGCGGAAGTGCGGCAGCGGCGAGAAGGGCTGCGTCGCCGTGACGGTCTCTCCCACTTCCGGCTTCTGCGGAACGGGCAGCTCCGGGATGTCGTAGATCGGAACCCCGGTGCGCCGGTCGAGCAGGAAGATTTCGCCGCGCTTGGTCGGCTGGGCGACAGCGGGGATCAACTCGCCCTGACCATCCTTGCGGATGTTGACCAGCACAGGCTGAGAGGGAACGTCCCAGTCCCAGATGTCGCGGTGCACGGTCTGGTAGGACCACTTCGCCTCGCCCGTCGCCGCATCGATCGCCACGGTGGCGCTGGCGTATTTCTCCGCGAACTCCGTGCGCAGTTCGCCGTCGAAATAGTCGGGAGACGAATTGCCCATCGGCGCGAAGACGTAGTTCAGCTCTGGGTCATAGCTCATGTTCGACCAGGAGTTGGGCGTGCCGCGGGTGAACTCGCCGCCCTCGTCCGGCAGGCCGTGATAGCCCGGATTGCCCATGTCCCATGCCCAGGCGAACTGCCCGGTCATGGCGTTGTAGGCGCGGATGACGCCCGAAGGCATGCCAAGCTGCTGGGTGTCGGCCACCCATCCGCCAACCACCACATTGTCCCGCGCTACTGTCGGCGTGGACGTCACGAAATAGAGCGCCGGCGCGTGCGGCCCCATGCCGGAGCGCAGGTTCACCCGCCCGTCGAAGCCGAAGCTGCGGCATGGCGAACCGGTCATCGCATCGACCGCGATCAGCTCGGCGTTGGTCGTGCCGGTGATGATGCGCTTGGGGCACTCGCCGGCATAGTCCGCCGGCGCTTCGTGATAGCCGAGGCCGCGGCAGGTGCGCGCGAAGGTGGATGCGCGGGAGAGATCCTCCCCGCCGCCGGCCTTGGTGCGCGTGTCATAGCGCCAGCGCTCCTTGCCGGTGTCGGCCTCGATGGCGATCAGCGTATTGCCCGCCGTGCAGGTGTAGACGAGGTCGTTCACCATCAGCGGCGTGTTCTTGTAGTCATAGGCGACGCCGGTGCGGAATTCCCACGCCTTCTGCAGCTTGCCGACATTATCGAGATTGATCTGGTCGATCGAGGCGAAGCGCTGCCCGCCCGCCACGCCGCCATAGAAGCGCCAGTCATTGACCTGCGCCGACGGCGGATCGGCATTCTTCGTCCCCTCGACGACCGAATAGCCCTGCAGGCCCGCCAGCGCGAGCAGCAGCACGCCAGCGATCTGGGCGAAGCCCACCCAGCGCGATCCGCGCGGCGGCGCCGCCTCGACCGAAGGCCGCATTCCATTGCGGTACCACGGCGTCAGGAACCACAGGCCAACGACGATCCACGCAGCCAGGCGCGGCAGGAGCTGCACGAAATCGAGCCCGACCTCGAACACCGACCAGAGCACCGTCACGGCGAGGATGCCGGCATAGACCAGAGGCGCGCGTGGATTGCGCATCACGATCAGGACTGCGACCGCCAGCAGGGCCAGACCCGCGACCAGGTAATACCAGCTCCCCCCAAGGCTGATGAGCGTTCCGCCCAGCCAGATCAGGTAAACGGCGATCGCCGACAGCGCCGCCGCAAAAGCCGCGTTGAGGCCTGTGACCAGGCTCATCGGGTCCTTCCTGAGCGTCCGCATGACGGCAAACGCCGCCGCGCCCAGGAAGCCGATCGCGGTAAGGGCGTAGAACACCGCCGTCATGGTCATCGCCGGGTTGACCGGCGGCGCGATCCCGTTCGGGCCAGCCGGCGGATTCACGGCGACAAACCCGCCCCACGCCGCAACCACCGCAATGACCAGATACAAGGCCGCAAACGCCCATCGGGCGATCGTTGCAGGCATTCTCTCCTCCCTGTGTACGGCTCTCGCGCCAACCCGCTGACCGGACGTTTGCGTCAAGCTTAGCGCCTGATTTTGGGAGATGGAAAGCCGGATGGAACCCGGTTCTTGTTGTGCACCTGCTCACAAGAGCGGGAGTGTTCGCTGTCTGCGCGAGCCTGGCGATGCTGGGCAATCCCAAAGGGACGGGGAATCAGTTCAGGCAAACGGCCTCATCGGCTCCGCCTTGTGCTCGGCATAGACCGTCTCGTCGTCGCTCTCGACCAGCCGCACCTCATAGCCCCACAGGTCGGCCAGGTGCTGCAGCACGCGGTCCGCGTCCTTCTCCTCCAGCGTCACGCCGTCGAGCACATTGTGCTTGAGCTCCAGCCTGCGGTCGCCCGTCAGGTCCACGTCGATCACCTGGATGTCGGGGTCGCGCCGGCCCATGTCGTACTGCCGCGCCAGCGCCCGGCGCACTTCGCGATAGCCGCGCTCGTCATGTATGGCGGCGACCTCCATCTCTTCCTCGTCATGGTCATCGACCAGCTGGAAGAGACCCATCTTCCGGATCACATGCGGCGACAGGTATTGCGAGATCACGCTCTCGTCGCGGAAATTCGCCCACACCTCGCGCAGCGTGCCATAGGCGTCGCCATTGCCGGCGATGTCAGGGAACCACAAGCGGTCCTCGTCCGTCGGCGTCAGGGCGATGCGCTCGATGTCCTGCATCATCGCAAAGCCGAGCGCGTAGGGGTTGATGCCCGAGAAGCGCCGGTCATCGAAATCAGGCTGCATCACCACGCTGGTGTGCGAGTGCAGGAATTCGAGGAATGCGCCGTCGTCGATCTGACCCTTCTCATGAAGTCGGGACATGATGCGGTGATGGGTGAAGCAGGCGCAGCCTTCGTTCATCATCTTGGTCTGGCGCTGCGGGTAGAAGTACTGCGCAATCAGGCGAACGATGCGCAGGATCTCGCGCTGCCAGCCGGCGAGACGCGGAGCGGTCTTCTCGAGGAAGTAGAGGATGTTCTCCTCCGGCAACTTCAGGATGGCCCGGCGCCGATCCTCGTCGGTCTTCTTCTTCGACGCCTTCTTGCCTTTTCCCTGGGGCACGGTGCGCCACAGGTCGTTGAACAGCGCCTCGCCATGCGCCCGGCGTTCCTGCTCGCGCCGCTCCTCCGAGCGAAGATCCATCGAGCGCTTGCCCGGATAGCGGTGGATGCCATGGCTCTGCAGAGCGTGCGCTGCGTCGACCAGCCGCTCCACCGCCTCGATGCCATACCGCTCCTCGCACTTGGCGATGAAGCTCTTGGCGAAGGAGAGATAGTCCGCGATGCCGCTCGCGTCGGTCCACTGCTTGAACACGTAGTTGTTCTTGAAGAAGTGGTTGTGCCCCATCGCAGCGTGCGCCAGCACCAGCGTCTGCATCGTCGCGGAGTTCTCCTCCATGATGTAGCAGATGCACGGGTCGGAATTGATGACGATCTCGTAGGCAAGCCCCTGCCAGCCCTTCCGGTACAGCGCCTCGTTGCGCGCGAAATCCTTGCCAAAGCTCCAGTGCTTGTAGAACAGCGGCATGCCGACGCTGGAATACGCATCCAGCATCTGCTCCGACGTGATCACCTCGATCTGCGTGCGATAGGTGTCGAGCCCCATCTCGCCCTCGCCCACGTCGCGTACTGCGTCGAAGATGCGACCGAGAATGTCGAAGTTCCAGTCCGGCCCCTGGTACAGCAGCGCCGCCTGCTGTTCCGGCGTCGCCGCAATGATACGCGATTTCGATTTGCGCGGGGCCGTGGGTGCATCGCTCATCGGAACGCCGCCTTCGCATCTGACTTCTCGAAGAGCTCGCGGAACACCGGATAGATGTCGCGGCGATGGCTCACCTTGCGCATCGCCATCCGCTCGTCGCTCCCGGCCACCAGTTCGTAGGCCCGCCACAGCGACGACGCCTCGCCGCCCGAGTCATCCTTGGCATGCCCGACCTCGAGATAGGCGTAATACTGGCACAGCGGCAGGATCGCCGTCTTGAGCAGATTGATCGTGTTGGAATTGTCCATGGGCAGGTTGTCGCCGTCGGAGGCCTGCGCCGCATAGATGTTCCACTGTGTCGCCGGAAAGCGGTCCTGGATGACGCGCGCCATTTCCTCAAGAGCCGTCGAGACCACCGTGCCGCCGGACTCGCGGCTGTGGAAGAACGTGTCCTCGTCCACTTCCTTGGCCTCGTGCGTATGGCGGATGAACACCACGTCCACGCGCTTGTAGCGCCGCTTCAGGAACAGGTAGAGCAGCGAGTAAAACCTCTTCGCGAGGTCCTTCATGTGCTCGTCCATCGAGCCAGAGACGTCCATCAGGCAGAACATCACCGCACGCGCGACGGGCTTGGGTACCTGATCATAGCGGCGATAGCGCACGTCAAATGGATCAATGAACGGCACCAGCCGCATCTTCTTCAGCTTGCGCGCCAGTTCTTCGCGCTTCGCCTTCACGTCCTCGTCACGTCCACCCTCGTCGTCCAGCCTCACGATTTCGGCTTCCAGCGCCGCGACCTCTTCCGGCTTCGGCCGCCCCAGCGCCATGCGCCGCGACAGCGAATTGCGCATCGTGCGCACCACGGACAGAGACGCCGGCGGACCTGACGAGCGATAGCCCGCCCGCACCGGCTGCGTCTCTTCCACGCCCATCACCTGCCGCTTGGCGAGATCGGGAAGCTCCAGGTCTTCGAGGAACAGGTCGAGGAATTCCTCGTCTGACAGCGCAAAGCGGAAATCATCCTCGCCTTCGCCGCCGTCCGAAGCGCCCGAGCCGCCCTCCTCGTCCTCGGGCCGCGCGATCGTGTCGCCCTGGATGTACTTTTTGTTGCCCGGCAACACGTATTCGCGACTGCCGCCAATCGGCCCGCGGCGGAGCACAGGCTCGCGCACGCCGTCGGCCGGAACGACAATGTCTCCGCCCTTTTCGATATCCTTGATCGAGCGCTTGGCCGAAGCCTCGCGCACCGCCCGCCGGACAAGGGCGCGCGCGCGCCTTATGAATCGCTGGCGGTTCGCCAGCGATTTGCCCCCTTCACGCCGTCGGTCGATGATGTTCATCGAGGAGTCCACATAGCTGCGCCAGAAAGCCTAGCTGGCCTGCTTCACTCGCATGTACCACTCCACCAGGCGGCGAACCTGCCGCTCGGTGTAGCCCCGCTCCACCATGCGCTGTACGAACTCGTCGTGCTTCTTCTCGCTCTCGCTGTCCTTCTTCGACCCGAACGAAATCACCGGCAGCAGGTCCTCGACCTGGCTGAACATCCGCCGCTCGATCACCTCCCGGATTTTCTCATAGCTGGTCCATGAAGGATTGCGGCCCTTGTTGTTGGCCCGCGCCCGCAGCGTGAACTTCACCACCTCGTTGCGGAAGTCCTTGGGGTTGGCGATGCCCGCCGGCTTCTCGATCTTCGACAGCTCCTGATTGAGCAGCTCCCGGTCGAGCATCTGGCCCGTGTCGGGATCCTTGAAGTCCTGGTCCTCGATCCACGCATCGGCATAGTCGACATAGCGGTCGAACAGGTTCTGGCCGTAGTCGTGATAGCTCTCCAGATACGCTTTCTGGATTTCGTGGCCGATGAACTCCGCATAGCGCGGCGCGAGATCAGCCTTGATGAATTCGAGGTACGAACCCTCGGTGTCGTCCGGGTATTGCTCGCGCTTGATCGCCTGCTCCAGCACATACATGAGATGAACCGGATCGGCCGCGACTTCCTCGGTGTCGTGGTTGAACGTGGCTGACAGCGCCTTGAAGGCGAAGCGGGTCGATATCCCCTCCATGCCCTCGTCGACGCCGGCCGCGTCCTTGTATTCCTGCAGCGTCCGCGCCTTGGGGTCGACCTCTTTCAGGCTTTCCCCGTCATAGACGCGCATCTTGGCGAACAGGTTGGAGTTCTCGTGCGGCTTGAGGCGTGACAGCACCGAGAACCGCGCCATCATCTCCAGCGTTCCCGGGGCCAGCGGCGCCGCCGCCAGCTCCGAGGTGCGCACCAGCTTGTCGTAGATCTTGGTCTCTTCCGTCACGCGCAGGACGTACGGCACCTTGATCACATAGATCCGGTCGATGAAGGCTTCGTTCGACTTGTTGTTCTTGAACGTGCGCCATTCGGCCTCGTTCGAGTGGGCCATCACGATGCCGGTGAACGGGATCGCGCCGATATTCTCCGAGCCGACATAATTGCCCTCCTGCGTCGCGGTGAGCAGCGGGTGGAGCATCTTGATCGGCGCCTTGAACATCTCGACGAACTCCAGGACGCCCTGGTTCGCTCGGTTCAGGCCGCCCGAATACGAATAGGCGTCCGGGTCGTTCTGCGAATGCATTTCCAGCTTGCGGATATCGACCTTGCCGACCAGCGAGGAGATGTCCTGGTTGTTCTCGTCGCCCGGCTCTGTCTTTGCGACCGCGATCTGGCGCAGCCGGCTCGGCTTGATCTTGGCGACGCGGAACTTGGTGATGTCCCCGCCGAACTCGTCGAGCCGCTTCAGCGCCCACGGGCTCATCAAGCCGGTGAGGCGCCGCCGCGGGATGTTGTAGTCGCGCTGCAGCTGCTCGGCCTGGACATCCGGATCGAACAGAGCCAGCGGGCTCTCGAACACCGGCGAGAGATCATTGCCGGCTTTCAGCACATAGATCGGCTGGTCCTCGATCAGCGCCTTGATGCGCTCCGCCAGCGACGACTTGCCGCCGCCGACCGGGCCCAGCAGGTAGAGGATCTGCTTGCGCTCCTCGAGGCCCTGCGCCGCTTGCCGGAAGAAGGCGACGATCCGCTCGATCGTCTCCTCCATGCCGTAGAATTCCGAGAACACTGGATAGATGCGGATCGTCCGGTTGGAGTGGATGCGCCCCAGCCGCGAGTCCCGCGACGTGTCGATCATCTCCGGCTCGCCGATCGCGGCAAGGAGGCGCTCGTGCGGGCCCGCATACATCAGCGGATCCTTGCGGCAGCCCTCTAGGTATTCGGCGATCGTCATCAACGTCTCGCGACGTGACTCGAAGGCCTTGGTGTAGCTGTCGAATAGATCGCGCGACATCGTAGCTCCCTGAAAACAAGAGGCACGTGCATTCACGTCAGAGCGTCACTCATTCGAGCGGCCCGGTCTCCCTCGCAGGCTGCACCCTTGCGGGATGAGCGCGGCGCCACGTGGCGGGTGCGGCGACGCTACCCCGGTGGTGCGACAAGGGACACCTCTCTTCAGATGTCGGCGCCGATGCGCAGAATTGAAGAGGGCGGACTGCTTCAAACTCCCCGACGCATGAGTCGGAATAATAGTAGAATCTAGGCCTTGGCTCCACCCTTCATCACGGGTCCGGCGAACACTTGCGGTTGACGATCGCCCCTGGTGATGCGTGCGACACACACTTTGCGACTAGAACGTGCAGCAACATTAGCTCTCCGCCTTGCGCTTGAGCATGCGGCGCAGTGCGGTTTCGCCGCGGGTCAATCCTGCCCTCTGTGGCCCCGTGAACAAGGGGGCCGGGTCGAATGTGTCATCAACAAATGCAGTCTGGACCAAAGGGTGCACATAGCTTCGCCCGGCCAGCGTAGGCGTATTTGCGGGGAATTTGGCGCTCGACCTGATCGACTGCTTGAGGGCGTCCCTTCGGCCCCCTGCTCGTCCAGTCAGCATCCGGCAGCGCCCCCGCCACAATTGAGCCGCGGCAACGCGGCGTTGACCCGGTCCGCGCCGAGACAGCGGTTCTGTCCATCCTTGTCCGTCCATGTGAACAGCATGTCACCCGGCTGCGCCTTCAGGGCGGTGAGGGCTTTCCCCAGCGCCGCGTCCTCGACAGTCCTTTGAATTCGCTTGCCTGCCTCGCCGAAGAACCGCAGCCGGACAACGCCATTTTTTGTGTGCACGTCCTTGCGCGTCAGGGTCACGCCCCCTGCCCCCCATCCTCGCAAGAATTCACGCCCGATTTCGGCCCTGCAGTCCCGCTGCTTGTGCCCGTTCCGCGGCGCTCAGCATCAAGCCCTCAAGCAACTTCGCCGAGCAGTTCCTTCTTCCGCGCCAGCATCCGCTCGCCCAGCTCCTTCAGCGCGGCGGCCGGGATCAGCTTGCGGGCCTTGGGAAACATCTCCTCTTCCTCCTCGCCGAGATGGTGGTGGATGTAGTCCTTCAGCACCTTCGCCTCGCCCGAATAGGCGATGGACGACGGATCGGCCTTGTGCATGTCGGGGATCACCTTCTTGTCGCAGGCCCGGTGCTCCTCGATCCCTTCCGCCACCATGCGCGCATCCTCGATGTCATCGGATGCATCCAGCAGGGCCGGATAGAACAGTTCCTCCTCGACCGTCGTGTGCGCCTTCAATTCGGCCTCAAGCCGCTTCAGAAGCTTCTTGCGGGTCTCGACTGCCCTCTCCGTCGTCTCCGCCAATTCCTTGCTCAGCCTGCGGAGAAGCTGGTGGTCATCGCGCAGCAGTGTGATCGCGTCCAATGTGCGTCTCCTCGGTAAGGGTGCCCGAAGGCGGGCGGCGCCGTCCCGCACATCAAACGTCGCCCAGCCGAAGCAGGTTCCCGGACACGACACAGCCGGTGGATTTCCCGGGGGTGCGAGGGGGCAAGACTGGCGATCCCGGCAGGACTTGAACCTGCAACCACCCGCTTAGAAGATTCAGGGGCCACAACCCCTCGATCCTCCTAGACCCACCAAAACTGATTGTCTGGGAGTCACCTCGCGGACAGAGCTCTTCCTAGAACCCCCACCGTCCTCCGGGTCACCCGGTTCGAAAACGGTTCGGGCGCGGTTCGCAAAACGGTTCGCTAAGGAGCTCAACAGTGACCACAACTTATCCGCCTCGGCGGCTCACGGAAGGATTCATCCGGGGCCTCCCCAACGCAAGCGCCCCCTACTTCGTGCGTGACACCCGCGTCGTCGGCCTGCTCGTCACGGTCAACAAGCTGTCGAAGTCCTACAAGGTCCAGAAGGACCTGTGGGTCGGCCAGCGAGGCCGCCGACGGCTAGCCAAGACCGTCCGCCACACCCTGGGCACGATCGACGACCTCTGCCTCGACGACGCCCGGACCAAGGCCGAGGAGGTGATCGCAAAGATCAAGAAGGGGATCGACCCCAACGCCCTGCCCGGAGGGTACGGGGACGGCGCGCATGTCTGGACCGTCGAGCGCATGTTCAAGGAGTACACTTCCGACATGCGCACCCGGGACCGGGCCGACCGAACCATGGTCGACATCCTCGACCGGCTGGACCGGTACCTCCGGGCCTGGAAGCCCCTGCCCATCACGGAAATAAAGAGAAGCATGGCCCGGGAGGAGCACAAGCGGATCAGCCGGGAGCACGGCCCAAGGGTGGCCAACCAGGCCATGAAGGACTTCCGGGCGGCCTACAACCTGGCGCTCCGGGTGGTCGACGACCCCGACGCCCTGCCGCCCAACCCGATCAGCGCCGTCACCATGAACCCGGAGCGCTCCGGCAGCCGGATCATGCTGCCCGAGGAAATGCCTGAATGGTGGGGCAAGGTTCAGTCCCTGCCCAACCCGCTCCGCCGGATCATGCACACCTTTGGGCTGCTGTCGGGCCTCCGCCCTGGCTGCCTCGTCTCATTGCGGCGGGAATGGGTTCACCTCGACAAGAAGGCCATATCAATCCCGCGCATGAAGTCGGGGCGCTCGTTCGACCTGCCGCTGTCCGAGTACATGGTGGACCTGATCAAGGACGCCTTCAAATACGGCGACGTGCTCTATCCGAACACCGAGTGGGTTTTCCCATCGCGCTCGCGCACCAAGCAAGGGCGCATGATCCACACCGTCGCCTGGAAAGAAAAGGGGCTGCCCAACCAGACCGGGCACATCCTGCGCCACACCTACCGCACAGCGGCGCAGCGCCTGGGCATCGACAAGATCGACGCGCGCTTGATGCTGGACCACGCCGTGCCGGGATCGACGGCGTTTACATCCATGAGAAGGCGCTTGTTCGACCGGCTGCTGGCCACGCAGGGGACGGATGACCTCGCAACTTTTGGAAATGTGCGGGGAATGAAGCGCACTGGATGAAAGTTCAGAGCGTCTAGCCTCTCTGACCTAGCACGCGCTCCAGATCAGACATCGTGCGCTGAAGATCGGCGATGATCGTCTTGATGCCTTCCTGCCGGGCGACCTTCTCCGCAACATCCGGCAAGGCGTCTAGCTCCTCCAACGCCTGCCGGTAGAAGGCTAGGCGCGCCCGATGCCAATCGATATCGGCCCGAAGATTCTTCGGCATTACTGCCGCCCTCCCAAAACCCATCCGCCCCCGAAGTTTTAGTGCGTCCGGTTGGGATTGAAACGGGGGTTGCCAAGGAAATAAGTGCTCGAAGAGGTTGCGAGCGGGGCCTAGCGGTTCTACATTCGTTCCATACCGGGCCGCTGGCTTGTCCAGAGGTGGCGGATGCCGTCAGACCGGACGGAATGGCTCCCTTCGCAGGGCCCCCCGGTTCAGTAAACGGCTGCCGAATGTCCGAACGCGCCCGTGACGGGGCATCAACCTAGCGGGGTAGCTCCCGCCAACAGTTGAGCTGTTCGCAGCCATGCAATCAACTTTGTGCCACGACGTGGCGCGTCGCAACGGCGCGCCCAACTCTTCCTCTTACGACGGCGCGTCGCCAACGCTCGCGCCAGAGTATCTCACTCCTCGCCAGGTCTCGCAGCTCACGGGCTTCTCGCCCCGAGCTCTGGAAGCGATGCGCTCGAAGCGTACCGGTCCGGCGTTTTCGAAGCTCGGCACCGGCAAAAACGGAGCTGTCCGCTACCGCGTAGTGGACGTGCGCGCGTGGATCGAGAGGCACCGCGCGGATGCCGCATGAAAGTTGGCCCGCGTCGCGACCACGACGCGGGCCGAACATTTGCCTCTCACAGCAACCCATCAAGCAAGGAACAAAATGATGGATGCCCAACAATTCAACGAGCCGCCCAACCAAGCAATCATATTAGGCGCTGCGGAGCATATGCCTCCGGCGCGCTCGCCTTCGCCGCTGAACGAACCTCCGGTTGACGAGGAGATCGACAAGAGCATCTGCGCTCGTCCATGGATACTGCGAAAGCGCATCACCTGGCAGGCTTACCTCGCGCGCTGTCAGCGCCTCGGCGTTCAACCTGACAGTCGTGAATGGTCGGCGCATTTGGAGCTGACGGACGCGGAGCTTGACGTTCTAAACAAGCTGCAAGGTACACCGATCGACTGCTATCTCGACGAGTTCTGCCATAAGTTCACCATCGAGAACTGGGGAGGCAAGCCGCGGGTGTGTTGGTTCGACAATGGCGAAATCGTCACGCAATCTGTTGGCGATTTCCGGACGGCGAATTTGCACAAGGTGATCGAAGTCCGCCAAGAGGACGGAAGCGTCGTCTACAAGCAGGCCGCTGATGTCTGGCTGCGCCACAGGACTACGACGCGGTTCGAGAAGGCTGAGTTCCGGCCTGGCACGCACCAGTCGCAGATGCCGTCTGGCGTGGTGAACCTGTGGCAAGGATGGCCCGTTGGGCTTGCCGGCGGGCCGACTTTCAACATGGGCCCGGACGTGTCCACCTCCAACTCCGAACTGGATGGCCCGGAAGATCCCACTTACTGCAAGCGGTGGATGCACCACCTCCGTTACAACGTGTGCGGCGGGAACGAGGACACTTTGAAGTATCTGCTTGGCTGGATGGCACACGGCCTCTGGCACCCCGGCCCAACATCCACAGCGCTTGTGCTAGGTGGTGGGCAGGGCTCCGGAAAGACCTTCATGATCGAGCGCTACATGGAGTACTTCGGCCCGCACGCAATGACATTGGACGATGAACAGCAGGTCCTTGGACACTTCAACAAGCACCTAATGAACAAGTGCATTATCTTCGCGGATGAAGCGTTCTTTGCAGGCAACCGCAAGCACGCGGCGAAACTGAAGACGCTCATCACGTGCCCGACCCTGAACGTCGAGGCCAAGGGCGTGGATATTATTGTCGTGCCCAAGCCCTTCAGGGCAGCGCTGGCGTCCAACGACGAACGCATCATCGCCGCCGAGCGCGACGACCGCCGCAACTTCGTGCTGCATGTCGACGCGGGCATCCACAACAACGACCGAGAGTACTTCGGCGCTATCGCCGAGGAGTGGCGCTGCGGTGGTAAAGCATCCTTCTTCCGATGGCTGACCGGGAAGCACTGGGAGGAGCGGGTCGCGAATGGAGCCTTCGAGAAGTGGCCCCGGCCCGTGACGGCGGCGTTGCAACGACAGAAAGACCTCAACCTCCCTCCTGCCGACGACGCGATCCAAAGCGTGCTCTGCAACGGCGAGATACCGGGCGACTTCAAGTCGAACTCGCATGGCCGTGTGTTTGCGGCGACGTGCGTCCTCGTCGACGCCTATGGCCTCAAGGGACACGACAAGAAGCTCGGCGCGCTCCTTCGCATGTTGGCAGGCGGCGGCGAGGGAACACGCGTCTATCTGGGCCAAAAGTGGAAACAGCCTCGTGGCTACTGGCTCTCCGATCTGGCGACATGCCGGGCGCGCTGGGAGGAGCACCTGGGCCGGAAGGTGGAGTGGCCCGACGACGTCACCACCTGGGCCTTGGACGTTGAGGAGCCCAAGGAAGGAGAGCCGCCCTTCTAAGGCTTCCGGCTGCGCATCCGACTACGGCATCCGACTTGCGGCAATCCGCTGTGGCGCCAAGGCGCTACGGCGGAACAAGTCGGGTAATCGGATTAGTCGGGGCTTTCCTATCCGCTACTCCATGCTCGGGATGGCGGACGCACAACATGCACCGACCATGCTCCGCCGACATGCTGTTTCTTCCGACTTATCCGACTATCCGACTTAAAGAGTAGAAATAACTCAATAACAGAAGGCTGTTCGAGCAAGTCGGATCGGTAGTCGGGTCGTAAGTCGGATACGCGACGGCTTCGGCGGGCTGCTGTTCCCCCCCTGGGCTTCCAGCTTCGCGTCGCTGGGTCGCCTGCGGCATAAAATGAGATACGGGCTGCGCTCCCTGCGCCAAAATCCTCCTCGTCCTGAGCGGCAGACCCGCCGCTCTTGAGTTGGCGGATCGGCAGAGGCCAAAGCCTCAGTGTCTACAGCTTCCCATAATCCCGGCGGACAGCGAACCGTCCAGCGAACCGCGCGGGGCCCCAACAGCCGCTATGTGATGCTGGCCGAGGCCAGCCTGGCGGCCAGCACTACGCGCTGAAGCCCGCAGGATACGCGCTCGTGGAGCGCATGGCCCGTGATGGCCGCGACCTCGCCTCGATTGCCAAGGCGCTCGGCATATCAAGCGAGACCTTCCGTGTGCTGCGCCTACGCGACCCCCCCACTAGGGAGGCTTTGGACCGAGGGCGGGCGGCCCTTGGCGACGAACTGCAGGACATCCTGCTTTCTCATGCGAGGAAGGGGATCACCATCGCCGCGATCTTCCTGGCCAAGGCCCGCTGTGGCTGGCGCGAGGGCGAAGCGATGGCGGGCGGCAACGTCACCAACAACACGCAGATAAACATCCCATCCCCGAGCGCATGTCCGAGGAAGACTTCCGGGCGATTATAGATGGAGTGAAAAAAGATGGCGCGTGACGTCCACCCGACGCGTTTCCAGCAGGCGGTGCTCCCTTTCCGGGGGCACTGAACATCCTGAATGCTGGCGGGCGCGGTTCCGGGAAGTCGTTCTGGATGATCCTCGACCTTATCGACCACTGCCGGCAACACGGCGCGGACGCGCGCCCTCTTGTGCTCCGGGAGAGCTGGGCCGGTCTGCAGGAGCTGCAGGAAAAAGTCTTTTCGATCTGCCTCATCGCCTACGGCCCCGACTGTATCCGCAACAAGTCCGACGGCACGGTGACCATCCCGACCGGCGGGGTCATCACCTTCACCAACATCGGCGACGACGCGTCCTATGCGAAGCTGCAGGGCCGGTCCTTCACCGGGCTCTACGCAGACGAGGTCGGGAACTACCCGCCGCAGTCCTTCAAGTTCATGCAGCTGGCCCGGTCCAACCTTCGCGTGCCGGACGGCAGGCGCGTCGACATTCACTGGACGGCCAACCCGCACGGTCGCAGCCACCAGGTGCTGTTCCGGAACCTCGTCTCCCGCGCCCCGCCCTGGCACCCCTTCCAGGACGAGGCTGGGGACTGGTGGATCTGGACGACCTCCAGCCTCGCGGACAATCCGCACATCGACCGGGAGGCCTACGCCCGCCAGCTCAACGCGGCGACCGGCACCGACAAGGCGCTGGCGCAGGCGTGGATCAACGGCGACTGGTCGGTCCTCGGCGGCGTCATGTTCGAACTCGTTCGACCCCGCCGTGCACATCGTGCGCGTGCCCACCTACGCGCGCTATCGCTTCGTCGTCGGCGGCGACTGGGGGTCGGCGGCTCCCGCCACCGGCATCCTTCTAGGCCAACTCAAGGCCGACGTCGGGCCGATGAAGTACGGCTCCATCATCGCGCTGGACGAAACCGACACCGCCGACCCATCGGACCTCTCCTTGGGCAACGGCGCGCCGCCGCAGATGTTCGCGGAGATGGTCAAGGAGATGGCGGCCCGGAACGGATGCCGCGCTCCGCAGGTCGTTATGGACGACGCGCGCGGGCTGCAGTCGGAGACCGTCATCCAGCTGTTCCGCCAAACCGGCCTGCCCGCGCACAAGCCTTACAAAAAGGATCGCATCGGACAGTGGAACCTGATCCGCCAATTGCTCGCCAACGCCGTGACCGGCGACGGCCCGGGCCTCTACTTCACCGAGCGCTGCCGGCATCTGATCGAGACGCTGCCCGAGGCTCCGCGCGGCACGCTCCGCGCCGAAGACATCGACCCGAAATGGAACCGCGACCACTGGATCGACGCGCTCGCCTACGGCGTCCGCGAACTGCACGGCAACCGGATCACCAATGGCCGGGCGCAATTCTCTTCTGAAGGAGAAGTCATGACGACGAAACAACGATCGTCCGGATCGACATCCCGCCGACCACCATCCTGGTACGCTCAAAGGCGACAGCCAGGGCACGCGGATTGGGCGGGACGCGTTGACGGACATCTACGAGGCCTATGGCAAGATCAACGACGTCGCCCGCGCTGTGGAGGACAAGGGGCGGCTGGCCACCCGCGTCCAGCCCTTCGCCGAGGCGGCCATCGCAAGGCCGATGCCATGCTGGGCAAGCTCCGCGCGCTCGAGACGCACCTGCGCAAGTGTCACGAGGCGCTGTCTCCGGCGCAGGCGCACAACGAGCGATCGGACATCCGCGTTCTGGCGCGCGCGGAAGTCGCCTTCACGGGCCTCGTGCCGCTGATCGACGCCGGCGACATCGCCACCATCGCGCGGTGCTCTCCGGCCCCGCCTACCTCTCTGGGCTGACTGCCGAGCAGCAAGGCATTTTGCGAGAGCAGGCCGAACAGGTGATCAGGCCGACAGACCGCGCACCTCAAGGAGACCAGCGACGCCACGCCCGGGTCGACCGGGCGTTGTCGCACTTCGTCGACACCATGG